>JAIRVP010000031.1 GCA_031253835.1 Burkholderia sp. | reverse complement strand
TTCATCCAGCGCACCGGCCTTGAACTGGCTGCGCGCCTGGCGGATCTCGCCGGTCTGCGGGAACGAGCCGATCGTCGTCGTCGGAAAGGCCGGCAGGTTCAGTCGCGCCGATTGCTTCGGTGCACGTTCCGTGTACGGGCTCACGCGGTTGCCGAGCTGCGCGTCGATGCGTGCGATCGCGGCCTTCACCGTCGGTTTGTTCACTCGCGGCGAGCGGCGGCGCGAGTCGATCGCTGCCGCGTTTGCGGCGAGCGCGTCGGCTACCTTGTCGCGGCCTTCGTTCAGCGCGGTCGCGAGCACCTTCAGTTCGTCGAGCTTCTGCAGCGCGAACGCGAGCCACGAACGGATTTCCGCATCGAGCTTTTCCTCGCTTGCGAGATCGACCGGCACGTGCAGCAGCGAGCACGACGGCGCGAGCCACAGGCGATCGCCGAGCTGCTTCGCAAGCGGTTCGAGCCAGTCGAGCGTCGCGCTCAGGTCCGTCTTCCAGATGTTGCGGCCGTTGATCGCGCCCACCGACAGCACGCGCTCGGCCGGCAGTTCGCGCACCAGCGCATCGATTTCGTTGCGGGCGTTGATTGCATCGACATGCAGGCCGTCGACCGGCAGCGAAGCCGCGAGCGTCAGGTTGTCCTGAAGCTCGCCGAAGTACGTGGCGAGCAGCAGCTTGATGCGGCGCGTTTCCAGCGCCGCATACGCGTTGCGGAACGCCTGGCGCCATTCGGCATCGAGCTCGGTGACGAGGATCGGTTCGTCGATCTGCACCCATTCGACGCCTTGCGCGGTCAGCGTGTCGAGCAGCGCGCAGTACACCGGCAGCAGCTTCGGCAGCAGCGCGAGGCGATCGGAATCGTCCTTCGCCTTGCCGAGCCACAGGTACGTGACGGGGCCGAGGATCACGGGCTTCGCGTTCACGCCCTGCGCAGTTGCCTCGGCGAGTTGCTGCAGCAGGCGCGACGGGTCGAGCGAGAAGTTCGTGTCCGCGTGGAACTCCGGCACGATGTAGTGATAGTTCGTGTCGAACCACTTCGTCATTTCACCGGCCGCGACACCGCCGCAGCATGCGGCGTGTTCTTCCGCCGACTGCGCCGAACGGCCGCGGGCGACGCGGAAATAGTTGTCGAGCGCGTCGCCATGGAAGTCCTGCACGCGCTTCGGCAGGTTGCCGAGCGTGAAGCTCATGTCGAGCACCTGGTCGTAGAACGCGAAATCGCCGATCGGTGCGAGATCGAGATCGCGCTGGTCGTGCCAGTGGCGCTGGCGCAGCTCGGCGCCGAGTGCCTTCAGCGCGTCGCGCGACGACTCGCCCTTCCAGTAGCGTTCGAGACCGAACTTGAGTTCGCGCTTCGCGCCGATGCGCGGAAAACCGAGGTTGTGTGTCGTCACCATGAAGCTGCCGTCCAGAGAAGAATTGAAGATCCGGCAGCCATCATAGGGATTTCAAACCATGAAATAAAATGGCATTATTTCATTCACCCATTAACATTATTCATGCATTCGTTGCGCGAGCGAAATCCATGCTGGAACGATTCCATCTCGTCGTCATTCGTGAAGTCGAGCGCCAGGGCTCGCTGACCGCAGCCGCCAATGCGCTGCACCTCACGCAATCGGCGCTCAGCCATACCGTCCGGAAAATCGAGCAGCAGCTCGGCACGCCGATCTGGGACCGGGAAGGCCGCGGCCTGCGGCTCACGCAGGGCGGGCAATATCTGCTGAAACTGGCGAACCGGCTGCTGCCGCAGTTCGAGCTCGCCGAGGAGCGGATGAAGCAGTACGCGAAGGGCGAGCGCGGCACGCTGCGCATCGGGATGGAGTGCCACCCGTGCTACCAGTGGCTGCTGAAGGTCGTGTCGCCCTACCTGTCGCGCTGGCCCGACGTCGACGTGGACGTGAAGCAGCGCTTCCAGTTCGGCGGCATCGGCGCACTGTTCGGCTATGACATCGACGTGCTCGTGACGCCCGATCCGCTGAACAAGCCGGGGCTGCGCTTCGATCCCGTGTTCGACTACGAGCAGGTGCTGGTGGTCGCCGATTCACACCGGTTCGCGAACGCCGACTACGTGACGCCCGAGCAGCTGACCGACGAGATCCTGATCACGTACCCGGTCGAGACCGACCGGCTCGACATCTACAACCAGTTCCTGACGCCGGCCGGCATCGTGCCGAGACGGCACAAGTCGATCGAGACGACCGACATCATGTTGCAGATGGTGGCAAGCGAACGCGGCGTGGCCGCGCTGCCGAGGTGGCTGGCCGACGAGTATGCGGACCGGATGCCGGTCGTGCCGGTCAAGCTCGGCAAGAAGGGGATCGCGAAGCAGATCTTCCTCGGCATCCGCGAGGCGGACGCATCGATCGACTATCTGGCCGCGTTCGTCGCGCTGGCGCGCGAATCGACGTGGAGCGCGCCGCGCATGCTGCGCTAGGCGCACTCCATTGCAATGCGCGTCAGGCGGCGCGCAGGCCGACGCGTTCGCTGCGCTCGACCCACGCGCCGAACAGCAGGCCGATCGTCGTCCACATGATCACCTGCATGCCGATCGCCGCGACGCGGAACTTCCACAGCAAGGCCGCCGGAAAATCGGCCGGTAACTCGCTGACCGACGGCAGCCCGGCCTGCACGGCCGCGATGATCGCGACGAACACGAGCCCCGCGACGATCGACGCGTTCCACTGGCCGAGCTTCGCCAGCAAATGGCGGCGCACGCCGACCGAGAACACCATCGTCGCGACCGAGATCGCGATCATCAGGAAGAACAGGCCCGTGCGATAGCCGATCGTGTCGGGATCGCCGACCGACGGCGGATTGGCCGGGTACTTGAGGTTCGGCACGATCACGAGCGCGATGAACGCCGCCAGCGCGAGCCACGCGGCCAGCGGACGGGCCGGGAGGCGGCTGCCGCGCCCGTAGGCGAACGCAAACACCAGCGAGAACAGCCCGCCGAATGCGGCGCCGTAGGTCACGACGCCCGTCAGCAGACCGAGGCCGGCCTGCGTGTGGCGGCTGACCAGCTCGGGCTCCGGTGCGTCGCCTTTGGCTGCGTCGGTTTTTTCTTCGAAGGCAATCGCCTGATCGACTTGCGGCTCACCGACGACTCTGGCGAAACCGAACGTGAGGAGGCCTGCGGCGATGCCTGCGAGCATCCCGCGCATGAGCAGCTTTCCGACCATCGTATGCTCCGCGTCAGTGGCAGGGAAAGCCGAGCAGATGGCGGCCGTCGTGGACGAACTCATGGACGTACATGCCCGGCACGAGCGACGTCGCCCCCTGTTCCGCACCGACGAAATAAAGCGCGAGCAGCAGGATCAGGCCGACGAACACGGCCCACGGCAACAGTTCACGGACGGGGATGGGTGCCGGCACGACCGCCGGCTTCAGCACTGCTTCGCTCATGGATGCACCTCAGGGGAATCGCGCCCCGACAAATGTTGGATGGGTACGAAGGCAGGTCTGGCTTCCGGGATCATGGATCACCGGTTACAGTGGCGCGACCGCGCCGGGATTGCACCGGCTTCCGCGTTTCGTATCGGGCGAATTGTACGCGCGAACGTTCGCGCATTGAAGTGATCGCACGATGGCGATCGCGTCCCGCTCCGGGATCACCCAAAGAACGACATGACCACGCATGCCTCGCTGCGCCTGATCGCACACGCATCGACCCGCGCGATGCGCACCGGCACGTTTCCCGACGACGATCCGCTCGATGCACACGGGCTCGCCGAAGCCGCCGCGCTGCGAGACCGGTGGGCAGGCGTCAGCGGCTCGCTCGCGCTGTGCAGCCCTGCCTGCTGCGCGCGGCAAACCGCCGATGCACTCGGGTTGCACGCCGACGTTGACGACGCACTGCGCGACATCGACTACGGCAACTGGCGAGGCCGGCGCTTGCACGACCTTGCACGCGATTTGCCGGACGCACTGGGTGCGTGGATCGGCGATCCGTCCGCATCGCCGCACGGCGGCGAATCGTTCGAAGCCGCCAGGCGCCGCGTCGGCACCTGGTTGAACGCGCTGCCACTCGATCGCGACATCGTCGCGGTCACGCATGCGCCCATCGTCCGCGCAGCTGTCACGCACGTGCTGCGGATGGATTCGAAGGCGGCAACCCGCATCGACATCGCGCCGCTGTCCTGTACGACGCTCGTTGCCTCGCCCAATGGATGGATGTTGAGCGAGGAAGACAACGCATAGGCCCGTATTGCGCTCACTATGTGGGCAACGATGCGGGCCGGTACGTCGCGTTGCGCATGCATGCCTTCAACTGCCTTACACGCCGGCAAGACACACCGTTCGTGGTCCCGACTGTCATCAAACTGACGGCTGGCCGCAGATAGGATCGGATGCGGTTCCCTTACGAGATGCCGTCATGAATCAACCTGCTTCGTCCGCTCCGAACCACTCGGGCTCCGTCGAACGCACCAGGCAGGTCGGCTATGCCGTCTTCCTGCTGGTGCTCGCGCTCGGCGCGATCTATATCGCCACGCACCTGATCGACGATCTGTCGCCGGTCCGCGAAGGGAAGCTGTTCCCTTACCTGCTGCTCGGCGCCGCGCTGCTGATCGCGCTCGGCTTCGAATTCGTCAACGGCTTCCACGACACCGCGAACGCGGTCGCCACCGTGATCTATACGCACTCGCTGACGCCGAACGTCGCGGTGATCTGGTCCGGCATGTGGAACTTCCTCGGCGTGATGGTCTCGAGCGGCGCCGTCGCGTTCGGCATCCTGCAATTGCTGCCGGTCGAGCTGATCCTGCAGGTCGGCAGCGGCGCGGGTTTCGCGATGGTGTTCGCGCTGCTGATCGCCGCGATCGTGTGGAACCTCGCGACCTGGTATTTCGGGTTGCCGTCGTCGAGCTCGCATACGCTGATCGGGTCGATCATCGGCGTCGGGCTGATGAACCAGCTGATGCACGGGCCGTCGGGCACGAGCGGCGTCGACTGGGGCCAGGCGCTCGGCGTCGGCAAGTCGCTGCTGTTCTCGCCGATCGTCGGTTTCCTGTGCGCGGCGCTGCTGCTGCTCGTGCTGAAAGCGCTCGTGCGGGTTCCTGAGCTGTACAAGGAGCCGCCGAAGGATCAGCCGCCGCCGTTCTGGATTCGCTGCCTGCTGATCCTGACCTGCACGGGCGTGTCGTTCGCGCACGGGTCGAACGACGGGCAGAAAGGGATGGGGCTCATCATGCTGATCCTGATCGGCACGGTGCCGACCGCGTATGCGCTGAACAAGGCCGTCACGCCGGCCGAGTCGCAAACGTTCGTGGCCGTCGCGAACCAGGCAGCCGCGACGTTCGGGAAGTACACGAACGGCGCCGCGCCGTCCGCGAACCCGCGTGCCGACGTCGAACGCTACGTGCAGCGTCGTGAACTGACGCCCGCCGTGCTGCCGGCCGTGCAGCAGCTGTCGACGTCGCTCGCGACGGCGGTCGGCACGTCGGGCTCGATGGCAGCCGTGCCGCAGCGCGACGTCGACAACGTGCGCAACACGATGTATCTGGTATCCGAAGCAATCCGCCTGATCGAGAAGTCGGGGCAGCCCGCATTCGCCGCCGACGACAAGCTCGCGATCGACAACTATCGCAAGCAGCTCGACCATGCGACCAAGTTCATTCCGACGTGGGTGAAGGTCGCTGTCGCGATCGCGCTGGGCCTCGGCACGATGGTCGGCTGGAAGCGGATCGTCGTGACCGTCGGCGAGAAGATCGGCAAGCAGCATCTGACGTACGGACAGGGTGCATCGGCCGAGCTCGTCGCGATGCTGACGATCGGCGCCGCCGACGTGTACGGGCTGCCGGTGTCGACGACCCACGTGCTGTCGTCGGGCGTCGCGGGCACGATGGCGGCGAACGGGTCGGGGCTGCAATGGGGCACGGTGCGCAGCCTCGTGCTCGCATGGGTGCTGACGCTGCCGGCGTCGATCGTGCTTGCCGGCGCGCTCTACTGGCTGTTCCGGTCGATGGCTTGATTCGGGTTGCGACGGGTGGCCGGTGTGAGCCGGCCGCCTGTTGTGGAAGAGTCATCGCTCGCTTCTCCGTTCTCCGCTTCTCCGCTTCTCCGCATTGATCCGTCGCAGCCTTCGATGCGTCCGTGCGCGTCCCGTGCCTTCCGCCCTCTTTCGAATTGAAGCGCAAGATCTGGAGCGCACCTGCGCACGAACGTCGCTAGACTGGGTTCATCAACTTTCTTCGTGGCGGCAACCGTGCACGCAATGCTTCCGGGCATGTCGCGCGGCGCCACATCGCTGACGAACCGAGGGATGCCCGTGAACATCGCCGATCTGCAACCTGCCGTCGAATCGCCGGACATCACACAACGTGTCGACACGATCGACTGGCCGACTGTCGGTGCCGAGCTCGATCGCTATGGGTGCGCGCGCGTGCCGGGCCTGATTTCGACGGACGAATGCGATGCGCTCGCGTCGCTCTATCCGCGGGATGCGCTCTACCGTTCACGCGTCGTGATGGCGCGCCACGGATTCGGCCGCGGCGAATACAAGTATTTCGCGTACCCGCTGCCTGCGGTCATCGCCGAGCTGCGCACGACGATCTACCCGCATCTCGCACCCATCGCAAATCGCTGGAACATGGCGCTCGGGATCGACGTCCGCTATCCGAAAGACCACACGACATTCCTCGATCGCTGCCACGCGGCGGGACAAACGCGTCCGACGCCGCTGATCCTGCAATACGGTGCGGACGACTACAACTGTCTCCATCAGGATCTCTACGGCGAACATGTGTTTCCGCTGCAGGTTGCGATCCTGCTGTCGGCGCCGGGCCGCGATTTCACGGGCGGAGAGTTCGTGTTGACGGAACAGCGGCCGCGCATGCAATCACGTGCGGAGGTGGTGCCGCTGATGCAGGGCGACGCGGTGATCTTCGCCGTGCACGGCAGGCCCGTGCAGGGGACGCGCGGCGTGTATCGCGTCAACCTGCGCCACGGCGTGAGCCGGATCCGCAGCGGCCACCGCCACACGGTCGGCATCATTTTTCATGATGCGCAGTGACGGCCATTCGGATGGACGTGATGCTGTCTCGACATTCGTGGGGCGGATGATTTCAGGTTCGCGCCAAGAGCGCAGCACGGTGTGCTCACGCCCCCTCATCCCGCAGCAGCGAAAGGCTGATAGCGTTGATCGTCAGGCCATCGCAACCGCAACGGCCCGTCGTTTCGGGTGAGCGACGAGAAACTAGCGTGCTCACCCGTCACGGCGCAAATTCGATTCGCCGTTCGGCCTACCCTCGCGCCACATTCGCCCGCAGCCGGTCACCTGCATCGGAGGCCAGCCGCGCATAGCCCGGCAACGTCAGCAGTGCGAGCACCCCCGCCGCGACGAATGCCCAGCGGAAATCGTCGAGCACGTAATGCATGCCGGCCGCATCGCCGCGCACCAATGCCGCGAGCCGCAGCGACAACGCACCGAATGCGATCCCCATCCCGATCGTCATCTGCTGCGCAGCACTCCACAGCGTGCTGGCCGCGCTCGTCTGCCGAGCCGGAATATCCGCATAGGCGAGGGTCGCGAGCGTCGTGAACTGCATCGACCGCGTGAGCCCGTAGACGAATACGACGAGCAGCGTGATCGCCAGCGGTGTCGATGCGGTCAGCCAGCCGCACGCGATCGTGAAGAGGCCGACGATCGTCACGTCGACGAGCGCAACGCGCCGGAAGCCGTATCGGTCGAGAATCCACGATGTGCCCGCCTTCATCCCCAGATTGCCGAGCGCGCTCGCGAGCAGCAGCAGGCCGGACTGGAACGGCGACAGTCCGAAGCCGATCTGGAACAGCAGCGGCAGCAGGTACGGCACGGCGTTGATCGCCATCCGCGTGATCGAGCCGGTGATCACCGTCACTGAGAACGTCGGCACCTTCAGCGTCGTGAAATCGAGCAGCGGATGCGCGCAGCGGCGCGCATGCAACCACGCGGCCATGCCGAACAGCACGCTCGCGCCCACCAGGACGCCCGCGCGCATGAAGTCGACATCCTGCTGGCCGGCGGCCTCGGTGCCGATCAACAGACAGGTCAATGCCCCACCTGCCAGCACGAAACCGACCCAGTCGAGCGGCCGTTGCTCGTCGGCCCGTGTGTTCCGGACGATCAGCCAGGTACAGACGAGTGCGGCAATGCCGAACGGCACGTTCAACAGGAAGATCCAGCGCCACGACGCATAGGTCGTGATGAAGCCCCCGATCGGCGGCCCGACGACAGGCGCAACGATGCCCGGCCACGTGATCGTCGCGATCGCGCGCATCAGCTTGGCTTTCTCGGTGCTGCGCACGACGATCATCCGCCCGACCGGCACCATCATCGCCCCGCCGACACCCTGCAGCAGCCGCGCAGCCGTGAAGGTCACGACGCCGTCGGACAGCCCGCACAGCACCGACGCTCCGGTGAACACGACGATCGCACTCGCGAATACCGTGCGTGATCCATAGCGGTCCGCGATCCAGCCGCTGATCGGGATGAACACCGCCAGCGCCAGCATATAGGCCGTCATGCCGAGACTCAGCGCGTTCGGCCCGACACCGAACGAGCGCGCCATTTGCGGCAGCGCGGTCGCGATCACGGTCGTGTCGAGATACTCCATGAAGAACGTTGCGGCGACGAGGTACGGCAAGAAGTCGGTCGTCCGACCACCTTGGGCAGGGCTGTCAGTCATGAACGATGCGGGAGACGGAATGCGGAAGACACCGATCGCCAGCGGATGCAGACAAGCGCCGCGAATCGGGACGAATGGCGATATTACCCCGAAGGGCCTGCTCTCCGCTTTGCAGCACATGTCGCGCGAATGAACTTTATGCGCATAGATTTTTATGACGATTTCCCGGCGTGTCCATCGGGGGCGCGCACGATCAGGTCGACATGGTGCGTCGAAAGACAGCTGGATGGCACAGAGAGTTTTTCGGCAGAAATCGGCATTTGCCGATCATCGTCGACGAACGTCACTCATCATCGGCCATCAAGACATCGCCACGGGATGTACCGACAAGGGCCGGACGCTGATTGAAGCTGGATTGGCGTGGTCCGTAAAGGACGTATCGGGGTTTCAGAGGTGCCTGGCGGCAGGATGGGAGGTGGGCAGATCCGGCAGGCGATGACGGGATTCGATGAATCGAGCGCCTTTCGGCCGCCCTACCTGCATTTCGATCGCTGAAATGCAAAAACCCCCGCCTTTCGGGCGGGGGTTTCTGGCTTAGGGAGCCTGACGATTACCTACTTTCACACGGGAATCCGCACTATCATCGGCGTAGAGTCGTTTCACGGTCCTGT
>JAIRVP010000021.1 GCA_031253835.1 Burkholderia sp. | reverse complement strand
CCTGAACATCGCGCAGCTCCAGGCGTTCGTCTCCGCCGCGCACCTCAAGAGCCTGCGCGCCGCCGCACGCGAACTCGGCGTCACGCAGCCCGCGATCACGCACACGATCCGCGAGCTCGAAACGGCGCTCAACGCGGAGCTGCTCGTGCGCAGCGTGCGCGGCGTCGAGCTGACCGCGTGCGGCGAGGCGCTGCTGCCGCGCGCCGAGCAGCTGCTCGGCGACATCCGCCGCACGGTCGAGGCCGTCGAGCAGGTGAAAGGCGAGATGTCGGGGCGCGTCGCGGTCGGCACGATGCCGTCGATCGCGCTGACCGCGCTGCCGCATGCGGTCACGGCCTTCCGCCGGTCGATGCCGAACGTGAGCCTGCATCTCGAGGAAGTAACGGTGCCCGACGCGCTCGCGCAGTTGCGCAACGGCACGCTCGACATCGCTGCGATGCACCATGTGCCCGCGCTCGACCGCGATTTCACCCAATCGCCGCTGTTGTCGACCGAATTCACGATCGTGATGCGCGACGGCCACCCGCTCGCGCATGCGCGCCGTCTAGAGGAACTGCTCGATGCCGAGTGGATCGTCACCGTCGGCGCCGAGCAGTTTCCGCACAGCGTGATGGTCGGGATGTTCGAGGCGCACGGGCTGCCGCTGCCCAAACGTTTGCTGCGCTCGCCGATGTCGTTCGCGGTGACGCTCGGGCTCGTCGCGCGCTCAGACGTGATCGGCTGCTTCACGCGCCCGCTGGCCGAGATGGTCGCGCCGCTCGGCATCCGCACGGCCGAACTCGACGAAAGCATGCCGCGCTTCGACCTGTCGATCATCGCGCGGCGCGACCTGCTGCCCACGCCCGCCGTATCGCAATTCGTCACGTGCCTGCAGCGCGCGGTCAACGAAACGCTCGGCTGAATCGTTCCTGTGTCTGAAACGGCGGCGCCCGCAACGCGCCGCCGCCGGGCCCGGTATCGGGGCTTGTCCTAGGCGCCCTGCCGGTATTTTGTCTTGATAATCTTGCGCACGTCGCGCGCCCGCATCGGGTGGGCGAAACGGACAGTCCGACGCGAAGCCGCGGCGGACCGAAGGCTTACGGCGCGGCACAACCGCGCACCCATCGAACAAAACGAGGAGTCACCTGGTGAAAAAGATTCTTGCGGCTGTGACCGTTGCCCTGCTCGCCGTATCGGCCGGCGGCGCGTATGCGAAGGACTGGTCGACCGTGCGGTTCGGCGTCGACGCAAGCTACCCGCCTTTCGAATCGAAAGGCGCTGACGGCAAGGTTGTGGGTTTCGACGTCGATCTCGGCAACGAAATCTGCCGCCGCATGAACGCAAAGTGCGTGTGGATCGAAAACGACTTCGACGGGATGATCCCGGCGCTGAAGGCCCGCAAGTTCGACGGCGTGCTGTCGTCGATGTCGATGACGCCGGCGCGTCAGGAACAGATCGCCTTCTCGGCGAAGCTGTTCAACACGCCGACGCGCCTCGTCACGAAGAAGGGCACGGGCCTGCTGCCGACGGCTGAATCGCTGAAGGGCAAGTCGGTCGGCGTCGAGCAGGGCACGATCCAGGAAACCTACGCGAAGACGTACTGGGCGTCGAAGGGCGTGAACGTCGTGCCTTACCAGAACCAGGACCAGGTCTACGCCGACCTGATCTCGGGCCGTCTGGACGGCGCGCTGCAGGACGCGGTGCAGGCCGAGATCGGCTTCCTGAAGACGCCGCGCGGCGCGAACTTCGATTTCGCCGGCAAGGATATCGACGATCCGAAGACGCTCGGCAACGGCGCCGGCATCGGCCTGCGCAAGGAAGACGCCGACCTGAAGTCGAAGATCGACGGCGCGATCGCCGGCATGCGCAAGGACGGCACGTACGACAAGATCGCGAAGAAGTACTTCGATTTCGACGTCTACGGCAAGTAATACGGCCAGATACGGCCAGCCGGCGCACCACGCGCCGCAACGAAACGGGCGCCTCGCGGCGCCCGTTTTTTTTGCCCGCGCGGCCGGTGCAACGTTATTTTTTCCGCGCCAACCTGATGATTCTCAACGGAAAATGGCATGTTCTGGCGCCGGTTTGATGGCGGCGAGGAAGGCAACGTACAATCGATCTTCCACGCACACCGGATCATTCGCGGCTGCGCCGCACTCCCCTCATCATGCAAACGCAGACCCATCCGCTGATTTCCCCCGCCGTCGGCACCGAACGCCAGATCACGAGCTTCCACTACGGCCCGCGCGGCGGCAAGAAGGTCTACATCCAGTCGTCGCTGCATGCGGACGAATTGCCCGGCATGCTGGTCGCCACGCTGCTGCGCCGCAAGATCGCCGCGCTCGAGACGGCCGGCAAGCTGCGCGGCGAAGTCGTGATCGTGCCCGTGCCGAACCCGATCGGCCTGTCGCAGCACGTGTTCGGCGATCACCTCGGCCGCTTCGAGCTCGGCTCGATGCAGAACTTCAACCGCAATTTCTACGATCTCGCGGCGCTGGTGCTGCCGCGCGTCGAACACCACCTGACGAACGACGCGCAGCGCAACCTCGTCGCCGTGCGCGCCGCGATGCGCGAAGCGCTCGACGAGCAGAAGCCGCGCACCGAGCTCGACTCGCAGCGCCTCGCGCTGCAGAAGCTGTCGTTCGACGCCGATATCGTGCTCGACCTGCATTGCGACAGCGATGCGGTGATGCACCTCTACACGAATCCCGACCTGTGGCCGGACGTCGAGCCGCTGTCGCGCTATCTCGACGCACAGGCGTCGCTGCTCGCGCTGAATTCGGTCGGCAATCCGTTCGACGAAATCCACAGCTTCTGCTGGTCGGATCTGCGCAGCCGCTTCGGCGACCGCTTCCCGATCCCGAACGGCGCGATTTCCGTCACGGTGGAACTGCGCAGCGAGCGCGACGTGTCGTACGAGTTCGCCGAAAAGGACGCGCAGGCGATCGTCGAATACCTGACCGAGCGCGGTGTCGTCGACGGCAAGCCGGCGCCGCTGCCGCCGCTCGCGCATCCGGCCACGCCGCTCGCGGGCACCGATCCGCTCGTCGCGCCCGTGTCGGGCGTGATCGTGTTCCGCACGCCGGTCGGTGCGATGATCGAGGTCGGCGAGGCCGTGGCCGACATCGTCGACCCGCTGACCGACCGCGTCGTCACGCTGAAGAGCAGCGTATCGGGCGTGCTGTACGCGCGCCAGATCGTGCGCTTCGCGACGGCCGGCATGGAAGTCGCGCGGATCGCCGGCGCGACCGCGATCCGCACGGGTTCGCTGCTGTCGGCCTGAGCGCCCGGCCCGCGCGCCGGGCCACGGCGCGGCTCACGCGCACCGCCGCACGCACCAACGAAATCGCCCGCTTGCGCGGGCGATTGGCTTGTCCGACGGCACGCCGGCAGCCGGCGATCGGCCGCCGGCCGTTCCGCGTGAAGACCGGTCAGAACGCCGGCACGATCGCACCGCTGAACTTCTGGTCGATGAACTTGCGCACGTCGTCCGATTCATAGGCCGCGACGAGCTTCTTCACCCACGGCTTGTCCTTGTCCTGCGCACGCACCGCGATCAGGTTCGCATACGGGCCGCGCAGATCCTCGATCGCGATCGCATCCTTCACCGGCGTGAGCCCGGCCTTCACCGCGTAGTCGGTGTTGATCGACGCGGCATCGACGTCGGGCAGCGCGCGCGGCAGCTGCGCGGCGTCGAGCTCGACGATCCTGATCTTCTTCGGGTTCTCGGCGACGTCGAGCGGCGTCGCGTTCACGCCGTTCGTGCCGGCGCCCGGCTTCAGCTTGATCACGCCGTACTTCTGCAGCAGCAACAGCGCGCGGTTGCCGTTGGACGGATCGTTCTGGATCCCGACCTTCGCCCCCACCGGCAAGTCCTTCAGCGACTTGAGCTTCTTCGAGTAGAAACCCATCGGCGCCGTATAGGTGAGCCCGACGTTCACGATCTTGTAGCCGCGCTGCTTGATCTGGCTGTCGAGGAACGGCTGGTGCTGGAAGCCGTTCGCGTCGAGGTCGCCCGAGTCGAGCGCCGCGTTCGGCTGCACGTAGTCGTTGAATTCGATGACCTTGATCGCGAGGCCTTCGCGCGCGGCGACCTTCGTCACTTCGGTCCAGATCTGCGCGTCGGGGCCGCTCATCGTGCCGATCTTCAGCGTTTGCGGATCGGCGTGCGCGCCGGGCGCCGCGAATGCCAGCGCTGCGGCGAGTGCGCCGAGGCCGGTCAGGATCGAACGTCGCATGGTGTCCTCTTGTCCCGTGTCGTTTGTTGGAGCACGGATCGTGGCACGGGGCCCGAACGCGACCAACCAAGCTTATTTCATGTGCATATTCCTGACCGGGATCGAACGACTGCCGAATTCGGTATAACCCCCGATAGCGCAACCGGGCATGATTCAGTGTCGCATCGGCACCACACATTCTTCATATGACAGTCGCTGTCATATTCATTACGTGCCCCGCCGATAAAGTTGCCGCCGGTCCGTGAAAGCGCCCACAGAGAGCGCCGGAACCGCAACTGGACACGCCATTTATTCGCTCGGAGAATCCTTTGAACAAGAAACTGTTGACCATCGCAGCCCTCGCAGCAACGGCCGGCACGGCACATGCACAAAGCAGCGTGACGCTGTACGGCGTCATCGATGCCGGTATCAGCTACGTGAACCACAGCAAGACCGCCACCGGTAGCGGCAAGTTGTTCAAGTACGACGACGGCGTTGCCCAGGGCAGCCGTTGGGGCCTGCGCGGCACCGAAGACCTCGGTGGCGGCCTGAAGGCGATCTTCGTGCTCGAAAACGGCTTCAACAGCGGCAACGGCACGATCGGCCAGGGTGGCGCGATCTTCGGCCGCCAGGCTTACGTCGGCCTGAGCCAGTCGCAATACGGCACGGTCACGTTCGGCCGCCAGTACTCGTTCTCGACCGACATCCTCGGTTCGAACTACTCGACGGGCGGCAACACGGTCGCGGGTAACTACGCTTACCACGTGAACGACATCGACCAGCTGACGTCGAGCCGCATCAACAACTCGGTGAAGTTCCAGAGCGCGAACTACGCCGGCTTCACGTTCGGCGCGTTGTACGGCTTCTCGAACTCGACCGACTTCGCAGGCGCAAACGGCACGGGCGCCACGAACACGGGCGGCTCGTCGCGTGCATACAGCTTCGGCGTGAACTACGCGAACGGTCCGTTCGCCCTCGGCGCCGCTTACACGGACATCCGCTTCCCGAGCCAGGCAACGCCGGCGTTCTCGACGTCGATCGCGAACCTCGCGCTGACCAACATCCGCGACCTGCGCACGTACGGCGTCGGCGGCCGCTACATCTTCGGCCCGGCAACGGCATGGGCCCTGTGGACGCGCACGCAGTTCACCCCGATCGCTGCCGGCGCATCGGGCACGTTCTACAACGCATACGAAGCAGGCCTGAAGTACGCGATCACGCCGGCCCTGTCGGCAGCAGCAGGCTACACGTACACGAACGCAACGCAGAGCGGCAACTCGGCGCACTGGAACCAGGGCAACCTGGCGCTCGACTACGCGCTGAGCAAGCGTACGGACGTGTACGGCCTGGTGATCTACCAGAAGGCGTCGGGCAACAACGTGCAAGCGCAGATCGGCTCGAGCACGAGCTACTTCAGCACGTCGGGCACGGGTTCGTCGAACCAGCTGGCCGCTCGCGTCGGTATCCGTCACAAGTTCTAAAGCATCCGCTTAACTCGCGGATCACGACGGCAAGAAGCGCCCCGCTCCACGCGGGGCGCTTTTTTATGTGCTTTTAAGTTTCGCTTAATTCTGGGCTGAGAGGATGCTCTCACCCCCCCTGTTGGCCGCCTGAGCATCGGCGGCTTTTTTTTTAGACATGCCGACGGCACCGCCATCGATTGCCCACAAGACAGGAGACAGGATCGGAGGCCATGATGATCGAAGATACCGTTTTCAGCCATCTGCACGCGATTCTGACGTGCCAACACTCGCTGCCGGTCCAGAGCTGCCGCGTCTCGGTTGAAATGCAGCGCCCGTGGGGCCGCCCGTATCGTCTCGTCGAATGGACGATGCATCTCGACGCGCCCGCGCGGCGCCAGATCGTGCCGGCCGAATCGACCGACGAAGAAATCGCCGAGGTCGTCGCCTCGCACGTGCCGGGCCGGCTTTACGGCGACGGCCGGCTGCAGTTCTGAACGCGTTTCCCCTCCCCCCGCCTCCCGTCATTCGGCCATGCCGCACGCATCGTGCGGCAGTCGGTCTCGTTTGACGCGGCAACGAAACCTGCTACGCTGCGCGTTTTCGTCCACGCCACACACGATGGAAAACGCATTCAACGAACGTGGCGTCATGGTCACGCGCAACGGCCTGTCGGCCGCCGGGCAGGTATTCGCACTGCGTGACATCCGCCACGTCGACGTCGTCAAGATTCCGAAGAACCGCCTCGTGCCGTCGCTGATCTCGCTGATCGGCGCGGCGATCGCCGTCGCGGGCGGCATCGGCGCATCGAGCGCCGCGCTCGTCGTCGGCGTGATGCTCGCCGTCGTCGGCTATCTCGCCTGGGCCACGCAGGACATCACCTACCGGCTGATGGTCGAGATGCCCGACGGCAAGCGCGAAGCGCTGTCGAGCGCCGACGCCGAATTCGTCGAACGCGTCGCGCAGGTCGTGCGCGATGCGCAGGCCGTCAGGACCGCCAGCCCCGCCGGCTGATTCCGTTCGCCCGGCTGCACGCTTCGATTCGCGCTTGCCGTACGCACGCGGCGCGTGTCGGCGCGTGCGGCTGCGTCGGCCAATCGTATTCCCGCACGTCATCGCCCGCCCCGCGCCTGCGCCGGGCCCGCCGACCGCCTAGTATGGAAAGAGCGGCTCGCCGCCGCATCGTCCGAGGAGGCCAGCATGAACGTCCAGTCGCTGTCCGGCATGCTTCGCGCGCAGGAACTGCTGATCGTGTCGATGATCCGCGCGCTTCCCCCTGACGCACGCCGTGCGCTCGTCGACCTCTACACCGAACAGATCGTCTTCGCCGAACAGGCGGGCCTCGACGTCCACAGCGATCGCGCGACGCACGACGCATTCATCGCGCATGCGCGCAACCTGCTGATCCGCGTCGAAGCGCTGGCCTGACCGGCCCGCGCATTTCACCCGAATCTCCGGCCGCGGCTCGCGCGGGCCGCGCAGGCGAGCGCTCACTCACACGCGCCGCGTTTCGTTCTTGTATTGATAATAATTCTCATTTACACTGGTAAAGTTGTCAGTTACCTTTCAATTCGCCGTTTGCCGCCTGCCGCGCGCAAACGGGCCAGCCAGGTGAACGCGTCACCCAGCCAGCCTTCGGGCTTGTTATCGTCAATGGGAGACCACCTGTGCATTGCTATACGCTGGCGCGGCGGCCGATCTGTGCCGCGCTGTTCGGCGCGTTCGGCCTGTCCGCCACGGCTCACGCCGATTCGTCGCCGCAAGGCGCCGCCCTGCCTTCTACCGTCCTCGTCGCCGCGTCCACGCGCGCCGATGCGGCGCTGCTCGACCCCGTCACCGTCACGGCCACCCGCACGGCCACCGCCGCGAGCCGTACGGCGGCGTCCGTGTCGGTAATCACCGACGAGGATCTCGAGGAACAGCAGGCCACCAACATCAAGGACGCGCTGCGCTACGAGCCGGGCATCACGGTGCGCCGCACCGCGTACCGGCCTGGCAGCGCCGCGCTCGGCGGCGGTCGCGACGGCGATTCGAGCATCAACATCCGCGGCCTCGAAGGCAATCGCGTGCTGCTGATGGAAGACGGCATCCGCCTGCCGAACGCGTTCTCGTTCGGCCCGCTCGAAGCGGGGCGCGGCGACTACGCCGATCTCGACACGCTCAAGCGCATCGAGATCCTGCGCGGGCCGGCGTCGGCGCTGTACGGCAGCGACGGCCTGACCGGCGCGGTGAACTTCATCACGAAGGATCCGCGCGACCTGCTGTCGATCTACAACAAGCCCTACTACTTCTCGTTCCGGCCGAGCTACGACTCGGCCGACCGCAGCATCGGCGCGACCGTGTCGGCCGCGGGCGGCAACGACCGCATCCAGGGGACGATCATCGCCGACGGCCGGCGCGGCCACGAAGTCGACACGCGCGGCAGCAACAATTCGGCGAGCACGCTGCGCACGACATCGAACCCGCAGGACGTCTATTCGGAATCGCTGCTCGGCAAGCTCGTGGTGACGCCCACCACGCGCGACACGTTCAAGTTCACCGCCGAAACGGTGCAGCGGCGCGTGAGCACCGACGTGCTGTCCGCGATCAATGCGCCGACCACGCTCGGCCTCACGACGAACGACCGGCTCGAGCGCAACCGCTTCAGCGTCGACTACGACTTCCGCGACGACGCGTTCCGCTGGTTCCAGACCGCGCATGTTCAGTTCTACTACCAGGACGCGAAGCAGGACCAGTACGCGTTCGAGACGCGCGGCAGGCAGCCTTCGCGCTCGCGCGACAACCAGTACCAGGAACGCACGTTCGGCGGCTCCGCGTTCGCCGAAAGCGGCTTCGCGACCGGCCCGTTCGCGCACAAGCTGCTGTATGGCGTGGACGGCAGCCTGTCGCGCGTGACGAACCTGCGCGACGGCACGGTGCCGGGCGTCGGCGAGGCGTTCCCGAACAAGGCGTTCCCCGACACCGACTACACGCTGTTCGGCGCGTTCGTGCAGGACCAGATCGGCTACGGGCGCCTGCTCGTCACGCCGGGCCTGCGCTTCGACACGTACCGGCTGAGCCCGACCGGCAACGATCCGCTGTTCACCGGCAAGGCCGTGTCGACGAGCGCGAACGAACTGTCGCCGCGCGTCGCCGTGCTCTACGAGATCACGCCCGCGGTCATTCCGTACGTGCAGTACGCGCACGGCTTCCGCGCGCCGACGCCCGACCAGGTGAACAGCAGCTTCTCGAACCCCGTGTACGGCTACACGTCGATCGGCAATCCGAACCTGAAGCCCGAGACGAGCGACACGTTCGAAGCGGGCCTGCGCGGCAAGGCCGGCACCGGCTACGGCGTCGTGCGCTACAGCGCGGCCGCGTTCACGGGCCGCTACCGCAACTTCATCTCGCGCACGACGATTGCGGGCAGCGGCCGGCCGGCCGACCCGTTCGTGTTCCAGTACGTGAATTTCGCCGACGCGCGCATTCACGGCCTCGAAGGCCGCGCCGAATGGGTGATGCCGAACGGCATCACGCTGAAGACGGCGATGGCGTTCACGAAGGGTTCGACGCAGAACGACGGTGCGGCCAGCCAGCCGCTCAACACCGTCAACCCGTTCTCCGCCGTGTTCGGCGTGCGCTACGAGCCGGGCGAGCGCTGGTTCGTGCAGACCGACCTGCTGTTCCAGGCCGCGAAACGCGACCAGGACATCGACAAGTCCGACTGTTCGAACAAGGCGTGCTTCACGCCGCCGTCGTCGTTCGTCGTCGACCTGCGCGGCGGTTATCGCTTCAACAAGCACGTGAGCGCAACGATCGGCATCCGCAACCTGTTCGACCGCAAATACTGGAACTGGTCGGACGTGCGCGGCATCGCGGCCGATTCGCAGGTGCTCGATGCGTATTCGTCGCCCGGCCGCACGGTCGCCGTCAGCATGAAAGTGGATTTCTGATGCGCGCCGCCCGCGCAACCACCCCAACCGTTACTTGAAGGAGTCCGACATGATGCAATCCGCCCTTCCCGGTCAATCGGCCAGCCCGGCCCGTGCAGCCGCCGCGCTGCGCGACGCGTTCATCAAGCTCAAGACCGAGCGCCAGCTGCGCAACCGCGACGTCGCGCAGGCGCTCGGCGTCAGCGAAGGCGAGGCGCTCGCCGCGTTCGTCGGCGAGCACGTCGTGCGGCTCGACGCGCGCTTTCCGGCGATGTTCGAGGAAATGCCGCGCCTCGGCCGCGTGATGGCGCTCACGCGCAACGACACGGCCGTCCACGAGAAGGACGGCGAATATGCGCAGATGAGCCATGACGGCCCCGTCGGCCTCGCGCTCGGCGACATCGACCTGCGCATCTTCTATCGTCACTGGGTGTCGGCGTTCGCGGTGCGCGACGAGACCGCGCACGGCCCGCTGAAGAGCCTGCAGTTCTTCGACGCGCAAGGCCATGCGATCCACAAGGTGTATCTGCGCGCGCACAGCGACCACGCCGCGTACGACGCGTTCGTCGAACGCTGGCGCGCGCCGTCGCAGGAGCCGGGCCTCGACGTCGCGCCCGCCGCGCCGAAAACGCCCGAGCGCGCCGACACCGAGATCGACGTCGCGGGCTTCCGCGCCGCGTGGGACGCGATGACCGACACGCACCAGTTCTTCGGCATCACGCAGCGCTTCGGCGTGAGCCGCATGCAGGCGCTGCGCCTCGCCGATCCGCAATACGCGTATCCGGTCGAGACTACGCATGCGCTGCGCCACGTGCTCCAGCAGGCGGCGCAAAGCGGCCAGCCGATCATGGTGTTCGTCGGCAATGCGGGGATGATCCAGATTCACACCGGCCCCGTCGCGAACGTGCGCGAAGTCGGCGCGTGGATCAACGTGCTCGATCCCGACTTCAACCTGCATGTGCGCGAAGACCTGATCGCCGCCGCCTGGGTCGTGAAGAAGCCGACGAGCGACGGCATCGTCACGTCGCTCGAACTGTTCGACCGGCAGGGCGACCACGTCGCGCTGCTGTTCGGCGAACGCAAGCCCGGCAAGGTCGAGCGCGACGACTGGCGCGCGCTCGTCGCGACGCTGCCGGCGGCCGCACGCGGGGACGTGCGGTGAGCGCGCGGCCGTTCGATCCGCGCCGCCGCGCGGTGCTCGCCGGCGCGGCGGCCGGCGCGCTCGCGGGTGCGCTGCCCGGCAGCGTGCTCGCGCAGGTTGCGCAGGCCGCACCGAAGCGCGTGGTCGTGATCGGCGGCGCGCTCGCGGAAACCGCGTTCGCGCTCGGCGGCGCCGAGACGCCGCGCTACCGGCTCGTCGGCGCCGACACGACCTGCACGTATCCCGACGCCGCGAAGCGCCTGCCGAAAGTCGGCTACCAGCGCGCGCTGTCGGCCGAAGGGCTGCTGTCGCTGCGGCCCGATCTCGTGCTCGCGTCGGCGGAAGCCGGCCCGCCCACCGCGATCGCGCAGGTGAAGGGCGCGGGCGTCACGGTCACGACGTTCGACGAACGCCACGACGTCGAATCGGTGCGCGCGAAGATCGCCGGCATCGCGCAGGCGCTCGACGTCCGCGAGGCCGGTGCCGCGTTGCTGCAACGCTTCGATCGCGACTGGCAGGCCGCGCGTGACGCGGTCGCCGCGCGCGTACCCGGCGGCGCGCAGCCGCCGCGCGTGCTGTTCGTGCTGAACCATACCGGCAACCAGGCGCTCGTCGCCGGCCAGCGCACGGCCGCCGACGCGATGATCCGCTACGCGGGCGCGCGCAACGCGATGCAGGGCTTCGATCACTACAAGCCGCTCACGACCGAGGCGCTCGCGGCCGCCGCGCCCGACGTCGTGCTGATCTCGGATGAAGGGCTGGCCGCCGTCGGCGGTCGCGCCGCGCTGCTCGCGACGCCCGGCTTCAGCGCGACGCCGGCCGGCCGCGCGCAGCGCGTGGTGTCGCTGGATGCGCTGTTCCTGCTCGGCTTCGGCCCGCGCCTGCCGCTCGCCGTCACGACCCTGCACCGACGCCTGTCGGATGCGCTCGCCTGATTCCGGATCGCCCCGATGCCCGCTCACGCTTCGCCCTTTCCCGCGCCGTCGCCCGCCTCACGCTCCGGCGCCGCGCGCATCGGTACGTCACGCCGCGTTGCGCCGTTCGCACTGGCCGCGCTCGCCGTGCTCGTGTGCGCGATGTCCGTCGTCGCGCTGTGTGTCGGCGCGTACCGCATTCCGCTCGCGGAAGCCTGGGCCGCGCTGGCCGGCGATCCGGCTGCGCAGCAGGCGCGCGCGGTGCTGTTCGACATCCGCGCGCCGCGCGTCGCGCTCGCGCTGCTGGTCGGCGGCGGCTTCGGTGCGACCGGCGCCGCGATGCAGGCGCTGTTCCGCAATCCGCTCGCCGACCCGGGCCTCGTCGGCGTATCGAGCGGCGCCGCACTCGGCGCGACGACGATGATCGTGCTCGGCCCCGCGCTCTTCGCCGCGCACGCGAGCGCGGCCGCGCTGCCCGTCGCCGCGTTCGCGGGCGCGCTCGCGGTCGCCGCGCTCGTCTACCGGCTCGCCGCGTCGCGCGGCCGGCTCGCGCTGCCGCTGCTGCTGCTTGCCGGCATCGCGATCAACGCGCTGGTCGGCGCGGCGATCGGGCTGCTCACGTTCGTCGCCGACGACGCGCAGCTGCGCTCGCTGACCTTCTGGAGCCTCGGCAGCCTCGGCGGCGCGCAATGGTCGGCGCTGGCCGCCGTCGCACCGTGCGTCGCGATCGGCTGCGTGCTGCTCGCGCGCGAACGCGATGCGCTCAACGCACTGCAGCTCGGCGAAACCGAAGCGCTGCATCTCGGCGTGCCCGTGCAGCGGCTGAAGCGGCGCGTGCTCGTCGCGGTCGCACTTGCCGTCGGCGCACTGGTGTCATGCGCGGGCATCATCGGCTTCATCGGGCTCGTCGCGCCGCATTGCGTGCGGCTCGCGTGCGGCCCCGACCAGCGCATCGTGCTGCCCGGCGCCGCACTGCTCGGCGCGTTGCTGACGCTCGCCGCCGATCTCGCCACACGCACGGTCGCCGCCCCGGCCGAAATTCCGCTCGGCGTGCTGACCGCGCTGCTCGGCGCGCCGTTCTTCCTCGCGCTGCTGTGGAAGAGCCGCGGCGCGCTCGGCGGGTAATCCTTTCTTCACGACGACCATGCTGACTGCCCACCACCTCGACGTCGCCCGCCGGCACAACGCGATCCTGCGCAACCTGTCGCTGTCGATCGAACCCGGCCGCGTAACCGCGCTGCTCGGCCGCAACGGCGCGGGCAAGAGCACGCTGCTGAAGACCTTCGCCGGCGAACTGACCGGCAGCGTCGCGCCGAACGGCGTGCGCGTGACGGGCGACGTCACGCTGAACGGCGAACCGCTCGCGCGCATCGATGCGCCGCGGCTCGCGTGCCTGCGCGCGGTGCTGCCGCAGGCCGCGCAGCCGGCCTTCCCGTTCAGCGTCGACGAAATCGTGCTGCTCGGCCGCTATCCGCATGCACGGCGCAGCGGTGCGACGTCACACCGCGATCGCGACATTGCGTGGCGCGCGCTCGAACGTGCGGGCGCCGATGCGCTCGTGGGCCGCGACGTCACGACGCTGTCGGGCGGCGAGCTCGCCCGCGTGCAGTTCGCCCGCGTGCTCGCGCAGCTGTGGCCCGACGACGATGCGACGGAGAGCGGCCCGCGCTACCTGCTGCTCGACGAACCGACCGCCGCGCTCGATCTCGCGCACCAGCATCGCCTGCTCGACACCGTGCGCGCGGTCGCACGCGAATGGCAGCTCGGCGTGCTGGCGATCGTCCACGACCCGAACCTCGCCGCACGGCACGCGGATACGATCGCGATGCTCGCCGACGGCACGATCGTCGCGCACGGCGCACCGCGCGACGTGATGACGCCCGCGCATATCGCGCAGTGCTACGGATTCGCAGTGAAGATGGTGGACACCGGCGACGGCGCGCCGCCGGTGATGGTGCCCGCGTAGCACGGGGTCGCCGCACGGCTCGATGCGTTGCCGCCGTCCGCGACTTTCGATCAAGATCAATCGCCCATCCCCTTCGAGGAGACCGACGTGCCGCTGCCGATGACCCGCATCATCCTGTATGTCCAAGACGTCGCGCGGCTGAAGGCGTTCTACCAGCGGCATTTCGAGTTGCCCGCCATCGAGGAGATCGACGGCGAATGGGTCGTGCTCGATGCTGGCGCGATCGAACTCGCGCTGCATCGGGCCGGCCCGGCGTTCCGCCACGCTACCGCGCCGGCAAGCGCGAAAGCCGGCACCGGCAACGTGAAACTCGTCTTCAGGATCGACGCCGATATCGACGCGCACCGCAACCGGCTCGCCGGCGGCGGCGTGACCGTACGCGATCTCAAGCGCTTCGACGGGTTCCCTTGCCGGATGTTCGACGGCATCGATCCGGAAGGAAATGTCTTTCAGGTCATGCAGCCGGACTGACAATCGGCCCGGCAGCGCGAGCGCTCAGTGCTCCAGGTCCGCCGCGCCGAACGTCCGCATCTTCCATCCAAGTCGCACCGCAAGCATCCGCATCGAGAACCCGGCGGCCAGCGCGACGATCGTCGCGAACCCCGCGTCGATGCCGAGATGCTGCATCCCGACATACAGCGCGCCCGTGACGAACGCGACGCTCGCATAGAGCTCCTCGCGCAGGATCAGCGGCATCTCGTTGCACAGCAGGTCGCGCAGCATCCCGCCGCAGACACCCGTGATCGCGCCGGCCAGCACGACGATGATCGGCGCGCTGCCGATCGACGCGCCGATGTCGCAGCCGATGATCGTGAACGCCGCGAGGCCGATCGCATCGACGGTGACGAACAGCGTCTTCATCCGCGCGACATGCCGGGCCGCCCACGACGCGACGGTCGCCGCGACCAGCGTGATCACCAGGTACTCCGGATGCGCGATCCAGCCGAGCGGATAGTGGCCGAGCAGCACGTCGCGCACGGTGCCGCCGCCGAGCGCCGTCACCGCGCCGACGAGCGCGAGCCCGAAGCGGTCCATCCCGCGGCGCATGCCCATCAGCGCCCCCGACATCGCTTCCGCGACGATCGCAATCAGATAAAGCGTATGCATGGCGCGCGTCAGTCGTCGGTCCGGAACAGGTCGAGCACGCGTTCGCGCTCGGCCGCATCGACGGCGGCAGGCATCGGCTCGTCAGGCTTGCCGTTGTCGCCCGGCGCGTCCGGCGCATCGACCGCCGCCATGCCGCCGCACGCGAAGCGGCTGCGGATATAGGCCGGCACGTCGGCTGTACAGGCGCCGTGCGTGTATTCGGCGTAGACGAAGTCGCCGTCGACGAGCGCGACGTCCTGCGGCGGCGTCGTATCGACCGGCGTCCGCCCGTCGACGGCCGTCTTCATGTAGTCGAGCCAGACCGGCAGCGCAAGCGTCGCGCCGGTCGCGCGCCCCATCGGGCGCGGCGTGTCGTAGCCGAGCCACGCGACCGCGACGATGCCCGACGAGTAGCCGGCGAACCACACGTCCTTCGACCCGTTCGACGTGCCGGTCTTGCCGGCCGCGTCGTCGCGGCGCAGCGCGAGCGCGCCGCGCGCGGTACCGGCCCGCACGACATCGCGCAGCATGCTGTCCATCACGAACGCGTTGCGCGCCGATACGACGCGCCCGCCCGACGGCGCGGTCGCCTCGTACATTGCGCCGCCGTGACGCTGCTTCACCGACAGGATCAGGCGCGGCTCCATCCGCGTGCCGCCGTTCGCGAACACGCTGTATGCGCTCGCGAGTTCGAGCGGCGTCACCGCGCCCGCGCCGAGCGCGAGCGGCAGCGACGCCGGATTGCGCTGCGCGTCGAAGCCGAAATGCACCGCGTGCTGCTGCACGTAGCGCGCGTCGGTGGCCTGCATCAGGCTCACCGCGACCAGGTTCTTCGAGCGCACGAGCCCGCGCCGCACCGGGATGAAGCCTTCGTAGCGGTTGCCGAAATTGCGCGGCCGCCACGGCTGCGCGCCGGTTTCCGCGCGCGTGAGCGTGCGCTGCGTGTCGTCGACCAGCACGCCCGGGAAGTAGCCCTTCTCCAGCGCCGCCGAATAGACGAACGGCTTGAAACTCGAGCCCGGCTGGCGGTACGCCTGCAGCGCATGGTCGAACACGTTGCGATTGAAATCCGCGCCGCCGACCAGCGCAAGCATGTCGCCGGTGGCCGCATCGAGCGACACAAGCGCGCCTTCGAGCCCGTTGCGTGCATCGCGCTTCGCGCGCGGCTGCCGGTTCAGCGTGCGCTCGAGCGACGCTTCGGCCGCGCGCTGGTCGCGCATCGAGATCGTCGTCGTCACGTCGAGGCCGAGCGTATAAGCATCGTCGTGAAACCGCTCGACCATCATCCGGCGCGCACGTTCGGCAACGTACGGCGCAGCGATGATCCCGAGCGGCGGTTTGTTCGCCAGTGCGATCGGCGCATCGACGGCCGCGCGATAGGTCGCATCGTCGAGCTGGCCGAGCGCATGCATGCGGCCGAGCACATAGTTGCGCCGCGCGGTCGCGCGCGCCGGATTGACGACCGGGTTGAACGCGGACGGCGCCTTCGGCAGCCCCGCGAGCACGGCCGCTTCGCCGGCACTCAGCGCGTCCAGCGGCTTGCCGAAATACACGTTCGCGGCGGCCGCGAAGCCGTACGCGCGCTCGCCCAGGTAGATCTCGTTCATGTACAGCTCGAGCAGCTTGTCCTTGCTGTATTCGCGCTCGAGCTTGGCCGCCATCAGGATCTCGGCGAGCTTGCGGCTCAGCACCTTGTCGCGCGTCAGGTAGAAGTTGCGCGCGACCTGCATCGTGATCGTGCTGCCGCCCTGCCCCGGCTGCCCGGTCACGACGTTCGCGAACGTCGCGCGCGCGAGGCCGCCGACATCGACCGCACCGTGCTCGTAGAACTTCGCGTCCTCGGCCGCGAGCAGCGCGTGCCGCATCAGCGGCGGGATGCGTTCCAGCGGCACGAATTCGCGCCGCTCGACGCCATATTCGGCGAGCAGGTCGCCGTCGCGCGAAAAAATCCGCAGCGGCAGCGCGGGACGATAGACGGCCAGGTGTTCGACGGACGGCAGCTGCGTCCAGATGCGATCGATCGTCCATGCGCCGATGCCCGCGCATGCAAGCGTCAGGCCCAGCAGCGCGCCCGCGAGCGTGCGCCACACGCGGCGGCGGCGCGGCGGCGGTGCGGGTTGCGGTGGAGGGTTGGCGGTGTGGTCGGTCATGTCGGGCTCCTTCTTCAGTGCCCGCGCCGGCCGGTGCAAGAGGGCGCCGACCGGTCACGGAAGGCGCGCATTGTCGAAGGGATGGCCCGAAACCGGAACATTCTTTAGCCAAAGTTTGGCTGGCTAAATTTTATTTAGGAAAGCGCGCCCAAGGCCGTCTGCGCCGCGTGCGCGGGCCTGCGGCATGTCGTCGCGGCGCGCGATCCGGTTCGCTTGTACCATCGTGTGATGTTCGATCGATACCTCGGCCTGTGGGGCCTCGTTCCCGACGGCGGCCCGATCCTGACCGCGAACGGCGGCCTGCTGCCTGTCGTGTGGCAAGGCCGGCCCGCGATGCTGAAGGTCGCCACGTGCGACGAAGAGCGGCGCGGCAATGCACTGATGGCGTGGTGGAACGGGCAAGGCGCCGCGCGGGTGTGGCAGCACGACGGCGACGCGATCCTGCTCGAACGCGCGCAGCCGGCGCCGTCGCTGGCTGCGTTGTCGGCATCGGGCCACGACGACGACACGATGCGCATTGCGTGCAGCGTCGTCGCGCGGCTCCACGCGCATCGTGCGCCGCGGCCGCCTGCGCAGGTCGTGCCGCTGCATGACTGGTTCCGAGCACTGCTGTCGAATGACGCGGACCATGACGTGCTGCGCCGCTCGGCCGCGATCGCGCGCCAACTGCTGACCGATAGCGCCGCGCCCGTCGACGCAGTCGTCCTGCACGGCGACATCCATCACGACAACATCCTGCATTTCGGCGATCACGGCTGGCTCGCGATCGACCCGAAAGCGCTGCATGGCGAGCGCGCGTTCGACTACGCGAACCTGTTCTGCAATCCGGCGCACGACATCGCGGTCGATCCCGCGCGCTTCGCGCGGCGCGTCGCGCTCGTGGCCGACGCCGCGCAGCTCGACCGGCGCCGGCTGCTGCAGTGGATCCTCGCGTGGTCGGGTCTGTCGGCCGCGTGGCTGATGGAAGACGACCTGCCGGCCGATACGCGGCTGCGGGTCGCGCAACTCGCCGCGACGGCGCTCGACCGGTAGCGGCGAAGCGCACCGCAAGCGCGCCGCCCATGAAAAAAGCCCGCCGGCATGCACCGGCGGGCTTTTCGTATCCGACTGGCTCGGCGCTTAGCGCGCCGGGTTCAGCGTCAGGTTCATGTGACGGTTCACATCCTTGTACAGCAGGTAGCGGAAGCGGCCAGGGCCACCCGAATAGCATGCCTGCGGGCAGAACGCGCGCAGCCACATGAAATCGCCCGCCTCGACCTCGACCCAGTCCTGGTTCAGGCGATAGACGGCCTTGCCTTCCAGCACGTACAGGCCGTGCTCCATCACGTGCGTTTCCGCGAACGGAATCACGCCGCCCGGCTCGAACGTCACGATGTTCACGTGCATGTCGTGACGCATGTCGCTCATGTCGACGAAGCGCGTCGTCACCCATGCGCCGTTGGTGCCCGGCATCGGGATCGGCTCGACGTCCTGCTCGTTGGTCACGAACGCTTCCGGCAGCGGAATGCCGTCGACGACCTGGTAGTGCTTGCGCACCCAGTGGAAACGCACGGCAGCATCGCTGACGTTGTGCAGCGTCCAGTCCGCGCCCGGCGGAATGAACGCGTAGCCGCCCGGCTTCAGCGTGTGCTTCTTGCCTTGCAGCGTCAGCTCGGCTTCGCCTTCGACGACGAACAGCACGGCTTCGGCGTTCTTGTCCTGCTCGGGCTTGTCGCTGCCGCCGCCCGGATTCACTTCGACGATGTACTGCGAGAAGGTTTCGGCAAAACCCGACAGCGGGCGAGCGATCACCCACAGGCGCGTGTTCGTCCAGAACGGCAGCCAGCTCGTGACGATGTCGCGCATCACACCCTTCGGGATCACCGCGTACGCCTCGGTGAACATCGCGCGATCGGTCAGCAGATCCGTCTGCGGCGGGTGGCCGCCATGCGGCGCGTAATACGTTGTCTTAGACATATTGCATCCAGGCAATGGGTTGGTCCGGCCCCTGGCGCAAACGGCATCGGGCGGTCCGCATGCGCGTGGGGCACGCATGCGGCGGCGGGACATCGTTGCCGGGGTGGCTTGAAAGCGCATGCGCCTTCGTTCGGTCGGCCAGGCTTCGCGTCGGGTCCGTCCGGTTCATCGGACGCGGCGGCCCAGGTTGTTGGGTCCGGTGGCCGGGCCGCGGCGCTCGCGATCATGCGGCGAGGCGCGGCCGGCGGCACGGTCGACTCCGTACGCGGGCATCGTTGACGATAGCGAAGTCGATCGCGATCGACCAATTAAATGTTGCGATGAGATCCATTCGATTTCCCACTACCCGCCAGGGCCCGCGATGCGCGGTGGTGGGGTGTTCCGAGGCGCGCTGGCTATCAGGGAAATCCTGACGGCTGCGTAGAGGTCGCGACTCGTCCGGTCGTGGGAATCAAGGGGGAAGCGTCGTGAGCGTCAGGCCGGAACAGACCGATGAACGATCCGTGATGACGCACGCGAATTCTGCCCGGGCGCGTTCATGCGCGGCAGGTCAGTCGTCGAGCAAAGGGGGAAACCGGGTGGGAGGTGAATTGCCGGCCCGTCGGTCGGGCATATGGCAGCGGCTGATGAAGCCGGAAGGGGTCGCCGGTCAGGCCGGCGATAACGGCCCGGCAGAGGCCGCCGGGCCGAATCTCGCGTCGGGTGCCGACGCCGTCGGCGCGCCGGTGCGCTTGTCGCGCACCGTGCCGCGCCAGCGGCGATCAGTCCCAGTCGCGGTGATGACGATGCTTGCGGTGGCGATAGCCGCGGTCGCCGCCGTGATCGCGGTCGTACGAGTTGCGCGACATGTTGCCGCCGAGTGCCGCGCCGGCGCCACCGCCGACAGCCGCGCCCAGCAGGCCGCCCGTGCGGCCGCCCATCGCATTGCCTGCCGCAGTACCTGCACCGCCGCCGAGTGCGCCGCCGATGATCGCACCGGTGCGCTCGCGACGATTCGACGTCACCGCGCCGCCGGCACCGCCGCCGATGGCGCCGCCGATCACCGAGCCGGTGCTGCCACCGACTGCGCCACCGACTGCTGCGCCGGCTACCCCGCCGAGCGCGCCGCCAAGTGCGTTGTTCAGGTCACCGGCCAGTGCCGGCAGCGACGTCGCGCCGGTCAGCACGGCGACGACGAGAGTGGGGGCGATTTTCTTCCACATTCCCGTATTCTTCCTTGTTCACGATCTGGTTATTGAAGGTCCGCTCGGTACGACGATCTGAATCGATCGACATCCGGTCAGGCATTGTGCCGAACCGCGGACCAATTCATTTCAATGAGCTTGCGGCGAAGAATAGCACCGGTCCCGCTTCCTTGCCGTGGACATTCTGGTAACAAGTTGTTTACGAATAAAGGAGGTTGAACGGGCACGCCGGATTCGCCTGAAACCCTTGCCCGTATTGGTTTAGACGAGGGTCCGGCCCTGCGGCGCAACAGGCCGGCCACGCATGGCGTCGCATGTTTGAGACACACGTGGCAACACATCGGGCACGCGCCGTGAGCAGGCGCCCGCGCAACGGTCAGTGACAGATGACGGGGTCAGTACACGCCGGGCAGCAACCGCCAGGTCCGTGCGCAATAGGCATCGTATTCGGCGCCGAATTGCGAACGCAGCAGCGCCTCCTCCGAGCGGATGCGCGCGACGAGCGGCACCAGCATCAGCACGACCAGCAGCACGCCGACGCCCGAGCGGAACGCCAGCGCCCAGCCGACCGAATTGACGAGCAGGCCGAGGTAGCTCGGATTGCGGATGCGGCGGTAGATGCCGCCGGTCACGAGCGTATGGCCCGGCTGGATCGCGACGAGCCCGCTGAAGCGCTGGCCGAGCACGAACACGGGCCAGATCCGCAGCGCACCGCCCGCGATGTACAGCACGACGCCGATCCAGCGCACCGTGTCGCCGCCGAAGGTCCAGATCTCGAGCCGGTCGGTCAGCGCCGGCAGGTAAGCGAGCAGGAACCCGCTCACCGCGAACGCGGCGAGCACCCAGCGGTTGTCGCGATTCTCGCGCTCGCCGCTGCTCAGGTTGCCTTCGGTGAACAGCGCGGCGACGGCCATCACGAGCGTCGCGATCACGACGACGGTCAGTGGGGGATGCGAGAAGAATGCAGCGAACCCGCCGCTGCCGAGCACGGCGAGCCCGAGATAGACGAGCGTGGAGACGCCCGACAGGACGGCGACCTTGCGGGTGACGGTCATGACGGCCTCGCGTGGATGCACTTTCCTGTGAAGTATAGGAAGTGCGCACACGAAGCGCCGTGCGCCGCCGTCATGCGGCGCGCGAACCCGCGCGAATCATCCGGCGCAAGGCGGCGAGCCGGGCCGGGGCGGCCGCGGCTCGCGCGCGGCGCCGGATCAGCGGATGCGGAAGTTGCCGCCGATCCCGACGCTGACGGGCGGCGCGTAGTACGCGGGCGCATAGCCGTAGTAGGCCGGCGCGGGCGCGTAGCCGTACGGCGGCGCGACGTAGCAGCCGGACAGGCCGCCGATCAGGGCAAGCGTGATGAGAAGTCTGGTCATGGCTCGATTCCCGGCGCGAAAGACGAATGGCACCTCGCGAACGCCGCGCCGCCGCAATGGGCGGCGGCCGGCACGAAGAGGCAATCCGCCCTTCCTGTCGCTCGATGATGCAATGCGCGGAGTCTAGCGCCGGGCCTGGCCGGACGAGTTTCGCCAGCGGTTACACGTGTTACCTCGCGTGACCGCTGAAACAACCGGTGGCGGCGCGGCGTCCGGCTGGTGGGCCATCGCCGCGCCGCATGCAATCGACCCGTTACACGAAACGCGCGCGAATGCGCTGCGCGAGCGTTTCGAGCGTCGCCGCGTCGGCGATCTCGCGCGCGTGCAGCCGCAGCTCGGCACCTTCCCAGCGCGGAATCACGTGGAAATGCACGTGCGGGACCGTCTGGCCGGCCGCCGCGCCGTTGAACTGGCCGATGAACACGCCGTCCGGCTCGAGCGCCGCGCGCACCGCCGCCGCGACGCGCTGCGTCATGCGGATGCCGGCCGCGGCCGCATCGCCGGACAGCTCGAAGATCTGCGCGGCCGGCTCCTTCGGGATCACGAGCACGTGACCGTCGGCCTGCGGCATCAGATCCATGATCGCGAGCGTCGCGTCGTCTTCCGCGACCTTCACGCAAGGCAGTTCGCCGCGCAGGATCTTGGCGAACGGGTTGTTGTTGTCGTAGGACATGGCGTTTTCCGATATCGGTTGGACAGTGGGACCGGGAGAGCAATGCCGGACGATTATCGGCCGAGCGCGGGCCGGATTTCAACTTGTCAGGCCGTGTCGCCGTCGCCGCGAACAATCGACGACGACGCGCGTGCAACGTGTGTCGCCGAATGGAATAACCGGCCGTCGCCATCCGTTTATTTCGAGTGCGGTTTCGCTCGGCAAGCGCGAAGCCGCGCCGGACACCCGTCGGCTGCGCAGGCCGGCAGCCGGGATGACTGATCGCGATCATCAACCGGAGTCATGCCATGGACCCTCTCCCTTCCTGTCGTTCGCCCGCCCCGACCGTCTTCACCGCCCATCCGCCGCGCGTCGCGCATGCCTGGCGCACGATGGCGCGCACGCTATGCCGCGCGGCGTGCGGCGCCGGGCTCGTCGCGTTGTCGTCGGCTTTCGCGTGGGCCGGCGGCGGCGACGTCATCCTGCCGATCTCGTCGGTCACCGCGTCGACCGTGCCCGCCAACGGCGACGTCAATCCGTACGGCATTGCATTCGTGCCGCGCGGCGTGCCGTCGTGGAGCACGCTGAAACCGGGCGACGTCGTCGTGTCCAACTTCAACGCGGCGTCGAACGCGCAAGGCACCGGCACGACGATCGTGAAGCTGTCGCCCGGCCATACGCCGGCGACGTTCTTCCAGGGCAGCAATCTCGGCCTGACGACCGCGCTCGCGGTGCTGCGCAGCGGCTTCGTGCTGGTCGGCAACGTCCCGGCGCCGGACGGCAAGACCGTGGTCCCGCCCGGCTCGCTGCTCGTCATCAATCCGCAAGGCGGCCTCGTCACGCAACTGGTCAGCGCCACGCTGCTCGACGGGCCGTGGGACATGACCGTGATCGACCGCGGCCAGCGCGTCACCGCGTTCGTGTCGAACGTGCTGAACGGGACGGTCGCGCGGATCGACCTGGTGATCGGCAGCGACGGCGTCACGATGCTGTCGAGCTCGCGCATCATCGCGTCGGGCTACGTGAACCGGACCGATCCCAATGCGCTCGTCGTCGGCCCGACCGGTCTCGCATACGACCCGAACATCGACGTGCTGTATGTCGCATCCACCGGCGACAACGCGGTGTTCGCGATCCAGAACGCCGCATCGACGACCCGTAACGGCGGCGTCGGACGGATGATCTACTTCGACGCGGTGCACCTGCACGGGCCGCTTGCACTGGCGCTCGCGCCGAACGGCCATCTCGTGACCGCCAACGGCGACGCGGTCAACCCCGACCCGCTGCATCCGAGCGAGATCGTGGAATTCACGGTGGACGGCCGCTTCATCGCGCAAATGCAGGTCGATACCGCGCCGGGGTCGGCATTCGGCCTGGCGTTCGGGCAGGGCAGCAAAGGCCAGTCGCAGTTCGCGGCCGTCGACGACAACACGAACACCGCGACGATCTGGACGCTGCGTTCGGACAACAACAACATGCAGTGACGCATCGCCTGAACGGGCCGCACGCGGCCCGTTCGCCCCTCGGCGACCGACACACCCGCTTCGCATACGCCGGGCAACATGCGCACGATTGGCACGGCCCGGCGTCGCCCGCCCCCGCGATTGCCACCGCTCGCCGGAACCTGCGACACTGCCGGTTCCTGGCCTGCCCGCAGACAACCGAGGATGCCCGCGCATGACGATCCCCCTCAAGAAGCTGGTTCTGCGCGGCATCGCGCTCGCGCTCGTTGCCGCGGTCGGCTATGCCGGCACCATGCTGTCGCGGCTCGCGCCGATCGCGACCGGCTACGCGGCGAAGGCGCTGTGCTCCGGCGTGTTCGTGTCGGGCCGGCCGGCCGCGTCCGTCATCAACGTCGACATCATGGCCGGCGTGCATCCGCTGCTGAAGCTGGTGCGCCCGTCGATCGATCGCGACCATCATCGCGCGACGGCGACCTTCGCCGGTTTCGCCGAGCGCGAAGCCGACTACCGGCCGGGGCTCGGCTGCACGCTCGCGCCCGGGGCGTCGCCCGCCGCAGCGACAACCACGCTGCCGGCCGCGTTGCCGCCGCTTCCCGATCCGCCGCCGGACCCGCCCGCACCGGCCACGCCGCCCGCCGGCATCGACGCGCACAAGCTGCAGACCGCGCTCGACCGCGCGTTCGACGACCCCGATCCGGCGCGGCCGCGGCGCACGCGCGCGGTCGTCGTGATGTGGCGCGGCCAGGTGATCGCCGAGCGCTATGCGCCCGGTTTCACGGCCGACACGCCGCTGCCCGGCTGGTCGATGACGAAGACCGTGACGGCCGCGCTGGTCGGCACGCTCGTCGCGCAGCACAAGCTGTCGCCCGACGCATCGGCGCTGCTGCCCGAATGGCGCGGCAGCGGCGACCCGCGCGCGGCCATCACGCTCGACGAGCTGCTGCGGATGACAAGCGGCCTGCAATTCAACGAGGACTACGACGACCCGCTGTCCGACGTCGCCGTGATGCTGTTCACGCAGCCCGACATGGCACGGTTCGCTTCGGCGAAACCGCTCGCCGCGCCGCCGGGCACGCAGTGGTACTACTCGAGCGGCACGAGCGCGATCGTCGCGCGCGTGATGCGCGAAGCGCTCGGCGGCAGCGAGGACGACACCCTCGCGTATCCGCGCCGTGCGCTGTTCGCGCCGCTCGGGATGCGCAGCGCGGTGTTCGAGCCCGATGCGTCCGGCACGCTCGTCGCCCCGTCGTACCTGTATGCGAGCGCGCGCGACTGGGCGCGCTTCGGGCAGCTTCTGCTGCAGGACGGCGTGTGGAACGGGCAGCGGCTGTTGCCGGAAGGCTGGGTGCGCTACCTGACGCGCGCGACGCCGCAGTCGGAGCGCCAGGCGTTCGGCGCGCAGCTGTGGGTCAAGGTGCCGGAGCCGTTCAACGATCGCACTCCGCAGGCGCGTGCGATGCCGGCCGACGCGTTTCATGCAGTCGGCCATGAAGGCCAGTTCGTGAGTGTGGTGCCGAGTCGTCAGTTGGTGGTCGTGCGGCTCGGGCTGTCGCGGCCGGAATCCGCGTGGAATCACGAGGCGTTTCTCGCGCGCGTGCTCGATGCGGTGCCGGCGCCCGGCGCGTGACGCGATGAATCAGGCGTGAAGCGGCGGCGATTTCATTGCCGCCACCTCACGCGCTACCTGCGGGGCATTACGGATTCGCGCTGCCCGCGTATTGCTTGAAGCCGTCGCGCGTCGCGAGACGCTCGATATAGCGCGACACCGCCGGCAATTCCGGATGCTCGAACGGCGTGCCGAACCAGCGGTTCACCGACAGGCCGATCGGAATGTCCGCGAGCGTGAACGTGTTGCCGGCCACGTACGCGCCGGTCTTTTCGAGCTGGGCGTTCAGCACGTGCATGTGCTTCGTCCAGCCTGCGATCGACTGCGCGATGCCGGCCGGATCCTGGTGATCGGGCGATTTCCGCACGAGGCCGAGGAACGCGCCGACCCAGGAGCGGTTCAGGTCCGCGCCCTGCCAGTCGATCCACTGGTCGACCCGTGCGCGCGCCTGCGGCTCGGCCGGATACAGCGCATCGCCGCCGTAGCGGTTCGCGAGGTAGCGGATGATCGTGTTCGATTCCCAGAGCACGAAGTCGTCGTCCTTGATGACGGGCACGAGCGCGTTCGGATTCAGCGCGAGATAGGCCGGATCGTGGGTCGTGCGGAAGCCCGCGCCCCAGTCCTCCTGTTCGAACGGCAGGTTGAGTTCGGTGCACAGCCACAGCACCTTGCGAACGTTGATGGACGGGATCTTGCCGAGGATGTGCAGCATGCAGTCTCCTTGTGAGGTCGGATGCGGAGCGTTCGGGGCGCACGACACGCCGCGAACACGTTCACGCCGAATTTATACACGACCTCGCGGCAAACGGCAGGCCGTGTGCGCGAAATCGGTGTGCGGCCGATTCGTCAGGTCACGCAGCGCGTGCTCGGCCGTCGGGAACCGGAACATGAAGCCGTCCTGGTGCAGCCGTGCCGGCATCACGCGCTGCCCGTCCAGCAGCAGCTCGGCCATCTCGCCCATCGCGACGCGCAGCGGCGCGGCCGGCACGTGCAGCAACGCGGGGCGGCGCAGCACCTTCGTCACGACCTGCACGAACTCGCGCTGGGTCACCGGCACCGGCGCAACCGCGTTGTAGACGCCGTGCATGCCCGCGTTCGACATCGCACGAGCGAAGATCCGCAGCACGTCGTCGCGGTGAATCCAGCTCATCACCTGCGCGCCGTCGCCGAATCGTCCGCCCATCCCGAAGTAATGCGGCAGCAGCATCGGGCGCAACGCGCCGCCGGGGCCGAACACGATGCCCAGCCGCAGCATCACCGTGCGCACGCCGTGGCGCTCGAGCGGCTGCGCGGATGCTTCCCACTGCCGGCACAGCTCGGACATGAAGCCGGTGCCGGCGCTGCTGCCCTCGTCGAGCCGTTCGTCGGCCGGACGCACGCCGTAGTAGCCGATCGCCGAAGCCTGGATCCACGTGCGCGGCTTGACCTCGGCGGTGTCGACCCAGCGCATCAGCGCCTGCGTGACGCCGACGCGGCTCGCGAGCAGCACCGCCTGCCGGCGCTTGCTCCAGCGCGCGCCCAGCACCGGCGCGCCCGCAAGATTGATGACCGTGTCGAAGCGCTCGTGCGGCTGCAGCTGTTCGGCGGACGTCACGCTGCGCACGCGACCGTGAAACAGATAGGCCGCGCGCAGCGGATCGCGCGCCAGCAACGTGACCGTATGGCCCGCGTCGAGCAGCTGATTGACGAGCGTTTCACCGATGAAGCCGGTCCCGCCGGTCACGAGCACGTTGCCGGGCGGCTGCCGCGAAAACGGATTCGCGGCCGGCGCACGCTGCGCGATCCGGCACGCGGCGATCCCGTCGCGCATACCCGATACCGTCACGCCGACGGCAAACAGGCTGAGCAGCCAGCCGCGCCAGCCGAGATCGACCGGCTGCAGCGCGGTCGGCGCGTGCGCCCACACGGCCAGCTGCATCGCGATCATCCCGAACAGCGCGCCGCCGTTGACGGCCAGCAGCGTGTGCAGCACGCGCTCGGTCGCCGGCAGCTTGCGGCTTTGGTCCTCGACGACGAAATCCCACAGCGTCAGCACCACTTCGACGAGCACGACCGCCGCAAGCGCCGCGACCCATGCGCCGTGAAACGCGACGTTCGCGATCGACGCGAACACGAGGCCGTACAGCACGGACCGCACCGCATGAATCGCGAGTTCGAGCCGCGCGCGCGGGCTGTGCGGCAGGTCCTGCGTGAGTTCATGGTGATAAAGCGTATCGAATGCGCCCATCGCGCCCTGCACGATCAGCAGGTTGAGCGCCCAGTCGAAAGCAGGCAACGTGTTCATACGGTATCCCTCCTCCACAGCCAGACAAGCGGCGGCACCATCGCGACGAGTGCGACGACATCGATCGCCACGTGACCCCACACCTGCGCCTGCCACGACAACAGCATGTCCTGCGGCGCCCAGATCGACAGGCCGGCCAGCAGCCAGCCCCACACTTCCCGTTTCCGCAACCGGTTGCCGAGGTGGACGAGCGCGAGCATCCAGACCGACGCGCACTGCACCGTCGCGCCGATCAGCGACATCCACCAGACCTGCTGGGCACGCGCCGCGTCGGGCGCCGTTCCCGCCCGGAAATGCCACTCGATGCCGCGGTGATAGGCGTCGAGCCACGGCGCGCCGGCCACCCACGGCACGACTGCGCCGACCAGCAGGTGCACGATCGCGACCGCCGCCATCCAGGTCACGACGATGCGGCGCAGCGTATCGCGCGCAGGGGGAGCCGCTTCCCGGCCTTCGGCGGCCGCGCCGAACCCGCACGCCGCATCGTCGCAGCGCGCCTCGGCGTGATACCCGAGCCAGCGCGAAACCGCGTGCCGGTTGCGTGCGAAGCGGCGATACAGCGGCGCGAGCGCGGCGCGCATCGCCGGCACGCGCAGCAGCCAGACGAGCCCGCGGCGCCCGGCCAGCTCGTGGGCGGCCAGGATGCTGTCGACGCCGGTCAGCATGCGTCCGTCAGGCAGGCGCGCATGCAGCGCGCGATTCAGTGCGGGCAGGTCGACACCCAGCGGCGCCGGGTCGAAGCCCGGCTCGGCGATATCGACGAACGCCAGTCGGTGTCGCGCGTCGCGGGCCTCGAGACGCCGTATCTCCGCGACGCATAACGGACACCGTCCGTCGAAGTAAAGAACCCATTCACTTTGGTTCATGCTTTGCACTCCTTCTTTTTATCGCAAGCATCATGAATCGATCGCCCGACTGCCTTCAGGTGTGTGTCGCCGCCGCGCCGCACGGCAACGACACGCTTACATCGGCTTGACCACCATCAGGAAATAGACGGTCAGCATCGCGAAGAACGCCGGATAGCCGAGCAGTTCCCAGCGCTTCGCGTAGCGCCAGTAGCGTTCCGGCAGCGCGGCATCGCCATTCACGTGCGCGAGCTTCGCCATCGACGCCAGTTCGAGCTGCAGCCACACGACCGGCAGCCAGCACGCACCGGCGACCGCATACAGCACGATCGACGCGAGCAGCCACGGCGTATGCCACGGCCAGCCGGCCGTATGCGCGAGCCACAGCCCGGACGCCGGCTGGAAGATCACGGCCGGCGTCGTGAACCACCAGTCCGCGCGCACCACGAGCCGCGACACAGCCGCGATCGCGGGCACCGACCGCGTGCGGTTCGCGAAGAACAGGTAGAACGCGGTGCCGAACCCCGTGCCGACCAGCAGCACCGAGGACAGGATGTGAAGCGCCTTGATGACGAGATAGGTATTCATGCTTGTTCTTCTTCTGAAAAAAGGATCAACAGGATGGCGAGAATCGGCACGTTCTTGAGCACGGGGCCGAACGGCTCGGCCAGCAGGCCGGGCATCGTGACCGCGATGACGGCCGAGTACGCGACGATCAGCGCCGCTTGCGCAGCCCACAGGCGCCGTGACGGCGCGGCGACGGTCGCGATGCCGAACGCGAAGTCCAGCGCGCTCGCCGCGTAGAGCGCGATCAGTGCAGGCAGTCCCGTCAGGTGCGCCGGCGCAAGCAGCGCCAGGCTCGCATGCAGCGGATGGATGAATGCGCTCGCAATGGCCGTCCAGATCCACACGATCGCGAGCGCGCCCCGCAGCAACGGGCGCCGCCACATCGCGAGCGCGTCGCGGCGCAGTGCGGCGACGGCGTCCGCGCCGATGAAGCTGCCGATGCCGCGCGGCGGCCGGCCGAGCACGGCCGCGGCGGCCGCCGGATCGCCGGTGTTGCCGCCGCGCAGCATCGTCCACGTGTCGCGCGTGAACATCGCGCCCGGCAGCATGCCGGACAGCACGGCCGCCGCGCCGGCCAGCGGGCCCGGCAGCGACACGCGGGCAGCCGGCGGAAATCCCAGCGCGGCACGGTAGCCGGCCAGCATCTCGCGGTAGTCGATTTCGTCGTGGCCGACCACGTCGATCACCCGGCTGCCGGCCGCCGCATCGCCCGGTTGCACGACGAGCCGCGCGACGACTTCGGCGAGATCGTCGACATGCACGGGGCGCAGCCGCTGGCGGCCGCCCGCCGGCAGCACCTGCACGGGCAGGCTCGCGAGCATCCGGAAAAACCGCGCCGACGTGCCGTCCGCACCGTAGACGAGCGCGGGACGCACGATGCGGCAATCGATCGGCAGCGTCTGCAGGAAGCGGTCGGCCGCGAGCTTGCTCGCGAAGTACCGCGTATCGCCGCGCTCGACGCCGAGCGCCGAGACCTGGATCACGCGCCGCACGCCGGCGCGGCAGCACGCGATGAAGAGCGCGCACGGCGCGGCGCGGTGCACGGCGTCGAGCGTCGCGCCGCGGTGGTCGGCGAGGATGCCGACGGCATTGATCACCACGTCGACGCCGTTCAGCCGCGCCAGCCACGCTTGCGGATCGACGTCCTTCCCGAAGTCGATCGCGACGTCGCGCGGGCCGGCCGCATGCCGCACGCCGCGCAGCACGCGATGACCGCCGGCCTCGAGCTGCGCGCACAGCGCCCGCCCGATGAAGCCGTTCGCGCCGCAGACGAGAACGGTCACGCTGCGCGCGCCGGTGCGATCGTGCTGGCAGGTCGACGGCAGGGCTGCGTTCATTTTCATCCTCTATTTACAGTTATTTCTGTACAAACAGAAATATCAACCCCGAAAAAAGCGGGCTGTCCGCCCGCACTTCCGTTACCGCTTACTTCGACGGCTTGCGCCTGACCGTCTGGCTGATCTTCGCACCGATGCCGAGCGCCTTCATCAGCGTATCGGGCTTGAGCCGCAGCATCTCGTCCGACCAGGTCGTGAGCGTCTCGACGAACTGCAGCGTGTCGCGGATGCGCTGTTCGGTCTCGCGGCTCTCGTTCGCGATCTCCGGGTTCGTCAGGCAATCGCGCAGCACCGTGAGCGTCGGCTCGATCTCGCGCTGCCGCCGCCCTTCGACGATCAGCTTGAACAACTCCCAGATGTCGGTCGACGTCTCGAAGTGGTCGCGACGGTCGCCCAGCACGTGCACGACTTTCGCGAGGCGCCACGCCTGCAGCTCCTTCAGGCTCGTGCTGACGTTGGAGCGCGCGACGTTGAGCGTCTCGGCGATCTCGTCGGCCGCGACCGGCCGGCCGGCCAGGTAGAGCAGCGCGTGAATCTGCGAGACGGTGCGGTTGACGCCCCACCGCGAGCCCATTTCGCCCCAGTGGAGAATGAATCGTTCAGCGATCGGTGTGAGTTCCATGTCGGCAAATTTATTCATTTCAGTTATTTCTGTCAAGAGAGAAATAACCGGATGATCCGGCACGTTCCGGCCGCGCCCGCCCGCGATCGGCCGCTTCCTTTACAATGCGCGGGATTTTTCCGATTTCAGGCCGTCCCCGCCTTTCTGATAGACAGAGGTTTCCATGATTATCAAACCGCGCGTGCGTGGCTTCATCTGCGTGACGACTCATCCGGTCGGCTGCGAAGCCAACGTCAAGGAACAGATCGACTACGTGACTTCGCACGGCCCGATCGCCAATGGCCCGAAAAAGGTGCTCGTGATCGGCGCATCGACCGGCTACGGCCTCGCCGCCCGGATCTCGGCCGCATTCGGCTCGGGCGCGGACACGCTCGGCGTGTTCTTCGAGCGCGCCGGCAGCGAGACGAAGCCCGGCACGGCCGGCTGGTACAACAGCGCCGCGTTCGAGAAATTCGCCGCTGAAAAGGGTCGCTATGCGCGCAGCATCAACGGCGACGCATTCTCCGACAAGGTCAAGCAGGTCACGATCGACACCATCAAGCAGGATCTCGGCAAGGTCGACCTGGTCGTCTACAGCCTCGCGGCACCGCGCCGCACGCATCCGAAGACGGGCGAAACCATCAGCTCGACGCTCAAGCCGATCGGCAAGGCCGTCACGTTCCGCGGCCTCGACACCGACAAGGAAGTGATCCGCGACGTCGCGCTCGAACCGGCGACGCAGGAAGAGATCGACGGCACCGTGGCCGTGATGGGCGGCGAGGACTGGCAGATGTGGATCGACGCGCTGGCTGAAGCCGGCGTGCTGGCCGACGGCGCGAAGACCACCGCGTTCACGTATCTCGGCGAGCAGATCACGCACGACATTTACTGGAACGGCTCGATCGGCGAAGCGAAGAAGGATCTCGACAAGAAGGTGCTGTCGATCCGCGACAAGCTGGCCGCGCACGGCGGCGACGCCCGCGTGTCGGTGCTGAAGGCCGTCGTCACGCAGGCCAGCTCGGCGATCCCGATGATGCCGCTGTACCTGTCGCTGCTGTTCAAGGTGATGAAGGAAACCGGCACGCACGAAGGCTGCATCGAGCAGGTGTACGGGCTCCTGAAGGACAGCCTGTACGGCGCGACGCCGCACATCGACGAAGAAGGCCGCCTGCGCGCCGACTACAAGGAACTCGATCCGCAGGTGCAGGCGAAGGTCGTCGCGATGTGGGACCACGTGACGAACGAGAACCTGTACGAGATGACCGACTTCGCCGGCTACAAGACCGACTTCCTGCGACTGTTCGGCTTCGAGATCGCCGGCGTCGACTACGACGCGGACGTGAACCCGGACGTGAAGATCCCGGGCATCATCGACACGACGGTCTGACGAAACGCCCCGCCGCCCATGCACGGGCGGCGGATTCGCATGGCCGGCCGCGTCAACGCGGCGCCGGCTCTTCCAGATAGACGCCCGACGACAGCGTGGCCTTCACCTGCCGCGTGAACTCGTCGGTCGACACTTCCTCCTCCCCCGCCTCGATCGCATCGTAGGCCTGGCGCACGACGTCGGCCGGCGTGGCCTTCGGCACGTCGAGGCCGGCCGTCAGGTCGGTGTCGATGAACCCCGCATGCAGCCCGACAACCTGCGTGTGCTGCTCGCGCAGCGAATGGCGCAGCCCGTTGGTCAGCGCCCATGCGGCCGACTTCGACACGCCGTAGCCCGACAGGATCGGCCGGTTCACCCAGCTCGCGACGGACAGGATGTTCAGGATCGCGCCGCCGCCGTGGCCGGCGAGGGTGCCCGCGAACGCGCGCGACATCGCCAGCATCCCGAATACGTTGGTTTCGAAGTGGTCGCGCAACGCGTCGGGCGCGCCGTCGTCCGTCAGGCTGCCGAGCCGCGCGATGCCGGCGTTGTTGATCAGCAGCGTGACGTCGCGCGCGGCGTCGGCCGCCGCCGCGACGGCCGCCGGATCGGTCACGTCGAGCTTCACGGGCACGACGCCCGGCAGCGTCACGCTGGCCGGATCGCGCGCCGCCGCGTAGACCTTGCGCGCCCCTCGGGCGAGCGCCTGCTTCGCAAATTCGAGCCCGAGCCCGCGGTTTGCGCCCGTCACGAAAACGACTGCACCTTCGATCTTCATGATCGTTCCTTTCGCATGATGAATCGCCTGCGCGCCGGCTCGCCGCGCGCATGAGATCCGGTGGAAAACGAGGTTGTCATTGCTTGCCGAACCGGTGCGCCGCCGGCAGCAGACAGCGAGCCGTCCGCTGCCGTCACCCGGCGGCGCCAAAGACGTGACCGGTTGCCATCCGTGCGCCGGCCGTGGCTTTGCATCGCCTGCCAGGTCGGCTACACTCGATATCAATGTCGATCACCATTGTCTTTGCGATGCATTCTGTTCGCGCCGCGATGGCATGTCAATGGTGATTGCAATTGTGTTTTCCAATCGACGCGATCGGCAAAAATCAGGGAGAGATCGATGGGCGTATCAAGACAGCAGGCTGCCGAGAACCGGAGCGCGATCGTCGCGGCCGCCGAGCGGCTGTTCCGCGTGCGCGGCGTCGATGCCGTCGGGTTGACGGAACTGATGAAGGAAGCCGGTTTCACGCAAGGCGGCTTCTACAACCACTTCAAGTCGAAAGACGCACTCGTCGCCGAAGTGATGGAAAAGGCGATGCACGACCGCGCCGATTCGCCGAACGCAGGCAGCCTCGACGCGCAGGTGGCGTTGTATCTGTCGGCCGCGCATCGCGACAACGTCGAGGCCGGATGCCCGCTGTCCGGCTTCGCCGGCGATGCGCCGCGGCTGACCGACGCGGCGCGCGCATGCTACGCGCACGGCCTCGCCGCGTATCTCGACCGGCTGGAACCGATGGTGGCGACCGAAGGCGCGACGCCGGAGCAGACGCGTCGCGACGCGCTCGCGGTCTTCAGCCAGATGGTCGGCGCGCTCGTGCTATCGCGCGCGATCGCCGGCACCGATCCCGCGCTGGCCGACGAGATCCTCGACGCGGGGCGGCAGACGCTGGCCGGCAGACGCGCCGACCCGGGCACGCCTGCGTAACGCCGCGCCGCCCCTCCCGCGCTACTCGACCGCCCGTGCGGCATCCCACAGCGGCTGCCCGCCGAGCGCCGCATGCCACGTGTCGAAACGCGTGCGCCACGCTTCGAACGGCTGCGCGAGCGGATGGCGCGGATCGTCGCTGAGCGAATACGCCATCCCCTCGATCAGCCAGCGCGGCTTGGTCGCGACGGCCAGGTTGCCGAGCACTTCGGCCTGGCGATGATGGATCAGCTCGTGCGCGATGAAGTAGGTCGTCCAGCCGCGCGGCGCGACGGCCACCCCGAAATTGCCGAGCGTCAGCGCCGCCCGCGGGCCGAGGCCGAACGCGTCGGCGCACGCGCGCGTCGAACAGAACACGACGCGCGGCGCGTCGTGGAACGGGCCGACGGCCGCCGCCGCGCGCGCATAGCCGTCGCGATAGAGCTGCTGCGCGTCGCCGAGCTTCGCGGCATCGTCCGTGCAGATGTCGGCGCTCGGGCACGACACGCCGGGGATCAGCGCGGGCGCGACGATGCGCAGCGGCTTGACGAGCGCATACGCGGCAATCGGCAGCGCGACAAGCAGGCCCGTGAGGGCGAAAGCGACGTGGGAGCGTTTCATCGAGGCGGCGGTTCCGTGGCGTTTCGTTGAAGTCTTCTGGCGTGAATATATCGGACCGGCGACGCATCCGGCCGGGCTTGTGTTGCCGCGGCGGTTCCGGTCGCCGGGCGGCTCCCGGCGCGGCCGGGAACGTGCCGCGCACGCCCGAAACCGGCAACACGGGTCACGCGACATGCCCCGTGCGCGTCGCGCCGGTGCCCGCTCCGCTGCGGCTCAAGCGCACGCCCAGCCACAACAACGCGACGCTGCACACGCACAGCAGCACCTCGACCAGCACGGTATCGACATGCCAGTATCGCGTCAGCAGCACGGCGGCAAGGTCGAACATGAAATGAAGCGCGATCGCATGCGTGAGCCAGCGTGTCGTGCCACGGACGAACGCCTGCAGCACGATCAGCGACAGCCCGACATGCGCGGCCATCGCGCTCACGCGCTCGAACAGCGCGAGCAACGGCGACACGGGTGTCATGCCCGCGAACTGCGACCCGATCAGCGACTGCATGCCGGCCGGCACGACGACACCCGCGTGCGCGAGCAGGTAGCCCGTGCCGAGCGCGACGAACCCGACGCCGACCAGCAGCATCGCTTCCAGCCCGCCATGCCCGAGCCCGAGCATCACGGCCGTCTGCGCGTCGTGCCGCTTCGGCAGCAGATACCGGAACGCGACCCAGCGCCCGCATTCCTCGAAGAGCCCGGCCGTCAATGCCGCGAACACGAGTATCGGCAGGTGCCAGCGCGGACCGGTGCCGAGCCGGTGGAACAGCGGCACCTGCCACGACAGGCGCAGCACCGGCTGGAACACGAAGAAGGTCAGCATGCCGTAGCAAAACACACGCCACGGCACCTGCGTGCGGCGCCGCCACGCGGCCGCGAGCAACGCCGGCGCGAACAGCGCCACGACACCGGCCGCGAGCGTGAGGCACAGCAGCGCCGGAGATACGGGATGCACGACGAAGGCCGTTCGTTACGCGAGCTGCTTGTGGAAGTACGTCGTCGCGCAGAGCGCGCCGTCGGGCATCAGCGCGAAATTCGGCACGACGCCGACGCGCTGCCAGCCGGCCCGCTCGTAGAGCCGCTCGGCGTCGCCGCCCGTCACGGTGTCGAGCACGAGCACGGTCTTGCCGGCGTCGCGCGCGGCCGCGTCGGCCGCCGCCATCAGCCGCGCGGCGACGCCCTGCCGGCGTGCGTGCCGCGACACGAGCATCTTCGCGATGTCCGCGCGATGCGGCTGGTTCTCGGGCTGCGCGGTCACGACCTGCACGGTGCCGACGATCCGGCCGGCTGCATCCTCGGCGACGAGCAGGATGCGCTCGCCGTTCGCGACGCCCTCGGCCATGCGCGTCCAGAACGCGACGGCGGTCGGCCGCTCGATCGGCAACATGAAGCTGACGGATGCGCCGCCTTCCACGCAATCGATCAGCACGTCGGCCAGCGCATCGACACAGGCCATCGCTTCGCGCGCATCGACGCGGCGGACGGTAACAGATTCGGTCATGCCATCTCCGGTAGTCAGGCGGGCCGCATGCGCGGGTGCGGCATGGGCCGGGATAGAAAGCGCGCCGGCCGGTCGTCGAAGCGTGCACGACGGCGGCAGGCGTCCGGCACCGTCGCGCCCGGTCGGCGCGCGTTACCGCCCCTTCATCGTACGCGACGAAAATTTCCGCTGCATCGGCGCCGGCATCGTCTACACTTAGCCAAATGGATAACTTTCAATCCGGCATCAGCGACGTGTTCCACGCCCTCGCCGATCCGACCCGTTGCGCGATCGTCAGCGCGCTCGGCCAGGGCGAGCGGACCGTTTCCGCGCTGGCCGCGCCGTTCGACATGGCGCTGCCGTCGTTCATGAAGCATGTCGCCGTGCTCGAGCGCAGCGGCCTCGTGCAGACCCGGAAAACCGGCCGCTCGCGCACCTGCGCGCTGGTCGGCAGCCGGCTGACCGAAGCCGAGGCATGGCTCGCCGCACAACGCGCGTTGTGGGAAGCGCGCGCCGACCGTCTCGTCGAATTCGTCGAGCGCCATCATCAGGAGGAGCACGATGTCAGCAAGCCACGTCGAACCCGTTGAAGCCCACGATCTCGTCATCACGCGCACCTTGCGCGCGCCGCGCCGCGCACTGTGGCGCGCGTGGACCGACCCCGAATTGCTGAAGGAATGGTGGTGCCCGAAGCCGTGGACCACCGAGGTGCGCGCGTTCGACCTGCGGCCGGGCGGCGCTTTCCACACGTTCATGCGCGGCCCCGACGGCGGCACGAGCGACAATCCCGGCTGTTTCCTCGACATCGTGCCGGAATCGCGCATCGCGTTCACGTCGATGCTCACCGGCGGCTGGCGGCCGCAGGTGCCGTGGATGGGCTTCACGGCGATCATCACGATGGCCGACGACGATGCGGGCAGCCGCTACGAGGCGCGCGTGATGCATCCCGATGCCGCGACGCGCGAGCGCCACGAAGCGCTCGGCTTTTTCGAGGGCTGGAACACCTGCATCACGCAACTCGACGCCTTCGCGGCCGCCCTGCGCTGAACGGCGGAACGACGGAACGCGCCCGCGCGGGCGGCCATTGCATGCCGTCGCGCGCGCGCCTAGGATTCCTGAAGGAAGCATGACGACACGCCGGCCGCCGGCGTGCACCGTCGTGCAGATTCCGCGGGAGGCCACATGTTGCACACGCACACGCATTCGACCCGGGTCAGCCGGCACCTGAACGCACCGCGCGGGCGCGTCTACCGCGCGCTGCTCGATCCGCACGCGGTCGAGCAGTGGAAGGTGCCCGACGGCATGACGTGCCGCGTGCATGCGTACGATGCGCGCGAAGGCGGCGCGCTGCGCGTGTCGCTGAGCTACGACGCGCCGTCGGCCGGCACCGGCAAGTCCGGCGCGCGCACCGACACCTATCACGGCCGCTTCGTCACGCTCGTGCCGGACGAGCAGATCGTCGAGATCGACGTGTTCGAAACCGACGATCCGATGCTGCGCGGCGCCATGACGATCACGATCACGCTGTCCGACGAAGCCGGCGGCACGCGCGTGGACGCCGTGCACGACGGCGTACCGCCCGGCGTGCCGGCCGCCGACAACGAAACGGGCTGGCAGATGGCGCTGGCGCGGCTCGCGGCGCTGGTGGAAGCCGGGTGACCGCGCGCACGCGCGTCAGCCGAGCCGGTACGCGCGCGTGACCGTGCCGCGGAACAGCGCGTCGCGCTCGTCCGGGCTGGCCTGCGCGGTCAGCCGCTTGAACGCGTTCCACCCGTTCACGAACGAATACGAGCCCTTGTCGACCGGGAAATTGCCCTCGAACATGCAGCGGCCGGGGCCGAACGCGTCGATGCAGGTCATCATCCACGGCTTCCACGCGTCGGCGAGCTGCACGGAAGACGGCGGCTTCGCGCCCTTCTCGAAATCGAACCCGTTGATGCGCATCCCGAGGCCGCCGACCTTCACGTACACGTTCGGCAGTTGTGCGAGCGCGCGCATCGACGCCGACCAGCGCTCGAACACCTCCGGCCGCTTGTCCGCATAGCTGGCGATCCGCACGATGCCGCCGCAGTGATTGACGATGATCCGCGTGTCGGGGTTCGCCTTCGCGAGCTCGAACAGTTCGGGCAGTTGCGGAAAGAACAGCCACGCGTCGTACGACAGCCCGAGCGGCGCGAGCTGCGCGACGCCGGCCCGGTACGCGGGATCGAGCAGCAGCCCGCGCGGCACCGCCGACAGCGGATTGGCGAGCGTCGGATCGGCATCCCACGTGGTCAGGTGGCGGACGCCGCGAAACCGTCCGCGCCCGGCTTCGAGATGCGCTTCCAGCACGTCGCGCACGCGTGCGCCGAGCCGCAGGTCCGCGTGACCGACGATGCCTTTCGCGACGGCCACGGGGCCGTGCTGCAGCGGCTCGGTCACGCCGGCGACATAGGCCGTCTCGCCCACCGGCTTCAGTTCCGCCGGGCCCGAATCGCGATAGCGCGTCTGCGCCTGCATGTAGACGGACGCCTGGATGCGGTGGCCCGAGCGCGCGTCCTGCAGATAGTCGTCGAGCATGTAGATCCAGCCCGGCCGTTCATAGAAATGATGATGCGCGTCGACGATCGGCAGGTCGGGCTCGAGCGCGGCTTCGAGCGCCGACGCGAGCCAGTCGGGGCGGACCGCGAGGTAGTTGCCTTGCGTCGTCATGCGGGAAGCTCCATCGCGGGCCGGCGTGTCGGCGAACGCGGGCAGCGCGAGCGAGGCCGCGGCCGCGCCGAGCAGCCGGCGTCGCTTGATCGAAATCGTGTCCATGTCATTCGCTCCGGTCGAACGCGACCAGCGACAGCGTGAGCAGCGTCGTGATCGCCAGCACGATCGCGAGGCCGAGCATGCCGGCCGTGAAGGTGCCGAAGCTGTCCTTCAGGTAGCCGACGAGATAGGGGCCCGCGAAGCCGCCGAGCGCGCCGATCGAGTTGATCAGCGCCAGGCCGCCGGCCGCCGCCTGGCCGGACAGGAAGCGCGACGGCAGCGTGTAGAAGATCGTGCGGCCGGCAATCGTGCCGATCAGCGCGAGCGTGATGCCGACGAGCGCCGGCCCGAGCGTCAGGAAATGCGTCGACACGCCGAGCGCCACCGCGCCGATGAACAGCCCGACGGCCAGGTTCGCGACGGGGCCGCCGCGGCGGTCCACCCGCTTCGCCCAGCCCAGCAGCGCGACCGTCGCGAAGAAGTACGGCACCGCGGACAGCCAGCCCGTCTGCATCGTCGACATGCCGTGCGCCTTCAGCATCTGCGGCAGCCAGATGCCGATCCCGTAGGAGCCCATCGTGAAGCCGAACGAGATCAGCGCCAGCACGTACACGCGCACGTCGCACAGCGCGACGCCGAATTGCTTCTTGCGGCCGGCCGCCGCGCCGTCGCGCTCGAACGCGCGCTGCAGCGCGGCACGCTCGTCGTCCGACAGCCACGCGGCATTCGCGGGCGAATCGGACAGCAGCTTCAGTACGAGGAAACCGAGCGCGCACGCGGGCAGCCCTTCGACGATGAACATCCACTTCCAGCCTGCCAGCCCGAACGCGCCGTCGAGCTGCAGCAGCCAGGTCGACAGCGGGCCGCCGATCAGCGACGACAGCGGCGTCGACACGGTGAACCACGCCAGCACGCGCGTGCGGTAGCTCGCCGGAAACCACACCGCGAGGAAGAAGATCACGCCCGGAAAGAACCCGGCTTCGCCGATGCCGAGCAGCAGCCGGATCGCGTAGAAACTCGTCGGCCCCGTCGCGAGCGCGGTCGCGGCCGCCATCAGCCCCCACGTGATCATGATGCGGGCGAGCCAGCGGCGCGCGCCGAAGCGGTACAGCGCAAGATTGCTCGGCACCTCGAACACGCAGTAGCCCGCGAACATGATCCCCGCGCCCCAGCCGAACTGCGTCGCGGTCAGCCCGAGATCGCGGTTCATCGTGAGCGCCGCGAACCCGACGCTCGTGCGATCCAGGTAGTTGAAGAAATACGCGAGCGCGAGCAGCGGGATGAAGCGCCACGCGGCCTTGCGCACGGCGCGTTGCTCGACCGATGTGTCGGTCTCGCGATCGGCGGCGAGCGCCGGGGAAGCGGATGTCATGGTTGTCTCCGTGGATGCGGCGGTCCGCGCCCGCGCGGTGCGCGGCCGGGACGCCTTTGTTCGTTCGGGGGATCGCGGCCGCGCTACGCGCTCGCCGCTTCGTTCGCCGACGGCGCGCCGCCCGGCCCGTCGCCGTGCGCGGCGAGGTCCGCGCCGTACCGCCCGGCGACGATGCCGGCGTCGATCAGCGCACGCGCGTCGTCCGGCGTGTAGCCAAGCTCGCCGAGCAGCGCGCACGTGTCCTGGCCGAGTGCGGGCGGCGCCGAGCGCAACCGCAGGCGCTCGCCCGCGAGCGTCAGCGGCAGCAGCGCGGTGCGCGTGTCGACCGGCCGCCCGGCGCTGCTCGCATCCGCCGGCAGCGTCACGGCTTCGAGGCCGCCCGTGGCGAGCAGGTGCGGATCGTCGAACAGGTCCTGCGGCTTCGTGATCGGGGCATACGGCAGGCCGGTCGATTCGAAGATCGCACCGATCTCCGCGGCCGAGTACGACGCCAGCCACGCACGCAGCTCGGGCAGCAGCCATTCGCGCGCCTGCACGCGCAGGTTGTTGGTCGCGAGGCGCGGATCGTCCTTCAGCGCGGCCAGGCCGAACGCATCGCAGAACAGCCCCCACTGCGTGTCGGACACGACCGCGAGGAAAATCTGTTCGTCATCCTTGACGGAGAACACGTCGTAGACGGCCCACGCGGAAATCCGGCTCGGCATCGGCGACGCGGCCTGCCCCGTCACCGCGAACTGCATCATGTGCTGCGCGACGAGAAACACGTTGTTCTCGAACAGCGAGCTCTGCACCTGCTGGCCGCGGCCCGTGCGCTCGCGCTGCGCGAGCGCGGCCATCGCGCCGATCGCGCCGAACATGCCGCCCATGATGTCGTTCACGCTCGCGCCCGCGCGCAGCGGCCGCCCTTCCGGGCCCGTCATGTACGCGAGGCCGCCCATCATCTGCACGACCTCGTCGAGCGCGGTGCGATGCTCGTAGGGCCCCGGCAGGAAGCCCTTGTGCGACACGTACACGAGGCGCGGATTCAGCGCGTGCAGCGCCGGATAGCCGAGGCCGAGCCGGTCCATCGTGCCGCTCTTGAAGTTCTCGCTGAACACGTCCGCCGTCGCGACGAGCCGCAGCACGATCTCGAGCCCGCGCGGATCCTTCACGTCGACCGCGAGGCTCTTCTTGTTGCGGTTGAACATCCCGAAGAAGCCCGCGCCGGAACCGCGCAGCGCACGCGTGCTGTCGCCCGCGATCGGCTCGATCTTGATCACTTCCGCGCCGAGATCGGCGAGCAGCATCCCGCAGGTCGGGCCCATCACCATGTGCGTCATCTCGATCACGCGCACGCCTGCGTACGGCAGCGTCGAGGCCGGTTGGCGATCGTTCATTGCGCGACTCCCGCCACGCATCCTTCCGGTTGCGCCGCCGTCGGCGCGCGGCCGTCGGCATAGCGGAACCCCTTCGGCAACCCGGCGTCGGGTACGTGGCCGTACAGCGCCTCGAGCGGCAGCGCCGCGTGCAGGATCGCGCGCGCGGCGAGCAGCGCGTCGACGTCGATGCCCGTGTCGTACCCCATCGCTTCGAGCAGGAACACGAGATCCTCGGTGACGATGTTGCCGGTCGCGCCGGGCGCATACGGACATCCGCCGAGGCCGCCCTGGCTCGCGTCGATCGTCGTCACGCCCGCATCGAGCGCCGCGACGACGTTCGCGAGCCCCTGCCCGCGCGTGTTGTGGAAATGTGCGCCGCCGGCCTTGTCGCCGACTTCGCGCTGCAGGCGCGCGAACAGGCGGCGCACCTGGGCCGGGTTCGCATGGCCGCTCGTGTCGGACAGGCCGATTTCGTCGACGCCGCACTCGGCCATCGCAACGGCCATCGCGATCGTCTCGTCGTCGCTGACGGCGCCCGCGATCGTGCAGCCGAACGCGACCGACACGCCGGCCTCGATCCGTGCCGACGGATAGCGCGCGTCGCGCAGCGCGACGATCGCGCGCACTTCGTCGATCATCTGCGCGGGCGTCTTGCGGATGTTCGCCAGCGAATGCGCTTCCGTGACCGAGACCGGCAGCGTCAGCTTGTGCACGCCCGCGTCGAACGCGCCTTCGGCACCACGCAGGTTCGGCGCGAGCGCGGCGACATGCAGCCCGGGAATCGCCAGCGCATGCGCGACGACTTCGCGCACGTCGGCCATCTGCGGCAACAGCCGGGCCGGCACGAACGACCCGACCTCGATCTCGCGCAGGCCGGCCGCGGCCAGCGCGGTGATCCAGCGCAGCTTGCCGGCCGTCGGCATCACGGCCTTGATGCTCTGCAGCCCATCGCGCGGACCGACCTCGCTGACCAGCACCTTCGGCATTTCGGAAACACTCATTCGACACCTCGTCGTTCTATCTGAAAGAACATCGTTCTGTTTGACAGAACTTTAGGCGTGCTGTGAACGAGCGATAAGCGGGGTATACCCGTGAAATTGCGATTTTGTGGAACTTGAGTTCTGCCAGACAGAACGTTATAGTCGGTCGACCATCATTGGAAGGAAGCAGGCAGTGCCCACGAATCAAGCAGATCACACCGGCGACGCACGCGATCCGGCGGCCGAGGAAGCGTCCAGCGGCGTCGCCGTGCTCGATCGCGCGTTCGCGATCCTCCGTGCGTTCGGCCCGGCCGACGACCGGCTGTCGCTCGCCGAGCTGTCGCGCCGCACCGGGCTGTACAAGAGCACGATCCTGCGCCTGCTCGCGGCGCTCGAGCATGGCGGCTTCATGCGCAAGCTCGACGACGGCCAGTACGCGGTCGGGCACGAGCCGCTGCGGCTCGCGGCGCTGTACCAGCGGTCGTTCCGCGTCGGCCCGGTGGTCGAGCCGCTGCTCGAGGCGCTGAGCCGCGAACTCGGCGAAACGGCGTCGTTCTATGTGCGCCAGGGCGACATGCGTTCGGTGCTCTATCGCGTCGAGCCGGCCCGCGCGGTGCGCGTGTCGATTCGCGTCGGCGAGGAATTTCCGGTTCGCCAGGGCGCATCCGGGAAGGTGCTGCTGGCCTTCACCGACACGCACGACACCCGCTGGGACGACGTGCGCGAACAGCTGTGGGCCGCGTCGTACGGCGAGCGCGACCCCGAGACGGCATCGGCCTCCGTGCCCGTGTTCGGCGCGGCCGGCGAATGCGTCGGCGCGCTGACGGTGTCGGGCCCGAAATCGCGGCTCGCCGCCGCGCCGGCGATGGCCGCGGCGCTCGCGATGCTGCTGCCGCTCGCGCAGAAGGCCACCGTCGCGCTCGGCGGCGCGGGCGCACGCTACGACGCGGCCGTCGTGCACGACAGCCTTGCGCGGCTCGCGTCGCCGGCGGACGGCGCTGCGCAGTCGTAAGGAGCCGGTTGCGCGCGGCAGGCAGGCGACGCGACAGCGCGAAAGACGGCCGCATGCGACACTGGCCGACGAGGCACGCCCGGTGTGCCACCCGCAGGCGCACCGGGCGCGTCACCGTCAACCGGACCCGCACGAGGAGACTCCCGCGATGAGCGCCGCACGCCCCGCCACCTGGTATTTCGATTTCGTTTCGCCGTTCGCCTACCTGCAGCAGGAACAGTTCGACCGCTTGCCGCCGGCCGCCGCGTTCGCGCCGCGGCCGATCGTGCTCGGCGCGCTGCTCGCGCACTGGGGGCAGAAGGCGCCGGCCGAGATCGCGGCCAAACGCGTCTTCACCTATCGCCACGCGCAATACCGCGCGGACAAGCTCGGCATCGCATTCCGGATGCCGCCCGCGCACCCGTTCAACCCGATCAGGCCGCTGCGCCTCGCGATCGCGATGGGCAGCTCGCGCGACGCGATCCAGCGAATCTTCCGGCATATCTGGCGCGACGGCCACGACGTATCGACGCCGGAAGGCTTCGCCGCGCTGTGCGAAGCCGTCGGCTTCCCGGAAGGCGTGACGGCCGTTGAAGCACAGCCCGTGAAGGACGCGCTGCGCGCGAACACCGATCAGGCAATTGCCGACGGCGTATTCGGCGTGCCGACCTTCGCACTCGACGGCGACCTGTTCTGGGGCGAGGACGCGACCGACATGTTCGTCGACTGCGCGACGTCACGCACATGGCTCGACTCGCCCGAGGTGCGCCGCATCAGCGCGCTGCCGGAAGGGATCCGGCGCGGCTGACCGCACGGCCGCCATCACGACGCGCCGGCTGGATCACCCTCGTGCCCTTCGACGAGCGCCGGCACGGCCTCGCGCATCGTCGCGACGAACCGCACGAGCCGCGACGGATAGAACTGCGCATGCGGATAGGTCAGGTAGACGGGCAACGGCGCGGCCTGCCATTCGGGCGCGAGGTGCACAAGCTCGCCGCGCGCGAGATGGCCGGCCAGCATCCATGACGAGCCGACGCACGCACCGACGCCCAGCAGCGCCGCGCTACGCAGCGTATACAGGTTCGCGGTCGTGATGCGCGGCCGGATCGCGATGCGTCGCGTGTCGCCGGTGACCGCATGCGTCAGCGTGAGTTCGTTGCGGTAGTAGGTGCGCAACGCGAGCCACGGCAACGCGGCCAGCGCGTCGGGGTCGGCCGGCACGTCGGCACCGTTCAGCACCGACGGCGCGGCGACCACGAAGCGCGGCACCTTCGTCAGCCGGATCGCGACCACGCCCGGATCGGTCGGCTCGCCGACCTGGATCGCGCAATCGATGCCGCTGCCGACGAAATCGCGCACCTCGTCCTGCAGCAGCCACTCGACCGACACGCGCGGATAGTCGCGCAGGAACTGCGCGAGCGGCGCGACGAAACGCTCCTGCCCGAACGCGTGCGGCACCGCAACGCGCAACAGCCCGTCGGGCTCCTCCTGCGCGCCGCGCAAGTCGGCCTCGAACGCCGCCCAGTTCGCCAGCAGTTCCTTCGCACGCTTGAAGCAGCGCTCGCCGTCGACGGTCAGCCGCATCGTGTGCGTCGTGCGTTGCAGCAGCCGCATGCCGAGCGAACGTTCGAGCGCCTGCAGCCGCCGGCTGATCGTCGGCTGCGTCGTATGCAGTTGCGCGGCGGCGGCCGACAAACTGCCGGCCTCGACTATGCGTACGAACGTTTCCATCAGCTCGAAACGATAGCCGGCGCCGTCCACCGGCACGGCCTGAACGCGCCGAGACCCGCCCGCAGCGGGAGAAGCGGAAGATTTATCGGTCATTCGCGGAGCGTATAACAAATCTGCGGCAGGCGGTACTACCGTGGCCGGCCGCGTGCCGCCACACTCGCATCCATCCTGTTATCCACCCAAGGATGCACGCCATGTCCACCCCGACCCGTCTCGACGCCGCGCCCCGCGTAGCGCCCGCCCCGGCCCATCCGGCCGCCCATTCGATGCCCGATCGCCGGCTCGTGCTGCTGCTCGCGGCCGCCGCCGGCCTCGGCGTCGCGCCGCTCTACTACGCGCAGCCGATGCTCGGCGCGCTCGGGCCCGATCTCGGCGCGTCGGCGCGCGCGATCGGCTTCGTGCCGACGCTCACGCAGCTCGGCTATGCGCTCGGCATCCTGCTGCTCGCGCCGCTCGGCGACCGCTTCGACCGGCGCCGCGTGATCGTGACCAAGGCAGCGGCGCTGGTCGTCGCGCTGCTGCTCGCGTCGATCGCGCCGTCGCTCGGGCTGCTGCTCGCGGCGAGCTTCGCGATCGGCCTCGCCGCGACGATGGCGCAGGACGTCGTGCCGGCCGCCGCGACGCTCGCGCACGACACGCATCGCGGCCGCATCGTCGGCACCGTGATGACCGGGCTGCTGCTCGGTATCCTGCTGTCGCGCGTCGTGGCCGGCTTCATCGCCGAAACGGCCGGCTGGCGCGCGATGTTCGCGCTCGCGGCCGTCAGCGTCGCCGTGATCGGCTTCGTGGCCGCGCGCGGGCTGCCGCGCTTCGAGCCGACCACGCGCCTGCCGTATCGCGCGCTGATCGCGTCGCTCGGCGCGCTGTGGCGCGATCATCCGGCACTGCGTCGCGCCGCGCTCGCGCAGGGGCTGCTCGCGATCGGCTTCAGCGCATTCTGGTCGACGCTCGCGGTGATGCTGCACGGCGCACCGTTCCATCTCGGCAGCGCGGCCGCCGGCGCATTCGGCCTCGCGGGCGCCGCCGGCGCGCTGGCCGCGCCGATCGCCGGACGCCTCGCCGACCATCACGGCCCCGAGCGCGTCACGCGCATCGGCATCGGCATCGCGACGGTGTCGTTCGCATCGATGGCCGCCGCGCCGCGGATGTCGCCGCATGCGCAGCTGGTGCTGCTCGCGGCTGCGACGATCGGCTTCGACCTCGGCGTGCAGGCGACGCTGATCGCGCACCAGGCAATCGTCTACCGGATCGATCCCGCGTCGCGCAGCCGCCTCAACGCGGTGCTGTTCGTCGGCATGTTCATCGGGATGGCGGCCGGCGCCGCGCTCGGCAGTTTGTTGCTCGCGCAACTGGGCTGGAACGCGGTGACCGCATTGGCCGTTACGACGTCGCTGGCCGCGCTCGCCGTGCGGGTGTGGCGCAACTGACATCCGGCATCGCGCAGACGCGGCGGGCAGGCCCACAGGGCTTGCCCGCCTTTTCTTTTATTTTCGATCGGCGCAGGCATGACGCTGCGCGGCCCGGCAGATTCGCTCGCGTATCGCACGGCATTCGTTCATCCGGTGCAAGGTCTGCACCGGCCTGCCGAATTGTCCAGTTCAACCAATTATTTTTACAACGGCCGCGCCCGCGCGCGTGCAAACATCGGACGATTCGACCCTGCCTCGCCGCACGGCGCTCTCCCATCCGGCCCCACCACACAACCCCGTTTTATCAGGGGATTCCCGGTATTTTTTCGCATTTTCTTCGAAATAACGGGTGACATACTTGCCCCCCGTTGCGCTCCGGTACGAGCGCGCTTTTCGATCCTGCCGGCCGCATGTCATGCGCTGCGCGTCCGTCCGGGTCGCACAGAACATGAACAATTTCGACACCACGATCCAGATCTTCCTCACCCACGTGACGTTCGGCCCGCTGATGAATCACGCGATTCGCGTGATTGCCGGCCTGTACACGTTCAAGGGCTTCGTGCTCATTCCCGTCCTGTGCTGGCTGTGGTTCCAGCCAGGACCGGACCGCGAGCGGCAACGCGAGCTGGTCGTCGCGACGATCGCAAGCGGGCTCGTCGCGCTCGCAATCGGCCGGGTGCTTGCCCAGGTGCTGCCGTTCCGCGTGCGACCGATCTACAACCCCGACCTGCACCTGCACTTCCCGTCGGCCGGGCTGCGCGCCGCGACGTTGCAGGCATGGAGTTCGTTTCCGAGCGATCACGCGATGCTGTGGATGGCGATCGCGACCGGCATCTTCATCATCGCGCGCCGCGTCGGCGTGTTCGCGCTGCTGTATTCGGTCGTCTTCATCTGCCTGCCGCGCGCGTATCTCGGCTTTCACTACCCGACCGACCTGATCGCGGGCGCCGCGATCGGCATCGCGATCGCGTGGCTGCTGACGCGCGACGCGATCCGCTCGCGCTTCGCACCGCAGGTGCTGGCGATGATCCGGCGCTTCCCCGCGCCGGCCTATACGCTCGCGTTCCTGCTGTGCTTCGAGTTGATCACGCAGTTCGACGAACTGCTGACGCTCGCGCAGTCGGTCACGCATACGATGTGACGGGGCGGTGCCGCGATGCTGCCGCTGCTCCTGTCGTTCCGTCGCCCCGGCACGCGCTGCCGGCCGTGCGCGATAGCGGCACGCCGCGCGACGGCCGCGCACGTCAGTCGCGATCGGGCGCGCCGAGCGGAAAGAACGAGCGAAACGGCCGCGCCTCGTCGACCGCGCGCGCAAACGACGGTCGCGCGAGCAGACGCTTGCGGTACGCGATCACGTTCGCAAACTTCGCATCGATCCGGTGCGTCCAGTCCGCGTAGAACAGGAACGGTGCCGCGCCGCAATCGGCGAGGCTGAAACGATCGCCGGCCGCCCATTCGCGATCGGCCATCTTCTTGTCCAGCCACGCATACGACGTATCGAGCATCGCGCGCGCATCGGCGACGCCGCGCGCATCGCGTTCCGATTCCCGGCGCAGCGCGTCATGCACGACCTTCTGCTGCGGCGTCGACACGTAGTTGTCGAAGAAGCGATCCATCATCCGCACCTCGAGCGCGGCGTGCGGATCGTCGGGCAGCAGGCGCACGGGGCCCGGATGATTCAGGCCGAGATACTCGATGATGATCGACGCCTCGATCACCGTGCGACCTGCGTCGACCAGCACCGGAAAGCGCTTCAGCGGCCACAGTGCGGTCAGTTCCTGCATCGGCTTCGGATCGTCGTGCGCGAGCAGCCGATACGCGAACGGCGTGCCGTTCTCGTACAGCGCGGTCAGCACCTTCTGGCAGTAGGACGAAAAGGGATGGGCGTATAGCGTCGGCATCATCGCGTGATCTCTCAGGGTTTCGGCGCCGCGCCATGCGGCGCCATGTGATTCGGATACCTTGACGACGAACGGCACCGGGCCGTTTCGACATCGGTCCTGGAATTTTTTTTATGCGTCGGCCGCTACGACCGGCCGTCCCTCACGACGCGCCCTTCGGCACGCCAGCGCAGCATCCCGCCACCGAGATTCGCGACCGCGTCGAAGCCGGCCTTCAGCAGGATCACGGTCGCCTGCGCGGAGCGGCCGCCGGCCCGGCACACGGTCACGACCGGCCGGTCGCGCGCGATCTCGCCGGCGCGCGCGGCCAGTTCGCCGAGCGGAATCGGCGTCGCGCCGGGCAGGTGGCCGAGCGGGCCCATGAATTCGTCCGGCTCGCGCACGTCGACGACCTGCACGGCCGCCAGGTGATCCTCGAGCCACTGCGGATCGATTTCCCAGAACCCGGCGAACGTATAGACGAGCGGCGCCCAGTCGGGCGCCGCCTGCACGTCGGGTGCGTTTGCGGCAACGCCGCATTGCAGGTTCGCCGGCATCGCGACGTCGATCTGGCGCGGGTGCGCGAGCCCGAGGTTGTGCATGTAGCCGGCGAAATCGTCTTCGCTGAGATCGCCGCCGAGGCGCGGGTTGAAACGCCGCTCCTCGCCGACGCTCGTCACGGTGAGCCCGCGATAGTCGTGCGCCGGATACAGCAGGCACGCGGCCGGCAGCGTGAAGAGCCGGCCGTGCACCGCGCGATACAGCGCGCGCGGGTCGCCCTGCTGGAAGTCGGTGCGGCCGGTGCCGCGGATCAGCAGGCAATCGCCGGTGAACGCCATCGATTCGTCGTCGAGCACGAGGCTGATGCAGCCGCTCGTGTGGCCGGGTGTCGTGCGCACGGTCAGGTAGCGCGCGCCGAACGCGCAGCGGTCGCCGTCGTTCAGGTAGCGGTCGGCACCCTGCGCGCCGCTCGCGGCCGAGATCGCGATCGCGCTGCCCGTGCGCTGCTTCAGCAGCCACGCGCCCGTCACGTGATCGGCATGCACGTGCGTGTCGACGGTCGCGACGAGTCTCAGCCCGAGTTCGTCGAGCAGCGCCGCGTCGCGGCGCACCTGCTCGAACACGGGGTCGATCAGCAGCGCTTCGCGCGACGCGCTGTCGGCGAGCAGGTACGTATAGGTCGACGATTGCGGGTCGAAAAGTTGCCGGAAGATCATCGCTCGGTTGCCTGTTCAGGTGGATGTGGTCGGGCTCGTGTGCCGCATATCGTCGTCCGGCACCGGCGTCGCCGTGATGACATCGCCGCCGGGCACGTGGCATCGTGTCTGACGCGTTTCGCACATTCATACAGCGTAGATCAAAATGCACACGCCGCCGGCATCCCATGCGCGGCAACCGATTCCGACGACGAATCGCACACGGCGGGACGATTCGCCACGCCCGGAGGGTGGCGCGCGCTGCCTTACACTACGGCCTGTTTTCGTCCCCGTTCACAGGAATTCCACCGACATGTCGATGACGATCGATCACAGACAAATGCATGTAAGCCGTTGATCTTTAAACATTAGTCTCGCGCCAGTCAGACTGCGGGCTAGGTAGATTTTGCTGATTCTTATTGATTTCCCGATCTATCGATTCTTATCGCAGGCACAGTTCGGTCACACATCCACCGGATACCCCTCCCCCTGGCGGCCCTTCGGAGGTTGCCCCCTCAGCCGCTGCGCGGGTGGTTGCAACACGCCGAGATTCTTCACTTGACCTCGGCTACTGGCACAATAATGTGCCGTGGACTCGCCCCGTCATGGAGCACCGCTGCGCCGCTTGTCGATCAAGATCGACAAGGAGATCACGCGGGCAGGCAGGATGGGGAACTCGCGCGCGCCCGTTGCACCGTTTTCCGACGAGTGGCGCGCACGCGAAGCCATGAAATGCAGGCTCCACGACATCCCGGAAGAACCAGATCCCGGCTCCGACAAGGCAGCGAAGTTGCCCGAGTTCCAACGCCGGACATGGGAGGAATTGCGCGACGCGTGGAGCGTGGCCGACTTCAAGAAAAGGCGTGTGCTGACGCTCGAACAGCGCTTCGTGCTGGAAATCGTGCACGTCCGTCGAGCGTTGCGACTCATGGAAAGGACGGTCTGCGCGGCGGAGTTGGAATTGAAGAAGAACGGCTATCCCGACTCGTTCGCGCTTGACCAGCTGCGCCGCATGATCGACAGCGCTCGTTTCGATTGACGATTGTTGACTTACCACGAGTTAGCGAACAATCGGCGGTTCTCCCGGAAATGGTAAATTCATACGAAAACCACACCTACGAGAGAACATATGGCCCGAGCCATGATTTGCGTCGGCGATACGACGACGCATGGCGGCCGCGTGCTGGAGGGCAGCGCGACCGCGACAATTGACGGAAAGCCCATTGCTGGCGTCGGACACAAGGTACTTTGCCCGCAATGCAAAGGCGTCTTTCCGATCCTGCCGACGGGGCGGCAATACTCGCACACGTTCGACGGACGAGAAACCGCCGTCGAGGGCATGAAAACCGCGTGCGGAGCGACGCTGATCGCATCGCAGTCGTCAGCGACGTTCGACGATGTCGGATCTGGCAAAGCGACGAGTGGCGGCGCAGTCGCAGCTGTCGCTGCCACGGCTGCAGCGCTTGCCCCCTCGCCCACGCTCTGTCTCGAATGCCTGAAAGCTGCGGCCGAGAACGCCGCGACGATGATCGCGCGCGGATAGGCCCATGACTGAAAATTCGATCGAGGCTTTCTTCTTCAAGCGTCAGCAGCAGTTGACCATGCAGGTGCATCTGTACGCCCTTGTCGACGGCCTTCTGTATGCCGATGCGGCCGGCGGTTCATCGCCCCAACGATCACGCTCGGCCGTAGCCGTATTCGATGGCACGCAGGACGCGTCACTCGCAGACGCTGGACCGTGGCTTTTTGCGTACGAGGCGACGGCTGGCACTATCCGACGAACTCTCTCCACACTGGCCAGCAGCTCCACCGGCGTGTCCTGGCTGATCAGCGCATATCCGATCGAATCACTCGCTGACGAACTGCGCAGCCGCCTCGACGTACGCTTGCCGGATGGAAGCACAGCCCTGCTCCGCTTCTACGATGCCCGCATCATGGCCGACATGGTGTCGCTGATGGAATTCACGCAGCGCATGCAGTTCTTCGTGCCGACATTCGACTGGCTCGTCGAAGTAAATGGAAAACTCAGGGGAGTACACCCGCATGCTTGAGCTGACAAGCGAACAGGTCGCCGGCCTTGCCGAGATCGACGCGCGTGGATACGTCGAGCGCGTCAGGCAGGATCTCGTCAAAGCCGATCCCAAACTTGCCGACGACAGCACTCTGTCAACGCGTCTTTGGAACGCATACATCGCCGCGCGTCAGCTCGGCATCCATGCAGACGAGAATGTCGAAGCGTTTCTGAGAATCGAAGCGTACGCGCCTAGCTTCTACATGAAGCCGGCCACGCACGCGTGGCTCACACGTCCTGGCCGATCACCAGACGAAAGATTTCACGACTACTTGCGCGTCATAAAGTGGCGCGTCGAACATCCGGAATATAACGGGGGACTAGAGCATGTCAGCAGCACTTCCACTACTGGAGGGGGTATTGGCGGAACTTGGGCCGGTCTTGGCGCGAGCTGGCGCCGCCTTGTTGGGCGGGATCGGACTGGCGGGGACGGCGAGCCTGTCTAGCGATACACCGAAGGACGAGAGCAAAGCCAAGACAGACGCTAAGGCCGTCCCGCGTACAGGGGAAAAATGCAAGAAATGTCCGCCCGAAGAATCAGGCTTTGCGAAAAACGTAAATCACGGCATGTCGCCACGTTCTCGCGAGTACCAAGGTCGAATCACCGGACGGCCGTATAGCATCGAGCAGGGGTGGAACGAGGAATGGGTCTGGCTCGAAACCGAATTCGACGGTTTTGTGCCAGGCGAGTGCCTGCTTCAAGAGGCGAAGGGGCACTATGCTCAGTTCCTCAAGCGCAATGACAAAGGCGAGATGCGGGCGCAAACGTGGTTCGATGGATACGAGTCCTTGTTCAACCAGTTGGGCCGACAGGCGAAAAGGGTGAACAACAACCCACCCGCTCGCTTGAAGTGGTACTTCGAGGAAGCCGAATTGCGAGAGTACATGCTTCCAGCAATGATCGACCTTCAAGTAACATCCGTCTGGCAACCGTAACCCGCGACAATCATGGACATCAGACTGAAATTCAGGGACCAAGGTCTCGACCCCACGAACTTCGAGCAAGTCCTGTCACGCATCCAGATCGTTACTACCGCACTTGCCGCGGTCGAGCCTAACATCAATCGATGGTACGCACGCGGACAAAGCCGGGAGGAAGCATTGCTATATCCGGCGTTCGACGACGGCTCGCCGTCGACGGCCATTTTGGCCGTACTCAAACACAAGTTTGGAGATAATCCGGATACGACATATGTGAGCCTTTGGGACGGCAACGAGGACATCAATCAAGGCACGACCATTTCGTGCCACCTCGACGAACCGGGACACCTCAACGCGTTCGAGGTGTCACTGGCCGACGAGAAAATTCTCGGCAATCTCGATTCAGTGCTGAATATTGTCCGCGCTTCAATTGCGGCATTCAACCCCGTATATGCCGCAGTCGGGCCGAGAAGCTATGCGGCACGGCAGGTGTTCGATGACAAGCCCGGTGTCGGCTGGATGCTCTACTTACCCACCGCGATTACGCAGCAGCAGGTCCCTGAGGCTCGTGAAATCGTTCCGGTCCCAGAGTCCGGCAAGGCTCAGACCGGCACAATAGTTGTTAGCACAACCGATGCACCGTTCTCGATGCAGAACCCCGAGCACATCGAGACTGCTAATCGCATCGAGATCCGGCTCGCAAGTCAAGACCTTCTTCCTGCTTTCAGAGACCTCTAAGCACGAAGCCGGCGCGGTAGCCCGCGCCGGCCCCTTGGTTAGAACAGCCCCACGGGCTGCGCCACGTCATCCCAACTGAAAATGATCAGCTCGTTACGGTCGACGGCCTCAACGCCGACCGTGTACTGGATCGGCACGGTCTCGATGTAGAACCCGTCGAATACGCGTCGAATGTCGGGGTGATCATTGAGGCTCACGATCGCGCGACCTTTTCCATGTCACACTTGATCGCCAAGCGTCATGACCGGCTGCAACGCCATGACTAACAAGGCTTCGCTGTTTTGCGCATCACAATCTGTCTCGGCCAATCTGATACATGTCTCTGACGATCGATCCGAAGCAGGCCGCCGCGCTGCTGGCCGTCGCCGACACCGGCAGCTTCGAGCAGGCGGCCGTGCGCCTGCACGTGACCGCGTCCGCCGTCACGCAGCGGGTCCGCGCGCTGGAAGCCAGCCTCGGCACGCCGCTCGTGCTGCGCACGCGTCCGTGCCGCCCGACGGTGGCCGGCCAGCGCGTGCTGCAGCACCTGCGCCGCGTCGCACTGCTGCAGGCCGACCTGCAGAGCGCGCTCGCGACCGAGCGCGAATCGCCGATCTCCGTGACGATCGCGCTGAACGCCGACAGCCTCGGCACCTGGTTCCTGCCCGCGCTGACGTCCGTGCTCGCCGGCGAGCGGATCCTGTTCGAACTGATCATCGAGGACCAGGACCATACGTTCGCGCTGCTCGAAAGCGGGATGGCGGTCGGCTGCGTGACGACCGAGCCGAAGCCGATGCGCGGCTGCATCGCGACGCCGCTCGGCACGATGCGCTACCGGCTGCTCGCGGCGGCCGCGTTCGCGGTGCGCTGGTTCCCGCGCGGGCTGAACCGCACGAGTGCGCGCAAGGCGCCCGTCGTCGCGTATTCGCGGCGCGACACGCTGCAGTCGTCGTTCCTGAAGGAGAAGTTCGGGTTGCCTGACGGCGCGTACCCGTGCCACTACGTGCCGGGCACCCATTCGCACTTTGCGGCGGTGCGGCACGGGCTCGGCTACGCGATGGTGCCGGAGCCGCTGATCGGTGCGACGCCGCTCGATGCGCAGGGGCTCGTCGACCTCGCGCCTGCGCACCCGACCGACGTCACGCTGTACTGGCACGCGTGGACCGTGCAGTCGCCGACGATGGCGTCGCTGTCCGAACGCGTCGTCGAAGCGGCGCGCCGGTTGCTCGCGCCGTTGCCGAAATGAAATGAGATGAGACGAGCCGGCGACCGGGCCGGCTCCCGGCCGTTACGCGCGCCGCTGCGCGAAGTAGTCGCCGACCGCGCGGAGGAACGTGTCGATGTCCGCGCGCGACACGTCGCAGTGCGTGACGAAGCGCGACGCGTACAGCATCTGCGTGAGGATTCCGCGTTCCTTGAGCCATGCCTCGAGCGGCGCGCAATCGGCTTCGGGGAATTGCGCGAACACCATGTTCGTTGCGTGCGACAGCACCTTCACGCCGTCGATGCGCGCGAGGCCTTCCGCGAGATGCGCGGCGTTCGCGTGATCGTCCGCGAGCCGCTCGACATTGTGGTCGAGCGCATACAGGCAGGCCGCCGCGAGAATGCCCGACTGCCGCATCCCGCCGCCGAGCACCTTGCGCCAGCGCTGCGCGCGCTCGATCAGCGTCCGGCTGCCGACCAGCACCGAGCCGACCGGTGCGCCGAGCCCTTTCGAGAAACAGATCGACACGGTGTCGAACGGCGCGCACAGCGCGGCGATCGGGCGCCCCGACGCGACGGCCGCGTTGCACACGCGTGCGCCGTCGAGATGCGTGGACAGCCCGCGGCTGCGCGCGAACGCGACGGCTTCCTGCACATAGCCTTCCGGCAGGACCTGGCCGCCGATCGTGTTTTCGAGCGCGAGCAGGCGCGTGCGGGCGAAGTGATTGTCGAGCGGCTTGATCGCCGCGGCGATCTTCGCGAGCGGCAGCGTGCCGTCCGGCGCGTTCTCGATCGGCTGCGGCTGGATGCTGCCGAGCACGGCCGCGCCGCCGCCTTCGTACTTGTAGGTATGTGCGAGCTGGCCGACAATGTATTCGTCGCCGCGCTCGCAATGCGACATCAGCGCGGCCAGGTTGCTCTGCGTGCCGCTCGGGAAGAACAGGCCGGCTTCCTTGCCGGCGCGCTCGGCCGTCACCGCCTGCAGGCGCAGCACGGTCGGGTCGTCGCCCCAGACGTCGTCGCCGGTCTCGGCGGCAGTCATGGCGGCCAGCATCGCCTGGCCCGGACGTGTCACGGTATCGCTGCGTAAATCGATCATCGCTATGCCCTGAGTAAACGCGGACCGGCATCCCTGCGCCCGGCCCTGCCGAAACGAGACTCAGAGTGTACGCAATTCACGCACCGTGTGCCGGCCGGCGAGCCGCAATCGCGCGCGTCAATATCGCGGCGGCGGCGGCTGGACACCTGCCGGCGGCATCGGCGGCGCCGCGCGCGGCGCACCGCCGTATCCGCCACCGCCGCCGCCGCTCATCCCGCCCGGCACCGGCACGCGAGTGCCCGTCGCATACATGCATTGCAGGTACGCGTAGTCGTAGCGGCGCTGCACGTCGTAGGCCGAGCCCTGCGCGGCGCCCGCGCCGACGACGCTGCCCGCGAGCAGCCCGGCACCCGCGCCGACGGCCGCACCGGTGCCGCCGTTGAACGCCGCGCCGGCCGCCGCGCCCAGCGCGGTGCCGACGGCCGCGCTGCCGACCGCGCTCGCGGTCGACGCCTGCCCGGCGCTCACGCCGCCCGATTGGTCGAATGCGTACTGGCGGCAACTGCCGTCGTCGGCGCGGAACTGGTCGAACGACTTGCCGGTGCCGGGCAGCGCCATCACGCTCGGCCCGGTCGGCATGTATGCGCATGCGCCGAGGAGGCCGGCCAATGCCAGCACAGCCGGCACGCGCAAGGATCGAAATGCGGATGTCATCGTCGCGGCTCCGTTATTGCGGCCGCGCCGGCACCGATCGCCAGCCCGACTTGCAGGTCTTCACATACGGGTAGTAATGCCTCGACGCGTCGCAGTAGTACCAGAGGCTCGCGTCGCCGCTGTCCTGCGGCTGCCCCTTCTCGACATACTCGGGCGGCGGCGGCGGATCGACCGGCACCGCGACGACGGGCGGCGGGTAGTAGTACGGCACGGGGACCACGGGGGTGTAATACGGGTAGCCGGGGCCGATATAGACCCCGACCCGGGCGGCATGGGCCACGCCGCCCGTCGCGAGCGCCACCGCGGCGGCCGCGCCCAGCGCGAGCTTCAATCCATTCACGTCACGTTCTCCGGCAGGCCGGTTCGTCGATGCGAACCCGACACCCGGAACGCTACGCCGCGCGCGATCCGGCATCCATTACGGGCGGCAACGCCAATGTTGCGCGACGTTACCCGTGTGACAGCTGCTCCCGGCGACGGCACGCCGGCACGCCGGCGTGCGTTACGCGTTAATGCGCCGAAACGGATCGGCTGCACCTGGCGCCGCGCGCGGACTGCCCGCCTGGCGATTTCCGCATGGCCGAAACCGTTCCGATGACGCGACGCGCCATATTGACGCACATGCGTCAGACCGCCACGCCGCGGCCGCGCGCGCCGCGAACGGCCTTCTTGATACGAATCAACGATTTATCCCGAAATCGCGCGCGACAGGCTGGACATCTGCGACGAGTTGGCGCATTTCGCGGTGCAACATCGCGGCACATACTCCAGCCAACCCCGACGCCTGTCTGCCGGGGTCCGCCGGCACCCGCCGGCGGGTATCGTCAGCTTCGGTCATCTGGTATGGACACCGCACTTTCGGCCCTCGATCTGGCCCGCCTGCAATTCGCGTTCACCGTCTCCTTTCACATCGTCTTTCCGGCGCTGAGCATCGGCCTCGCCAGCTTCATCGCGGTGCTCGAATACCGCTGGCTCAAGACCGGCAAGCAGTACTACAAAACCCTCTGCCTGTTCTGGTCGAAGATCTTCGCGGTCGCGTTCGGGATGGGCGTCGTCTCCGGCGTCGTGATGAGCTACCAGTTCGGCACGAACTGGTCGGGCTTCTCGAGCTTCGCCGGCGCCGTCACCGGGCCGCTGCTGATGTACGAGGTCATGACCGCGTTCTTCCTCGAGGCCGGCTTCCTCGGCATCATGCTGTTCGGCTGGAACCGCGTGAGCCCGCGCGCACACTTCGGCGCGACGCTGATGGTCGCGATCGGCACGCTGATCTCGACGTTCTGGATCCTCGCGTCGAACAGCTGGATGCAGACGCCGCAGGGCTTCGAGATCGTCGACGGCCGCGTCGTGCCGACCGACTGGTTCGCGATCATCTTCAACCCGTCGTTCCCGTACCGCCTGTTCCACATGGCGATCGCCGCATTCATCGTCGCCGCGCTCGTGGTGGCCGCGACGGGCGCGTGGCACCTGCTGAAGGGCCGCCGCGACAAGGGCGTGAAGAAGATGTTCTCGATGGCGCTGTGGCTGCTGCTCGTGCTCGCGCCGCTGCAGGCCGTGATCGGCGACCAGCACGGCATCAACACGCTGAAGCACCAGCCCGCGAAGATCGCCGCGATCGAGGGGCTGTGGGAAACCGAAAAGGGCGGCACGCCGCTCAACCTGTTCGGCATTCCGGACATGAAGGCGGAAACGACGCGCTACGCAGTGAAGGTGCCGCACCTCGGCAGCCTGATCCTCACGCACAGCTGGGACGGTGAAATTCGCGGGCTGAAGGACTTCCCGCCGGAAGACCGTCCGAACTCGACGGTCGTGTTCTGGAGCTTCCGGATCATGGTCGGCCTCGGCTTCGCGATGATCGGCCTCGCCGCGCTCGCGTGGTTCCTGCGCCGCCGCGGCCGCCTGTATGAATCGAAGTGGTTCCAGCGCTTCGCGCTGGTGATGGGCCCGACCGGCTTCGTGTCGCTGCTCGCGGGCTGGGTGACGACCGAAGCGGGCCGCCAGCCGTGGGTCGTGTACGGCGTGATGCGGACCGCGCAGGCCGTGTCGCCGCTGTCGGTGCAGCAGGTCAGCCTGTCGATGATGACGTTCGTGATCGTGTACTTCCTCGTGTTCGGCACCGGCGTGTACTACATGCTGAAGCTGATGAAGGCCGGCCCCGCGCTGCCCGACGTGAAGCACGACCCGCAACACGACATGCCCGACACGCGCCTCGATCACACCGCGCGCCGCCCGATGTCGGCCGTCGACGAGCCGCTCGAGACCGTCTGAGCCCACCCCTTTCGCATACGAGAAAACCTATGGACGTCACCGTAATCTGGGCCGCGATCATCGCATTGGGGCTCTTCATGTACGTCGTGCTCGACGGCTTCGACCTCGGCATCGGCATCGTCTTCCCGTTCTTCCCGGACGAGAAGGAGCGCGACCTGATGATGAACACGGTCGCGCCCGTGTGGGACGGCAACGAGACGTGGCTCGTGCTCGGCGGCGCCGGGCTGTTCGCGGTGTTCCCGATCGTCTATTCGACCGTGCTGTCCGCGCTATACCTGCCGCTGATCTTCATGCTGGTGTGCCTGATCTTCCGCGGCGTGTCGTTCGAGATCCGCGCGAAGGCGCGGCGCACGAAGCAGCTGTGGGATCTCGCGTTCATCGGCGGCTCGGCCGGCGCGACGCTGTTCCAGGGGATCGCGCTCGGCGCGTTCCTGCAGGGCATCAACGTGAAGGACGGCGTGTTCGCCGGCGACGCGTTCGACTGGCTCACGCCGTTCAGCCTGCTGACGGGCCTCGGCCTGCTCGTGACCTACGCGCTGCTCGGCTGCTGCTGGCTCGTCGCGAAGACCGAAGGCGACCTGCAGCGCCGGCTGCATCGCGTCGTGTGGCCGCTGACCGTCGTGCTGCTCGGCTTCATCGCGGTCGTCAGCCTGTGGACGCCGCTGCAGGATCCGGCCATCGCGCAGCGCTGGTTCGATTCGGGGCTGTTCTGGCGCCTGCTGCCGGTGCCGTTCCTGGTCGCCGGGTGCGCGGTGTGGATGCGCCGCGCGGTGCGCAACCGGCATGACATGACGCCGTTCGTGCTCGCGCTGGCGCTGGTGCTGCTCGGCTACGTCGGCCTGCTCGTCACGCTGTTCCCGTATGCGATTCCTCAGACGATGACGATCTGGGAAGCGGCGGCGCCGCGTTCGAGCCAGACCTTCACGCTGGTCGGCGCAGCGGTTATCCTCCCGATCATCATCGCCTACACGACGATGGGTTACTGGGTATTCCGAGGCAAGGTGCGCCATGAAGACCAGCATTACTACCACCACTGATTCCGCCGATCGCCCGCCCGAGGCGCCACGGCCGCGGATGCGCGGCTGGATGTGGTTCGTCGTGTTATGGGCGGGCGGCGTGATCGGCGCCGTCACGCTCGGCTACGCGTTCAAGATCTTCATGAACCTGACGCTGTTTGCGGTGAAGTAGGCCGACCGGTATTCCACCATTCCGACCCATCACGCATCCGTCGATTGCCCGGCGGATGCGTCGTCCACACTGCCACGATGCAGGTTATTGCGGCGCTCGCGGCACAACGCCAAGCTTCAATCCCAGCATGCCGAATATGCGGTTCATCGTCTGGACCGTCCCGTCGCTGCGACCCTGTTCGATATCCTGAATCGTCTTCGTCGATACGCCGGCGAGCTTCGCCATTTCGGCACTCGTCAGCCGCATCGTCTTCTTCAGATGGCGCACCGATTCGCGCAACGGCCATTCGGGATGCGCGAGAACGTCCTCGATCGCCTGACGCCGCAGCGCAAGCTGTTCGGGAAGCGACATCGCGTTGTAGCGTTTGTCCATGGTGTCGCGTCCGCGCTAGCGCAGCACATCCAGCTCGCGGGCGAGCCGCTCGAGGCCGGGTTTCAGAAAGGCATGCACGTCGTGTTCCAGGCCGAGATCGACACCGTGGTCGGCGATCTCCTGCAAATGCGGCGCCATTGCTTGCAGGCGTGCCTGCAATGCGGGACGATCCAGCGCGACATGCGTGTCCCCCGCCTGCGGTTCGCTTGACCGGACGACCGCGTCGAGTACCCGCGCCCAGTCCGGTCGGCTATCGTCATTTCCTTCCCAGCGGATGCGGCGCGCAATGCCGTCCGGATGAAGATACATCGGCGCAAAATCGTACAGTGGTGTCAGGGCGATGCGTCCGTCGAAGTCCCGCTGCAATGCCGTGTTTCGCGCATGATTGTCCTTGTTGCCAAGCGCAAGGTTTGCGACATCGCGACACAGATACTCGGCCACCTCGGTTTGAGGATCCGTGCATTGACGCACGAGATGCCGGCACACCTCATCGTGACTCGGCACGACACCAAACCCCGCCTTGCCCGTCAACGAAGCGATACTTTCCTGCCCCAGCCGAACGACGCTGCCACCATCATGCGCGCGATCGAATCGCGGGATGAACAGCGACCGATCCCGCAGCATCAGCGGCGCATGCACGCGCAAGCCGAGACGCTGCGCCAATGCCATGTATGGCGCTTCGTGCCGCAAGATCCGGGCAAGACGCTCGTTCGTGCCACGTCCGAACTTGACGATGTAATGCTCGACCGCCCGCGCGTCAGGCAACGTGTGATCGAGATAGAGCAGCCCGTCATCGGCGCGAGTCAGCAAGAGCTTTGGCCACTCGCCCTGCACGCCCGATGAGCCCGCAACGAAGAGTCCGTGTTCGGCGAGATATTCACTGAATGCGTCGCCGCGTGCGGCGACATCATCGTCCGTGAATCCTTGCTGCGGCCCTCCGCACTCGGCGAGCCACTGCGCGGCTTCCTTGACCCGCAAATTGCCGATCGAGTTGCCCGCGCCCGCGAGCAGCAACGGCCAGTCGGCACGCTCCTCGGCAGTCTCGGGGAAATCGAGTCGACGCAGCAGTTCCTGACGGCCAAACCCGTGCGGCAGCAAATCAATCAGGAAAACGGGCCAATGGGACGTCACCAGTGGCTCGAGGTCGACGGGAAAGGTGCACGACATCGCGCGCGCGTCGCGGGCGGACTGATGACGAACGATCCATTCGACGTCGTAGCCCGTATAGGCGCGGCCGCGCCACCCCTCGTCCGGTTCGCCGAACAGGGTGACGCCGCCGACGTCATGCCAGGTACCGTCGGCGTGAAGCTGGATCGTGCAGGAAGTCGTCATTTGACTAGAAATCTATACAAAATGCATCACTGAACCTCAGTGAATTATATAAATTTCTGCCGAAATGAAAACCCCGCCGTTCGGTCAACGTGGTGAGCCCGGCCTAGCCCCGCTCGCGCAACGCCGCCTCGATCTTGCGATCGGTCTTGTACTGGCTCAGCGCATACACCGACCAGATCGCGGCCGGCAGCCAGCCGATGATCGTGAGTTGCAGGACCAGGCAGATAATCCCGGCGACCGGGCGTCCGATCGTGAAAAACTGGAACCACGGCAGCAGCAGGGCAAGCAGCAGGCGCATGAACAATCCTCTCGGTACGTCGTTGAACGGGTGATGCGTAGCCAATATGGCGGGTTGCGCCCGTCATTTCAAGCCAAGCCCGTGCCCGACGCGCCCGCCGGCGCTACGCCGAATCGGCCAGCCACTGCGCGACGCGCGCGACGAGCCCGTCCGCGTCGTCGAAGCACTCGACGCCCGCCACCTGCGGCGCGCCGCAAATCGTGAACACCGGCTTGCCCCACTGCAGCCCGAGCGCGATTTCGGACAGCGTGCCGAGCCCGCCGCCGACCGCGATCAGGCACAGCGACGCACGCGCGACGAGTGCATTGCGCGTGATGCCGAGCCCGGTCGGCAGCGCGACGCTCAGGTACGGATTCGCGAGCGATGCATCGTCCTCGGGCAGCAGCCCGATCGCGCAGCCGCCGGCCGCGTGCGCGCCGCGCGCGGCGGCCTCCATCACGCCCTGCTTGCCGCCGCCGACGAGCGCGACGCCCGTCGACGCCACCGCGTGCGCGATCCGTTCCGCGACCCGCATCTGCTCATCCGTCGCTTCGCGCGGGCCGATCAGGCCCACCGGCATCCGGTGCCGGCGCGTGCCGCGTTGCCGCTGCGCCAGCCGCGCGAGCGCGTCGCGCGCCGGTTCGGACCACGCGCATTCAATGACGTCGTTGGCGAACAAGACCTTCTCCCAGTGCCAGAACGCAGGTACAGATTGCCGTCAGCACGATCGACAGCACGGCCGCCTGCGAGAAATCGGTTTGCCCGTCCGACAGCTTCAGGTACATCAGCAGCGGCAGGATGTTGATCTGCGTGCCGGCCAGCGCAATCGCCGTGCCGTAGGTGCCGAGCGCGATCGCGGTCACGAGGCACCACGCGGACGCGACCGACGGCCACAGCTCGCGCCACGCAACGTCGAGCCATGCCCGCCACGGCCGTGCGCCGAGCGTCAGCGCCGCCTCGAGCGGCCGCCGGTCGAGATTCGCGAGCGCCGGGTAGATCATCAGCGCGACACGCGGAATCAGGTAGTACGCATAGGCGACCGCGAGCCCCGGCATCGTGTAGATCGCGCCGCCGACCACGGTCGGATCGGCGCCCAGCGCGGCCAGCAGCGTGGTCACGAAGCCCGCGCGGCCGAATGCGAGGATGAAGCCGTACGCGATCACCAGCCCGGAAAACGCGAGCGGCACGCCGAGCAGCGCGAGCGACCAGTGGCGGCGTACCGGCGATTGTCCAGCCAGCGCGAATGCGACCGGCACGCCCACGCCGACCGACAGCGTGCCGGCGCCGATCGCCAGCGCGAGCGAGCGCGCGATCGCGTCGGCGACGAGCGGATCGCGCCACACCGCCGCGAACGCTCGGCCGCCGTCCGCGCACGCCGCATCGACCAGCGCGGCCAGCGGCAGCACGAAGCACACCGCGAGCAAGGCCGCGGCGGGCAGCGCGCCGAAGCGGCGCAGTACACCGCGTTCCGGTAAGGAAGCGTGCATCCCGCGCCCCTTACTGGCCGAGCGTGGCCTGCGACCAGAGCTGGTCGACCTCGGCCTTGCGCGCCGCCGCCTTCGCGACATCGAGCGGGCGCACCTGCGGCGCGTTCGGCAGCTTCGCCGCGACCTCCGGTGCGACCGGCGTGCCGGGCACCGCGGGGCGCACATAGCCTTGCGCGAACAGCGCCTGCCCGACGTCGCTCATCACGAGGTTGAGCCAGAGCTGCGCGGCGGACGGGTTCGGGCCGTTCTTCACGAGACTCATCGCATAGGGCGCCGACACGCTGCCGTCCTGCGGAATCACGACGTCGGCCGCCTCGCCCATGCCGTCCGCGTACTTCGCCTTGAGGCCGTCGTTCTCGTAGCCGATCAGGATCGGGATCTCGCCCTTCACGAACTTCGCGTACGGCGTCGTGCCCTCGACGCGCAGCACGTTGCCGGCCTGCTTCAGCTTGCCGAAGAAGTCGGCGCCCGGCTTCGGATTCTCGACGCTGCCGCCGTTCGCATACGCGGCCGCGAACACCGCGACCTGGCCCTGCCCGGTCGAGCGCGGGTCGAGATACACCACCGCGTTGCGGTACTCGGGCTTCAGCAGGTCGGACCAGCGCTGCGGCACGTTCTTGACGAGCTTGCGGTTGACGAGGAACGCGATGTTCAGCGAATGCACGGCGAACCAGCGGCCGTCGGCCGCGCGGAACACGCCCGGCAGCTTGTCGAAGTTGACCGGCCGGAACGGTGCGACGACGTCCTTGCCCGCGGCGTCGAGCGCCGACGCCGCGAAGTAGTACGCGGTATCGGCCTGCGGACGACGGCGCGACTTGTCCAGCGCGACGACGGTCGCGGCCGAGCCGATGTCGTTGTAGGTGATCTCGACCTTCGGATAGCGCTTGCGGAATTCGGCGAACAGCGCCTTCCAGTTCGCCCATTCCGGGCCGGTATCGAACGACACGACGAGCCCTTCGTCGGCGGCTTTCGCGTACAGCGCGTCTTCACCCGGATACAGCGGCGCGGCCTGTGCGGCCGCGCAAGAAAGCGCCGCGAGCGCGCACAGCGCCAGCACGCGGGCGCGCATGGCCTTCACAAGAGGGGAGCCTGCAAGCATCGTGAATCTCCGTTGAACGAAAGGGATCAGTGCGCGTCCGGCGAGGCCGGCAGCACGAGCAGATGGCGCGGGTCGATCGCGATGCTGCGCGCGGCGGGCTCGCGCCCTTCGCACAGCAGCACGTCGGCCGAGCCGTCCGGAATGAAGTCGTAGCGCTGCGTCGCGCCGAAGTAACGCACGTCTCCGCGACGGCCTTCGATGCGGTTCGCGCTCTGCGCCGGCGGATCGGCCTGCACGTGCTCGGGCCGCACCAGCACCGCGATCTGCTCGCCCGGCCGATGCGCGCCCGTTTCCGCGCGCAGCGTCGCGAAACTCACGTCGATTTCGCCGTGCGCGCGCACACGCCCGCGCAGCAGCGTCGAATGCCCGACGAAGCGCGCGACCTGCGCGGTGGCCGGCCGCTCGTACAGGTCGCGCGGCGTGCCGGCCTGCAACACGCGGCCGCCGTCGACGATCGCGACGCGATCGGCCATGCTCAAGGCTTCGTCCTGGTCGTGCGTGACGAACAGCGTCGTCGCGCCGCATGCGCGCTGCAGCGCGCGGATCTCGTCGCGCAACTGATGGCGGATGCCGGCATCGAGCGCCGCCAGCGGCTCGTCGAGCAGCAGCAGCTTCGGCTCGATCACGAGCGCCCGCGCGAGCGCGACGCGCTGCTGCTGCCCGCCTGACAGCATCGCGACGCCGCGCGTCGCATGGGCCGCCAGCCCGACCCGCTCGAGCATGTCGAGCGCGCGCCGGCGCCGCAGGCCGGCCGCCACGCCGCGCATCCGCAGCCCGTACGCGACGTTGTCGACGACCGACAGGTTCGGGAACAGCGCGTAGTGCTGGAACACCATCCCCACTTCACGCCGCCACACGGGCACGCCGGCCACGTCGGCGCCGCCGATCGCGATGCGGCCGCGCCAGCCGTCGAGCAGCCCGGCCGCGAGCCTCAGCAGCGTGGATTTGCCGGACCCGCTGCGCCCCATCACCGCGAGCAGTTCGCCCTGCGCGGCGGACAGCGTGACGTCGTCGACGCCATGACGGGCGCCCGGATACTGGAAGCTGACGTGTTCGAATTCGAGGCTCATGGATGACTCACTTCAGACGTTGCACGGTGCCGACGGACACGAGCGTCGCGAGCACGGCGAGCACGAGCAGCACGACGGTGGCCGCGCACGCCATCCCCGTCGCGCCGTAGAACGCCTGCAGCAGCACGATCGGATAATTCCGGTAGCGAAAGCCGGCGATCAGGTTCGAGATCTGGAATTCGCCGATCGACAGCGCGGCCACCATCACGAGGCCGGAAAACAGGCTGTGCCGCAGGTTCGGCAGCACGATCGTGACGAACTGGCGCAGCGGCGTCGCGCCGAGCGTCGCCGCGCAGGCCTCGAGCCGCGCGAGGCCGAGGTGGCGCAGGTCGCCGAGCAGCGTCTGCAGCAGGTACGGCAACGTCAGCACCGCGTGCGCCGCGATCATCAGCGGCAACGTGCCGAGCCACGGCAGCGTATCGCCGCTGAAGATCGCGATGTAGCCGAAGCCGAGCGTCAGTGCCGGCACGGCAACCGGCATCAGCATCACGATGCGCGTCGCGAACCCGCCGCCGCCCTGCGCGCGATGATGCAGCGCATACGCGAGCGGCAGGCCGATCACCGCGTTGAGCGCACAGCACGCCAGCGCCACCATGAAGCTCACGCCGAACGCGCGGGTGAAGCTCCGGTTCGCGGCCAGGTCGGCAAACCAGTGCCCGGTGACGCCGGTGGGCAGCAACGTATTGGTCCACGTTTCGCCCACCGCGCCGATCAGCAGCAACGCGATCGGCAGCAGCAGGTACAGCGCGAACACCGCGAGCAGCGCCTGCAGCAACAGCCGGCCGACACGCGGATGCGCCGGTCTGTTACGACGAATCGGAACACCGTCGGCCAATGCCGGGGCGGTTGACGGATGCATGAGCACACTCGCAGACGATCGGGGAAATCTTCGCGCCACGCCCGCCGGACGGGGCCCGCATGCGTTGTCGAAGCCGGCGCAGTGTGCGGTTTCGACATGGCATCGTCATGAAAAAAACGTAAAAAGCGCGCATCGACCTGTGCAAGGACGGAACAGCCCGCCATGAAGCACCTGTATCCGAACGTGGCGGAGCTGCACGCATTCGCCGCGTCCGCGAAGTACCTGAACTTCTCCTACGCGGCCCGCGAACTGGGCCTGACGCCGAGCGCCGTCAGCCGGCAGATCGCGAACCTCGAAGCCCTGTTCGGCGTGAAGCTGTTCGTGCGCGAGGGGCGCGGCCTCGCGCTGACGCGCGCGGGCCAGGTGTATCACGCACGCGTCGTCGGGCCGTTGCGCGAAATCGGCAACGCGTCGATCGAGCTGCTGAGCGCACGCGAGAACAGCGACCTGCTGACGATCGCGAGCGTGCCGACGTTCACGACCAAGTGGCTGCTGCCGCGCCTCACGCGCTTTCTCGCCACCGCGCCGGACGTCACGCTGAGCTTTCGCCGCCATCTCGCGCCGGGCGACGTGTTTCCGTTCGGACTCGACGCGGCGATCCGCTATGGCGACGGCGGATGGGAAGGGGTGCGAAGCGACTATCTGGGCGGGCGGACCTTCGTGCCGGTCTGTTCGCGCGAATTCGCCGACCGGCATGCACTGCACGGGCCCGCCGACGCGGCGGCCGCCCCGCGCCTCGTGCACGAGCAGGCGGAAATCGCGTGGTCCGCATGGGCGGAGCGTCATCGCGCGTCGCAGATGAACGCGCTGGCCGGGCCGCGCTTCGAGCAGTATTCGGTGCTGATCCAGGCCGCGCAGGCCGGGCTCGGGATCGCCCTCGTGCCGCGCTTCCTGATTCTCGACAATCTCGCGGCGGGCACGCTGGTCGAGCCGTTCGACGCACCGGTCGACGTGGACGCGCAGGGGCATTACCTGTGCTACGCGCCGGAGCGCCTCGACACGAGCGATGCGTTGCGGCGGTTCAGGGACTGGATGCTGGACGAATCGGGACGCGCGTAGGCCAGGCCACGCGCGTCCTGCGCCGGACGCCGCCCGGAGGCGGCATCCGGCCTGCCGCGTCAGCGCCCGATACCGAGCCCCGGCAGCACGCGCGTGTTCTCGGCCACGACCGCATGCAGCAGGCGCGGGTCGGCGCCGAGCAGCTCGAGGATCGTCGGCGCGACCTGCTTCGTGCCGACGAGATCGTTCACGGTGCGCGCGCGATGGACACCCGGATACGACACGAGCAGGCCGAGGTGGCTGTCGTCCGGTGCGTTGCCGCCGTGTTCCTCGTCCTTCTTCGTGCTCGACGTGTAGATCACGCCCGGATTCGGCTGGACGATGATGTCCGGCGTGCGGCCGTTGGCCGGATCGCCGAAGCGGTCGGCCAGCGCCGCGCCGTACAGCACGTACGCCTGCGAGCCGTCCGCGCAGATCCCCGGTGCATTGCAGCCCAGGTTCGCCTTCAGCGTCTCGACCACGGCCGTGCGCTGGCTGCGGTCGCGCAGCCAGATCAGGCCGACGTCGTCGGTCTGCACGAAGCCCGTGCCGACCAGGCCCGAACCGTCGTTCAGGTTGCCCGTCGTCGTGTTGTTCTGGCCGAAGTTGCCGTTCGGGTCGAGGTAGTTGTTCGTTTCGAGCAGCTTCGTCAGCGTGTCGCCGTTCTTCACGAGCTTCGTGTGATCGGTCGGCGACTGGCCGTGCTTCGACGTGACGATCACGGCCGTCGACGAGTACAGGTTCGCCTGCTTCAGCGCCGCGACGACATGGCCGATCGAGTTGTCGACGTACGTGATCGCGTTCGCGACCTGCCCGTTCGGCGTGAAGTCGGCGTCGAGATAGCCGCCGCCCTTCGCGACCGGCGACTTCTGCGCGACGCTCAGCGTCTGGAAGTCGGCGCCGAACAGCGTCGGCACCGGCGCGCTCTTCGTGCCCGTCGAGTCGCGGCCTTCGATCTGGTTGATCAGCGCCTGCACGTGCAGGTTGTCGAAGCGCGCGGTGTGCGAATAGACGTCCGTGTAGTCGGTATTCGTCGCCGGGTCGATCGAGTTGATCTCGGTGCGCATCATGTCGTCGACGCCGTTGCCCGACGGGCCGTTCAGCCAGTCGTAGCCCCACGCGTGCTTGTCGGCCCACGCGGTGTGCGCGTTCGGCACGCCGGCCTTCACGGCTTCGAACACCGTGTTGGTCTTCACGTAGTTGTGCGGATAGACGGACACGCACTGGCCGTTCACGCGGGCATGCGGAATCGCCTGCGGGTTGAACGCGCCGCCGCCGTCGAGGTGCACGAGCTTGCCGCCGTTGATCGCGTCGATGCCGGTCGTTTCGTCGAACACGACGTTCCAGCCCTGCTTGCCCGAGCACGTCGTATCGCCCGGCGCATACAGGTTGCGGTCATACGACACGTCGTAGAACAGGCCGGCCGTCTTCGGCGAGCCGCCCGTCACGAGCGCCGCGAGGCCCGGGAACGAATCCGACAGGCCCGGCGTATACGCATTCGTGTACGTCACGCCGCTCTTCGCGAGCACCGCGATGTTCGGGCACGTGTTCGCGCCGATGCAGCGCGCGAGATCCTGCTCGTGCAGACCGTCGACGCTCAGCAGCAGCACGTGCTTCACCACGCGGCGCGCATTGCCGCCGTTCTCGCCCTGGCTGTTGCCATCCTGCTGCGCCGCATACGCGCCCGCGCTTGCGAGCGCCAGCGCGCCCGCCACCACCACCGCCATTTTTCGTTGCTTGACGAACCTGGAAATCATCACCCCACCTCATCGATTGACGTTGAACTGCACGACTTGCCATCAGGCGCGCAAAATATCGCCGGATCGTGCGGCGGTCGCATGAAGCAAGGCTTTCTGTTCTCTGTCAAACGTAACCAATCGCAAGTGACATGAATCGGTCGCAATGTGCGGCCGTCGCGTGCACCGGCCCGTGCGGCGGGATTTTTTTTCGGCTTGGCCCGCGACTATTGGCGTGTGATAAAGGGTTTTCCCTGACCCGGAGCACGAGTATGTCGACCCTGGAAGCTCTCCGGTTCGTGCTGGACGATGCACGCACCCCCGAAATCATTCGCCACCACGTCGTCGACGCGCTGCAGTACGCGCTGCGCAACTACGGACAGGTGTTCACCGCGAAGGAAATCGAATGGCTGACGCAGTGGGACGACGCGCGTCTGCCGCTGGCCGCGAGGAAGGAACTGGACAAGCGCGAACCGGCGATCGCCGCGCGCTGAAAAGAAACCGCCGCGCCCGGCAGGTGCAGACGCGGCGGCGGAGGGCGGTAAGGCTTACTGCAGCCCGAAGTCGACGCGGGTCGTCGCGCCCTTGTCCGAGATGCCCTTCGCGTCGAGCTTCGGCGCGACGACGAACACGCGGCTCGAATCGATCTTCCCGTCGAGGTACTGGCGCACGGCCTGCGCGCGCTGCTGCGCGAGCGCACGCAGCGCGTTGTCGTCGGCCGGCGCGTGATCGGCGAGCGCCTGCTTCATGTCCGCATCGGGCAGCGTCTTCTGCAGGCCGACCAGATTGCGCGGCTTCTTGAAGTCGGCGGCCTTGTACGCGCGCGTCAGGTACTTCGAGTATTCGCCCTTGTCGACCTTCACCGACATCGGATCGATGCTCTCGCCCTGGCCGACCACGTCCTTCAGCTTCTGCTGGCGCACCAGCCGCTCGACGTACGCGTCGCGCAGCCCCGACGTGTCCTGCGCCGGATCGACGCGGCCGATCAGGTCGAGGCGGATCGACGACTTCTCGGTCAGCATCTTCACGACGGTGTCGAGCTTCTTCTGCTGCGCGTCGGTCAGCTCGTACGAGCCCGGCGCGAACTCGACGTAGCCGAGATCCTCGCCGCCGCCGCCGAATGCGTTCGCGAGCAGCGTGAACGGCGACGTGACGGCCTTCGCGATCAGGTTCAGCACCGCGTGCCAGATCAGCCCGCCGACGCTGAATTCCGGATTCGACAGCGAACCCGACACCGGCAGGTTCACGTCGATCTGGCCGCGCGTGTTCTTCAGCAGCGAGATCGCGAGCTTCACCGGCAGCTTCGTCGCGGTGTCGTTCTCGACGCGATCGCCGAACGTGAGCTGGTCGATGAAGATGTGGTTGTTCGCCGACAGCTGGTCGTTCGCGAGCTGGTAGTGCAGGTCGACGTTGAGCTTGCCCTTCGTGATCGGATAGCCGGCGTACTTCGCCGAGTACGGCGTCAGGTTGGTCAGCTCGATGTCGTGCGCGGTCGCCGTCAGGTCGAGCGCCGGCTTCTCGATCAGCGGGTTCACCGAGCCCTTGATCGAGATCGGCCCGTTGCCCGCGAGGTTCGCGGCGACGTCGACCGGCGCGGACGTCGTCGAATCCGTGCCGAACGCGCCGACCGTGCCCTTGATCGCGACGAGGTTCGCCGTGTAGTTCGGCTTGATGAAGTTGTCCGTGTAGGTCACGCGGCCGTCCTGCAGCACGAGCTGGCCGAAGTGCATCCGCACCGGGTTCTGCGGCGGCGTCGCGGCCTTCACGACCACCGGCGCGGACGCGGGTGCGGGCGCCGAAGCCTGCTGCGCGGCGGCCGGCGCCGACGCGGCCTGCGGCGACAGCGGCACCGGCTCGCCCTTGCTCGCGTCACGCGTGAGCGACTGCGCGGGGCCCGACTCCTTCGCGACCACGTCCTTCAGGTTCAGCCGCCCCTGCGCATCGAGCAGCACGCGGCCATAGAAGTTCGAGAACGTCACGCGCGCGGCGTCGATGTCGGTGCCCTTCTCGTCGTAGTTCGCCTTCAGGTTCGACAGCGCGAGCGAGCGCCAGCCCGCGAACGGGTCGGACGTCGCCTTGTCGAGCATCCGCACGTCGACCAGCGCGACGTCGCCGCGATAGGTCGCGCGCGGCGTGTCCTTCACCTGCGCGAACGTCAGGTTGCCCTGCGCGTTGAGCAGCGCGCTCGCGATCGTCGCGTTCAGCGCGCTGCCGAAGTACGGCTCGAACGCGGCCGCGTCGAGGCGGTTGCCGTTGATCTTCAGGCCGAGCTTCAGCGGCTGCGCGGTCACGTCGCCCGTCACGTTCAGCGAGCCCTTGCGGTTCAGCGTCGCCTTCAGCTGCACGGGCAGCGGCTTCGTCATGTCGTCGCTCAGCTTCTGCACCGACAGCTCCAGCGGCTTGATCGCCAGCTTCACCGGGCGCGGCGTCGACAGGTCGGTGAAGTTCGCGGACGAATCCTTCACGTTCAGCGCATCGATCCGGTAGTGCCACGACGGCGCGGCGGCCTCGGCCTTGCGCGCGACCGTGCGCTTCGGCACCGACGCCTGCGCGGGTTCGGCCAGCGACGCGAGGTCGATCTTGCCGTCCTTCAGGCGCTTCACGTCCAGTGCGAGCCCGCTCGCGTCGACGCTCGCGATCTCCGCGGTGCGCGCGGCGACGTCGACCTTCGCGATCTTCGCGCTCGCGTCGGGCAGCACGACCGCAGGCGCCTTGTTGTCCGGCGCGGCGATCTTCAGCGACTTCAGGCTGATCGTGCTGTCGGCGACTTCCGCGGCGAGCGGCGTCTTGCCCCAGTCGGTCTTCGCGTTGACGGTCGCGCCGAGCGTGCCGTCGAGCACGCGCGCGCGCGTCGCCTCGCCGAGGTACGGCTGCAGCGCCGGCAGCGCGAGCGCGGCGACCGTCAGCTTCGTGTCGGCCTGCTTGTCCGCCAGGTTGAACGCGCCTTCGGCCGTCACGTCGCCGCCGTGCGACAGCGACGTCGACAGCGTGTATTTCGCGGGCGTCTTGCCCAGCAGCGAGAAGCCGTCGAGCGTCGCGGCGAGCTTCGTCAGCGACATCGCGGTCGGCGTCGCCGGCACGCGGTCGTCGACGTTGACCGTGCCGCCGTCGATCGCGAAATGACGGATCGTCAGGTCGAACGGCGGCGTTTCCTTCGCAGCGGCGGCGGCAGTGTCGGCCTTCGCACCGCTGGCTGCGGCGACGGAAGCGGCGGCGGCGCCCGACGCGGCCGGCTTGCCGGCTTCGGCCTTCGGGGCGGCGGCCGGCTGCGCGACGAGCTTCTCGACGTTCAGCACGCCCTGCTTGTCGCGCGCCAGGTCGACCACCGGCTGGTCGAGCCTGATCTCGTCGAAGTGCATCGCGTTGCGCAGCGGCTCGAGGCTGGCCGCCGCGACGTGCACGCCGTGCGCGGCGAACAGCGGCGCGGACGCATGGTCCGTCACCTTCGCGTCGTTCAGGTCGACGGTGCCGGACACGCGCAGCGCGGGCGTCTCGCCGCTCATCACGAAATTGACCGTGAGGTTGCTGCTCAGCAGGCCGCTCGTCACGGCCACCGGCAGCTTCGCCGGCACGTACGAGATCAGCTTCGGCACGTCGAGGCGGTCGAACTTCAGCGCGATCTCCGATTCGCGCGACTGCGCGAACGGCTTGGTCTTGCCGTCGATCGAGATCGGGCTGCCGTCGAAGCGCGCGCGCAGCTTCGGCTCGACGAAGATGTCGGTCTTCGAGGCCAGCGTCGCGACATACGGGATGCCGAGCGTCCAGTTGTCGACCACGTGCTTTTCGTTCAGCAGGCGGTCGTCGAAGTCGATCCGGCCGTCGTCGACCTGGATGTTCGACACCGAGAACTGCGTCGGCTTGCTTGCGGGCTTCGGCGACGGCGCGGAGAACTTCTCGATCAGGTCGGTGAAGTTGAAGCGCTGCGCGTCGTAGCGGACGATATGAAAGCGCGGTGAATCGAGCCGGATTTCGTTGACGATCGGCGCGCCGCGGAACAGCGACGACCACGACGGCCTCACGACGAGCTTGCCGATGTCGATGAAGTCGCCCTGGCCGCCGCGCTCGCCGAGGTGGATGCCGTCGGCTTCGAGGTTCAGCGTGTACGGGTTCAGTGCGATCCGCTGGATCGTGGCCGGCCGGTCGAGCTGCTTGCTCAGCTGCTGTTCGGCGACGTGGCGGATCAGCGGCGGCGCCGCGAAGAACCCGAGCAGTCCGAACAATACGAGGAAGATCAGCACGCCGATGCCGATACGCCGGGTCCGGCGCGAGCGTGCAACGCCACCGAGGGCATGGAGGGTCGAGGATACGGTTTCTTTGTCTGCGCTTGCCATGCTTGAATGCCTCGGGAATGGATGCCGGGCCGCGCCGGACAACCGGGCGGCACGCACGCTATCCCGAAAGTATAGGCTCAGGAGGTGACGATACGGGGTTCGGGCGCCGCCGCGCGCCCGCCGGTCGGACAGCGGCGGCGGTCAACCGTTCATTTCCGGACGACGACGGGCGGCATCCACGACCCGTCGCTCGCCTGCGGCTTCGGTGCGTACAGGCGCAACGCGAGCGCGAAGTCGGTGCGCGGCGCCGGCAGCCAGTTGCCCGCATGCGCGCCGCCCGGCGATGCCGACACGACGATGTCGATCGAGCCGTCGTGGTTGCGGCGCAGCCGGTCGCGATCGCCGAGCGAGCGGCGCGCCGCCCCGACGTCGGGCAGCGCGCCGTTCGTCGTGTAGGGCGTGAGCGTCCAGAACGCGCGGGCCGGCGGCAGCGCGCCCGGCGCGAAATGCAGCACGTAGCGGTTCGCGCCGTTCAGCGCATGGCCGTCGCTGTCGACGCGGACGACCGCGAGCGTCTCGTCGTCGCGCGTCGCGGTGCCGAACTGCGTGTAGGCAGCGTATGCGCGCAGCGTGTAGTCCTGGCCGTACTTGCCGGCCGTGTCGCCGATCCAGCTCCAGCCGTTCGCGTTGAGCAGGTTCGACGGCGGCGTCGCGAGCCGCGCGCGCGCCTCGGCGACGCCGGCCGTCGCGGCCGTCAGGCGGTCGCCCGTCCACAGCACCGGGTAGCCGGCCGTCACGCCGATGTCGCCGAGCAGTTCCTGCGCATGCGCGTCGTCGGCCGGCGCCGGGTTGTCCTGCAGCGCCTGCGCGAAGCGCGTGAAGAACGCCTTCGGGTCGAGCGCGGCCACCTGCTCGGCCGGCGTGCCGCCGCCTACCGCTTCGGACGGCGCGCTGCCCGCATGGACCGCGACCGACGCGCCGCGCGCGGCGCCTGTGTAAACAGACAGCGGCACCACGCGGATCGCGCGCTGCAGCTTCTTCACGTTCGTCAGGTCGCGCCCGCCGCTCGTCTGCAGCCGGACTTCGAGCCACGCGTTGCCGGACGGCACGTCGACGCGCAGCGCGCCCTTCGGCAGCGTGCCCTGCCAGTCCTTCGCGACGAAGGCAATCGTTTGCGATCGCGCGCCGCCGCGGGCCGTGCGTCCTGCAACACTCGACGACGACCACAGCACGTTCGTCCACATGTCGAGCGCGCGGGCATCCCAGTAGCGGCCGCGCGTGTCGGGCAGCGTGACGATCACGGGTTCGGCGGCGATGTCGAGCCAGCCGGTCGAGTCGAGCGTATCGACGCCCGGCAGCGGCGGATTGACCGCGCCGACGGGCGGCAGCGCCTGCGCGTGGCGCAGCGTGTTGAGCGGCGCCTGCCCCGGTTGCGCGCCGTCGCCGCCCGTCGCCGCTTCCTTCGCGACGTCCATCAGCACGAGCGGATACGCATAGACATAGGAGTCGGCGACTTCCGCGCGCATCCAGCCGGTTTTCCGCTGGATCGCGTCCGGTTGCGACGCGCACCCCGCGAGCAGCGCCGCGATCGCCAGCGACGCGCACGCGCGCCGCAGGGAAACTGATTCCTGCAGGTTTTCAATCATCGATTACTGGCCAATATCGTTCTTTTCAGTCAACGCCTTGTTCGTCTCGCGAACGGCGAATGCAAGGCACCCCAGCCTGCCCGGATGCCGTTTCGCAACGTTTCGCAACGGTGGGCGCTGATGTCAGGCCGGTATCATAGCGCCTAAGGGCATCCCCCAATATGCCGAATAACAGGTCGGGCGGTAGTTCGGTTGCCGGCGGGAAGGGCGGTGGCGGCCGGGAATGATCCGGCACCACATTCAAACGATGCACCGGATCGTCGCCCCCCTTGACCTTACCATCATGGGAATGTTGATACTGGAACCATTCGCGGCACACACCGCGCTTTTGGGGAATCCGACATGACTGAACCACTTGCCTCCGCAGCGTTGCAAACGATCGAACTGAGCGTCGACGGCATGCATTGCGGCGGCTGCACGGGCCGCGTGCAGCGCGCGCTGGCCGCCGTGCCGGGCGTCGTCGATGCGGCGGTCGATCTCGACGCGCATGCGGCGACGGTCACCGCGCAGGACACGGTCGAGCCCGGCCGGCTCGTCGATGCAATTCGTGAGGCCGGCTACCGCGCAGCCGTGCGCGAAGCGGCGGTCGAAGCCGTCGCGACCGCACCTGCGGCGCGTGCGCTGCGTGAAGAAGCGCCGTCCGCAGCGGTTGCGCTTCCTCCCGCCGCTGCCACGATCGAACTCGATATCGATGGAATGACCTGCGCGTCGTGCGTGTCGCGCGTCGAAAAGGCACTGGCAAACGTGCCGGGCGTCACGCGCGCGTCGGTCAACCTGGCGACCGAACGCGCCACCGTCGACGCATCGGCCAACGTGTCCGCCGCGCGACTCGCCGAAGCAGTGAAACAGGCCGGCTACGGCGCGACACCGGTCGCTGCCGCGATGCCGCCCGCCGCCTCGCCCGCCTCCGCCGACTTCGAACTCGACATCGGCGGGATGACCTGCGCGTCCTGCGCCGGCCGCGTCGAAAAAGCGCTGGCCGCCGTGCCGGGCGTCGCGCGCGCGACGGTCAATCTCGCGACCGAGCGCGCGTCGGTGCACGGCGCCGGCGCACTCGACGCCGCCACGCTGATCGCGGCAGTCACCACAGCCGGCTACCGTGCAGCGCTCGCCGCCGCGCCGTCAGCCGGCGCCACGACCGGCGCCGACGCGCAACCGGCCAGCCCCGCGCAGGACCCCGACGCCCGCAAGCGTCGCGAAGCGGTGCGCGAACGCAACCTCGTGATCTGGTCGGCGGTACTGAGCGCGCCGCTCGTCGCGCCGATGCTGGTCGCGCCGTTCGGCATCGACCTGATGTTGCCGGGCTGGCTCCAGCTCGTGCTCGCGTCGATCGTCCAGTTCGGCTTCGGCGCACGCTTCTACCGCGCGGCCTGGCATGCGGTGAAGGCGCGCACCGGCAACATGGACCTGCTCGTCGCGCTCGGCACGTCGGCCGCGTATGGCCTGAGCCTGTGGATGCTGCTGCGCGATCCCGCGCATCCCGGCCACCTGTATTTCGAGGCGTCGGCCGTGATCGTCACGCTCGTGCGCTTCGGCAAATGGCTCGAATCGCGCGCAAAGCGCCAGACCACCGAGGCGATCCGCGCGCTGAACGCGCTGCGTCCCGACCGCGCGCGCGTCGTCGAGCACGGCGTCGAACGCGACGTACCGCTGGCGCAGGTGCGCGTCGGCACACAGGTCAGCATCCGCCCGGGCGAACGCGTGCCCGTCGACGGCCGGATCGTGTCGGGCCGCTCGCACATCGACGAATCGCTGATCACCGGCGAAAGCCTGCCCGTGCCGAAGGACGACGGCGACCCCGTCACGGCCGGCTCGATCAACGGCGAAGGCGCGCTCGTCGTCGCAACCACCGCGATCGGTGCGGAGACGACGCTCGCGCGCATCATTCGCCTCGTCGAATCCGCGCAGGCCGAGAAGGCGCCGATCCAGCGGCTCGTCGATCGCGTCAGCGAAGTGTTCGTGCCGGCGATCCTCGGCATCGCGGTGCTGACGCTGGTCGGCTGGCTGATCGCGGGCGCCGGGATGGAAACCGCGATCCTCAACGCGGTCGCGGTGCTCGTGATCGCCTGCCCGTGCGCACTCGGTCTCGCGACGCCCGCCGCGATCATGGCCGGCACCGGCGTCGCGGCGCGGCACGGCGTGCTGATCAAGGACGCGCAGGCGCTCGAACTCGCGCAGCGCACGACCGTGATCGCCTTCGACAAGACCGGCACGCTGACCGAAGGCAAGCCGTCCGTGACGGCATTCGAAGCCGTCGGCGTACCGCGCGACGCAGCGCTCGCGCTCGCGGCGGCCGTGCAGCGTCAGAGCGACCACCCGCTCGCGCGTGCCGTGGTCGCCGCACACGATGCGGACGTAGCGGCGCGCGACGATACGACGCCGCCGGCCGTCGCGGTCGATGCACGCGCGGTGGCCGGACGCGGCGTGGAAGCGCGCGTCGGCGGGCAGCTGCTCGCGCTCGGCAGCACGCGCTGGCGCGACGAGCTCGGCATCGCGGTGCCGCCCGAGCTCGATGCCCGCGCGGCCGAACTCGAACGCGCCGGCAACACGATTTCGTGGCTGATGCGTGCCGATGCGCCGCGCGCGTTGATCGCGCTGATCGCATTCGGCGATACCGTGAAGCCGGGCGCCCGCGACGCGATCGCGGCGCTGTCGGCGCGCGGCGTCGTCAGCGCGCTCGTGACCGGCGACAACCGCGGCAGCGCGGCGGCCGTGGCGGCGTCGCTCGGCATCGGCGAAGTGCATGCGCAGGTGCTGCCCGACGACAAGGCGCGCGTCGTCGCCGAGCTGAAACGCACGCACGGCGGGGTCGTCGCGATGGTCGGCGACGGGATCAACGATGCGCCCGCGCTCGCCGCCGCCGATGTCGGGATCGCGATGGCGACCGGCACGGACGTCGCGATGCACACGGCCGGCATCACGCTGATGCGCGGCGACCCGGCGCTCGTCGCCGACGCGATCGACATCTCGAAACGCACGTACCGGAAGATCCAGCAGAACCTGTTCTGGGCCTTCGTCTACAACCTCGTCGGCGTGCCGCTCGCGGCATTCGGCCTGCTGAACCCGGTGATCGCGGGCGCGGCGATGGCGTTTTCCAGCGTCAGCGTCGTGACCAACGCGTTGCTGTTGCGGAGATGGAAAGGCCGCGCACGCTGATGCGTGCCGGTGCCGATGGCTGGACGGCCGAATGGCCGTTCGGCTATCGGCCGACAGGAAGGATCGGGAGGATTGCCGGCGTTGGCCGGTTGCGGCGCGCCGGATCGGCAGGTTGTGACGTCCAGTTGACTCAGTCTGAAACGACCGGCTTGATCAGTGTCGTCGTGATCGGCGCGAAGCCGCATGCGCGATACAGCGCACGGGCCGCCGTGTTGTGATTGAACACCGACAGGCCGATCTCGGTGACGCCGTACCGGCGTGCCTCGGCGTCGAGCGCCTCGAGCGTGCGCGTGGCCCAGCCCTGGCGGCGCCGGGACGGAGCGATGTCGAGGTCGTAGATGAACAGCGTGCGGTTCGGCCCTTCGGGCACGATCGCGTACCAGAGGTCGCCCACCGCGTCGCCGCTGGCGCCGTCGATGAGCATCACGAGGGTCTGGCCGGCGGTCAGCAGGCCGTCCGGCAGCAGCGTGTCGAAACAGGCGCGCGCACGATCGGCGGCGTCTTCGACAGCGTTTTGTCCGGATGAAACGAGATCGCGCGCGTAGCCGTCGATGGCTCGCGTGCGGTACGCATGGAATTCGCCGGCCGTCATCGGCCGCATCTGCAGCATGGCCCGGTCGCCGTAAACAGAATCGGACTTCCAGTGTAGCGGGACGGTCGCACCGGCGCGCAATGCGGCGGTGGAAAACGGACAGGCAGGTGCGGCGAGCGCCGCGCCGAATCAGCGAATCAGCGAATCAGCGAATCAGCGACGGTACAGGACGATCGGCACGAGGTGCGCACGGCGCACGCGCTCGGCTTCGGCACGACGCGCAGCGTACGAGTATTCGGCGTCAAGGGGCAGGTGCGGCGACACGAACAGGTCGTCGATCTTTTGCAGCAGGGCGAGGATGAAGCTCATGTGAGACTCCTGACAGATGTGGCTAGGGTTTTCCCTTAGATTGACTCCATTCTAAGGGTTTTCCCTGAATCCTGCCAGTGAGCCGCATCAGTTTGCCGCAGGCGCGCGACGGCCGATCGCGGGCGCGAAACGGCGATCGTTGTCCCGCAAGGCTTCCAGGATAGGGTCGGAGCGATCAGCGCGCCCGACGGGTCCGCTTGGCGACAACCGCGTCGCGGTTCGCCGCGCGCTGCAGCCGGTCGACTTGCGACAGGAGCGCTTCGTGGTGTTCCTCGAGCGTCAGCAGCGTCGCCTGCTGCGTCGACAGATCGGCCGCGAGGCGGTCGATCCGTTGCTGCTTCGTGGCGACGTCCTGCTTCAGTTGCGCGATCTGCCGCGTTTGCAGCACCAGCGCGACGAGCCCCACCAGCACGACGACGGCCAGCGCCAGCAGCAGGCGGTTGACGCGGCGCATCTCGCGATCGGCCGTGCGCGTCAGGCCGTCCACGTCGGCCTGCAGCGCGGCGAACCGGTCGGTCAGCGGGCGCAGGTGCGTGTCCGGATCGAAGACCGGCGCGGCCGGTTGCGCGCGTTCCGCCGACGGCTTCGTCACGAAGGACGCGGCGGAAGCCACAGGCTGCGTGACGGGTGGTGGAACGTCGGAGTGCGCGGTCGCTTCCTCGGGTACCGCCGAATTCGCGGCAATTGCCGGCTCGGCAGGTTGTACCGGCGACTGCGGCTCGGCAGGCGCAGCGGTGACGTCCGGCGAGCGGGTCGATTCGACCGCTTCCGGTGCCGCGTCAACGCTCGTCGCAGCCGGCGCGGATTGCACCGCCGCTGCTTCGCTTGCGCCGGCAGCCGCCCGGCGTTTGCCGCCCGACGACGGGCGGCGCTCCTTCACGGCATCGCCGGAGGATTTCCCTTCGCGGGATTTGACGGCCGCAACCTCGGCCGCAGGCTTCGCGGCTTCATCACCAGCCGCTGGCGATTCGGCTGCCTTCGCCGCAACGCCATCAGACACTTGCAGCTTGGTCACCGCGTTCACGACGCCGCTGACCGTCGCGGCAACACCCTCGGCCGCAGGCAAATCGGCTGCCTTCGCGGCGCCAACATCGGCAGATACGCCGTCGACGATCGCGGCCACCCTGCCTTCAGGCGTCGGAACACCGTCGACCGCGACCACAACATCCTGCGTCGCTGCGCCTCCATCTGTCGTGTGCCCCGCGGCCGCCCCTTCCGGCGCGATGAACCCGTCCAGCGTGGCCTGTCGCCCGTCCGCGGCACCGGCCGCCGCGTCGGCTTCCACGACGACCTCATCGCGCGCCGCAACCGGCGCACGCTCGCCCGGCTCGAGCACCGGATCGCCGAACAGGTCGAGCGTCCGTTCGTCCCGCGACGCATCGCCTGCCGACGCGCTGCCGGGCCGGGCCGTCGCCCTCGCGGACGTGCTGCCCGCGGCAGCGGTCGAGCGCTGGCGGGAACGGGTCGACGAACGACTGGAACGGGAGCGGGGGCGAGGCGAGGAAACGGATTCGGTCATGGAAATCGGATGGCGGGGCCCGCGGGCGCGGACCCGGATGTCGAACGGAATCGGTGGTCGGCCATTGTCGCATGCCCCGTTGCCGATTCAGCCTATTCGTCGCCCGACAGCCCGTTGCCCTCTTCGAAGCGCGTGACGCCCTTCAGCGCACGCAGCTTGTCGCAGATCGCCTGGTATTCGAGTTCCGACACCCGCGCGAGCGCGATGCGCACTTCGTCGTGCTCGCCCGTGTCGTCGGCGCGCTGCACGATGAACTGCTTCACGCGCGCACTGTCCGCGCCGAGCGCCGCGTGCAGCGAATCGAACGTCAACGCGCCGCTCACGACCGTCAGCGCGAGCTGGCGCCGCTGGCGCACCGTGAAGTAGCGCCGCTCCAGCGGCTTGATGCCGGCCAGGATGATCAGGATGATGATCGTCGCCGAAATCGACGCGACGTAGAGCCCGCCGCCCACCGCGAGGCCGATCGCGGCGACCGACCACAGGCTCGCGGCCGTCGTCAGCCCGCGCACGATCTCGCCGCGCAGCAGGATCGAGCCCGCGCCGAGGAAGCCGATGCCCGACACGACCTGCGCGGCGATCCGCGACGGATCGAGCACGATGTGGTCGCTGCTGCCGAGCACGTCGGCGAAACCGAACGCCGACACGATCATGATCAGCGTCGAGCCGACGCACACCAGCATGTGCGTGCGCAGGCCGGCCGCCCACGACAGGCGCTCGCGCTCGAAGCCGATGACGCTGCCGAGCGCCGCCGCGAGAACAAGCCGCATCACGAGTTCCAGGTTGCTGAGCATCCGATTTCTCTCCTTTTTCTGGTGCCGGCCGCGCGGAATGTTTTATCCTTGGCCCCGGCCGTGCCGATCCTCCGGGCCGCGCCGACACGTTTCGATCCAAGCGCTCAACCCTGTCATGCCCGTTTCCGACTCCGCTTCCGCCCAGGCCGCCCAGCTGCGCCACCATTTCGCGCACGTCGTCTTGCCGATCTGGCGCGGTTCAGGGTTCGACCAGACATTGCAACTGCCGTTCGAGGCCGTCGATCCGGCCACCCACGCGCCGCTGCCCGTCACCCGTTATCGCGCAATGGCGTGCGCACGGCAACTGTTCGTGTTCGCGCAGGCCGGCGACACCGCGCACGCGGCCGCGCTGTTCGACGCATTGTGCCGGCGCTTTCGCGACGCGCGCCACGGCGGCTGGATCTACAGCGTCGACGCGCAGGGCGCGCCGCTCGATACGACCAAGGATCTCTATACGCACGCGTTCATCGTGTTCGCATGCGCTGCGTGGCACGCGGCGGCGGGCGACGCCGCCGCGCGCGCGGTCGCCGAGGAGACCGCCGCGCTGATCCAGGACCGCTTCTCGCCGCGTCGCGGCGACGCGCTGCTGGATGCGGCCCGCCACGCCGATTTCTCGTCCTCCGGCAGCGGCGCGCTGCAGAATCCGCTGATGCACCTGACCGAAGCGTGGCTCGCGGCCGCCGACGCATTCGGCGACGCGGCGTTCGACGATGCGCTCATGCGCACCGCGCAGGCCGTCGAGCGCACGTTCGTCGACGCGGCGGCCGGCTGCGTGGCCGAACTGCCGCTGGGCGCGGCCGACAACCGTTTCGAGCCCGGCCATCAGTTCGAGTGGTTCTATCTGGTCGACGCGGCCGGCGCGCGGCTCGCGCAGACCGGGCTCCCCGCCGCGCTGTCGCGCGCGTTCACGTTCGCGGAGCAATACGGCGTCGATCCGCAGACGGGCGGCGTCTGCGCGGCGCTCGACGCGCAAGGCGCGTGCGTCGACGGCACGCAGCGGATCTGGGCGCAGACCGAATACCTGCGTGCGCTCGCGACGCACGGCGGCACGCCGGCCTCCGCGCCGCTCGCGCGGCAGATCGAACGGTTCGCCGCGCGCTTCCTGCATCCGCGCGGCTGGTTCGAGTGCAAGACGGCCGACGGGCAGGTGGCGCGCGCCGACATGCCGTCGACGACGCCCTACCACCTCGCGACCGCCTACGCGGCGCTGCCGGCCGGTTCGTAACCTGCTCCGGCGAACGACGGCGCCGCGCGCTCGCCGCGTGCCGCACGTCCGTCGCCCAGCTCGAACACCGACACCGCCTGCATCAGGTGCGCGGTCTGGTCGTTCAGCGACGCGGCTGCCGCCGCCACTTCCTCGACCAGCGCCGCGTTCTGCTGCGTCAGCTGATCCATCTGCGTGACGGCCTGGTTCACCTGCTCGATCCCGACGCTCTGCTCGACCGACGCGGCGGTGATCTCCGACATCGTCTGCACGACGCGCGTGATCGACGCCGACACCGTCCGCATCGCGTCACCCGCGCGCTCGACGAGCTCCGCGCCGCCGTTGATCTGCGCGACCGAATCCTCGATCAGCGCCTTGATCTCCTTCGCCGATTGCGCGCTGCGCTGCGCGAGCGAGCGCACTTCGCCCGCGACCACCGCGAAGCCGCGCCCCTGCTCGCCGGCCCGCGCGGCCTCGACCGCCGCGTTCAGCGCGAGGATGTTGGTCTGGAAGGCGATGCCGTCGATCACCGAGATGATCTCCGCGATCCGCCCCGAACTCTGCGCGATGCCGCGCATCCGGTCGATCACGCTGTCGACCACGCCGCCGCCGTGGCCCGTCGCTTCGAGCGCCGCATCGGCCAGCGCGCTGGCCGCGCGTGCGCTGTCGGTGTTCTGCCGGACGGTCGCCGTCAGTTCCTCCATGCTCGCGGCGGTTTCCTCCAGCGACGCGGCCTGCGTGCCCGTGCGCGCCGACAGGTCGGCGTTGCCGCCCGCGATCTCGCCCGCACCGAGGTGGATCGCGTCGGACGCGTGGCGCACCGTGCGCACGGTGCCCGCGATACTCGTCTGCATCGTCGCGAGGCCGCGCAGCATCCGGTCGATCTCGAACACGCCGCCCGCGCGCACGGCTTCGTCGAGCCGGCCCTGCGCGATCCGCTCGAAATGGCGGCCGGCTTCCTCCAGCGGCGCGACGACCGCGCGCCGGGCGGCCGCGTAGATCGCGGCGCTCGCCGCGAGCATCGCCACCAGCAGCACGATGCCGACCGACTTGAACCAGAGCATGCCGCCGTCGATCGTGTCGAGCGCCGCGCGGCTCGATGCGCCGCCATAGTCGGTGAAGCGGTGCAGTTCGGCGACATAGGCGTCCTGGATGCTTTGCGTCGGCTGGTCGAGGAACGCCTGGATGTTGTCGGCGTCGAGGAACTGCACGAGTTCGCCCAGCGCGCCGCGCAGCGCGCGATAGCGCTCGGTGAGCGCCGCGACGCGCGCGCGGTTCGTGTCGTCGACCGCCTGCGCGGCCGTCAGCACGGCGAACGCCTTGTCCGCTTCCGCGAGCGACGCGCCTGCATGGCGGATGATGTCTTCGGGCTTCGGGCCGCCGCGCACCATCCGCGTGCCGGCGCGCGACAGGTTGATGCGTGCGTCGAGCAGCTGCTCGGTCGCCCGGCTGGCCGCGTCGACCTGCGCGATCGCGACGTTCGACAGGTCGTCGACGCCGCTGCGCGTCGACGTGAGCGCCCAGAAGCCGAGTGCTTCGATCGCGAGCAGGAAGAGGCAAAACACGGTCAACACGCCGAGCAGACCCGACGCGAGCTTGATTTTTCCGAACATGGGGAGATTCCTGGAGAGCGGACGATGAGGCAATGCCCCGGCATTAGCGGCATTTCTTCGTCGGACTTTAGGAACGGACGGCGGCAAAGTTCGCGTTGCCCGCGCATTCCCGCGGAATCGCCGGCAAACCGCGAGATCTCCGGTATGTGACGCAATAATCGCGTCGCATCGCACTGGAATTTGCACGAAACGCGGACGAATTTCCTTGCTTATCCGCAGCCCCCTTCCTAGAGTTCAGCGCAAGCGGGCACTCATTTCGAGGGAAGTTCGATGACCGACATCACGGACCACGCGCGCGGCGCATTGCGCGCGCAACCGTTCAGCATGCTGCTGGGCACGGAGCTGATGCATATCGGCGACAACGAAGTGTCGCTGTGTCTGCCCGTGCGCGAGGAACTGCGGCAGCAGCACGGTTTCGTGCACGGCGGCGTCATCAGCTATCTCGCGGACAACGCGCTGACGTTCGCCGGCGCGCTCGTGCTCGGCCCGCGCGTGATCACCGCCGAATACAAGATCAACTACCTGCGGCCGGCCGTGAACGGTACGCTCGTCGCGCGCGCGAAGCTCGTCTATGCAGGGCGGCATCAGGCGACCTGCCAGTGTCACGTGTTCGTCATCGACGGCGATCACGAGCGGCTCGTCGCGATCGCGCAAGGCACGATCAATCGCGTCGGCGACGGCAAGATGCCGGATGGGCCGGAGGAAACGGCTTGAGACTGGCCGGATAACGGTCTGAGCGGCCGCTACCCGATTTCGCCCAGCAAGCCTTCGCGCCGCTAACCGGCGGCGTCGTCAGCCAGCGGCAAAAAACGCGGCGCCACGCGCGCCCGCACGTTCCCGTTCTCGTCGGTCCGATAGATCCCGCGCGCCGCGTTGTGCGGATGGGCGGCCGCGTCGGCCACGCTCAGCACCGGCGCGAAACACGCGTCGGTGCCTTCGAGCAGCGCGCGCCAGTGTGCGGACGGCTGCTGCGCGAACACGTCGGCAAAACGCGTCTTCAGCGCCGGCCAGCGCGCGCGGTCGTACTGCGAGGCCGGATCGACGTCGGTCAGCCCGAGCCGTTCGACCAGCAACGCATAGAACGGCGGTTCGAGCGCGCCGATCGTCACGCATTCGCCATCCGCGCAGCGGTACACGTCGTAGAACGGCGCATCGTGGAACAGGCTCGGCTGCGCGCCGTCGAGCTGCCCGTTCGCGCGCGCCCACAGCGCAAGCGAGCCGAGCATCGACACGATGTCGACGATCGCGCCGTCGACCACGCGCCCCGGCCCGCCGCCGCGCACGTCGAACAGCGCGCAGACGATCCCGAACGCGAGCCCGAGCGCGCCGCCCGCATCGCCGACGACGGTCGGCGGCACGCCCGGCCGGCCGTCGCGCGGCGCGGACAGCGACAGCAGCCCCGTCAGCGCGACGTAGTTCAGGTCGTGCCCGGCCGCGGCCGCGAGCGGGCCCTGCTGGCCCCAGCCGGTCATCCGCCCGTACACGAGCTTCGGGTTGCGGCGCGCGCAATCGTCGGGCCCGAGACCGAGCCGCTCCATCACGCCGGGCCGCAGCCCCTCGATCAGCGCGTCGGCCTGCGCGATCAGGTCGAGCGCGGCGGCGTGGCCGGCCGGCGCCTTCAGGTCGAGCTCGACGATCGTCTTGCCTTCGCGCAGCAGGTCGCCGTCGCGGGCCCGCAGCGCATCCGGCGCGCTCGTACGGCCGGACGGGCGCGCGATCAGCGTGATGCGTGCGCCCATTCCGGCGAGCATCCAGCCCGCAAGCGGGCCGGGGCCGAGACCTTCGAATTCGACGATGTGGATGCCGGAAAGCGGTGTATCGAGCGGCATGCGATTCTCCTGTTCAGGTCGACGCTTCGGTATACGCGCCGGCCCCATGCGTCGCGTACCGGGTCGCATCCGTCACGCGTGCCTCAAACAAAAAATCCCTGCGCAGCGGATTCCGCTTTGCAGGGATCACGGTGAGCCATGCTCGTCCCGGTTCGCGCGTCAGAACGCGTCGCCCGGCACCCGCACCCAACCCTCCATCAGCACGCGCGCGCTGCGGCTCATGATCGCCTTCGTGACGGTCCACTCGCCGTTCTCGAGCTGCGCTTCCGCGCCGACGCGCAGCGTGCCCGACGGATGGCCGAAGCGCACCGCGTTGCGTTCGCCGCCGCCCGCCGCCAGATTGACGAGCGTGCCGGGGATCGCCGCGGCCGTGCCGATCGCGACCGCCGCCGTGCCCATCATCGCGTGATGCAGCTTGCCCATCGACATCGCACGCACCAGCAGGTCGACGTCGCCCGCGTTCACGCGCTTGCCACTCGATGCGACGTAGTCGGCCGGCTTCGCGACGAACGCGATCTTCGGTGTGTGCTGCCGCGTCGCGATTTCATCGAGCGTATCGATCAGGCCCATGCGCAGCGCGCCATGCGCGCGGATCGTCTCGAACTTCTCGAGCGCCTTCGCATCGCCGTTTATCGCGTCCTGCAGCTCGGTGCCCGTGTAGCCGATCGCTTCCGCCTCGACGAAGATCGTCGGGATGCCCGCGTTGATCATCGTCGCCTTCAGCGTGCCGACGCCCGGCACCGCCAGATCGTCGACGAGGTTGCCGGTCGGGAACATCGAGCCGCCCGCGCCTTCTTCCTCGGCGGCCGGGTTCATGAACTCGAGCTGCACCTCGGCGGCCGGGAACGTGACGCCGTCCAGCTCGAAGTCGCCCGTCTCCTGCACCGCGCCGTTCGTGACCGGCACGTGCGCGACGATGGTCTTGCCGATGTTCGCCTGCCAGATCCGCACGGTCGCGACGCCGTCGCGCGGCACGCGCGCCGGATCGACGAGACCGCCGCTGATCGCGAACGGGCCGACGGCCGCCGACAGGTTGCCGCAGTTGCCGGTCCAGTCGACGAACGCCTTGTCGATCGCGACCTGGCCGAACAGGTAGTCGACGTCGTGGCCGGGCCGCGTGCTCTTCGACACGATCACCGTCTTGCTGGTGGACGACGTCGCGCCGCCCATCCCGTCGATCTGCTTGCCGTACGGATCGGGGCTGCCGATCACGCGCAGCAGCAGCGCGTCGCGCGCGGCGCCCGGCGCCTGCGCGGCGTCCGGCAGGTCCTGCAGCCGGAAGAACACGCCCTTGCTGGTGCCGCCGCGGAGGTAAGTCGCGGGAATCCTGATTTGAGGAATGTGAGCCATGTCTGTGTTCCCTATGTGCGCCCGTCAGGCCGCCTGCGACGATTCGAGGAAGTCCTGCGCGAAACGCTGCAGCACGCCGCCCGCTTCGTAGATCGACACTTCCTCGGCCGTATCGAGCCGGCACGTCATCGGCACCTCGACGCGCTCGCCGTTCTTGCGGTGAATCACGAGCGTCAGGTCGGCGCGCGGCGTGCGCTCGCCGATCACGTCGAAGGTTTCGGTGCCGTCGATGCCGAGCGTCGTCCGGTTCGTGCCCGGCTTGAACTCGAGCGGCAGCACGCCCATCCCGATCAGGTTCGTGCGGTGGATCCGCTCGAAGCCTTCGGCGGCGATCGCCTCGACGCCCGCGAGCCGCACGCCCTTCGCGGCCCAGTCGCGCGACGAGCCCTGGCCGTAGTCGGCGCCGGCCACGACGATCAGCGGCTGCTTGCGATTCATGTACGTCTCGATCGCTTCCCACATCCGCATGACCTTGCCTTCCGGCTCGACGCGCGCGAGCGAGCCCTTCTTCACCGCGCCGTCGACGACCGCCATCTCGTTGAGCAGCGTCGGGTTCGCGAAGGTCGCGCGCTGCGCGGTCAGGTGGTCTCCCCGGTGCGTCGCGTACGAGTTGAAGTCTTCTTCCGGCAGGCCCATCTTCGCGAGGTATTCGCCGGCCGCGCTATCCAGCAGGATCGCATTCGACGGCGACAGGTGGTCGGTCGTGATGTTGTCGCCGAGCACCGCGAGCGGGCGCATGCCCTGCAGCGTGCGCTCGCCGGCCAGCGCGCCTTCCCAGTACGGCGGACGGCGGATGTACGTGCTCTGCGCGCGCCAGTCGTACAGCGGCGCCGCGCGCTCGCCCGCATCGGCGCTGCGCGCGAACATCGGTTCGTAGACCTTGCGGAACTGCTCGGGCTTCACGCTCGCCGCGACGATCGCATCGATCTCCTCGTCGGTCGGCCAGATGTCCTTCAGCGTGACGGGCTTGCCGTCCGGGTCGTGGCCGAGCACGTCCTTCTCGATGTCGAAGCGGATCGTGCCGGCGATCGCATACGCGACGACGAGCGGCGGCGACGCGAGGAACGCCTGCTTCGCATACGGGTGGATACGGCCGTCGAAGTTGCGGTTGCCGGACAGCACGGCCGTCGCGTACAGGTCGCGATCGACGATTTCCTGCTGGATCTTCGGGTCGAGCGCGCCCGACATCCCGTTGCAGGTCGTGCACGCGAACGCGACGATGCCGAAGCCGAGCTTCTCGAGTTCGGGCAGCAGGTTCGCTTCTTCCAGATACAGCTCGACCGCCTTCGAGCCGGGCGCGAGCGAGCTCTTCACCCACGGCTTGCGCGTGAGACCCTTCGCGTTCGCGTTGCGGGCGAGCAAGGCCGCGGCGATCACGTTGCGCGGGTTGCTGGTGTTCGTGCAGCTCGTGATCGCGGCGATGATCACCGCGCCGTCGGGCATCTCGCCCGCTTTTTCTTCCCACTGGCCGGCAATCCCGCGCGCGGCGAGATCGGACGTCGGCAGCCGCTTGTGCGGGTTCGACGGGCCGGCCATGTTGCGCACGACGCTCGACAGGTCGAACGTCAGCGTGCGCTCGTATTGCGCGTTGGCGAGCGTGTCGGCCCACAGGCCCGCTGCCTTCGCATAGGTCTCGACGAGCTTCACCTGTTCGTCGCTGCGGCCCGTGAGGCGCAGGTAGTCGGTCGTCTGGCCGTCGATGAAGAACATCGCGGCCGTCGCGCCGTATTCGGGCGCCATGTTCGAGATCGTCGCGCGATCGCCGAGCGTGAGGCTCGCCGCCCCTGCGCCGCGGAATTCCAGGTACGCGCCGACCACCTTTTCCTTGCGCAGGAACTCGGTCAGCGCGAGCACGACGTCGGTCGCGGTGATGCCGGGCTGGCGCTTGCCGGTCAGCTCGACGCCGACGATGTCGGGCAGGCGCATCCACGACGCGCGGCCGAGCATCACGTTCTCGGCTTCGAGGCCGCCGACGCCGATCGCGATCACGCCGAGCGCGTCGACGTGCGGCGTGTGGCTGTCGGTGCCGACGCAGGTGTCCGGATACGCGACGCCGTCGTGCGCCTGGATCACCGGCGACATCTTCTCGAGATTGATCTGGTGCATGATGCCGTTGCCCGGCGGGATCACGTCGACGTTCTCGAACGCCTTCTTCGTCCACTCGATGAAGTGGAAGCGATCCTCGTTGCGGCGATCCTCGATCGCGCGGTTCTTCGCGAACGCGTCCGGATCGAACCCGCCGCACTCGACGGCGAGCGAGTGGTCGACGATCAGCTGCACGGGCACGACCGGGTTCACCTTCGCCGGGTCGCCGCCGCCGTCGGCGATCGCATCGCGCAGGCCGGCGAGATCGACGAGCGCCGTCTGCCCGAGGATGTCGTGGCACACCACGCGCGCCGGGAACCACGGGAAGTCGCGTTCGCGCTTGCGCTCGATGATCTGCTTCAGCGACTCGGCGAGGATCGCCGGATCGCAGCGGCGCACGAGGTTTTCGGCGAGCACGCGCGACGTGTACGGCAGCGTGTCGTAGGCGCCGGGCGCGATCGCGTCGACCGCGGCACGCGCGTCGAAATAGTCCAGCGACGTGCCGGGCAGGGGTTTGCGGTTGGCGGTATTCATGATGTGGGGCGGGAATCTGGGTATGACGTTCCGCGCGCGCCGGCGGCCCGCATCACGGGCGCCGGCTCGCGCGGCGGGCGATCAGCGCTTCTCGATCGGCACGAACTGCAGGTCTTCCGGGCCCGTGTAGTTCGCGCTCGGGCGGATGATCTTGTTGTCGACGCGCTGCTCGATGATGTGCGCGCTCCAGCCCGACGTGCGCGAGATCACGAACAGCGGCGTGAACATCGCGGTCGGCACGCCCATCATGTGGTACGACACCGCGCTGAACCAGTCGAGGTTCGGGAACATCTTCTTCGCATCCCACATCACCGATTCGAGGCGCTCGGCGATGTTGTACAGCTTCACGTCGCCCGCTTCCTTCGACAGCTTGTGCGCGACGCCCTTGATCACCTTGTTGCGGGGATCGGAGATCGTGTAGACCGGGTGGCCGAAGCCGATCACGACTTCCTTGTTCTCGACGCGGCGGCGGATGTCGGCTTCAGCGTCGTCCGGCGAGCTGTAGCGGCTCTGGATCTCGTACGCGACTTCGTTCGCGCCGCCGTGCTTCGGCCCGCGCAGCGCGCCGATCGCGCCGGTGATCGCCGAGTAGATGTCCGAGCCCGTGCCCGCGATCACGCGGCCGGTAAACGTCGACGCGTTGAATTCGTGCTCCGCGTACAGGATCAGCGACGTGTGCATCGCCTCGACCCACGACTTCGACGGCGTCTTGCCGTGCAGCAGGTGCAGGAAGTGGCCGCCGATCGAGTCGTCGTCGGTTTCCGTCTCGATGCGCTTGCCGTTGTGCGAGAAGTGATACCAGTACAGCAGCATCGAGCCGAGCGACGCCATCAGGCGGTCGGCGATGTCGCGCGCGCCCGGCAGGTTGTGGTCGTCCTTCTCCGGCAGCACCGTGCCGAGCACCGACACGCCCGTGCGCATCACGTCCATCGGGTGCGCGGACGCCGGGATCTGCTCGAGCGCCGCCTTCAGCGCGCTCGGCAGGCCGCGCAGCGCGCGCAGCTTGGTCTTGTACGCGGCCAGTTCGGTCAGGTTCGGCAGCGTGCCGTGCACGAGCAGGTGCGCGATTTCCTCGAATTCGCACGATTCGGCGACGTCGAGAATGTCGTAGCCGCGGTAATGCAGGTCGTTGCCGGTCTTGCCGACCGTGCACAGCGCCGTATTGCCGGCCGTCACGCCCGACAGCGCCACCGACTTCTTCGGCTTGAATGCGCCTGCGGCGGCCGGTGCTGCTGCGTCTTTCGTCTCGCTCATGTTTCCGTTCTCCAATTTTCCAGATTCGTGTCTCGTGGGGGCGGGCCGCGTTACTTCTTGCCCTGCGCGAACAGCTCGTCGAGCTTGCGCTCGTATTCGTGATAGCCGAGGAAGTCGTACAGCTCGGCGCGCGTCTGCATCGTCGGCACGGCCGCCTTCTGCGTGCCGTCGCGGCGCAGCGTTTCGTAGAAGTTCAGCGCCGCCTTGTTCATCGCGCGATACGCGCCGCAGCAGTACAGCGCGATGTCGACGTTCGCCTCGCGCAGTTCGTCGAGCGTGAACAGCGGCGTCGAGCCGAACTCGGTCAGGTTCGCGAGGATCGGCACCTTCACGGCCGCCTTGAAGCGGCGGTAGTCGTCGAGCGACTTCATCGCTTCCGGGAAGATCATGTCCGCGCCGGCTTCGACGTAGGCCACCGCGCGTTCGATCGCCGAGTCGATCCCTTCGGCGGCGGCCGCATCGGTGCGCGCCATGATCACGAACTGATCGTCGGTACGCGCATCGACCGCGGCCTTCACGCGATCGACCATCTCTTCGGTCGGCACGACTTCCTTGCCCGGACGGTGGCCGCAGCGCTTCTGGCCGACCTGGTCTTCGAGGTGGACGGCCGCGACGCCGGCCTTGATGAACGAGCGGACCGTGCGCGCGATGTTGAACGCGCCGCCCCAGCCCGTATCGATGTCGACCAGCAGCGGCAGGTCGGTCGCGTTGGTGATCCGGCCCGCGTCGATCAGCACGTCTTCCATCGTGCTGATGCCGAGGTCGGGGATCCCGAGCGAGTTCGCGGCGACGCCGCCACCCGACAGGTAGACGGCCTTGAAGCCGACGGCCTGCGCCATCTTGGCTGCGTACGCGGTGATCGCGCCGACCACCTGCAGCGGCTGTTCCGCCGCGACTGCCGCGCGGAATTTCGCGCCGGCGCTCTGAAGATGCGTATTGCTCATGAACGGCCTCCTGATGGAATGCCCGATAACAGCAAGGACCGGGCCAGCTCGCGAAACGTCGCTAACCCACTGATTCTTAAGCAACCGGCACGGGCGATGGAACACCCTGCGATTTCAATTCGGCAATTTCGTGTTTCAAAAATGAAATCGCACGCGCATAATCGATCGTCATGGACCTCTCCTCGACCAAGCCCGTCGGCCCGGCCGATCGCACGGTGCGCCCGCGCATCTGGGCGATGGGCATCAGCCGCCTGCGCGACCTGTTTCGCGAGATCGCCGGCGAATTCGACGAACGCGCCGACGTGCGCATCGTGACGCGCGCGTATGAGGATGCGCTCAGCGCGATCGCCGAGGCCGGCACCGCGAGGCCCGACGTGATCGTCGCGGCCGGCTCGAACGGCGGCTTCCTGAAAACGCGTGCGCAGGTGCCGGTGGTGGTGGTATCCCCGACCGGCTTCGACGTGATGCAGGCGCTCGCGCGCGCACGGCGCGACGCGTCGCGGATCGCGCTCGTCAGCGCCGGGGAAACGCCGCCCGAAGTGCGCCGCTTCGTCGCCGCGTACGGCCTCGACGTGCAGTTTGCGTCATATCAGTCCGCGCAGGAAGCGGAAGCCTGCGTGCACGACCTGCGCGATCGCGGCATCGAAACGATCGTCGGCCCGGGCCTCGTCACCGATCTCGCGGCGAGCGCCGGCATGGGCGCGGTGTTCCTGTATTCGCATGCATCGGTGCGCAAGGCCGTCGAGACGGCGCTCGAAGTCGCGTATGCGACGCACGCCGAGGCGTTCCGCCGCCAGCGGCTCGACACGCTGCTGCAGCATTTGCGCGACGGCGTGGTCGCACTCGACGCGCGCGGCCGCGTCGAGGCGATCAACGAGCGGCTCGCGTCGGCGCTCGGGGTCGAACCCGCGGCGGCCGTCGGCCGCGCGCTCGTCGACCTGCGCCCCGAGCTGCGCACGCTGCGCGGCGAGGACGGCGATGCGCTCGCGACCGTGCGCGGCGTGCGCTACGTCGTGCATCGCGGGCCGCTTGTCGACCGCGGCGTGACGTCGGGCAGCGTGCTGACGTTCCAGGAATCGCGCGCGGTCGAACGGCTCGATCGCGCGTTGCGTTCGCAGCCGACCACGCAGCAGTTCGCCGCGCGCTACGCACTCGACGACGTGGTCGGCACCTCCGCGCCGATGACGCGCGTGCGCGATCTCGTGCGCCGCTACGCGAAATCCGACGCGACCGTGCTCGTGCTCGGCGAAAGCGGCACCGGCAAGGAAATGATCGCGCAGAGCCTGCACGCGCTGTCCGCGCGGCGCAGCTATCCGTTCGTCGCGGTCAACTGCGGCGCGTTTCCGGAGGCGCTGCTCGAGAGCGAACTGTTCGGTTACGAGGAAGGCGCGTTCACCGGCGCGCGGCGCGGCGGCAAGACCGGCCTGTTCGAGGCCGCGCACCGCGGCACGCTGTTTCTCGACGAGATCGGCGAGATGCCGCCGTCGCTGCAGAGCCGGCTGCTGCGCGTGCTGCAGGAGCGCGAAGTGATCCGCCTCGGCTCGACCGAGCCGATCCGCATCGACGTGCGCGTGATCGCCGCGACGCACCGGCCGCTGCTCGCGGCCGTCGAGGCCGGCACGTTCCGCGCGGATCTCTAGTACCGGCTCAACATCCTGAACGTCGGCCTGCCGCCGTTGCGCGAGCGCGCGGCCGACCTCCCCGCGCTCGCCGCGACGCTGCTCGTGCAGGCTGCGCGGCGCGAGTCGCGCCTCGCCGAACGCCTGCGCGATGCCGGCGATGCCGCGCGCGTGCTCGGAGCGACGCAGGCGACGCTCGCACGCTACCGGTGGCCCGGCAACGTGCGCGAACTGCAGAACGTGATCGAGCGGATCGCGGTCGAGCTGGCCGAGGAAACCGATGAAAACGATCCCGCGGCCGCGTGCGCCGCGCTCGATCCCGACGCGCTGCAGGTCATCGCGCCCGAGCTGTTCGCGGCGCCGACCGACGCGGCCGACACCGACGATGCGCAGACGCTGCACGCGCGCCGCCGCCGCGCGGAAGCCGACGAGATCCGCGCGGTGCTCGACGCGTGCGGCGGCGACCGCGACCGCGCGTGCGCGATGCTCGGCATCAGCAAGACGACGCTGTGGCGGAAGTTGTCTGCGAAATAGGTTCGAATAGGTGCGGCGTGAGGCCGGCCCGTCAGCCGGCCTTGTGATAGTGGCGGTACGCCTTCGCGCGATTGCCGCACGACGACATCGAGCACCAGCGGCGGCTGCCGTTCTTGCTGTCGTCGATGAACAGCCACTGGCATGCATCGTTCGCGCAGCGCTTCACCTTCGCGAGCCGCGCGCCGCCGAGCAGGTCGATCGCCGACCACAGCACCGGGCTCAGCAACCCCGCGAGCGTCGCGCCTGACGCATCCACCCGCCACGCATAGCCGCCGTCGATGCGCGCCAGCGCGACGCGCGGCGACGCCTCCGCCAGAAAACCGCCGAGCAGCGCGAGAGCGTCGGCGTGCGGTTCGCGTTGCTCGGCCTGCGCATGAAAGAGCCGGTACAACGCCTCGCGCAACGCGAGCGCACGCGCCAGCATCGCCGGCTCGCCTTCCTTCACCCCACGTGCACGGCACGCTTCCGCCACGCCGGCCGGCACGCCTGCGTGCTCGCGGCACCACGCCAGCAGGTCGTCCATCGTGCCGAAGGTTTCCGTCGGCGGATCGCTGCCGCGCCAGTACAGCGTATTCATGAAATCGATGCCCAGCGTTTCGGGCGGCGCCGGGATCAGGCAGTCCATCGTGACGGAAGGTTGCGTTTTGCTCATGACGCGATCGTATCTAACCATCATGCCGGTTGACAAGCATCCGGACGCTTTCTAACATAACCAGCATGGTAGTTATAAACAGGTTTGCTGCACTGACACCCGTGTCAGTTCAAGGCGCCACAGATGATCGATCGCCTTTCGTGCGGTGTTATCCACAACGACCGCGGCCGCGCGTTCGACGACAGCACACCCGGCGCACTCCGCTTCAAGCGGCTGGCGCGGTGGTTATAAGCAGGTTTGCTGCACTGACGTCCCTCTTCAGTCCAAGGAGCCACAGATGATCGATCACCTTTCGTTCGGCGTTGCCCACATCGGCCGCAGCCGCACCTTCTACGACAACGCGCTCGGCGCACTCGGCTACAAGCGGCTGTATAGCGACGACGGCTCGATCGGGTACGGCACGACCGAGCCGGAGCTGTGGTTGCAGCACGCGGCACGCCCCATCGCCGCCGATCCCGACTCGGGGTTGCACCTGTCGTTCAAGGCCGCGTCGCCGGTCGAGGTCGACGCGTTCTACCGCGCCGCCCTCGCGCACGGCGGGCAGGACAACGGCGGGCCCGGCAAGCGCGAGCACTATGGCCCCGGCTATTACGCGGCGTTCGTCGTCGATCCCGACGGGTATCGGCTGGAAGCGCATTGCGAACTCGACAACGTCGTGTGACGCCACCCGCGTACACCGCGTACCAATGCCAAGGGCCCGATTCCGCGCGATGCGGAATCGGGCCCCTGGTTTTGATGAAGCAGCGGCCGGTTACTGCGCGCCGCGCGTGTGCTGCAGTTGCTCGCCGAGCCCTTCGATCCCGAGGCGCACCATCTGGCCGGCCTTCAGGAACACCGGCGCCGGCTTGATGCCCATGCCGACGCCCGGCGGCGTGCCGGTCGTGATCACGTCGCCCGGCTGCAGCGTCATGCAGGTCGACAGATAGGCGATCAGCTGCGCGACCGTGAACACCATCGTGCGCGTGTTGCCGTTCTGATAACGGTGGCCGTCGATCTCGAGCCACAGATCGAGACGCTGCGGATCGGGCACCTCGTCGCGCGTGACGAGCCACGGGCCGATCGGGCCGAACGTGTCGAAGCCCTTGCCCTTGTCCCACTGGCCGCCGCGCTCGATCTGCCATTCGCGCTCGGACACGTCGTTGACGACGCAGTAGCCCGCGACGTAATCGAGCGCGTTCGCTTCGGCGACGTCCTTGCACCTTGCGCCGATCACGACGCCCAGCTCGACTTCCCAGTCGGTCTTGACCGAACCCTTCGGGATGTCGATGCCGTCGTTCGGGCCGCAGATCGAGCTCGTCCACTTGCCGAACACGACCGGCTCCTTCGGGACCGGCATGCCGGCTTCGGCTGCGTGATCGGCATAGTTCAGGCCAATGCCGATGAACTTGCCGACGTGCCCGACGCACGCGCCGATACGCGGCTCGCCGGACACGAGCGGCAGCGTGGCCGGATCGATCGCGCGCAGCCGCGCGAGACCGGCGTCGGACAGCGCATCGCCGGCAAGATCCGGCACGTGCGCGGACAGGTCGCGAATCCGGCCGTCCGCGTCGAGAATACCGGGCTTTTCCTGGCCGGACGGGCCATAGCGAAGCAGTTTCATCGTGCTCAACCTCTGTTGTCGAATGGGACAGGATACCGGCCGACGCGGCCCCTTGTGGCCGCGCGCCGGACTGATTGTCGATCGTCGATTGCGCGCGTCGGCACCGCATCCGGCGGGCGGTTCGACGCGCGAAGGTCGCGCGGGCGCAGCGATCGCGGCGCCGCACGAACAGTACGGCGCGCATCGAACGGGCGGCCGCCGGTCTGCGCATCGGCGACGACGGCCCGGCACCCGCGACGCGGGCCGGCCCATGCCGGCCGGCTTCACGCGCGGCCGCGCCGTCGTTGGCCCGCCAGCCTTTGTACCATCGGCCGCGCGCCATGAAATGACGCGCGACGGATACCGACTATTGGTGCGCCCGCAGACGTTGCGGCGCAGCATTGGATGCACATGCATCGACCGACCGGTCGGGACTGCGGGCATCGCCTGCCATCAGACCATGAATACTGGATATTCGGGCTGCCCCTGTCATCGAGAACGTTTGCCAATCCGTTCTTGTCCGGTAACGATCGGTAAAAAGACGCTGCATTGCACACTGTATGTTTATTGCTAAGCTCGAACGAATGGCTTTCATCGCCATACGCGGGCCGGCTCTATGCGCGTGCAGAACCGGCCAGCGTGCGTCGCCAACCGATCGACGGTAATCCCCCAACCTCACACGACAATGCAGACAACCAACGACCCGCTTCCCGGCTGCGACGCACGGGAATCGATGGCCGCTATCGACCGCTATCGCGCCCCCGCGCTCGACAAGGGACTCGACATTCTCGAACTCCTGTCCGAGCAGAAAGAAGGACTCACCCGCACTGAAATCACGAAGGAACTCGGCCGCAACGCGAGCGAGATCTACCGGATGCTCGAACGCCTCGTCGCCCGCCGCTACGTGATGCGCTCGACCGGCGGCGATCGCTACTCGCTCAGCCTCAAGCTGTTCGCGCTTGCGCACCGGCATCCACCGATGAACCGGCTGATTGCCGAAGCGCTGCCGCCGATGCAGCGCTTCGCCGATGCGGCCGAACAGTCGTGCCACCTGTCCGTCTACGATCGCGGCAACCTGCTCGTGATCGCCCAGGTCGACGGGCCCGGCACGTGGGGCGTGTCGGTCCGGCTCGGCTCGCGCGTCGGGCTCGCCGATACGGCGTCGGGACGCGTGATGCTGTCGTTCCAGAGCGCCGAGCAACGCGCGCACATGCTGACCGAGCATCGCAAGGTCAAGGGCGAGGCGCCGCTGAACGAGCAGGAACTCGCGTATGCGTGCCAGTCCATCCGGCAGGATGGCTACCTGCGCCAGGACAGCCGCCAGGCCTATGGCGTGACCGACCTGACCGCGCCGATCCTCGGGCCGTCCGGCCATGCGATCGCGGTACTGACCTGCCCGTACATGCGCCGAATCGATGCGCACACGGCCCCGTCCGTCGACCGCGTCGTCGAAGGGCTGCGCGACACGGCCGCCCATCTGTCGATGGGCCGCACCGAGATCTGGTAAGACCTGCCGATACGCGAATGCCTCGACGAAGTACACCGGGCGCGGCGCAGCGGCGCCAACCCCGGTTGCGCGCGATACCCGTGCGGGGCGCGATATGCGGTGCCATATCGTGCGCCCGCGGCGCTACGCTAAAATAGCGGCCCTCTCAAAAACTACGACGGCCGGTTGTCGCGGCCGTCGTGTCCGATGGATGTCATGGCCAAACTTCTGAACGATCAAGAATTCCAGCGTTTCTCCGAACTTCAGCAGAAGCAGGCAAGCTTCACGATCACGCCCGAAGAAGCGGACGAGTTGCGCGATATCGTCGCGCGCGCGCAGCAGAAGCGCGACGATCGTGCCGCCGCAATGCAGGCGATCGAGAACTACATCGAGCAGTTCGACATCACGCCTGACGAACTCTTCTCGCCCGAACAGATCGGCGACGCGGCCCGCACCTACGGGCTCATCACGGCGACCAAGAAGGAACGCACGCTGCCGCCGTCGATCACGTTCAACGGCAAGCCGTACCAATGGACCAAGACGCTGCCGGACGACGTGCGCGGCGCGCTGTTCGAAGCCTTCACGTCCGGCGAGTCGGTCAAGCGCTTCATCGCGATGCCGAAAGACACCGCACGCTGTGCGCTGACGATCGCCCGCCTCGAGCGCGAAACCGGCGCCGTCTATGCCGATCCGCATCTCGAGGAACTCGCGATTTCGCGCGACCAGGTGAACGACGCGGCGTCGAAACTCGCCGCGTAAATGTGGCCTCGGGCACGGTTCATGCGTGCCCGAACCCTGACGTGACGCCCGCATTGGCTGGCGCCGCACACACGGGAGCGGTGCGTTCGCCCGCTCCCGAAAAGTCTCACCTCAGCGTCCCGCAAGCCCTCACCGACGCCTCCCGAACAAGCTCACCCGACGCTCCCGAAGACGCTCACCAACGTCTCCCGGATGTCCTCACCGGATGCTCGCGCAAGCCCTCACCGGCGCGTCCCGGAAAGGCTCACCAGCGGCTCCCGCAGGGGCTCACCGAACGCTCCCGGGAAGGCTCACCGAACGCTCCCGTATCGGCTCACCACGCGTTCCCGGAAACGCTCACGTGCAGCTCCCGAAAAATCTCACCTTTGCGGTCGATCCGAATTGGCGAGGCCGGAATGCGGCGCGCGAAACGCTTGAACACATCGCGTGAAACGGCCGCGCGGGCAGGTAACGCGGTGCTCGACAGCGTCTTCAGACACCGTTGGTATCGGCTTGGCAACGGGCGCGATACGTGCAGGTGCGTCGTCCGGAAGCACGCCCCGGTATTTTGCATTCCTGAGTGAATACGTGCACGACACGGTGAATGACTGGAGACATCGCGCTGAACGCGATGCCTCCCCGCTTCACGCAGCCGACAACCGCTACGGCTGCAACTTCATCCGGAAGCCCACGACGCCTGGCTCCTCCGTGGTCGACACCGCAAAGCCGCACGACTTCGCGAGCGAGATCATCGCCGAGTTCTCGCGCAGCGCCTCGCCGATCATCCAGGCGGTTCCGCGCGAGCGCGCGTAGTCGATGATGCGGGCCATCATCAGCCGGCCGAGCCCTTTACCCTTCTGATCGGGGCGTACCGCGATCGCGAATTCCGCCGTCTCGTTGTCGGGATCGGCGACCGCGCGCGCCACCGCGAGCGTATGGTCGCGCCCCGACACGTCGGTGAACGACACGATGAAAGCCATCTCACGGTCGTAATCGATCTGCGTCATGCGCGCCACCTGCGAATGATCGAAGCTGCGCACCGCACCGAAGAAACGCATCCGCAGATCGTCCGGCGTCATCGCGCCGAGCAGTTCGTTGTGCGCGGCCTCGTCTTCCGGACGGATCGGGCGGATCGTCACCGTCTCGCCGCGCCACTCGAGCGTCTGCTCGAGGTGCCGCGGATACGGCATGATCGCGAGCCGGCTGCGCCCGGTGGCCAGCGTGATGCGCGGCGCGATCACGCGCGCGCCGTCGGACAGCACGCGCAGCGTGACCGACATCGCGACGACTTCGCGCACGTCGCAGACGACCTGCGACAACGCCGTCAGCGCGTCGAGCGTCGGCTCGACGGGCGTGCTGCGCGCATACGGCGAGCGTTCCATCACCGCGCGCGCGAGCACTGTGTTCAGCGGCGGCAGGCCGTAGACGACGAATGGCGCCGAGACACCATCCGCCGGCGGCACGGCATAGCGGAACACCGGACCGAAGTTCGAATCGTCGTACATGTCGACCGTGACATCGACGACTTTCTTGCCGGCCGGCTCGGCAGCCTGCTCGCCATGCAGGCCGAAATGGGACAGCCAGCTCAGCGCGGCGTCGCCGGCCAGTTCATGCTGGCCGGCTTCGACCATCCGGCGCGCGTCGGCCTGCGCCGAAGCCACGCATTCGGCCGGCTGCGGCGGCGTGCCTTCGGGCGTCTGCATCAGCAGTTGCCGCCCGAGGTTGTAGTCGACGAGACGCGCATACGCGCGTGCGAGCCGCTGCGGCGTCGTGTGCACGGGAATGCCGTTCGCGTGCAGCGCATCGCGCGTCGCCGCGTCGACCGCGCCGAAGAAACACGCGAGGATGCCGCGATGCGCGTACTGCCGCGAGTCGATCAGCGTGCGCGCAACCGAATCGGCCGGCGCGCTGTGGGACGTCGAATGGACGACGAACAGCGTGCCCGTCTGCGGGAACGGCGCAAGCGCCTTGATCGCCGCGGCAAAGTGCTCGGGGCGTGCATCGTCGCCCAGTGTCAGCGGATTGCCGGGCGCCACGAGATGCGGCAGCGCGGCCGACACGGCCGACGTTGCCGCCGGCGACCAGTCGGCCAGCACGTCGCGCACCTCGGCAACGGCATCGACCGCGAGTTTCGCGACGCCCGCATCGCTGGTGACGAGCGTCGCCGCGCCGCGCGCGGCGACACGGCCGACGCCGAGCGTCTCGATCTCGTCGAGCAGATCGTCGAGCGCATCGACACGCACCATGCCCGCGCGCTGGAACGCCGCCGTATAGAGTGCATCGCCGGGATCGGAGCGCCCGGTGCGCAATGCGAGCACCGGCTTGTTGCGGGCGGCCGCGCGCGCGGCCGACATGAACTTGCGCGCGGCGCGCACGGTATCGAGTTCGAGCAGGATCGCGCGCGTGCCGGGATCGCTCGCCAGATAGTCGAGCACGTCGCCCGCATCGACGTCCGACTCGCTGCCGAGCGCGACGACATGCGAAAAGCCGAGGCCGCGCGCATCGGCCCAGCCGAGCACCGCGTTCGTCAGCGCGTTCGATTGCGACACCCACGCAACGCCGCCCGATCGCGCCGTATAGGCCGGCGCACCGAAATGCGCATGCCGCGCGGGCGACAACACGCCGAGGCTGCCGGGCCCGACGATACGGAGCACGAACGGCTTCGCTGCCTTCAGCGTGCGATCGACCGCGGCGCGATCGGCATCCGTGCGCGCCTCGCCGACGATCACCGCGACGCGCGTACCGAGCTCGCCGAGCTTGCGCACGATGCCGGCCCAGGTCACGGGCGGCGTGCAGATCACGGCAACCGACGGCGGCGCGGGCAACCGGTCGACGTCCGACACGACCGCATGCCCGTTCAGCTCGCGATACTTCGGATTGACGGGCCACACGGGCCCCTGGAACGCGCCGTCGAGCACGCGCGACCACACCATCGCGCCGATACTGCCCGCACGCGATGACGCGCCGACGACTGCAACGGACTTGGGCTGGAACAACGCATCGAGATGGCGAACGGTCACATCGGCTCCCTGCGGTGACGAAAGACGACACGATCGGCATGCGGCCGGACAGGCCGTGCGCCGATCGACGCGAACCCCAAGCATAGGCGAAGCGCATGCGGCTGCCTATATGCCGAACGGCTGACTGTTCGACGAGCGTCAACGCTCGCACCATGGACCTGCAACACACACGGCAACGCATCGCCGCGCGACGCAGGCAACGCGGCACGACGCTGCGGCCGCTTCCTCAAAGGTGAGGATTTACAGGAGCCATGGTGAGTATCTTCGGGATTTGCACGACGCAGCACGCGAACACGCGAAAGGTGATGAGAATCCACGTCACACATGCACCACGAAAATCGCGAACGTCCACGCGCATGCGCTGCGCAATTGCACGGTTGTTTACGGGAATTCGCCGCGATAGACGGCCGGATCGCGGCGAATTCGCAAAACGGGATCCGTTAATGGCGCGCCATTGCGCATCCATTCTCCGGAGAAAATCGCCCGGCGACTGCGCAAAAACAAAACGGTGCGACGGCCACATGGCCATTCGCACCGTCAGTCGGCACACGAAAGGTGAGGATTTTCGGGAGTCAGTCCTTGATCAGGAAACGTGCGCGGTTCTTGCCGAGCCAGGTCGGTGCACGCCCGCGGCCACTCCACGTTTCGCCGGTCTTCGGGTTCAGGTACTTCGGCGGCAACGACCGCTTCGGCTTCGCGGCGGCAGCAACGGCGGACCCTATCGGACGAAAACCGAGCTCTTCCGGCGTAATGTCGTATTCGTCGATTTTCGCGCGGATTTCGGCAATCGCATCGGCAATCGCCTTTTCACGTTCCTTGTCGATCTTTTGCTGAAGCCGTTCGAGCTGTGCGGACAGTTGCCTGTAGGTCGCCATATGGATGGGACTCCGTGAGTGTTATTCGTGAAAAATAGGTAACACCAAGCAAACAGAAAAGCGCTTCGCCCGATCGTGGTCTCCTCAGCCGGTCATTTCGGGATCAATAACCGCTTTTCTTCTTGCATGCGAAGAGAAGATTTCGCACAGCGTCATCAGTCGATTGCTGGATCACTTCGAAATCCCCGTTGCACATCGCCCGGGCATTGTCCGTGCAATTGCTCCAGTCGCGACCGGTGCATTGCACCTGTGTCGTCGGACGCCCGTCCGAAGTGAACAGCGGCGCGCTGCCGCCACAGCCGCCAAGCCCCGCAACCAGAGCCAACAATGCGGCCGCCCGAGACCGCCGACAGACCGACGCAAGCATGTGTTTCATTGTTCTTCCCGTCAACCTTTTTTTGAATGTCGCGAGTATGCCATGCACAGCCTTTCTACCGTCAGTTCGGCGCACGGTCCGGTTGCCCACGCACCTTGTACGGCAAGCTCCGGCGCGGATCGTCGGTGATGCGAACGAAAACCTGTTCGACGTCCGGCAACGCCTCGAATTCGCGCTGCAGCGCCTGGCGATCGAACGCCGTCTCCGCGCATCCTTCGACGTAGATAAACCGTCGCTGCACGGTGATCCACAGGCTCGTGCCGCGCAGGCGATCCGAGCCGGCGAAGTGCGCCTTCGCGGCATCGGCGATCGACGCGTCATACATATACGAGTTCGGTTTCGTGCAGCGATGGGCGAGCCAGCAGGTCGTGCCGCGTTCGGCGCGGTAATGGGCGTCGTCCGTCATCTCGGCCCGCGTCATCCACGGGCCGAGCGGCAGCGGGCATTCGGCCACGTCCCGCGACAGCGCGACGAACGGATCGTTGTACCAGTTGCGTCGCGCCTCGGGCGCGTCGGCATCGCCGGATTGCGCGAGCGCGGACGTCACCAGCAACATGGTCAGCCACCCTGCGATGCCGATCCGCTTCATCGTGATCTCCTGTTCGATGCGTCAGGTCCGGCCGGATCGGCAGCGCCGATCGGCCTACCGGTCGATGCCCAGCGCCGCCAGCTTCTTGTAAAGCGTCGCGCGGCCGATCCCGATGCGCGCGGCCGCTTCGACGACCTTTCCGTCACAGGCCGCCAGCGCATCGGTCAGGAACCGGCGCTCCCACGCCGCCAACGCATCGGCATACGAAGCGACCGGCGCAGCGGATGGATCCGGCGCATCGCCCGTGCGCTGCCCGACCGCCGCTGCGGCAACCCGCGGCACCGGCGGCGCACCGTCCGTCGAGACACGCACCGGCCCGAGGAACGGTGCGAGCGCACGCGCATCGATCACCGAACGATCCGACAGCATCAGCGCGCGTTCGAGCGTATTGCGCAGCTCGCGCACGTTGCCGGGCCACGGATACGCACACAGCATCCGCAGCGCGTCGTCGGTCAGTTCGCAGTGCGCGGCGCGCCCGTGCTGCGCGGCCAGCTCCTCGAGCGTCGCGTAGACGAGCGCCGCAATGTCGGATGCGCGCTCGCGCAACGGCGGCGCATGGATCGTCAGCACGTTCAGCCGGTAATAGAGATCCGCGCGAAAGCGTCCGGCCTCGACGAGCGCCGGCAGGTCGGCCGACGTCGCGGCGATGATCCGGACGTCCGCGCGCACGATCCGGTTCGAACCGACCGGCTCGAACTCCTTGTCCTGCAGCACGCGCAGCAGCTTGCCCTGCAACGGCAGCGGCATGTCGCCGATCTCGTCGAGAAACAGCGTGCCGCGATCGGCCAGCTCGAACTTGCCGACGCGCCCCTTGCGGTCGGCGCCCGTATACGCGCCGGGCGCCGCGCCGAAGAATTCGGTTTCGAGCAGCGTATCGGGAATCGCCGCGACGTTGACGGTCACGAGCGGCTGGAGCGCACGCGCCGACGCCGCGTGGATCGCGTGCGCGAGCAGTTCCTTGCCGGTGCCCGTCTCGCCGAGCAGCAGCACCGGCGAATCGACCTGCGCGGCCCGCCGCGCCTGACGCTTGGTTTCGAGGCTCGCGGCGCTCGTGCCGACGAAACTCGCGAACGTGTATTTCGCGCGGCGCGCCTGCGCGAGCGAACGCTGCGTCGCGATCAGCTGCTGCTGAAGCTGTGCATAGCGGGAAAAGATCGGCGTGAGCGTCTTCAACTGGTCGAACAGCGCGAAGCCGATCGCGCCGACCGTCTCGCCGGCCTCGTTCTTCAGCGGCAGGCGCGTGACGACGAGCGGCTCGCGGCCTGTTTCCATGATGTCGAGCAGGATCGGCTGCCCGGTCGACACGACCTCGCGCATCAGGCTGTTCGGAATCACGGCTTCGCAGTCGAGGCCGACGGCCTGCTGCGGATCGGCGAAGCCGAAGCGCGCCGCGTAACGCTCGTTCATCCACACGACGCGCGCCTCGCGATCGACGACCACCGTGCCCGCGCTCGAATCCTCGAAGGTCCGGAACAGCGACTCGGCGGCGCGCCGCAGCACATCGCCGTAGTTGACGGGCAGGCGGACCCAGTCGTTCATCATCGTGTCTTCGTCTCCGTGTATTTTCGACCGGATGTCTCCGGAACGAGACGGATTATCTCACTCTGGAGACACGCCGCAATGCGTTGTCGGGGAAAGCCCTGCACGCATTCAAGGGCTGGCCGGACGGCCATATCGTCTCCGGATGGAGACGTTTTATGTAGAATCGTCAGACATAGGCCGGCGCGGGCCCGCCAGCCTCCGTCGGCCCCATGTCCGGCGGCGCAATCCGGCCGATGGCACGAAACCTGCACGAACCTGAGCCGGTCCGCGGCGCGTCGCGCGATCGAACAACAACCAAAGCCATTAGGAGACTCCCTTGTCTTTCGTGATCGTCCTCGCCGCGCTGGCGTTCCTGATGTTCGCCGCGTATCGCGGCTACAGCGTGATCCTGTTCGCGCCGATCGCCGCGCTCGGCGCGGTGCTCCTGACCGAACCCGCCGCCGTCGCACCGGTCTTCTCCGGCATCTTCATGGAGAAGATGGTCGGCTTCGTCAAACTGTATTTCCCGGTCTTCATGCTCGGCGCCGTGTTCGGCAAGGTGATCGAACTGTCCGGGTTCTCCGAGTCGATCGTCCATGCGGCGATCCGCTACATCGGCCGCTCGCGCGCGAATGCGGTGATCGTCGCGGTGTGCGCGCTGCTCACCTATGGCGGCGTCTCGCTGTTCGTCGTGGTGTTCGCCGTCTATCCGTTCGCGGCCGAACTCTACCGCCAGAGCAACATCCCGAAGCGGCTGATGCCCGGCGCAATCGCACTCGGCGCGTTCTCGTTCACGATGGATTCGCTGCCCGGCACGCCGCAGATCCAGAACATCATCCCGACCACGTTCTTCAAGACGACCGCATGGGCCGCGCCCGCGCTCGGCACGATCGGCTCGCTGTTCATCATCGTCGTCGGCCTCACGTATCTCGAATGGCGCCGCCGTTCGGCGATGGCGAAGGGCGAAGGCTACGGCACGTCGCTCGTCAACGAGCCGGAGCGCGTCGAGGCGACGTCGCTGCCGAATCCCGCGCTGGCGATCCTGCCGCTGATCCTCGTCGGCGTATCGAACTTCGCGTTCACGAAGCTGATCCCGCAATGGTACGGCGCCGCGTCGTACACGGTCGCGCCGGACATACTGCCGGGCGTGCATGCGCCGGTCACGGCGTCGATCAAGACCGTCGTCGCGATCTGGTCGGTCGAGGCCGCGCTGCTGCTCGGCATCGTGCTGGTCGTGCTGACCGCGTTCAAGCGCGTCAGCGACCGCTTCGCGGCCGGCTCGAAGGCCGCCGTCGCCGGCGCGCTGCTCGCCGCGATGAACACCGCGTCGGAATACGGCTTCGGCGGCGTGATCGCCGCGCTGCCGGGCTTCCTCGTCGTCAGCGATGCGCTGAAGAGCATCCCGAACCCGCTCGTCAACGCAGCCGTGTCGGTCAGCTCGCTCGCCGGCATCACGGGTTCCGCGTCGGGCGGCATGAGCATCGCGCTCGCCGCGATGTCGGACCTGTTCATCAAGGGCGCGCAGGCCGCCAACATTCCGATGGACGTGCTGCACCGGGTCGTCGCAATGGCCAGCGGCGGCATGGACACGCTGCCGCACAACGGCGCCGTCATCACGCTGCTCGCGGTCACGGGCCTCACGCACCGCGAGTCGTATCGCGACATCTTCGCGGTCACCGTCATCAAGACGCTCGCGGTCTTCTTCGTGATCGCCGTGTACTACGCGACGGGGCTCGTGTAAGTGCGTGCTTGAGGCGGCGTCCTGCACGCCGCTTCACGACCTGCGCTTCAGGATCGGACCGCATGCGAACCGGAACGGATTCCGGAATTCGCATCCGGTCCGATTTCATTTTCCTGCTCGCGAACCCGGTCGAATCCGCACCGCCGGGCGCTTGTGCAGCCCCCAAGGCCACCCTTCGGCATCCGCCGCCGCCCCCATTGTTGCCCGCAACAAAACACAGCGTTGGGTGCGATCGCATTTTTCGCACGCGTGCTCCGGCCTACACTGGGTTCAACGTCGCACGGCGCTTCGATGAACGAAGTGCAGCGATTCACCGGAATCCTGGAGGTCCCGATCATGAAGCGCCTGATTCAAGCCGTTGCCATTGCCCTCGCCGTCTCGGCCCCGCTCGCCGCGCAAGCCCAGTCGAACCAGCCGCTGACGCGCGCGCAGGTGCGCGCCGAAGTCAAGGCGCTGAAGCAGGCCGGCTTCCAGTCGAGCGACTGGTTCTACCCGGCCAGCATCGTTTCCGCCGAAGCGAAGATTGCCCGCCAGCACGACGCCGGATACGGCAGCGATCGCGGCGCGTCGTCGGAGTCGGGCCAGTAATCCGTCATCCGGCCCGCTCGACGACGCAGCCGTGCGTCGTTACGCCTTCACGGGCTGGATCAGCTTCGCACATGCCGCTGCCTGCGGATCGCCCGCGGGCAGTTTCCCGCAGACGCCGTCGAACTGCTTGACGACCGACCTGACCGACGCATCGTGCGCGCCGCTGGCGCGCCAGCGGTTCAGCTGCGTGACGACCTTGGTCAACGCGCGCAGGTTCGCGCCGTAGAACGCGTCGCGGGTCTTGTCGGCCTGCGCGAGCACACTCGCGGCAATCCCCTCGATACGGGCCGAATCGTCCGGCGCCAGCTGGACCGCATTCGCAAAGTAGGTGGCGCCCCAGCGCAGCTTCGTCGCCGGCCCGCTCGCCGTGTCATACGCCTTGCGATACCAGTCGAGCGCGGCGGCCTTGTCGCCGCGCGCCTTCGCATTCGCGGCCAGCCCGGACATGAAGTAGTACGGCGTGGACGAACGCGGCAACTCGGCCTTCAGCAACACATCCGATTCGTCGTACAGCCCTGCGTCGGTCAGCGTGTCCGCGCCTTCGCTGACGAGCGCCTGCCGCTCGTACGCGTTCGCGGCGCCCTGCACCGACGCGGTGATCTGCTTGCGTGCGGTATCGGCCAGCGCCGGTGCGACGGACGGCACCCCCTTGCCGGCGTCGCCGCGCGCGAGCAGCACGCGGCCGTGCAATGCCATCAGCCGGTCGATCGACGACAGCGTCGTGTCGGTCGACAGGCGCGCGAGCGCCGTGTCGTACGCGCCGCGCAGCTTCGCGCGCTGCGCGTCGTCGCCGCCGAGATACGCGACCACGCGTGCGGGCGCCGCGACCAGCACGTCCGAATCGGCCCGCGACAGCGCCGGATCGCGCAGCACGGTGCGCAGCGAATCGGCGAGCGCCGCCTTGTCGAGCGCACCGGCCTGCGCCGGATCGTCCGATGCGGCGACCACCGCCGACTTCAGCGCGAAGCGTGCCGCTTCGGCCTTCGCGCCGGCCGCGCGCGCGCGTTGCGCGAGCGACTGCAGCGTCTCGGCGACACGATCGGCCGGCACCGGCAGCGCGCCGTCGGTATCCCACGAATAGTCGGCCAGCAGGCGCCATTCGTCCGGCGTCAGCGACGCGCCACTCTTCAGCGCGGTCGCAAGCGTCTGCCGCACCGGGTGCGCGGCCGTCATCCCGAGCGACAGCGCCTGCATGTAGCGGTCGAGATCGGCTTCGCCCGGCAGCCGCGTCACTTCGGTGCCGTCCGGGCGGAACAGGATCATCGTCGGATAGCCGTGCACCTTGAAGCGCTCGCCGAGCTTCTGCGCGCTTTCGGTATCGCCGTCGAGATACACGGGCACGAAGAACGACGAGCGCGTCTTGAAGGCCTGCTGGCTGAAGATCGTCGACTTCACCTGGTTGCACGACGGGCACCACACCGCGCCCCAGTACAGCAGCAGCGGCTTGCCGGTACGCTTCGCGAGTGCGAACGCGGCATCGACGTCGCCGTGCTGCCACGCGATGCCGGGCGGCAGATGTGCGCCATCGGGCGCTGCGCTCGCCACCGGGGCGCCGGTAGGCGTGGCAGCGGCAAACGCCGCCCCCGCGGCGGCGGCGAACAGGCAGGCGGCGGTCAGATTCCGGAGAGCGGTTTTCATCGAAGCGGGTTCCGTTGAAAGAGACGGTTGCGGGAGGGCGAGGCGCGACACAACGACGGCCGTGAAGCGGGGACGATGAAACCAGCCGACGTGCCACGCCGCGCATGCATCGAGTCGGAAAAGCGGACGCCGGCAGACGCGGCCGGCAAATCGTTCAACGATACGACGGGTACAGCCGGTGGAAAACGAACGAATTCTCGAATGAATATGACGCGCGGCATCGCGGCTGCGCGTGCGGTCGCATGCGCGTCCGCGGGCCTTTCACCGCGGGGGCTTGAGCCGCGCCATGTGATACACGGAAGCATGCACGCCGTCGCGCAACGCGTAGCCGGGCGATTCGCCTTCGATCCGGAAGCCGTGCTTCTCGTAGAGCGCGATCGCCGCGCGGTTGTCGGTGAACACGGTCAGCTCGAGACGCGTGAGGTTCAGCCAGTTTTCCGCGAGGTCGATCGCGGCCGCGAGCAGCCGGCTGCCGATGCCGTGCCCGTGACGGGCCGCATCGACCATCATGCCGAGCCCCGCTGCATGGCGCCGGCGAGGATTCGGCTCGAAGTGCAGGCCGAGATGGCCGACCACCGTGCCGTCGATTTCGGCGACGAGGCTCACGCCGTGCTCGTGCACGTTCTCGATCCGCTTCTGCCATTTTTCGAGCGACGGAAACGGATACTGCAACGTGTTCATGTACACCGCGGGATGCGCGGCGATGTGCCGGATCGCGTCGACGTCGTGCGTCTCGCTGTGCCGGATCGTGATGTCGGTCATGGGTGGGCCGGTTCCGGAAAGTCGCGCCGAAGGCGCGGACTGCGCACGTGCGCAGCAACGTGTCGAGCTTATCCGATTTCACGCATTTGAAACATGGGCGTCACGGTGCTTCGCAGGTCGTTGCCTCTACAACGACAGGCAATCACGCACTCGGGCCACGAGTCGGAAAAATTTGACCGTCCCCGTGTGCGTGAATCGGTAACTCCTTGCCTTTTCTGTCCAAATAGTTGCGCACGCAACGTCACACGCGCGACATGCGATGTCACGCCCTCATCACGTCGACGTCATGTCGCCTCCCTAGACTGGGCGCCGCCCAGCCCGGCATGCGCCGGGCCGGTGTGTGCCGACACCCTGTCCCGCGCATCACGAGCGCGCGGCGCGCAGGACCGCGACGACGGCCGCGGCATCCGCGCGACACCGCATGTCGACCGCGATGCGCGCACTTCCGCCACATGCGGCCGACGCACCGAACGCACACGCATCGCGGATCGTCCCAGGGGGGGACGACGCACGGGTGCTCCAGACGAAGTCACGAACGCTCCCACCATCACAGGATCCGAACGCCATGACGTCACGCCGCAAATTCCTTCAACAGACCGCCACGTCCGGCCTCGCCGCCGCCGCGCTGTCCGCGTTTCCGCCGAGCATCCGACGCGCGCTCGCCATTCCCGCGTTTCACGAAACGGGGACCATCAAGGACGTCAAGCACGTCGTGCTGCTGATGATGGAGAACCGCGCGTTCGACAGCTACTTCGGCACGTTCAAGGGCGTGCGCGGCTACGGCGACCGCTTCGCGGTGCCGTCGCCGAACGGCCGCGACGTGTTCTACCAGTCGTACACGAAGGCGACGCCCGCCGCGACCGTGACGCCGTATCACCTCGACGCGAGCCAGGGCAACGCGCAGCGCGCGGGCGGCACGCCGCACACGTGGGCCGATGCGCAGGCCGCGTGGGATCACGGCCGGATGAACCGCTGGCCCGACGCGAAGACGCCGCTGTCGATGGGCTATTACGACGCGGCGGAAGTGCCGTTCCAGCGCGCGCTCGCCGATGCGTTCACGCTGTGCGACCACTACCACTGCGGGATGCACACGGGCACGATCGCGAACCGCCTGTTCTACTGGAGCGGCACCAACGGCCCGAACGGCATCAGCCCGGCCGACGGCAGCCGCGTGAAGATCGCCGCGCTGAACAACCAGTTCAACGGCGGCAACGACATCGGCCCGTCGAGCCAGGGCTGGACCTGGACGACCTATGCCGACCGGCTGCAGCAGGCCGGCGTGAACTGGAAGGTCTACCAGAGCCTGATCGACAACTTCGGCTGCAACGAGATGATGAGCTTCCGCCACTGGCGCGCGGCGATCGAGCAGATGCCGGCCGCGCGCCGGCCCGCGTACGTCGCGTCGACGGACATCACGCAACCGGTGACGGCCGCCGGCGCGTTCTACGACCCGGCGATCGATGATCCGCTGAGCCCGCTCGCGAAGGGTTTCGGCAACACGATGCCGTACGGCTTTCTCGAATCGTTCCGCGACGACATCCGCAACGGCACGCTGCCGGAAGTGTCGTGGATCATCCCGCCGTCCGCGTACAGCGAGCACCCGGGGCCGTCGAGCCCCGCGCAGGGCGGCTGGTACGTGCAGGCGGTGCTCGATGCGCTGACGGCGAACCCCGAGGTGTGGAGCAAGACCGTGCTGCTGGTGAACTACGACGAGAACGACGGCTTCTTCGACCACATGCCGTCGCCGGCCGTGCCGTCGCGCAACGCCGACGGCACGCTCGCGGGCGGCCATACGCTGTCGGCCGCCGACGTCGCGGCCGAGTATCACGACTTCACGCCGGCCACGTCGAGCCAGCCGGCCAGCGACGGCCGGCCGTACGGACCGGGCCCGCGCGTACCGATGTGGGTCGTGTCGCCGTGGAGCCGCGGCGGCTGGGTCAACTCGCAGGTGTTCGACCACACGTCGACGCTGCTCTTCCTCGAGAAGCGCTTCGGCGTCGCGGAGCCGCAGATCAGCGCGTACCGCCGCGCGGTGTGCGGCGACCTGACGAGCGCGTTCAACTTCCGCTCGCCGAACAACGAACCGCTGCCGACGCTCGCGGGCCATACGACGAAGAGCCAGGTCGACGCGCTGAGCGCCGCGCAGCAGGCCGCGCCGAAGATCGTGCCGCCGACCGCGCCGGCCCTGCCCGCCCAAGCCCCCGGCGTGCGCCCGTCGCGCGCACTGCCGTACGAGCTGCATGCGAGCGCGCGCACCGATGCCGGCGCCGGCACGGTCACGCTGAAGTTCGCGAACACGGGCCGCGCCGCCGCCGTGTTTCACGTCTATGACAAGCTGCACCTCGACCGCCTGCCGCAGCGCTATGTCGTCGAGCCGGGCAAGACGCTGCACGGCGACTGGGCCGCGCGTGCCGACAACGGCGGTAAATATGACCTGTGGGTGCTCGGCCCGAACGGCTATCACCGCCGCTTCACCGGCGACCTGAGCCGCCTCGCCGGTGCGCGCGCACCGCAGCCGGAAGTGCGCGTCGGCTATGCGGGCGCGAGCGGCAACCTCCACCTGCGGCTGCGCAACGACGGCGGCGGCACGGTGCGCTTCACGGTGAGGTCGAACCAGGTCTACGGGCCGCTGTCCGGCCGCGGCGGACACGACGACCACGGTCATGGCCACGGCAACGAGGACGGCAACAGCCACGGCACCGGTACCACGTGGACCGTCACGGTGCGCGCGGGCGACCGGGCCGAGCTGCACTGGAAGCTCGACTCGACCGGCCACTGGTACGACTTCGTCGTCACGGCCGACAGCGACGCGAGCTTCTCGCGCCGCGTGGCCGGCCGCGTCGAAACCGGCCGCCACTCGGTCAGCGACCCGGCGATGGGTCTCGCCGACCGCTTCTGACGCCGCCGCGGCGACACGCATCGCACCGCGTGTCGCCGCCCGCGCCGGCACGGCCGCGAACGCCGGTCAGGCACCGGCCGCGGCGGCCGCCGATCCGGCTGAAACGCCCGCCCGGCGTGGCTCAAACATCAGAAGGATCGGTGGTGCAGCCCTCATTTCACCGCACGAAAATGCTCCGTCTCGCGGCCCGTTCGCGTTAAACTGCATCAAGCTGTATTCAACAAAGACATCTTTGCCGTTACGGCATCCACGACACGACACGAGGATAGGTTCGATGCGCACTACCGGCTCATCCGGGGCAATGACCCTGCTCACCGAACACGACCCGGCCGACGGCCGCGAACTGCGCTCGCTCCGGCTGGAAGCAACGGGCGACGGCAAAAGCGTGCTGCTGATCGAGATCGACGAGCGCAAGCCCGGCATCCACCGCGAGGTCCGCTACGAGATCACGCCGGCCGAACTGATCGCGGCGATCCGCTCGCACGGCGCCGAGCTGCCCGGCGAAAACCACGGCGCCGCATCGCTCGCCCGCACCCTCTCCTGATTCCGACCGGTGAGCCGTGCGCAGTGCGCCGGCTCACCGGCATCCCCCTGCCGCCGTCAGGCGCTTTCCGTCATTCCCGCCGTTGTCTTGAAAAAGGCCGATAATCGGCCCATCTGCGTTTCCTGCCCACGCCTTTCCTTTTCGGCCAGCCGTCATGCTCCTACGTGACCTCGTCGCCCAGTACGGGCCGCTTCTTGTATTCGCCAACGTGCTCGCGGCGGCCATCGGCCTGCCCGTGCCCGCGATGCCGACGCTCGTGCTGTTCGGCGCGATGTCCGCGATGCATCCGGCGATGATCGGGTCGCAGCTCGTGACGGTGGTGGCGCTGTCGGTGCTCGGCGCGCTGATCGGCGATACCGTCTGGTACCTCGCCGGCCGGCGCTTCGGCGGCACGACGCTGAAGACGATCTGCCGACTGTCGCTGTCGCGTGACAGCTGCGTGAAAAAAACCGAACGCTTCTTCGGCCGCTACGGCGTGCGCGTGCTCGCCGTCGCGCGCTTCATTCCGGGGCTGTCGCTGGTATCGGTGCCGATGGCCGGCGCGTTCGGCACGCGCTATCGCACGTTCGTCGGCTACGATGCGCTCGGCGCCGTGCTGTGGACGATCGTCGGGCTGGTGGTGGGGCTCGTGTTCTATCACCAGATCGACTGGCTGTTT
>JAIRVP010000072.1 GCA_031253835.1 Burkholderia sp. | reverse complement strand
CGCGGTACGGAAGTACAGCCACGACACGCCGAGCATGAACAGCGAACCGAGGATGAAGCCGAGCAGCGGCGAGATGAAGATGAACGCAACGGTCTTCAGCAGCCCGTCGATGTTCAGCGAGCTCCAGCCCGATTTCGCGAGCGCCGCGCCGACGAGGCCGCCGATCAGCGCGTGCGACGAGCTCGACGGAATCCCGTAGTACCAGGTGATCACGTTCCAGCCGATCGCACCGACCAGCGCGCCGAATATGACGTAGTGGTCGACGATCTCGGGATCGATCGTGCCTTTGCCGACGGTCTGCGCGACTTTCAGGTGGAAGATGAAATACGCGATCACGTTGAACGCGGCCGCGAACACGACGGCCTGCTGGGGCTTCAGCACCCCCGTCGACACGACGGTGGCGATCGAGTTCGCCGCGTCGTGAAAGCCGTTCATGAAGTCGAATACGAGCGCGACGAGCACCAGCGTCGCGACCATCCATAGGGCGAGTTGTATCGAATGCATCGTGGTCCGCTCAGGCGTTTTCCAGCACGATGCCTTCGATGATGTTCGCGACGTCCTCGCACTTGTCGGTGATCTCTTCGAGCAGCTCGTAGATCGCCTTCAGCTTGATGAGCGTCTTCACGTCGTCTTCCTCGCGGAACAGCTTCGACATCGCCGCGCGCAGCACGCGATCGGCCTCCGACTCCCAGCGGTCGATCTCCTCGCACTGCTTGAGGATCTGTGCCGACTGTTTCATGTCGGACAGCAGCCCGACCGCCTGCTGCACGTGCTGGGCCGACTGCGTGACGATGTGCGCGAGCTGGCTCGCCTCGGACGTGACGGCACGCACGTCGTACAGCGACACGGCCGTTGCGACGTCTTCCATCAGGTCGAGGATGTCGTCCATCGTCGTGATCAGCTTGTGGATCTCGTCGCGATCGAGCGGCGTGATGAAAGTCTTGTGCAGCAGATCGATCGCCTCGTGCGTGAGCTTGTCGGCGGCCTTCTCGGCGGTTTGCACGTTTTGCTTGTGAATCTCGGCGTCGGCGAGATTGTCGATCAGCAGTTCGAGCTCGCGGCCACCGGAAACGATGTGCTTCGCGTGCGCGTTGAAGAGTTCAAAGAACTTGCCCTCGGTGGGCATGAATCGACCGAACATGGGATTCCTGAGAGATTGTCAAACTACTGTCACGAAAACGGGCGACATTGTACCGTTTTCGGTCGCGACGCGACGCGCGCTCATGCGCGCGCCGGGATTGGATACAACGTTTGGCGATTTAGGACTTTACAATCGGCCTTACTCGCCGTAGAAGGTCTGCGCCCCTGCAAAGTTATCGAACTTCGTGTATTGCCCCAGGAACGTGAGCCGTACGGGGCCGATCGGACCGTTACGCTGCTTGCCGATGATGATCTCGGCCGTCCCTTTATCCTGGCTGTCCGGGTTGTAGACTTCGTCACGGTAAATGAACAGGATCACGTCCGCATCCTGTTCGATTGCGCCTGATTCGCGCAGATCGGACATCACCGGGCGCTTGTTCGGGCGCTGTTCGAGGCCGCGGTTCAGCTGCGACAGCGCGATCACCGGCACGTCGAGTTCCTTCGCGAGGCTCTTCAGCGATCGCGAGATTTCCGAGATTTCGGTCGCGCGGTTCTCGCCCTGCGACGAACCCGACATCAGCTGCAGGTAGTCGACGATGATCAGGCCGAGCTTGCCGCATTGCCGCGCAAGACGCCGTGCGCGCGAGCGCAATTCCATCGGGTTCAGGCCGCCCGTCTCGTCGATGAAGAGCTGCGCCTCGCTCATCTTCTGCACCGCATGCGTCAGCTTCGGCCAATCCTCGTCCGTCAGGCGGCCCGTCCGCATCCGGTGCTGGTCGAGCCGGCCGATCGAGCCGAGCATACGCATCACGAGCTGGGTGCCCGGCATTTCCATCGAGAACACCGCGACCGGCAGCCCGTATTCCACTGCGACGTATTCGCCGATGTTCATCGAGAACGCCGTCTTACCCATCGACGGACGCCCTGCGACGATGATCAGTTCGCCGCCGTGCATCCCGGACGTCATCCGGTCGAGGTCGACGAAGCCCGTCGGCGTGCCCGTGACGTCGCTCGGGTTCGCGGTGTGATACAGCGTGTCGATGCGCTCGACGACCTGCGTGAGCAGCGGACCGATCTCGAGGAAGCCCTGGTTGCCGCGCGTGCCGTCTTCCGCAATCGAGAACACCTTCGATTCGGCTTCGTCGAGCAGCTGGCGGACTTCCTTGCCCTGCGGATTGAATGCGTCGGCCGAGATTTCGTCGGCGACCGACACGAGCCGGCGCAGCACCGCGCGGTCGCGCACGATTTCCGCATAGCGGCGGATGTTCGCGGCGCTCGGCGTGTTCTGCGCGAGCGCGTTCAGGTAAGCGAGCCCGCCGACGTCGTCGGCCTTGCCGGACGTGGTCAGCGCTTCGTACACGGTCACGACGTCGGCCGGGCGCGTCGACGCGATCAGGCGGCCGATGTGCTCGTAGATGATCCGGTGGTCGTAGCGATAGAAATCGCCCTGCGACAGGAAGTCGGCAATCCGGTCCCAGGCCGCGTTGTCGAGCAACAGGCCGCCGAGCACCGACTGTTCGGCTTCGACCGAATGCGGCGGGACTTTCAGCGATTCGATTTGGGGATCTTGCGGCGCGTTCATGGGTTGGGATTATCGCGAATTACACAGGACGGCGCCATACCGGTCGTCAGTGATGCGGCAATAAAAAAGGCAGGCCCCGGTTGCCCGGGCGCCTGCCCTTGTCCGGACGGCGGAAGCCGCCCGGAAAGCTTGCGTACGCTTACGCGTGGTCGCCGATCACGTTGACCGTGATGTCGACGACGACGTCCGTATGCAGCGCGACTTGAACGCCGTGCTCGCCGATCATCTTCAGCGGGCCTTCCGGCATGCGAACTTGCAGCTTCTCGACTTCGAAACCTGCCTTCTTCAGCAGTTCCGCGACGTCGCCGTTCGTGACCGAGCCGAACAGACGGCCGTCAACGCCCGACTTCTGCGTGATTTCGAACGACTGGCCGTTCAGCTTCTCGCCGACTGCCTGCGATGCTGCCAGCTTTTCAGCAGCGATCTTTTCGAGTTCAGCGCGGCGCACTTCGAATTCAGCGATCGCTTCCTTCGTTGCACGGCGAGCCTTGCGGTTCGGGATCAGGAAGTTGCGAGCGTAACCGTCCTTGACCTTGACGATGTCGCCGAGGTTGCCCAGATTGGCGACTTTTTCCAACAGAATGATTTGCATTCGAATTCTCCTTATTGCGTCGCCTGATTACGCCTTGTGCTGATCGGTGTACGGCAGCAGCGCGAGGAAACGCGCACGCTTGATAGCCGTATCCAGCTGACGCTGATAGTGCGACTTCGTACCCGTCAGGCGAGCCGGCGTGATCTTGCCGTTTTCGCCGATGAAGTCCTTCAGCGTATCCGTGTCCTTGTAGTCGATCTGGTCGACGCCAGCTGCCGTGAAACGGCAGAACTTCTTGCGCTTGAACAGCGGATTTTGTTGCTGACGACGCTTGTCGAATTTCTTACCAGTGGGGCGGGCCATGTTCAGTCCTTTCCAATGTCCTGCAATGCTGTGATGTGAAACACCAAGGTTCTCGCGTTGCGGCTTTTCTTGGCCAGGAAGCCCGTGAACAGCGTCTCGACGCCCATTTCACGGCTTTCCAGCCTGCCGCTCGCCTCACCGGCCGCCACCGCCTCGATCGTCATTTCGACCTGACGGGGAATGCCTGCTTCGACGACTTCCGTGCGGTGCTGCAACGTGGCGCTTGCGATCGGAACACCTGCCGGCGTATATCGCACCGGTGCGCGTTCGACGACGCTCGCCGTCAATTGCAACCTGTTCACGTGAGTGCCGCGCTCCTTGATGGCTTAATGAATGCGAACTTAAGCCTGCGCTTCGGTCGGCTGAGCTGCAGCCGCCTTCTTGGCTTCTTCGCGCTGAACTTCCTTCATCATCGGCGACGGGCCGGTTTCGGCCTTTTTCATCTTGACGATGAGGTGACGCAGCACGGCGTCGTTGAACTTGAACGCGTGTTCGAGTTCGTCGAGCGTCGTCTGGTCGCACTCGATGTTCATGCAGACGTAGTGAGCCTTCGCGAGTTTCTCGATCATGTAGGCCAGCTGGCGACGGCCCCAGTCTTCGACACGGTGGATCTGGCCGCCGTGCGACGTGATCGTGGTCTTGTAACGCTCGATCATCGCGGGCACTTGCTCGCTTTGATCCGGGTGCACGATGAATACGATTTCGTAATGACGCATTACACACTCCTTGTGGATTAAAGCCACCCGGGCGTCTGTACCGGTGTGGCAAGTGAGAAGCCGAAGATTCTAACCCGATTACGGGGCGCATGCAAGGCCAATCAACGATTGGCAAGCGGATTCGGCCATGTTTTCAAAGACTTGAACGGGCGAGCCGGTGCAAGCGCCCGCCCTTCGGCTCTTTTTTATCGGGGCCTGAAGGCTGGACGGCCACGCACCGGGGTGCAACGACCGTCGCGCCGTCACTCGCTGCGCGTGCCGGACAGCCGCGCGTCGAGCGCCATCCTGAATGCCGCGAGCGCCGACGGCTCGGCGTCCGTCACGGCCCACCACGTCATCCCGGCCGCGTCCCAGCGGTCGAGCGCATAGCCCTGCGACACGGTCGTGTACGGGGCCGCGGGCCCTTTCCCGGCCGGCCGCACGTATACGTCGATCACGTGCTGCCGGTAACGGTAGACAAGCACCGCGACGCGGCGCCGTCCGACGTAGTCGAGCCGGCCGCCGACGAGCGCGAAGCCGTTCGCCGCGAGATCCTCGACCGGCGGCGCATAGTCGAGCCGGCCGTTGAACCACGGCTTGACCGTATGGCGATCGGTCGAGATCACGTCGATGTCGCGCGCCGACAGGTCGGCCCGCACGTGGCTCGACACGAGCTCGTCGACGGTGCGGTCGGTGTCGGCGCGGCGCGCGGACAACGTCATCCCGCCCGCCGCCGCGAGCGCCACCAGCAGCGCGACGCCCCAGCCGAGCCCCGGCCAGGCCGCGACGCGCGGCCCGGTGCCGGCCATGGCCGGGCGTGCCGACCCGCCTCGCCCCGCCAGCCAGGGAAACCAGCCGCGGCTGCGCGGACGCGGCTTCGGCTGCGATCGACGCTCGGGTTGCGGCTCCGCCCGCGCCGGCTCGCGAGCAGGCGCGTCGGCCGCGGCCGGCAGGCTCGCCAGAATGCTCGCCCGCAACGCATCCGGCGCACGGTGATAGTCGGCCTGCCGCACGGCCTGCACCAGCGTGACGATCCGCGCGCGTTCGCGGCGGCACGCGTCGCATCCTTCGACATGCTGCTGGACCCGCAACGCATCGGGCGCCGACAGCTCGCGGTCGACGTCCGCGTCCAGCAACGCTCGCGCTTCGTTACAGTCCATCGATAGCCTCCGATGCGGTTCCGCCGGCCGGCGTACGGCCCGGCCTGCCTTCGGTCGCCGGTGCCGGCGCGCCGCCCAGCAGCGCGGCGAGCTTGCGCCGGCCGCGCGCGAGCCGCGACATCACCGTGCCGACCGGCACGTCCGCGATCGCCGCGATCTCGCGGTAACTCAGGTCCTCCATCTCGCGCAGCACGAGCACCTCGCGGTATTCGGGCGGCAGCTTCGCGAGCGCCGCATTCACGAGCCGCACGTTCTCGCCGCGCAGCAGGTGCGCCAGCGGATCCTCCGTCGCCGGCTGCCAGTCGTCGGGCACGTCGGTATCGTCGAGCGTGTCGGGCAGCGCGACCTCCTGCGCATGCGTGCGGCGCCGCCACTCGGTGTACCAGGTGTGGCGCACGATCGTCAGCAGCCATGGCCGCGCGTTGTCGCCGCGACACGAATCGACGAAGCGCAGCGCGCGCATGCACGCGTCCTGGACGACGTCGTCCGCGTCGCCGGCGTTGCCGCTCAGCCAGCGCGCGAGGTTGTACGCGGCGTCGAGATGCGGCAGCACGAGCACGCGAAACCGCTCGCCGCGCGCGACCGCGTCGTCTGCCGCCCGTTCATCGACCGCCTGTCCGGCTTGCCCCACATGGCCTCCCTGATCCCGGCGGCCGATGCCGCGCCCGTTCCGCGCACGGCGCCCGGACAGACCGGCAACGTGCACGCTCGACGACCATACCGTTGCTGCGTCGAATTTATTCCCGCGCCGGGCGCAGGAAGCGTAAAAAAATCGCCGGGCCGCCCGCCTCCCGCTACGGCGTGGTGCTCCAGTAGCCGGGGCGCGCATACGCGGCGCGCAGGTAGTCGATGAAATAGCGCACGCGCGCCGGCACGTAGCGCTGCTGCGGATACACCGCGAGGATGTCGTAGTCGGGCAGCGCGTATTCGTCGAGCACGGTCTCCAGTTGGCCCGTCTCGAGCTGCGCGGCGATTTCCCACGTCGAGCGCCAGCCGAGCCCGAGCCCCTCGGCCACCCAGCGGTGCAGCAGCTCGCCGTCGTTGCAGTCGAGGTTGCCGGCCACGCGCATCGTCGCGATCTTGCCGTGGCGCTGGAAATACCAGCCGCGGTTCTGCCCGCCCTGCAGGTTGAACGCGAGGCAGTTGTGCTTCAGCAGGTCGTCGAGCGACTTCGGCCGGCCGTGCCGGCGGAAATACTCGGGCGTGCCGCACACGACGCGCCGGTTCGACGCGAGCTTCACCGCGACGAAGTTCGGATCGACGGCGCCGCCGATCCGGATCGACAGGTCGTAGCCTTCGCGCACGAGATCGACGACGCGGTCGGTCAGGTTGAACGACAACTGCATCTCGGGCTTGTCGACCAGAAAGCCGGGCGCGTGCGGCGCGACGTGCTTGCGCCCGAACGCGGCCGGCGCCGACACGATCAGGTGCCCGCTGACCGCGCGCCGCCCGGCGGCCAGCTCGTTCTCGGCCTGGTCCCATTCGGACAGCAGCCCGCGGCAGCGCTCGAGGAACGCGGCGCCCTCCTCGCTGACCACCAGCCGCCGCGTCGAGCGGTACATCAGCTTCACGCCGAGCCGTTTCTCCAGCGCGTCGATGCGCCGCCCGAGCACCACCGGCGACACGCCCTCCTCGAGCGCCGCCGCCGCGAGGCTGCCGGCATCGGCGACCCGCACGAACGTCTCGATCTGCTTGAAGCGATCCATCTCCTGTCTCCGTCTCTGTTCCGGCCCCGGCGGGAAACCCCGCCCGGCCGTCATTCCATACTTTTAGTTTCGAAATAAGCGACTCGGGCGGATCTTATCAAACCTTTCCTGCAACCCTAAAGTGTCCCCAACAGACCCATTCGCAAGATCCGCCACATTCAAGGAGACATTCATGGCCAAGATGAGAGCCGTCGACGCAGCAGTGCTCGTGCTCGAGAAGGAAGGCATCCAGACCGCGTTCGGCGTGCCGGGCGCAGCGATCAACCCGTTCTACTCCGCCATGCGCAAGTCGGGCGGCATCAGCCACGTGCTGGCGCGCCACGTCGAAGGCGCGTCGCACATGGCCGAAGGCTTCACGCGTGCGGCCCCCGGCAACATCGGCGTGTGCATCGGCACGTCGGGCCCCGCCGGCACCGACATGATTACCGGCCTCTACTCCGCTTCCGCCGACTCGATTCCGATCCTCGCGATCACGGGCCAGGCACCGCGTGCCCGCCTGTACAAGGAAGACTTCCAGGCCGTCGACATCGAGTCGATCGCGAAGCCCGTCACGAAGTGGGCCGTCACCGTGCGCGAACCGGCGCTCGTGCCGCGCGTGTTCCAGCAGGCGTTCCACCTGATGCGCTCGGGCCGTCCGGGCCCGGTGCTGGTCGACCTGCCGATCGACGTGCAGCTCGCCGAAATCGAATTCGACATCGACACGTATGAACCGCTGCCGGTCTACAAGCCCGCGGCCACCCGTGCGCAGATCGAGAAAGCGATCACGATGCTCAACGACGCGGACAAGCCGCTGATCGTGTCGGGCGGCGGCGTGCTCAACGCGGCAGCCGAAGACCTGCTCGTCCAGTTCGCCGAAACGATCGGCGTGCCGGTGATCCCGACGCTGATGTCGTGGGGCGCGATTCCGGACGATCACCCGCTGATGGCCGGCATGGTCGGCCTGCAGACGTCGCACCGCTACGGCAACGCCACGATGCTGGCATCCGACTTCGTGCTCGGCATCGGCAACCGCTGGGCGAACCGCCACACGGGCAGCGTCGAGGTCTACACGAAGGGCCGCAAGTTCGTGCACGTCGACATCGAGCCGACGCAGATCGGCCGCGTGTTCGGCCCGGATCTCGGCATCGTGTCCGACGCGAAGGCCGCGCTCGAGCTGTTCGTCGCCGTCGCACAGGAATGGAAGGCCGCCGGCAAGCTGAAGGACCGCAGCGCATGGGTCTCGGAATGCCAGGAACGCAAGCGCACGCTGCAGCGCAAGACGCACTTCGACAACGTGCCGGTCAAGCCGCAGCGCGTGTACGAAGAGATGAACAAGGTGTTCGGCCGCGATACCTGCTACGTCAGCACGATCGGCCTGTCGCAGATCGCCGCCGCGCAGTTCCTGCACGTGTTCAAGGCACGCAACTGGATCAACTGCGGCCAGGCCGGCCCGCTCGGCTGGACGATCCCCGCCGCGCTCGGCGTGCGTGCAGCCGACCCGAGCCGCCCGATCGTCGCGCTGTCCGGCGACTACGACTTCCAGTTCATGATCGAGGAACTGGCAGCCGGCGCGCAATTCAAGCTGCCGTACGTGCACGTCGTCGTGAACAACTCGTACCTCGGGCTGATCCGCCAGGCCCAGCGCGCGTTCGACATGGACTACTGCGTGCAGCTCGCGTTCGACAACGTGAACGCGCCGGAACTGAACGGTTATGGCGTCGACCACGTGGCCGTCGCGGAAGGCCTCGGCTGCAAGGCGCTGCGCGTGTTCAAGCCGGAGGAGATCGAGCCGGCGCTGCGCCAGGCACAAACGCTCGCCGAAGAGTTCAGCGTGCCGGTGGTCGTCGAAGTGATCCTCGAGCGTGTGACGAACATCTCGATGGGCACCGAAATCGACGCGATCAACGAATTCGAAGATCTCGCCGAAAAGGCCGAGCACGCACCGACCGCGATCTCGATGCTCGACTGAACTGCACGACATTTTTGACTGACCGACCGAAGAGGCTTAGCTCATGCCGAAGTTTGCTGCAAACCTGACCATGCTGTTCAACGAAGTGCCGTTCCTCGACCGCTTCAAGGCGGCCGCGGACGCGGGCTTCGACGCCGTCGAGTTCCTGTTCCCGTACCCGTACGCGAAAGAGGAGCTCGCCGAGCGGCTCGAGACGCATCGCCTGCGCCTCGTGCTGCACAACCTGCCGGCCGGCAACTGGGACCAGGGCGAGCGCGGCATCGCGTGCCTGCCCGATCGCGTCGGCGAATTCCAGGAAGGTGTCGGCCGTGCGATCGAGTACGCGAAGGCCCTGAAGGTGCCGCAGCTGAACTGCCTCGTCGGCATCCCGTCGGCCAGCACGGCGCGCGACAAGACGTTCGTCACGATCGTCGACAACCTGCGCTTTGCGGCCGACGCGCTGAAGCGCGAGGGCATCCGGCTGCTCGTCGAGCCTTGCAACAGCTTCGACATCCCGGGCTTCGCGCTGAACCGCTCGTCGGAAGGGCTCGACGTGATCCGCGCGGTCGGCTCGGACAACCTGTTCCTGCAGTACGACATCTATCACATGCAGCGCATGGAAGGCGAACTGGCCGCGACGATCGAACGCAACCTCGCATCGATCGGCCACGTCCAGCTCGCGGACAACCCGGGCCGCAACGAGCCGGGCACGGGCGAGATCAACTACGCGTTCCTGTTCGCGCTGCTCGACCGGCTCGGCTACGCCGGCTACGTCGGCTGCGAATACAAGCCCCGTACCACCACGACGGAAGGCCTCGGCTGGCTGCAAAGCGTTGCCGGCTGCGCACCGGGCTCGGCGCGTCGCGCCGCCTGAGAAGCGCCCTTCCCGTTATCAGCCCTATAGGAGACTTTCACATGGCAACCATCGGTTTCATCGGCCTCGGCATCATGGGCGCGCACATGGCGCGCAACCTGCTCAAGGGCGACCACCAGCTCGTCGTGAACGGCGCGTTCCCGATCCCGGACGACCTGCGCGCGAGCGCGAAGGTCGTCGCGAACTCGACCGAAGTCGCGCAGAACGCCGACGTCATCGTCGTGATGGTGCCGGACACGCCGGACGTGCGTAACGTGCTGTTTGCCGACGACGGCGTCGCGAAGGGCCTGACGGCCGGCAAGCTCGTGATCGACATGAGCTCGATCTCGCCGCTCGACACGCAGGAATTCGCGAAGCAGATCAACGCACTCGGCTGCGACTACCTCGACGCGCCGGTGTCCGGCGGCGAAGTCGGCGCACGCGAAGCGTCGCTGACGATCATGGTCGGCGGCCCGGAGCAGGCCTTCGAGCGCGCGAAGCCGCTGTTCGAGAAGATGGGCAAGAACATCACGCTCGTCGGCGACAACGGTGCGGGCCAGACCTGCAAGGTCGCGAACCAGATCATCGTCGCGCTGAACATCGAAGCCGTCGGCGAAGCGCTGCTGTTCGCCGCACGCTCGGGTGCCGATCCGGAACGTGTGCGTCAGGCGCTGATGGGCGGCTTCGCCGCGTCGCGCATCCTCGAAGTGCACGGCGCGCGGATGACGAAGCGCACGTTCGACCCGGGCTTCCGCATCGAGCTGCACCAGAAGGACCTGAACCTCGCGCTCGACGGCGCACGCAAGCTCGGCCTCGCGCTGCCGCACACGGCCAGCGCGCAGCAGCTGTTCAGCGTGTGCGCATCGCACGGCGGCAAGGCATGGGATCACTCGGCACTCGTGCGCGCGCTCGAGATCATGTCGAACTTCGAGATCGGCCAGACGCCGGCCGCGTAACGCGACTGCCTCACCGCGCGTTTCCGCTGCAATGGCGGAGGCGCGCGCCAGACACGCGCGATCCGGCCGAGGCCGGTCGCATCGATGCGCGAACACGCGCGCATCACGGTGGGGCGCCCCGCCCTGCATCGCCAACGGCATGCGGGACGGGGCGAAAAACGCCGCTCTGGGCTGAGAGCGGCGTGGTGGGGTCCGCAGCGGCACCCGGCGGCGCCGGGGAAGCCTTGGTCGGTCAGACGTCGTCGTCGGGTGTCCGCCTGTCGGATTTCGCGTATTACATTTCTTTACGTTCAAGCGTGCGATTTTTCATGCAATCGTCGCGCTGAACGCCTACACTTTCGCCACGCCTTTCGAGAAAACCGCCGCGCTTGCGTTCACCACCGGTGACCGCGCCCAGCGCGGTGTTTTTTTCGCCACTTCACGGCGCGTTTTCTTTTCAACCACCTAGGGAGTGCAGCGATGGGTCTTCTTTCGTTTATCAAAGAGGCGGGTGAAAAACTGCTGGGTCATGCCGACGCACAAGCGGCGGAAGATCCGAATGCCGCGAACCAGACCGCGGCCGATGCAATCAAGAACTACATCAGCACACAAGGCCTCGACACGTCGAACCTGACCGTCGCGTTCGACGGCGCATCGCGCACCGTCACGCTGTCGGGCAGCGTCGCCGACCTCGACACGAAGGCGAAGGTCAAGGTCGCGGCCGGTAACGTGCAGGGCGTCGCGGGCGTCAACGACGACGATCTGCAGCCGGACGATCCGGAAGTCCAGTATCACGACGTGAAGTCGGGCGATACGCTGTCGGCGATCGCCAAGGAAGTGTACGGCGACGCGAACAAGTACCCGGTGATCTTCGAAGCGAACAAGCCGATGCTGTCGAGCCCGGACCGGATCTACCCGGGCCAGAAGCTCGTGATTCCGCCGCAGTCCTGAGCATTTCCGCCGGACTGATGCAAAAAAGGCAGGCCGTATGGCCTGCCTTTTTCATGGGCGCCGCGCGCCGCCCGATCGGTGTGTATCGGCTACAGCGTATCGAACGCGCGCTGCAGCGCGTCGCGACCGTGAATGCCGTTCGCGAGCGCGAGCATCAGCAGCACGCGCGCCTTGAACGGATTCAGCGAGCCCGCGCTGACGAAACCGAGCGCATCGTCGTTCGCGGCGCCGTTGCGCATCACATGCCCCGACCCGACGCGCGACGCGCGGACCACTGCCACGCCCGCGTTCGCCGCATCGGCAAGGGCCGCCTGCAGCGTCGCATGGATCGATCCGTTGCCGGTGCCCGCGACGACGAGGCCGCGCACGCCGGCGGCAACCAGCGCATCGACGGCCGTGCGCGTCACGCCCGCATAGCTCGTGACGACTTCGACGGACGGCCAGGATGCGGCGATCGCCAGCTGCGAGTCACGCGACCGCGTGGCGCGGCGCGCGAATTCGACGCGGCCGTCCTGCACCCAGCCGAGCGCGCCGAGCTCCGGCGACTGGAAGGCGTCGACCGCGTAAGTACTCGTCTTCACGACGTCGCGCGCGCCGTGGATCCGGTTGTTGAACGCGACCAGCACGCCCTGCCCGCGCGCAGCCGGATGGCCGGCCACCGTCACCGCGTTCAGCAGGTTCAGCGGGCCGTCGGACGACAGCGCGGTCGCCGGCCGCATCGCGGCCGTCAGCACGACCGGCTTGTCGCCTTTCACGACCAGATGCAGCGCGTATGCGGTTTCCTCGAGCGTGTCGGTGCCGTGCGTGATCACGATGCCGTCGATCGCCGGATCGGCCATCAACGCGTCGATCCGCGCGGCAAGCGTGTTCCACAGCGGCAGCGCGAGATCCTTGCTGTCGATGCTGGCGATCTGTTCGGCGTCGATGCGCGCGACCGACGCGAGCGCCGGCACCGCGTCGACCAGGAAATTGACGCCGAGCGCGCCGGCCTGGTAGCCGGCCGTGCTGGCCGCGTCGGGCGCGGCACCGGCGATCGTGCCGCCGGTCGCGAGCACGGCGATGCGCGGCAGCGCCGCCGTGGACGAAGGGGATGCGGGATTCGGTGTATTCATGGCCGCGATTGTAATGGCTCGCGGCCGGGATCCGGCAGGTTCCGGCGCGACGGCCGGCGCCGGTGGCCGCACATCATGGTTTGTCCCGATCGCCCGGTCGCGCGCGCCGTCAACGGCCGTGGCGTCCGCAACGTTATAGGAAGTGCCGTTTTGGTGTTTTCACATTGATTTGCCATAATCGGAGCGCACGGTGCGATGCGGCCCTGTCCGCAGCCCGGCGTGCTTCGTGACGGCGTCGATAACACGCAATTCACCCCATGGGAGTGTCGAAATGAAAATCCAATCGCTCGTAGCCGCAGTGCTTCTCGGCGGCATGCTGGCTTCCCCCGCATTCGCGGCGAACAGCCAGCAGGACAAGATGAAGGCCTGCAACACGCAGGCAGCCGGCAAGTCGGGCGACGAACGCAAGGCGTTCATGAAGGACTGCCTGTCGGCGAAGCCCGCGAAGGCGATGACGCAGCAGGAAAAGATGAAGGCGTGCAACACGCAGGCCACCGGCAAGAAGGGCGACGACCGCAAGGCGTTCATGAAGAGCTGCCTGAGCAATCAGCCGGCCGCCTGAGTTCCGGCGCTCCCGTATCGAATGCCGCGCACCGCTTCGGCGGGCGCGGCATTTTCGTTTTCGTTGCACGCGCATCGACACACGCGTTTCCCGCCTGCCTCCCCCTTCCCGCCCCGCTTTTCCGGTCCGCCGGCCCGGCGCCGCCACATGGTGCGGCAATTCGCCGCGTTTTCTTCTATGATGGCTGCAACGCGGCCCACCCAAGTACAAGAAGCGCCATCGGGCCGCCCTCGAGACGGACGCGCTCGCGCGTCAAACGGAGGCTTGGATGGCATGGAGACAACACCGCTGGTTCCGCCGCTGGCTGATCGTGATCGTGTTCTGGGCCGTGCCCGTCGCGATCGTGGCCGTCCGCGAGATCCGCGAGGAAATGGCCTACAACAAGGCGGACCTGCAGCTCGCGCTGACCACCTGGCAGCTCACCGACGCGCAGCAGGCCGCCGGCGCGGCCGCGAAGTGCCACGGGGATCCTGACGAGGCGCGCGCGGCCGGCTGCCCGGCCGACGTGCTCGCCGCCAACGCGCCGCGCCAGCAGGCGGCCCGCGACGAGTACGTGGTGCGCCGCAATACGCTCGCCGGCTACCTGTGGCACGCGTTCGTCGGCTACTGGGTCGTGCCGGCCGCGTTCCTGTTCGCGTGCGGCGTCGTGATCGCGCTGATCCGCCGCGCGCTGCGCCGCCCGCCGATCAAGCCGCCCGTCCCGCCGGTCACGCACTGACGTGCGCCCCGGCGCCCGCCGCCCTCCCGATTGACCGCCCTATCCCCCGCGCGCCGACCACGCGCGGGGCGCCTCGCACGCGCTGGCGCCGCTTCGTCCGTTGGCGCGCCGCGACATCCCCGAGCGATTTGACGCTTTTTCATGGGCGGACGAAAAGAGGCTGTAATCCGCTGTGATATAACTGCCGACGTGATCCGCTCCCTGAGCGAGACTCACTCCGAACATCATCCGATGGAGAAGAACGATGCAAAAACGGAATCTTGTGCTGAAAGCCGCCGCTGCGCTCATCGTCGGTAGCCTCGCGCTCACCGGTTGCACCACCACCCCGGACAAGCCGGACAACGCCGCGACCAACGCGTCGAAGCGCCAGTCGATCGACGCGAGCGTCGACGCGACGCTGTCGCGCATGTACTCCACGGTCAAGGGTTCGCGCGAACTCGTCGCGAAATCGCGCGGCGTGCTGGTGTTCCCCGAAGTGATCCAGGCCGGCTTCATCGTCGGCGGCCAGTCGGGCAACGGCGCGCTGCGCGTCGGCGGCAGCACGGTCGGCTACTACAACACGTCGTCGCTGTCGGTCGGCCTGCAGGCCGGTGCGCAGTCGAAGGCGATCGTGTTCCTGTTCATGACGCAGGAAGCGCTCGACGAATTCCGCGGCTCGGACGGCTGGGCAGCCGGCGCCGGCGCGTCGGTCGCGCTCGTGAAGATGGGCGCGAACGGCGCGGTCGACACGACCACGGCCACCGCGCCGGTCCAGGTCGTCGTGCTGACGAACGCGGGCCTGATGGGCGACGTGTCGATCAACGGCACGAAGGTCACGAAGCTCAAGATCTGACGCTGACGCACCGCCCGTGCGCGCCGCGCACGGGCCATGCGCAAACGGCGATGTCCTTGCGGGCATCGCCGTTTTTTTATCCGTCCGCGTGCGGCTTCAGGTGCGTCAGGCCGTTCAGGTCGTCGAGTCGATCACCTTGAAGCGCGAGCGCTTCTGCGCGCGGATCACCGACTGGTAGACGTCGACGTACTGCTGCGCCATCCGGCGCGACGTGAAGCGCTCCTCGAAGCGCTGCCGCACGCGCGCACGCGGCAGCAGGTGCAGCCGGTTCACGGCCGCGACCGCGCTGATTTCATCCTCGACGATGAAGCCCGACACGCCTTCGTCCACCACTTCGGGCACCGCGCCGCGATTGAACGCGATCACCGGCGTGCCGCACGACATCGCCTCGATCATCACGAGGCCGAACGGCTCCGGCCAGTCGATCGGAAACAGCAGCGCATGCGCGCCCGACAGGAATTCGGCCTTCTGGTGATCGGCGATCTCGCCGATGTATTCGACATGCGGCAGCGCGAAGAGCGGCTTGATCTCGCGGTCGAAGTACTCCTGGTCGGCCGCGTCGATCTTCGCGGCGATCCGGATCGGCAGCCCGCACTGGCGCGCGATGCGGATCGCGGTATCGACGCGCTTCTCCGGCGAGATGCGGCCGAGGAACGCGAGATAGCGCGGCTCGACGGGTTGCGGCAGGTACAGCGTGTCGGGGAGCCCGTGATAGACGGTCGTCAGCCATTTCGCCTGCGGCAGCGGCTGGCGCTGCGAGTTCGAAATCGAGATCACCGGCGCCGTGTTGAAGGTGTCGAACACCGGCTGCTGCTCGGGCAGGTCGAGCCGGCCGTGCAGCGTCGTCACGTAAGGCGTTTCCTGCCGGTTGAAGACCGAGAACGAGTAGTAGTCCATGTGGAAATGGAGCACGTCGAAATCCTTCGCGCGGCGCGCGACCGTCTCCATCAGCAGCATGTGCGGGGCGACGCGGTCGCGGATCGACGAATCGAGCCGCAGCGCGCGCGGCCAGACGGGCTCGAGCTTCGCCCGCGTCGTCGAGTCGCCGCTCGCGAACAGCGTCACGTCATGGCCGAGCTCGACGAGCGCCTCGGTGATGTAGGACACGACGCGCTCGGTGCCGCCGTACAGCTTCGGCGGCACGGATTCGGTCAGCGGGGCGATCTGCGCAATTCTCATGGTCCACGTCTCCTGTGTCCTGTCCCTTGCGGCACGGCCGGCGGGCGATTGCGCCATTGCGCTCCCCCTCCCCATGCAGCGCTGGCCGGCAAGGCGCCGGCCGGATATCCCGACATTATTCGCGATCCCGACGCCCGGAACCGCCCGTCTTGCATTTTATGGGCGTTGTTACAGGCAGGATACATTCCGTTCGCGGGGACGGCCGCCCCGCACCGGGCAAGGCTCGGTCGATCCGCCCCCTTTTACAATGCTGGCAGGCGAGCACGCCGCCCGCCCCGTCAACGCGACGGCCACTTCCAGGCCGGCAGGTCGCGCGTGTCGGCGTCGACGAGCGCGGTCGCGCCGAGCTGCTTGTCGAGCACCAGCGACTCGCAGCCGGCCTCGCGCTCGAGCGTCGCGATCAGCCGCGCCGCGTGCGACACGACGAGCACCTGCGAGCGCCGCGCGGCCTGTGCGATCAGGCGGCCGAGCGCCGGCAGCAGATCGGGATGCAGGCTCGTCTCCGGTTCGTTCAGCACCATCAGCGCCGGCGGCCGCGGCGTCAGCAGCGCGGCCGCGAGCAGCAGGTAGCGCAGCGTGCCGTCGGACAGCTCGGCCGCCGCGAGCGGCCGCAGCAGCCCCGGCTGGCGCATCAGCACGTCGAAACGGCCTCGTCCGCCCGGATTGTCGATCTCGACCGACGCACCGGGAAACGCGTCGTCGATCGCCGCATCGAGCGCCGCGCCGTCGCCGATTTCGCGGATCGTCTGCAGCGCGGCGGCCAGGTCCGCGCCATCGTCCGCGAGCACCGGCGTATGGGTGCCGATGTGCGACTGGCGCGCCGGCGCCTGCGCGTCGGTCCGGAAATGGTCGTAGAAGCGCCACGAGCGGATCCGCTCGCGCACCGCGATCATCTCGGGCGCACCGGTCGGATCGGCGAACTCGGTCATCATGCTGTCGAAGCTCGCGACCGGTTGCGGAATCGTCTGCCAGTCGCCCGACGCGGTGCGCGCGCGGATCTGCGCGCCCTGCCGGTCGACCAGCAGCGTCGACGGGCGCAGCAGCGCGCCGCCCCAGATGCATTCGCGCTTGACCACCGGATCGAGCGCGAACTGCGAATGGCTCGGAACCGGCAGGCCGAGATCGATCGAATAGCCGAAATCGTCGCACGCGAAGCCGAGCTTGAGGCTCACGGGCCCCTTGCGCACCGTGCCCGTCACCGGCGCATCGCCGGCCAGCATCGCGCGCGAGAAGCGCTCGGGGCCGGCCCACAGCGTCGACGGCAACCCGCCTTCGCGGGCGAGCGACGGGATCACGCGACCCTGCGCGGTATCGGCGAGCAGCCGCAGCGCCCGGTAGACGCTCGACTTGCCGCTGCCGTTCGGCCCCGTGACGACGTTGAGCGCCGCGAGCGGCACGATCAGCTCGCGCAGCGAGCGGTAGTTGGCGATGGCAAGCGTGTTCAGCGCGGTCATGGAAACGGGAGAGACGGGGAAAACGGAAAAGGCAGGCACCGGGCCGCGCTCAGCGGCCTTCGGCGGCCTGCGGATCGGCTGCGGTGTTGGCCGCCGTGCTGGCGGCGGGCGCCCGCGCGTGCGGCCGTTCGGGATTCGGCGCGTCGGGCGCGGATTCGTGCGGATACAGCTCCATCCGGCTGCGCGGCAAACACTGCGGATAGCGGTCCTGCAGGTACGCGATCAACCCTTCGCGCACGCGGCAGCGCAGATCCCAGCACGACGACGAATCGGCCGCGCTGACGAGCGCGCGCAACTGCATCGTGCGCTCGGTCGCGTCGGTCACCTGCAGCACCTGCACGCGGCCGTCCCACTCGGGCGCCGCATGGACGAGCCGTGCGAGCTCCTCGCGCAGCGGCGCGAGCGGCGTGCGGTAGTCGACCGACAGGTAGACGGTACCGATGATTTCCGAGCTGCTGCGCGTCCAGTTCGTGAACGGATTCTCGATGATCCACTGCAGCGGCACGACGAGGCGCCGCTGGTCCCACAGCCGCACCGACACGAATGACCCGGTGATTTCCTCGATGCGCCCCCACTCGCCCTGGATCACGACCACGTCGTCGAGCCGGATCGGCTGTGTGAGCGCGATCTGCAGCCCGGCGATCAGGTTGCCGAGCACCGGCCGCGCGGCGATACCGGCGACGAGCCCCGCAACGCCGGCCGACGCCAGCAGGCTCGCGCCCACCTGGCGCACGTTCGGGAACGTCATCAGCGCGGCGCCGGTGCCGATGATCACGATCAGCACCATCACGGTCCGCACGAGCACCCTGGCCTGCGTATGGATGCGCCGCGCCTGGAGGTTGTCGGCCGTATCGATTGGATGGGCCTGGATGATCGCGTCGCCGACGCCGGCCGCGAGCCGCACCAGCAGCCACGTGAGCGACACGATCGAGCCGACCGCGGCCGCGGTGCGCATGCCGCGCACGAACGACACGCCGTCGTCCGCCTGGACCCACAGGAATTCGAGCGCCAGCAGCGCGAGCACGACGAGCGACGGCTTGTCGATGTAGCGCAGGATCGCGCTCATCAGCGGATACGGCTGCGCGATGCGCTTGACGATGCGTGCGCCGAGACGGTGCACGATCGTGACGACCAGTACGACGATGACCGACACGGCCAGCGTGCCGAGCCACGAATGCAACGGCGCATCGGCGATGCGCTGCAGTTCCTCGATTGAAATCATCGGCGCCCTTGGGTGATGAGGCGCGCGCGCCTCGTCCTGGATGCGTCGGCGACGTCCGGGCCGCGCACGCGCCCGGACACGGCGTCAGGTCAGTTGCCGCTCCGGCACGGAAACGCCTTGCCGAGACCGAGCGACACCGCGGTGCTCGCGTTGTAGTCGGCGAGCTTCGGATTTTCCGCGATGTACTTGCGCACCGCGTCGGTCATCTGCTGCGCCCGGATGTCGGGCGGCAGGCAGAAATACTGGCCGACGCGCGGCCCGGTGGTGCCGCCGATCGCGTCGATCGTGTTGTAGACGCCGTCGGCGGCGCCTTCGATATAGGCCGCGCACGACGCCCGCGACTTGACGTCCGTCTTCGCGCACAGCCGGTCGAGATCCGCGCCCGTGAAAGCCGCCGCCGACAACGGTACGGCAAACGCCGCGGCACAAAACATTGCGCGCAACATGGTGTTCCTTATGTCAATGCGGCCCGAGACCGCCTGCTGCCTTGGCCGGCGCGGCGCCAGGCGCCCTGCTCCGGCCGGAATCCGGCCGGGCGGGCGTACCGTCCGCCGCACCGAAAACCGTCATTTTGCACTCTTTTGCGCATCTGCCGGCGCCGATCCGCCGACGCGCTCGGTCCGCTTGCTCAGGATGTCGATCGCATCCGGCGCCTTGTAGTGCTTCGCGAACTCGAGCGCGGTGATGCCGAGCTGGTTCTTCACCTGCGGATCGGCACCCTGGTCGAGCAGCAGGTTGACCGTCGATGCATGGTTGCCGCGCGCGGCCATCATCAGCGGCGTCGTGCCGTTCGGCGACGCCGTATCGATATACGCGTCGTGGTCGAGCAGCAGCTTGACGACCGCGTCCTGGCCGTTGGTCGCCGCGTAGTGCAGCGGCGCCCAGCCCTTCTTGCTGACTTCCGCGCCCTTGTCGATCAGCAGCTTCGCGAGGCCGACGTCGCCGTTCAGCGACGCGAGCATCAGCGCGTTCTCGCCGGCCTTGTCTTCCTTCTCGAGGTCGACGTTCGGCGTCGTCGCGATCGCGGCCGCGACCTTGTCCGACTTCTCGCGCGCGGCGATCACCAGGATCGGATCGCCGTTCGGCGCGAGCGTGTTCGGATCGAGCTTGCCGCTCTTGAGCTGCTTGCCGATGTCGGCGATGTCGTCGAACTTGACGGCCTTGACGATCGCGTCGAGCGACTCGGCATGCGCGCCGGCAGCGGCGAACAGGCCGCTCGCGACCAGCGCGGCGGCGACGAGTGCGCGTTTGGGCAGATGATTGGTCGGCTTCGTCATTGTTGTGGGCTCCTTCCCTGGGTTGTGTCGGCTGCGCGCACGTCGTTAGCGGGCGATCTTGAACAGCCGGAAAAAGTTCTGCGTCGTCGCATCGGCGAGCGCCTCGACGGCGATCCCGCGTTCGGATGCGATAAAGCGTCCGACATGGCTGACGTACGCAGGTTCATTCGGCTTGCCGCGATACGGCACCGGCGCGAGGTACGGCGAGTCGGTCTCGATCAGCAGCCGGTCGAGCGGCACCCGCCGCGCGACGTCCTGCACGTCGGTCGCATTCTTGAACGTGACGATGCCCGACAGCGAGATATGAAAGTTCTGCGCAAGCGCCTGCTCGGCGACGGACCACGGCTCGGTGAAGCAGTGCATCACGCCGCCCGGCACGTCCGCGCGCTCCTCGGCCATGATCCGCAGCGTGTCTTCCGACGACGAGCGCGTATGGATAATCAGCGGCTTCATCGTCGCGGTCGCCGCGCGGATGTGCGTGCGAAAGCGTTCGCGCTGCCATTCCATGTCGTCGATCGAGCGGCCTTCGAGACGGTAGTAGTCGAGGCCCGTTTCGCCGATCGCGACGACCTTCGGGTGCGCGGCCAGCTCGACGAGCTCCGCGAGCGTCGGCGCGCGCGCGTCCTCGTGGTCGGGGTGCACGCCGACCGACGCGTAGACGTTGTCGTGTGCATCCGCGATCGCGAGCACGTCGGGCAGTGTCTCGAAATCGACGGACACGCACAGCGCGTGCGTGACGTCATGCTCGCGCATGTTCTCGAGAACGGCCGGCAGGCGGTCGGCCAGGCCCTTGAAATTGATGTGGCAGTGAGAGTCGACGAACATCGTGTTTCCTGAATACGTAAGACGCGCGCTCACGCGCTCGCCGGCATGCGGCAACGGGCCGCGTCGCCGAGTGATCCGTTCACCGTTTCGCCACCCACGGGAAACAATGCCGGATCACGCGAACATTTCCCGATATCCGAGAAACAATTCCTCGAATACGAGCCGCGCGTTGAGCGGATGGTTCTCGACCGTCCGCTGCCGCGTCACGGCTTTCATGAAGCGCGCGAACGCGTTCGCGTCGACCGACTCCGCGCAGCGCGCGAGCGCCGCCGCGTGCGTCGGGAAGTAGCGCGGCGCGCCCGCCATCCGCTGCGCGAGCAGATCGTACAGCCAGCGCTGCAGCCAGCCGAGCACCAGCGGCACCGGCAGCTTCTGCAGCGTCTCGCCGCACGCGAACGGATCGCATTCCGCACCGGCCGCGAGCTGCCCGAGCGTGTAGTCGCGCAGCGGGCGGTTCTCGTCGCTCGCGAGCGCCAGCGCGGCGAGCGGCGCGCCGCCGGCTTCGGCGAGCAGCGCGCCCGCGTGGCCGACGCCCTGCGCCGCGAGCCATGCCTCGGCCGCATCGGGCGGCGGCACCGTCATCGGCCACTGCCGGCAGCGGCTGATGATCGTCGGCAACAGGCGGTCGATGCGTGCCGACACGAGCAGGAACACGACGCCGGACGGCGGCTCCTCCAGCGTTTTCAGCAGCGCGTTCGACGCGGCGACGTTGAGCGCCTCGGCCGGATACAGCACGACGACGCGCGCGCCGCCGCGATGCGAGCCGACCCCGCAGAAGTCGAGCAGCGCACGCACCTGCTCGATCTTGATTTCCTTGCTCGGCGCACGCGTCTTCTTGCCGCCTTCGTCCGCATCGGCCGGCTTCGCGTCGTCCGCGGCGCCCGGCGCTTCCCCCGCCAGCGCCTCGGGCAGCACGATCCGGTAGTCCGGATGGTTGCCCTGAGAGAACCACGTGCAGGCCGCGCAGGTGCCGCACGGCTCGCCGTTCGGCTGCGGCGATTCGCACAGGAAACCCTGGGCGAGATGCTGCGCGAACTGCAGCTTGCCGATCCCGGCCTGGCCGTGCAGCAGCAGCGCATGCGGCCATTGCGCGCGCAGTTGCTGCAGGCGGTTCCAGTCGTCGGTCTGCCACGGATAGATCATGTGGTGCGTTCCTTGCGGGTTACAGCGCGGCGAGCACGCGCTCGAGCTGCTGGCGGATCTCGGGAATCGACTGCGTCGCGTCGACGATCGCGAAACGGTGCGGCGCCTCTTCCGCGCGCCGCAGGTATTCGCCGCGCGTGCGCGAGAAGAACGCGTCCGACTCGCTTTCGAACTTGTCGGGCATGCGCGCGGCGCCGCGGCGCTCGCTCGCGACATGCGGCGCGACGTCGAACAGCACCGTCAGGTCGGGCTGGAACCCGCCCTGCACCCAGCGCTCGAGCGTCTCGAGCTTGTCGCGCGGCAGCCCGCGGCCGCCGCCCTGGTACGCGAACGTCGCGTCGGTGAAACGGTCGGACACGACCCAGTCGCCGCGCGCGAGCGCCGGCTCGATCACGAGCGCCAGATGCTCGCGGCGCGCGGCGAACATCAGCAGCGCTTCCGTCTCGAGATCCATCGGCTGGTTCAGCAGGATTTCGCGCAGTTTCTCGCCGAGCTGCGTGCCGCCCGGCTCGCGGGTGACGACGACCTGCCGGCCGGCCGCGGCCAGCTTGCCCTGGAGCCGTTCGCAGAACCATTGCAGGTGGGTGGTCTTCCCCGCCCCGTCGATCCCTTCGAACGTGATGAATTTACCGCTCGCCATTATTGACCTCGTATGTACTTGTCCACGGCCTTGTTGTGATCGCCCAGCGTGTCCGAGAACACGCTCGTGCCGTCGCCCTTCGCGACGAAATAGAGCGCGCTCGTCTGTGCCGGATTGATCGCCGCCTGCAGCGCGGCTACGCCCGGCAACGCGATCGGCGTCGGCGGCAGGCCGCGTCTTGTGTAGGTATTGTAAGGAGTGTCGGCCTGCAGGTCGCGCTTGCGCAGGCGGCCGTCGTACGCGTCGCCGAGCCCGTAGATCACCGACGGATCGGTCTGCAGCGGCATGCCGACGCGCAGCCGGTTCATGAACACGGCCGCGACGAACGCGCGGTCGGCCGCGTGGCCCGTTTCCTTTTCGACGATCGACGCGATCGTCAGCGCTTCGTAAGGCGACTTGTACGGCAGCCCCGGTACGCGGGCGGCCCACGCCTCGTCGAGACGCGTCTGCATCAGGTGGTACGCGCGCCGGTAGATGTTCAGGTCGCTGGTGCCCTTGTCGAACAGGTAGGTATCGGGGAAGAACAGCCCCTCGCCGCTGCCGCGCTGCACGGCGCTGTCCGGCGCGCCGATCGCACGCAGCAGCTCGGCGTCGCTCATCCCGGCCGTCGCGTGCGCCAGGTCGGGGTTCGCATCGAGTTCCGCGCGCATCCGCTTGAAGGTCCAGCCTTCGATGACCGTCGCGACGTACTCGTTCACGTCGCCGCGCGCGATCTTCTGCAGCACCTCGTAAGGCGTGATGCCGGTCTTGAACTCGTAGTTGCCGGACTTGAGCCGGCTCGACAGCCCGAGCACGCGCGTCATCGCGACGAACCCGAACGGCTCGACCGGCACGCCGCCGCGCTTGAGCTGCAGCGCGACGCTCTTCACGGTGCTGCGCGGCTTGATCGTGACGTCGAGCGATGCCGAGCCCAGCAGCAGCGGCCGGGTCGCCCAGTAATACCCGCCGCCCGCGCCGGCAGCGGCCACAACGACGGCCAGCGCCACGATCGTCGCGGCGCATTTCTTCAGTAGGGACATGGAAACGTGACTCAGGTAAGACCCATATAATACTTGCTCGCCTTCGTCAAAGTCAGGGTTGACTGTTCCCTCATTCCATGAGCACACCGTTCGCTTCACCGGCTGCCCAGGCCGCATCTGCCTCGCTCCCCGTTTTCCCCCGCCCGTCCGCCGCCGATTTCGATGCGCCGGGCGCCTGCATGCCGCTGCCGCAGTTCGGCGTGATCGACGTGGCCGGCGACGACGCCGCCACCTTCCTGCACAGCCAGCTGACCAACGACATCGAGCACCTCGATGCCGCGAGCGCGCGGCTGGCCGGCTATTGCTCGCCGAAGGGGCGCCTCCTCGGCTCGTTCCTCACGTGGCGCGCCGGTCACGGCGTGCGCCTGCTCGTGTCGAAGGACGTGCAGCCGGCCGTGCAGAAGCGGCTGTCGATGTTCGTGCTGCGCGCGAAGGCGAAGCTCACCGACGCGAGCGACACGCTCGCGGTGGCCGGCTTCGCGGGCGACGTGCGCGACGCGCTGTCGGGCATCTTCGACGCGCTGCCGGACGGCGTGCACGTGAAGGTCGACGGCCCGGCCGGCGCGCTGATCCGCGTGCCCGACGCGGCCGGCCGCAAGCGCTATCTGTGGATCGGCCCGCGCGCGGAAGTCGAAGCACGCCTTGCGGCGCTCGCCGGCACGCTGCCGGTCGTGTCGCCTGCCGTGTGGGACTGGCTCGACGTACGCGCGGGCGAGCCGCGCATCACGCAGCCGGCCGTCGAACAGTTCGTGCCGCAGATGGTCAACTTCGACGTGATCGGCGCCGTTAACTTCAGGAAAGGGTGCTACCCGGGCCAGGAAATCGTCGCACGCAGCCAGTACCGCGGCACGATCAAGCGCCGCACCGCGCTCGCGCACGTCGCCGGCGACACCGATACCGTGCATGCCGGCGTCGAGCTGTTCCACAGCGACGATCCGGGCCAGCCGTGCGGGATGATCGTCAACGCGGCGGCCGCGCCTGCGGGCGGCGTCGATGCGCTCGTCGAGATCAAGCTCGCCGCGCTCGACAACGGCACGGTGCACCTCGGTTCGGCCGACGGCCCGGTACTCGCGTTCGACGCACTGCCGTACGCGTGGCCGACGGAAGTGTGATGCACTGACAACCTGTTCGCGCGCCTGCTCGCGAGTCGCAGCCGGCGCCGGATGTTTCCTGCGAGAGATTCGCCCGATGTGTCTGATTGCCTTCGACTGGCAGCCTGATGCCGCCGCCGGTCCCGTCTTTACCCTCGCCGCCAACCGCGACGAGTTCTTTCGCCGGACCAGCGCGCCGCTCTCGTGGTGGGAAGATGTGCCGGGCGTACTGGCCGGCCGCGATCTCGAAGCGGGCGGCACCTGGCTCGGCGTCTCGCGCGACGGCCGCTTCGCCGCGCTGACGAACTACCGCGCGCCGTTCGACATCCGCGCGGGCGCACCGACCCGCGGCAAGCTCGTGTCCGATTTCCTCGGCGGCCCGCCCGTCGCGCCGCTCGCGTATCTCGGAAAGCTGGCCGAGCATGCGGCCGTGTACAACGGCTTCAACCTGCTCGTCGGCGACTGGCGGCGGCGTGAACTCGCGTGGTTTTGCAACCGTGCGCCCGAGGGCGAAAGCAGTGTCGCTGCGCCCGTCGCGATCACGCCCGGCGTGCATGCACTGTCGAATGCGCGGCTCGATACGCCCTGGCCGAAAGTCGTGCGCAAGCGCGCGGAACTCGGCACGCTGCTCACCGACAATCCGACCCCGTCGCTCGACGAGCTGATCGCGCTGATGCGCGACCCGCATGTCGCGGACGACGACGCGCTGCCGCACACCGGCATCCCGATCGAGCGCGAGCGTGCGCTGTCGGCCGCGTTCATCGAGACGCCCGAATACGGCACGCGCGGCACGACCGCGCTGCGCGTCACGATGAAGGAAGGCGTGCGGCTGACGGTCGAGATCAAGGAGCGCTGCGACGACGACGGTTCGCACCGCACCGTCCGCCCGGGTTCGTTCGAGCGCGCGTTCACGTTCGACCTCGACGCGGCGCGGCCGCGCTGAACGCACGCACCGTGCACTACGGCGCGCGCATCATCTCGACGTGCGGCACGCCGGCTTCGACGAACGGTTCGCCGACCGCCGCGAAGCCGTGCCGCACGTAGAACGCCACCGCGGAATCCTGCGCGTAGAGCCGCACGGCGGTTTCGCCGCGACGCCGCGCGGCATCCAGCAGCGCGTTCAGCACCGCTGACCCGACGCCCTGCCCGCGCACGTCGGCCAGCACCGCGACGCGGCCGATCGTGCCGGACGGCAGCAGCCTTCCGGTCGCGACTGCCCGCCGCAGGCCCGTCGCCGCATCGACCCGGTAGGCAACCGCATGAAACGACAGCGGATCGTCGTCGTCGAGTTCCCATTCCGGCGGAATCTGCTGTTCACGCACGAACACCGCGTCGCGAATACGCGCGGCGTCGCCGCCCAATACCGTCCAGTCGCCCGTTTCCACCAAGCCGTCCGTCATCGCAGCTCCCATGCGGCGCGTGCGCCGTCAAACGTCGTCGAATGCAGCCTTCAGCGCCGCGACCGCATCGGCATGCGCGGCCCGCACCTCGGGGATGTAGCCGCCCATCTTGAAGAATTCGTGGATCATGCCCGGATAGCAGACCAGCGTGACCGCGTTGCCGGCCGCGCGCAGCTTGTCCGCGTACGCGGCACCCTCGTCGCTCAGCGGATCGTATTCGGCCGTCGCGATCCACGCGGGCGCGACGCCCGCGAACGACGGCGCGCCGCGCGTGCCGTCGAGCGGCGCGAAACGCCAGTCGTCGCGATCCGCCCGATCGCGCACGTATTGCGTGAAGAACCACTGGATCGTGTCCTGCGTCAGCAGGTAGCCGTTCGCGAGCCGCGCGTGCGATTCGGTGTCCTGGTAGCCCGTGACGCCCGGATAGATCAGCAGCTGCAGCGCCAGGCGAATGCCCGCATCGCGCGCGAGCACCGCACAGACGGTGGCGAGCGTGCCGCCTGCACTGTCGCCGCCGACGGCCAGCCGTGCAGCGTCGATGCCGAACGTCGCAGCCTCGCGATGCAGCCACTGCAATGCGTCGTCGGCATCATTTACTGCAGTCGGGAACCGGTGTTCGGGCGCAAGCCGGTAGTCGACCGACAGCACCGCGCACTGCGCATCGCGCGCGAACATCCGGCACAGCGCATCGTGCGTGTCGACGCTGCCGACCGTGAAACCGCCGCCGTGATAGTAGACGAGTGCCGGCAGCGGCTCCGCGAGGCTCGGCGCGACCGGCAGGTACAGCCGCGCACCGATCGTGCGGCCGTCGCGTGTCGGCACGACGCATTCTTCGACCGAATGCATCCGTGCCGGTGCAACGTCGAGGATCGGTGCGCTCTTCTCGTACGCGGCGCGCGCCTGCTGCGCCGTCTGGTGGTGATAGGACGGACGTTTCGCGCGCTCGATCATGTCGAGCACCTGGGCGATCTTCGGATTCAGCGGCATCGGTGTGGACGGCGCCAGTGCGACGCCGTGAACGGACAAGCTTGACATGATGCCACGCGCGCGCCGGGCGGGCGTGGCGCGCGATGCGCCGGAATCCCGCGCCGCAAAACAAGACGGCCCTGCCTCATTCAGGAGACAGGGCCGTGCGTGTGGGCGCTTACGCGTCGCTCGGGCCCGGCTGGGCGTCCGGCGCGGTGCGCGAGCGTTGCCGCTTGATGTCGCGGCCGACCGCGAGCCGCCGCATGTACTTGAACGTACCGAGCGCCTTCGCGACAAAATTGCCGTCGCTGTCGCGCACTTCGCCTTCGCAGTAGGCCATTGTCGTCGAGCGGTGCATCACGCGCCCGTAAGCGCGCAGCTCGCCGCGGCCCGGCTGCATGAAGTTCACCTTCATCTCGACCGTGACGACGCCGATGCCGTCGTCGGTCAGGCTGCGCGCCGCCATCGCGAGCGCGATGTCCGCGAGCGTCATCGTCACGCCGCCGTGCGCGATGCTCCACGTGTTCATGTGCCGCTCCTCGAGCGGCAGCACGATCTCGCTCGCGCCGTCCTTCGCGGACACGAGCTGCACGCCGAGCATATCGACGAACGGGCTTTCGATCGACGGGCCGTCCGTCGGCGTTGCCGCGTCGCTCATCGCGGGCTGTCGACGATGTAGTCGACGCACTCGCGCGATTCGGCCACCGCAACGACGAATTTCTTCACTTCCTGGTGGACCGGGTGCACCTGGTACGCGTCGAGCGCGGCCTTGTCCGCGAAATCGGACACGAGCACGATGTCGGCGGTCGCGTCGAGGCCCGGCGTCGCTACGCCGACGTCGATCTGCAGCGTGCCCGGCACGAGATCGCGGCAGCCTTCGAGCTTTTCCTTCAGCTTCAGCGCGTTCTGTGCGCGCGTCGCGCCTTCGGCCGATTCCTTCAACTTCCACATGACGATATGTCTGATCACTTCGGTTGCTCCAGTTCGTGTTGGTTCGGCAGTTTGCCTGTCGCCCTTGGCAGTCGGGTACTTTACACCCTTCCATCGTTCGCTCTCGTTCGCCGAAAATCGCGTCCGGCCGAGAAAAATGGGGGTATAAAACGGGGTGTCATTTCGATCAGCCAAAAACGATACCCTTTTGAGCGTGCCGCTTGCCGACATCAAGCGCCGGCAAGTGAAGGCAGGCGACAAGCCTACCAAACTTACCGACGGCAATGGACTGTATCTGTTGGTGAAGCCGTCCGGCTCCAGGCTCTGGCGATACAAGTACCGAATTGCCGGGAAAGAGAATCTCTTCGCGATCGGCGAATATCCCACGATCAGCCCTCAAGACGCACGCGCGGCGCGTGACGATGCCCGCGAACGCCAGTATGCGGTGATCACATCCTGAAACTGCCGCGCGAGCTGCAGGAGATGTACGGAAATCGCGGGTATATCCTGCCGATTCTGCATAGCAATCGAAAGCGCCCACACATGAGTCGCGCATCGATCAATCGGGCAATCGCCTACCTGGTTCCGGATAACCCTGAACCAATTACGGGTCACGATTTTCGAGCAACGGCATCGACCAACCTCCATGAAATGGGATGGAAGGACGAAGGGGTCGAAATGCAGTTGTCGCGTAAAGACAAGGACAGCGCTCGCTCGACGTACGGCCATCCAAGTGTTTGGCGGAGCATCGGGAGATGATGCAGCAGTACCGGCGCCTTATCTGAAAAGGCTCGGCGCACAAAGCTACGCCAAGACCTACGTTCACCCGTTCGCGGAGAGGCCGTCAACGACCCACTGCCGTCATTGCCCTCACGAAAACCGGACGTGGGAAGTGACTGCGAGCCGGCGCCCCGTCAAACGCCGGGCTGGCTTCAACTTGATACCCATCTTTCCGACCGATCGCTTTGTTTGCCGCCATCGATGCAGCACGCCAAGGCAGGTCCGTTCAATCCCGGGTCGTTCATTCCCGGGGGTGACGAACGGTACTCCGCCGGTGCTCGACGTCATTTGGCTCGCCTGAGCACGACCTCGCCCGAGCCTCCCCCGGAGGCTGCAGGCGTGGTCCACCTGAGTTCGTCTCCCGACAGGACAAACGGCCTGCGCTGTTCGATCCCGTTCCAGTTCGGGAATGTGCTCGTATCGATGCGAAAGGTGATGGTTTTGTCTGCTTCGTTGACGACGTACGTCCCAAAGTGGGCAATCGAACCTTGTCCCACGGCGCGATATTCCTCTGCACTGCCCTTCGTTCGATCGTTGGATACATACTTCGGCAAGTCGCCGCGCGAATTCACCAGCGCGTAGTGACCATGGCCGTCAAAGATCACAAGACCGCGCGGATCGGGTCCGTACATGGGGGTGCGGCTGCCATCCGGGCGGACAGTGTCGACCGAGACATACGTCCAAGCGCCGGCCAGTTGCTGGTCCAGTGACTGTTGGCCCAGCGCAATGCCCGATTGAAGCGTGAATCCCAGAAGCACCCATCGCGAAGCGGTGGTGACGATGCGGATGTGATTCACGGCCCCTCTCCTCTCGCAAAGCAACCCGTAACGACAAATGGGGAATGCACGCACGGAAAAACCGAGGCGATCGCAGCTGCCGATTCACAGTACCGACGTCACGCGCGACCGCGATGTAATCGCGCTTCCCACCCGGCCAGCCCCATCCGAAGCGACATCAAGAAAGTTTGCAGACCATTGAGCAGAACACGAACTGGAGAATCGGGCGGAATTGATCAATCCGGACCGAACGTGATGCCCGTCCTGCACTCGGAGAACGACCGATAAACGTTGTACGCTCGATACACGCCGGCCCCGTAGCGACGCGATTTCGCCATGACGCGCACCGTAGCTCATTCGTCGCGCATACCCGTGTCAAGGCGCGGCAATCAGCGCCTGGACGAGATTGGCGGCCATCGGACGCCCGAGGCCGGTCACGTAGTCGTATCCGACCATCGCATTGCAAAGCGTGCCGCACGCGCCGTTCGAACCGCTGACAATGTCGCGGAAGTTCGACGCGTAGGCGCTCGATGCGAGCCCGTACAGCACGGTTTGGATCGCGCCCACCGCGTTCAGCGTCGTCTTGCCGCGCGCGATGCGCAAGCTGTTCGCGATCGCAATCAACGCGGACCATTGTGGTGCGCCTGCGCTTGTGCCGCCGACGACGAACCAGCCGCTCTGCCCCGCATAACCGTATGAATCGTAGACCGCGAAGCCGGACGCCGGGTCGGCATCATAGGCAACGTCGGGTACGCCGCGCAGCCCGAGGCTATCCGACGGCACTCCGAAGTTCGACTGATACGTCGGCTCCGTCTCGACGGCGCTCTGTCCGCCGCCGCTGCCGGCCCACGCCGTTTCACCCGCATATGCGCCGCTCGCATCGGTCGCGATCGACGTGCCGCCGACGCTCAGCACATACGGCGACGCGGCCGGGTAGTCGACCCCGTTGCCGCCGTCGCCGGACGCAGCGACGAACGACACACCGTTCGCGCTGGCGAACTGCCCGTCGAATTGCGTTTCGGCCAGGAATTCGGCGCTCCCCCAGCTGATCGACACGACCTTCGCGCCGACCCCGCCCGGTGCAGGACTCGTCGCGAGCGCGATCGCGCTCATCAGGTCATCGAGCGAACTCGATGCGGCTTCGACCAGCACGATCCGCGCATTGGGCGCGATCGCGTGCGCCCACTGCACGTCCATCGAACTCTCGAGCGCCCACAATGCGTCGGGCGGCGGCGGACGCTTGTCCGCGGTCGCGTACACCTTCGTGAAGCAGCGCGGGGACGCGCATGGCGACAGGCCGAACGTTCTGCTGAACAATCGCAGATCTGCTTCGACGTTCGGATTGTCGTACGCATCGACGATCGCGATGACCTGATCGTCGCCACCGTAGCCGCGCGCCGGCAATTGATCGAACCCGTAGAATCGACGGATCTGCTGCGGCGACACGCCGACCGGGGTCTGCTTCGCGGCTCCGTGCAGATGGAGCGGCGGCCGCGCAAATCCATGCGGCGCTCGCGGCGCGGACTGTGCGAACGTCACGCCGAACATGAGCGCGACGCTCGCCGATACGGCCAGCATGCGCAGCGCACGCGCAAACGAAGCTTGCTTCATGGTGTTTTCCGTTGGCAAAGGGGTCGACGCGCGTCAGTGCACCTTCGCGCTCGTGAACGACAGCGACTTGCCCGAGCCCGCGATGACCAGCCAGTTGACCGGATCGGTGCCCACGACCGTCGCGCTCCCGCTTTTCACGCTCGGCAACTGGTACGTGCTCTTCGGCAACAGCCACGTCATGTCCTGCAGATTCGTCGGCTGCGTCGCGCTGAACGTCCAGCTGGCGCCGGTATCGGTCGCCGTCCAGTTCACGAGCAGACGGCGCCGGTCGAACTGCGTGAGCTGATCCATCGTGAACCATTTGAATTGGCCGGTCGTCGCGAGTGTCGCGGCGTAGCTGAGCAGCGTCGTCACGACGTTCGGATACCACGACGCGCCCAACGGGTGCATGTAGATCAGCCGGCTCGTGCGGTTCGCGACGACGAAATTCATCAGCGACAAATACCAGTTCTGGACATCTGTCGTCGGCACCGCGAATTCCTGGAACTCTTCGAACGTCGCGTACTTGCCGAACGGCATCACCGGAAACGCCCAGATGCCCGGATTCAGCAGCGAACCGTTGCGATACGCACGCGTTTGCGCATTGCCGGTATGGCCGGTGAAGTAGTAGCCGGAGTAGCCGTTCGATTCGAGCCAGTTCACCGCCCACGTCGGCGTATTGCCCTCCGGCGCAGCCCACTCGACGTCCGGCTTGCCCGTCACCGACTGGACCGCATTGTGGTTCAGCACCAGATATTGCGTGAACGTGCTCGCGTTCGTTTCGCTGGCGTTCGCCCCCCAGTAGTCGTGGGCCCAGCCGCCGTGGCTGCCGACCTTGTGCCCGCGCTTGAGCAGGAACGCGACCAGTTGCTTCGCCTGCGTATTGTTCGTCAGGTTGATCCCGAGCCCGTCGCCGATCGTCACGTCGTCCGGGCCGGCGGTCATCACGATCGAGTACGGACCGCTGTTCCAGACGCCGAAGTTCTTCAGGTACTGCGCCGGCTGGATCTGGTCTTCCGCGCAGAAGTGCCAGTTCAGGACCATCCCGGCCTGGGCTCGCGGCTGCAGCGACAGGTGCGGCATCGACAGGATGTTCGTCGTGAAGTAACGCAGGAAGCCGTGAATCGGCATGCTGTCGGTTTGTCCATCGAGATACGCGAGCGGCAGGTTGACGAACATCACGCCACCGTTTCCGTACGCCTGATAGCCCGCGACGAGACCGAAGTTGGGCGACGTCAGCAGCGTCGTGCCGGCATACGTGCCTTGCGTGACGTAGCTCGGATAGGTAAGGAAGCCGTATACGTAGCCCGAGATTCCTTCGAGCACGTCGGTTGTCGCGGATGGCGAGGCAGTCACGAGCGATGTCGCGCCGGTCACCGTCGTCGATGTTGGAGAATACGATCCGGATTTGACCTTGCCGCCCGTCGACACGCGCCCGAGATGCAGCGGCACGCCGGTCGTGCGCCCGTTATTCATTTTGTATGTGAAATACGCCTGATGGTTGTAGCCGGCAAGTCCGCCCGGATTCGACGTGCTCGGCTGCAGGAAAAGCGGCTGATTCGTCGTCGCGTCGGTCGGCGAAGGCGGCATGGTTGCCGCAAACGCCGTTGCGGTCGTCGTCGAGCCGCCCCATGTCATCGACTTCCCAGGCGGAATCTGCAGCGCGCGCAACGTGCTTCCCATCCCGGTCACTGGACCAAGGCCGATCATGCTCCCGCCGAGCGTATCGTAGAGCACGTAGTTCACGCCGGCCATCGAACTGAATCGCGATTGCCCCGCCGGATAGAAACCAGTCGCGTTCAGTACACCGAAATCGTAGACGAGCATCACACGCCCGCCGTTCAGCGCGTAGTTCTGGATAGCAGTCACAAGCGTATCGTCAGCGACCGTGTGCACCTGGTCCGGCAGGATGAGCCCCTGGTACTGCTGCAGCGACGTGCCACCCTGCTTGAACTGCGTGTCGCTGATGAGCGAGATTTGCAACCCCTCCTCTGCCGCGGAATCGAGCCACGCAGACACACGCGGATCTGGCAGCGTGAAGTTGTCCGGCAGCAGCAACAGCAACTGGTTGGACATTGCACTCGCCCGCCCCGGTGCGAGCGTCATCAGGCAAACGGAGAAGACGATCAGAAACCCTCGTAGGGTCCGAATTGACTTGGCCAACATTTTGCTCTCCCCATCGGAGGTGGGATGATCGCGGAGGCCCAGCACGTGGCTGCCGGCGCGTTACGCCCATTGCGATCGGGCGCGCGACGTCCGGTCCGTGTGATGCCATCGGATGGTGGTGGAGAGCGAACGCGCCACGTTTCGAACGCACTCCCGAGACGCATGCGTGTCGAATCGTCGGACGGTCGTGAACAGGCAGCGACTTTCGCTCCCACCACAACGGATGAAGCGAACAACGTGCCAGTCTCGCAACCGCCCTGCCGGGACAGCGCTCCGCGATGTCGAGCATCAGGCACGGGCGAGTCCTGACAAAAACGTTGCAGCGTCGATACAACGTACGGGTGGTCAACGCGACGAAATCGGCGAAAAGCGTCGTGATGGACGACGTGAGGATACTTGGCGCTGCATCACACGGCTCCGCGCTCGCCAATTGCCTTGATTGGAGCTCGGCGAGTGTGCCGGTACGTCACCGAAAAATGATTCTGACGTGCAACACCGGTGCTGCATGCATGTCAATCGAGTGATCGTCTCTTGGGTCAAGCCGGAATAAATGACAAAAAATCGGAAGTTGCCAAATATCCACGCTTCCAGGGAGCCTGCTGTATGAACACCCGACTCACTTTCGCCTGTCGAATCGAGATGATTAAGGAGATCGCAGCATTCGCCTCGAACGTGTGGCAAGCCGAAGGTGTGCCGCCGACGACTCCTCCTCAATGCGCAACAGATTCCGCCCGGTCGGCGTTGTCGTCGTCGTGCCGAATGACTGCCCTTCCAGCTTTGTCCCAAAGCAACTTTTTTGCAGGTAGTAGAACCGGGCGGCCCGCTGAATGTCGGTGAGGGTTGCCCGGCAATTCCAAAGTCATGGACCTCATTTGATCTCCAGCGACTCGATCTTGCCGAGCGCCAGATCGAACACATGATCGAGTTGCACCGGGCTGCCAGGGAAGTTGCCGGCAACATTGGCCGTCACCGTCAGTCGATTGCCGTCTCTGGAAACGCTGACAGGTTCGACCGTGAACGCGAAGGTCTTCCGCGACTCGCGCTTCCACGACTGGATGGCGTCGTATCCTCGGTAGGTCCGGCCTTCGTCAACGACGACCGCTTCCTGCGTGAAGCAATCAGCGATCCGGGCCGTATCGGCACCATTGCTGAATTCGAAATAGACACGGATTGAATCAGGGAGTGAAAGGGTCATGTTTGCATTCTCGCTATCGGCTTTGCTGACGCGTATTTTCGTCATAGACTAACCATTCCACAAGAACGCACCAAAAAGTAAGTTACTGAGTCATGAGAAAGACATACACGCCGGATACCGCTGCGCTGGGCGTCGAGCAAGTCATTCAATTGCTGGAAGGTCGCTGGAAATTGATCATCCTTTTCCATCTTTTCGACGGAAAAATTCAACGATATTCGGATTTGGAAAAATTGATTCCGGGCATCTCCCAAAAGATGCTGGCTCAGCAACTACGGCAACTGGAAGCCGACGGGATCGTTTCGCGGAAGCTGTATCCGCAGGTTCCGCCAAAAGTCGAATACCGCTTGACGGATTGGGGGCAGGCTCTGTGTCCTGCTTTGGACGAGATGCTGAAATGGGCGGAACAACGCGATGCATTTCTCGTGAAGGATGCGTCGGACGAACAGGACATCGACTGATACGAGGCTGACAAGCCGATTGAAGCGCTTCAACGCGACTTCGCTTCGCCCCGGTCGCATCAGGACGGTCGAACCATCGCTGGCTCAACACTGTCCCTCGGCACCTGTCGCACGTTGCCATCGATGTGCAATGCATTGCTTTCGACGACAGCCTCCCCGACGCTCGACCACATCTCCTCTGTTCCGGCGCGTGACGGGAACGTCGACTGCGGGGGGCGTCCACTCCCGTCGTTCCGACGCGCTCCGCCAGCCACCGGCACGAACGCGACAATTCCATGCCGGCGCGGCATCAATCGCCGACACGCAACGGTATTGCCAATTGATCTGCCGCCTGATGTCGCAATTCCGTCTTCCCACTTCTGATTAATAGAATATTTTACCGATAAAATAATTAACAATTAAAATTCATTTCGATAAAATTTTACAATATCAATGAAACATTATTGACTTTGCCTTTCTATAAAACCTAGAATCGTCAGATGATTTGCTTTTGATTTTCTCCCGCCGCTCGCGAATCACCGGTCACCCGAACGAATGGCGATTCCATTGCCTTGCCCCGTACCGTATCGGGACGCATCTCCCTGCCTCCTGTCAATTCAGTTTTCGGTATCAATCAGTCATTCGCCTGTCTCTCGCTCAATTCACTTTCTGCGAAACACATCACACACGCAACCCCGGGCATTCGACTGATTGCCCGCATTACGTAGAAAAACGGACAAAAGATCCGTTGATTCGAACATCCAGATAAAAAATCGCCATTCAACAGGAGGGACATCTACATGCATCGCCTTGCGAAGTCGCTGTGTCTCGGGCTCGTCTGCGCCAGCCTGCTCGCGGCCTGCAACGACGACGACGTTCAGTCGAACAACCCGCCGTCGAACAACGCCGCCCTGTCGTTCCGCATGGACACCGGCGGCCAGATCAACGCGTTCTACCGGCAGGACAAGGTCGCCGCGCACCTGCTCGTGCGTTCGTCGACGAAGCCGCGCCTGCTCGTCGTCTTCCCCGCCGGCAACAGCGGTACGGGGCTGTGGTTCGACGACACCGCGCAACCGGTGAACTGGAGCCTCGACACGCCGCCGTCCGCGCTGTCGGCCCCCGACGCGCACGGCCGCCCGCTGTACGGCATCGGCGCCGACGTGTCGGTAGACACCGGTACGCTGACGATCCGCCAGGGCGTGCTCAGCAACGTGCGCTTCCTGCGCGACTTCAACGGCGGTGCGACGATTCCGCAGCAGATCATCACCGCGCCGACCGTCCAGGGCAGCGCCGCGCAATGGCAACGCGACCGGATCGACGGCGCGCCCGGCTATTCGCTGCGCATCACGCTGCGCGACGGCGGCAGCATCACGCCGGCAGCCGGCGGCAAGCTCGTGCTGAACGCACCGGCCGGCTCGCACACGCTGAAGCTGCACATCGATGCGCTGTCGGGCGAGACGCCGCTGTCGCCGATCACGCGCGCCGACCTGTTCGCCCCGTCCGTGAACCCCGATCCGGTAAGCCAGAACGTGCTCGAATTCCTGAGCTTCAACGACAAGCTGCTGGCCGGCTCGTGGCAATACGACACGTACTTTGGCCGCGACACGCTGATCTCGGTCCGCATGCTGATGCCCGTGCTCGAACCCGCGGCGATCGAGGCTGGCCTGTCGTCGGTGCTGAGCCGCCTGTCGGTCGATGGCAAGGTCGCGCACGAGGAAGGCATCGGCGAATTCGCGCTGGTCGACAACCAGAAGAACGGGAAGCCGAACGATCCGACGCCGACCTACGACTACAAGATGATCGACAGCGACTACCTGCTCGCGCCGATCGCGGCCGCGTGGCTGATCGACGATACGCGCGGCCAGGCGCGCGCGTCTGCGTATCTCGCGCAGCGCGGCAGCGACGGGCAGACCAACGGCAGCCGGCTCGTCGTGAACCTGCTGCACGTCGCGACGACCGCGCAGGCGTTCGCGCAGCAGCCGTCGGTCGCGAACCTGATCCACCTGCGGCCCGGCGAAATCGTCGGCAACTGGCGCGACAGTACCGACGGCCTCGGCGGCGGCGTCTACCCGTACGACGTGAACGCGGTGCTCGTACCGGCCGCGCTGCGCGCGGCAAACGCGTTCCTCGCGCACGGCCTGCTCGATCCGTACCTCGATGCCGGGCAGCGCGCGACGCTCGCCAACACGGCGAACGAAGCGGCCACGTGGGAGACGCAGGCGCCGCCGCTGTTCCAGGTCAGCGTGCCGGCCGCGCAGGCGGCCACCGACGTGTCGGCCTATGCGCCGGCCGCCGGCGTGCCGGCCGGTGCCGCGCCCGGCACACCGCTGGCGTTCTACGCGCTGTCGCTCGATCAGCAGGGCAACCCGATTCCGGTGATGAATTCGGACGGCGGCTTCGCGTTGTTGTTCGGCATGCCGCCGGACGACCAGCTCCAGCGGATCGTCACCGACGTCACGCGGCCGTTCCCGACCGGGCTCGTGACCGATGCAGGGATGCTGATCGCGAACCCGGCGTACGCGAGCCAGGCGCTGTGGCCGAAATTCACGAGTTCCGCGTATCACGGCACGGTGATCTGGTCGTGGCAGCAGGCGATGTGGGTGGCCGGACTCGATCGCCAGCTCGCACGGCAGGACCTGTCGGCCACCACTCGCACGCTGCTCACGCAGGCGCGGCAGACGATCTGGCAGGTGATCTCGAACGGACGCGACATGCGGACGTCGGAAATGTGGACATGGTCCTATGTGAACGGCAAGTACCAGACCGATGCATTCGGCACGCGCAGTGCGGATGCGACCGAAGCCAACGCGGCGCAGCTGTGGAGTACGACGTATCTCGCGATCCGCGATCCGCAGCAGCGCGCCGGCAAGTACTGGTGGCAGGCGTCGCAGCAGATGCAGGATGGGCAGCCGAAGAATGCGGCGGCGGTGGCGGTGGCGTCGCGCTAGCGCATGGCCTGTCGCCTGCCGACCGGCATGCAAAAGCTCCGGGGGCGTTGCGGCCTCCGGGGCTGCCTCGGAACCGGATTACCGCGACACCACCCGATTCCGCCCTTCCCGCTTCGCCGCGTACAGCCGCTCGTCGACCACCCTCAGCAACGCATCGACCGTACTTCCATCGACGCCGTATTGCGCGACGCCGACACTGACCGTCACCTGCACCCGCTTGAAGTCCAGCCCGAACGGCGAACTCGCGATCGACGAGCGCACGCGCTCGGCCGTCATCCGCGCGCCCTCGAGCGGCATGTCCGGCAGCAGCGCCATGAACTCCTCGCCGCCGACGCGCGCGAGCCCGCCCGCCGGCCGGATCGCCTCGAGGCACTGGCGCACGACGCCGCGCAGCACCTCGTCGCCGATCTGATGACCGTACGCATCGTTGATGTTCTTGAAATTGTCGAGATCGAGCGCGAGCAGGCAGAACGGTGTGCCATCGCGTTCCGCCCGCACCATCTCGCGCTCGACCTGCGCGATGAACTGCCGGCGGTTCGACGCGCCCGTCATCGGATCGGTCGCGGCCATGTACTCGAGCTTCTGGTTCGTGCGCCGCAGTTCCTGCAACGCGCTCTCGGTACGCGACATCGATTCCGCCAGCCGGCTCATCAGGTCTTCCTGGCTGTAGATCGCCGAGAACGAACGCGTCGTCTGCAGCGCCTGCACGACGCCGTAGCTGAGCAGGAAGAAGCCGCCCGCGAAAATCGCGTGCGCCAGCCACCACATGTGATTCCACGGCTTGCCGAGAATGAACGCGAGCGACGACAGCGCGAACGCCATGATCGACACGCCGTAGATCACCATCAGCGGCGAGCGGATCCGCCGCGCGAGGAGCAGGCAGACGTTCAGCAGCGAGAACACGAGCGCGCCGCCTTCCATCGACAGCCGCGTGCCGAGCGCGCCGGCAATCGGCGAATACGCAATGTAGGCAACGACGACGTTGACGATCAGGAAGAACACGATCCAAGGCAGCCACGTCCGCGCGCTCGTGCGTTTCTCGATCCGGTCGGGCGGGCGCGAATACGACAGCAGGCCCGTCAGCAGCAGGATCGACATCACGAACCGCGACGCGGGCCCGTACAGCAGGAACAGCCAGATATTGTGGTGCGCCATCCCGGTGAACGCACCGTGCAGCGCATAGATCATCGCGAAGCCGAGAAAGCCGAGCGTCAGCCAGCGCAGCAGCGGCTCGCCGGACGACCGGTAGCAGACCCACGTCACATAGGTGACGAACGCGCCTTCGAGGGTCGCGGCCGCAATCGCGATTTCATGGAATGCGTGGCTCTCGAACACGACGTGCGGGTCGCTGAAGAACCACAGGTAGGCAATCAGATACGCAGGCAGCAACGCGAATCCGACCAGCAGGCATTTCGCGTAGAGCCTCGCGGCCGCGCTGACGACGCGCGGCGGTTCCCCGGCTGCATAGGTCGTACTCATTCGGTCCCCGGTCGGTCTGCTGCGTTGGTTCGAACCTTCGCGGCACGGATCGCGCGATGCACGATCCAGCCCATCCTGCCGAAAGGCAAATGTCAGAGCAAGTATAGGTGGGGCAATTCGTTTGACAAGTAAGGGGAAACGGCATTGCGGGGCGCATGCCTTTTGCTTCCCGATTGTTTCGAATCGCGATTCTGTCGAGCCGATTCATGTCGCGGCCACGGGCGTCGCCGAAGCGAACCCGCGGCCGCCATCGGTCAAAGATCAGAGGATTTCGAACAGGCCGGCCGCCCCCTGCCCGCCGCCGATGCACATCGTGACGACCACGTACTTCACGCCGCGCCGCTTGCCTTCGATCAGCGCATGGCCCGTCAGGCGCGCGCCCGACACGCCGTACGGATGGCCGACCGCGATCGCGCCGCCGTTCACGTTCAGGCGATCCTCAGGAATCCCGAGCGTGTCGCGGCAGTACAGCACCTGCACGGCGAACGCTTCGTTCAGTTCCCACAGGCCGATGTCGTCGACCTTCAGCCCTGCCTGCTTCAGCAGCTTGGGCACCGCGAACACGGGGCCGATGCCCATCTCGTCCGGCTCGCAGCCGGCCACCGCGAAGCCGCGGAACACGCCCAGCGGCTGCAGCCCTTCGCGTTGCGCGGCATCGGCGCTCATCACGACACACGCCGACGCACCGTCCGAGAACTGGCTCGCGTTGCCGGCGGTGATCACGCCGCCCGGCACGGCCGAACGAATCTTCGACACGCCTTCGAGCGTCGTATCGGGGCGAATGCCTTCGTCGGCCGATACCGTCACTTCCTTCGTGAACAGGCGGCCCGTCGCCTTGTCGGCGATGCCCGCGAGCACCGTGATCGGCACGATCTCGTCGCGGAAACGGCCGGCTTCCTGTGCGGCCGCGGCGCGCAGTTGCGACTGCACGCCATATTCGTCCTGCCGCTCCTTCGAGATGCCGTAGCGCTTCGCGACGTTCTCGGCGGTCTGCAGCATGTTCCAGTAGATCTCCGGCTTGTGCTGGACGAGCCAGCCTTCCTGGACCATGTGCCGGTTCATCTCGTTCTGCACGCACGAGATCGATTCGACGCCGCCGGCGACATAGACCTCGCCTTCGCCCGCGATGATCCGCTGCGCGGCCAGCGCGATGGTCTGCAGCCCCGACGAGCAGAAACGGTTCACGGTCATCCCCGGCACGGTCACGGGCAGCCCCGCGCGCAGCGCGATCTGTCGCGCGATGTTCGCACCGGTCGCGCCTTCGGGGTTCGCGCAGCCCATGATCACGTCCTCGACGCGTGCTGGGTCGAGCTTCGCGCGTTCGAGCGCGGCCGCGACCACGTGGCCGCCGAGCGTCGCGCCGTGCGTCATGTTGAATGCACCGCGCCAGGATTTCGCCAGCGGCGTGCGGGCGGTCGATACGATTACGGCTTCGGTCATGCGAGTCTCCTTCGGTCCTGCTTCACTATGTAAACAGTCCCTGAATCGAATGGGAAATGCGCTACGCCGCCGGGCGCGCGCCCGCGGACGTCACATGCGCGACGCCCGCTGCCTGCATCTGCTGCCATGCGTGCGCGAGCGACCCGTTCAGGTCGATCGCACGGCACGCATCGTTGATCACCGCGGCGTCGAATCCGGCCGCGCGCGCATCGAGCGCCGACCACGCGACGCAATAGTCGGTCGCGAGCCCGCAGCACCACACGCGCTTCGCACCGAGCTCGCGCAGGTAGCCCGCGAGCCCCGTGCGCGTCGTGCGGTCGGCTTCGACGAACGCGGAATAGCTGTCGACCTGCGCGTCGCCGCCCTTGCGGATCACGAGCCGCGCGTGCGGAATGTCGAGGTCGCGATGCAGCGCCGCGCCGTCGGTGTCCTGCACGCAATGCACAGGCCACAGCACCTGCTCGCCGTACGGCAGCGCGAGCGTGGAAAACGGCTCGCGGCCCGGATGGTTCGCCGCGAACGACACGTGCTCGCGCGGGTGCCAGTCCTGCGTGAGCACGACCTGGTCGAAGCGCTGCGCGAGCGCGTTGATCACCGGCACGACCGCATCGCCGTCCGGCACCGCGAGCGCGCCGCCCGGCATGAAGTCGTATTGCACGTCGATCACGAGCAGGACGTCGTCGGTGCGTTTCATTGCGTGTCTCCAGACAGGATCGGTCGCGCCGCGATGCGGCGTCGTCAGCCGTTGAACCCGCGGCCGGCCTTCGCCAGTTCCGCGATCGACGGCGCGAGCTGCCATGCGTCGCCGTTCGGTGCCGCCGCGTAGCGGCGAATCGCGCGCTCGACGTTGTAGAGGCCGACCACGTCCGCGTACAGCATCGGGCCGCCGCGCCACAGCGGGAAGCCATAGCCGGTCAGGTAGACCATGTCGATGTCGGATGCCTTCGACGCGATCTTCTCCTCGAGGATCTTCGCGCCTTCGTTGACGAGCGCAAGCACCAGCCGCTCGACGATCTCGTCGTCGCCGATCTTGCGCCGCTCGACGCCGCGCTCCTTCGAATACGCGACGACCATCTCGTCGACCAGCGACGACGGCTTCGCCTTGCGATCGCCCGGTACATAGTCGTACCAGCCGGCGCCCGTCTTCTGGCCGAAGCGGCCCTGTTCGCACAGGCGGTCGGCGATCTTCGAATACTGCAGGTCGGGCTTCTCGACGTAGCGGCGCTTGCGGATCGCCCAGCCGATGTCGTTGCCGGCGAGGTCGCTCATCCGGAACGGCCCCATCGCGAACCCGAACTTCTCGATCGCGCGGTCGACCTGCGCGGGCAGCGCACCTTCCTCGAGCATGAACAGCGCCTGGCGGATGTACTGCTCGATCATCCGGTTGCCGATGAAGCCGTCGCACACGCCCGACACGACCGCCGTCTTGCGGATCTTCTTCGCGACGGCCATCACGGTCGCGAGCACGTCCTTCGCGGTCTGCGCGCCGCGCACGACCTCGAGCAGCTTCATCACGTTCGCCGGGCTGAAGAAGTGCATGCCGACGACATCCTGCGGACGCTTCGTGAACGCCGCGATCTTGTCGACGTCGAGCGTCGACGTGTTCGACGCGAGGATCGCGCCCGCCTTCGCGACTTCGTCGAGCTTCTTGAACACCTGCTCCTTCACGCCGAGTTCCTCGAACACGGCTTCGACGATCAGGTCGGCATCTTTCAGGTCGTCATAGGACAGCGTCGGCGCGATCAGCGCCATGCGCGCGTCGAGCTTCTCCTGCGTGAGCTTGCCCTTCTTCACCTGCGCGTCGTAGTTCTTGCGGATCGTCGCGATGCCGCGCTCGAGCGCGTCCTGCTTCGTCTCGAGCAGCGTGACGGGCAGGCCCGCGTTGATGAAGTTCATCGCGATCCCGCCGCCCATCGTGCCCGCACCGATCACGCCGACGCGGCGGATCTCGCGCAGCGGCGTGTCGGACGGCACGTCGGGAATCTTGCTCGCCGCGCGTTCGCCGAAGAACGCATGGCGCAGCGCACGGCTTTCCGGCGTCATCATCAGCGCGACGAAGCCCTCGCGCTCGGCAACGCTGCCCTTGTCGAAGCCGTTCAGCACGCCGGCCTCGATCGCGTCGATGCACTTGTGCGGCGCGGGGAAGCTCGGTGCGGCGGCTTGCGCGGAATTGCGCGCGAACTGGATGAAGCCCGCGGCGTTGTCGTGGACAATCTTGCGATCGCGCACGCGCGGATGCGGCCCCTTCTGCGCGCCGACCTTCTGCGCGAACGCGACGGCCGCGTCGAGCAGGTCGCCGTCGGCCATGGCGTCGAATAGCCCGCTCTTCGCGAACTGCTCCGACAGCACGGGTGCGCCCGACACGATCATGTTCAGCGCGGTTTCGAGCCCCACCGCGCGCGGCAGGCGCTGCGTGCCGCCCGCGCCCGGCAGCAAGCCGAGCTTCACTTCGGGCAGCGCGACCTGCGCGCCGGGTGCCGCGACGCGGTAGTGCGCGCCGAGCGCGAGCTCGAGGCCGCCGCCCATCACGACGCTGTGCAGCGCCGCGACGACGGGCTTCGCGCTCGCCTCCACCGCGCGGATCACGGTGTGCAGCGTCGGCTCCTGCAGCGCCTTCGGCGTGTTGAATTCGGTGATGTCCGCACCGCCCGAGAACGCGCGGCCGGCGCCGGTCAGCACGATCGCCGTGACCGACGGATCCTGCGCGGCGCGATCGAGCGCGTCCATGACGCCCTGGCGGGTCGACAGGCCGAGCCCGTTGACGGGCGGATTGTTGAGCGTGATGACGGCCACGCCGTCGCGAGTCGAGTAATCCACTGCCATCTGCCTGCCTCCATGCATCGCGCGCCGGGGTGGCTGCGCTTCATTGTGCGCGGTCGAACGGCCGCATGTCCGGATGAACTGAGGCAGCATACAACGAAAAAGCACGGTCGTTCAATTTGAATTTTGTTCCCGATCCGGGGACGGATCGGGCGACCGGTTCGCGAGCCGTCGCCGGCCCGGGTGCAACACTTACGGCTCGCACACCGCCGTGGGCAGCACGTAATCGCGGAACGTCTCGCGCAGCTTCAGCTTCTGCAGCTTGCCGGTCGCGGTGTGCGGCAGCGATTCGACGAACACGATGTCGTCGGGGATCCACCACTTCGCGACCTTGCCTTCGTAGAACGCAAGCAGCGTGTCGCGGTTCAGGTTCGCGCCTTCGCGCGGCACCACGACGAGCAGCGGGCGCTCGGTCCATTTCGGGTGCGCACAGGCGATGCACGCGGCTTCGGCCACGCCCGGGTGCGCGATCGCGACGTTCTCGATGTCGATCGAGCTGATCCACTCGCCGCCCGACTTGATCACGTCCTTGCTGCGGTCGGTGATCTGCAGGAAACCGTCGGGGTCGATCGTCGCGACGTCGCCGGTCGGGAACCAGCCGTCCGACAGCGGCGAGTCATTGCCACGAAAGTAGTGATCGATCACCCATGGCCCGCGCACCTGCAGCTCGCCGAACGCGACGCCGTCCCACGGCAGCTCGTGGCCGTCCTCGCCGACGATGCGCATGTCGACACCGCAGATCACGCGCCCCTGTTTCTCGAGCAGCCGGCGCTGCGCTTCGAGCGGTCGCTGCGACTGCGCCCAGTTGAGCTTCGCGAGCGTGCCGAGCGGCGACAGTTCGGTCATTCCCCACGCATGGATCACGCGCACGCCGTATTCGTCCTCGAACGTGCGCAGCATCGCGGGCGGGCACGCGGAGCCGCCGATCACCGTACGGTTCAGCGTCGAGAACCGCACGCCGGCTTCGCGCATGTAGTTGAGCAGGCCGAGCCACACGGTCGGCACGCCCGCGGAGAACGTCACGCGCTCGGCCTCCATCAGCGCGTACAGCGACTTCCCGTCGAGATCCTTGCCGGGCAGCACGAGCTTGCCGCCCGTCAGCGGCACCGCGTACGGCAGCCCCCATGCATTGACGTGGAACATCGGCACGACGGGCAGCACGGCGTCCATCGCGGACAGGTTCATCGCGTCGGGCAGCGCGGCGCCGTACGCGTGCAGCACCGTCGAGCGGTGCGAGTACAGCACGCCTTTCGGATTGCCGGTCGTACCGGACGTGTAGCAGAGCCCCGACGCCTGCTGCTCGTCGAGACGCGGCCAGTCGTAGCGGCCATCCTCGGTTTCGACGAGCGTTTCGTAGCAGAGATACGGCGTCGCGCCCGACGGCAGGTGCGCGGCGTCCGTCATCGCGATCCAGCCTTTCACGTGCGGGCACTGCGGCGCGATCGCGTCGACGAGCGGGGCAAAATTGATGTCGAAGAAGACGTAGCGGTCTTCCGCGTGATTGACGATGTACGCGATCTGCTCGGGGAACAGGCGCGGGTTGATCGTGTGGCAGACGGCGCCCATCCCGCCGATCCCGTAGTAGGCCTCCAGATGCCGGTAGCCGTTCCACGCCAGCGTGCCGACGCGGTCGCCGGTTTCGACGCCGAGCCGCGCGAGCGCCTGCGCCAGCTGCTTCGCGCGGCGTTCGCAATCGCGGTACGTGTAGCGATGCAGGTCGCCTTCCACGCGCTTCGACACGATCTCCGTGTCGCCGGCGTGCCGCGCGGCATGCGAAATCAGCGAGGACACCAGCAACGGCATGTCCATCATCTGGCCCAGCAACGGCTTACCCATCGTCTTGTTCTCCGTGAGGATGCGAATCGGCGACCAGCCCCTGCAACGCGCCCGTCAGCGGCCCCGGACGGGCGTGGCGCACGGCGCGCGCGCCACCATGCGGGCGGCGCGGCGCCGCCTTACAATATCGGCTTACCCAGAGGCGCTCAACATGTCGTTTTCCCGAAGCGCAGCCGATGCGGCTGACACCCTCCCCGACCTCGCCGCCACGCTCGGCGCGCCCGCCGCAGGCGCGTTCGTCACGCTCGGCGATGCGTTTCATACGCGGCTGCCGGCCGCGCCGCTTGCCGCGCCGTACGTCGTCGGGTTCTCCGACGAAGTCGCGCAGCTGCTCGACCTGCCGCCGTCGCTCGCCGCGCAGCCCGGCTTCGCCGAGCTGTTCGCCGGCAACCCGACGCGCGACTGGCCCGCGCACGCGATGCCGTACGCGTCGGTGTATTCCGGCCACCAGTTCGGCGTCTGGGCCGGCCAGCTCGGCGACGGCCGCGCGCTGACGATCGGCGAGCGCACCGGCGCCGACGGCCGCCGCTACGAGCTGCAGCTGAAAGGCAGCGGCCGCACGCCGTACTCGCGGATGGGCGACGGCCGCGCGGTGCTGCGCTCGTCGATTCGCGAATACCTGTGCTCGGAAGCGATGCATCACCTCGGCATCCCGACCACGCGCGCCCTGACGGTGATTGGCTCCGACCAGCCGGTGGTGCGCGAGGAAATCGAGACGTCGGCCGTCGTCACGCGCGTGTCGGAGAGCTTCGTGCGCTTCGGCCACTTCGAGCACTTCTTCTCGAACGATCGCCCCGACCTGCTGCGCCAGCTCGCCGATCACGTGATCGACCGCTTCTATCCCGAATGCCGCGACGCGGACGATCCGTACCTCGCGCTGCTCGAAGCCGCGACGCTGCGCACGGCCGACCTCGTCGCGCAGTGGCAGGCCGTCGGCTTCTGCCATGGCGTGATGAACACCGACAACATGTCGATCCTCGGCGTGACGATCGACTACGGCCCGTTCGGCTTCGTCGACGCGTTCGACGCGAACCACATCTGCAACCACTCGGACAACAAGGGCCGCTATGCGTACCGGATGCAGCCGCGCATCGCGCACTGGAACTGCTACTGCCTCGCGCAGGCGCTGCTGCCGCTGATCGGGCTGCAGCACGGCATCGCCGACGACGATGCGCGCGCCGAGCGCGCGGTGGACGACGCCCAGGCCGCGCTCGCCAAATTCCCGGAACGCTTCGGCCCCGCGCTCGAACGCGCGATGCGCGCGAAGCTCGGCCTCGCGCTCGAACGCGAGAACGACGCCGAACTCGCGAACAAGCTGCTCGAGACGATGCACGCGAGCCGCGCCGATTTCACGCTGACGTTCCGCCGCCTCGCGCAGATCTCGAAGCACGACGCGAGTCGCGACGCACCGGTGCGCGACCTGTTCATCGACCGCGAAGCGTTCGATGCGTGGGCGAACCTCTACCGCGCGCGGCTGTCCGAGGAAACGCGCGACGACGCGGCCCGCGCGGACGCGATGAACCGCGTGAACCCGAAATACGTGCTTCGCAACCATCTGGCCGAAGTCGCGATCCGGCGCGCGAAGGAAAAGGATTTTTCGGAAGTCGAGCGGCTCGCGCAGATCCTGCGCCGTCCGTTCGACGAACAACCCGAACATGAAGCGTACGCGGCGTTGCCGCCCGACTGGGCCGGGTCGCTCGAAGTGAGCTGCTCGTCCTGAGCCCGCAACCCGCGCGTATCGACCGACCGATCAGGAGAACCCCACATGTCCCACGATTCCGACGACAAGACCTTCCCGTACCAGAAGGACGACGCCGACCTGCGCCGCCGCCTCACGCCGATGCAGTACGAGGTCACGCAGCATGCGGCGACCGAGCGCGCGTTCACCGGCGAATACACCGATACGGAAGACGACGGCATCTACAAATGCGTCGTCTGCAGCACGCCGCTGTTCGAATCCGGTTCGAAATTCCACTCGGGCTGCGGCTGGCCAAGCTACTTCAAGCCGCTCAACAGCGAGGTGATCGACGAGAAGGTCGACTACTCGCACGGGATGGTGCGCGTCGAGGTGCGCTGCAACCACTGCGGCGCGCATCTGGGCCACGTGTTCGAGGACGGCCCGCGCGACCAGACCGGTTTGCGGTACTGCATCAATTCGGCTGCGTTAAACTTCGAGTCCCGACCCGAAAACGACTGAGCGGCGCCGGGCGGATCGGCGGGGTCGCTCCTCGCCGGCCGGCCAGCCCCGGGCTGGCCGCCCCGATCCGCAACGGTGGTGCCTGGCGGGTCCCTACAACGGTGAAAGGCCGCGCAAGCGGCCTTTCACGCAGCTGCGAGCGCCATGAAATTCCTGTTCGATCTGTTTCCGATCATCCTGTTTTTTGTCGCCTTCAAGGTCTGGGGCATCTTTACCGCCACCGCCGTCGCGATCATCGCGACACTGGCCCAGGTCGCATGGGTCGCCTTCCGGCACCGGAAGGTCGACACGATGCTGTGGGTCAGCCTCGGCGTGATCGTCGTCTTCGGTGGCGCCACCCTCGTCCTGCATGACGAGAAATTCATTCAATGGAAGCCGACTGTGCTGTACTGGTTGTTTGCGATCGGGTTGCTCGCCGCGCGTTATGCGTTCAGCAAGAACCTGATCGAGAAGATGATGGGCAAGCAGCTCACGCTGCCGACCCCGGTGTGGGACAAGCTGAACGCCGCGTGGGCGCTGTTCTTCGCGGTGCTCGGCGTCGCGAACCTGTACGTGGTGCACAACTTCACCGAATCGCAATGGGTGAACTTCAAGCTGTTCGGTACGACGGGCGCGATGGTCGTGTTCATCATCCTGCAGAGCCTGTGGCTCACGAAATACCTGAAGGACGAGTAACATGACGGACGCCTTTCTCCACGCCTCACCCGACGAGCGCATCGCGCTGATCGAAGCGCGCCTCACCGCGTCGCTGGCGCCGCTGGCGCTCACCGTGCGCGACGACAGCGCGCAGCACGCTGGCCACGCCGGCGCGTCCGCCGGCGGCCATTTCACGGTCACGATCGTGTCGTCCGCCTTCACGGGCAAGCCGCGCGTCGCGCGGCACCGGCTGGTGTATGATGCGCTCGCTGATGCGATGCAGCGCGGCATTCACGCGCTCGCGATCGTGGCTTACACGCCCGAAGAATTCAACGAATCTTCAATCTAGTCTCATTAGGAATTCCCGATGATCCTGAAATCCCCCCGCCTGTGGGTCGCGGCGGCTGCTTTCGCAGCGGCACCGGCATTTGCCCAGAACATCGCCGTCGTCAACGGCACGCCGATTCCGAAGTCGCGCGCCGACGCGATGGTCGCGCAGCTCGTCCAGCAAGGCCAGACCGACGGCCCGCAACTGCAGCAGGCCGTGCGCTCGGAACTCGTGAACCGCGAAATCCTGATGCAGGAAGCGATCCGCGAAGGCATCCCGAACCGTCCCGACGTGAAGGCGCAAGTCGCCGTCGCCCAGCAGACCGTCGTGCTGCGTTCGATGATCGAGAGCTTCCTGAAGAAGAACCAGCCGACCGACGCCGAAGTGAAGGCGCGCTACGACGACCTCGTCAAGGGCGCCGGCGGCAACCGCGAATACCACCTGCATCACATCCTCGTCGACAACGAGCAGCAGGCGAAGGACCTGATCGCGAAGATCAAGGCCGGCGCGAAGTTCGAGGACCTCGCGAAGCAATACTCGAAGGATCCGGGTTCGGGCAAGAACGGCGGCGATCTCGACTGGTCCGACCCGAAGGCGTACGTGCCGGAATTCGCGGCGGCTGCGCAGAAGCTGCAGAAAGGCCAGATGACCGACACGCCGGTGAAGACGCAGTTCGGCTGGCACATCATCCGCGTCGACGACATCCGCGACATCGCCCCGCCGCCGCTCGAGCAGGTAAAGGCGCAGATCGCTCAGCAGCTCGTGCAGCAGAAGCTGCAGGCGTTCGAGGAAGGCCTGCGCCAGCAGGCGAAGATCCAGTAACGCCGGCGATACTCGCCCGTGCATCGAAAAGCCGCTCTTCGGAGCGGCTTTTTCTTTGGGCGTGCAGGAACCTCAGCGCATGTGCGATAAAAAAAGGCCGCTCGGATGAGCAGCCTTTTGCGTATCGGGCGCGGCACCCGCGTCATGCGGGATAAAACACGTCGTGATAGCGTACGTCGCCCGACGGCGGCAGTGCCGATTCGTCGAACGACAACGCGAGGAAATACTCGGGCGGCACACCGGGAAACACGATGTCGCCGCGCGGCTCGAACCCGAAGCGCGCGTAGTACGCCGGCTCGCCGAGCACGACGCAGCCGCGCGCGCCGAGCCGGCGCAACGCGTCGAGCCCCGTGCGCACGAGCCCCGCACCGATGCTCTGGCGCTGGCAGTCGGGCAGCACCGCGAGCGGCGCGAGCCCGTACCACTGCTGGCTGCCGGCCGGCTCACCGCCGATCGCAACCGGCGAGAACGCGACGTGGCCGATGACGCGGCCATCGCGCTCCGCGACGAGCGACACGCTCAGCGCACCGTCCGCACGCAGCCCATCGACAATGCGCTGCTCGAACTGCCCGCCCTGCGGCTCGCCCGCGAACGCCGCACCGATCACGCGGCCGATCGCGTCGGCCTCGCTCGCGCGTGCGTCGCGCAGCGTGACGACCTCGACCGGCGCGTGCGGATCGAACATCATCCGGATCAGCCGATCCAGCGACGCGCGTTGCGGAACACGCGCATCCACGGGCTCGCTTCACCCCAGCTTTCCGGGTGCCAGCTCATCGCAACCGTACGATGCACACGCTCCATGTGCGGCATCAGCACCGAGAAGCGGCCGTCGGCCGTCGTGACCGACGTGATGCCGGCCGGCGAGCCGTTCGGGTTGAACGGATAGCGCTCGGTCGCTTCGCCGCGGTGGTCGACGAAACGCATCGCAACCGCGACGCGATCGATGTCGCCCTGCTGCGAGAAGTCCGCATAGCCTTCGCCGTGCGCGACCGCGACCGGAATCCGCGAGCCTTCCATCCCCGCGAAGAAGATCGACGGCGACTTCTCCACTTCGACGAACGAGAAGCGTGCCTCGAACTGCTCGGACTTGTTGCGCGTGAACTTCGGCCACGCTTCCGCGCCCGGGATCATCGACGCGATGCTCGACAGCATCTGGCAGCCGTTGCAGATGCCGAGGGCGAACGTGTCCGGACGCGCGAAGAACGCCGAGAACATGTCGGCGAGGTTCGCGTTGAAACGGATCGTCTTCGCCCAGCCTTCGCCCGCGCCCAGCACGTCGCCGTACGAGAAGCCGCCGCACGCGACCGCACCCGCGAAATCGGCGAGCGTGGCGCGGCCCGCGAGCAGGTCGCTCATGTGCACGTCGTGCGCGTCGAAGCCCGCGCGGTCGAACGCGTAGGCCGTTTCCAGGTGCGAGTTCACGCCCTGCTCGCGCAGGATCGCGACGCGCGGCCGTGCGCCCGTCGCGATGAACGGCGCGGCGATGTCGTCGGCCGGATCGAAGCCCAGCACCGGCGAGATGCCCGGATCGGCCGCGTCGAGCAGCGCGTCGTATTCGGCATCCGCGCAGGCGGGGTTGTCGCGCAGGCGCGCGATGCGCCAGCTCACTTCGCTCCACGCGCGATGGAGTTCGGTACGCGGTGCGTCGAAGATCTTCTTCGCGTCGCGGTATACCTCGATCACGTCGCGGTCGTTGACCGAACCGATCACGTGCGAGCACGCCGACAGGCCGAACTCGCGCAGCGCGCCGAGTACCGCGTCACGGTCGGACGCGCGCACCTGCACGACGGCGCCGAGTTCTTCCGAGAACAGCGCACGCAGCGTGCGGTCGTCGCGACGGCCGCTCGTCTGCTTCGCCCAGTCCTTCGCGTCGCCGTAGTCGGATTCGTGGTTCGGGTCGAGCGTCAGCATGTCGACGTTCAGCGACACGCCCGCGTGGCCCGCGAACGCCATTTCGCACACCGTCGCCCACAGGCCGCCGTCCGAGCGGTCGTGGTACGCGAGCAGCTTGTCCTGTGCATTGAGCGACTGGATCGCGTTGAAGAAGCGCTTCAGGTCTTCCGCGTCGTCGACGTCCGGCGTCGTGTCGCCGACCTGCTGCGTGACCTGCGCGAAGATGCTGCCGCCCATCCGGTTCTTGCCGCGGCCGAGATCGATCGCGATCAGCACGCTGTCGCCCGCGTCGGCGACGCGGCGCAGCTGCGGCGTCAGGTGACGGCGCACGTCCTCGACCGGCGCGAACGCCGAGATGATCAGCGACACCGGCGACACCACTTCCTTCGCGACGCCCTGCTCGTCCCACTTCGTCTTCATCGACAGCGAGTCCTTGCCGACCGGGATGCCGATCCCGAGTGCCGGGCACAGCTCCATGCCGATCGCCTTGACCGTGTCGAACAGCGCGGCGTCCTCGCCGGCCGTGCCGCACGCGGCCATCCAGTTCGCCGACAGCTTCAGCTTGTCGAGCGACGCGATCGGCGCGCTCGCGATGTTCGTGATCGCTTCGCCGACGGCCATGCGGCCCGATGCGGGCGCATCGATCACCGCGAGCGGCGTGCGCTCGGCCATCGTCATCGCCTCGCCCTTGAAGCCCGCGTAGTCGAGCGCGGTGACCGCGCAGTCGGCCACCGGCACCTGCCACGGGCCGACCATCTGGTCGCGCACCGACGTGCCGCCGACCGAACGGTCGCCGATCGTGATCAGGAACGACTTGCTGCCGACCGTCGGGTGCTTCAGCACGTCGACCGCGACTTCCGACAGCGCGATGCCCGTCACGTCGACCGGCGCGCGCTCGGTCGCCACGCGTGCGACGTCGCGATGCATGCGCGGCGGCTTGCCGAGCAGCACTTCCATCGGCATGTCGACCGGGTATTCGTCGGTGCCCGTCGCTTCGTCGTCGACGAGCTTCAGCTGGCGCTCGTCAGTCGCGACACCGACCACCGCGAACGGGCAGCGCTCACGTGCACAGATCGCCTCGAAGCGCGGCAGGTCGGCCGGCGCGATCGCCAGCACGTAGCGCTCCTGCGCTTCGTTCGACCAGATTTCGCGCGGCGACAGGCCCGATTCCTCGAGCGCGACCTTGCGCAGTTCGAAGCGCGCGCCCTTGCCCGCGCCGTCGACGATTTCCGGGAACGCGTTCGACAGGCCGCCCGCGCCGACGTCGTGGATGCTCAGGATCGGGTTTTCCGCGCCGAGCTGCCAGCAGCCGTTGATCACTTCCTGCGCGCGACGCTCGATTTCCGGGTTGCCGCGCTGCACCGAGTCGAAGTCGAGCTCGGCCGTGTTCGCGCCGGTCGCCATCGAGCTCGCGGCGCCGCCGCCCATCCCGATCCGCATGCCGGGGCCGCCGATCTGGATCAGCAGCGAGCCGGCCGGCACGTCGTGCTTGTGCGTATGCTGGTCCGCGATGTTGCCGAGGCCGCCCGCGATCATGATCGGCTTGTGATAGCCATGCACCTTCCCGCCGACGTTCTGCTCGTACACGCGGAAGTAGCCGCCGAGGTTCGGGCGGCCGAATTCGTTGTTGAACGCGGCGCCGCCGAGCGGGCCGTCGATCATGATCTGCAGCGGCGACGCGATGCGGTCCGGACGGCCGTACGGGCCGTGCGCGTCGTTCGGGTTGCGCTCGCCGACCGGTTGCGCCGCGTCACGTGCGTTTTCCCACGACTGGCGGGCGTCCGGCAGGTCGAGGTTCGACACGGTGAAGCCGGCCAGGCCGGCCTTCGGGCGCGCGCCGCGGCCCGTCGCGCCTTCGTCGCGGATCTCGCCGCCCGCGCCGGTCGCCGCGCCCGGGAACGGCGAGATCGCCGTCGGGTGGTTGTGCGTCTCGACCTTCATCAGCGTGTGCGTGAGCTCGGTGTGACGGCCGTAGCGCTCGCCCGGCTCGCCGGCCGCGCCCGCGTTGCGCGGGAACCAGCGCTCGGCTTCGGCGCCGACCATGATCGACGAGTTGTCCGAGTACGCGACGATCGTGCCCTGCGGGTTCAGCTTTTCGGTGTTGCGGATCATCGCGAACAACGACATGTCCTGCGCTTCGCCGTCGATCGTCCACTGCGCGTTGAAGATCTTGTGACGGCAGTGCTCGCTGTTCGCCTGCGCGAACATCATCAGCTCGACGTCGGTCGGGTTGCGTTCGAGCTTGCGGAACGCGTCGACCAGGTAGTCGATCTCGTCGTCGGCGAGCGCGAGGCCCAGCTCGACGTTCGCGCGCTCGAGCGCGCCGCGGCCGACGCCCAGCACGTCGACGGTCTCGAGCGGCTTGGCCGGCAGCTCGTCGAACAGGTGCTTCGCGTCGTCGCGCGCCGCGACCACGCTTTCGGTCATCCGGTCATGCAGCGCAGCCACGACGGCTGCACGCGCGTCGTCCGACAGCGCCTTCTTGCCGCCGAGCAGGCCCGACTTCAGCGTGACCGTGAATTCGACGCCGCGCTCGATGCGGCGCACGTGCGTGAGGCCGCAGTGCTGCGCGATGTCCGTCGCCTTGCTCGCCCACGGCGAAACCGTGCCGAAGCGCGGCAGCACGACGAAGGTCTCGACCGCGCCCTTCTCGGCCGCCGGCTGGAACGGCTCGCCGTAGTGCATCAGCGCGTCGATGCGCGTGCTGTCGTCGGCCGACAGCGGCTCGGCCGCATTGACGAAGTGCAGGAACTGCCCGCGCACCGCGACGATGTTGGCGTCGATTTGCCTGAGCGTGTCGAGCAGACGGGTTTGACGGAAATCGGAGAGGGCCGAAGCGCCGGGAAAACACGAGAAGTGAGCCATGGGCTGGACTGACGTCGATGAGTCGCGCGAGGTGGCGACGTGGGGCGAAAGGAAGGCCGTAATTATACCCGGAAGTCGGGCGCCCAAGACCGGCCGATCGGTAGTCCGCGTGCACCGCAACGGTGCCCGGTTGCGCGCCGTGCACGGCCGCCCGCCGGGCCGGCCCGCGCAGGGACGGGCGCCGGCCGCCGCAACGCGACCGCATGGCGCATGCTCGCCCGACGCCGGTTCCCGTGATTTTGGCGCTATCATTCCGGGTTCACCGGGCCGGGGGCCCTCAGCGAATTCTCACCGGGCGGCGCGTGCGCCGCCCGTCATCGAAGCAATCCATGGATGTCATCGTCATCGGCGGCGGAATCAGCGGCGTCGCCACCGCCTACCAGCTGCGTGCGGCCGGCCATCGCGTGTGCGTGGTCGAACGCCATGCGACCGTCGCGCAGGGCGCGACTTACGGGGACGGCGGCGCGCTGCTGCCGAGCCCGCTCGACGTCTGGTTCGGCCCGACCTTCATGCGCCAGCGCCAGCCGCGCGACAGCGGGATCGTCTACAAGCCGGGCTTCAACGGCGGCGTGCGCCGCTTCGTCAAGCAGCTCGGCGCGCTGCGCGAGCCCGACGCGTTCGCCGCGCAGTACGCACGGCTGCGACCGCTGATCGACGCGTCGCGCGACACGCTCGCCGACATCGAGGCGCGCCTCGAACTCGAATTCGAGCAGAAGCCCGGCATCCTGCACCTGGTGCGAGACCCGCGCGACTGGGAAGCGCTGCAGCCCGCGCTCGACCTGCTGCGCACGCTCGACCAGCCGTACCGCACGCTCACCGCCGACGAATGCACGGCGCTCGAACCGTCGGTGCCGGCCGAACCCGGCTTCGCCGGCGGCGTGCTGCTCGAAACCGAGCGCACCGGCAACTGCCCGCTGTTCGCGAAACTGGTCAAGCAGACGCTCGACGAGCATGGCGTGCAGTTCCGCTTCGGCGCGGACGTCGCCGCGATCCGCGTCGACACCGGCCGCGCCGCGGTCGAGCTCGCGCCGTCCGGCAACCGGACCGCGGCCAACGCGCGCGAGGTCGACGTGATTTCGGCCGACGCGATCGTGGTCGCCGCCGGTGCCGGCAGCGTGCCGCTGCTCGAGCGGCTCGGCTGGCGCCTGCCGCTGCACCCGGTGCGCGTCCATACGCTCACCGCGCCGGTCGCATACGAAGAACACGCGCCGCACCTGAGCGTCGTCGATTCGATCAAGCGGATCTCGATCACGCGCACCCACCAGCGGCTGCGCATCGGCGGCGGCGCCGTGCTGCAGAGCCTCGCCGACACCGCGAAACCGCTCGCCGAGCCGCTGTCCGAGGCCGCGCTCGCGCTGCTCGGCCAGGCTGTCCACGACTGGGTGCCGGGCGCCGCCAAAATCTCGGCCGCGCTGTCGTGGCAGGGCATGCAGCTGCTGTCGCCGGACGGCCTGCCCGTCGTGGGTCCGACCCCGCATCCGCGCGTGTTCGTCAATTTCGGGCACGGCCCGACCGGCTGGGGCCTCGCGTGCGGGTCTGCTAAAGTGGTGACCGACTACCTGGGCGGCGATGCCCAACAGTGGCCCGCCGACACGCTCGCCGCGCTCAGCGCCAGCCGCTTCACGACCTGACCGTCGCGGGCCCGTCCCGTGGCGGCATCCTTGCCAGCCGCCACGATCCCGCGATGACCGCTACCCGCCCGCCTCCCGATTCCGATCCGATCGCGCTGCTGCGCGTCGCCGACCTGCGCGCGGCCGAAGCCGACGCCACCGCGGCGCTGCCGCCGCACACGCTGATGGGCCGCGCGGGCGCCGCCGCCGCGCACTGGCTGTCCGGGCGCGTCGCCGGTGACGACCGCCCCGTCTGGTTCGCAGTCGGCCCCGGCAACAACGGCGGCGACGCACTGGTGGCCGCCGCGCACCTTCAGCAGCTCGGCGTCGCGACGCACGCGTGGATGCCGGTAGCGGTCAAACCGGACGACGCGCAATGGGCACTCGACCTCGCACGCGCGGCCGGCGTGCCGCTGTCGGCCACGCCGCCCACGTCGCTGGACCAATACGCGTGGGTCGTCGACGGGCTGTTCGGCATCGGTCTCGGCCGTGCGCTCGACGGCGCGTTCGCCGAGCAGGCCGCACGCATCGCCGCGCATGCACGCAGCGGCGGCCGCGTGCTCGCACTCGACGTGCCGAGCGGGCTCGACAGCGATACGGGCCGGATCGTCGGCGCAGGCGTCGCCGTCGCGGCCACCCACACCCTCACCTTCATCGGCGCGAAGCCGGGCCTCTACACCGGCGACGGCCGCGACCTTGCCGGCGAGATCGACATCGCATCGCTCGACGTCGCGCCGCCCGCCGCACCGGCGATCGTGCTGAATGCGCCCGCGCGGTTCGCCGCGGCGCTGCCCGCGCGCGCATTCGCATCGCACAAGGGCACGTACGGCAGCCTTGCGGTACTCGGCGGCGACACCGGCATGTGCGGCGCGCCGATCCTCGCCGCACGCGCCGCGCTGTTCGCGGGCGCGGGCAAGGTGCACGTCGGCTTCCTCGGCGCCGGCGCGCCGCCGTACGACCCGCCGTTCCCCGAACTGATGCTGCACGCGGCCGACGGCCTCGATCTCGATGCGATGACCGCAATCGCGGCCGGCTGCGGGCTCGGCACGCGCGAGGCCGCGGCGACGCTCGTACGCGACGTGCTCGCGCACGATGCCGCCACGCTGCTCGATGCCGACGCGCTGAACCTCGTCGCGACGCACGCCGATCTCGCCGCCGCCGTCGCCACGCGCGGCGCGCGCGGCAACCCGTGCGTGCTGACGCCGCATCCGCTCGAAGCCGCGCGGCTCCTCGGCAGCGACACGGCCACCGTGCAGCACGACCGCATCGCGGCCGCGCAGGCGCTTGCGGCACGTCATACGGCGATCGTCGTGCTGAAAGGCTCGGGCACGGTGATTGCGGCACCCGACGGCCGCGTGACGATCAACCCGACCGGCAACGCGGCGCTTGCGACCGGCGGCACCGGCGACGTGCTCGGCGGCCTGATCGGCGCCCTGCTCGCGCAGCGCGTCGCGCCGTACGAAGCCGCGCTCGCGGGCGTATATCTGCACGGCCTCGCGGCCGACACGCTGACCGCGAACGGTACCGGCCCGGCCGGGCTCACCGCGGGCGAACTCGCGCCGATGGTGCGCACGCTGGTCAATCGCCTTTTTTATCCGTCGCCGCGCGCCGACACGTAACGCCGCTATACTGACTCCCCCGCCGCACGGCGGGCCTTCTCGTCCGCCGGCCTTCCGATCCCGATGAGCCGGCGCGGCATTCCTCCCGATTCACGCTTCACTCGAACCGCCATGACGCTGAATTCGCTCCCCGCCTGGACTGCCCTTCAATCCCACTTCGAACAGATCCGTCACGCCCGCTTGCGCGACTGGTTCGCGCCGGAAAACGATCGTGCGCCGACCCGCGCCGAACGCTTCACGATTCCGGGCGGCGGTCTCGCGGCCGATTTCTCGAAGAACCGCATCAACGACGACACGCTGCGCCTGCTCGTGCAGCTCGCGCGCGACGCGGGTGTCGAAGCGCGCCGCGACGCGATGTTCGCGGGCGAGATCGTCAACCCGACCGAAGGCCGCGCCGCGCTGCACACCGCGCTGCGCGCAACCGATCCGCAAGCGCCGTTCCACGCGCAGGTGAGCGCCGAGCGCGCGAAGATGGCGACGTTCGCGCGCGCCGTGCGCAGCGGCACGTGGACGGGCTACACGGGCAAGCGCATCCGTCACGTGATCAACATCGGCATCGGCGGCTCCGATCTCGGGCCGAAGATGGTCGTGCATGCGCTGCATCACGTCGCGACGCCGGACATCTCGACCCACTTCGTGTCGAACGTCGACGGCGCCGATCTCGCGCGCGTGCTCGAACAGGTCGATCCCGAGGAAACGCTCGCGATCATCGTGTCGAAGACCTTCACGACGCTCGAGACGATGACCAACGCCCGCTCGCTGCGCGACTGGTTCGTCGCGCGCGGCTGCCCGGAGGACGCGCTGTCGAAGCACTTCGTCGGCGTGTCGGCGAACCCGGCCGAAGTCGTGAAGTTCGGCATCGCCGCGGAAAACGTGTTCGAAATGTGGGACTGGGTCGGCGGCCGCTATTCGCTGTGGTCGGCGGTCGGCCTGTCGATCATGATCGCGATCGGCCCCGAGCAGTTCGACGAGCTGCTGGCCGGCGCGAACGACATGGACCGCCATTTCCGCGAAGCGCCGCTGGAGCGCAACCTGCCGGTGCTGCTCGGCCTGATCGGCATCTGGTACCGGAATTTCTTCGGTTCGCAGAGCTATCTCGTCGCACCGTACTCGGAAGCGCTGCACTACCTGCCGTCGTACCTGCAGCAGCTCGAAATGGAGAGCAATGGCAAATCCGCGCGCCTGGACGGCACCTTCGTCGATTACCCGACGTCGGCCGTCACGTGGGGCGAACCGGGCACCAATGGCCAGCACGCGTTCTTCCAGATGCTGCACCAGGGGCCGACGATCGTGCCGATCGACTTCATCGCGGTGCTGACGCCCGAGCACCTGCTCGCGAGCCATCATCCGAAGCTGCTCGCGAACTGCTTCGCGCAGAGCGAGGCGCTGATGCTCGGCCGCACGCTCGAAGAAGCACGCAAGGTCGCCGGGCCCGGCAAGGAGGCGCTCGCGCCGCACCTGACGTTCCCCGGCAATCGCCCGACCACGACGCTGCTCGTCGATGCGCTGACGCCGCGCACGCTCGGCGCGCTGATCGCGCTTTACGAGCACAAGGTGCTCGTGCAGGCAACGGTGTGGGACATCAATCCGTTCGACCAGTGGGGCGTCGAGCTCGGCAAGATTCTCGGCAAGGTGGTCGAAGCCGACCTGTCGGCCGACTCGGTCGATCCGGCGAAGCACGACTCGTCGACCACGGCCCTGATCGAGCGCGCCCGCGCAGCGCTGAAGCGCTGACGCACCGCGCTCATGCCCGTGCCGGCCGCGCAGTACACGCTGCGCGGCCGGCGGAACAATTGATGCGTGGCGCTATGCCGACTGCGGCGCGACGATACGCCCGGTGTCGAGCGTCACGGTCGTCGCGCAGCGTCGCGCGAGCTCGGCATCGTGCGTGACGAGCACGAGCGTGGCGCCGTGCGTGCGGTTCAGCTCGAACATCAGGTCGATGACGGCATGCCCCGTCGCCGCGTCGAGACTGCCGGTCGGCTCGTCGGCGAACAGGATCGCCGGGCGCGTGACGAACGCACGTGCCAGGGCGACGCGTTGCTGCTCGCCGCCCGACAACAGCTTCGGATAATGCGCGGTGCGTTCGCCGAGCCCGACCTGCACGAGCAGCGCACGGGCGCGGTCGGCGGCATCGCGCGCGCTGATGCCGCCTTGCAGTTCGAGCGGCAGCATCACGTTCTCGAGCGCCGTCAGGTGCGGCATCAGCTGGAACGACTGGAACACGAACCCGACCGCGCCGTTGCGCAGCGCGGCACGCTCGTCCTCGTCGAGCTGGTCGAGCGCGCGGCCGAGCAGGCGAACCGTGCCGCTCGTTGCGCTGTCCAACCCTGCGAGCAGGCCGAGCAGCGTCGATTTTCCCGACCCCGACGCGCCGACGATCGCAAGGCTGCTGCCCGGCCGCACGGCGAGCGTGATGCCGTCGAGGATCGTCAGCTCGCCCGTCGCATCGGCGACCCGCTTGCACACGTCATGGACTTCGATGATCGGATCGGTAATCTTGAACATGGACACGACATTTCGCTGGAAAAGACGCACGGCGGTCGCCGCGCTGCTGGGCACCCTGCTGGCCGTCACCGTACCGGCACACGCCGCGACGACGCCGATCTCGGGCCAGCCCGTGATCGTCGTACTCGGCGACAGCCTGTCGGCCGAATACGGGCTGCCGCGCGATACCGGCTGGGTGGCGTTGCTGCGGCAGCGGCTCACGACCGAGCGAATCGATTATAGCGTCGCGAACGCGAGCGTCAGCGGCGACACCACGAGCGGCGGCCGTGCGCGGCTGCCCGCGGTGCTGCAGCGGCTCAAGCCGTCGATCGTCGTCGTCGAACTCGGCTCGAACGATGCGCTGCGCGGCGTGCCGCTCGCGACGACCGAGCAGAACCTGCGCGACATCATCGCCGGTGCGCAGCGCGCACAGGCCAGGGTCGTGCTGGTCGGCATGTACGTGCCACCCAACTACGGCCCCGACTACACGCAGAAGTTCCACGCCGTCTATACGCGACTGTCGAAGGATCTCGGCGTGCCGCTCGTGCCGTTCCTGCTGGCCGGCATCGAGAACAAGCCCGAGATGTTCCAGGCCGACCAGATGCACCCCGCTCGGCAGGCACAGGGCATCCTGCTCGACAACGTGTGGCCGGCACTGAAGCCGCTGCTCGGCAAGCCGCGCGGCTGAACGACGCCACGCTGCCGGAAAACAAAAAGCCCCGCTCGAAGCGGGGCTTTTTGGTTGCGTGCGAAACGATGCTCAGTTGTCGCCGTCCTGCTTCTGGCTGGACGTCGAACCGTACAGCTTCACCTTCGAGCGATCGCGCAGCGCGGTGAGATAGGCCTCGCCTTCGCTCTGTGCGTCGACCTGTGCCATCTGCTGCTGCGCGGCCGCCAGTTGCTGCGGATCGACCGCCGAACCCGGGATCACCGCGTTCACGCGGTAGATCGCGTAGCCGTCCGCGCCGAGATCGACACCGACGTAGGCCGGCAGCGTCTTCGCATCGACCTTGTACACGGCGCTCAGCGCAGCCGGCGTCAGGCCTTGCGACTGCGTGCGCGACACCTTCTGCGCAGCGGAGAACCCGTCAGCCGACTTCGACTTCTGCAGTTCGGCGAGCTTCGCGGCGCCGTCCTTCTTCGCGAGTTCGGCCGCCTGCTCCGCGATGACCTTCTGGCGCACGACGTCCTTGATCGCGTCGAGCGCGGGCACCGCAGCCGGCTTGTAGTCGGTCACGCGCGCCGAGATCAGCGTGTTGTTGCCGACGTCGATCGCCTGCGTGTTGTTCTGGCTCTTCACCGAGTCGTTCGCGAACACGGCAGCCAGGAACTTCGGATTGTTCAGCGGGCTCGTCGGCGGCAGTTGCGGATTCGGCGTCGGCGTGACGGTGGCCGTCTGGATCGTCAGCTTGTACTTGTCCGCGGCCGGCTGCAGCGTCTTCGCCTTTTCGTACACGGTCGACGTGAAGCCTTCCGCGTTGTCCGTGAACGCCTTCGATGCGTACTGCTGCTTCAGGTCGACCGCGATCTGGTCCTTCACTTCCGCGAACGGCTTCACGGCCTCCGGCTTCACTTCGGTCGCCTTCAGGATGTGGAAGCCGAGATCCGACTGCACGACACCGCTCACGTCGCCCTGCTTGAGTGCGAACGCGGCATCGTCGAACGCCTTGCCGCCTGCCGTCGAGCCGCGCGTGATGAAGCCGAGGTCGCCGCCCTTCGCTGCCGACGGCGCGTCCTGCGAATCCTTCTGCGCGATCTGCGCGAACTGGTCCGGATGCGCCTTCACGTCGGCGAGCAGTTGCTCGGCCTTCGTCTTCGCCGCTGCCTTGTCGGCCGCGCTGGCGCTGCCCGGTGCCGCGATGAAGATGTGGCTCACGCGCACCTGCGCTTCCGTGCGGAAGTGCGTCGGGTTGTCGTCGTAGAACTTCTTGATGTCCGCGTCGGTCGGCTGCGCGCTCGCGGCCGCTGCGGCCGGCGAATACACGAGGTACTGGATCGTCGCGGTCTCCGGCGTCGCGAAGCTCTGCTTGTGCGCGTCGTAGTACGCGGTGAGCTGCGCATCGGTCGGCTGGACCTTCGCGGCGAAGTCGCTCGTCTTCAGCACGAGCGCCTGCACTTCACGCTGCTGCGCGGCGAGTTCGGACAGGCGTTGCGCGAGGCTCTTCGGCGTGAATGCGCTCGACACGATGCTGGCCGGAATCTGCTGCAGCGACAGGCTGTAGCGCACGCGCTCCTGGTACTGCTCGGGCGTCATCCCCTGGAACGACAGCAGCTGCGCATAGCGCTCGACGTCGATCGACCCGTCGGGCTTCTTCAGCGACGCGATCATCGGGTCGCTCATCAGCGCGTCGCGCACGGCGTTGTCGGAGGCGGTGAGGTGCAGACGTTGCGTCTCGTCGGCCAGCACGCGTTGCTGGATCAGGCCGTCGAGCACCTGCTTGCGATGCTCGGGCGTATCGAACATCTTGACGTCGAACTGCCCGCCGAGCGCCTGGCGCGCCTGGTCGATCTGCTGGCGGAACGCGCCGTCGAATTCGACCCGCGTGATCTTGTGCCCGTTGACTGCCGCGACGTTCGCACTATCGTCGAAGAAGCCGCGGAAGCCTTGGATCCCGACGAAACCCAGCCCCGGCAACACGATCAGGAGCAGGAGCGCCATCATCAGGCGCTGGTGATTACGGAAGAAATCGAGCATGCGTGACGGGAAAATTGGACAAAACGTCCGATATTACAACATACGGGGTGGGACGGGAGAAAAGCAGGCGTGCTGCGTGCGGGCGGAACCGGAAACGCAAATAAAAAAGCCCGCGCAAGGCGGGCTTTCTCATTTTCTGGCGGAGCGGACGGGACTCGAACCCGCGACCCCCGGCGTGACAGGCCGGTATTCTAACCGACTGAACTACCGCTCCTTGGTCTGGCTGAATCAGGAAACTGGTGGGTGCTGAGGGGTTCGAACCCCCGACCTACGCCTTGTAAGGGCGCCGCTCTACCAGCTGAGCTAAGCACCCGTTTCCGATTCGTTCTGGCTGCGATCTGCGTTTCCGCATCAACAACCAGCGAGCCCGCAAGTTTAATTCATCCCCGATCATTTTGCCAAGCCCGTACGCGAATTTTTTTAACATGCGCGAGCACGCTTCCGATGTACATAAAAAAACCCGCGGACACGCCGCGGGTTTCGTGAACAACCGTCAGCAACGACGGCGTTCAGGGCTTCAGTGCTTGACGACTTCCGTCGAGCCGGCATCCTTCGCCGCCTCGCCGACCGGCGCCGCTGCCTTCGCCTCTTCTTCCGGCGGCAGCGGAGTCGGCGAACGCTCGAGCGCGAGTTCCAGCACCTTGTCGATCCAGCGGACCGGCACGATCTCGATCGCGTTCTTCACGTTGTCCGGAATGTCCGCGAGATCCTTCACGTTCTCTTCCGGGATCAGCACGAGCTTGATGCCGCCGCGATGCGCAGCCAGCAGCTTTTCCTTCAGCCCGCCGATCGGCAGCACCTCACCACGCAACGTGATTTCGCCCGTCATCGCGACATCGGCGCGCACGGGGATACCCGTCAGCACCGACACCAGCGCGGTCGTCATCGCACCGCCCGCGGACGGACCGTCCTTCGGCGTCGCGCCTTCCGGCACGTGGATGTGGATGTCCTGCTTCTCGAACGCTTCGTCCTTGATGCCCAGACGGCGCGAACGCGAGCGCACGACCGAACGTGCCGCCTCGACCGACTCCTTCATCACGTCGCCGAGCGAACCCGTACGGATCACGTTGCCCTTGCCCGGCATCACCGCGGCTTCGATCGTCAGCAGATCGCCGCCGACTTCCGTCCACGCGAGACCCGTGACCTGGCCGACCTGGTTTTCCTTCGCCGCGAGACCGAAGTCGTACTTGCGCACGCCGAGGAACGTGTCGAGGTTCTCGCCATCGACCTTGATCGCGCCCGATGCCTTCTTCAGCAGCAGCATCTTCACGACCTTGCGGCAGATCTTCGACACTTCCCGCTCGAGCGAACGCACACCGGCTTCGCGCGTGTAGTAGCGGATGATGTCGCGGATCGCCTGCTCGGTGACGTCGATCTCGCCGTCCTTCAGCCCGTTGTTCTTCTTCTGCTTCGGCAGCAGGTAACGCTGGGCAATGCTGACCTTCTCGTCTTCCGTGTAACCCGACAGACGGATCACTTCCATCCGGTCGAGCAGCGGCGGCGGGATGTTCAGCGAGTTCGACGTCGCGACGAACATCACGTCCGACAGATCGAAGTCGACTTCGATGTAGTGGTCGGCGAACGTGTGGTTCTGTTCCGGATCGAGCACTTCGAGCAGCGCCGACGACGGATCGCCGCGGAAATCCATGCCCATCTTGTCGACTTCGTCGAGCAGGAAGAGCGGATTGCGCACGCCGACCTTCGTGAGGCTCTGCAGGATCTTGCCCGGCATCGAACCGATGTACGTACGGCGGTGACCGCGGATCTCGGCTTCGTCACGCACGCCACCCAGCGCCATCCGGACGAACTTGCGGTTCGTCGCACGGGCGATCGACTGGCCGAGCGAGGTCTTGCCGACGCCCGGAGGCCCGACGAGACACAGGATCGGTGCCTTGACCTTGTCCACGCGCTGTTGCACCGCGAGATACTCGAGGATCCGTTCCTTGACCTTCTCGAGGCCGAAGTGATCCTCGTCGAGCACCTGCTCGGCGTTCGACAGGTCGTTGTTGACCTTGCTCTTCTTGCGCCACGGCAGGCCGATCAGCGTGTCGATGTAGTTGCGCACGACGGTCGCTTCCGCCGACATCGGCGACATCAGCTTCAGCTTCTTCAGCTCGGCGTCGGCCTTCTTCTTGGCTTCCTTCGGCATGCGCGCGGCGTTGATGCGCTTCTCGAGTTCCTCGAGATCCGCCCCTTCCTCGCCTTCGCCCAGCTCCTTCTGGATCGCCTTGACCTGCTCGTTCAGGTAGTACTCGCGCTGGCTCTTTTCCATCTGGCGCTTCACGCGCCCGCGGATGCGCTTTTCGACCTGCAGGATGTCGATCTCGGCTTCGAGCTGCGCGAGCAGGTGCTCGAGGCGCTCGATGACCGGGAACATCTCGAGGATGTGCTGCTTCTGGTCGAGCTTCAGCGGCAGGCGCTCGGCGATCATGTCCGCGAGGCGGCCTGCTTCGTCGATACCCGACAGCGACGTGAGGATCTCCGGCGGGATCTTCTTGTTCAGCTTCACGTACTGGTCGAACTGCGACACGATCGCGCGGCGCAGCGCTTCCGTTTCAGCGCTGTCGGCGTGATCGGGCTCGAGCGGCATCACTTCGCAGGAGAACTGCGTCTCCTGTTCTTCGATCGACAGCGCCTTCGCGCGCTGCAGGCCCTCGACGAGCACCTTCACGGTGCCGTCCGGCAGCTTCAGCATCTGCAGGATGTTGGCGATACAACCGACCTCGTACATGTCCTTTTCGGTCGGTTCGTCCTTGGCCGCGGTTTTCTGGGCGACGAGCATGATGTGCTTGCCGCCTTCCATCGCTGCTTCGAGGGCCTTGATCGATTTCGGCCGGCCCACGAAGAGCGGAATCACCATGTGCGGGAAAACGACGACGTCCCGCAGCGGCAGCAGCGGGAGCGTGATGCGTTCCGGCGGAAGAAGTTGGGTGCCTGACATTTCATTTCCCCATGAGTGGAATCAATTGTTCGGTAATTGAGGCCGCCACAACGAATTGCAAGCCTTCAAGTGCGGGAAATATTCGGTAAGAAAGTAACCACCGCGTTTCGAGTCAGAGTTACCCACAAGATAAACGAAAAAAAGCCGCCCACGGTCTCATGAACGGCCTTTTTCGCAGAACATCGTCGGCAAGCCGGTCAGTTCGAACCCGCCACCTTCGGCGTGTCCTCGTAGATCAGCAAAGGCTTGCCGTCGCCATCGATGACGTTCTCGTCGATGATGACTTTGCTGACCCCTTTCATCGTCGGCAGCTCGTACATCACGTCGAGCAATGCCTGTTCGATGATCGAACGCAAACCGCGCGCGCCGGTCTTGCGGCGGATCGCCTTGCGGGCGACTGCCTGCAACGCGCCCGGCCGGATCTCGAGCTCGACGCGTTCCATCGCGAACAGCTTGTGATACTGCTTGACGAGCGCATTCTTCGGCTCGACCAGGATCTTCATCAGCGCGGCTTCATCGAGCTTGCCGAGCGTCGCGACCACCGGCAGGCGGCCGATCAATTCGGGGATCAGACCGAATTTGATCAGGTCTTCCGGTTCCGTCTCGCGCAGCACTTCGCCCGCGTCGCGCTCCTGCTTGCTCTTGACCGTCGCGCCGAAGCCGATGCCGGTTTTCTCGGTGCGATCGGTGATCACCTTTTCGAGACCGTCGAACGCGCCGCCGCAGATGAACAGGATGTTGGTCGTGTCGACCTGGATGAAATCCTGGTTCGGGTGCTTGCGGCCACCTTGCGGCGGCACCGACGCCATCGTGCCCTCGACGAGCTTCAGCAGCGCCTGCTGGACACCCTCGCCCGACACGTCGCGCGTGATCGACGGGTTGTCCGACTTGCGGCTGATCTTGTCGATTTCGTCGATGTAGACGATCCCGCGCTGGGCCTTGTCGACCTCGTAGTTGCAGTTCTGCAACAGCTTCTGGATGATGTTCTCGACGTCCTCGCCGACGTAGCCGGCTTCGGTCAGCGTCGTCGCATCGGCGATCACGAACGGCACGTTCAGCAACCGCGCGAGCGTCTGCGCGAGCAGCGTCTTGCCGGAGCCCGTCGGGCCGATCAGCAGGATGTTGCTCTTCGACAGCTCGACGTCGTCCTTCTTGTCGAGATGCTTCAGGCGCTTGTAGTGGTTGTACACGGCCACCGCGAGGATCTTCTTCGCGCGCTCCTGGCCGATCACGTACTGATCGAGGATGTCGCGAATTTCCTGCGGGCTCGGCAGATCCGACCGGGACAGGCTGGCCTCGACGCCGGCGGCAGCCGCCTCGTCGCGAATGATCTCGTTGCAGAGGTCGATACATTCATCGCAGATGAACACCGACGGGCCCGCGATGAGTTTTTTCACCTCATGCTGGCTCTTCCCGCAAAACGAGCAATACAACAGCTTCTCGCTGTTCGAACCTTTTTTGTCCGCCATGAATGTAGAGCCTCCGGACAGGTAAATGACATGATACGCCGAATGCTCCGGACGCCGCGCCTAGGGCGCGACCGGAGCCGGCTGGATGTGCTTGCCGCAGATGCTCAGGGCGTTCGGGACAGCAGGGGCCGCCGCACGAATCGGGGCGGCACCCCACTTATGCTCACGGGCGCTTCAGCAGCACCTGATCGATCAGCCCGTACGCCTTCGCATCCTCGCTCGACATGAAGTTATCACGGTCGGTGTCGCGCGCGATGCGCTCGACGTCCTGGCCCGTGTGCTGCGCGAGCAACTGGTTCAGCCGCTCCTTCAGGTAGAGGATTTCGCGTGCCTGGATCTCGATGTCGGATGCCTGGCCGCGCGCGCCGCCGAGCGGCTGGTGAATCATCACGCGCGAGTTCGGCAGCGCGAAGCGCTTGCCCTTCGCACCCGACGCGAGCAGGAACGCACCCATGCTGGCCGCGAGCCCCATGCACAGCGTCGACACGTCCGGCTTGATGAACTGCATCGTGTCGTAGATCGCCATGCCGGCCGACACCGAGCCGCCCGGGCTGTTGATGTAGAGGCTGATGTCCTTGTCGGGATTCTCGCTCTCCAGGAACAGCAATTGCGCGACCACGAGGTTGGCGGTCTGGTCGTTCACTTCGCCGACCATGAACACCAGGCGCTCCTTCAGGAGACGCGAGTAGATATCGTACGAACGCTCGCCGCGGCCGCTCGTTTCGACGACGATCGGCACCAGCCCCAGCGCTTGCGCCTCGAAACCCTGCGGCGCGTTCGAAGCAAGCATGTCCAGCAATTCAGCGCGAGTGATCATTCAATGAACCTTGTTCGAATGGAAAATTGAACGGATGGAAGCCGCCCGCTCAATCGCCATATTAATGGCAACCGTGCGCTTGACGTAAAAACGGCGTGCAGGCCGTCGCTCCGACAGCCGGCACGCCGCTAGAGCAACACTTACGCTTGCGCCGATGCGCTCGCGAGTGCCTCGAAGCTCACTTCCTTGTCCGTCACCTTCGCCTTGCCCAACACGAAATCGACGACGTTGCTTTCAACGACGAACGCTTCCATCTCGGCGAGGCGCTGCTGGTTGGAATAATACCAGCGGACCACTTCCTTCGGGTCTTCGTAGCTCTTCGCGAACTCGTCGACTTCCGCGCGGATCTGTTCCGGCTTCGCTTCCAGGCTGTTCGACTTCACCAGCTCGGCCAGCACCAGGCCCAGCTTCACGCGGCGCTCTGCCTGCTCGGCGAACATTTCCGCCGGGATCGGGGCGTCCTTCGCGTTCGGCACGCCGCGCTGCGCCAGATCCTGGCGAGCCATTTCGACGAGGCGTTGCTGGTCCTGCTCGATCAGCGCCTTCGGCACGTCGAGTTCGGAGATCTTCAGCAGCGCGTCCATCACCTGGTTCTTGACGATCGACTGCGTGCGACGCTTCGCTTCGCGCTCGAGGTTTTCCTTGATCTCGCCGCGCATCTTCGTGAGGTCGCCGTCTTCGATGCCGAGCGACTTCGCGAATTCGCCGTCGATTTCCGGCAGGTGCGGCCACTCGATCTTCTTCATCGTGACCGTGAACTGTGCCGTCTTGCCGGCAACGTCGGCACCGTGGTAGTCGTCCGGGAACTTCAGGTCGAACGTGCGCGCTTCACCGACCTTCAGGCCGAGTGCGGCAGTTTCGAATTCCGGCAGCATGCGGCCTTCGCCGAGCACGAACGGGAAATCTTCGGCCGTGCCGCCCTGGAACGCGACGTCGTCGATCTTGCCGACGAAGTCGACCGTCACGCGGTCGCCGTTCTTCGCTGCGGTGTCCGCGCCGCCGTCGCCGTGCTCGCCGGCTTCGCCGCGTGCGTGGAAGTGCACGCGCTGCTTGCGCAGGATGTCCAGCGTGCGGTCGATTTCGGCGTCGCCGATCGACGTCGTCGAGCGCTCGACTTCAGCCGTCGCCAGATCGCCGATCTGCACTTCCGGGTAGACCTCGAACGTCGCGTCGAACGCGTAGGCGTCTTCAGCCTGCTCCTGCTTCGGCTCGAAGCTCGGCTGGCCGGCGACGCGCAGGTTTTCCGCGCGGCTGATCGTGAAGAATTCCTGGCCGATCTTGTCGCTCAGCACTTCGGCTTCGACCTGACCCGCGTACTGTTGCGCGACCATCTTGAGCGGCACCTTGCCCGGGCGGAAACCCGGCATGCGCACGTTCTTCGCGAGTTTCTGGATACGGGCGTCGATTTCCTTCTGCACGGTGTCTTTCGGCAGGGAAATCGTCACGCGGCGTTCAAGCTTGCCGAGGTTCTCAACAACGTTAGCCATGGCTTCAATCGTCCTAAAATTATTCGAGCGAATCGGGTTTTCCTTGCCGTGCCTGCCTGCAGCATGCGGTGCGTCGCACTCGCACGCCGCGCCGGAGCGCCACGCCATCCCTGCACGCGCCGAGTGGCTAGCGCAAGCGGCTCGGAGCACGGCTTTGGCCGGAAGAATCGACTATTCTAGCAAACAATTTTCCTCGTACCGCCAGATCAGCGCGTCGCGCATACTTCCCCGCCATGCCGACAGCCCCGCGCACGGCAATACGCGCGGATCGCCGCTATGCCGAACACCGTATCCACCACGGGCCCGCCATCCTGTAAGCTCCGATAGAGCGTGAGCCGCCATGACGGCCTCGCCATTCTTCACACCAATCACGCCCTCCGGAGACACCATGCCGCAACACCCGTCCGCGCCTGTCGTCGTCATCGCGCCCGATTCGTTCAAAGGCTCGCTTTCCGCCGAGCAGGTCGCGGACGCGATCGCCACCGGCATCCGCCGCGCCCGGCCCGACGCCGTCGTGCGCTGCTGCCCGATGGCCGACGGCGGCGAAGGCACGCTCGACGCGATGCTGGCAGGTGGCGGCACGCGGCGCACGCTGCGGGTGGCCGGCGCGTCGCTCGCGGTACGCGATGCGGCGGTCGGCGTGATCGACGCGCGCACGGCGATCGTCGAGACGGCCGAGATCGTCGGCATTACCGACGCGGTCGGCATGAGCGTGCCGGTCGACGCGCGCAGCACGCGCGGGATGGGCGAGGCGATCCGCACGCTGCTCGACGACGGCGTGCGCCGCTTCTTCGTCGCGCTCGGTGGCAGCAGCACCAACGACGCGGGCGCCGGGCTGCTCGCCGGCCTCGGCCTGCAGTGCTTCGACGCGAGCGGCCAGCCGGTCGAGCCGGTGCCGTCGCGGCTCGCCGACATCGCGCGCATCGACGCGTCGGCGCTCGACCCGCGCCTGAAGGAAACGGAATTCGTCGGCATGTCTGACGTCGACAACCCGCTGACGGGCGCGCACGGCGCGACCGCCGTGTTCGGCCCGCAAAAGGGCGTGACGCCCGAGCAGGTCGCGCCCCTCGACGCCGCCCTCGCCCGCTTCGCCGACCTGCTCGAAGCCGCGCTCGACCGCCGCGGTCGCGACCTGCCGGGCGCAGGCGCCGCGGGCGGCCTCGGTTTCGCGCTGCACATGCTCGGCGCGCAGTTCGAAGCCGGCGCCGAAGTCGTCGCGCGCCAGGTCGGGCTCGATGCCGCGCTCGCCGGCGCCGACTGGCTGATCACCGGCGAAGGCCGCTCCGACGTGCAGACGCTGCACGGCAAGGCGCCGTTCATCGCGTGCCGCCACGCGCAGGCCGCCGGCGTGCCCGCGTCGCTGCTGTCGGGTGCGGTCGACCCGGCCGCGCTGCCGCGCCTGTCCGAGCATTTTTCCGGCTGCTTCTCGCCGGCTCCCGGGCCGATCACGCTCGACGTCGCGATCCGCGACGCGGCCAATCTGCTCGCGAACGAAGCGGAACAATTGACGCGCCTGAAATACGGTGCACACTGACCGTTGACCCGAGCGCGCGATACAGGAACAATCGGGCCCGCCCTTTTTCTTCAGGATTCGACATGAAAGGCCGTCCAGCCGGGCTCGATCAGTTTCTGACCTATCGCCTCCACGCGCTCACGAAGCGCTCCGACCGCGGGATCGGCGAGGTGTACCGGCACAAGCTCGACATCTCGCTGCCCGAGGCGCGCGTGATCGCCGCCGTCGGCGCGTTCGGTCCGTTCTCGATCATGGATCTCGCGCGTCACACCAATCTCGACAAGAGCCAGGCCAGCCGTGCGGCCGAGGCGCTGCTGCGCCAGGGGCTGCTCGAGCGTAGCGCGAGCGAGGAGGATGGCCGGATCGTGCTGATCGCGCTGACCGCCGACGGCCGTGCGCTGCATCGCAAGATCATGCCGATCGTGCGCAAATGGAACGACGGCCTGCTCGCGTGCCTGTCCGACAGCGAACGCCAGACGTTCGAGCGGCTGCTCGACAAGGTCGTCGCGCACGCGACCGAGCGGGACGACTGACCCGCATCGCGGGCTCCGAGCCGGCCATATTGATCCGACGAATTCGACGGGCCGCCCACGTTGCCTGACCGGCAGCGCGGGCGGCCCGCTTTGCATCATGTGGCGGGCACAACGAACGTCTCGCGCTTCGCCGCCGGCGCGGAGCCGCACCGACCACAGCCCCGCACGCGCTAGAGCCCGCTGTTCGCCGCGCGCTGGCGCAGCAGCCCGAGCACCGCGTCGCAGTACGGCGTCGGCACGCCAAGCTTGCGGCCGAGCTCCGGAAACACGCCGATGATCGGCCCGATCTCGAGCGAACGCCCTGCTTCGACATCCTGCAGCATCGACGTCTTGAACGCGCCGAGCTTGCGCGTGACCGCGATCCGCTCGGGCCCGCTCATCCCCGTGGACAGGCCGAGCTTCGCGCCGATCGCGGCCGCCTCTTCCATCATCCGCAGCGCGAGCTCCTGCGTGAACAGATCGTCGAGCAACTGTTCGGCCGTCGACCCCGTCAGCGCACTCAGCGGATTCATGTTCATGTTGCCCCACAGCTTCGTCCAGATCTCGGTCCGGATCGCGGGCGTCGACTCGACGTCGAAACCGCCCGCCGCGAGCGCCGCGGCAAACCGCGCCGTGGCCACGTCGAGCCGCTGATCCGGCGCGCCGACGATCAGCCGGTTGCCGCGCCCGCGGCGCACGACGCCCGGCGCATCGGTGCTCGACGACAGGTGCACGACGCAGCCGATCGCCTGCGCGGGCGGCAGCGCCGCCGACACCGCGCCAGCCGGATCGACGGCATCGAGCGGCACGCCGTCGAGCGATCCTGCCAGCCCGTGCGTGAACCACCACGGCAGCCCGTTCATCGCCGCGACGATCACGGTGTCCGGCCCGACCAGCGGCGCAATGCGCGCCGCCAGCGCCGGCAGCGCCTGCGCCTTCAGCGCGATCACCACGTAGTCCTGCACGCCGAGTGCGGCCGCATCGTCGCTCGCCCGCACCGGCACCGACGCGGTAGCGCCGGCTTCGTCGATCACGCGCACGCCGTGCGTGTTCAGCGCGTCGAGCGTCGCGCCGCGCGCGTATGCGCTCACGGTCATGCCGGCCCGCGACAGCGCGGCCGCGAGCAATCCGCCGATCGCGCCGACACCGACCACCGCCGCGCGCACCGACCCTGAATTCGTGTCGTTCATGATGGAATTCCGTCTCCTGGGAGCTGACGAGCATAACGCTCAATGGTTGCGGGCACAACCATTCACGCGAGGGCACGCCATGCACCCGCGTTCGTGCGCTTCAGCGCGGCATGCCGCCGGCTTCGACGGGTTCGTCGTCGGCCATGCTGCCGCCCGTCGCACCGAGCACGCCCGCGATCTGGCTCTTGTCGTGCATGCCGAGCTTGCGGTACGCGCAACGCAGGTAGTGACGCACGGTCGTCGGCGAAATCGCCATCTGTTGCGCGACCTCCTTGTGCGACCGCCCGGCGCCGTAATAGCGGATTGCCGCCAGCTCGCGCGGGCTCAGGCGATCGAGCAACGAGCGCGGTCGCGCCTCGATCTGGAACAGCCCCGCGACGGGCACACACTGGATGCGCAGTGCGTCGCCGACGAACGGCTGGCCCGACTGGCGCCGCAGGTGCGCGACGAGCGGCGCCGGCACGCGCGCACCGGCCCAGGCCGGCCATTCGGTGCGCAGCACGTCGTCGAAGCCGTGATCGGCATGATGGAGCACGCCGAAGTTGTCGCACAGCGCGCGCGCCGCCGGCGCCACCGTCTCGGGACGCTCACGCGTGAGCTGCGCGGCGCGATTGATCGTCAGTGCGGCCGCGAGGTGCGGAATCACTTCCTCGAAACGACGCGCATCGTCGTCGCTGAACGGGCGATTGAGCCCCTGGCGGTAGATCGACATGAACGTCGTCAGCCCGAAACGGCGATCGAGCGTGCACACGCACATCAGCTGCGCGAGCCCGTACTTCACGCACCAGTCGCGAAATCGCGCGTCGAGCCCCGGCTCGACGACCGTCAGCCGCACCGCACGGCCGTGTGCGCCGTGCAGCGTGCGGTGCGCGAGCGGATCGCAATCGCGCACGCGCTTCCAGTCGATGAAGAACGCGTGCGGCAAGCGGTACAGGAAGCTGTTGTGCATCACGGGGCCGGTCGGCGCATGGGTCGCGACGCCGGTCCACGCGGCATCGAACGGAATGAGCGCCTGCAGCAGCGAAAAGAACCGGCATTCGAATTCGCCGATGCCCGATTGCGCGGCCACCGCGTACAGGTCGAGCAACATCAGGCCGAGTTCGCGCTGCGCGGCGTCGCCACGCGCGACGCCGTCGAAATCGGCGCGCCGGGACGGCAGCGGCGGCCACGCGAATTCGTCGAGCACGATGGCGGCCGGCACATCGCGCAGCGCGTCGAGATCCTGCCCGATATCCGTCGTGATCCTCACCTTCCGCTCCCCTGCCCGATCGGGCTGCTGACGTGCGCAACGACACCGGCCGATTATAGCGAGCGGCTTTTTTGGCGGGCCACGGTGCCGGAACGGGCGCCAGCCCCATCCATTTGAACGGTGCACCGCACGATGCTGCTCCGCAGCACGCGGCGGCGGCGCGTCGCGCGGCGCGGATGCCGCGCACCGCGGGTTTTCCACACCGTTCATCTGGACGACTGTTCGAAGGTTTTCCCGCTGCGGACACTGCGTCGCCACAACACCGACAACACACCGATGCAGCACGGCATGGAGAACCCCACGTGACGAAATCCCGCTTCATCCGCACGGCCGCGGCCGCCGCGACGCTTGCCGCATGCAGCGCCGCCGCGCATGCGCAGTCGGCCCTCACGCTGTACGGCGCGCTCGACGCCGGCGTGCAATACCTGACGCACGCCGACGGACGCCACTCGGCCGTGCAGTTGCAGAACTACGGCATCCTGCCTTCGCAGGTCGGCATCAAGGGCCACGAGGATCTCGGCGGCGGCTGGCGCGCGCTGTTCAAGCTCGAACAGGGCCTCAACCTCAACGACGGCACCGCGACCGCACCGGGCTACGCGTTCTTCCGCGGTGCGTACGTCGGCATCGCGGGGCCCGTCGGCACCGTCACGCTCGGCCGGCAGTTCAGCGTGCTGTTCGACAAGACGCTGTTCTACGACCCGCTCTGGTACGCGTCGTACAGCGGCCAGGGGGTGCTCGTGCCGATGAATGCGAACTTCATCGACCATTCGGTGAAGTACCAGTCGCCGACGTTCGCCGGCTTCGACGTCGAGGCACTCGCGGCGACGTCCGGCGTCGCCGGCAATACGCGCGCCGGACGCGTGCTCGAACTCGGCGGCCAGTACACGAGCAACGGGCTGTCGGTCAGCGCGGTGCTGCATCAGGCGCACGGCGACGTGTCGGCGGCCGACGACACGTCCGCGCGACGCCGCGAACTCGGCACGCTCGCCGCGCGTTATGCGTTCGCCACGCTGCCGCTCACCGTCTATGCGGGCGTCGAACGCCTGACCGGCGACCTCGACGCGGCGCGCACGATCGTCTGGGGCGGTGCGCGCTACCAGGCGTCGAGCGAGATCGGACTCAACGCGGGTGTCTACCACACCGACTCGCACACGCCGGCCATCGGCCACCCGACGCTGTTTATCGCGAGCACCACGTACGCACTGTCGAAACGCACCGTCGCGTACGTGAACCTCGGCTATGCGCGCAACAGCGGCCAGAGCTCGCAGACCGTCTACGAATACGACCCGACGCCGCTCGCCGGCGCGTCGCAGTTCGGCGCGATGGTCGGCATGTACCACCTGTTCTGATTCCCTCCACGAGATCCCGCCATGAAAACCCTGTCCCCGGATGCCGCTCGCTCGCCCGACGGCCTTGCGCCGGCCTTCGCGCGCTCGACACTCGTCGCGCTCGTCGTGTTCGCGGCCATCACGCCGCTGCTGCTGCTCGTTGCACCGGCCGTTGCCGGTCAGCTCGCGACGCAACTCGGGCTGTCGGCGTCGCAGATCGGCACCTACTTCTTCGTCGAACTCGGCGCGTTCAGCCTCGCGACCGTGCCGTCGTACCTGTGGCTTGGCAGAGTGGACGCGCGCCGCGTCGCCGCATTCGCGATCGCGCTGTTCGGCGCCGGCAACCTGCTGACCGCGCTGTGGATGCCGGGCTTCGCCGCGCTGCTCGCGCTGCGCGCCGTCACTGCACTCGGCGGCGGCTCGCTGATGGTGCTCTGCATGACGAGTGCCGCGACCAGCGAGAACAGCGACCGCGTGTACGGCCTGTGGGTCGTCGGCCAGCTGATCGCGGGCGCGATCGGCCTGTTCGTGCTGCCGCATGTGTTCGTCGCGTTCGGGCTGCGCGCGCTGTATGTCGCGCTCGCCGCGCTCGCACTGCTCGCGGCACCGCTGTCGCGCGGTTTTCCGTCGTCGCTCGGTACGCGCACGACGCCTGCGCCATCCGCGCGCGGCGATGCCACGCAGACGCCGCGACGCTTCGTCGTGCTCGCCATCGGTGCGGTGCTGACGTTCTATCTCGCGATCGGCAGCGTATGGACGTTCGCGAGCCGCGCGGCGGCCGAGGCCGGGCTCGATCCGCAGTCGACCGGCAACGTGCTCGCGATCGCGAGCGTGATGGGGATCGCCGGCGCGGCGCTCGCGTCGTGCGCGGGCGGCCGACTTGCGCGGCGCGCGATGCTGGCGGCCGGTTACGCGCTGCTCGCCGCGTCGCTCGTCGCGCTCGCCACGATGCGTGACACCGGCGGCTACAGCACGGCGATCTTCACGTTCAAGTTCGCGTGGACGTTCGTGCTGCCGTTCATCCTCGCGACCGTTGCGCAGATCGACACGTCCGGCCGCCTCGTCGCGACGCTCAATTTCGTGATCGGCGCCGGTCTCGCGGCCGGCCCGCTGCTCGCCGGGCTGATGCTCGACGCCGGCGGCACGATGCACGCGCTGTTCGCGGCCGCAACGGCCGTCGCGATCGTGTCGTTCGCCGCGCTGCGCCATATCGATCGCCGCGCGCGCCCTTCCCTTTCCTCCCAACCGTGACAGGTCACGCACATCCATGAATCGCACTGCCTTCTTCACCGACGAACGCACTTTCTGGCATACCGGCGGCACGCACGCGCTGTTCTTCCCGGTGGGCGGCTGGGTCCAGCCGCCGTCGAGCGCGGGCTACGCGGAATCGCCCGATTCGAAGCGCCGCTTCCTGTCGCTCGTCCAGGCGTCGGGCCTTGCCGCGCAGCTCGACCTGCGCGGCGCCGAGCCGGCCACGACCACCGATCTGCTGCGTATTCATCCGGCGCACTATCTCGACGCGTTCCGCGCGCTCAGCGACGCGAACGGCGGCGACCTCGGCGATCTCGCGCCGTTCGGCAAGGGCAGCTACGAGATCGCCGCGCTGTCGGCCGGCCTCGCGATCGCGGCCGTCGATACGGTCGTCGGCGAGCGCGCGGCCAATGCGTTCTCGCTGTCGCGGCCACCCGGCCACCACTGCCTGCGCGATCGCCCGATGGGCTTCTGCATGCTGGCGAACATCCCGATCGCGATCGAGGCCGCCCGCGCGAAACACGGCATCGAGCGCGTCGCGGTGATCGACTGGGACGTGCATCACGGCAACGGGACACAGTCGATCTACTACGACGATCCTGACACGCTGACGATCTCGCTGCACCAGGACCGCTGCTTCCCGCCCGGCTACAGCGGCGCGGACGACTGCGGCGAAGGCGCGGGCATCGGCGCCAACCTGAACGTGCCGCTGCTCGCGGGCAGCGGCGACGACGCGTATCGCTACGCGTTCGAGCGGATCGTGCTGCCGGCGCTGGCGCGCTTCCGGCCCGAGCTGATCGTCATTGCGAGCGGCCTCGACGCGAGCGCCGTCGATCCGCTCGCGCGCATGCAGCTGCATACCGACAGCTACCGGTTCATGACGCACGCGGTGAAGGATGCGGCGCAGCGCCATTGCGGCGGGCGGCTCGTGATCGTTCACGAAGGCGGGTATTCGGAAGCGTACGTGCCGTTCTGCGGGCTCGCGATCGTCGAGGAACTGGCCGGCATTCGCACCGATGTCGGCGATCCGATGCTCGATCTCGCGATCGCCCAGCAGCCGGGTGAGCGGTTCGTCGCGTTCCAGCGCGCGCTGCTCGACGAACTGGCCGCGTCGTTCGGGTTGTAACGCGCGGGAACGATCGTGACGGGGCCGGCCCGCGCCGGCCCTTGCGCGATCCGTGCGGATGGGGTTTCCTGTGCTTTTACCCCTGTTCCGGCCCGACGCCGCACTCTTCCGATGAAATCGTCCCCGCGCGATGACAACGACAACGCCAAAACGCGCCGCCAGCCGTCGAAGCTGGTTCAGAACATCGCCGCCGTCACGGTCGGCCTCATCACGTTCGCGATCGGCGCGGCGTGGGTGATCTATAGCTGGGTCGTCGATCGCGAAGCGCAGTATTTCGCGATTCCGCTCGTATTCTCGGTGCCGGTGATCGTCGCGGTCGCGATCCGGAGTTTCTGGGAGTAGGCGCGCCTGAAATGACACAGCGCCGCGGTCGGGCAACGCGCGGCGCTTGTTGTCGGGCCGGTTTCAGATGAAGCGGAGCGTGCCAGTCACAGGCCGGGACGCGGGCACGGATTGGCGGCCGCGCCCTGATATCCGCCGGCGACGGCGCCCAGCGCGGCGCCAGCCAGCGACGTGCCCAGCGCTTTCAGCACGTTTTCGGTCGACAGCGTCTCGCCGCTCGACATCACGCGCCCCGAGTACTCGGAGCACGCCGGCGACGACGTTGAGACCGTCAGCGCGGGCCTGGCGCTCCACGCAATGTTCTCGGCAGGCGTATTGGCAAATGCCGGCGCGGCCAGCATCAGCGCCAGAACGGAAATCGGGATGCGTACGGTGTTTTTCATCGGTGGCCCCTCGGTGTTGTTGTGCTTCTTGCATTCGATCGCGATCACGATACTGTACGCGGCCGAATGTCAGGGTGCTTTCGTGTGGGCCCGCATGTCGGCGGAAAAAACGGCCATCAACGAAAAAAGCGCTGCGGTCAGTCGACCGGCAGCGCTTTTTTGGGAACCGCACCCCGACGAGGTGCGGTTCCGACTTCTGGTGCGTGAGGCCGGACTCGAACCGGCACACCCTTGCGGGCGTCAGGACCTAAACCTGGTGCGTCTACCAATTTCGCCACTCACGCGCATGTCTGTCGCCTGACCGCGCGGCACGCAAGAACCATGCGCCACACGCCCGGGACTTCATGCCGGCCCGAAAACCGGCACGCCCGATCAGGCGAGCGCGAGATTCTACCCGATCCGTGCGGCCTTGTCTCGCCCCGCCGGCACCCGTCGTGCAGCGATGCTAGAATGCCGCGCTCGACGTTTCGGCACCGCGCCGCCGCGCGTCCCCCGAACCCGCCCCCACACGATTCCGCCCGTGAACTTCGACGACTACTGTCAGCAAAAGGCCGCCCCTGCGGGCTCCAGCGTCTACTACGCGCTGCGTCAGGCGCCGCTCGCCACGCAGCCGCGCCTGACGGCGCTGTTCGCGCTGCGCCGCGAACTCGAGGAAACCGTCAAGGAAACCAGCGACCCGACCGTCGGACACACGAAGCTCGCGTGGTGGCACAAGGAACTCGCGGCGCTGGCCGACGGGCAGCCGTCGCACCCCGTCACGAAGGCGCTCGCGCAGCATCATCCGGCGATCGCCGCCGAGGCCGACGCGCTACGCACGCTCGTCAACGGCTACGGGATGGATCTCGAACAGGCGCGCTACCTCGATTTCGCAAACCTGCAGCGCTACATCGCGCAGGTCGGCGGCACCTTCGCATCACTGGTTGCGCGCGCAAGTTCCGCGAACCCGGCCGACCCGCAGCCGTGGGCCGCCGACGCCGGCCGCGCGCTGATGCTCGCGCAGTTCGTGCAGGAACTCGGCAACGATGCGCGCCACGGCCGCATCTATTTGCCGATCGACGAACTGCAGCGCTACAACGTGACCGCGGCCGATCTGCTGAATGGTCGCTACAGCCCGGCCTTCACTGAATTGCTGCAATTCCAGACGGCCCGCGCGCGCGAAACGCTCGCGACCGCCGAAGCGGCGATCCCCGCCGCCGAACGCCGTGCACAGCGCACGCTGCGCGCGCAGATCGCACTGGCCGGCGCGCTGCTCGACGAAATCGAGCGCGACGGATTCCAGGTGCTGCACCAGCGCATCGCGCTGACGCCGATCCGCAAGCTGTGGATCGCGTGGCGCGCGTCGCGCCGCCGCTGATCCCCACGCATCACGCCTTCAACAGCGGCAGCGTATCGAAGCGCTGCTGCAGCACGCGCGTCGCATCGAGCCCCCACCACGGCCCGAGCACGGTCGCATAGAGCTGGCGGAAATCGACCGCGACCGGCAGGTTGCCGTTGCCGTCGAGCCGGCCGAGCGCCGGCGGCGCACCGTACAGCCCGCCGGCCACGCGGCCGCCCATCACGAAATGCGGCGCGGCCGTACCGTGATCGGTGCCGTTGCTCTGGTTCTCGCGCACCCGCCGCCCGAATTCCGCATACGTCATCACGAGCGTCTGGTTCCAGCGTCCGAGTTCGATCAGCGCGCCACGCATCGCGCTCATCCCTTCCGCGAACTGCTTGAGCAACGCAGCCTGCTGCCCCGGCTGGTTCTGGTGCGTGTCGAAGCCGTTGAGCGTCAGGCGCAGCACCGCGACGCCATCCTGCGCGCCGGGCCCGGAGGCTTCGCATGCGGCCAGCACCTGCATCGCAGTCTTCACCGACGTGCCGAACGCGCCGGCCGGAAAGGCCGTCCTGAACTCACGCATCCCGCCGCGCGGGCGCAACCGGTCGGCCGCCTTCACGATGTCGTTCTCGACGTCGATGATGTGCGCGAGCGCCGGGTTCTGCTCGCGCAGCGACGACGGCTCGGCGAGCCGCGCCGCCCGGATGAACTGCGCCGGATTGACGAGCGCGATCGCGCGCGCGCCGTTCGACAGCGGCCCCATCTCGGCGCTGCCGAGCACGACGCCATCCGCCGCGAAACCGGGCGGCACGGGCGCCTGCGCGAACGTGCGCGTGAGCCAGCCTTCGTGCAGGTACTGATCCGAGCGCGATGCGGTGTCCCAGATCTCGATCGAGCGGAAATGCGACAGGTTCGGCTGCGGGTAGCCGACACCCTGCACGACCGCGACCTGCCCGTCGCGCCACAGCGGCATCAGCGGCGCAAGCGACGGATGCAGCCCCGTGTGCGCATCGAGTTGCAGCACCTGCTCGCGCTTGATGCCGATGCTGCGCCGGAACTGGTAGTACAGCGGATCCGTGTACGGCACCACCGTATTGAGGCCGTCGTTGCCGCCCTTCAGCTCGACGAGGATCAGCACGTTCGCATATCCGGCTGCCGGTTGCCGGCCCGCCTGCGTGGCAGAAGCCGCCATCGCGGGCGCTTGCCACATCGACACGCCGGCCGCCGCAGCGGCGCCCGTCAGCGTCAGAAAATCACGTCGGTTCATCGCACATCCTTTGGTTCACCGTCCGGCACGTTTGCCGCGGCGGCGCCCCGCTTCGTCGTCGTTCGAATCATTTCAGTTGATAGGCCGGATCCATCAGCAGCGCCTCGAGATACGCGCCGCCGGTCGAATCCGTGTCGATCGCCGCGACCGGCGACAGTTGCAGCACCGCATGCTGTAGTTGCAGCTCGGTCGACAATCCCGCGATCGCCTGCGGTCGCGCACGATACTGTGCAAGCCAGCGTTCGAGGTCGAACCGCAGGCCGCCGCGCGCGGGCTTCGCGGGCGTGCCGCGCATGCCGGCCGCGGAGGCCGTATCGGCCACCGGCATCGCGTGCGCCCGCGCATTCGGCGGCGGCGCCATCGGATGCGCGGGCGGATGCATGCCGGCCGTCTCCGTCGCGCGGAACAGCTGCTCGACGAACTGCTTGCGCGACAGCAGCGTGGTGCTGTTGATCCACAGCGCGCCGCCCGGCCAGCCCTTCACGTTCGGCGGATAGAACAGGTTCTGCCCGAACGTGCGCACGGTGTTCGCGAGCATCTGCGGATCGCCGTATGCGACATCGAACAACCGTACCGACCCGACGACGAACTCGGCCGGCGACTTGACGAGCACGCCGCGATTGCGCGGATCCCAGAACGCGTCGGTCGACCACAGCGCGGCGAGCGCCGCGCGAATGTCGTAGCCGCTCGCGCGGAACCGTTCGGCTACCGTCTCGAGTGCACCGGGGTCGGGCGTATCGGACACGAACTCGCGCCACAGCTTGCCGGCGATGAAGCGCGCGGTGCCCGGCCGCTTCAGCAGGATGTCGAGAAAGCCGTCGCCGTCGAATGGCCCCGTTTCTCCGAGGATCGTCTTGTCGCCGGCATCGTGCGCTTCGGGCCGCACCTCGAAGCGCAGCGTATCGGGATCGATCGTCCAGCCCGTCATCGCGCGCGCGGCCTCGGTCACGTCGTACTGCGTGTAATGGCCTTCGCCGAGCGTGAACAGCTCCATCACCTCGCGCGCGAAATTCTCGTTCGGACGCCCCTTGCGATTGCTCGCGCCGTCGAGATACTGCAGCATCGCCGGATCCTTCGCGACCGCATGCAGCAGCGTGCCGAAGTTGCCGAGCGCCTCGCGGCGAAACAGCGCGTTCTGCGCGGCCATCGTCTGCGGGTAAGGCACCTTGTCCTGCCCCGACGTGAAGTGCCCGTGCCAGAACAGCGTCATGCGCTCGGTCAGCGGCGACGGCGTGACGACCATCTCGTTGACCCAGGCCGCGCGCAGCGCATCGTAGCGAACGTTGCGCTCGCGCTGCTCGTCGCGGCGCATGTCGGGTGTCATTGCCTGGCGCTGCGCGCGCGTCGGCGGCAGTTCGGCGATCCAGTCGGGCCAGGTCGTCACGGGTTCGCGGCGCACGCTGCCGAGCGTGTCGGCCACGACCTGCGCGCGCGTCATGCCGACGACGCGCGCGATGTCGGCGGGCGCGGGAGAGAAACCGGTGCGGCTCAGGAAAAACAGTGCGTCGTCGGCATCGAGCGGCGACTGCATGGCAGGCGACGGCGCCGGTGCGGCAGCGTTCGCTTTCATCGTCATGGACTCCCGGAACGCACCGGCGGTGCGGATGCCGGTACAACGGCATTCGGCAGGCGAAAGTTGACGAAAAAAGTGCTACGAATTCTTTCCGCGCGGGAGGGCCGCGCAGGACGAAAGACGGCGCGTGTCAGCGCTTGTACAACTCGCGAACGGCGTCTTCGATGTGCTGGCGCAGCAGGTGCCGCTCCTCGGGCGTCATGTGCCCGTCGCGGCGGTGCTGTTCGAGATCGGGAGGCACGGCGGAACGAACCGTCATCTCGGCGGTACGGTCGGACTGCGGCGCTTTGCCGCGCGGCAGCTTGCGCGACGGTGCGCCCTGCTCGGGGCGCTGCGCATACGCGAAGTTCGACGCATACGGACCGGCAAGCGCGATCGTCAGCATCAGTGCAATCCGGACAGATCGCATGACCGTCCTCGCTTCTTTGGTCGATTTGTTCCCTTCGTCACGCGGCAACCGGCTACCTCTGGTACTTGAAAAACCCTGCGGAAATCGGGTGTACAAAGATGAATGATGGAGTGCAGGGGAGTATCTACCGAATTTCGGCTTCGAGTAAAGGAATCTCTATAGCGTGCCTTTACTCGGCGCGACACTACGGGTAAATTTTGTAACCGACTGTAACGCACGAAAATACGTGGCCGTGCGTCAATTCCCATTCGCGATAAGATGCCGATCATGGAAACGAAAAACCCCTCCAAGATTCTCGTCGTCGACGACGACCCTCGCCTGCGCGACCTGCTGCGCCGTTATCTCGGCGAGCAGGGTTTCAACGTATACGTCGCGGAAAACGCGACCGCGATGAACAAGCTCTGGGTACGCGAGCGTTTCGACCTGCTCGTGCTCGACCTGATGCTGCCGGGCGAAGACGGCCTGTCGATCTGCCGCCGCCTGCGCGGCAGCAACGACCGCACGCCGATCATCATGCTCACGGCAAAGGGCGAGGACGTCGATCGCATCGTCGGCCTCGAGATGGGCGCCGACGACTACCTGCCGAAGCCGTTCAACCCGCGCGAACTCGTCGCGCGCATTCATGCGGTGCTGCGCCGCCAGGCGCCGGCCGAACTGCCGGGCGCGCCGTCGGAAACCACCGAGGTGTTCGAGTTCGGCGAGTTCTCGCTGAACCTCGCCACGCGCACGCTGACGAAGTCGGGCCAGGAAATTCCGCTGACGACCGGCGAATTCTCGGTGCTGAAGGTGTTCGCTCGCCATCCGCGCCAGCCGCTGTCGCGTGAAAAGCTGATGGAACTCGCGCGCGGCCGTGAATACGAAGTGTTCGACCGCAGCCTCGACGTGCAGATCTCGCGCCTGCGCAAGCTGATCGAACCGGATCCGGGCAGCCCGCGCTTCATCCAGACCGTCTGGGGCCTCGGCTACGTGTTCATCCCGGACGGCGCCGCCTGATCTTTTTCCTTTCCGGTTTCGCCCGCCCACGGCCCGTCCCATGCGTATCGACCGGCGCCTCCTGCAGCTCGCGTTCGGCGGGCTGTTCTGGCGCACCTTCCTGCTGATCGCGCTGCTGATCTCGGTCAGCCTCGCCGCGTGGTTCCAGAGCTTTCGCGTGATCGAGCGCGAGCCGCGCGCGCAGCGCGTCGCGCTGCAGCTCGTCGCGATCGTGAAGCTCACGCGCACCGCCCTGCTCTATTCCGATCCCGATCTGCGGCGCGCGCTGCTGCAGGATCTCGAGAGCAACGAGGGCGTGCGCGTGTACCCGCGCGAGAAAACCGACAAGTTCAAGCTGCAGCCCGACGAATCGCTGAACCGCCTGATCGAGCACGACATCCGCAGCCGTCTCGGCGACGATACCGTGATCGCGCAGTCGGTGAACGACATTCCCGGCGTGTGGATCAGCTTCAAGATCGACGACGACGATTACTGGGTCGCGCTCGACCGCGACCAGCTCGACAACGTCACGGGCCTGCAGTGGGCCGGCTGGGGGCTGTTCGCGCTGGCACTGTCGCTGTTCGGCTCCGCGTTCATCACGAGCCTCGTGAACCGGCCGTTCTCGCGGCTCGCGCTCGCCGCGCGGCAGATCGGCTCGGGCCAGACACCCGAGCTGCTGCCCGAGCGCGGGATGGGCGTCGCGGCCGACACCAATCGCAGCTTCAACCAGATGGTGCGCGACCTCGAACAGCTCGAGGCCGACCGCGCGCTGATGCTCGCGGGCATCTCGCACGACCTGCGCACGCCGCTCGCGCGGCTGCGGCTCGAGACCGAGATGAGCCCGTCCGACCAGGCGACCAAGGACGCGATGGTCGACGACATCGAGCAGATGGACCGCATCATCGCGGCCTTCATCGACTACGCACGTCCGTCGCAGCGCAAGCCCGAGCCGGTCGACCTGTCGTCGATCGCGCAGGAAGTCGCCGCGCGCGTCTCGGGCGAGGACGGCGTCGAGATCCGCACGCGGCTCGCGCCGAGCGCGATCATCGAAGCCGACGAGACCGACATGCGCCGCGTGATCGGCAACCTCGTCGAGAACGCGCGCAAATACGGCCAGAGCACGCAGGACGGCATCTCGCGGATCACGGTCGAGACGCGCGTGTCGCACGCGCGCGTCGAGCTGTCGGTGAGCGACGAAGGCCCCGGCATCCCCGAGGATCAGCTGCCGCTCGTGATGCGGCCGTTCTACCGCGTCGACACCGCGCGCACCAAGGCGGACGGCACGGGCCTCGGGATGGCGATCGTGCTGCGGCTCGTCGGCCGCTACCGCGGCGCGCTGCGCCTGCGCAACCGCAACCCCGAAGCGGGCCTCGAAGTCACGCTCGAATTCCCCGGTGCCGGCAAGGCACGTGCGACTGCGTGACGCGCTCACGCACGCCTCCCGCGCTTCACACTATCGATCCGGTTGAAAAAAGCTATGAAGATCGTTAGTTAAAATCTATTGAAGCGTTTTATTAATAGTGTTAGAGTTATCCCCATGCTGTCACATCATCGTTGCAGCACCGAGGTAGCTTGACTCAGTCTTCTTCCCAACTCATACAGGAGTATCCGCATGAAAACCGTGGGCGATAAACTCGAAGCTTTCACCGTCGTAGCCGCGAAGCCGGGCTTCAACCATCACGAGGAAAACGGCCAGTCGGCATTCGAGACCGTCACCGAAGCGTCGTTCCCGGGCAAGTGGAAGATCATCTACTTCTATCCGAAGGATTTCACGTTCGTGTGCCCGACGGAAATCGTCGAGTTCGCGAAGCTCACGAAGCAGTTCGAAGAGCGCGATGCCATCCTGCTGGGCGGCAGCTCGGACAACGAATTCGTCAAGCTCGCATGGCGCCGTGAGCACAAGGACCTCGACAAGCTGAACCACTACGCGTTCGGCGACGTCAAGGGCGAGCTGATCGACCAGCTCGGCGTGCGCGACAAGGAAGCCGGCGTGGCCCTGCGTGCAACGTTCATCGTCGATCCGGACAACACGATCCAGCACGTTTCGATCAACAACCTGAACGTCGGCCGTAACACGGACGAAATCCTGCGCATTCTGGACGGCCTGCAAACGGACGAACTGTGCCCGTGCAACCGTGCAGTCGGCGGCGCAACGCTGTAAGCGCATCGATGCACGAAGCCCGCGGTGCACGTCCTGCCTGCGGGCTTTTTTAACGGCCAACCCATAGGAGATATCAATGGAATTCATCGACTCGATTAAGGCACGCATCCCCGACTACGCGAAGGACATTCGCCTGAACCTCGACGGCACGATCTCGCGCTCGTCGCTCGAGGGCACCGACGCGGTCGGCGTCGCGCTGGCAGCGGCCATCGCGGCGAAGAGCACGGTGCTCATCAAGACGATCCGCGAAGCCGGCGTCCTGTCGCCCGAAGAAACGAACGCCGTGCTGACGGCGGCCGCGCTGATGGGGATGAACAACACCTGGTATCCGTATGTCGAGATGGCCGACGACGCCGACCTGAAGACGCAGCGCGCCGAGCTGCGGATGGGCGCGTATGCGACGCACGGCGGCGTCGACAAGCGCAAGTTCGAGATGTACGCGCTCGCCGCGTCGATCGTCGGCAAGTGCCACTTCTGCGTGAAGTCGCACTATGCGCTGCTGAAGAACGAGCAAGGGATGACCGTCACGCAGCTGCGCGACGTCGGCCGCATCGCGTCGGTGATCAATGCCGCCGCGCAGGTGATCGCCGCCGAAGGCGAATAAGCGGTTCCTGCCCCGCTCGACCGGCAGCGATGCCGGGAGCGGCGCCCGCTTCAAACGAAAATGCCACGCATCCGCGTGGCATTTTTCATTTCCGCGGGACGGCGAGCGGCGCGAACCGCACGCCGCGACGCGCGGCCGTCAGGCGCCCTGCTTCACCAGCAGCGCGGCGGCCTGCGCCTCGATGCCTTCGCCGCGGCCGAGGTAGCCGAGCTTCTCGTTGGTCTTCGCCTTCACGTTCACACGATCGAGCGGCAGCCCGAGATCGGCCGCGATGTTCGCGCGCATCCCGTCGATATGCGGCGCGAGCTTCGGCGCCTGTGCGATCACGGTGCTGTCGACGTTCTGGATCGTGAAACCCGCCGCCTTCACGCGCTCGGCGCATGCGCGCAGCAGCACGCGGCTGTCCGCGCCCTTGAATGCCGCGTCCGTGTCGGAGAAGTGGCGGCCGATGTCGCCGAGCGCCGCCGCGCCGAACAGCGCGTCGGTGATCGCGTGCAGCAGCACGTCCGCGTCCGAGTGGCCGAGCAGGCCGCGCTCGTACGGAATCGTCACGCCGCCGATGATGAGGGGGCGTCCTTCGACGAGCTGGTGCACGTCGTAGCCTTGTCCGATTCTGAAATCCATGCGTGTTCCGATTGAGATGGGGTGAAAGTCAGGAAGCGTTCGCGGGGCGCGCGAGGATCGCCTCCGCAAGCGCGAAATCTTCCGGGTACGTGACCTTGAAATTGCGCAGGCTGCCCTGCACGACGCGCGGCGTGTGGCCCGCCCATTCGATCGCGCTGGCCTCGTCGGTCAGGTCGTGCCCTTCGCGCTGCGCGCGCAGGATGGCCTCGCGCAGCATGCCGATGCGGAACATCTGCGGCGTCTGCGCCTGCCACAGCGCGTCGCGCGACTCGGTGCGCGCGATCGCGTCGCCGCCGGCCGGCACGCGCTTGAGCGTATCGGCCACCGGCAGCGCGACGATGCCGCCGACCGGATCGTCCTTCAGCGCCGCGACGAGCGCGCGGATCAGCTCCGGCGTGATGCCCGGGCGCGCCGCGTCATGGACGAGCACCCAGTCCTGGTCGGTCGCGCCGAATTCGGCCAGCTCGAGCAGCCCGTTCAGCACCGACGCCTGCCGCGAGCCGCCGCCGCAGCGGCGCACCGCGAAGCGCAGGCCCGCGAAGCGGCGCGCGTCGAAATGGGAATCGTCGGGCGCGAGCACAACGAGCGTCTGCGCGAACTCGCTGCACGCGTCGAACGCGGCGAGCGTGTAGTGCAGCAGCGCGCGGCCGGCCAGCGTGCGGTATTGCTTCGGCACGGCCGAGCCGGAACGGCTGCCGGTGCCGGCACAGGGAATCAGGGCGAAAAGTCGGGGAGTCACGAAGGGAAACGCCGGAAAGATGAAATCGAGAAGCGGATTTTATAATAGGTCTTTCGTCTCGACCGGCGCACCGCGATGCGCCCGTGCACGCCACCCCTGTCGTCCCTATGCCAGATAACGCTTCCAACCCGTCCGCCTCGCCCGTAGCGCGCGTCAAACCCGGCCAGCGCTTCGCCTTCGACGGCACGCACGGCTCCGCCGACGCGCTCGCCATCGCCCGTTATCTCGCCGACAACCGCCAGGATGTGCCGCTTCTCGCGGTGATCTGCGCGAACGCGGTCGACGCGCAACGGCTGTCGCAGGAAATCCGCTACTTTTCGCCCGATGCGCGCGTGCGCCTGCTGCCGGACTGGGAAACGCTGCCGTACGACACGTTCTCGCCGCACCAGGACCTCGTGTCCGAGCGGCTTGCCACGCTGCACGACCTCGGCGAAGGCCGCTGCGACATCCTGCTCGTGCCCGCGACCACCGCGCTGTACCGGATGCCGCCCGCGTCGTTCATGGCCGCGTACACGTTCGCGTTCGCGCAGGGCGAACGGCTCGACGAAGCGAAGCTGAAGGCGCAGCTGACGCTGGCCGGCTACGAGCACGTGAGCCAGGTCGTGCGGCCCGGCGAATACTGCGTGCGCGGCTCGCTGATCGACCTGTACCCGATGGGCTCGCCGCTGCCGTACCGGATCGACCTGTTCGACGACCAGGTCGATTCGATCCGCGCGTTCGACCCCGACACGCAGCGCAGCCTCTACCCGGTGCGCGACGTGCGCCTGCTGCCCGGCCGCGAGTTCCCGTTCGACGAAGCCGCGCGCACGGCCTTCCGCAGCCGCTGGCGCGAAACCTTCGAAGGCGACCCGAGCCGCGCGCCGATCTACAAGGACATAGGCAACGGCGTGCCGTCGGCCGGCATCGAGTACTACCTGCCGTTGTTCTTCGACGAAACGGCCACGCTGTTCCACTACCTGCCGCAGGACGCGCACCTCGTGTTCACCGGCGATCTCGAGGCATCGATCCGCCGCTTCACGGCCGATACGAAGCAGCGCCATGCGTTCCTCGCGCACGATCGCGAGCGGCCGATCCTCGAGCCGCAGCGGCTGTTCCTGTCCGACGAGGATTTCTTCGCGTTCTCGAAGCCGTTCGCGCGCGTCGTGCTGCCCGCGCAGCCGGCCGGCGGCTGGGCGATCGCGCTGCCCGAGCTGACCGTCGACCGCCATGCGGACGACCCGCTCGCGTCGCTGCGTACCTTCGTCGAATCGTCGGGCAAGCGCGTGCTGCTGACCGTCGAATCGGCCGGCCGCCGCGAGACGATCCTGCAGCTGCTCGCCGAACATCACCTGCGCCCCGCGTCGAACGACCACTTCGCGGGCTGGCTCGCGAGCGACGAGCGTTTCGCGCTCGGCGTCGCGCCGCTCGCGAACGGCTTCGCGGTGCCGGGCGAAGGCTATGCGGTCGTCACCGAAACCGAGCTGTACGGCGCGCTCGGCCGCCGCGCGGGCCGCCGCCGGCAGGAACAGGCGAGCAACGTCGACGCGATGGTGCGCGACCTGTCGGAGCTGAAGGTCGGCGACCCGGTCGTCCATGCGCAGCACGGCATCGGCCGCTACATGGGCCTCGTGTCGATGGATCTCGGCGAAGGCGAGACCGAATTCCTGCATCTCGAATACTCGGGCGACAGCAAGCTCTACGTGCCCGTCGCGCAACTGCACGTGATCTCGCGCTACAGCGGCGCCGATCCCGACAGCGCGCCGCTGCACGCGCTCGGCTCCGGCCAGTGGGAGCGCGCGAAGCGCAAGGCCGCGCAGCAGATCCGCGACACGGCCGCCGAACTGCTGAACCTGTACGCGCGCCGCGCGGCCCGCGAAGGCCACGCGTTCTCGCTCGACCCGCGCGACTACGTGAAATTCGCGGAAAGCTTCGGCTTCGAGGAGACGCCCGACCAGGCCGCCGCGATCGCGGCCGTGATCGGCGACATGACGAGCGGCAAGCCGATGGACCGCCTCGTGTGCGGCGACGTCGGCTTCGGCAAGACCGAGGTCGCGCTGCGCGCCGCGTTCATCGCGGTGCTGGGCGGCAAGCAGGTCGCGCTGCTGTCGCCGACCACGCTGCTCGCGGAGCAGCACACGCAGACCTTCGCCGACCGCTTCGCGGACTGGCCGGTGCGGATCGTCGAGCTGTCGCGCTTCAAGACCACGAAGGAAGTGAACGCGGCGATCGCGCAGATCAACGAAGGCAGCGTCGACATCGTGATCGGCACGCACAAGCTGCTGTCGTCCGACGTGCAGTTCAAACGGCTCGGCCTCGTGATCATCGACGAGGAACACCGCTTCGGCGTGCGCCAGAAGGAAGCGCTGAAGGCGCTGCGCGCGGAAGTCGACGTGCTGACGCTCACCGCGACGCCGATCCCGCGTACGCTCGGGATGGCGCTCGAAGGGCTGCGCGATTTCTCGGTGATCGCGACCGCGCCGCAGAAGCGGCTCGCGATCAAGACCTTCGTGCGCCGCGAGGAAGAAAGCGTGATCCGCGAGGCGATGCTGCGCGAGCTGAAGCGCGGCGGCCAGGTGTACTTCCTGCACAACGAGGTCGAGACGATCGAGAACCGCAAGGCGATGCTCGAGGCGCTCGTGCCCGAGGCGCGCATCGTGATCGCGCACGGCCAGATGCACGAGCGCGAGCTCGAACGCGTGATGCGCGATTTCGTCGCGCAGCGCGCGAACGTGCTGCTGTGCACGACCATCATCGAGACCGGCATCGACGTGCCGAGCGCGAACACGATCATCATGCACCGCGCGGACAAGTTCGGCCTCGCGCAGCTGCACCAGCTGCGCGGCCGCGTCGGCCGCTCGCACCACCAGGCCTATGCTTACCTGCTGGTCCACGATCCGCAGTCGCTGACCAAGCAGGCGCAGCGCCGGCTCGAAGCGATCCAGCAGATGGAGGAACTCGGTTCGGGCTTCTATCTCGCGATGCACGACCTCGAGATCCGCGGCACCGGCGAAGTGCTCGGCGACAAGCAGTCGGGCGAGATCCACGAGATCGGCTTCCAGCTCTACACGGACATGCTGAACGACGCGGTGAAGGCGCTGAAGAACGGCAAGGAGCCCGACCTCACCGCCCCGCTCGCCGCGACGACGGAAATCAACCTGCACGCGCCCGCGATCCTGCCGGCGGACTACTGCGCGGACGTGCAGGAACGGCTGTCGCTGTACAAGCGGCTCGCGAACTGCGAGCACGGTGACGCGATCGACGGCATCCAGGAGGAGCTGATCGACCGCTTCGGCAAGCTGCCGCCGCAGGCGCACGCGCTCGTCGAGACGCATCGTCTGCGGATTGCCGCGAAGCCGCTCGGCATCGTGAAGATCGACGCGAGCGAGGTCGCGATCGGGCTGCAGTTCGAGCCGAATCCGCCGATCGATCCGATGCGGATCATCGAGATGGTGCAGAAGCATCGCCACATCAAGCTCGCGGGGCAGGACAAGCTGCGCATCGAGACGCGCTCGCCCGATCTCGCGATCCGCGTGTCGACGATCAAGGAAACGCTGCGCGCGCTCGGCCCGAAACAGGGCGCGGCCGCCGCGGCGCGCTGACGCGATACCGACGGGCGCGACGTTGCTGCACCGCATCGCGCCCGACGCAGGCGGGCCGGCGCGTTTTTGAGTATGATTTTCCCATTCATCAGACGGAGTTTTGCCATGTCCACTCTCGACGCGACGGCGCCGTCCGCCGCAACCCAGGGCGACGAATCGCTCGTCAGCCTGCCGTGGGTCAAGCAACTGGTGTCGATGGACACGACGAGCCGCGTGCCGAACCTCGGCCTGATCGAAACGGTGCGCGACGCACTCGCCGCGAAGGGCATCGTGTCGACGATCACGCACGATCCGCGCGAAGGCTGGGCGAACCTGTTCGCGACCGTGCCCGCACACGACGGCTCGACGCACGGCGGCATCGTGCTGTCGGGGCATACCGATGTCGTGCCGGTCGACGGCCAGCAATGGGACAGCAACCCGTTCGCGCCGGAGATCCGCGACGGCCGCCTGTACGGCCGCGGCACCTGCGACATGAAGGGCTTCATCGGCACGGCGCTCGCGCTGCTGCCCGAGATGCAGGCGACGAAGCTCGCGAAGCCGATCCATTTCGCGCTGTCCTATGACGAGGAAATCGGCTGTGCGGGCGCGCCGCTGATGATCGCCGACCTCGTGAAGCGCGGCGTGCAGCCGTCCGGCTGCATCGTCGGCGAGCCGACCAGCATGCGGCCGATCATCGCGCACAAGGGCATCAACGCGTACCGCTGCTGCGTACTCGGCCACGCCGCGCATTCGTCGCTGACGCCGAAGGGGCTCAACGCGATCGAGTATGCGGCGCGCCTCATCTGCCACATCCGCGACATCGCGGACCGCTTCCGCGCCGAAGGCCCGTTCGACGCGCTGTACGACGTGCCGTTCACGACCGCGCAGACGAGCACGATCCAGGGCGGCAACGCGATCAACACCGTGCCGGCCGAGTGCCGCTTCGACTTCGAATTCCGCAACCTGCCGACGCTCGACCCCGAGCAGATCTTCACGCGCATCGAAGCGTATGCGCAGGAAACGCTGCTGCCGCAGATGCTGCGCGAGCATCCGAACGCCGCGATCGAGTTCTCGAAGATCGCCGCGGCGCCCGGCCTCGACGCGACCGAACAGGCCGCGATCACGCAGCTCGTGCGCGCACTGACGGCCGACCAGGACAAGCGCAAGGTCGCGTACGGCACCGAGGCCGGGCTGTTCGAACGCGCGGGCATTCCGAGCGTCGTGTGCGGGCCCGGCAACATCGAGCAGGCACACAAGCCGAACGAGTACGTCGAGCTCGCGCAGCTCGCCGGCTGCGAGCAGTTCCTGCGCAAGTTCATCCGCAGCATGTCGGTCGACGCGCACTGACTGCCTCCCGCCACGCCGGCCCGCGTGTGCGGGCCGGCCCACTCCGCCACCCGCCACGTCATGTCGACTGAACAACAGGGCACGGCCCATACGACGATCGACGGCGAGCCGATTCCGACGCTCGACGAAATCGCCGCGCAGCATTTCGCGTTGTCGCCGTGGGTCGCGCGCACGCCCGTGTTCGAGCGCGCCGACCTGCCGTCCCTCGAAGGCACGCACGTCAACTTCAAGTTCGAGCTGCTGCAGGCGAGCGGCAGCTTCAAGGCGCGCGGCGCATTCACGCACCTGCTCGCGCTCGACGAGGCGCGCAAGAACGCCGGCGTCACCTGCGTATCGGCCGGCAATCACGCGGCGGCCGTCGCGTATGCGGCGATGCGGCTCGGCAGCAGCGCGAAGGTCGTGATGTTCCACACCGCAAGCCCGACGCGCATCGCGCAGTGCAAGCAGTACCGCGCGGAAGTCGTGCTTGCGGGCAGCGCGTCGCAGGCATTCGATCTCGTGCGGCGCATCGAGGCCGAGGAAGGCCGCTTCTTCATCCATCCGTTCAACGGCTATCACACGATCCTCGGCACCGCGACGCTCGGTTACGAATGGGCGACGCAGACGCCCGACCTCGACGCGGTGATCGTGCCGATCGGCGGCGGCGGGCTCGCGGCCGGCATGGCGACCGCGCTGCGGCTCGCGAATCCGCATGTGCACGTGTACGGCGTCGAGCCGGAAGGCGCCGACGCGATGAGCCGCAGCTTCGCGGCGAATCACACGATCAAGATGAGCGCGATGCAAACCATCGCCGATTCGCTGATGGCGCCGCACACCGAGGAATACAGCTACCAGCTGTGCCGGCGCCACGTCGACCGCATCGTCACCGTCTCCGACGACGCGCTGCGCGCCGCGATGCTGTTCCTGTTCACGCACCTGAAGCTGTCGGTCGAACCGGCCTGCGCGGCCGCGCTCGCCGCGCTGCTCGGCCCGCTGCGCGAAACGCTGCAGGGCAAGCGCGTCGGCGTGCTGCTGTCGGGCACGAACACCGACCCCGGCACGCTCGGCATGCATCTCGCGCACGCGAAACTGCAACACTGACCCCACGTCGGGCGCCGACGGACCACCTAGGGTTATCCCCAGATTATGTTGACAGCCCTGTTGATAACCCGCCGGACACGCACGCAAGTGGTTGAGCGCGCAGCGTTTTGCGCGCGCGAAGGTCGATCGTCACGAAATGGGCAGATGCGGCCGCTCGCCGCATGCACGATGGCGCTCGCGCTGCTCGCCGGCTGCACGACGGCGCCCTCGCCCGTCGCCCACGCGCAACCTGCGTCCTGCACACAACCGGGCGAAAGCCGCATGCTGCAGGTGGACCTGCTGTTCGGGCGCGACATCACGGGGCGCGGCCCCGTCACCGAGGCGGAACGCGCGGCGTTTCTCGCCGATACCGTCACGCCGCGCTTCCCTGACGGCCTCACCTACTGGGACACGCATGGCCAGTGGCGCGACCGCGCAACCGGCTCGATCACGCGCGAAGACAGCTTCGTGATCCGTATCATCGCCGACGATACGCCCGACACGCGTACGCGGCTCGCCGCGATCCGGCAAGCGTACATGCAGCGCTTCCACCAGCAATCGGTCGGCATGACGGTCGTGCCGGCCTGCGCGTCGTTCTGATTCCCCCTCCCCTGCACCGGCCATACGCGCAAAAAAAAACGGGCGCCCGAAGACGCCCGTCGCATGTCTGAAGAACAGCGTACCGCTTACTTGTTCTCGAACATGTCCATGATCTGCTGCTTCTCCTGCGGCGTGACGAGCGGCGGCGCAAGCCCGGCCGCGCCGGCCGAACCCAGCGCGTCGTTCGCGCTGATCGCGTTCTCGGCCGGATTGATGTCGACGTTCGCGACGAAGCCGTTGCCCGGCGTGCGATCGGCGTAGTACAGCTCGCCGTCGATCGAGGTCAGGCCGTCCGGCATCGCCATCTGCTGCTCGGGCACGCCGTTCAGCGCGGTGCGCATGTAGTTCACCCAGATCGGCAACGCGAGCTGCGCGCCGAATTCGCGGCTGCCGAGGCTCTTCGGCTGGTCGAAGCCCATCCACGCGACCGCGACGAGCGACTGCTGGTAGCCGGCGAACCAGCCGTCCTTCGCGTCGTTCGTCGTCCCTGTCTTGCCCTGCAGGTCGCCGCGGCCCAGCGCGTTGGTGCCCGCGCCCGTGCCGGCCGTCGCGACCGAGTGCAGCAGGCTGTTCATCACGTACGCGTTGCGGCCCTCGATCGTGCGCGGCGCCGTGCCGCCCGCGATCACCGGCTGCGACTTCTGCAGCGGCTGGCCGCGTGCGTCGTCGACTTCGGCGATCAGGTACGGATCGACCTTGTAGCCGCCGTTCGCGAACACCGCGTAGCCGGTCGCGAGCTGCAGCGGCGTCACGAGGCCCGCGCCGAGCGCCATCGGCAGGTACGGCGGCGTCTTCGCCGGATCGAAGCCGAAGCGCTGCGTCACGTACTGCTGCGCATACTGCGTGCCGATCGATGCGAGGATCCGGATCGACACGAGGTTCTTCGAACGCTGCAGGCCGGTGCGCATCGTCATCGGGCCGTCCGGCTGGTCGTCGTCCTTCGGCTCCCACGCGGTGCCGCCCGGCACGCTCGGCGGGAAGTACAGCGGCGCGTCGTTGATCATCGTCGCCGGCCCCATGCCCTTGTCGAGCGATGCCGAGTAGATGAACGGCTTGAACGACGAGCCCGGCTGCCGCCACGCCTGCGTCACGTGGTTGAACTTGCTCTTGTTGAAGTCGAAGCCGCCGACGAGCGAGCGGATCGCGCCGTCCTGCGGGGCAATCGCGACGAGCGCGCCTTCGACCTGCGGCAGCTGCACGACCTGCCAGCCGGTCTTGCCGTCCTTCAGCACGCGCACGACCGAGCCCGGCTTGATGCGCAGCGCGTTGTTCGCGCGCGGGCCCAATGCGGCCGACACGAAGCGCAGCCCGGCCGGTCCGATCGTCGTGGTCGCGCCGCCGACGAACTGCACCTCGACCGCGTTCGGCGACGCCGACAGCACGACCGCCGACTGCAGGTCGCCGTTGTCCGGGTGATCGGCAAGCGCGTCGTCGATCGCCTCGTCGCGCTCGTCGCCGGCCGCAGGCAGGTTGATCGACGCTTCCGGCCCGCGATAGCCGTGGCGGCGCTCGTAGTCGAGAATGCCGCGACGCACGGCCTGGTACGCGGCTTCCTGGTCGGCCGAATTGATCGTCGTCGTGACGGTCAGCCCGCGCGTATAGGTCTCGTCCTTGTACTGCTGGTACATCATCTGACGCACCATCTCGGCGACGTATTCGCCGTGCACCGCGTACTGGTTGCCCGGCGTGCGCACGTGGATCTCTTCCTTGATCGCTTCGTCGTACTGCGGCTGCGTGATGTAGCCGACCTCGAGCATGCGCTTCAGGATGTATTCCTGGCGCACCTTCGCGCGCTTCGGATTGACGACCGGGTTATACGCGGACGGCGCCTTCGGCAGCCCCGCGAGCATCGCGGCTTCCGCGAGCGTGATGTCCTTCAGGTCCTTGCCGAAATACACGCGTGCAGCGGCGGCAAAACCGTACGAGCGCTGGCCGAGATAGATCTGGTTCATGTACAGCTCGAGGATCTGGTCCTTCGTCAAGGCCTTCTCGATCTTGTACGCGAGCAGCATTTCGTAGATCTTGCGCGTGTAGGTCTTCTCGCTCGACAGGAAGAAGTTGCGTGCGACCTGCATCGTGATCGTGCTCGCACCCTGCCGCGCGCCGCCGTGCATCAGGTCGGCCACGCCCGCCCGCAGGATGCCGACGAAGTCGACGCCGCCGTGTTCGTAGAAGCGGTAGTCCTCGATCGCGAGCACGGCCTTCTTCATCACGTCGGGAATGTCCTGGAAGCGCACGAGGCTGCGGCGCTCCTCGCCGAACTCGCCGATCAGCACGTGATCGGCCGTGAACACGCGCAGCGGCACCTTCGGCTGGTAGTTGGTCAGCGCATCGAGCGACGGCAGCTGCGGCGCCATCACGACCAGCGCATAACCGACGATCAGTGCGCCGACGATCGCCAGCGTCACGAACAGGCCCGCGAACCACAGCGCGACGCGCGAGCCGAACGTGCGGCGGCGTCCGCCGCCGCCTCCGCTGCGCTGCTGCGCGCGGCGGTCGTCGTCGCGATCGTCGTCATCGGGGTAATAGGCCCCGGACGGCGAGCGGCGCAGCGTGTAGTGGGGTTCGTTCCTGTCGGAAGAAGAAGGCGGTCGTTTGATAATTGGCATGTCGGAATGGCGGGCGTACGTGGCGCCCTCGGACGCATGCGGAAATGCAAGCGGATGAATCAGAGTGGGTGCATCGAGATGCGGCTGTCACGTCGACAGACCCCGCCGCGCGGCGATCCGTTCCCGCGACGTGACAGCGCATTTTAATGAAATCGACCGGGTGCCTTCGCGATTTTTTGTAAAAATTCCCGCAATGCCGTGATTTGCGGAACGTATTGTCGGCATCCTCGGCCTATGATGGACACGCCATATCGCGCGTTACCGATTCTTTCTTTCAATGACGAAAGGTTCGGTATCCGGATACGCGCGCCGCTTGAACTGGCGCGTTTAAGCCGTATTTAAGTGAACCGGTGGTGTAATATCCGCCGGCTCACGCGGGTCGGAACCGGCCCGCGGCGGGCACTGCCGCGAATGCGCGGCGCCTTTCAATCACGGAGGATTTCATGTCGCTTTTCGACTCTGTTTCGCGCACGATCAAAGGCCTGCTCAACGATGCGGCCGATTCGGTACAGGATCCGTCGCGCGACGCACGGCAGATCGTGCGGGAGCTCGACGACAGCATCGGCCGTGCCGAGAATTCGCTGATCGAGATCGAGGCACAGGTCGCGACCCAGCGCAGCAAGCGCGATGCGGCCGACGACAAGGTGAAGAAGTACGAGGACGGCGCGAAGCGCGCGCTGCAGTCCGGCGACGAAGCACTCGCCCGCGAGGCCCTCGCCGCGCAGTCGAACGCGGAAGCCGAGCGCGATGCGCTCGCGGCCGAGCTGACGACGCTCGAGCCGTCGGTCGACAAGCTGAAGGGGCAGATCGCCGACATGCGCCAGCGCCGCAACGACCTGAATGCTCGCTCGAACATCCTGCAGGCCAAGCAGGAAATCGCGCAGGCGAAGGACGTCGCAGCCAGCGCGCTGGGCGGCATCGGCGGCAAGAACCTGTCCGAGGATTTCCAGAAGCTCGAGGACAAGGTCGCGCTGCAGAATGCACGCTCGGACGCCCGCCTGAATTCGGCCGACACGTCGAGCGGCAAGGCGCTCGACGACAAGCTCGCCGCGCTGAACAAGGGCCCGTCGGTCGAGGATCGCCTCGCCGCGCTGAAGAAGCAGCTCGACACGCCCGCGCAGTAACGGCAAACGCGCCGCGCCCCGGCCCGGGCGCGCGGCGCGAACCGATTGTCAGGAGACGGGCGCCTGCGCCCGGTTCGACCATGAAGAAATCTCTCGCCGCACTCGGCCTCTCGCTGATGTTGCTGTCGTCCGCCGCGTTTGCGGTACCGTCGCTGCAGCAGGTCGAGCAATCGATCGCACAGCGCAACTGGCAGCAAGCCGACACGCAGCTGTCGCAAGTCATCGACGCCCATCCGAACAACGCGCACGCGCGCTACCTGTATGCGCAGGTGCTGGACCGCGAAGGCCGCGCGTCCGACGCGCTCGCGCAACTGCAGCAGGCGAAAACGCTCGATCCGCAATTGCGCTTCACCGACGCGTCACGCTTCGCGCAGACCGAATCGCGCATTCGCGCCGACGCCGCGCGCGTGAGCGGCAAGGTGCCGGCGGCCACGCAGGCCGGCACGCTGCAGTCGTCGCTCGCGCCCGCCGTACCGGCTGAAAAGCACGGCCCGTCGACGGGCATGTGGATCGGCCTCGGGCTGATCGTCGCGATCATCGCGCTGGTGCTGCGCTGGACGCTGCGGCGCGCACGCACGGCCGACGACGGCCGCGCCGACGACGAACGCCGCACGCAGCTCAAGCGCGCCACCGACGTGCTGAACGACATCCGTCCGCTGAAACTCGACGCGAAGCTGTCGACCGCGCCGGGCGCCGCGGCGCTCATCGGTGAAATCGAAGCGATCGAGACCGACGCGCGCACGCTCGTCGAGGCGCTGTCGAACGGCAAGAATCCGGTGCCGCCGTATCGCGTCGACGAACTCGAACAGCGCCATGCGAGCGTGAAGGCACGCGTCGAAGGCCGCCCCGACCCGGCCGCGCAACCCGCGGCACCGGCGAACGGCAGCGGCTCCGTGTACGCGCAGGAGGCCGATCGCATGACGGGCGCACCGGGCCAGCCGTATCCGCCGCAACCCTACCCGCAACAGCAACCGCCCGTCGTGATCCAGCAAGGCAGCGGCGGTTTCGGCGGCGGGATGGGCGGGCTGCTGACCGGCGTGCTGCTCGGCGAGGCGATGTCGGGCGGCCGCGAGCGCGTGGTCGAACGCGACGTGATCGTCGACGGCGAACGCCGCCGGCAGGAAACCGACCCGGGCTTCGACCTCGGCCGCGGCGACGCGTCGAACTGGAGCGACGGCAACGGCGGCGGCGGCATGGACCTCGGCAGCAACGACGACGGCTGGACCGACGACAACACCTGAGCCTGCGCAGCGCGTCGCCACGCGCTGCCACGCACGCCACACGCTCCCCTGCCTGGCCGGCCGCGCCGACGCGCGGATTTGTCAATCATTTCAAGATGGACTACCGGCAATGGGGAGCGTTCGCTATCATGCGGCCATCGGCGTGCCACCGACCCTCATTCGACGCAACGCAATCCTGCGCGTCGCGGCACGCCTCCCTCGCCCCAACCAGGAGAAAGCCGCTCATGAGCATCATCAAGGAATTCAAGGAGTTCGCCGTCAAGGGCAACGTGATGGATCTCGCCGTCGGCGTGATCATCGGCGGCGCGTTCTCGAAGATCGTCGATTCGATCGTGAAAGATCTCATCATGCCGGTCATCGGCGTGGTGACCGGCGGTCTGGATTTCTCGAACAAGTTCGTTCTGCTCGGCACCATCCCCCCGACGTTCAAGGGTAATCCCGATTCGTTCAAGGACCTGCAGGCCGCCGGTGTCGCCGCATTCGGCTACGGCTCGTTCATCACCGTGGCGATCAATTTCGTCATCCTCGCGTTCATCATCTTCATGATGGTGAAATTCATCAACAAGCTGCGCAAGCCCGATGAAGCCGCGCCGGCCGCGACGCCGGAAGACACCGTGCTGCTGCGCGAGATCCGCGATTCGCTGAAGCAGCGCTGAGCGTCGCGCGCTCCGCCCGCCAGGCCCGCCGCGTGCGGGCCTTTTTATTGCGCGCGCGATGCGCCGCCGCAAGCGGCCCATCTCATTTTTTTGTGACGGGCGAATGCACGCGCGGGGAAAGCAGGTCTATGATGGAGACTAAACGACAGTACGGGCGCCAAGACGCTGGCTGTGTCGATCATGGCGAGCAGGTCGACGGGAGACATTGATCGTCGTACTGCACGAATGCAGCATTTTCGTGTGCTATAAAGGATCGACATGCGGCGTACATAGCCGGGAGTGGGTCGCATGAAAGTGCCGCATTTCTTGCAATTGTTTTTGAGGCGAGTGTTTATGTCCTTCCCGAAAAAACGTCGGCGTGCGCAGCAGGATGGCCAGGAGTCATTCCTCGCGGTCCTGCGCCACTCGAAACCGTTTGCTCAACTCGACACCAAGATTGCCCGCGCCCGTGCGCAGGACGAACCCGTCCTCTATGCGCATGTGCTGCCCGGTCTCGACGTGCTCCTGTGCAGCGTGCGCGGCGCCCAGCCGCCCTATCCGGCGATCGCCGAGCTGCGCAAGCGCTGCATCGAATCGATCGCCAACGCGCTCGAGCAGCCGCTCGACGGCCTCGAAAACGGCGGCTACTGGTACGAGGCGAACGGCTTCGGCTTCCTTGTATTCGCGAGCCGTGCGCGTGCGCGCATCCTGCCCGAGTTTGGTGCAGGCACGAAAGCGAGCCTGCGCGGCGGGCTCGGCCGCCAGAACGCCGGCGACACGACACCACGCTCGCTCGGCTGATCGATCCGTCCTCCGATGGGCCGCCTCCGGGCGGCCCATCTGCCATTCACGCGCGCTGCCTGCCCGTCACGACGCCTGCTGACGGCCGTTGCCCGGCCGCACGATGTCGATGAACGCGGCGAAATCGGCACCCGCGAGCCCTTGCGCGGCACCGAGCCGCAATACCTGCTGCACTGTGGCCGACACGGGCATCACCGCGCCCGTGTCGCGCGCGGCGTCGGCGATCGCATCGACATCCTTCTGGAACGTGCTGAGCGCACCGATAGGCGGATGGCCGCCCCGCGGATGGCCGCCCCGCGCCTGCCCACCCGACGTCATGCGCGGCACGAACGTCTGCAGCAGCACCGAATCGGCCCAGCCGCCGGCCAGCGCCTCGGCCAGGCGCGCGGCGTCGATGCCGCTCGCCTGTGCGAGACCGACGGCCTCGGCGATCGCGGTGACTGTCGCGGTGACGATCGCCTGGTTGCACAGCTTCGCCGTCTGGCCCGCGCCGGCGTCGCCCATGTGCGTGATGCGCGACGCGTACGTGTCGATCAGCGGCCGCACCGCGTCGAGATCGGCCGCGCGGCCGCCGGCCATCACCGCGAGCGTGCCGGCCTGCGCGCCCGGCACGCCGCCGGACACCGGCGCATCGACCCAGCCGACACCGAGTGCGGCCGCACGCGCCGCGTAGTCGCGCGTGGCCGCAGGCGGAATGCTCGAATGATCGACGATGCGCAGCACGCGGCGCGCAGCGGCGTCACCGGAGAGCAGCCCGTGCTCGCCGAACACGACGTCGCCGACCGCGCGGCCGTCGAGCACGCACACGAATACCGTCTCGACGCGTTCGGCCAGTTCGCGCGGCGTGCCGACCACCTGCGCGCCATCCTTGACCAGCGCCTCGGCCTTGTCGCGCGAGCGGTTCCACACGCTGACGCGATGCCCGGCCGCCAGCAAATGCCGAATCATCGGCGCGCCCATCAATCCCGGTCCGCAAAATCCGACTTCCACGATGTTCCTCGTCTCCAATATGGGTTGCACTTGCCGCCCATCATACCTATCACTCAAGAAGCCGGGCACGCACGGCACCGCTTCGGGACCGCAGCTTGCACCGGCCATACAGACCGATATCCCAGGGAGCGCATCATGAGCGACCACGTGTACAAGATGATCGAGCTGACCGGTTCGTCGAAGCAGTCGAGCGACGACGCGATCCGCAACGCGATCTCGAAAGCCGGCAAGACGCTGCACAACCTGCACTGGTTCCAGGTGACCGAAACGCGCGGCCACATCGAAGGCGACCAGGTCGTGCACTGGCAGGTCACGCTGAAGGTCGGCATGCGCATCGACGACTGACGCGCGGCTGGCTGCATCCCGCGCCGCGCCGCGATCCGGATCCGTGCAATACGGATCCGTGCGGCGCCTCGCGCCCCGCTTTCACCCCGTTCAGGCCCCTTGTCGCGGCCCGGCCGGCGGGTGTCTGCGGGTATCCATCTCTTGACGCTGGGCCGGCTTCATATTAAAAACGATATACCCCCCTTGCCCCTCGATCAGCCCAGACATATAAAACGGAGATATCATGAGTCAGCAACGCGAGGCGATCGACACGTACCTCTTGCGCGTCTTGCACACCTTGTTGATGGAGCGCAGCGTCACGCGCGCGGCCGTCAAACTGAACCAGTCGCAACCGGCGATCAGCGCCGCGCTGCGACGCCTGCGCGACATCACCGGCGATCCGCTGCTGGTGCGCGGCAAATCCGGCATGGTGCCGACCGAATACGGGCTGCGCCTGCTCGAGCCCGTGCAGAACGCACTGCGCGAAATCGAGCGCATCAAGTTCCAGCAGCACAACTTCGACCCGGCCACGTCGATCCGCTGCTACCGGATCGGCTGCCCCGACTACCTGAACGTGCTGTTCGTGCCGACCGTCGTCGAGCGCTTCCGCCAGGCCGCGCCGAACGCAACGCTCGAGTTCCATTCGCTCGGCCCCGCGTTCGACTACGAGCTCGCGCTGGAAGACGGCAAGCTCGACATCGTCGTCGGCAACTGGCCCGAGCCGCCCGAGCAGTTGCACCTGTCGAACCTGTTCGTCGACGAAATCGTCTGCCTGATGAGCAACACGCACCCGTTCGCGAAGCGCGGCGGGCTCACGCTCGACCAGTACCTGAACGCGCCGCATCTCGCGCCGACGCCGTACTCGGTCGGCCAGCGCGGCGCGATCGACGTGCATCTCGCGCGCGAACGCCTCAAGCGCCACGTGGTCGTCACGCTGCCGTACTTCAACCTCGCGCCGTACGTGCTCGTGAAGTCCGACCTGATCTTCACGACGACGCGCCTGTTCGCCGATCACTACGCGAAGTTCCTGCCGCTGTCGGTCGTGCCGGCGCCGCTCGACTTCCCGCCGATGCAGTACTACCAGCTGTGGCACGAACGCTGCCACTACTCGGACGAAGTGCGCTGGCTGCGCGGCCTCGTCGCCGAAGCCACCCGCACGCTGATCGAGCCGTAACGGCACACGCTGCCCGCGCCGTCGTGGCGCGTCTCGACCACTCGCGGCGCGACGACGGCCGGCGGCACGCCCGACAAGGCGGCCGCCGTACGATTTCGGCGTGACTTAGCGCGATGCCTCGACGAGTGCGTGCGCAAGCGCGTTGTGACGCTCGATGACGGGCGGCAGATCCAGCGTCGCCAGCCGTCCTTCCCGCACCACCACCTTCCCGTTTACCACCGTGTACGCCGTCTGCGACGGCGCGCAGAACACGAGCGCCGCGACCGGATCGTGCAGCGCACCCGCGAACAGCGGCTGGCGCAGGTCGAACGCGGCGAAATCCGCAGCCATGCCGGGCTTCAGCGCGCCGATGTCGTCGCGGTTCAGCACCTTCGCGCCGCCGAGCGTCGCGATCTCGAGCGCTTCGCGCGCGGTCATCGCGTCGGGCCCGAAGCCGACCCGCTGCAGCAGCAGCGCCTGCCGCACTTCCGCGACCATCTGCGCGCCGTCGTTCGACGCGGAGCCGTCGACGCCGAGGCCGACCGGCACGCCCGCGAGCCGCATCTTCTTCACCGGCGCGATGCCCGACGCGAGCCGCATGTTCGAGCACGGACAGTGCGCGACGCCCGTGCCGGTGCGCGCGAACAGGCCGATGCCCGCATCGTCGAGCTGCACGCAGTGCGCATGCCACACGTCGTGGCCGACCCAGCCGAGATCTTCCGCATATTCGGCCGGCGTCATCCCGAACTTCTCGCGGCTGTACGCGATGTCGTTGACGTTCTCCGCAAGGTGCGTGTGCAGCGACACGCCGTATTCGCGCGCGAGCACGGCCGCGTCGCGCATCAGGTCGCGGCTCACCGAGAACGGCGAGCACGGCGCGACCACCACGCGCAGCATCGCGTAGCGGCCTTCGTCGTGATAGGTCTCGATCAGGCGCTGCGTGTCGCGCAGGATGTCGGGCTCGCGCTCGACGACCGAATCGGGCGGCAGGCCGCCGTCGCGCTGGCCGACGCTCATCGCGCCGCGGCTCGCGTGAAAACGCATGCCGATCCGCTGCGCGGCACCGATGCTGTCGTCGAGCCGGCTGCCGTTCGGGTAGATGTACAGGTGGTCGCTCGACGTCGTGCAGCCCGATTGCAGCAGCTCGGCCATCGCGGTCAGCGTCGACACCTCGATCATCTCGGGCGTCAGGTGCGCCCAGATCCGGTACAGGTTCGTGAGCCAGCCGAACAGCTCGGCGTTCTGCGCCGCGGGCACCGCGCGCGTGAGGCTCTGGTACATGTGGTGGTGCGTGTTCACGAGCCCCGGGATCACGAGGTGGCCGCGCAGGTCGAGCACTTCGTCGGCCGTGTCGGGCAGCTCGGCGGTCGGGCCGACCGCGACGATCCGGTTGTCTTCGATGTAGAGCCCCGCGTCGCGCAGCTCGCGGCGCGTGTCGTCCATGGTCACGAGCACGTCGGCGTGCTTGACCAGCAGGGTTTTCGGGCGGGATGAGGGGGTGTTCGGCGCGCGTGCGCCAGCGTGCTGCTCGAGGTTCATGCGTTCTCCGCGTCGGTCTGCCTCCAGGGGCTGCCTGGAGGCGGTCACACAGCCGTTCGAACGCTGAATCGCGGCACGCCCCGGTGCCTGCGTCCGTTCGAACGCCCTGGCCCGGTTACCCGGCGTGCTCGCCGTCTTCGGGGTACGCGCGGGCCACGGGCCGACGCGCACGGCGGGAGCATCGCCCAAGCGCGCGCCGCACACAATGCGCGATCCGGAATACCGCGCTTCACGGTTTCGATATGGTACGCCGCGCAAGGCCCCGCCGGGCACCTGAAAGCCCGCCGGAAGCCGCGCCCGGCGTGCCGTCGACAGCCGCTCATGCGCGGCGCATTATCTTTGATATCGCGCCCGTATTTGCGCGGGGAACCTTTTTACAATGCCTGCACGGCGCTCGCTTCAATTTCGCCGACGGGTATGTAGCCACGTGACGTGGAGCCTCGATCCGCCGCACAGTCAATGGATCGGGCCGCCGCCGAACCTCGCATTCACACAAGGACAATTGCGAATGGGAAAGCTCACTACCCACGTACTCGATACGGCGCACGGCCGTCCCGGCGCTGCAATCAAGGTGGACCTCTACGCGCTGGACGGCGAATCGCGCCGCGCGATCAAGACCGTGCTGACCAATAGCGACGGCCGCTGCGACGAACCCCTGCTCGAAGGCGCCGCGCTCGCCGCCGGCGAATACGAACTCGTGTTCCATGCCGGCGACTACTTCGCGTCGCTCGGCGTGAAGGTACCCGAACCCCGTTTCGTCGACCGCGTCGTGCTCCGCTTCGGCATCGCCGACACCGCCTCGCACTATCACGTGCCGCTGCTCGTGTCGCCGTGGTCGTACAGCACCTATCGCGGCAGCTGACATTCGAATCAGCGCCCGCATCAAACAAACGATTTGAGTCTGGAGGAGTTTCATGGAAGGCTTCATCACCGACTGGCTGAACCTCGCGCTGCGATGGCTGCACGTCATCGTCGCCATTGCGTGGATCGGCGAGTCCTTCTATTTCGTCGCGCTCGACAACAGCCTGAAACCGCCGACCGACCCGAACCAGCGCAAGCGCGGTGTGTTCGGCGAGCTGTGGCACGTCCACGGCGGCGGTTTCTACAACATGCAGAAGTACACGGTCGCCCCGCCGGAAATGCCGGATGACCTGCACTGGTCGAAGTGGCCGTCGTACACGACCTGGCTGTCGGGCTTCTCGCTGTTCTTCGTGCTGTACCTGCTCGCGCCGAACACGTACCTGATCGACAAGAGCGTGCTCGACATGGGCCCGGTGGTCGCCGTCGCATCCGCACTCGGCTTCCTCGCCGCCGGCTGGATCGTCTACGACTCGCTGTGCCGCATCCTCGGCACCAACGATCGCGTGCTCGGCATCTGCGTCGGCATCTACGTCGTCGTCGCCGCGTACCTCGCGTGCCACATCTTCTCGGGCCGTGCCGCCTACCTGATCGTCGGCGCCATGCTCGCGACGATCATGTCGGCGAACGTGTTCTTCGTAATCATCCCCGGCCAGCGCAAGATGGTCGACAAGATGCTCAAGGGCGAAGAGCCGAACCCGATCTACGGCAAGCGCGGCAAGCAGCGTTCGGTGCACAACACGTACTTCACGCTGCCGGTCGTGTTCGCGATGCTGTCGAACCACTATGCGATGACGTACACGAACAAGTTCAACTGGGTCGTGCTCGTGCTGATCATGCTGGCCGGCGCGCTGATTCGCCAGTTCTTCGTGATGCGTCACCGCGGCAAGCAGCTGTGGTACCTGCCGATCGGCGGCGTCGCGCTGCTGTCGGGCGCGCTGGTGTGGACGATGCCGAAGCCGGTCGCACCGGAAGCGCAAGCGGCAAACGCGCCGAAGATCGCGATCAACGACATCATGCCGATCCTGCAGCAGCGCTGCGTCGAGTGCCACTCGTCGAAGCCGACGCTGATGGGCAGCGCTCCCGCGGGCGTGATGTTCGACACGCCGGACGAAGTGTCGAAGAACGCGCAGCGTATCTACGAACAGGCCGTGCGCCTGAAGGCGATGCCGATCGGCAACGTCACGCACATGACCGACGACGAGCGGACCAAGCTCGCCGCCTGGTTCGAGGGTGGCGCGGTCAAGTAAGCCGCCGTGCGCCGGTTGCCGGCGCAATCCTCTCCGTTCGCGGGCCCGGTGACGGGCCCGTTTTTTTTTGCGTGTGCGGAATACGCTTCGCGCGCTAGCCGCGCAGCGCGTCGCGCTGCAGTGCGACGAGCGCATCGAGCGCGCGCGGGCCGTCGTCGAACGGCACGAAGATGTGATCGTGGTACGCGGCGGCCATCACGTTGCAGCTGATGCCCGCCGCGCCGAGCGCCCGCGCGAACGCGGCCGTGAGACCGACGGCCGCGAGATCGGAGTGCACGGTCAGCGTGATCCATGCCGATCGGAACAGCACGGGCCAGCCGCGACGAGCGGCCGTTTCCTCTCCCACCACGACCGTCAGCCCTTCCGCTTCACGGAACGTGGCCACTACTTCGGATAACGATACGTCTGCGGCCGACGGCAGCGACACGAAGGCGAACGCGCCCGGATGCAGTTCGGGTTGCATCGTGCGCAGCAGGACCATGAGGTCGTTTTCAGGTTGGCTCATCGGAGGATAACGTCCGGAACCGGACGTCGTGCGGTGGCGATGCGGGCACGATAGCACGCACGGCGACCGCACTACACACGCACCATCGCCACTTCACCCGCGAGCCAGTCGCGCAATGCGACGATGCGCGGATCGTCCTGCGTGTGCGCCGGATACACGACGTGATACGCGAGGCCCGGCGCCACCTCGACGTTCACGTCGAACAACCGGACGAGACGCCCGTCCGCGAGATCGCGCGCGATCATGTGCGGCTCCGCCAGCCCGACCGTCGTACCGTCCATCACGGCCTGCACGACGTGGCTCGAATCCGGAAACGCAACGCACCGGCTGTCGTCGAAACCGTCGATGCCGGCCGCGGCCATCCATGCCGACCAGCGCGGCCAGGTCACACCGTCGACTTCGCAGGCGGCGTGGCAAAGCGTGTGGCGCAACAGGTCGCGCGGCTTGCGCAGCGGAGGGCCGGCCGACAGTAGCGCGGGGTGGCAGATCGCGACGACCGACGTGCCGAACAGACGCTGCGTACATGCGTCGCGATAACGCCCGGTGCCGAAGCGGATCGCGACATCCACGTCGTCGCCGTCGAAGTCGCGCAAGCGGTCGGTGATGTCGAACGTCAGTTCGAGCGCAGGATGCGCAGCCTTGAATCGCGGCAGGCGCGGCAGCAGCCAGTGCGTCGCGAAGCGTGCGCCGACCGACACGCGCAGTTCCGTCTGCTCGCGCGCGATGCGCCGCGCCCGTGCGGTCGCGTGCTGCAGGCCCGCCAGCGCATCGGCAGCGGCCGCGGCCAGCACCGCGCCCGCCGGCGTCAGCCGGATGCTGCGGCTCGTACGGACGAACAGTGCCACGCCGAGCTGCGCCTCGATCTCCTTGATCTGGTGACTGACGGCTGCCGGCGTCAGCCCGACCGCGTCGGCCGCCCGCGAAAAATTCAGGTGCCGCGCCGCCGCATCGAACGTCCTCAGCGCGCGCGTACCGGGCCACATGCGTTCCATCGATCTTCAAACAGGATTTGATGACCGTTCCAAAACTACTCGTTTTTCACGGCGCCATCAATCGGCAAACAATAGGCTTTCTTGAAGATGCCGCGCGCCACCCCGTGCCCGCGGCCAACCTGGAGATTCGCCGATGACCGCTGCACCGTTCCCGTCCGTCGCCCAGATCAACGGCGTGGCCGCCACGCCCGACGCGCTCGCCGCGCTGGCTTTCGCGGGCCATGCGCATTTCACCGCGATGCAGGTCCGTGACGCCCGCATACGCGGGCTCGACCTGCACCTCGCACGGCTGCGCCACGCGTCGATCGCGCTGTTCGGTCATGCCCTGCCCGACGAACGGATTCTCGCGTGCCTGCGCGCCGCGCTCGATCGTGCGCCGTCGGCGCTGTCGCTGACCGCGACCGTCCATGCGACGACGGGCGAATTCGTCGCGCCGCGCGACGACGAAGCGCTCGACGTGCTGGTCCGCACCGCCGCGCCGTCGTCGGGGCCGGCCGGCCCGCTCGATCTTGCGCTGTTCGAACACGAGCGCGTGCTGCCTGACATCAAGCACGTCGGTGAAGTCGCGAAGACGCACTTCCTGCGCCGCGCGGTCGCGCAGGGTTTCGACGATGCGGCGTTCATCGATCGCCACGGGCGCATCAGCGAAGGCTCGATCTGGAACGTCGCGTTCCGGACCGGCGACGCGGTCGTGTGGCCGGTGGCCGGCATGCTCGGCGGCGTCACGATGGGCATCCTGCGGCGGCAACTGGCGCGCCTTGGCATCGCGCAGCACGATCGCGAAGTGACGCCGGCCGACCTGCCGTCGATGAGCGGCGCCGTCGCGATGAACTCGTGGACGCCGGGCATCGCCGTGCGCCGGTTCGGCACGGCGACGCTGCCCGCTTCGTCGTCGCTTGCCGCGCTGCTGCAGCGTGCGTATGAACAGGAGCCGCCCGTCGCGCCGTGACGCGTGCGCCCTGCTCACCCGTCGACCGTCTCCGGCAGCCGCGCGATCACCTTGATCTCGAACTGGAAGCCGTACAGCCAGGTCACGCCGACGGCGGTCAGCGTCGGATGCGGGGCATCGCCCCAGTATTCGGGGACGATCTCCCAGATCCGCTCGAACGTCGCCTCCGGATCGACGAGGAACACCGTCACGTCGACGACGTCGTCGAACGTGCAGCCGGCCGCGCGCAGCACCGCATTCAGGTTGTCGAACGCGCGGCGGACCTGCGCGCCCAGCTCCGGCTCGGGCGAGCCGTCGTCGCGGCTGCCGACCTGCCCGGATACGAACAGGAAGCCGTTCGAGCGCACCGCCGGCGAATAGCGGTTGCGGTCATACAGCGCCTGGCGACCGGGCGGAAAAACTACGCTACGCTTTGACATTCGACACCTCCATCGGTCTGCGGGGCGAAACCGCCCCTGTATCAACGATGAAGGCACTTTAAGGACCGTTGCGCGGCGGATAAACCGGCAACCTTGTCCAACACTGTTTGCGCTCTCCAAACAATGTCCGAGCAACGCGGAGCCCTGACCCGATGGATCGATTCGACGCAATGCAGGCGTTCGCCCGCGTGGTGGAAGCCGGCAGCTTCACGAAGGCGGCCGATACGCTGCACATGAGCCGCACCACCGTCACGCAACTGGTGCAGCAGCTCGAAGCGCGGCTGCGCGTGAAGCTGTTCAACCGCACGACGCGCAAGGTCGTCGTCACGGCCGACGGCGCCGCGTACTACGACCGTGTCGTGCGCCTGCTGGCCGACATGGACGATGCCGAGACGAGCCTGTCCGCTGCGTCGGCGTCGCCGAGGGGGCGGCTGCGCGTGGACGTGCCGAGCCCGTTCGCGCGCCTGATCCTGATTCCCGCGCTGCCCGCGTTCCACGCGCGCTTTCCGGACCTCCAGCTCGACATGGGCGTGAGCGACCGCGTGGTCGACGTGATCGGCGAGAACGTCGACTGCGTCGTGCGCGGCGGCGAGCCGACCGACCGGTCGCTGGTCGCGCGCCGCGTCGGCGACCTGCGGCTCGGCGTGTATGCATCGCCGGCCTATCTCGCGCGCGCCGGCACGCCGACGCATCCGGGCGAACTCGAAGACACGCATCACCGCATCGTCGGATTTCTGTGGGCGCGCACCGGCAAGGCGTTGCCGTTTGCGATGGCGCGCGACGGCGAGCAGGTCACCGTACGCGGCCGCTACGTGCTCGCCGTCGACGACGGCAATGCGTACCTCGAGGCCGGCCTCGCGGGGCTCGGCATCCTGTGGCTGCCCGACTACATGGCGGCCGCGTATCGCGCGCGTGGCGAACTGGTGCCGCTGTTCGAGTCATGGCAGCTCGAACCGATGCCGATGTACGTCGCGTTTCCGCCGAACCGGCATGTCAGCGCAAAGCTGCGCGTGTTCGTCGACTGGGTCGCCGACCTGATGGCGCAACATGCGCCGGTCGCGAACCGGCGTCGCGACGCGCACAAGGCCGTGGCGACCTGAGTCGAAAGAAAGCGACCGCACATAAAAAAACCCGCGCAAGTTGCGCGGGTTTCGACCGACCGGCAAGCCGTCGGTCTGCCAGCAGCGAGTACGCCGGCGACTCAGGCCGTCAGCGCGTGCAGCGCCTCGTCGGTGAGCCACAGCGATTCCTGCAGATCCTGCTCGTTCAGGTTCAGCCCGTCACCGCCGCGATCGACGACGATGAAGTCGCTGACGCCGCCGAGCGCGATCAGCGGGTGATGCCACACGCCCTTCGCGTAGTTGACGCCCTGCCAGCCGCTCGTCACGAATGCGCGGATCTTCGCCGGATCGAGGTCGCCCGCGGGCGCGACGACGACGAGATACGGCTGGTCGTTCAGCGGCACGAACGCCTGGCTGCCGAGCGGGTGACGCTCCAGCATCTTCACTTCGAACGGCAGCGTGCGCGGCTGGCCGCGGAACAGGTTGACGAGCGTGCGGCCGTCTTCATCGGTCACGTCGACTTTCGCGAGATCGTGAAAGCGGATCGTCGTGCCGAGGTTGATCGGGATCTGCTTCGCCCCTTCCGTTTCGACCACGTCGCCGAACGGCGCAAAGGCTTCCTTGGTCAGCGGTTCGATTGCAAGCGTCTTCATTTGTCGAGCGTCCCCCACAGACGCAGGCGCGATACGCCACCGTCCGGAATGATGTTCAGTCGCACGTGCGTGACAGGGCCGAGCGACGCAATGTCGTGTTCGAAGTAATGCTGCTTGTCCATCTGCAGCTTCTGTTCGCCGAGCAGCACCGGCCAGAACATCGACTGCGTGATCAGCGAGCTGTCCGTGCCGCCCGACACGTACGCGGCCTGGATCGAGCAGCGGTCCGGGTAGTTGCCCTTGAAGAACGCGGTATCGACTTCGATCTTGCGGATCACGCCCGGCTGCGCGAGCGCGATGATCGCCCAGTCGTTGCCCGGTTCGCGGCGGCGGCGGGTTTCCCAGCCGTCGCCCATGTTCACGCCGCGGCCCGGCAGCAGCAGGTTCGACGCGACGCCGAAGTGCTGGTTGTTCGCGGCCACGACATAGCCGCCGTTTTCCATCGCCGCAAGATCGAACTGCTCGGTCGCGCTCGCGCCGGCCCAGTCGAGCTGCGGCTGGCCGTACACGCGCAGGCGCGCAATGCCGCCGTCCGGGTAGATGTTCACGCGCAGGTGCGTGAACGCACGCGCGTCGCTCGCTTCGACGTAGTGATGGCTGTTGCCTTGCAGCGTCGTCGACGGCACGATCTCGACCCACTCGGTCGCATGCGTCGGCGCGCCGTCGGCCACGAACGCGGCCTCGATCGACGCGGCCGGCGGGAAGTTGCCGGTGAAGTGGCTCGTGTCGATGTCGAAGCCCTTGATCACGCCCGGGCGCGCGAGCTTGACGATGCACCAGTCATAGCCCGTCGTGCGCTTGCGGCGCGTTTCCCAGCCGTCCATCCACTTGCCGTGGTCGTCGTACTTGCCGGGAATGAAGACGGCCGGCTCGGGGTTCAGCATCCGGTCCTTCGGCGCGAAGAAATCGTCGCTGGCCTCGAGCGCCTGCGCACCGAGACGCGGGTCGGCAAGATTCACGTAGCGCCGCGTGAAATCGGGTGCGTTGGGATCGAGAAGCGGAACAGCCATGATGTTTCCTTGTTTCAGTGAGGCGATCAGGCCGCTGCGACGCAGCAGGCCATATTGCGGTGTCAGGCGTCGATCAGGTCGTCGAGACGGAAGCGCGCGATCCGGTAGATCTGGTCCAGGCTCGTACGCAGCTCTTCGGTGCGCGAATGATTCACGCGCGACTCGAAGTTCGCGATGATGCCGTGACGGTCAAAGCCGCGCACCGCGAGGATGAACGGGAAGCCGAACTTCTCGCGATACGTGCGGTTCAGCGTCAGCAGCTTGTCGAACTCTTCCTGCGTGCACTGGTCGAGGCCCGCGCCGCTCTGCTCGCGCGTCGACTCGACCGTCAGCTCGCCGCGCACGGCGGCCTTGCCGGCCAGCTCCGGGTGAGCGTTGATCAGCGCAAGCTGGCGCACTTCGCCGCCGGCTTCCACCGCCCCCGACATCGTCTTGTGCAGCACGTCGATGCTCGCGAACGGCCGTTCGCCCGCGGCGACCTCGGCCACCCACGGCGAATGTTCGAAGATACCCGACAGTGCCGCGACAAATGCGCTCGGCGCCATCGTGTTCAGTTGTTCCAACGTGTAGCGCATCGCCTTCATGCTTTCCCTTCGTTTTGATGATTGGGCTGATACGGATGATGTTCACGCCAGTGACGCGCGATATCGACACGGCGCGTCACCCATACGCGATCGTGCTTCTCGATGTGATCGAGGAAACGCTGCAGCCCGCGGAACCGGCCCGGCCGGCCGAGCAGCCGGCAGTGCATGCCGATCGACAGCATCTTCGGCGCCTCGTCGCCCTCCGCGTACAGCACGTCGAATGCGTCGCGCAGGTAGTCGAAGAAGTGATCGCCGGTGTTGAAGCCCTGCGGCGTCGCGAAGCGCATGTCGTTCGTGTCGAGCGTGTACGGCACGATCAGTTGCGGCGACGTGCTGCCGTCCGACACCTTGACGTCCATCCAGAACGGCAGGTCGTCGCCGTAGTTGTCGGAGTCGTACAGGAAGCCGCCGTGTTCGGCGACCAGGCGGTGCGTATTGGGGCTGTCGCGGCCGGTATACCAGCCGAGCGGGCGCTCGCCCGTCACGCGCTCGATCGCTTCCATCCCGAGGCGCATGTGCTCGGCTTCGAGTTCCGGCGTCATGCTCTGGTAGTGGATCCAGCGCCAGCCGTGGCATGCGATTTCATGGCCGAGTTCGACGAACGCGCGTGCAAGCTCCGGATGACGCTCGATCGCCATGCCGACGCCGAAGATCGTCAGCGGCATCCCGCGCTTCTCGAATTCGCGCAGGATGCGCCACACGCCGGCCCGCGAACCGTATTCGTAGATCGACTCCATGCTCATGTGGCGGTCCGGATACGCGGCTGCGCCGACGATTTCGGACAGGAACTGCTCGGAGCCCGGATCGCCGTGCAGCACGCAGTTCTCGCCGCCCTCCTCGTAGTTCAGCACGAATTGCACGGCGACGCGGGCGCGCCCCGGCCAGTTCGCCTGAACGGGATGGCGGCCGTAGCCGATCAGGTCGCGAGGATAGTTGGGATCGAGTGACATGGGTTCGAAGTACGGCGAAAGCGGGCTGAAATAATGGGTTCGCATCGACTGCGCGGCACCCGGAGGCTGGCCGCACAAGCCGATGCGATGACGGCCCAGTGTAGCGAAAACGTTCATACGCGCCCATACAGCGACGCAGATAGTGCGTGTCAGACGGTGTGTATGTGCGGTTGCGGCAAATTCGGGACCGGTTCCGCCGCATCCCCGTCCGGCGGGCTGAAGCGGGCGAATGCGCCGTCGTAGCGCTTCGGCAGCGGCCGCGCGAAATCGCCGCGTTTCGCGGTCGCGAGGCGCAGCGCGACGAGCGCCTCGGCCCATTTCACGGCCGCCGTGACGCCCTCGACCACCGGCGCGCCGATCTGCTGCTCGATCTCGTGCGCGAACTCGGCCATCCCCGCGCAGCCGAGCACGATCGCATCGGCGCCGTCCTCGTCGAGCGCGCGCCGGCACTCGTCGACGATGATCCGGCGCGCGGCCGAGCCCGGCCGGTCGAGTTCGAGCACCGCGACATCGGTCGCGCGCACGTTGCGGCAGAAGCGCTTCATCCCGTAGCGCTCCGCGAGGTGCCACGCCATCCCGCAGGTGCGCGCGAGCGTCGTGACGACCGAGAAGCCGGGCTCGAGCACGCTCGCCGCATGCATCGCGGCCTCGGCGATGCCGATCACCGGCCCGCGCGCGAGCTCGCGCGCCGCGTACAGGCCCGGGTCGCCGAAGCACGCGATCACGTACGCGTCGCAGCCGTCGCGCTCGCCCTGCACGATCTCGGCGAGCAGCCCCGGCGTCGCGAGCGCCTCGTCGTAATAGCCTTCGATCGACGGCGGCCCCATCGGCGGGCTCACGGCCACGATCTCCGTGCCCGCGGCCGCGACCTCGCGTGCGCAGCGGCCCATCGCGTCGGTCATCCGCTGCGTCGTGTTCGGATTGATCAGTCGAATCTTCATCGCACGCTCCTCACGCCTTCGTGCTCACGAGCAGCCGGTAGAACACGAAGCCGAGCCCCGCACCGATGAACCACGAGAAGTTCGCGACGCCCTGCCAGCCCGGCACCATCACGCAGACGATCGCGATCACGGCCGCCGGCAGCAGCGCGGCGAGCGCGCGGCGGTTCACGCCGCCCGTGTACCAGTACGTGCCGCTTTCCGACATCGTGTACAGGTCGTCGCGCACGAGCCTGCCGCGCTTGACGAGGTAGAAGTCGGCGATCAGCACGCCGTACAGCGGGCCGATGAACGCGCCGAGCACGTCGAGCGTGTAGTGGATCACGGCCGGGTTGTTGAACAGGTTCCACGGCGTGATGAAGATCGACGCGACGGCCGCGAGCATCCCGCCCGCGCGCCAGCTGATGAGCCTCGGCGCAACGTTCGAGAAGTCGAACGCGGGCGACACGAAGTTCGCGACGATGTTGATGCCGATCGTCGCGATCGTGAACGTCAGCGCGCCGAGGATCACCGCGGTCGGGTGGTCGATGCGGCCGACCGTCTCGACCGGGTCGGTGATGAGTTCGCCGAACACCGGCAGCGTCGCGGCCGTCGTGATCACCGTGACGAGCGAGAACGCGAGGAAGTTGACGGGCAGCCCCCAGAAATTGCCGCGCTTCACTTCGCCGAACGAGCGGCAGTAGCGCGAAAAGTCGCCGAAGTTCAGCATCGGCCCGGAGAAGTACGACACGACCAGCGACACGGCCGTGATCATCACCGGAATCACTTCCGCGCCGTGATACTTGACGCCGCCGAGGTTGATGCCGATGTTGCGCCAGCCCGCGCGCCACACCATGTAGCCGGCGAGGATGAACATCACGATGTAGACAGCCGGACCCGCGAAGTCGATGAACTTCTTGATCGTCTCCATCCCGTTCCAGAACACGAACGCCTGCAGCACCCACAGCAGCATGAAGCCGGCCCAGCCGACCGCCGACAGCCCGAGGAAGCCGTAGCGATGGACGTCCGCGTACGGCAGCCATTGCGGGAAGAACTTCAGCACGACGATCACGAGCGCGCTCGACGCGAGATAGGTCTGGATGCCGTACCACGCGATCGCGATCAGCCCGCGGATCACGGCCGGCACGTTCGCGCCGAGCACGCCGAACGTCGCGCGGCACGCGACCGGATACGGCACGCCGATCTGCTGGCTCGGCCGCGCGATCAGGTTGCACAGCACGTTCACGAGGCCGATGCCGACGATCAGCGCGATCAGCACCTGCCAGCTCGTCAGCCCGAGCGCGAACAGGCTGCCCGCGAACACATAGCCGCCGACACTGTGCACGTCCGACATCCAGAACGCGAAGATGTTGTACGACCCCCATGTCTGATTCTTCAGGGGTGCCAAATCTTCGTTGTACAGACGTTCGCTGTAACCATTCGGCAGCGTCGGGTCGCCGCCCTCGCCGCCTTCTTCCGCCGGATAGGCGCTCTCGTGCGCCACACTGAACTGAGCCATGACTTCTCCTTGACGCGGCCGGGCGGCCGCTCCACCGTCATCGATATCGCTCCGGATCGTCGCCCGGAGTCGGACCAGCGGCCCGCGGCAAACCCCGCAGGCCTGCATTTCGCTCGTTCTGTGGCGCGCGGCCGGGTTCGCGTCGCCGCTCAGGCGCCGCCGAACACTTCGCGCAAATCGACCTGCCCTTGTGCGGGCCGGTCCAGCATCTTCAGTTCGACATGCTGCAGGTGGCGCGCCATCAGCGTCACCGCCTGCTTCGGATCGCCCGCCTCCAGCGCAGAGAGGATCTCGTCGTGGTCGTCGCACGAGCACGGGCTGCGCCCGTGCGATTCGTACAGCGCCGACATCAGCGTCGAGCGGGCGACGAGCCCTTCGAGGCACTCGCTGAGCGTCGCATTGCCCATCAGCGTGGCAAGCGCCGTATGGAATTCGCCCGACAGCCGGATCCATGCCGCGAAGTCGTGCCGCTCGAACGCCCTGCGTTCCTTGTCGATCAGCGCGGCGACACCCTTCAACCGCTTTGCGCCGGGCCCGGTTGCCAGCCGCTCGACCACCGCAAGCTCGATGATCCGACGCATCTCGAACACTTCGTGCACGTCCTGCAGCGTCGGGCTCGCGACAAACGCGCCGCGGTTCGGCTCGAGGTCGACCAGCTTGTCGGTCGCGAGCTGCGCGAGCGCCTGGCGGATCGCCCCGCGCTTCACGCCGAACACGTCGCAGAGTTGCGCCTCCGTCAGCTTCGCGCCGGGCGCGAGCCGATGCTCGAGGATCGCGGTGCGGATCCGCTCGGCGATCGCTTCGGGACCGGCTGCGCCGGAGGGCTGGGAATCGGGCTCGTTCATGATCTGCAACGTGTGATGGTCCTCATCCTAGGGCGGACATAAAGATTGTCAACAATTCTTTTCCGCGATTTCGCACAATCGGCGTGCACCGATGTGACCCTGCCCGGTGCAGGATGCGCCCATTCCATGCACGACAAGCGTGACAGGCACGGCAGAGGCCCTTCTCGTCGTATACCCGCCTGGCCATTTTGTTGACAAAAATGGTGCACAACCTGGCAACCACCAGACGTACGTCGACGAAAATTTTCGACCGTTAGTTGCGCACTTACATAAAGAAAAAGGCGGGAAACCCGCCTTTTCGATCGATCGCGCCGACATCAGCCGAGATGCGGATAGTCCGACAGTGTCAGCCGGAAGCCGTGTGCATTCGCGACCAGTTGCGCCTGCGCGCCGAACGGCAGCGTCAGCAGGTCGGGGACGTGGCCGAACTGGAGCCCCGTGACGACCGGGATCCCGATCACCGCGCGCACCTGGTCGATCATCGCCTGCATGTCGTAGCCGTTGTCGTACTCGAACGGCCGCGCGCCGGTGAACTGGCCGAGCACGAGCGCCTGCTGACGCGCGAGCAGCCCCGACAGGTGCAGCTGATAGATCATCCGCTCGATCCGGAACGGCTGCTCGTTGACGTCCTCGATGAACAGGATGCCGCCTTCGATGTCGGGCATGTACGGCGTGCCGATCAGCGATGTCAGGATCGCGAGGTTGCCGCCCCACAGCGTGCCCGTCACGTTCACGGTCTGCACCTGCGGCGCCTCGGTGACGATCGTCGTGCTCGGCTGCGTCAGCGTCTGCCAGAAGTGCTGCATCGTGAAGTCGCTCGGCGTTTCCGCGCCGAAGTCGGCGGACAGCATCGGGCCGCCGAACGTCTTGATGCGCGCCTTCGCGTACAACGCGAGCTGGATCGCGGTGAAATCGCTGTGGCCGACGAGCGCGACCGGCTGGTCGCGCAGCCGGCGCTCGAGCCCGCGGTAGTCGAGCCCGTGCAGGATCCGCGCGGCGCCGTAGCCGCCGCGCACCGCGAGCGCGATGTCCGGCAGCGGCCGCTCGGGATCGGCGAGGCGGTTCAGGTCGCCTGCGCGCTCGCCGTCGGTGCCGCCGAACCGCTGGAAGCGCCGCTGCGTCGCCTCGATGTTCTCGATGCGCTGCTGCGCGGTGCTGAGGCGCTCGAGCGCGCGGTTGATCGCGTCGGGGTCGTGCGGATAGCCGGACGGTGCCAGCAGGCGGATGGTGTAGGACGCGGCGGGCTGGAAGGACATGGCGAAAGGTGTCGGGGTCAAACCTGCTTAGAGGGTCCGAACCGTCTCCGGTTCACGGCGTCGTGCGCGGCGGGCGCGCTTATGGCGCGCCGGATTCGGCGTCGCGGGCGAGCCGCGCTTCGCGCAGCGCGCGGCGGCGCTCGGCGAAGAACGACTTCAGCGCGGCGCCGCACTCGTCGGCGAGCACGCCGCCCGTCACTTCGGTATGGTGGTTGAGCTGCGGATTCGCGAACGCGTCGATCACGCTGCCGCACGCGCCCGTCTTCGGGTCGGCGGCGCCGTAGACAACTCGTGCGATGCGCGCATGCATGATCGCCCCTGCACACATCAGGCACGGCTCGAGCGTCACATACAGCTCGCAGCCGGGCATCCGGTAATTCTGCAGAAGCTGTGCGGCCATGCGCAGCGCGGCCATTTCCGCATGCGCGGACGGATCGTGCCCGCCGATCGGATGGTTGAAGCCGCGTGCGATCACTTCGTCGCCGCGCACGAGCACCGCGCCGACCGGCACTTCGCCGGCCGCGCGCGCCTCTTCGGCGGCGGCCTGCGCGAGCCGCATGAAATGCAGGTCGCGCGCCGACACGGGCGTGGCTTCGGGAACAGGAGAATCGGCGGCCGGTTCGGCCGCGGGTGCAGTTGCCGGCCGGGCTGCGTCGTGCAGCTCGCCGGACGTCACATCGGCCCCGCTTCGGCGGGCGCTTCGTCGAGCCCGCGCTCGCACAAGCGTTCCGCGATGCGCCGGCAGTAGTCGCGCGGCATCACCATCGGGCCGCCGCGCAGCGATTCGAGCGCCATGTCGAGCGCGAGGATCTTGGCCTGCAGCCGGCAGCGCGCGGCACGGTCGCTGACCGCCTGCACTTCGTCATGCAGGTTGCGCAGCGCGCGCAATTGCTCGACGGCCGGCGGCACGAAGCCCGCGTTCTTCAGGATACGGTTGGCCACCCGCACCTCCTCGGGCACGAGCAGGTCGTCATCCAGCGCCTGCGGCGCGCCGGTACCCGGCAAATCGTCGAACTCGCCCCGCGCGGCGGCGGCGGCAATACGTTGTTCGACCAGGGCGTCAAGCAATCTCATCAGTCAATCGGAACAATGCGGCAGGCCGAATTCTAGCAGGGTGACGCGGCTATGACAGGCCCTTCGAATATATGCTCGATATTGCGTTTTTTAGGGGCCGAATCGCTGTGCATGCATGCCGATCACCGTCAAATGCCGCTCTGCTGCGCCGCAGCGGGCTGAGCGCCATCCGGACCATCGCAAACGCAAGCGGTGTCGGGCCCTGTTTTTTATTTGTGACGACGCGCGCCGAACCGCGCCGATCCCGCGAAACGGCAGCCGCCCTGCTGCCGTTGCCGCGTCACGCGGCCACCGTTTCGGGCTGCGTTTTCGCAAACGGGCGGAACATCATCGCGATCAGGCACGCACCGATGCCGATCGCGAACGAACCGAGGTACAGCCAGCCGTAGCTGCCGAACGTATCGACGATCAGGCCGCCGGCGACCGGGCCCGCGGCCATTCCGAGGCTGCCGGCCATCGCGCAGCCGCCGATCACGGTGCCCATCATCCGCAGCGGGAAGTTCTCGCGCGCGAGCACCGAATACAGCGGCATCACGCCCGCATAGATGAAGCCGAACAGCGTCGCGACCGCGTAGAACCCGTCGAGCGAGCGCACGAAGTAGTAGCCGAGCGCGCCGAGCGCCTGCGCGAACAGCCCGGCCACCAGCATGCGCTTCGCGCCGAGGCGGTCGCCCAGAATGCCGAACGCGATCCGGCCGCCCATGCCGGCGAGCCCTTCGACGCTGTAGATCGACACCGCGACGATCAGCGGAATGCCGCACGTGACCGCGTAGCTGACCGTGTGGAAGATCGGGCCCGAGTGCGTCGCGCAGCAGAAGAAATTGGTCAGCAGCAGGATCATGAACTGCGGCGAGCGCAGCGCGTCCGCCACCGACATCGCCGCAGGTGCGCCGGCAGCCGAAGGCGCGGCGTGCGCGGCGGCATGGTCGAGCGCGGGCGCCCGCCGCACCAGCAGCGACACCGGAATCATCACGACGGCCGCCAGCGCGGCGATCAGCAGCATCGACGTGCGCCAGTCGCGCACCGACACGAGCCACGCGGCGAGCGGCGCCATCGTCATCGGCGCCATCCCCATGCCGGCCGACACGAGCGACACCGCGAGGCTGCGATGCGTGTCGAACCAGCCCGTCACGCACGCCATCATCGGCGCGAAGATCGCGGCCGTCGCGCTGCCGACGGCCAGGCCGAAGGTCAGCTGGAACACGAGCAGCGACGGTGCGCGGCTCGCCAGCGCCAAGCTAGCCGACAGCAGCACTGCGCCCGCGATGACGACCGGCCGCGTGCCGATCCGGTCCGACAGGCTGCCCCACGCCATGCTCGCGAAGGCCATCGCGATGAAGCCGAGCGTCATCGCCGTGGAAATGCCGGTCATCGACCAGCCCGTGTCGCGCGCAATCGCGCGCAGGAACACCGGCAGCGAAAACATCGCGCCGATCGCGACGCAGCCCATCAGGCCGCCCGCGGCGACGATCACCCAGCGGTATCGGGAATCCGTCATTTGGCGTCTCCTTGTTCGTTTCGGCCATCCTCGGAAACCAGGCGCAGGCCGCGTGCACGGCGCAGTGCCCGGTCGACATGGATACGACGGACGAATCATCGGGAAATCGACATGCGCGGCGCACGGGCCGGCGATTTTTTATTGTCGGTCAATTCGTGCGGCCCGCAAGGGGCAGATCGGGCGTTCGCCCTGCTTTTCCGGAATCGGAAATTCGATATCGGAAATGGTTGGTTGGGCCGCGCGACCGCGCTCACTACACTCGAACCATCTTGTCATAACAAGTTGATCGATGACCCCATCCAACGTCGTGCCGCTGTCGGCGGCCCCGCTCTACGTGCAGATCAAGGACACGCTGCGCGCGCGCATTCTCGACGGCACCTATGCGCCGCACAGCCGGATGCCGTCCGAGCACGAGCTGTGCGCGATGTTCGACGTCAGCCGCATCACGGTGCGCCAGGCGCTCGGCGACCTGCAGAAGGAAGGACTGCTGTTCAAGCTGCACGGCAAGGGCACGTTCGTGTCGAAGCCGAAGGCGTTCCAGAACGTGACGTCGCTGCAGGGTTTCGCCGAGGCGATGTCGTCGATGGGCTACGAGATCGTCAACCAGCTGCGCAGCTTCCGCACCGTGAAAGCCGACCACCATCTCGCGACGAAGCTGAACGTGCCGGAAGGCGCGCCGCTCGTCGAGATCCACCGCGTGCGGCTGCTGAACCGCGAACCGGTGTCGCTCGAACAGACCTGGGTGCCCGAAGCGCTCGGCAAGCGCCTCGCGGGCGCCGATCTCGCGACCCGCGACATCTTCCTCGTGCTGGAAAACGACTGCGGCATTCCGCTCGGCCATGCCGACGTGTCGATCGACGCGATCCTCGCGGACGACGAGATCGTCGACGCGCTGCACGTTGAGGAAAGCAGCCCCGTGCTGCGCATCGAGCGCCTCACGCACGACGCGTCGGGCGCCCCGATCGACTACGAATACCTCTACTTCCGCGGCGACGCATTCCAGTACCGGCTGCGCATCGACCGGCAAAAGGCGCGCAAATCTGCAAGGAAACAGCGATGACAACCCACGTTCATGAATACGACGTCGTCGTGGTCGGCGGCGGTACGGCCGGGCCGATGGCGGCGATCAAGGCAAAGGAGCGCGCCCCGTCCCTGCGCGTGCTGCTGCTCGAGAAGGCCAACGTGAAGCGCAGCGGCGCGATCTCGATGGGGATGGACGGGCTGAACAACGCGGTGATCCCCGGTCATGCGACGCCCGAGCAGTACACGCGCGAGATCACGATCGCCAACGACGGCATCGTCGACCAGGAGGCCGTGTACGCGTATGCGACGCACAGCTTCGCGACGATCGAGCAGCTCGATCGCTGGGGCGTGAAGTTCGAGAAGGACGGCACCGGCGACTACGCGGTGAAAAAGGTCCATCACATGGGCTCGTACGTGCTGCCGATGCCGGAAGGACACGACATCAAGAAGGTGCTGTACCGGCAGCTGAAGCGCGCGCGCATCGCGATCACGAACCGGATCGTCGCAACGCGTGTGCTGACCGACGCGCAGGGCCGCGCGAGCGGCGTGCTCGGCTTCGACTGCCGCACTGCGGAATTCCACGTGATCCGCGCGAAGGCCGTGATCCTCTGCTGCGGCGCGGCCGGCCGCCTCGGCTTGCCGGCGTCGGGCTACCTGATGGGCACCTACGAGAACCCGACCAACGCGGGCGACGGTTACGCGATGGCCTATCACGCGGGCGCCGCGCTCGCGAATCTCGAATGCTTCCAGATCAACCCGCTGATCAAGGACTACAACGGCCCCGCGTGCGCGTACGTGACGGGTCCGCTCGGCGGCTTCACCGCGAACGGCAAGGGCGAGCGCTTCATCGAATGCGACTACTGGAGCGGCCAGATGATGTGGGAGTTCTACCAGGAACTGCAGAGCGGCAACGGCCCCGTGTTCCTGAAGCTCGACCATCTCGCCGAGGAAACGATCCAGACCATCGAGCAGATCCTGCATACGAACGAGCGGCCGAGCCGCGGCCGCTTCCATGCCGGGCGCGGCACCGACTACCGCAGCCAGATGGTCGAGATGCACATCTCCGAGATCGGCTTCTGCAGTGGCCACAGCGCATCGGGCGTGTACGTGAATGCTCTCGCGGAGACGACCGTGCCGGGGCTCTACGCAGCCGGCGACATGGCAGCCGTCCCGCACAACTACATGCTCGGCGCGTTCACGTACGGCTGGTTCGCCGGACAGAACGCGGCCGACGACGTGGCCGGCCGCGATCATGCGCCGGTGGACGAAGAACAGGTCGAGGCCGAGCGCGCCCGCGTGCTCGCGCCGCTTCTGCGCGAACACGGCTTCGCGCCGGCGCAGGTCGAGTACAAGCTGCGCCGCATGGTGAACGATTACCTGCAACCGCCGAAGGTGACGCGCAAGATGGAAATCGGGCTGCAACGCCTTGACGGCATTACTGAGGATATCGAACAGATGAAGGCCGGCCATCCGCACGAACTGATGCGTGCGGCCGAAGTGCGTGCGATCCGCGACTGCGCTGAAATGGCCGCGCGCGCGTCGCTGTTCCGCACCGAGAGCCGCTGGGGGCTGTACCACCATCGCGTCGACTTCCCGCATCGCAACGACACCGAATGGTTCTGCCATACCTGGTTGCGCAAGGACGCCGACGGCGCAATGCGCAGCGAGAAGCGGCCGGTCGAACCCTACATCGTGCCGCTTGCCGACGACGAACGCGGGGCGTACACCAACCTGCGCATCCGCGAACCGGCCGCCCTCGCGGCCGCCCTCTGACGAGTACTGTCATGCCACATACCCCGCACGAGATCTTCCAGCGCAGCAGCGCGCCCGTCACGATCGACGACGCGCTGTGCATCGCCGACAAGGGCTGCACCGTTTGCGTCGACGTGTGCCCGCTCGACCTGCTCGCGATCGATGTGACCAAGGGCAAGGCCTACATGCAGTTCGACGAATGCTGGTACTGCATGCCGTGCGAGCGCGATTGCCCGACCGGTGCGGTCAAGGTCGACATCCCTTACCTGCTGCGCTGACCGCGTCCGTCAGCGCCCTTTTCCTTCGCTCATGACCGACTCCCCCTTCGCTTCCCCGCTGCCCGGCGCACACGAGCGCGACCAGTCCGCGCTCGTCGCCCGCCTCGCCGCGCCCGACGCATCCGTGCGCCGCGTCGCACTGTTCGAACTCGCGGATCTCGAGGAGCCCGAACTCCTGCCGGCATTCATCGCCGTGCTGCGCACCGACCCGTCGGCCGACGTGCGCGGCGAAGCCGCCCGCGTCCTCGGCGCGTGGGAGCAGCCCGATGTCGTCGACACATTGTGCGGCGCGCTGCTCGATCCTGACGACGACGTGCGCGCCGCCGCCGCGCAGAGCCTGTCCGAACTGAAGGACGCGGCATCGGGCACCGTGCTGTGCCACTGGGTCGACCGGCCCGAGCCGTTCGTGCGCCGCGCCGTGCTGCGCGGCTTGCGCGAGTTGCGCGACCCTGGCGCGTTCGCACCCGCGCTGCATGCGCTCGATGCCGAGTTGCCCGCCGTACGCGCCGAGGCCGTTGCGGTGCTCGGCTGGCTCAGGGAATCGCGCGCACTATCGCCGCTCGCGCGTGTCGCGACGGCCGATACGGATGCGGACGTGCGACGCGCCGCGGTCGGCTCGATCGGCTTCGCGGCGGCTGACGACGCGGCCGTCATCGATGCCCTGCTCGCCGCGCTGCGCGATCGCGCATGGCAGGTGCGCGAGGAAGCGGCTACCACGCTCGGCAAGCTGCGCGTGACGACTGCGCGCGAGCCGCTCGTCGCCGCGCTCGACGACGACTACTGGCAGGTGCGCCTGCGTGCCGTGCGCGCACTCGGGCAGTTGCGCGATGCGGCTGCGGCACCGGCCGTCGTCATGCTGCTCTCGCATGCGATCAGCAATCTGCGCAAGGAAGCCGCGCTTGCGCTCGGCGAATTGCGCGACCCTGCGACGTTGCACGCACTGAACGATGCGCTCGAGGATCGCGACCCGGAAGTCCGCAAGGCCGTGCGGATCGCGATCCGTCAAATCGGCGACGCGCCGCGATGATCGCGCCGACTGAAATCGCGCTCGATCATCCGGCACGCGTGCTGACGCTGCACTGGCCCGACGGCAACACGCAGCGCATCGGCTATGCGCAATTGCGCAACGATTGCCCGTGCGCGGAATGCCGACGCATCCGCCGTGACGGCGGCCGTGTCGACGCACGGCCCGACCTGACGCTCGAACGCGTGGAACCGGCCGGCTACGGCATCCGCTTCATGTTCGGCGACGGCCACGCGCGCGGCATCTATCCGTGGCCCTATCTGGCGGACATCACCTAGCGCCCGCCGTACCGCTCCCGCGGGTTCGCAGGCGAGATGCAGGCGTGCGGAAACGCTGCGATACTGACGCCCACGATCTTCTCCACCCACCGTGGGAGCAAGGACATGCAAACCGCAGTCGGATTCATCGGCCTCGGCGTGATGGGCACGCCGATGGCGCTCAATCTCGCGCGGGCCGGCACGCCGCTCGTCGCATGGAGCCGGTCGCACGGCAGCGACGATGCGTTGCGCGACGCCGGCGCACGCATCGCCGAGCACGTCGACGACGTATTCGCATCCTGCCGCACCGTGATCCTGATGCTCGCGAACGACGCGGCAATCGACGCCGTCCTCGCGCGCGGCACGCCCGGCTTTGCCGAACGCGTCGGCGGTCATACGATCGTGAACATGGGCACCAACGCGCCCGAGTATTCGCGTACGCTCGCCGATGAGATCGCCGCCGCGTCGGGCCGCTACGTCGAGGCGCCCGTGTCGGGCTCGCGCAAGCCGGCCGAAGCGGGCCAGCTCGTCGTGATGCTGGCCGGCGCACCGGACGACGTCGACGCCGTGCGCCCGCTCGTGAAGCCGCTGTGCCGCGACAGCTTCGTCTGCGGCGACGTGCCGTCGGCGCTGACGATGAAGCTCGCCGTCAACCTGTTCCTGATCACGATGGTCACCGGCCTGACCGAAGCCACGCATTTCGCGCAACGTCACGGCATCGACCTCGCACGCTTCGCCGACGTGCTGAACGCCGGCCCGATGGCAAGCGACGTGTCGCGCGTGAAGCTCGGCAAGCTCGTCGCGGCGGATTTCTCGGTGCAGGCCGCGATCACCGACGTGCTGAAGAACGCGCGCCTCGTCGCCGAATCCGCGCGCAGCATCGGCATCGCGTCGCCGCTGCTCGACATCTGTCACGCGCTTTACGGCGAGACGGAAAAGGCCGGACATGGGGCGGACGACATGGTCGCCGTGATCCGCGCGATCGAACAACGCACCGACGCATAGGCGCGGCCATGTCGCGATCGTCGCACGCCGCCATCGGCGCCGCTGCATCCGTGCGCCCCGTTCCCGCCGTGATCGGCATCGTGCTGCGCGAACGCGACGTGCTGCTCGTACGCCGCGCGAATCCGCCCGATGCGGGCTGCTGGGGGTTCCCCGGCGGCAAGATCGAACCGGGCGAGCCGATCGCGGACGCGGTCGTTCGCGAGATCGCCGAAGAAACGACGGTCGAGGTCGCGGCGCTCGATGCCTTTACCGCGCTGGATGCGTTCGATTACGATGCCGACGGCGCCGTGCGCCAGCATTTCATCATGGTCGCGGTGCTGTGCCGATGGTTGCGCGGCACGCCTGCCGCCGGCGACGATGCGCTCGACGCACGCTGGTTCGGCCTCGACGAACTCGACCGCGACGATCTGCCGATGAGCGCGGGCGTGCGCGACGTCGCGCGGCGGGCGATCGAACGGGCGGCATCGCTGGGCGACGCGCGGCGCCCGCCCGCTTGAAACGTCGCAGTCGTTTCCGCACTACCGCGCGGACGACGCGTTCGATCCATCACGGTGCAGGCCACCCGCCGGGCACCGGATCACACCACATTAAAAATCATGATCAGAATTCGCCGATCCACCGAAGCCGACGGCACACGCGTGCTGGATATCTGGCGCCGTGCCGTCGATGCGACGCACCGCTTCCTGAGCGACGACGACCGTCGCGCAATCGAATCCGAAGTCGTCACGTTCCTGCCGGCCGCGCCGCTCGACCTGGCTGTCGACGAGCACGACCGCCCGATCGGCTTCATGCTGCTCGACGGCAGTCACATGGAAGCACTGTTCGTCGATCCCGACCGCCATGGCGCGGGTGTCGGGCGGCGGCTGGTCGAAGATGCGCTCGAGCGCCATCCCGATTTGACGACCGACGTCAACGAGCAGAACGAAGCGGCGACGGGATTCTACGAGCGGCTCGGGTTCGAGCGCTGCGGGCGATCGGCGCTGGATGGACAAGGCCGGCCTTATCCGCTGATTCACCTTCGTTATCGTGGTGGCAAGCAGGCCTGAGCAGGATCGGGAAAACGCGTGACATCAATGCGTGCGGCATCGATCCGATGCACGCCTCACGCGATTACACGCGTCGACGCGACAGCACACGCTCGGCGACCGAGAACGCGCGCTGCATGAAATGATTGAACCGCTCAGCGTCACGCCGCAGCCCGGCCTGCTGGCCGCCGATCAGGCACAGGTGCGCGACCTGCCCCACGATCTCGGCTTCGCCCGGCATGCGAACCCAGCGACGGGAGGTGTCGACCGCGAACGCGAGCCGCGCGGCATCGACACGCTGCTGGAATTCCGCAACCAGCGGATCCTGCAATGCCCACGCGCGGATCGCCACCTCGCGTCCCGGCTGCTTTTCCGCGGCAATGCGCAGGTAGCGCGCCAGCGTGTCGCCCGCGCCGCGACCGTCCGCCGCGTACGCGAGCATGCGTGACGTGTAGTCGTCCTCCCACGCGGTCAGCAGCGACCTGACGAAGTCTTCGCGATTGCGGAAGTGGTGATAGAACGAGCCGCGGGTCACGTTCAGCCGTCGCGCGAGGCTTTCGGCCGAAATACCCGCATGGCCTTCCCCGTCGAGGGCGTCGAAGCCCGCTGCGATCCAGTCGTTTCGAGTCAGTGTGCGCATCGGCATCGCCATACAGGCTGTGTATGGAGCGGTATGGACAGTTAGGCTGCGAACTCTATCACGGGCGCCGACGCATCCCGCATGGCCCCCCTCACGGAGTTCGCGTTGAAAGACATCGTCCTCGTTGCATTCGACCGGTTCACCGACCTCGACCTGTTCCTGATGTGGGACATGCTCGGGCGCAACACCACGGACTGGCGCGTCCGGATTCTTGGCGCGCAGCCGGTGCTGCATTCAGCGCACGGGCTGCCCATTCCCGTTCACGGTCCGCTGTCGGACGCCAATCGCGCCGATGCCGTGTTGTTCTCGAGCGGCAAGCAAGGGATACCGGCCGCGCTGGCGAGCCCGGACTTCCTGCCCTCGTTCGATCTCGATCCGGCACGCCAGCATGTCGGGTCGATCTGTGCGGGCGCCTTCATTCTCGAACGGCTCGGGCTGCTGCCGCAGCGCCGGGCGACCACCCATCCCGACGCGCGGGACGGCTTGCTCGCACACGGGCTGCAGGCGCCGGCGCAACCACTGGTGTGTCACGGCAACGTCGCGACGGCGGGCGGATGCCTGGCGGCGCTCTACCTGACGGGTTGGCTGGTGGAATCGATGTTCGACGCGGACAAGCGCCGCGAAACGCTGCTGCCCGTGCTGCCGGCCGGGCAACGGGAGATCTATGAAGAACTGATCGAATTCAGCATCCGGCAAGGTGCAGGGCAAACCACGGGCTCGATCCGGATGATCGAGGGTGCGAGCGGGGTTGCCGCATGACGATCATGCATCGGGCACGGTCAGCGAGGGCACGGCAGCATGGCGGCGGATCGCAAACGGTGAATGGGCGAGAACGCGCGTTTCTCGGGCCGAACGAGTCTATCGCAGGCCCGAAGATGCTACCCTCTCGGCCACACCAAACGCCACCCCATGAAGCAGCAGGATTCAACCATGCAAACCGTCGCGGTACTGGACTTCGAAACCACCGGGCTGTCGCCGAACATGGGCGACCGTGCGACCGAGATCGCCGTCATCCTCCTGCGTGACGGGCAGGTCGTCGACCGTTTCCAGAGCCTGATGAACGCGGGCAGGCGCATCCCGTCCGACGTCGTCGCGCTCACCGGCATCACGAACGACATGATTGCATCGGCGCCGCCGGCGTCCGAAGTCATGAAGGAAGCAGCGGCATTCGTCGGCAAGCATGCCGTCGTCGCCCACAACGCCGGTTTCGACAAGCGCTTCTGGCAGTCGGAACTCGGGCTGCTCGGCATGTCGGCCGAGCATGCCTTCGCGTGCACGATGCTGGTGGCGAGACGGATCTACCCGGACGCCCAGAGTCACCGCCTGTCGAATCTGGTCGAGATGCTGCGGTTGCCGAAATCGGGCCGCGCGCACCGGGCGATGGTCGATGCCGAGATGGCCGGCCACCTGTGGTGCCGGTTGCAGCACGACATCGCGCGGACGTACGGGCTGGATCGGATCGATCACGCGCTGATGGCGCGAGTCCAGGCGACGAGCAAGGCGAAGGTGCCGATGTATCTGCGCTCGCTCGGGCGTGCGCACGTGTGAGCATCCGGTCACGAATGAAGACGCGACGTCTCCTGAACCGGACGACGCGTTAACGACAAACGGCTTGGCAACCGCCAAGCCGTTTTTTTTGCCCGGACCGGAGCCCGGACAGCAGACGAACCGAACCGGCAATCCGCTAACGAACTATCGCGCCATCAACCAAAGCGCAACGACGCAAGCGAACCCGAACGCCGATTCGGCCGCGATGCTTACTCCCACTCGATCGTCGCCGGCGGCTTGCCCGAGATGTCGTACACGACGCGGTTGATCCCGCGCACTTCGTTGATGATCCGGTTCGACGCACGGCCGAGCAGCGCGTACGGCAGGTGCGCCCAGTGTGCGGTCATGAAGTCGGTCGTCTGCACGGCGCGCAGCGACGTCACGTAGTCGTAGGTCCGGCCATCGCCCATCACGCCGACCGACTTGACCGGCAGGAACACCGCGAATGCCTGGCTCGTCAGGTCGTACCAGCTCTTACCGACATCGGCTTCGCTGCACAGGCCGGCAGCCGCATCCTGCGCGGTCGCGGTCGTGCCGCGCAGTTCCTCGATGAAGATCGCGTCCGCGCGGCGCAGCAGGTCCGCGTACTCGCGCTTCACTTCGCCGAGAATCCGCACGCCGAGGCCCGGGCCCGGGAACGGATGGCGGTACACCATCTCCGGCGGCAGGCCGAGCGCGACGCCCAGCTCGCGCACTTCGTCCTTGAACAGGTCGCGCAGCGGTTCGAGCAGCTTCAGGCCGAGCGTTTCCGGCAGGCCGCCGACGTTGTGGTGGCTCTTGATCGTCGTCGCCTTCTTCGTCTTCGTGCCGCCCGATTCGACCACGTCCGGGTAGATCGTGCCCTGCGCGAGCCACTTCGCCTTCGACAGCTTCTTCGCTTCGGCCTGGAACACCTCGACGAACTCGCGGCCGATGATCTTGCGCTTCGCTTCCGGATCGGTCACGCCGGCCAGGTGACCGAGGAACTGGTCGGCCGCATCGACGTGCACGACCTTCGCATGCAGGCGGCCCTCGAACATGTCGAGCACCATCTTGCCTTCGTTCAGGCGCAGCAGGCCGTGGTCGACGAACACGCAGGTGAGCTGGTCGCCGATCGCGCGGTGGATCAGCGCGGCCGCAACGCTCGAATCGACGCCGCCCGACAGGCCGAGAATCACTTCCTCGTCACCGACCTGCTCGCGGATCTTCGCGACGGCTTCCTCGATGTGGTTCTTCATGATCCAGTCGGGCTTCGCGCCGGCGATCTGCAGCACGAAGCGTTCGATGATCTGGCGACCCTTCACCGTGTGCGTGACTTCCGGGTGGAACTGCACCGCGTAGTAGCCGCGCGCCTCGTCGGCCATGCCGGCGATCGGGCAGCTCGGCGTCGACGCCATCAGCGCGAAGCCCGGCGGCAGCTCGGCAACCTTGTCGCCGTGGCTCATCCAGACCTTCAGCATCCCGTGGCCTTCGGCCGTCGTGAAATCCTCGATGCCGTCGAGCAGGCGCGTATGGCCGTGCGCACGCATTTCCGCGTAGCCGAATTCGCGATGGTCGCTCCACTCGACCTTGCCGCCGAGCTGCACGGCCATCGTCTGCATGCCGTAGCAGATGCCGAGCACCGGCACGCCGAGATCCCACACGGCCTGCGGCGCGCGCAGCTGATGGTCTTCGTACGTGCTCGCGTGGCTGCCCGACAGGATCACCGCCTTCGGCGCGAACTCGCGGACGAAGTCGTCGGACACATCGTTCGGATGGATTTCGCAGTAGACGTGCGCTTCACGCACGCGACGCGCAATCAGTTGGGTGACTTGCGAACCGAAGTCGAGAATCAGGATTTTGTCGTGCATGGCTGCGGACGGGATGAAGAGAATGAGAAAAGCAGCGCACGAAGCGCTGCGTCAAAAGCATGGACAGCGGCGTCGGGCGGCAGGCGGCTCGCGCGACGCATCGCCGGTCAATCCTGCATCGGCGGGCGTTCGTCGAGTGCGACGCCGCCTGACGACTGACTGGAACCGGATGAAGCCGGCGACGATGCCGCAGGCGCCGCGGGGCGGCTGACGACGGGCTCGACGCGCTGCGGTGCGGGCGACGACGCCGGCGCCATCGCCGGCTCGGCCGGACGCTGCGCCGGTGCGCGCGCCTCGAGCGCTTGCGCCTTCTCGCGCCGGCGCACGGCCGATGCGATCCGCACGCCGCCGAGGCCCAGCAGGATCAGCACGACACCGGCCACGACCGACAGCACCCTGCCTGCCGCCGCCAGCGCGGGACCGCTGCCGGCGCCGAGCGACCAGACGATCGTCAGCACGCCGGTCAGCCAGTACACGTGGCCGACCGACCGCGCCACCGGCGCCGTAAGGTCACCGTTGAACGCCGCATGAAACGCGAGCCACGCGAGCCCGAGCAACGCGATGCCGAACGCCTGGCCGAGCATCGCCGGCTGGATGTTCTGCAGTTGCAGCGCATTGAACAGCGACTGCCAGGGCGTCAGCACGAACAGCACGCCGAACGCCAGCAGCAGCACGGCATCGAGAATCAGCACGGCTCGCAGCAGCGGTTTCATCGGCGATCAGTCCACGTGGTAGTTCGGTGCTTCCTTCGTGATCTGCACGTCGTGCACGTGCGACTCGCGCATGCCCGCCGCGGTGATCTGGACGAATTCGGCCTTGTCGTGCAGCTCGTCGATCGTACGGCAGCCGCAATAGCCCATGCTGGCGCGCACGCCGCCGACCAGCTGGAACAGGATCGCGTTGACCGAACCCTTGTACGCGACGCGGCCTTCGATGCCTTCCGGCACGAGCTTGTCGATGTTCGCCGAGTTGTCCTGGAAGTAGCGGTCTGCCGCGCCGTCCTTCATCGCACCGACCGAACCCATGCCGCGATACGACTTGTACTGGCGGCCCTGATACAGGAACACGTCGCCCGGCGCCTCTTCGGTGCCCGCGAGCATGCTGCCCATCATCACCGCGTTCGCGCCGGCCGCGAGGGCCTTCGACACGTCGCCCGAGAAGCGCACGCCGCCGTCGGCGATGCACGGCACGCCGGTGCCCTTCAGCGCTTCCGCGACGTTCGCGATCGCGCTGATCTGCGGCACGCCGACGCCCGCGACGATCCGCGTCGTGCAGATCGAGCCCGGGCCGATACCGACCTTGACCGCGTCCGCGCCGTATTCGACCAGCGCCTTCGCGGCGGCAGCCGTCGCGATGTTGCCGCCGATCACCTCGACGTGCGGGTAATTCTGCTTGACCCAGCGGACGCGCTCGAGCACGCCCTTGCTGTGACCGTGCGCGGTATCGACGACGATCACGTCGACGCCGGCCTGCACCAGCAGCTCGACGCGCTCTTCGTTGTCCGGGCCGACGCCGACCGCCGCGCCTGCGCGCAGCTTGCCGTGTTCGTCCTTGCACGCGTCCGGGTGCTCGGTCTGCTTCGTGATGTCCTTGACGGTCATCAGGCCGCGCAGTTCGAACGCGTCGTTGACGACCAGCACGCGCTCGAGGCGGTGGCTGTGCATCAGCGCCTTCGCTTCGGCGAGCGGCGTGCCTTCCTTGACCGTGACGAGGCGCTCGCGCGGCGTCATGATCGACTTGACCGGCTCGTCGAGGCGCGTTTCGAAACGCAGGTCGCGGTTCGTGACGATGCCGACGAGCTGCGGGCCTTCGACGACCGGGAAACCCGAGATGCCATGCTGGCGCGACAGCGCGATCACGTCGCGCACCTTCATTTGCGGCGGAACCGTGATCGGGTCGCGGACGACGCCCGACTCGAAACGCTTGACCTTCGCGACCTCGCGGGCCTGTTCGGCCGGCGTGAGGTTCTTGTGGACGATACCGACGCCACCCTGCTGTGCCATCGCGATCGCAAGGCGACCTTCGGTAACCGTGTCCATCGCGGCGGACACGAGCGGCATGTTCAGGGAGATGTTGCGGGTCAGCTTGGTCTTGAGGCTGGTGTCGCGCGGGAGAACGTCGGAGAAGGCGGGAACGAGGAGCACGTCATCGAAAGTGAGTGCTTTTTGGATCAGACGCATGGCAAATCCTATGGGCGCAAAAGCGAATTATACGCGAAGCGCCGTGAATTTTCACAACACGAACAACGGCTTAGCCGGTTTCAGCCGTTCGGGGGCCGAATCGTTCGGATCGCGGTTCGGTTCGTTTTCGATCGCCTTTCGTTTCACCGCTGCATCGAGCCATTCGCGCAACGGGCGGCAACGCAGCCCATCGGCCTGTTGCGAACGGGTCACGCGACGGTAGCGGCCACGGTGAAGCACGGCCCGGCAACGTGCCGAAACGGCCTGCCTACCCTGTGTTATAGCAGCCCGGCCGCACGCACGATCATCGCGATGCCGCCGCCAACCGCCACGCAGCCGGCGATCCGCGCGACACGCGCGCCGGACGGCACGATGCGCTCGGCGGCAATCGCAACCGTCACGGCGGCCATCACGCGCAGGTCCATCATGCCGGCCGCGAGCGCGATCGCCATCAGGTTCCCGCAGCAGGCGCTGCAATGCATGGCGGCCCGCACGCCGTGCCGCCATGCCGCGCCGGCGCGCGCCCGCGACGGGTCCGCGTGCCGGCAGCACGCCAGCCGCCGCGCCTTCCATGCGGAGAATTGCAGCACGCCCGCGGCCAACACGACCGCCCCGGCCGCGAACGGCAGCGCACGGGCCAGCGCCGGCACCCGTACGGCGGCGGCCGTCAGCGCGGCGCCAGCCGGAAACACGAGCGCCCCGAGCGCCATCCACACTGCGAAATACCCGGCGCCCGCGACGACGACGAGCCAGGCAGAACGCACGGTGGCCAACGGGCCGATGCCCTGCCGATATCGCCAGAGCGTCGGCGCCAGCACCGGCAGCATCATCGCCACCGTCATCGCGCCCCACATTCCGGCGAACGTCGCGAACGTGCGCCCGGCGCCCCGCCCGCACGGCCGCAGCCAGGCGACCGACGCCATCCAGCCGCCGGCCATCGGCTCGCTGCCCATCGCGGCCATCGACGCGTGCTGCGCCAGGGTCGCCGTCACGGCGACGGCGAACACGGCCGCGAGCGCGACCCCGAATGCTCGCGGATCAGGGCCCGTCCCGCCGGACGCCAACCGAGTCATCACGCGCGCCCGCCCGTCGCCGGCCCGCGCTCAGCCGCGCGCGTACTCGTCGTGACGGCGCCACCACGGGCCGGCCTCGTTGCGCCCGCGCGGCGCGCGATCGAGCCACTGGTACATCCCCCACAGCCCGTCGAGCCCGCGCGCGTAGGTCGAGTACGTGTGATAGACGGCGCCGTCCTCGCGCACGAACGCGCTCATCCCCGGCCGGTCGAGCGAATACGTGACCGCGTCGGTGCCGCAGGTCGCCGCAAACTGCACGACGGGCGCCGGTGGCGGATCCATGTCCATCGCGTGGCCGGCCCGCGCGTAGTTGTATTCGACGTCGCCCGCACGCTGCTGCGTTTCGGTGAACGACACGTTGAAGTCGAAATTGAAATCGCTGCCGACCGACGATGCCCACGGGAAAGTCCATCCCATCCGCTCCCGGTACGCGAGCAGCTTCGCAAGCGGTGCGCGCGACACGGCCGAGAGCGTCACGTCGTGGTGCGCCAGGTGCACGGCAAAGCCGTCGAACCCGTCGGCGAGCGCCGAGCACGACGGGCAGCCGGCCTTGTAGTCGGGGCCGAACATGAAGTGATAGACGAGCAGTTGCGAACGGCCGCGGAACAGGTCGTCGAGCGTCGCCTGGCCGTCTTCGGTGTCGAACCGGTAGGTCTTGTCGACACGCACCCACGGCAGCGCCTGGCGCCGCCGTGCAAGTTCGTCGCTTTGCCGCGTCAGCGCCTTTTCGGCGTCGAGCAGTGCGCGGCGCTCGGCCAGCCATGCGTCGCGCGTTCCGGTGAGATGGGTCGTCATTGCGGGTGCCTCCTTCGGTGGATGTCCGGGCACGGCGTACGAAGCCGTGTACGTGGTGCTAGATTAGTGGCCGGCATCGGACCGGAGGGAGTGACAAGTGTGTCGGGATTCGGATGGATTCGCTGATCACCGCGGCCGCGCGCGCGCTCGCGGCCGGTGACGCGCTCGGCGCGCTGAACCGCGTCGCGCTGCGCGACGATGCGCCGGCGCTCGCGCTGCGCGGCATCGCGATGGCGCAGCTCGGCGATTTCGAACGCGCACGCGCGCTCGTGCGCGGCGCCGCACGTGCATTCGGCACGAAGGAAGCCGTCGCACGGGCGCGCTGCGTCGTCGCGGAAGCCGAGATCGCGCTCGCGTCGCGCGACCTGCGCTGGCCGACGCGCGCGCTCGATGCGGCGTGCGCGACGCTCGATGCGCACGGCGACCGCGCGAACGCCGCGCATGCACGCTATCTCGGCGTACGCCGGCTGCTGCTGATCGGCCATATCGACGATGCCGAACGGCTGCTCGCGCACCTCGATCCCGCGCCGCTGCCACCCGCGTCGCGCGCCGCCCATGAACTGATCGCGGCCGGCATCGCGATGCGCCGCATCCGCACGCACGCGGCCCGCGCGGCGCTCGCCCGTGCCCACGCGGCGGCCCGCGACGCCGGCATCGCCGCGCTGACGGCGGAGGTCGACACTGCCGCACGCGTGCTCGACGCACCGGCCGCGCGCCTCATCGCGCGCGGCACGTCGCGGCTCGTGCAGCTCGACGAAGTCGAGACGCTGTTCGCGTCGAACGCGCTCGTCGTCGATGCGTGCCGCCACACGGTGCGCGACGCGCGCACGACCGTGTCGCTCGCGCGGCGCCCCGTGCTGTTCGTGCTCGCCCGCGCGCTCGGCGAGGCCTGGCCGGCCGACGTGTCGCGCAACGCGCTCGTCGCCGCCGCGTTCCGCGCGAAACAGGCGGACGAATCGCATCGCGCGCGGCTGCGCGTCGAGATCGGCCGGCTGCGCGCAGTGCTGCGCCCGCTCGCGAACGTCGTCGCGACACCGCGCGGCTTCGCGCTCGAGCCGCTCGGCGTGCGCGAGACCGTCGTCCTCGCGCGCCCGGTCGACGATCGCCACGCGGCCGTCCTCGCGCTGCTGGCCGACGGCGAGGCGTGGTCGAGCTCCGCGCTGGCGCTCGCGCTCGGTGCGAGCCAGCGCACCGTGCAGCGCGCGCTCGACGCGCTCGCCGAGGCCGACAAGGTGCAGGCGCTCGGCCGCGGCCGCGCGCGCCGCTGGATGACGCCGCCGCTGCCGGGATTCGCGACGACCTTGTTACTCCCTGCCCCGCTGCCGGGAGATTAGGATGGCCTCACCGAACGACGAGGTGACGAACATGAAACGCTCCCATGCAGAGATCATTCGCGAATACGGCCCGTTTCCGGGCGTCGACGGCGTGCACGGCGTCACGTTCGACGGACAGCACGTGTGGTACGCGTCCGGCGACAAGCTGAACGCGCTCGATCCCGAACGCGGCACGACCGTGCGCTCGCTCGACGTCGCCGCGCATGCGGGCACCGCGTTCGACGGCCGCCACCTGTTCCAGATCGTCGAGGACCGCATCGAGAAGCTCGATCCCGAATCGGGCCGCGTGCTTGCGACGATCCCGGCCCCCGGCGGCGGCGCCGACTCTGGGCTCGCGTGGGCGGAAGGCACGCTGTGGGTCGGCCAGTACCGCGAACGCAAGATTCATCAGATCGATCCGGAATCGGGCGCCGTGCTGCGCACGATCGAATCGAACCGCTTCGTCACCGGCGTGACATGGGTCGACGGCGAGCTGTGGCACGGCACGTGGGAAGCCGACCAGAGCGACCTGCGGCGCATCGACCCGCGCACGGGCCAGGTGCTCGAGCAGGTCGACATGCCGGCCGGCGTCGGCATATCGGGGCTCGAATCCGACGGCCACGACCGCTTCTACTGCGGCGGCGGCAACAGCGGCAAGCTGCGCACCGTGCGGCGCCCGGCGCACTCGCGTGCAGCAGGCGACGGCGCGGGAACGACGCCCGATCCGGCAGACAATTGATCCATCGCCGCTCGACACCGCGCTGGCACGCAACGCGTTGAAGCCCGGTTAAGCACCGAGTGCAGGAATGAACAAGACGCCGTCGCGACGGCGTCGCTAAGATGCGCGCACATCAGTCACTGGTTTGGAGCGGTCGATGCAGCGCGGCGTGGTTTATGGTGTCCTGGCAGGTGCCCTGTGGGGCATGGTGTTTCTCGTTCCGCGGCTGCTGACCGACTTCTCGCCGCTGCTGCTGAGCGCAGGCCGCTACACGATGTACGGCCTTGTCTCGGTCGCGGCCGCACTGCCGGCCGCCCGCTCGCTGCTCGCGCGGCTGACCCGCGAAGATCTCGTCGCACTGGTGAAGCTCGCCATCGTCGGCAACGTCGCGTACTACATGCTGCTGTCCGGCGCCGTGCACCTGATCGGCATCGCGCCCAGCTCGCTGATCGTCGGCGTGCTGCCCGTGACCGTTACGCTCGCCGGCCTCGGCGACCACGGCGCCGTGCCGCTGCGGCGGCTCGTCTTCCCGCTCGCGCTGGTGATCGCCGGCATCGTCTGCATCAACGTCGACCTGTTCACGTCCGAGGCCGCGCATGCCACGACGCTCGGCCAGAAACTCGCGGGCATCGCCTGCGCGGCCGGCGCGCTCGCGAGCTGGACCTGGTACGCGGTCGCGAACGCGCGCTACCTGCAGCGTCATCATCGTTTCGGCGGCAACGAGTGGTCGGTGCTGTGGGGTGTCGTGACGGGCCTGATCGGCGGACTCTGCTGGATCGCGATCCTCGCGCTGCCGGCGGGCGCGGTGCAGGCAGCCGTCCCGGCGTCGCGCTGGCAGTTGTTCTGGCTGCTGAACCTCGTGCTCGCGATCGGCGCGTCGTGGCTCGGCAACGGGCTGTGGAATGCCGCGTCGAAGCGCTTGCCGCTCACGCTGTCGGGCCAGTTGATCGTGTTCGAAACCGTGTTCGCGATGCTGTACGCGTTCGTGTACGACCAGCGGATGCCGCACACGCTCGAGATCGCCGCGCTCGGGCTGCTGCTCGCCGGCGTGTACGGCTCGGTGCGGCAGCACGGCGACACGCCGGGCAGCGCGTCGACCAACGCAAACGCCGCGGCACACTGAGCGCGCCGCGGCGTTTGGTCAGACGAATCGGGACAAAAAACGCGTCAGCGCGCGTCCTTGTGCATCCACTTGCGGCCCTCGATCGAGCCGGCGCGGCGGGACTTGTCGACGCGCCGCTGGCGCGCCAGCTTCGGATCGACGATCAGCGGGCGGTAGATCTCGACACGGTCGTGGTCGGCCAGCGGCGCATCGAGCGGCGCGAGCTTGCCGTACACACCCGTCTTCGCGTGCGCGAGATCGATCTCCGGATGCAGCGCGAGCACGCCGCTCGCGTCGATCGCCGAGCGAACGGTCGCGCCTTCGGGCAACGACAGCGGGATCAGCGTCTGGCGGTCCGGCAGTGCATAGCAGACTTCGATCGACAGCATCGCGTCACCCCTTCCCGTAGCGCTGGTCCGCGCGCTTCACGAACGAATCGACGAACGTGTTCGCGATGTGGCTGAACACGGGCCCGATGATCTTCTCGAGCAGGATGCTCGAAAACTCGTAGTGCAGCGCGAATTCGATCTTGCACGCATCGGCACGCAGCGCCGTGAAGCGCCACGTGCCCGTGAACTTCTTGAACGGGCCGTCCGTGAACTCCATGTCGATCCGCGTCGGGCGTTCCTGCGTATTGCGCGTCGCGAAATGCTGCTTGATGCCCTTGAAGTTGATATCGATGCGCGCTTCCATCCCGCTCTCGTCCTGACGGCGAATCTCGACGCCGCCGCACCAGGGCAGGAAATTGGGGTAGTCGGCCACGTCGGTGACGAGGTCGAACATCTGTTCCGCCGAGTGGCGGATCAATACGGTTTTCTGGACATCTGCCATAAATCGCGCGGCATCGCTGAAAGTGGAAACGCCAAGCCGGGCGATTCCCGCCCCGCTTTGCTAAAATCGTGATTTTAAACGAGTTGGCCCGATCCTTTCATGAGCATCATCGACAACAGGAAAGCGCACTTCGATTATCACATCGAGGAACGCTACGAGGCGGGGCTCGTGCTCGAGGGCTGGGAAGTCAAGGCGCTGCGCGCCGGGCGCGGCCAGATCCGGGAAGGTTACGTCGTCGTGAAGAGCGGCGAGATCTTCCTGATCGGTACCCATATCAGCCCGCTGCCCGAAGCCTCGACGCACATCACGCCCGACCCGGTTCGCACGCGCAAGCTGCTGCTGCACCGTGAAGAAATCAAGAAACTGATCGGCAAGGTCGAGCAGCGTGGCTACACGCTCGTGCCGCTGAACTTCCACTACAAGGGCGGTCGCGTGAAGTGCGACATCGCGCTTGCAAAGGGCAAGAAGCTGCACGACAAGCGCGAAACCGAGAAGAAACGCGACTGGGAACGCGAGAAGGCGCGCATCATGCGCGCCGGCACCTGACGCGCGTCATGCCCATCGCAAACGACACGGCCCGCTCGAAGCGGGCCGTGTTGCTTTTGGGTTACACGCGTTGTATTTGCCGGCCACCCGGCTGCGCGACGATTCGCCGCATGCCGAGCGCTCGCGGCGGCGGCCGACGCACCGGATACGCGCGATTCAGCCCTTCGCGGGCGTCGATGCGTTCTTGACGATCGTCAGCGCCGACGAGATCGCGGTGCCGAGATCCGACAGGTTCGACGGCACGATCAGCGTGTTGCCCTGCTTCGCGAGATTCGAGAACGCACCGACATACTGCTCGGCGACCTTCAGGTTCACCGCATCCATCCCGCCCTGCGACTGGATCGCATTCGCGATCTTCTGGATCGCCTGCGCGTTCGCCTCGGCCACCGCCAGGATCGCAGCGGCCTCGCCCTGCGCCTGGTTGATCGCGGCCTGCCGCTCACCCTCGGACTTCTGGATCGCCGCTTCACGCGCGCCCGACGCGAGGTTGATCTGCTCCTGCTTGCGGCCTTCCGATGCGGCGATCAGCGCGAGCTTCTCGCGCTCCGCGGTGATCTGCGCCTGCATCGCGTGCAGGATTTCCTTCGGCGGCGTCAGGTCCTTGATCTCGTAGCGCAGTACCTTCACGCCCCAGTTCGCCGCGGCCTGGTCGAGCGCCGACACGATGTTGTGGTTGATGAAATCGCGCTCCTCGAACGTCTTGTCGAGTTCGAGCTTGCCGACCACCGAGCGCAGCGTGGTTTGCGCGAGCTGCGTGATCGCGAGCACGAAGTTGCTCGACCCGTACGACGCCTTCATCGGATCGGTCACCTGGAAGTACAGCACGCCGTCGACCTGCAGCTGCGTGTTGTCGCGCGTGATACAGACCTGGCTCGGCACGTCGAGCGGAATTTCCTTCAGGATGTGCCGGTATGCGATGCGATCGACGAACGGCAGCACGATGTTCAGGCCGGGCGACAGCGTCGCGTGATAGCGCCCGAAGCGCTCGAGCACCCATGCATGCTGCTGCGGCACGATCTTCACCGTCTTCGACACGATCACGATCGCGATGACGAGCAGGACAACCCAGATGATCAGCGAATCCATGAAGTATTCCCTCCTTGTTGTATCAGCGGACGATCAGCCCGCGGGTTTCGCCACGACCACGAGACAATTGCCGCGCACGGCGCTCACCTGATAGATGTGCGCATCGTCGCGCTCGCCGTTCGCGAGTTCGACGTCCCAGTCGGCACCACGATACTGCACGCGCGCGCGGCCGTCGTGCCATGCGTCGACCGTGACGGTCGAACCGATATCGAGATTGACGTCGGGATTCGTCGACGTGTCGCGCTTCTGCTTGCGGCCGAGCCCCGACCGGCGCAGCGCGATCATCGCGACGATCGCGACGGCGGCCGCCGCGCCGAACTGCACGTGCGGCGCGAAACCGGCCAGTTGCAGCAACCCGCCCGCGAGAAAGCCGAGCGCGATCATCAGCAGATAGAACGTACCGGTCAGCAACTCGGCGACGACCAGCACGCCCACCGCGACCCACCAGAACAGATGCCCCGACATGATTGTGGTCTCCAGGAAAACGACCCCCACGCTTACGCTCGTTCGCTGTCGACCGGAGTTGGCGCTTCAGCGCTTACTCCGGTCCCATGCACGGCGCGCCCCCTGAGGGGGGTACGCTTGGGGCGGCCCGGCGCGTACCGACAAACGAAAACACCCCGGTGCTTACCGGGGTGTTTATAGCATGAACCTTGCATTTTGCCTTCATTGAAGAAGCGACGGTGCCGCTCCTTCGCCGAAGATGCATTACCGACCGTTACTTCCGGTTGGCGGCGAGCGCCTGCCACGTATCGATGATCGTGTCCGGATTCAGCGAAATCGACACGATGCCTTCGTCCGTCAGCCATTGCGCGAAGTCCGGGTGATCGGACGGGCCCTGGCCGCAGATGCCGACGTACTTGCCCATCTTGAGGCAGGTATCGATCGCGCGCTTCAGCAGGAACTTGACGGCCGGGTCGCGTTCGTCGAAGTCGACGGCCAGCAGTTCCATGCCCGAGTCGCGGTCGAGGCCGAGCGTGAGCTGCGTGAGGTCGTTCGAGCCGATCGAGAAACCGTCGAAGTGTTCCAGGAACTCTTCGGCGAGGATCGCGTTGGTCGGGACTTCGCACATCATCACGAGGCGCAGGCCGTTTTCGCCGCGCTTCAGGCCGAACTTCTCGAGCAGGCCGACGACACGCTCCGCCTGCTTCACGGTCCGCACGAACGGCACCATGATCTCGACGTTGGTCAGGCCCATCTCGTCGCGCACGCGCTTCAGTGCACGGCACTCCATCTCGAACGCCTGCGCGAAGTCTTCGGCGATGTAGCGCGACGCGCCGCGGAAGCCCAGCATCGGGTTTTCCTCGTCCGGCTCGTAACGCGAACCGCCGATCAGCTTCTTGTACTCGTTCGACTTGAAGTCGGACAGACGCACGATCACGGGCTTCGGATAGAACGCGGCAGCGATCGTCGCGACGCCTTCCGTCAGCTTGTCGACGTAGAACTGGCGCGGCGACGCGTGGCCGCGCGCAACGCTCTCGACCGCCTTCTTCAGGTCCTGGTCGATGTTCGGGTACTCGAGAATCGCCTTCGGGTGAACGCCGATGTTGTTGTTGATGATGAACTCGAGACGCGCGAGACCCACACCGCCGTTCGGCAGTTGCGAGAAGTCGAACGCGAGCTGCGGGTTGCCGACGTTCATCATGATCTTGACCGGGATTTCCGGCAGTTCGCCGCGCTGCACTTCCGTGACTTCCGTCTCGAGCAGGCCGTCGTAGATCTTGCCTTCGTCGCCTTCCGCGCACGATACCGTGACGAGCGCGCCGTCCTTCAGGATGTCGGTCGCATCGCCGCAGCCGACGACTGCCGGCACGCCGAGCTCACGCGCGATGATCGCCGCGTGGCAGGTCCGGCCGCCACGGTTCGTGACGATCGCGGCCGCACGCTTCATCACCGGCTCCCAGTTCGGGTCGGTCATGTCGGCCACCAGCACGTCGCCCGGCTGCACGCGTTCCATTTCCGACGGATCCTGGATCACGCGCACGGGGCCCGCGCCGATCTTCTGGCCGATCGCACGGCCCGTCGCCAGCACCTGCGACTGGCCCTTCAGCTTGAAGCGCTGCTCGGCCTTGCCGGTTGCCTGGCTCTTCACCGTTTCCGGACGTGCCTGCAGGATGAAGATCTTGCCGTCGCGGCCGTCCTTGCCCCACTCGATGTCCATCGGACGCTGGTAGTGCTTCTCGATGATGACCGCGTACTTCGCCAGCTCGATCACGTCCTCGTCGGTGATCGAGTAGCGGTTGCGCTGCTCGTGCGGCACGTCGACCGTCTTCACGCGGCCCGGCTCGCCCGGCTGCGTGAATTCCATCTTGATCAGCTTCGAGCCGATCGAGCGGCGGATGATCGGGTACTTGTCCTGTGCGAGCGTCGTCTTGAACACGTAGAACTCGTCCGGGTTCACAGCGCCCTGCACGACGGTTTCGCCCAGGCCGTAGCTCGACGTGATGAACACGGCGTCCTTGAAGCCCGATTCGGTGTCGATCGTGAACATCACGCCGGCAGCGCCGACGTCCGAGCGGACCATGCGCTGCACGCCAGCCGACAGCGCGACTTCGGCGTGCGTGAAGCCCTTGTGCACGCGGTACGAGATCGCGCGGTCGTTGTACAGCGACGCGAACACGTGCTTCATGCGGTCGAGCACGTCGTCAATGCCGACGACGTTCAGGTACGACTCCTGCTGGCCGGCGAACGATGCGTCGGGCAGGTCTTCCGCGGTCGCGGACGAGCGCACGGCGAACGACAGCTCGGCCGGCGAGCCGTTCTTCAGGACTTCGAACTGCTCGCGGATTTCCTGCTCGAGGCGTGCCTGCATCGGCGCGTCGACAATCCACTTGCGGATTTCGGCACCGGCTTCGGCGAGCGCCTTCACGTCGTCGATGTCGAGGGACTCGAGACGCTTGGCAATGCGATCGGTCAGGTCGTTGTGCTTGAGGAAATCGCGGAACGCGAGCGCGGTCGTGGCGAAACCGGTGGGTACGCGAACGCCTGCTTCGGAAAGCTGGCTGATCATCTCGCCGAGCGACGCATTCTTGCCGCCCACGATTTCCACATCGGTCATCCGCAACTGCTCGAACGGAATTACATACGCCTGGTCCTTTGCGACGTTTGCTGCGTTAGTCATACAAGCCCCTAAGTGTGAAAAAAATGCTCGATTGCGCAAGTGGGCTCGGACGCGGGCGCCTGCAAAAAGGCGCGGCGCGTCTTGCGCAACCTGTTAGATAAGCACTCGCAGCGGCGAAAAATATTCCGACCCGATTTGCAAAAATCCCGGCAGAAGGGCGATATTTGCAGACGAATCGCCAAACTTGCCGGGAATTTTGGAATCAAGCGGCCAAGCCACGGGCGCCGTTCGCGCCCTGCCCCCGCAATTGCTTATCCAACAGGTTGCCGCTATTCTACCGTGCCGGCTGCCGGATGTGGCGCGACCTTGTCACTGCGTCTGGAGGCGAACCTCCAGCCGCCCGCGCAACCGCCCTTCACGCTCGACGCCCAGATTCATGCTGCCTACCGTATTCATCGTCTCCGACGGCACCGGGATCACTGCCGAAACCTTCGCGCACTCGATCCTCTCCCAGTTCGACCAGAAATTCCGTCTCGTGCGCTTGCCGTTCGTCGACTCGCTCGACAAGGCCTATGCGACCGTCGAGAAGATCAACGAGGCCGCCGTACACGACGGCCGGCGCGCGATCGTGTTCACGACGCTCGTCGACAGCGAGTCGAACGACATCGTCAAGCGCTCGAACGCGCTCGTGCTCGACATGTTCCAGCGCTTCGTCGAACCGCTCGAGCAGGAACTGGAACTGAAATCGAGCCACGCGATGGGCCGCGGCCACCAGAACGCCGACACCGAGGAGTACAAGACGCGGATCGAGGCGATCAACTTCTCGCTCGCGCACGACGACGGCCAGTCGAACCGCAACCTGTCGGAAGCCGACGTGATCCTCGTCGGCGTGTCGCGCAGCGGCAAGACGCCGACGAGCCTGTACCTCGCGATGCAGTACGGCGTGAAGGCAGCGAACTACCCGCTGATTCCGGAAGACTTCGAGCGCGGCAAGCTGCCGTCGGCGCTGTCGGCCTACAGCGAGAAGCTGTTCGGCCTGTCGATCGACCCGCAGCGCCTGTCCGAGATTCGCAACGAGCGCCGGCCGGGCAGCAAGTACGCGGCGCCCGAGAACTGCCGCTACGAGATCAACGAGGCCGAGGCGATGATGCGCCGCGAAGGGATCAAGTGGCTGTCGTCGACGCACAAGTCGATCGAGGAAATCGCGACGACGATCCTGCAGGAAATCCGTCTCGACCGGCAGTCGTACTGAGCACGGGCGGCCGCCTGGCCGCCGCCGGAAACAACAAGGCCGCGTTCGACGCGGCCTTGTTTCGTTGTACGAGCGTTCGCGCGTGGCGTCACGCAGGCCGCTGCTGGCGCACCTGCTCGAACAGGCACACCGCAGCAGCCGCTGCGACGTTCAGCGACTCCATCCCGCCCGGCTGCGGAATCGTCACGCGATGCGTGGCCGCGTCGCGCCAGAACGCCGACACGCCGGCGCCCTCGTTGCCGAACACCCACGCAACCGGCCCCGACAGGTCGCAATCGTAGACCGCCTGCGCGCCGTGCGAGTCGGTCAGCGCGACGGGCACGTCGAGCCGTTCGGCGAGCGCGGCCGCATCGACATCCTCGTGGATCGACAGCAGGAAATGCGCCCCCATGCCCGAGCGCAGCACCTTCGACGACCATGCATACGCCGTTCCCGGCGCACAGAACACGTGGCGCACGCCGGCCGCCGCCGCGCTGCGCAGGATCGAGCCGACGTTGCCGGCGTCCTGCACGCCGTCGAGCACGACCGACGTATGCGCGACGCGCGTGGGCAGCGGTTGTTCGGGCCGGTCGACGAGCAGCAGGAAGCCGACGCCGTTGACGACGTTCGACAACTGCCCGAACAGCGCGTCGGGCAGCGTGACGATCCGTTGAGCGTCGATGCGCGCGACGATCGCCTGCGCCTCGGCGTGGCCGAGCGCGCCTTCGGTCGCCACGCACAGCTCGGGCGTCGCGCCCGTATCGAGATACGCGCTCGCGAGGTGGAAACCTTCGAGCAGCGCCTGGCCGCTGCGGCGCTGATGGGGCGTCGAACCCGCCAGCGCCTTCAGGCGCTTGTACAGCGGGTTGTCGCGGGAAGTGATGCTTTTCATCGAATCAGGTCGAGTGCCGCACGGACAGGCGCGAACGTGCGCCGATGCGCTTCGCACGGGCCGTGCTCGCGCAGTGCGGCAAGGTGTTTCGCGGTGCCGTAGCCCGCATGCACGTTGAAGCCGTACACCGGGAAGCGTTCGTGCAGGTCGACGAGCATGCGGTCACGCGTGACCTTCGCGAGGATCGACGCGGCCGAGATGCTCGGCACCAGCGCGTCGCCGCTGACAATCGCCTCGGCGCGCACGGTCAGCGTCGGGCAGCGGTTGCCGTCGATCTGCGCGAGCGTCGGCAGCACCGACAGGCCCTCGACGGCCCGCTTCATCGCAAGCATCGTCGCGTGCAGGATGTTCAGCGTGTCGATCTCGTCGACGCTTGCCGACGCGACGCAGTATGCGCGCGACCGTGCGACGATCAGTTCGTACAGCGCGTCGCGCTTCTTCGCGGACAGCGCCTTCGAATCGTCGAGCCCGTCGATCGGCTGCGCGGGATCGAGGATCACCGCGGCGGCCACCACCGGCCCCGCGAGCGGGCCGCGGCCGGCTTCGTCGACGCCGCAGACGATCTCGTCGGGACGGCTGAAGTCGAAACCGCCCTGCTCGTCGCTCGACGCGCGGCGGCGTGATGCACGTACTGCGGTCATGCGCGCCCCTTGCGATGTTCGAGCACGCGCACGACGGCCTCGGCCGCCTTCACGGCCGTATTCTGCCGCAGCGAAAGATGCATTTCGGTAAACACGTCGGTCAGCGTGCGGCGGTTCGCGTCATCGCGCAGCTGCGTGAGCGTGGCATCGGCGAGCGCCTCGGGCGTCGCGAAATGCTGCAGCAGCTCGGGCACGACGAAACGCCCCGCCAGGATGTTCGGCAAGCCGACGTACGGCAGGTAGCCCTGCCGGCGCATGATCTGACCGGTCAGCCAGGGCACCTTGTACGAGATCACCATCGGCTTCTTCAGCAGCGCGGCTTCCAGCGTGACGGTGCCGCTCTTCACGAGGATCGCGTCGGCGGCCGTCATCGCGACCTGCGAGCGGCCGTCGGTGATCGTCAGCGCGAGCTGCGGATGCGCGTCGACGAGCGGCTGCAGCAGTTCGCGCAGCGCGGGCGTCGCCGCCGGCATCACGAACCGCACGCCGGGCTCGCGCTGCTGCATCAGCGCCATCGCCGCGAAGAACGTCGGGCCGATCAGCGCGATTTCCGAGCGCCGGCTGCCCGGCAGCACCGCGATCACGGGGCCGTCCGCGGGCAGGCCGAGCGCGATGCGTGCACCGTGCGTGTCGGGTTCGAGCGGAATCTCGTCGGCGAGCGGATGGCCGACATACGTCGACGCGACGCCCGCCTTGTCGAGGATCGCCGGTTCGAACGGGAACAGGCACAGCATGTGATCGACGGACTTCGCGATCTTCTTGATCCGGCCGCCGCGCCACGCCCAGATCGACGGGCACACGAAGTGGATCGACGGGATGCCCGCGTCGCGCGCAGCCTGTTCGACGTTGAAGTTGAAGTCGGGCGCGTCGACGCCGATGAACGCGTCCGGCCGCTCGGCGAGCAGCTGGCGCTTCAATTCGCCGCGAATCCGCAGGATCTCGGGGATCTGGCCGAGCGCCTCGACGTAGCCGCGCACGGTCAGCTTGTCCATCTGCCAGTGCGAGTCGAAGCCCTGCGCGATCATCCGCTGCCCGCCGATCCCGTAATACTGGGCCGATTCGGGCAGCCGCTCGCGCAGGCCGCCGAGCAGCGATGCCCCGAGCAGGTCGCCCGACGGCTCGCCGGCCACCATCGCGAGCCGGAGCTGATTGGTCGGAAGCGGCATCGCTTAGCGGATGATGCCGCGTTGCGACGCGTCGATGAAATCGACGAGCGCCTTCACCGGCGCGTCGCCGTCGCCGCCCGCCTCCGCCAGCTCGCGCAACTGCACCTTCGCTTCCTCGAACGACAGGCCGTTCTTGTAGAGCACGCGGTACGCGCTGCGCAGCGCCGAGATCGCATCGGCCGAGAAGCCGCGCCGGCGCAGCCCTTCGACGTTGATCCCGTGCGGTTCGGCCTTGTTGCCGGCCGCGATCACGAACGGCGGGATGTCCTGCACGAGCGCCGACGCGCCGCCCAGCATCGAGTGCGCGCCGATGCGCACGAACTGGTGGACGCCCGACATGCCGCCGACGATCGCCCAGTCGCCGATCTCGACGTGGCCGGCCATCTGCGCGTTGCTCGACAGGATCACGTTGCTGCCGACGCGGCAGTCATGGCCGATGTGCACGTAGGCCATGATCCAGTTGTCGTCGCCGAGCGTCGTCACGCCGATGTCCTGCACGGTCCCCGTGTGGATCGTCGTGAATTCGCGGATCGTGTTGCGGTTGCCGATCACGAGCTTCGTCGGCTCGTCCTTGTACTTCATGTCCTGCGGACGGCCGCCGACCGACGCGTAATGGCCGATGCGGTTGTCTTCGCCGAGCGTCGTATGGCCTTCGATCACGCTGTGCGAGCCGATCGTCGTGCGCGCGCCGATCGTGACGTGCGGGCCGACGATCGCGTACGGGCCGATCTCGACCGATTCGTCGATCTGCGCGCCCGGCTCGACAATCGCGGTGGGATGAATCCTGGTCATGCGCCGTTGCCTCTCGATGTGATGTGTCGCGTTGCGTTGCCCATGCGTGCCGCGTCGCTCAGGGCGCCGCGTCGGCCGTCTTGACCGTGCACATCAGTTCGGCTTCCGCCGCCACCTTGCCGTCCACTTCCGCCACCGCCTTGAACTTCCAGATGCCGCGGATATAGCGTTCGAACGTCACGTTCAGAATCAGTTGATCGCCCGGTTCGACCACGCGCTTGAAGCGCGCGCCGTCAATGCCGACGAAGTAGTACAACGTGTTCTCCGGATCTTTCGGCTGCTCTTCCGCGAAGGTCAGCAGTGCCGCAGCCTGCGCGAGCGCCTCGAGGATCAGCACGCCCGGCATCACCGGCCGCTTCGGGAAGTGCCCCTGGAAGAACGGCTCGTTGATCGACACGTTCTTCAGCGCTTTGATCCCTTTGTGCGGTTCGAGTTCGAGCACGCGGTCGACGAGCAGAATCGGGTAGCGATGCGGCAGCAGCGTGAGGATCTTGTGGATGTCGAGATTGATTTTTTCAGTGCTCATGATGGTTCGTCTCACGCAGAGGCTGCGCGGTGGTGATGCAAAGGCAAGGGGCCGCCGCGCGGCCCAGTCTGGCAAACCGGGCCGGTTGCGCTGGCCGTGCCCGGTTCGTGGTCTCGCATGATGCGCTCAGGCGTCCGTGCCGCCCTGGGCGGCGAGCGCGGCTTCGAGCGCCTTGATGCGCTCGCGCAGCTTGTCGAGGTTGCGCACGAGCGCCGCGCTCTTGTTCCATTCGCCGTGGTCGACGGCCGGGAACGCGCTGGTATAGATGCCGGCCTTCGGCAGCGACTTCGATACGCCCGACTTCGCGGTGATGATGACATAGTCGCCGAGCGTCACGTGGCCGGCGATCCCCGCCGCCCCGCCGATCATGCAGTGGCGGCCGATCGTCGTGCTGCCCGCGATGCCCGCGCTGCCGGCGATCACCGTATAGGCACCGATCCGGCAGTTGTGGCCGATCTGGACCTGGTTGTCGATCTTCACGCATTCCTCGATGACGGTATCCGCCATCGCGCCGCGATCGATCGTCGTGTTCGCGCCGATCTCGACATCCGGGCCGATCGTCACGCCGCCGACTTGCGGGATCTTGACCCAGCTGCCGGTGCGCGCGTCGCCGTCGCCGACGAAATCCGGCGCAAAGCCGAAGCCGTCGGAGCCGATCACGGCGCCCGCATGGACGATCGCGCGCGGGCCGACCTTGCAGCCGTGGTACACCGATGCGTTCGGATAGAAATGCGAGCCGGCGCCGATCGTCGTGCCGCGGCCGACGAACACGTTCGCGTCGAGCTGCACGCCGTCCTCGATCACCGCGCCGGCCTCGACCGTCACGTGCGGGCCGATCACCGCGCTCGCGGCGACCTTCGCGGCCGGATCGATCGTCGCGCTCGGATGCACGCCGGCGGCGCGCTGCGGCGTGGCCAGGTCGATGAACATCTGCGCGACGCGCGCGAAGTACGCGTACGGATTCGGCGTCACAATGAAATTGCGGGGGCCGGTCGTCCGGCCTTGAGCGGCCGCACCCAGCTTCTCCAGATCCTTCGGCGCGATCAGCACCGCGCCGGCCCGGGTCGTCTCGACCTGGGACAGGTACTTCGGATTCGCGAGGAACGCGAGTTGCTGAGGGCCTGCCTGGTCGAGCGGTGCGAGCCCGCTCACCTTGCACTGTGCGTCGCCGGCGAGCTCGCCGCCGAACCGCTTTACGAGTTCCTCAAGCGTCAATGCCATTCGTCGTCTGCTCCGTTCAGTTCGTCGAGCCGGACGCGAGCGCCTTGAGCACCTTGTCGGTGATGTCGATGCGCGGGCTGACGTACACGGCTTCCTGCACGATCAGGTCGTAATTCTGCTGCTCGGCGATCTGCTTGATGACCTTGTTCGCCCGCTCCAGCACGGCCGCCAGTTCCTCGTTGCGACGCTGGTTCAGGTCTTCGCGGAACTCGCGCTGCTTGCGCTGGAAGTCGGTATCGAGCTGGGCGAGATCGCGCTGCTTCTGCGCGCGATCGGCCGCCGACAGCGACGCGCCGTTCTTGTCCAGCGAATCGGACATCGACTTCAGGCGCGCGCCCAGGTCCTGCAGATCCTTGTCACGCTTCGCGAACTCGGCTTCGAGCTTCGTCTGCGCCGCCTTCGCGGGCGCCGACTCGCGCAGGATCCGATCCGAATTGACCGCCGCGATGCGGGCGACGTCCTGTGCGTGCACCGTTGCCGCGCCCAAGGCCAGCGCAACGGTCAGCGCGCACATCACTCGTTTCGAAAACTTACCGGTTAGCAAAATTACCCTCTCGTTGCTGTTGTCATGCGTTCGGTCAGAACGCCGTCCCGATCTGGAACTGGAATTTCTGGTACTGGTCGCCTTCGTGCTTCTGCAGCGGGAAGCCAAGGCTCAGCTTCAGCGGGCCGATCGGCGAGATCCACGCGAGACCCACACCGTAGCCGTAGCGCAGGCCGTTCGCGCCCGTGCTCGTGCCGCCCGGCGCGTTGCCCCACACGTTACCGCCGTCGAGGAACGTGAACACGCGCAGCGTGCGGTCGTAGCCCGTGCCCGGCAGCGGGAACGTCAGTTCGATGTTGCCGACGACCATCTTCGAACCGCCGATCGGGTCGTTCGTCTTCGTGTCGCGCGGGCCCAGCGAGCTCGGCTCGTAGCCACGCACGGAGCCGATACCGCCCGCGTAGTAGTTCTTGAAGATCGGGTACGGGTTGCCGATACCGTTACCGTAGCCGCCTTGCAGGTTCAGGCCCAGGATGAAGCCGCGCGAGAACGAATAGTAGTACTGCGCCTGCAGGTCGGCCTTGTAGTACTGGATCTTGCCGACCGGCACGCCGTACTCCATGTTCGCCTGCGTGAAGTAGCCGCGGCTCGGGATCAGCGCGCTGTCACGCGCGTCGCGCGACCAGGCCACCGTCAGCGGCACCGTGTTCGACACGCGGCCGAACTGGTTCACGTAATCCTGGTAGCTCTGCGGCGTGTTCGAATCGACGTCGAGGCGGTTCTGCTCGAAGCCCGCGCCGAAGTAGACGGTGTCGACTTCCGAGAACGGAATGCCGAACTTCAGGTTGCCGCCCGCGCTGATGATCCGGAAGCTCGAGCTCGTCGAATAGTAGAGCGGCTGGTACGTGCGGTAGTAGACGTCCGTGATCCGCTTGATGCCGTCGACCGTGAAGTACGGGTCGACCTGCGTGACGGTCAGCGTACGGTAGCTCTTCGCGGTGTTGACGTTCACCGACAGGCTGGTACCCGAACCGAACACGTTGTCCTGCGACACGCCGGCCGACAGCACGACCTTGTCCGTCGACGAGAAGCCGGCGCCCAGCGTGATCGCGCCGGTCGGCTTTTCGTCGACCTTCACGTTCACGTCGACCTGGTCGTTCGTGCCATCGACCGGCACCGTCGTCACGTCGACGTTGGTGAAGTAGCCGAGACGGTTGACCCGATCTTTCGACAGCGCGAGGCGGTTCGAATCGAACCACGAGCTTTCGAGCTGGCGCATTTCGCGGCGCACCACTTCGTCGCGCGTGCGCGTGTTGCCGACGACGTTGATGCGGCGCACGTACACGCGGCGGCTCGGATCGACGACGAGGTTCAGGTTCACCTTGTGGTTCGCCTGGTCGATGTCCGGCTGCGCGTTGACGGCCGCGAACGCGTAACCGTATTCACCGAGCTTGTCGACGATCGACTTGGTGGTCTGCTGCAGCTTTTCGGCCGAGAAACGATCGCCCGGCTTGATCTTGATCAGCTTGCCGAGTTCGGCTTCGCGATCGAGCAGGTTGCCCGACAGCTTGATGCCCGACACCGTGTACGGCTCGCCTTCGTGCAGCGTGACCGTCAGGTACATGTCCTTCTTGTCGGGCGAGATCGACACCTGGGTCGACTCGATGTTGAACTCGAGGTAGCCGCGGTTCAGGTAGTACGAGCGCACGGCCTCGAGGTCGCCCGTGAGCTTTTCCTTCGAGTACAGGTCGTTCTTCGTGTACCAGGAGAACCAGTTCGGCGTCGACAGCTGCATCTCGTCGCGCAGCGTGCTGGTGCTGAACGCCTTGTTGCCGATGAAGTTGATCTGGCGGATCTTCGCGCTCGGGCCTTCGGCCACCGCGAACAGGATCGACACGCGGTTCGCGTCGACCGGCGTGATCGTCGTCTTGACCTCGGCCGCATAGAAGCCGCGCGTCAGGTACTGGCGCTTGAGCTCCTGCTCCGCCTTGTCGACGAGCGCCTTGTCGTAATAGCGGCCGTCGGCGAGACCGACGGCGCGCAGCGCCTTCGTCAGGTTGTCCTTGTCGAATTCCTTCGTGCCGGTGAAGTCGATCGACGCGATGGCCGGACGCTCCTGCACCTGCACGACGACGACGTTGCCCTGCGTGGCGATGCGAACGTCGTTGAAAAAGCCCGTCGCGTACAGCGCACGGATTGCTTCGGATGCCTTGTCGTCCGTGAAGGTATCGCCCTGCTTGATCGGCAGATAGGCGAACACCGAACCCGCTTCGACGCGCTGCAGCCCCTCGATCTTGATGTCTTGCACCACGAACGGTGCCGCTGCATGCGCCGCGAGGCCGTGAGCGGCGAGCGCGGCCGCTGCAACTGTCTTAGGTACAAAGCGATGAGGTTTGAACAACATGCATCCCCAATATTTAGCTGCATCAAATCGGGCGACTGCCGAGCAGCGGCCGCCTGACGCTTCAGAAATGGATTAACCGAGCCAGATCGTTGAACAGCGCGATCGCCGACAATGCGACGATGCAGATCAACCCGGCTCTTTGCAGAATCAGCTGCCAGCGCTCCGAGACGGCTTTCCCGGTCGCGGCTTCAACCGCATAATATAACAGATGCCCCCCGTCCAAAACGGGAATCGGCAACAAGTTCAGGACGCCGAGGCTAATGCTGACAAGGGCGAGGAACGACAGGAACGCCGACGGGCCGAGCCGCGCGCTCTTGCCCGCGTAGTCGGCGATCGTCACCGGGCCGGACAGGTTCTTCAGCGACGCGTTGCCCGTAATCATCCGCCCGAACATCTTCAGCGAATACACGGAGATGTCCCACGTGCGGTGCGCGCCCAGCCGCAGGCTCTCGATCGGCCCGTAGCGCACGTCGACGGACGGCGCATGCATCGACAGCGCCGCGCCGATCCGGCCGACCTGCTGGCCCGATTCGTCGTCGCGCTGCATCTGCGGCACGATCGACACCGTCTGCGCGGCGCCGTCGCGCTCGATCTGCAGGTCGAGCGCCTGCCCCGCATGGTGCTTCACCGAATCGATGAAACGCGTCGCGCCGCCGATCGGCTTGCCGTCGAGCGCCACCAGCTTGTCGCCGGCCTTCAGGCCGGCCTGCTCCGCCGCGCTGCCCGGCTGCACGGATGCGACCGACAGCGTGCCGCCGCCGGTCTCGAAGCCCAGATGGGCCATGAAATCGTCGTCGAGCTGACTGTCGGGAACATTGCGGAGGTCGACGCGGAAATCGAACGTCGTGTTGCCGTCGCGCGCACCGAGCACGATCTCGCGGTGGTCGAACGCGGCCGACAGCAGCTTCCAGCGCAGGTCCGACCACGACCGCACCGGCTCGGACTCGCCGCCCTGCCCGTTGCGGATCGACACGATCGTCTCGTTGCCGTCGAAGCCCGCGCGGGCCGCCACCGTGCCGGCGGCCGGCGGCGCGACGACCGCGGCCGGCTCGGTCACGCCGGTGGCAAACACGATCGAGAACAGTGCGATTGCCAACAGGAAGTTCGCAATCGGCCCGGCCGCGACAATCGCGATCCGTTTGTAGACGGACTGCCGGTTGAACGCCTGCCCGAGCTCGTCGGGCTGGATGCCGGGGCCCGGATCGCGCTCGTCGAGCATCTTCACGTAGCCGCCGAGCGGCAGCACGGACAGCGTCCACTCGGTGCCCGTCCGGCGGCTGACCCAGCGCGCGATGGGCTGGCCGAAGCCGATCGAGAAACGCAGCACCTTCACGCCGCACCAGCGCGCGACGCGATAGTGCCCGTACTCATGCACGACGACCAGTACCCCGATCGCCACCGCAAACGCGACCAGTTCGACCAGCACGTTCATGAGCACCCCATTCAGACAGTACGCTCCACGCGTGGCGCAGGCGCTTTTGCAATGATCTCGGCGGCGAGGCGGCGTGCCTCGGCATCCGCCGCCAGGACGTCGTCGAGCCCGTCGGGCGCGCGGTTCGGCAGCGCGTTGAGCACCGCATCGACCGTCGCCGCGATCGCCATGAAGCCGATCCGGCGCTCGAGAAATGCTTCGACCGCCACCTCGTTCGCCGCGTTCAATGCGGCGCTCGCGATACCGCCTTCCTCGAGTGCCTTCAGCGCGAGCGCGAGGCACGGGAAGCGCGCGTAATCGGGCTTCTCGAACGACAGCTGCGCGATCTGCGCGAGGTCGAGCTGTTCGACACCCGCGTCGACGCGCTCGGGGAACGCGAGCGCGTGCGCGATCGGCGTGCGCATGTCGGGGTTGCCGAGCTGCGCGAGCACCGAGCCGTCACGGTACGACACCAGCGAATGGATCACGCTCTGCGGATGGATCAGCACGTCGATGCGATCGCCCGGCAGCCCGAAGATCCAGTGTGCCTCGATCACCTCGAGGCCCTTGTTCATCATCGTCGCGGAATCGACCGAGATCTTGCGGCCCATCACCCAGTTCGGGTGCTTGCACGCCTCGTCCGGCGTCACGTCGACGAGCGTGGCCGGTTCGCGCGTGCGGAACGGGCCGCCCGACGCGGTCAGGATGATCTTCGAGATGCCGCCGTGCTCGGCCGCGTCACGCGGCATGCACTGGAAGATCGCGTTGTGTTCGCTGTCGACCGGCAGCAGGATCGCGCCATGGTCGCGCACGGCGTCCATGAAGATCGCACCCGACATCACGAGCGCTTCCTTGTTCGCGAGCAGGATCCGCTTGCCGGCGCGCGCGGCCGCGAGGCTCGGCGCCAGGCCGGCCGCGCCGACGATCGCCGCGACCACCGTGTCGCAGCCGTCGCTCGTCGACACGTCGACGAGGGCCTGCGGGCCGTACAGCACGGTCGTCTTGCTGCCCGCCGCACGCAGCTTCGCCTCGACGTGCGCGGCTGTCGCGGCATCGCCGACCACCGCCACTTCGGGCGCGAAGCGCAGACACTGCTCGACGAGCTTGTCGCCGTTGCGGTGCGCGGTCAGCGCGTAGACCGAGAAGCGCTCGGGATGGCGCGCGACCACGTCGAGCGTGCTGTCTCCGATCGAGCCCGTGGAACCGAGCAATGTCAGACGTTTTTGCATAACAGAATTAATGGTTTAACCAAGCAGCAGCATTGCGAGCGGCAGCACCGGCAGCAGCGCGTCGACACGGTCGAGCACGCCGCCATGGCCCGGCAGCAGTCCGCTCGAATCCTTCACGCCTGCCTGCCGCTTCAGCAGCGACTCGAACAGGTCGCCGATCACGCTGTACGCGACCAGCAGCGTCAGCGCGGCCCACGCGCCGGGCATCCCGTAGCGGGCGGCGAATGCAGAAAACAGGGTCGGCTCGAACGCATGCGCGGCCATCGCGGCACCGGCGACGACCATGACGGCCAGCCAGCCGCCGATCGCGCCTTCCCAGCTCTTGCCGGGGCTGATCGTCATGGCCAGTTTACGCTTTCCGAAGGCCTTGCCCGCGAAGTATGCGCCGATATCGGCCAGCCAGACGACCAGCAGCAGCGACAGCACGAACGGCACGCCCTGCGCGCGCGCCGCGACGAGCGCATGCCAGCAGGCCGCAAACACGATCAGGCCGGCAGCGAGCAGGAACGGCCGCCACACGCCGCCCGAGAGTTCGGGCTTGCGCCGCAGCGCGAACGGGCCGACCAGCAGCCAGAATACGCCGGCTGCCATGAAAAGGGGACGCGATCCGGCCGCATCGATGCCGAGCGGCGCGGTGGCCGCCAGCGCCAGCGCCGCGACGATCGCATAGACGACCGGGCCTGCGCCGCCGAGCTTCAGCAGGCGCGCCCACTCCCACGCGGCGAACACGAGCACGACGCCGATCAGCGCGCCGAACGCCGTGAGCGGCGCGAACAGCGTCACCGGCAGCAGCACTGCCAGCATCACGATCGCCGTGATCACACGGGTTTTCAGCATGAAAGGGAGTCGGCGTTCTGCGATTGCGGTTCGAGCTGCGCACTCGTGCGCCCGAAACGGCGCTCGCGCTCGGTATACGACGCCATCGCGTCGGCCAGTGCCGCGCCGTCGAAATCCGGCCAGTATTTGTCGGTGAAATAGAACTCGGCGTATGCGAGCTGCCACAGCAGGAAGTTGCTGACGCGCTGCTCGCCGCCCGTCCGGATGAAGAGATCGGGCTCCGGCGCATAGGCCATCGCCAGGTGCGGCGCGAATGCGTCCTCGGTCACTTCGACCTCGCGACCTTCGCGCACGGCCTGCTCGACGAGTTTCTTCGTCGCCTGCAGGATGTCCCACCGGCCGCCGTAGTTGGCCGCGATGGTGAGCGTCAGGCGCGTATTGCGCGCCGTCTTGGTTTCGGCGCGGCGAATCAGTTCGCGGATGCGCGGCTCGAAACGGTCGAGATCGCCGACGACACGCAGGCGGATCCCGTTTGCATGCAGCTTGCCGACCTCGCGCTCGAGCGCGGTGATGAACAGCCGCATCAGGAACGACACTTCGTCGTTCGGCCGGCGCCAGTTTTCGGAACTGAACGCGAACAGCGTCAGGTATTCGACGCCGGCGCGCGCGCAACCTTCGACCACTGCCCGGACGGCATCGACGCCGCGGGTGTGCCCCGCGACGCGCGGCAAGCGGCGTTCGGTCGCCCAACGGCCGTTGCCGTCCATGATGATCGCGATGTGACGCGGCACGACGCCGACGTCAGGCACGCGAACGGTAGAGCTGGTATAGGTCATGGCCGTTGAGACAGTAATGCGGGAAGAAGGCGGCGCGCGAGGACGGTCGTCAGACCGTCATGATCTCGGCTTCCTTGCTCTGCACGAGCTTGTCGATTTCGGCGACGTGCTTGTCGGTCAGCTTCTGAACGTCATCGCTCGCACGGCGCTCGTCGTCTTCCGAGATTTCCTTGTCCTTCACGAGCTTCTTGAGCGCTTCGTTCGCGTCGCGGCGCAGGTTGCGGATCGCGACCTTGGCCGTTTCGCCTTCGCTCTTCACGACCTTGGTCAGCTCGCGGCGGCGCTCTTCCGTCAGCGCGGGCATCGGCACGCGGATCAGGTCGCCGGACGTTGCCGGGTTCAGGCCGAGATCGGCTTCGCGAATGGCCTTCTCGACCTTCGCGACCATCGGCTTTTCCCACGGCTGCACACCGATCGTGCGCGCGTCGACGAGCGTCATGTTGGCAACCTGCGAGATCGGCACCATCGACCCGTAGTAGTCGACCTGCACGTGATCGAGCATGCCGGTATGCGCACGGCCCGTACGGATCTTCGCCAGATCGCTCTTGAATGCATCGATCGAGCGCTGCATCTTTTGCTCGACGCCCTTCTTGGTATCAGCGACACTCATTTCAACCTCCGAACCTTCAAACCTTCAAAGAATGCGGGCCCCGCCCGGCGCAGGATATACGCCACGGCCGATGACCCGCATCCGCGGGAGTTTACACGTGGACGAGCGTACCTTCGTCCTCGCCCAGCACGATGCGCTTGAGCGCGCCCGGCTTGTTGATCGAAAACACGCGAATCGGCAGCTTCTGGTCGCGGCACAGCGCAAAGGCCGTCGCGTCCATCACCTGCAGGTTGCGGCTGATCGCCTCGTCGAAAGTGATCGTCGTGTAGCGCGTGGCCGACGGATCCTTCTTCGGATCGGCAGAATATACGCCATCGACCTTGGTCGCCTTCAGCACGACCTCGGCGCCCACTTCCGAACCGCGCAGCGCGGCGGCCGTATCCGTCGTGAAGAACGGGTTGCCGGTACCGGCCGCGAAGATCACGACGCGGCCTTCCTCGAGCTGGCGGATCGCGCGGGGCCGGATGTACGGCTCGACGACCTGGTCCATGCGCAGCGCGGACTGCACGCGCGCCTCGATGCCGGCGTGGCGCATCGCGTCCTGCAGCGCCAGCGCGTTCATCATCGTCGCGAGCATCCCCATGTAGTCGGCCGTCGCGCGGTCCATGCCGGCCGCGCCACCCGCGACACCGCGGAAAATATTACCGCCACCAATCACGACCGCGAGCTGCGTACCGAGACGCACGACTTCGGCGATATCGGCCACCATCCGTTCGATCGTCGCGCGATTGATGCCGAAGGCATCGTCGCCCATCAGCGCTTCGCCGGAGAGTTTGAGAAGGACGCGTTTATAGGCATTGGACATAGGGGCTTCCGAGCGACGAGAGGATGACAACCACGAACTGTAGGGGCGAAATACTGATTCGGGCAAGCGCCGACGACCGGACCGGGATTCCCGGCCAGCCGGCGGCGCCGCCGGCCGCGGCGGAGCGGACGCCCGCCGCGGGTGCTGCCTGACTGCTTACTGCTGCTTTGCTGCTGCGACTTGCGCGGCCACTTCGGCGGCGAAGTCGTCCTGGCGCTTCTCGATGCCTTCGCCGACGACGAACAGCGAGAACTTCTGCACTGCGGAATCCGCAGCCTTCAGCATCTGCTCGATCGTCTGCTTGTCGTTCTTCACGAACGTCTGGTTCAGCAGCGACACTTCCTTCAGGTACTTCTGGACGCTGCCGTCGACCATCTTCGCGACGATTTCAGCCGGCTTGCCCGATTCAGCAGCCTTCTGCTCGGCCACGCGGCGTTCCGTTTCGATCAGTTCCGCCGGCACGTCGGCCGACGACAGCGCGACCGGCTTCATGGCCGCGATGTGCATCGCGACGTCCTTGCCGACCTGCTCTTCCGCGCCCGTGTACTCGACGATCACGCCGATACGCGCGCCGTGCAGGTACGTTGCGATCTTGTTCGCGGTTTCGAAACGGACGAAACGGCGGATCGACACGTTCTCGCCGATCTTGCCGATCAGGGCCAGGCGCACTGCGTCGACCGTCGAGCCTTCGAGCGGCAGCGCCGACAGCGCAGCCACGTCGGCCGGGTTTTGCGTCGCGACGAGTTCGGCGACCGTCTTCGAGAATGCGAGGAAGTCGTCGTTCTTCGCGACGAAGTCGGTTTCGCAGTTCAGTTCGACCAGCGCGCCTGCGTTGCCGCCGACGAACGATGCGACGACGCCTTCAGCCGTCACGCGCGATGCCGCCTTGCTCGCCTTGTTGCCGAGCTTGACGCGCAGCAGCTCTTCAGCCTTGGCCAGATCGCCGTCGGCTTCCGTCAGCGCCTTCTTGCACTCCATCATCGGTGCGTCGGTCTTTGCGCGCAGTTCTGCCACCATGCTTGCGGTAATTGCCGCCATCATTCGCTCCTTGAGTCTGTATTCACAACGCCGCCCGCTTGGACGCGAACGGCCGAGATTCGTTTCCGGACCCGCGCCGATTCGGCGCGATCAGGTCCGGCGCACAAGCTTAAAAAAAGGGGGCCTGTTGAGAGCCCCCTTTTTGCGCCGGCTCGGGGCCAGTTACGCGTTTTCCTCGACGTACTCGTCGTCGCCGCGTGCGGCCTGGACCACTTCGTTGACCGCGTTCGCACGGCCTTCGAGGATCGCGTCGGCCACGCCTTCGGCGTACAGCGCGACTGCCTTGCTCGAGTCGTCGTTACCCGGGATCACGTAATCCACACCTTCCGGCGAGTGGTTCGTATCGACCACGGCGATGACCGGCACGCCCAGCTTGTTCGCTTCCGTGACGGCAATCTTGTGGTAGCCGACGTCGACGACGAAGATTGCGTCCGGAATGCCGCCCATGTCCTTCACGCCGCCGATCGACTTCTGCAGCTTGGCGATTTCGCGTTCGAACAGCAGCGCTTCCTTCTTGCTCATCTTCTCGAGCTCGCCTGCCTCGACTGCCGCTTCCATGTCCTTCAGGCGCTTGATCGATACCTTCAGCGTCTTGAAGTTGGTCATCATGCCGCCGAGCCAGCGTGCGTTGACGAACGGCATGCCCGCGCGCTGCGCTTCCTGGGCGATCGTGTCACGCGATTGACGCTTCGTGCCGACGAACAGGATCGTGCCGCGGTTCGCTGCCAGCTGGCGCACGTACTTCTGTGCGTCCGTGAACATCGGCAGCGTCTTTTCGAGGTTGATGATGTGAATCTTGTTGCGGTGACCGAAAATGAACGGAGCCATCTTCGGGTTCCAGAAGCGCGTCTGGTGACCGAAGTGGACACCCGCTTCCAGCATTTGGCGCATCGTAACTGCCATGTAAATTCTCCACGAGGGTTGGGTCTTAAGCCGGCCGCCGTACCGCCGCGCGAACCCGCCCCGAAGGGCGCCGATTCCACGCGGCCGGCACCCTGGTTGCGCCGGCTTGCGATTCGACACGTGCAAAACGCCCGTGCCGTAAGCCTTTCACCGTCATGCCGCCCCAAAACGGGGCAAGCTCGGCATTTGGATATCGACTTAGCCAAAGAGTATAGCACGCCGATTTGTCCGCTCTCAAGTCGCTCGGCACTTTCGCTTGCCGCGCGGCAGCCGGCCGGACAATCCGCGAAAACCCGCATCCGCGCGGCCGGCAGGGGCTGCGAGGCCCGCCATAAGGTGCGATAATCCGTCAATTCACCGCATTCCAGGCATACCTCGATGGCTATTACGCTCAAAAACGAACACGATATCGCGGAGATGCGCGTCGCCTGCCGCCTCGCCAGCGAAGTGCTCGACTTCATCACGCCGCACGTCGTCGCGGGCGTCACGACCGCCGAACTCGATCGCCTCTGCCACGAGTTCATGCTCAATGAACAGGGCACGATCCCCGCGCCGCTGAACTACCAGCCGCCCGGCTATCCGCCGTACCCGAAGGCCACCTGCATTTCGGTCAACGACGTGATCTGCCACGGCATTCCCGGCGAGAAGGTCGTCAAGAACGGCGATGCGCTGAACATCGACATCACCGTGATCAAGAACGGCTACTTCGGCGACACCAGCCGGATGTTCATCGTCGGCGAAGGCTCGATCCTCGCGAAGCGCCTCGTGCAGACCACCTATGAATGCATGTGGCTCGGCATCGACCAGGTCAAGCCCGGCGCGCACCTCGGCGACATCGGCTACGCGATCCAGAAGCATGCGGAAGCGCAGGGCTACAGCGTCGTGCGCGAATACTGCGGCCACGGCATCGGCACGGTGTTCCACGAGGATCCGCAGGTCGTCCACTACGGCCGTCCGGGCACCGGCATCGAACTGAAGGCCGGGATGATCTTCACGATCGAGCCGATGATCAACGCCGGCAAGCGCGACATCCGCACGATGCCCGACCAGTGGACGGTCAAGACGCGCGACCGCAGCCTGTCCGCGCAGTGGGAGCACACGGTGCTCGTCACCGAAACCGGCTACGACGTGCTGACCGTGTCGGCCGGCACGCCGGCGCGCCCCGTGTTCGCGCAACCGGCCGCCGCCGTCTGAGCGCCGTCGCGCCAGCCCGCCCCGCCCGCACCTGAACGGCCGCCCATGAGCGCTCACGCCGCCCCCTCGCCCGATGCGCTGTCGCGGCGCGCCGAATTCAAGGCCGCCAAGACGGAGATGCTCGAGCGCTTTCGCCGCGCGACGAACGTCGCGTCGCTGATGCACGCGCTGTCGAAACTCACCGACGATGCGCTGAAGCGCGTGTGGGACGACTGCGGGCTGCCCGCGACGCTCGCGCTCGTCGCCGTCGGCGGCTACGGGCGCGGCGAGCTCGCGCCCTATTCCGACGTCGACATCCTCGTGCTGCTGCCCGATGCGCACGACCCGGCGCTCGACGCGCGCATCGAGCGCTTCATCGGGATGGCGTGGGATCTCGGCCTCGAGATCGGCAGCAGCGTGCGCACGGTCGCGCAGTGCATCGAGGAGGCGTCGCAGGACGTCACGGTGCAGACCTCGCTGCTGGAAGCGCGCCGCATCGTCGGCAGCACCGCGCTGTTCGAGCGCTTCACGGTGCGCTACCACGAGGCGCTCGACGCCCGTGCGTTCTTCACCGCGAAGGTGCTCGAGATGCGCCAGCGCCACGCGAAGTTCCAGGACACGCCGTACAGCCTCGAACCGAACGTGAAGGAAAGCCCCGGCGGGCTGCGCGACCTGCAGACGATTCTGTGGATCGCACGCGCGGCGGGTTTCGGCAGCAGCTGGCGCGAACTCGACACGCGCGGCCTCATCACCGATCGCGAAGCGCGCGAGCTGCGCCGCAACGAAGGATTCCTCAAGACGCTGCGCGCGCGGCTGCACGTGATCGCCGGCCGCCGCCAGGACATGCTCGTGTTCGACCTGCAGACGCAGGCGGCCGAGAGCTTCGGTTACCAGCCGACGCAGGCCAAGCGCGCGAGCGAGCAGCTGATGCGCCGCTACTACTGGGCAGCAAAAGCCGTCACGCAGCTCGCGACGATCCTGATCCAGAACATCGAGGCGCAACTCTTCCCCGCGACGAGCGGCATCACGCGCGTGCTGTCGCCCGACCGCTTCGTCGAGAAGCAGGGGATGCTCGAGATCGTCGACGACGGCGTGTTCGAACGCCATCCCGACGCGATCCTCGAAGCGTTCCTGCTGTACGAGACGACCCGCGGCGTGAAGGGCCTGTCCGCCCGCACGCTGCGCGCGCTGTACAACTCGCGCGAAATCATGAACAACGCGTGGCGCCGCGATCCGCAGAACCGCGCGACGTTCATGCAGATCCTGCAGCAGCCCGAAGGCATCACGCACGCGTTCCGGCTGATGAACCAGACGAGCGTGCTCGGCCGCTACCTGCTGAATTTCCGCCGCATCGTCGGCCAGATGCAGCACGACCTGTACCACGTGTACACGGTCGACCAGCACATCCTGATGGTGTTGCGCAACATCCGCCGCTTCGCGGTGGCCGAGCACGCGCACGAATATCCGTTCTGCAGCCAGTTGATCGGCAACTTCGAGCGCCCGTGGGTGCTGTATGTCGCGGCGCTGTTCCACGACATCGCGAAGGGCCGCGGCGGCGACCACTCGACGCTCGGGATGGCCGATGCGCGGCGCTTCTGCCGCGAGCACGGCATCGTCGGCGACGACGCGTCGCTGATCGTGTGGCTCGTCCAGCATCACCTGACGATGAGCCAGGTCGCGCAGAAGCAGGACACGAGCGACCCCGAAGTCATCAAGCGCTTCGCCGAAGTCGTCGGCAACGAACGCTACCTCACCGCGCTGTACCTGCTGACCGTCGCCGATATCCGCGGCACGAGCCCGAAGGTGTGGAACACGTGGAAGGGCAAGCTGCTCGAGGACCTGTACCGCATCACGCTCGCGGTGCTCGGCGGCGCGAACCCCGACGCGCATTCGGAGCTGAAGTCGCGGCAGGAGCAGGCGCTCGCGCTGCTGCGCCTCGAGACCGTGCCCGACGACGCGCACCGCGCGCTGTGGGATCAGCTCGACGTCGGCTTCTTCCTGCGTCACGACGCGGCCGACATCGCGTGGCAGACGCGCGTGCTGTACCGGCACGTGAACGCCGAAACCGCGATCGTCCGCGCGCGGCCGTCGCCGATCGGCGACGCACTGCAGGTGCTCGTGTACGTGAAGGACCGCCCCGACCTGTTCGCGGGCATCTGCGCGTATTTCGACCGCAACGGGCTGTCGGTGCTCGACGCGCGCGTCAGCACGACGCGGCACGGCTATGCGCTCGACAACTTCATCGTCACGCAGACCGAGCGCGACGTGCGTTACCGCGACATCGCGAATCTCGTCGAACAGCAGCTCGCGACGCGGCTCGCCGAAACCGCCCCGCTGCCGGAGCCGTCCAAGGGCCGCCTGTCGAGGCTGTCGCGGACGTTTCCGATCACGCCGCGCGTCGACCTGCGGGCCGACGAGCGCGGCCAGTACTACATCCTGTCCGTGTCGGCCAACGACCGGCCGGGCCTTCTCTATTCGATCGCGCGCGTACTCGCCGAGCATCAGATCGGCGTCCACGCGGCGCGGATCAATACGCTCGGCGAACGCGTCGAGGACATCTTCCTGCTCGCGGGTGCCGGCCTGTCCGACAACCGCCTGCAGATCCAGCTCGAAACCGAATTGCTGCGTGCGATCGCAGTCTGAATGAATTCCAGCGTTTATGCGCACCAAACTAACCGTCAAGAATCCGAAGCCGGCGTCGCCGACCCGCGCCCCTGTCCGCTCCGGCAGCCTCGTCGCCCGCAAGGCGGTGCGTCCCGCGGCGCCGCCCGCAGGCGATAAGCCGGCCCGCCCGAAGAAGGCCGCCCCGGCCGGCGCAGGCGAACGCTCGTTCAAGCCGCGCGGTGCCGCAGGCGCCGAGCGCCCGGGCGCGGATCGCGCACCGGCCAAGCGTGCGCCGCGTGACGGCGGTGCCGAACGCGGCCCGCGTACGCCTTATCGCGACAACGCAGGCGGCGAAGGCGCGAAGCGCAGCTTCGGCGACCGTCGCACGTCGTCCGATCGTCCGCCGCGCCGTGATGACGATGCACGTCCGCGTCGTGCAGGTGGCGAAGGCGGTGCACGCGCGCCGTATCGCGACAACGCATCCGGTGAAGGCGCGAAGCGCAGCTTCGGCGACCGCCGCACGTCGTCCGATCGTCCGCCGCGTCGCGATGACGATTCACGTCCGCGTCGCGCAGGCACCGATGAAGGCAAGCGCCCGTCCTATCGCGACAAGGCAGCCGGCGAAGGCGCGAAGCGCAGCTTCGGCGACCGTCCGGCTCGCCCCGCACGCGAAGGCGAGCGCCGCTCGTTCGGCGCGGTCAAGACCGCGCAACCGGTCAAGCGCGCCGCGGCCGACGTCGACTACGGCGACGAAACGGGCCTGATGCGCCTGTCGAAGCGGATGTCGGAGCTCGGCATGTGCTCGCGCCGCGAAGCCGACGAGTGGATCGAAAAGGGCTGGGTGCTCGTCGACGGCGAACGCATCGACACGCTCGGCACCAAGGTCCGCGCCGACCAGAAAATCGAGATCGACGAGCGCGCGAGCGCCGCGCAGGCCGCGCAGGTGACGATCCTGCTGCACAAGCCGGTCGGCTATGTGTCGGGCCAGGCGGAAGACGGCTACGAGCCGGCGGCCGTGCTGATTACGCGCGCGAACCGCTGGAGCGGCGACCATTCGCCGGTGCGCTTCTCGCCGCAGCACCTGCACGCACTCGCGCCGGCCGGCCGGCTCGACATCGACTCCACCGGCCTGCTCGTGCTGACGCAGAACGGCGTGGTCGCGAAGCAGCTGATCGGCGAGCAGTCGGACATCGACAAGGAGTACCTGGTACGCGTGCGCTTCGGCGAGCGGCTCATCGACATCGACCAGCACTTCCCGGCGGAATCGCTCGCGAAGCTGCGCCACGGCCTCGAACTCGACGGCGTCGCGCTGAAGCCCGCGCTGGTCAGCTGGCAGAACGGCGAGCAGCTGCGCTTCGTGTTGCGCGAAGGCAAGAAGCGCCAGATCCGCCGCATGTGCGAACTGGTTGGCCTCGACGTGATCGGCCTGAAGCGCGTGCGCATGGGCCGCGTGATGCTCGGCGCGCTGCCGCAGGGCCAATGGCGCTACCTGTCGGCCGACGAGACGTTCTGACCGCCGGCTCGCCACGTACGCCATGCAAAGAAAAAGCCCGCTTGCGCGGGCTTTTTCTTTTTTGCCGGACGCCGGACGATCAGTCGTCGTCGGTTGGATCGAGCCCCGGGAACAGCACCTCGGTGAAGCCGAAGCGCGTGAAGTCGGTGATCCGCATCGGGTACAGCTTGCCGATCAGGTGATCGTATTCGTGCTGGACCACGCGCGCGTGGAACCCGTCGGCGACGCGGTCGATCTTCTCGCCGAACTGGTCGAAGCCGCTGTAGCGCACCTTCGCATAGCGGCTGACGACGCCGCGCATGCCCGGCACCGACAGGCAGCCTTCCCAGCCCTCCTCCATGTCCGGCGGCATGAATTCGACCTTCGGGTTGATCAGCACCGTCTCCGGCACCGGCGGCGCATCCGGGTAGCGGTTGTTGTTGCCGAAGCCGAAGATGATGATCTGCAGCCCGATACCGATCTGCGGCGCGGCCAGCCCGGCGCCGTTCGCGTGGTGCATCGTCTCGAACATGTCCGCGACGATCTCGTGCAGTTCGGGGGTATCGAACCGCTCGACCGGCTTGGCGATTTCGAGCAGGCGCGGATCGCCCATCTTCAGGATCTCGCGAATCATGGCGTATTGCCCTCCAGGAGTTGGTGCAGACCGTCTTCGTCCAGCACGGGGATGCCGAGTTCCTCGGCCTTCACGAGCTTGCTGCCGGCTTCGGCGCCCGCGACCACGTAATCCGTCTTCTTCGATACCGAGCCCGCGACCTTCGCGCCCGCCGCCTCGAGCATCTCCTTCGCGGCATCGCGCGTGAGCGTCGGCAGCGTGCCTGTCAGCACGACCGTCTTGCCCGCCAGCACGCCCTGCGGCGCCTTCGGCGCGGGCGGCCCTTCCGGCCAGGTGACCTTGCCCGGCGCGCGCAGCTGCTCGATCACGGTCCGGTTGTGCTCTTCCGCGAAGAACTGGTGAAGCGACTCGGCGACGATCGGCCCGACGTCGTTGACTTCGAGCAGTTCCTCGAGCGACGCATCCATGATCGGCGTCAGCGAGCCGAAATGCTTCGCGAGATCCTTCGCGGTCGATTCGCCGACATGCCGGATGCCAAGCCCGTAGATGAAGCGCGCGAGCGTCGTGTGCTTCGCCTTCTCCAGCGAATCCAGCAGATTCTGGGCGGACTTCTCGGCGAAACGGTCGAGCTCGGCGAGCGTCGCGAAACCGAGATTGAACAGGTCGGCCGGCGTGCGCACGAGATTCAGGTCGACGAGCTGGTCGATGATCTTCTCGCCGAGCCCGTCGATGTCGAGCGCGCGGCGCTGCGCGAAATGCCACAGCGCCTGCTTGCGCTGCGCCGGGCAGAACAGCCCGCCCGTGCAGCGCGCGATCGCCTCGTCCGGCAGGCGCTCGATCTTCGAGCCGCACACCGGGCATTCGGTCGGCATCACGAATTCGGCCGCGTCGGCCGGACGCCGGTCGAGCAGCGCGCCGACGACCTCGGGGATCACGTCGCCCGCACGGCGCACGATCACGGTGTCGCCGATCCGGATGTCCTTGCGGCGCACTTCGTCTTCGTTGTGCAGCGTCGCGTTGGTGACGGTCGCGCCGCCGACGAACACGGGCTCGAGGCGCGCGACCGGCGTGATCGCGCCGGTGCGGCCGACCTGCACGTCGATCGCGACGAGCTTCGTCAGCGCTTCCTGTGCCGGAAACTTGTGCGCGAGCGCGAAGCGCGGCGCGCGCGACACGAAGCCGAGCCGCTCCTGCTCGTCGCGCCGGTTGACCTTGTAGACGACGCCGTCGATGTCGTACGGCAGCGCGTCACGCTTCTCGCCGACCTTGCGGAAGAAGTCGAGCAAGCCGTCGGCGCCCTGCACGACCGCGCGCTCGCGGTTCACGGGCAGGCCGAGCGACTCGTACCAGTCGAGCAGCGCGCTGTGCGTGTCGGGCATCGGCATCCCGTCGAGCACGCCGATCCCGTACGCGAAGAACGACAGCGGACGCTGCGCGGTGATCTTCGAGTCGAGCTGGCGCAGGCTGCCGGCCGCCGCGTTGCGCGGGTTCGCGAATTCGCGCTGCTCGGCCGCGCGCTGGCGTTCGTTCAGGCGTGCGAAATCGCGCTTGAACATCAGCACCTCGCCGCGCACGTCGAGCACGGCCGGCACGTTCTTGCCCTTCAGCTTCAGCGGAATCGAGCGGATCGTGCGCACGTTCTCGGTCACGTCCTCGCCCGTCGTCCCGTCGCCGCGCGTCGACGCCTGCACGAACACGCCCTGCTCGTAGCGCAGCGAGATCGCCAGACCGTCGAACTTCAGTTCGCACGCGTATGCGACGGGCTCCGTCACCGAGCCGGCGAGATCGGTCGTCTTGTCGAGCGCATCGGCGATGCGCTTGTCGAATGCGACGATGTCCTCGTCGGCGAAACCGTTGTTCAGCGACAGCATCGGCGCGTCGTGGACGACCGGCGTGAAACCGCCGGCCGCCTCGCCGCCCACGCGTTGCGTCGGCGAATCGGGCGTCACGAGTTCGGGATGATCGGTTTCGAGCTGCTGCAGCTCGCGGAACAGCCGGTCGTACTCGGCGTCGGGCAGATCCGGCTGGTCGAGCACGTAGTAGGCGTGGTTCGCGCGCTCGAGTTGGTCGCGCAGCCACGCGGCGCGCGCGTCGGGCTGGCTGGCTGGCGGTTCGGCTTGGGTTCGGGCCATGCTGGCGGCAGAGTCGTTCTGAAAAATCGGATGCCCGATTATCTCAGTTTGACGCCGCGGCGGGGCATGCAATGCAGGCCCGATAAGCGTGTTGCAGCGCACACGAAGCGGTGTGCGCTGCAATGACGGACAGCGACGCCGAAGCCCGCCGTCCGCACCCTCGCGTTACTGGCTGAAGAGGCGGCGCGTGACCGACGAACCGGCCGGGATGCCGGCTTCCTCGAGCTTCGCGTACAGCTTCATCAGCTGCTGCTCGATCGCGAGCAGCTGCGATTCCGGCAGCGGCCGGCGCGAATCGTCGACGACGCGCGCGCCGATCCGCTCGGACAGCGACTTCGCGTAATCGCACATCAGCCGGAACGGCAGGATGTCCTCTTCGGCAACCGGCACGTCGAGCACCAGCGTGATCATGTTGCCGCCCTTGTACGTGAGGTCGTCACGCAGGAAGTTCGTATCGCCGAACTGCAGCATGAACACCGGGTTCTGCTTCGCGTCGAGCTTCACGAACCGCGTGCCGTCGCGCGACAGCAGCAGCCCGTCCTGCGAAGCGACCGCCTGCACGTAGTTCGCCGACCACGGCGCGCCGTCCGACATCACGTTGATCGACAGCTGCGCGTCGCACTGCGCGGCGAACGCGTCGAGCTCGCGCGCCATCGCGACCGTTTCCATCATGTCCGGGAATTCCGGTGCGCCGTCGATCGCGTCGGCGAACTGCTGGACGCCCGTCACGAACTCGGAGAATTCGAGCTCGTTCAGCGCGCCGCTGCGATTCGCGAGCTGTGCGGCCGCGCGCAGCTCTTCGTAGCGCACGCCGTTCTGCAGCAGCTCCCACTGGCCGCCTTCCGGCTTGCCTTCGATGTGCACGGGCTTGCTGCCCGCGCGGCGCAGCCGCTGCGCGGCCGGCAGGATCTTGTCGCCCGGCAGCGGCCCGGCGAGGCGGATCGGCACGATGCAGTCGATCCGGCGGTCGACGATCGCGGGCGGCGCGGACGAGATCGTCGTCGCGGCCGGCAGCACAGGTTCGGACAGCTCGGCCGCCTCGGCCGGTGCTTCGTGCGCGCCGGCGGGCACGGCTTCTTCACCGGCAGCCGGCTCGGTCACGTCGGACGGCGTGTCGACGCCGGTCGCCTCGGCCTGCAGATCGGCCGGCATGTCGGCCGGTGCAGCGCCACCGAACGTCGGCTCGACGCGCGCGACTTCAACCGGCGCAGCAGCAGCGGCCGCCGCGACCGGTGCCGCGGGCTCGCGGCGCACCGGCTGACGCACCGGTTCGATGAACGGCAACTCTTCGTCGCGCTCGGGGCGGTTCATCGCCTCGGCCGCTTCCTCCGGCATCGGGCGCGGCATCCTGCGCCGGACTTTCGCGCCCTGCCATGCGTTGTAGACCACGACGCCGCCCACCACGACAGCGCCCGCGCCGATCAAACCGAGTGTCAACTCGTCCATGCACGCTCCATCAGCAATTCTTTTTCGTCGGGACCGCGAACGGGCGCGTCATGCGCCGCGCGAACGCGATCCGGTTTCGTCAAACGTCAATTCTGGGCAAAACCCGCGGCCGTTTCCATGTCCACCGCAACGATCCGCGACACGCCCTGCTCCTGCATCGTCACGCCGATCAGCTGCTGCGCCATTTCCATCGCGATCTTGTTGTGCGAGATGAACAGGAACTGCGTCTTGTCGGACATCGCGCGCACGAGATTCGCGAAACGCTCGGTGTTCGCGTCGTCGAGCGGCGCGTCGACCTCGTCGAGCAGACAGAACGGCGCCGGGTTCAGCTGGAACATCGCGAACACCAGCGCGGTCGCGGTCAGCGCCTTCTCGCCGCCCGACAGCAGGTGAATCGTCGCGTTCTTCTTGCCGGGCGGCTGCGCCATCACCTGCACGCCGGCATCGAGAATCTCGTCGCCCGTCATGATCAGCTTCGCCTGGCCGCCGCCGAACAGGCGCGGGAACAGGTCGCTGAAGTGACGGTTGACCTCGTCGAAGGTGCCCTGCAGCAGCGTGCGGGTTTCCTGGTCGATCTTGTGGATCGCATCTTCGAGCGTCGTGATCGCGTCGATCAGGTCGGCCGACTGCGCATCGAGGAACACCTTGCGCTCGCTCGCGGCCTTCAGCTCGTCGAGCGCGGCCATGTTCACCGGGCCGAGCGCGTTGATCGCGTTGTTCAGGCGCGTGACTTCGCCCTGCAGGTACGACGGCTTCAGGTCCGGCGTCAGCTTCGCGGACAGCGCGGCCTCGTCGACCTCGGCCGTCACGAGCTGCTCGGCGAACTGCTCGACGGACAGGCGCGCGGCCTGCTCCTTCAGCTGCAATTCGGTGATGCGGTCGCGCAGCGGCTGCAGCGAACGCTCGGCCACGAGGCGCTGCTCGTCCGACGCGCGCAGCTTCGCGGTCAGGTCGTCGAGCTCGATCCGCGCGGCCTGCAGCGCTTCTTCCTTCACCGCGCGAATCTCGAGCGCGTCCTGCAGGCCCGTGTGCGCGGTCTGCTCGTTGATCGTCTCGAGTTCGGCGCGCGCGTCTTCCAGCGACCCGGCAACGCGCTCGCTCTGCTCGTGCGCGACCTGGATGCTGCGCTTGAGTTCGTCGATCCGCGTCACCGCGTTGCGCGCGGCGAAGCGCGCGTCGTTCGCGCCGCGCTCGAGGTCGCGCGCTTCCTGGCGCGCGTGCGTCAGCGATTCGTCGAGCGATTCGAACGCGAGCTGGTTGTCTTCGAAGCGCGCCTGCAGTTCAGCGAGTTCGCCGTCGAAACGCTCGAAATTCGCTTCCGATTCCGCGCGCAGCGCGCGCTGCTCCTCGATCTGCGCGCCGATTTCCTCGAGTTCCTCACGGATCTGCGTGCTGCGCTGCGTGTAGCGTTCGTGCGCCTGCGCGAGCTTCAGCACGTCCATCTGCAGCGCGTGCACGCGCTGCGTCGCACGTTCGGCCTGCGCGCGCACGTCGCCGAGCGCCTGCGTGGCCTGCGTGTGCGCGGCCTCCGCACGCACGGCGGCCGTACGCGCCTCGTCGGCGAGCAGCGCCTGCGCACGCACCTGGCGCGCCAGGTTTTCGATTTCCTGCTGGCGGGCCAGCATCCCGGCCTGCTCCGAATCGGCTGCGTACAGCTGCACGCCGACGCGCGTGACGACATGGCCGGCCTTGACGACGAACGCGCCGCCTGCCGGCAGCTGCGCACGCGCGGCAAGCGCCTGGGCGACGTCGTCGGCGACGTACACGTTGCCGAGCCAGTCGTTCAGCACCGCGCGAATACCTGCATCATCGATGCGCACGAGCGACAGCACCGGACGCAGCCCGGCCACCGCGGCGGGCGCCTCGCCGGCCGCGGGCGGCGCGTAGAACGCGAGCTTCGCGGGCGGCGCATCGGTCGCGAACGCCTTCACCCAGTCGAGATTCGATACCTCGAGCGCCGCGAGGCGCTCGCGCAGCACGGCCTCGAGCGCCGCTTCCCAGCCGGCCTCGACATGCAGCTTCTTCCACAGACGCGGCAGCGCGCCGAGCTCGTGCTTGTCGAGCCACGGCTGGATCTTGCCTTCGGTCTGCACGTTTTCCTGCAGCTGCTTCAGCGCGGCGAGGCGCGCCTCGAGCTGGTGGATCTGCGCGGCTTCGGCCTGCACGCGCTCCTGCGCGGCACGGCGTTCGCCGTCGAGACGCGGCACCGTTTCCTGTGCGTCGGCAAGGCGCGCCTGTGCTTCGGCGAGGATCTCTTCCTGCTCGGCGAGCTGCATGCGCAGCTCCTCGAGCTGCGCTTCGTCCGGCGCATCGAGCCCGCCCGCTTCGCCCTTCAGGCGCTCATGGCGCTGCTGAAGCTGCTGGAGCTGCTGGTCGGCGTTGCGCTGGTGCGCGGCCTCGAGCTTCAGCGACTGTTCGGTCTGCGCGATCCGCGCGCGCTCGTCGTTGAGCTGCGCCTGCGCGTCGCGCCACTTCGCTTCGAGCGCCGGCAGCGCGTCGTGCTTCGACGCCGCGTTGTCTTCGGCGAGCGCGGCCTTCTCGTCGGCCATCGCGCGCGCCTCTTCGGCTTCCTCGAGCTCGTCCTGCGCCTTCTCGGCCTGCGCGCGCCATTGCTCGCGCTGCGCGTTCAGCGCGGCGATCTGCGCCTGCACGCGATTGCGCGATTCGACGATGAACTTGATCTCGGCCTCGAGGCGGCTCACCTCGGCGTTCGCCTCGTACAGCGAACCCTGCGCGCCCTGCATCGCGTCGCTCGCCGCGTAGTGCGCGACGCGCAGCGTCTCGAGCTGCGCCTCGACCTCGCGCAGCTTCGCAGTCTGCGCCTCGAGGTCGATCTGCGCCTGTTCGATCGCGCGCTGCTGCTTCTGCTGCTCGCCGGCGGCCTCGTTCTTGCGCAGCAGCCACAGCAGGCGCTGCTTCTCCTCGCCGTCGGCGACGAGTTCCTTGTACTTGGTCGCGACGACGGCCTGCGCCTCGAGCTTCTCGAGGTTCGCGCCGAGCTCGCGGACGATGTCCTCGACGCGCGTCAGGTTCTCGCGCGTGTCGTGCAGGCGGTTCTCGGTTTCGCGGCGGCGTTCCTTGTACTTCGACACGCCGGCGGCTTCCTCGAGGAACACGCGCAGCTCTTCCGGCTTCGCCTCGATGATCCGCGCGATCATGCCCTGCCCGATGATCGCGTACGCACGCGGCCCGAGGCCCGTGCCGAGGAAGATGTCCTGGATGTCGCGGCGGCGCGCCGGCAGGTTGTTGATGTAGTAGCTCGACGTGCCGTCGCGCGTGAGCACGCGCTTCACGGCGATCTCGCCGTACTGGCCCCACTGCCCGGCCGCACGGCCGTCGGAGTTGTCGAAGATCAGCTCGACGCTGGCCCGGCTGCCGGGCTTGCGTGCGGTCGAGCCGTTGAAGATCACGTCCTGCATCGACTCGCCGCGCAGCTCGGAGGCACGCGACTCGCCGAGCACCCAGCGCACGGCATCGATGATGTTGGACTTGCCGCACCCGTTCGGGCCCACCACGCCGACAAGCTGGCCCGGAACCTGGAAATGCGTGGGATCGACAAAGGATTTGAAGCCAGCGAGTTTGATCGAGCTCAGACGCACGGCGGTATCGGATGTGAAGAAGGTGTGAAACGGACGGGGCCGCACTGCGCGGGGCCGGACGGCCCATGCGCGCGATGCGCCCCGGAATTCAAAAACGGGGCCGCGCGCATACAGCGTTGGGCCCCGCAAACGGCTTCCATCATACCATCGCGCGTGCGCCGTCCCGACCGTCGCCGGGTTTGCCCGGTGCGGGCGCGGCCCGATGGACCCGGCTCGACAGCAGCGTCGCCAGCACGATGCACACGCCGCCCGCCCATTCGCGCGCGGTCGGCAGCTCGCTCGCGAACACCCACGCCGACAGCGCGGTAATCACGATCTCGAACAGCATGATGATCGACGCACGGTTCGCCGGTACGCGCGCGAGGCCGTACTGCACGAGCAGGTTGTTCGACGCCATCGTCACGCCGATCGCGGCGATGATCAGCGCGGCCGTCCCCAGCTGGCCACCCGCCGGCACGGCCGGCAGCCCCTCGAACAGCGACGCGATCGCACCGAACACGGCCGCGCCGCCGAACAGCGTCGCGGTGCGCATTTCCGCGCGCATCTCCGGCAGCTCGCGGCTCGCCTTGATCACGAGCACGTTGCTCATCGCGAAGCTCAGCCCGGCCGCGAGGCCGGCCCATTCGGCCGGATTGGCCGGCAGCGGCAGGCCGAGCTGCGGCGACCACAGCATCAGCATCGCGCCGCCGATCGACAGCGCCGCGAGCCCCGCGCCGGCCCAGGTCAGCCGTTCGCGCAGCAGGAAGTGCGCGTAGATCGCGGTCCACGCCGGGGTCAGGTAGAACAGCAGCATCACGCGCAGCACCTCGCCGTGGATCGTGCCCCATACGAAACCGAGGTTCGTCACGCCGGCCGTCACCGCGATGCCCGGCAGCACCCAGTGCCAGCGCAGCGTCGCGATCGTGCGGTGCCGCACGACGATCACGAACAGGAACGCGACGAGGCTCGTCAGCGCGCTCGCGAGCGTGCCCGTCACGCCGAGCGACGCGAGGATCCGCAACGGATACCAGATCAGGCCCCATACCGATGCGCCGATCAGGATGGCCAGCGTCGGCAGGCTGCCGCGTACCGCGTTATTCATTTGGTTCGATACCCTTTATTCGGCCGGCCCGGCTGCCGTTCCGGCAGGCCGTGACCGCATGCCGTCACGCTATAATCGTTCGTTGCGATCCGTGCGCCGTCGGCGCCCGTTCGCAGCCGCGCGGCACGCCCGCCGCTTCTTTCGCTCCAACCGGCCGCGATGGCCGCTTCGCCCGTGAACCCTCGACTCGACTCGCTCCAGCCCTATCCCTTCGAAAAGCTGCGCGCCCTGTTCAAGGACGTGACGCCTTCCGGCGACCTCAAACCGATCAGCTTCGGCATCGGCGAGCCCAAGCACCCGACGCCGGCGCTGATCCGCGACGCCGTCGTGGCCTCGCTCGACGGCCTCGCGTCGTACCCGGCCACGGCCGGCTCGGACGCGCTGCGCACGTCGATCGCGCACTGGCTCGAGCGCCGCTACGGGCTGCCGGCGATCGATCCGGCCACGCAGGTGCTGCCCGTGTCGGGGTCGCGCGAAGCGCTGTTCTCGCTCGCGCAGACGGTGATCGACGCGCGCCCGGCCGCACAGGGCGAGAAGGCGATCGTACTCTGTCCGAATCCTTTCTATCAAATTTACGAAGGCGCGGCGCTGCTGGCCGGTGCCGAACCCTATTTCGCGAACAGCGACCCGGCCCGCAATTTCGCGTGCGACTACGCGGCCGTGCCCGATGCCGTCTGGGCGCGCACGCAGCTGCTGTACGTGTGCTCGCCGGGCAACCCGACGGGCGCCGTGCTGACGCTCGACGACTGGCGCGAGCTGTTCGCGCTGTCCGACCGCCACGGCTTCGTGATCGCGTCCGACGAATGCTATTCGGAAATCTACTTTGACGAAGCGGCGCCGCCGCTCGGCGGCCTCGAGGCCGCGCACCGCCTCGGCCGCGGCTTCGAGCGCCTCGTGATGCTGTCGAGCCTGTCGAAGCGCTCGAACGTGCCGGGCATGCGCTCGGGCTTCGTCGCCGGCGACGCGGCGCTGCTGAAGCAATTCCTGCTGTACCGCACCTACCACGGCGCGGCGCTGTCGCCGGTCTGGCAGCACGCGAGCATCGCCGCGTGGAACGACGAAGCGCACGTGCGCGAGAACCGCGCGCTGTACCTGCAGAAGTTCAATACGGTCACGCCGATGCTCGCCGACGTGATCGACGTGAAACTGCCCGACGCCGCGTTTTACCTGTGGGCCAACGTGTCGCGCACCGGGCTGTCGGACACCGAGTTCGCCCGCCGCCTGTACGCCGACTATAATGTGACGGTTCTGCCCGGCTCGTACCTGGCGCGCGATGCGCACGGGTCGAATCCGGGCCGCGATTTCATCCGGATCGCGCTCGTCGCGGGCACCCCCGAATGCGTCGAGGGCGCGCAACGCATCGTCGATTTCTGCCGGGCTCTCGCGCGGTAATCGTCCATCCCGATCAATTCCATCCATCTCCTGCGAAAACGAACATGTCGCAACAACTTCAGCAAATCATCGATACCGCCTGGGACAACCGCGCCGAGCTGTCGCCGAAGGCCGCGCCCGCCGACGTCCGCGAAGCCGTCGCTCACGCGATCGAGCAGCTCGACAAGGGCGCGCTGCGCGTGGCCGAGAAAATCGACGGCAACTGGACCGTGCACCAGTGGCTGAAGAAGGCCGTGCTGCTGTCGTTCCGCCTGGAAGACAACGCCCCGATGCCGGCCGGCGGCTACTCGCAGTTCTACGACAAGGTGCCGTCGAAGTTCGCGAACTACACGGCTGAAGATTTCGCCGCGGGCGGCTTCCGCGTCGTCCCGCCGGCCATCGCGCGCCGCGGCTCGTTCATCGCGAAGAACGTCGTGCTGATGCCGTCGTACACCAACATCGGCGCGTACGTCGACGAAGGCACGATGGTCGACACGTGGGCGACGGTCGGTTCGTGCGCGCAGATCGGCAAGAACGTGCACCTGTCGGGCGGCGTCGGCATCGGCGGCGTGCTCGAGCCGCTGCAGGCAAACCCGGTCATCATCGAAGACAACTGCTTCATCGGCGCGCGCTCGGAAGTCGTCGAAGGCGTGATCGTCGAGGAAAACTCGGTGATCTCGATGGGCGTGTACCTCGGCCAGAGCACGAAGATCTACGACCGCGAGACGGGCGAAGTCAGCTACGGCCGCATCCCGGCCGGCTCGGTCGTCGTCGCCGGCAACCTGCCGTCGAAGGACGGTTCGCACAGCCTGTACTGCGCAGTGATCGTCAAGAAGGTCGACGCGAAGACGCGTGCGAAGGTCGGCCTGAACGAGCTGCTGCGAGGCGACTGATGGCCAAGCCGCACACCGTGGTCGTCTACGGCATTCCGAACTGCGACACCGTGAAGAAGGCCCGCGTGTGGCTGGACGATCACGGCGTCGAGTTCGAGTTCCACGATTTCAAGAAGCTCGGCGTCAGCGCGCCGCTGATCGAAGACTGGCTGAAGGACGTGTCGCTCGACGCGCTCGTCAACAAGCGCGGCACGACGTGGCGCGGCCTGGACGACGCAATGAAGGCGGCCGCCGAATCGAAGACCGGCGCGGTCGCGCTGATGATCCACAAGCCGTCGGTCATCAAGCGCCCCGTGCTCGTCGTCAACGGCCGCGTGAAATCGCTCGGCTTCGTGGCCGATCAATACGCGGCGCTGTTTGCCGCATAGGGCCGACCGCGCTGCGCCCTGTCGGCGCAGCCCGACGCCCTGTCGCTGCCGGCCACCGCGCCGGCATTTTTTATCGAAAGTGGTCCGAACCATGTCCGCCACCCTAGCCCTTACCGAACAGCTGATCGCCCGCGCGTCCGTGACGCCCGACGACCAGCACTGCCAGCAGATCATGACCGAGCGCCTCACCGCGCTCGGCTTCGAATGCGAGACCATCGCGTCGCACGGCGTGACCAACCTGTGGGCCGTCAAGCGCGGCGCCGACGGCCGCGACGGCAAGCTGCTCGCGTTCGCGGGCCACACCGACGTCGTGCCGACCGGCCCGCTCGAGCAGTGGACCTCGCCGCCGTTCATTCCCGCCCATCGCGACGGCAAGCTGTACGGCCGTGGCGCAGCCGACATGAAGACGTCGCTCGCGGCGTTCGTCGTCGCGTCCGAGGAATTCGTCGCGGCCCACCCCGGCCACCGCGGCGCGATCGCGTTCCTGATCACGAGCGACGAGGAAGGCCCGGCCACCGACGGCACCGTGAAGGTCGTCGAGCTGCTGCAGGAACGTGGCGAGCGCCTCGACTACTGCATCGTCGGCGAACCGACGTCGACCGCCGAGCTCGGCGACGTCGTCAAGAACGGCCGCCGCGGGTCGATGTCGGGCGAACTGGTCATCAAGGGCGTGCAGGGCCATATCGCGTACCCGCACCTCGCGAAGAACCCGATCCACCTGCTCGCGCCGGCGCTCGCCGAGCTCGCCGCCGAGCAGTGGGACGAAGGCAACGAATACTTCCCGCCGACCACGTGGCAGGTGTCGAACCTGCACGCGGGCACCGGCGCGACCAACGTGATCCCCGGCCACGCCGACCTGCTGTTCAACTTCCGCTTCTCGACCGCGAGCACGGTCGAGGGCCTGCAGGCACGCGTGCACGCGATCCTCGACAGGCACGGCCTCGAATACACGCTGAAGTGGTCGGTCAGCGGCCTGCCGTTCCTCACGCCGCGCGGCGAGCTGTCGGGCGCGCTGGAGAACGCGATCCGTACCGAGACCGGCATCACGACCGAGCTGTCGACGACGGGCGGCACGTCGGACGGCCGTTTCATCGCGCGCATCTGCCCGCAGGTGATCGAATTCGGTCCGCCGAACGGCAGCATCCACAAGATCGACGAGCACATCGAGGTGCGCTTCGTCGATCCGCTGAAGAACGTGTACCGCCGCGTGCTCGAACAACTGATCGCCTGATGGAGCCCCGCATGACGACACCTTTTGCCACTGTTCGCGACCTGCTGCGCTACGCGGTCACGCGCTTCTCGAAGGCGAAGCTCGCGTTCGGCCACGGCTCCGACAACGCGTACGACGAAGCGGCCTACCTCGTGCTGCGCACGCTCGACCTGCCGCTCGACACGCTCGAGCCGTTCCTCGACGCGCGCCTGCTGCCCGACGAGATCGCGGCCGTGCTCGCGGTGATCGAGCGGCGCGCGACCGACCGCGTGCCGGCCGCGTACCTCACGCACGAAGCATGGATGCACGGCCACCGCTTCTATGTCGACGAACGCGTGATCGTGCCGCGCTCGTTCATCGGGGAGCTGCTCGACGACGGGCTGCAGCCGTATGTCGCCGATCCCGAGCAGGTCGGCGCGGTACTCGAACTGTGCACCGGTTCCGGCTGCCTCGCGATCCTCGCTGCGAGCGCGTTCCCGAATGCCGAGATCGACGCGGTCGACCTGTCGGACAAGGCGCTGGAAGTCGCGGAGATCAACGTGCGCGACTACGGCCTCGAAGACCGCATCGGGCTGCACCGCGGCGACCTCTACGCCCCGCTGCCCGCCTTCCGCACCGACCCGGGCTCGCGCTACGACGTGATCCTGACGAACCCGCCGTACGTGAATGCATCGTCGATGGCCGCACTGCCGCCCGAATACCGGCACGAGCCGGAGATGGCGCTCGCGGGCGGCGACGACGGCATGGACATCGTGCGACGCATCGTCGCCGAAGCGCATCGCTGGCTGCACGACGACGGCGTGCTCGTCGTCGAGATCGGCAACGAGCGCGAGAACGTCGAAGCGGCGTTCGGCGGCCTCGAGCTCACGTGGCTGCCCACCAGCGCGGGCGACGACGCCGTGTTCCTGATCCAGGCGTCGGACCTGCCGCGCAAGGCCTGAGCCTTTCCGGCCCGCCCGCCGTGCGGCGCACCATTGCGCCGCACGGTTGGGTAAGATGCGCGTAGGCGGCCGCCCGGCCGCACGACTTCAGGAGTCCGTCACGCGCCCATGACCCTCGACTGGCTACATCTCGGCACCCTGATCCTGACCATCCACGTGCTCGGGATCGTCGCGGCGTGCCATGCGATCATGAACACGCGCACGTCGCAAGGCGCGATCGCGTGGGCCGTCTCGCTCGCGGCCATGCCGTACCTGACGCTCGTTCCGTACCTGTTCCTCGGCCGCAGCAAGTTCTCCGGCTACGTCGACGCACGGCGCCACGAGCTCGAAATGTTGCGCATGCACACACCGCGCTCGCCATGGCTCAGCACCGACGCGACCGACGGGCCGGCCGCCGACGCGCTCGGCCCGTCCGCCGTGCTCGCGCTGACGCGGCTCGGCGGCATGCCGTTCCTCGGCGGCAACTCGGTGCGCACGCTCGTGAACGGCGACGCGACGTTCTCCGCGATCCTGTCGGCGATCGACGCCGCGCGCGACTACGTGGTCGTCCAGTTCTTCATCGTGCGCGACGACGCGCTCGGCCAGATGCTGCGCGACTCGCTGCTCGCACGCGCGGCGGCCGGCGTGCGCTGCTGCCTGCTGTACGACAGCATCGGCAGCTTCGACCTGCCGCACAGCTACGTCGACACGTTGCGCCGCGGCGGTGTCGAGGTCCATCCGTTCGCGACCAACCGGAAGTTCGTCAACCGCTTCCAGCTGAACTTCCGCAACCATCGCAAGATCGTCGTGGTCGACGGCAACCGCGCGTTCGTCGGCGGCCACAACGTCGGCGTCGAATATCTCGGCGCGAAGCCGCGCCTGTCGCCGTGGCGCGACACGCACATCGAGATCCGCGGCCCGGTGGTCGCGAGCATCCAGTACGTGTTCGCCGAAGACTGGCACTGGGCGACGCAGAAGCTGCCGCCGATCGCGCTGCCGCCGCCCGCGCAGCCCGGCGACGGCATGCATTGCCTCGCGGTGCCGATGGGGCCGGCCGACAAGCAGGAAACGGGCTCGCTGTTCTTCGTCGAGGCGATCAATGCCGCGCGCGAGCGGGTCTGGATCACCACGCCGTATCTCGTCCCCGACGAAGCGGTGATCTCCGCACTGAAGCTCGCGGTAATGCGCGGCGTCGACGTGCGCATCCTGATCCCGAGCCGGCGCGATCACTACGTGGTGTTCGAGGCGTCGAAGCTGTACGCGCGCGACCTCGTCGATGCGGGCGTGAAGGTGTTCCGCTACCGGCCCGGCTTCCTGCACCAGAAGGTCGTGCTGATCGACGACATCGCCGCGGCGATCGGCAGCGCGAATCTCGACAACCGCTCGTTCCGGCTCAATTTCGAGATCATGGTGCTGACCGTCGACCGCGCGTTCGCCGGCGAGGTCGAGACGATGCTCGATGCCGACTTCGCGCAGGCATACGAAGTCGACGCGAACGAATACCGCCAGTCGCCTGCGTGGCGGCGCATCGCGATGCACGTCGCACGGCTGTTCGCGCCGATCCTGTAACGGCCGGGGCGACGTTGGCGCCGCCCCGCCGCCCTCACAGCAGCTTGTCGATATCCGCGGCGATTTCGTCGGGCTTGGTCGACGGCGCGTAGCGCTTGACGATGCGCCCGTCGCGATCGACCAGGAATTTCGTGAAATTCCACTTGATCGCCTTGAGGCCGAGAATGCCGGGCGCCTCGTCGGTCAGGTAGCGGTACAGCGGATGCGCGTGGTCGCCTTTCACGTCGATCTTCGCGAACATCGGGAACGTGACGCCGTAGTTGCGCTCGCAGAACGCGCCGATCTGCGCGGCGTCGCCCGGCTCCTGCTTACCGAACTGGTTGCACGGAAACCCGAGCACGAAGAAGCCGCGCGCCGCGTACTGGTCGTACAGCTTCTGCAGGCCCGCGTACTGCGGCGTGAAACCGCACTCGCTCGCGGTGTTGACGATCAGCAGCACCTTGCCGCGATACGCGTCGAGCGGGGCCGGCGCACCGGCGAGCGTCTCAGCGCTGAACGAATACAGGGTGGACATCGGGCACTCCTTTTACGTAACCGGATCGACACGGAGTCTAGGCGAAATTGCGCCGTTGCGGCATCCGCCGAGCGGCCGACGCCCGGCGCGACCGGCGCGCAGTCTAGAATAGCGGTTTTGCCCAGTCATTTCCGCCGTGATCCGTTTCAATCAGTTCAGCCTTGCGCGCGGCACCAAGCCGCTGTTCGAGTCGACCTCGTTCGTGCTCAATCCCGGTGAGAAAGCCGGCCTGATCGGCGCGAACGGCGCCGGCAAGTCGACACTGTTCTCGGTCCTGCGCGGCGAGCTGCACTCGGACGCCGGCGATTTCTCGATGCCGCCGTCGTGGCGGATCGCCCATGTGTCGCAGGAAACGCCCGCGGTCGACCGCACGGCGCTCGACTACACGCTCGACGGCGATGCCGCGCTGCGCGAGATCGAGGCGCGCATCGCGGCCGCCTCGGCCGCGCATGACGGCGCCGCCGAAGCCGACGCGCACGCGGCGTTCGCCGACGCCGACGGCTACACCGCGCCGGCCCGCGCCGAAGCGCTGCTGCTCGGCCTCGGCTTCACGCTCGCGCAGACGCGCGAGTCGGTCGCGAGCTTCTCCGGCGGCTGGCGCATGCGCCTGAACCTCGCGCAGGCGCTGATGTGCCGTTCCGACCTGCTGCTGCTCGACGAACCGACGAACCACCTCGACCTCGACGCGATCGTCTGGCTCGAAGACTGGCTGCACCGCTACCCCGGCACGCTCGTCGTGATTTCGCACGACCGCGAATTCCTCGATTCGATCTGCAACGTCACGCTGCACCTGGAAAACCGCCAGGTGAAGCGCTACGGCGGCAACTACTCGCAGTTCGAAGTGCTGCGCGCGCAGCAACTGGCGCTGCAGCAAAACGCATACGAAAAGCAGCAGAAGACGATCGAGCACCTGCAGAGCTTCGTCGACCGCTTCAAGGCCAAGGCGACCAAGGCCAAGCAGGCGCAGAGCCGGATGAAGGCGCTCGAGAAGATGGAGCTGATCGCGCCCGCGCACATCGCGTCGCCGTTCACGTTCGAATTCCGCACGCCCGACGCCGCGCCGAACCCGATGATGGTGATGGAAGACGTCCGCTGCGGCTACCATGCCGACGGCGGTGCGGAAATCCCGATCGTCGAGCGCGTCGCGCTGTCGATCCAGAACGGCCAGCGCATCGGCCTGCTCGGCGCGAACGGCCAGGGCAAGTCGACGCTGATCAAGACGCTGGCCGGCACGCTCGCGCCGCTGTCGGGCCACGTCCGCGACGGCAAGGGCCTCACGATCGGCTATTTCGCACAGCACCAGCTCGAAACGCTGCGCGAAGACGATTCGCCGCTCGCGCATCTGGCCCGGCTCGCCCCCGATACACGCGAGCAGGAACTGCGCGACTTCCTCGGCGGCTTCAATTTCTCGGGCGACATGGCGACGAGTCCGGTCGGCCCGTTCTCCGGTGGCGAAAAGGCGCGCCTCGCGCTTGCGCTGATCATCTGGCAGAAGCCGAACCTGCTGCTGCTCGACGAACCGACGAACCACCTCGACCTCGAGACGCGCCATGCGCTGACGATGGCGCTCGCGCAGTTCGAAGGCACGCTGATCCTCGTGTCGCACGACCGCCACCTGCTGCGCGCGACGACCGACCAGTTCATGCTGGTCGCGAAGCACCGGCTGCAACCGTTCGACGGCGACCTCGACGACTACCGCGACTGGCTGCTGCAGCACGCGGCCGAGCAGCGCGCGGCCGCGAAGGCCGACAGCGCGGCGTCATCGGGCGCCGGCGCGGCGGCCAACCGCAAGGACCAGAAGCGTCAGGCCGCCGAGGAGCGGCAACGCCTGTCGGTCTTGAAGAAGCCGCTGCAGAACCGCATCACGAAGCTCGAAAAGGAAATGGAGACGCTGCACGCGGAGAAGGCGCGCCTCGACACGTTCGTCGCCGATCCGGCGAGCTATGAAGCCGAGCGCAAGACCGCGCTGACCGACGCGATCCGCAAGCTCGGCGACGTCAACACGCGTCTCGAAACGGTCGAGGCCGACTGGCTCGCCGCACAGGAAGAACTCGAGCAGATCGGCTGAGGCTGAACGCGGCGGCCGATCTGCGCGCATGGCATGCCGCCGCCGCGGGTGAGCGACACCCGCCGGGCCTTGTCCGGCCCCGGATACGACAAGGCCGGGCGCACCGGCCCGGCCTGTTGACTGGATTGTCGCTGCCCGGCGGTTCGCCCGCCGCCGGCTCAGCGCCGCGGCAACGTATCGCGCGGCATCTGCTCGTCGTCGCCCATCAGGTGCCGGCGCCCTTCGGTCGGCCGCCGGATCGCCGCAGCGACTTCCGCTTCGGTCACGTCCTCGGACACGACCTTGCGTGCCAGGCGCCCTTCGTCGTCGATCCATTCGACGATCCGGCATCCACCGCCCCAAGGCTGGCGAATCGGCTCCGACACGCGGCAGCCGCGCAGGTTGTAAAGGCGTCCGCCCGGCGCTTCCCCATACGATTTCAACATAGGTTCCCTTCGCATTGCGCGGTTCGACAATCCGGCAAAGGATAGGGAAAAGCGATGTCCGGCGGGTTACAGAAGCCTACATATTCTTTACAGCGAATTACGCGCCAGATCGCTGTCAGGCCCGGCCCGCGTGCCTGTGCGGCCGGTCACTCGAGATCGCGCACGCGATCGATCGCCTGCTCGAGCCGATCGACGGCCATCACGTTCAGCCCTTCGATCGGCTGCTTCGGCGCATTCGCCTTCGGGATCAGCGCAGACGTGAAGCCAAGCTTCGCGGCCTCGCGCAGCCGTTCCTGCCCGCGCGGCGAAGGCCGGATCTCGCCCGCCAGCCCCACTTCGCCGAACACGATCAGCCCCTTCGGCAGCGCCTTGTTGCGCATCGACGAATGGATCGCGAGCAGCACCGCGAGGTCGGCCGCCGGCTCGGTGATCTTCACGCCGCCCACGGCATTGAGGAACACGTCCTGGTCGAAGCACGCGATGCCCGCATGCCGGTGCAGCACCGCGAGCAGCATCGCGAGCCGGTTCTGCTCGAGGCCGACCGCGAGCCGGCGCGGGTTCGGCACGTGTGCGGTATCGACGAGCGCCTGGACTTCGACGAGCAGCGGCCGCGTGCCTTCCTGCGTGACGAGCACGCACGAGCCCGGCACGACCTGCTCGTGCTGCGACAGGAACAGCGCGGACGGATTCGCGACGCCGCGCAGCCCGCGCTCGGTCATCGCGAACACGCCGAGTTCGTTGACCGCGCCGAAGCGGTTCTTGAACGCGCGCACGAGCCGGAACGACGAATGCGTATCGCCTTCGAAGTACAGCACGGTGTCGACGATGTGCTCGAGCACGCGCGGGCCGGCCAGGTTGCCTTCCTTCGTCACGTGCCCGACCATGATGATCGCCGTGCCCGACTGTTTCGCGATGCGCGTGAGCTGCGCCGCGCATTCGCGCACCTGCGCGACCGAGCCCGGCGCCGACGTGAGCGCTTCCGAATAGACGGTCTGGATCGAGTCGATCACGGCGACGTCCGGCCGTTCCGCGTCGATCGCGGCCTGGATCTTCTCGAGCTGGATCTCGGCGAGCAGCTTCAGTTCGTCCGCCGGTGCGCCGCCGTCGAGCAGCGCAAGCCGTTGCGCGCGCAACGCGATCTGCGCGGCCGACTCCTCGCCGCTGATATAGAGCGCGCGCCGCTCGCTCGCGATATCCGCGAGCGACTGCAGCAGCAGCGTCGACTTGCCGATGCCCGGATCGCCGCCGATCAGCACGACGCCGCCGGGGACCAGCCCGCCGCCGAGCACGCGGTCGAATTCACCGATGCCGGTCGAGAAGCGCGGCACGTCGGCCGCCTCGATGTCGACGAGACGCTGCACGGGCGCCCGCTTCGCGAGCGACTGGAAACGATGGGCAGCCGGCGATTCGGCGACCGATTCGACGAGTGTGTTCCACGCCTGGCACGACGGGCACTGGCCCTGCCACTTCGGGGTCTGTCCGCCGCACTCGCTGCAGACATAAACGGTTTTCTGTTTGGCCACGCGCGACGCCCTTATTCCGCCCGCACGGGCACGCGGCCGGCGACCGCGCACATCAGCTCGTAACCGATCGTCCCGCAATGGCGCGCGACGTCGTCGATCGGCAGCGCGTTGCCCCACAGCTCGACGCGCGCACCGACGCCGGCCTGCGGGCACGGGGTCAGGTCGACGGTAATCATGTCCATCGACACGCGGCCGACGATCCGCGTACGGATGCCGTCGACGATCACCGGCGTGCCTTCGGGCGCGACGCGCGGATAGCCGTCCGCGTAGCCGCACGCGACGACGCCGATCCGCATCTGCGCCTGGGCGGAGAACGTCGAGCCATAGCCGATCGCCTGGCCCTTCGCGATCGTCTGCACCGCGATCAGCTCGGACGCGAGCGTCATCGCGGGCTTCAAGCCGGTGTCGGCGATATCGGCCGACAGCCCGGACGGCGACGCGCCGTACAGCACGATCCCCGGCCGCACCCAGTCGAAGTGCGTATCCGGATGCCACAGCACGGCCGCCGAATTCGCGAGACTGCGCGCGCCGGCGATGCTTTCCGCGCCGCGCTCGAAGGTCGCGAGCTGCTCGGCGACGCCGCGCTCGTTGTCCGCGTCCGAAAAATGGGTCATCAACGTGATCTGGCCGATGCCGGGACACGCACGGGCGCGCTCCCACGCCGCACGGTATTTTTCCGGCACGTAGCCGAGCCGGTTCATCCCGCTGTTCATCTTGAGCTGCACGTTGACGGGCTTCGACAGCCGCGCCGTTTCCAGCATCCGCATCTGCTCGTCGTTGTGGACCGTCGTGGTCAGGCTGTAGCGGTCGATCACGTCGATGTCGGTCGACCGGAAGAAGCCTTCGAGCAGCAGGATCGGGCCGGCCCAGCCGAGCTCGCGCAGCTTCACGGCCTCGTCGAGGTCGAGCAGGCCGAAGCCGTCGGTGCCGCGCAGGCCCGGAAACGCACGGGCGAGACCGTGGCCGTACGCGTTGGCCTTGACGACCGCCCAGACCTTGGACGGGCCGGCAAATCGGCGGACGACGGAGAGATTGTTCGCGAGAGCGGCGGTGTGGATGGTGGCGGAGATCGGGCGCGGCATGGGAAATTTACGTAAAGACGCTTGCGAATCATCAGCTTACCGCGCCTTTTGAGCACCGAAGCCGACAATTTGCGGAACGATCGGGGAATCTTGCTAGTCCGAATTGGCGTATTTTCATGTTATAAAGCCGTGCGCACAACCCATTTCGAACGGAATAAGCCGATCGCATACCAGGCGGCCTACGCGGCCCTGCCGCAGCGACAAAAGCATCGCATCAGATGAAAAAAGGTTTTTACACCATCATGGCCGCGCAGTTTTTCTCGTCGCTGGCCGACAATGCGCTCCTCATCGCCGCCATCGCCCTGCTGAAAGACCTCCACGCCCCCAACTGGATGACACCGCTGCTGAAGCTGTTCTTCGTGTTGTCGTACGTGGTGCTGGCGGCGTATGTCGGTGCGTTCGCGGATTCGCGCCCGAAGGGCCGCGTGATGTTCATCACCAACTCGATCAAGGTGGTCGGCTGCATGATCATGCTGTTCGGCGCGCATCCGCTGATCGCGTACGGGATCGTCGGCTTCGGCGCGGCTGCGTACTCGCCCGCCAAGTACGGGATTCTCACCGAGCTGCTGCCGGCCGACCGGCTGGTCGCCGCGAACGGCTGGATCGAAGGCACGACCGTCAGCTCGATCATCCTCGGCACCGTGCTGGGCGGCGCGCTAATCAGCCCGCACATCGCGTCGCACGTGATCGCGCACACGCCCGCCTGGATCGGCACGCCGGCCGAAGCGGCGATGGCGATCATCATGGCGATCTACGTGATCGCCGCGCTGTTCAACCTGCGCATCCCCGATACGGGCGCCCGCTACCCGAAGCAGGAACGCGGCCCGGTCAAGCTCCTCACCGATTTCGCCGACTGCTTCATGGTGCTGTGGCGCGACAAGCTCGGCCAGATCTCGCTCGCGGTCACGACGCTGTTCTGGGGTGCCGGCGCGACGCTGCAGTTCATCGTGCTGAAGTGGGCCGAGGTGTCGCTCGGCATGTCGCTGTCGGAAGGTGCGATCCTGCAGGCGGTGGTCGCGGTCGGCGTTGCGGCCGGCGCGATTGCCGCTGCCGCACGCATCCCGCTGAAGAAGTCGCTGACCGTGCTGCCCGTCGGCATCATCATGGGTATCGCGGTGATGCTGATGGCGTTCTACACGCGCGACCTGTTCCCGCCGCACTGGGCCGTACACGTCGGCCACCTGCGCATGCCCGTCTACCTGATCATCGCGTACATCTTCCTGATGTGCGTCGGCGCGCTGTCGGGCTACTTCGTCGTGCCGATGAACGCGCTGCTGCAGCATCGCGGCCACGTGCTGCTGTCGGCCGGCCACTCGATCGCGGTGCAGAACTTCAACGAGAACCTGTCGGTGCTCGTGATGCTGTGCCTGTACGCGGTGCTCGTGTGGCTCGACGTGCCGGTCGGCGTCGTGATCGTGCTGTTCGGCACGTTCGTGTGCCTGACGATGTGGCTCGTGATGCGCCGCCACCAGGCAAACCAGCGCCAGTTCGACTCGGTCGCGCTGATCGGCGAATCGCGGCACTGACGCTACACTTTCCGTTTCCGTCCGCCGGCGCCGGTCCTCGAACCGGCGCGTTGCCCTCATGACGCACCCGATACCCAACATCCTGACGATCGCCGGCTCCGATTCGGGCGGCGGCGCAGGCATCCAGGCCGACCTGAAGACCTTTTCCGCGCTCGGCGCGTACGGCGCGAGCGTGATTACCGCGCTGACCGCGCAGAACACGCGCGGCGTGACGGGCGTGCATGCGCCAGACGCCGCGTTCGTGACCGCGCAGCTCGACGCGGTGTTCGACGACATCCGCATCGATGCGGTCAAGATCGGCATGCTCGCGAACGCGGCGATCGTCCACGCGGTGGCCGATGCGCTGCGGCGTTACGCGCCGCGCTTCGTCGTGCTCGACACGGTGATGATCTCGAAGAGCTCGCACGCGCTGCTCGCGCCCGACGCGGTCGATGCGCTGCGCGACGCGCTGCTGCCGCTCGCGACGGTCGTCACGCCGAACCTGCCCGAAGCGGCCGCGCTGCTGGACGACGTGGCCGCCACCACCGAAGACGACATGGTCCGGCAAGGCCAGGCGTTGCTGCGGACGGGTGCGCGCGCGGTGCTGATGAAAGGCGGCCACCTGCCCGACGCGTCCGCCAGCCCCGACTGGCTCGTCGAAGCGGCACGCACCGTGCGGCTCGACGGTGCGCGCGTGCCGGTCAGCAACACGCACGGCACCGGCTGCACGCTGTCGTCGGCGATCGCCGCCCTGCTGCCGCAGCAGCCCGACCTCGAAAGCGCGGTGCGCGAAGCCAAGACCTACCTGACCGGCGCGATCGCCGCAAGCGGCCACCTCGACGTCGGCCACGGCGTCGGCCCCGTCCATCACTTCCATCGCTGGTGGTAAGCGCCGGCTGATGCGGCGTCAGTGATCCTGCGCGGCGAACGCCTGCGCGCGCGCCGGCCAGTCGTCCGGCACGACGAAGCCGCGCGCCCGTTCGCGCCACGTGCCGTCGCTGCCCTTTTCATGCACGCCGATCAGTGCGGGCGCCTCGCGCGTCGTAAGCACGGGCGGCAGTTCCAACGCGGCCGCCAGCGGTTCGGGTTCGAAGCCGGCATCGGCGGCGACCCGCCGTGGCGCGAGCCACGCCAGCCGCGGCAACACGCTCCATGCAACCCCGGCACGCTGCGCGGCCGCCCACGCCGGCCACTGCGCGTGCGTCAGCCAGAATCCATGCGGATGATCCGTCGTGATTTCCGCTGAAACCGGCGGCAACGGCGCACCGTGCGGATAGAACAGCCAGCCCTTGATGAACATCTGCGCATCGGACGGCGCGCCATAACCGAGCCGCGCAAACCCGTCGTGTTCGCCGAGCCGCAACTGGTGATCGAGCAGCCGGCCGCGCTTGCGGTCGAACCGGTCGACGAGATTGGGGCCGACGAAGTCGGCGAGCGTCGCGCCGTCGTGCACCGGTGCGCACAGATAGCACTTCACCGCGAGCTCCCAGTGCAGGCGCTGCCCGTCCGGCGCATCGACGAGGAAATCGACCTCGCCGAGCGTCCTGCCGTTGCTGCGCAGCGGGAGATTGGCCGCAACGAGCCGCAGCGACGGGCCGTGCGTGAGGAAATATTCGAGCAGGCATTCCGCGTAACGGCCGAGCCGGGTCGGCCGGAAGCCGTCGAGCGCGCGATGCAGCGGCTCGGGCTGCGCATCGAGCGCGGCGAGCCACGCTTCGACGGCCGACCGTCCGGCCGCATCCGGCCACGGTCGCGCGAGCGGCGCGCCCGGCACCGCGGTCAGCAGGCTCGGGCTGGCCAGCAGCCAGCCGAGATCGCGCACCGCGGCGTCGCGCAGCGTATCGACGAATGCGTACGCCGCGCCGGTCGTCATTGCCCGGCCGGCCCGCTCGTATCGGCGCCCTCGGCACGCTGGAACGTGTCGCGCGCCAGGCACAGGTCGGCCCACGCCTTCGACTTGTCCTGCAGGCTGCGCAACAGGTACGCCGGGTGATAGGTGACGATCACCGGCACGCCTTCGTACGCATGCACGCGGCCGCGCAGCGACGCGATGCTCGCGTCCGTCTTCAGCAGCGTCTGCGCGGCGAAACGGCCGAGCGCGACGATCAGCTTCGGCTTCACGAGCGCGACCTGGCGCTGCAGATAAGGCTCGCAGCTCGCGACCTCGTCCGGCTCCGGGTTGCGGTTGCCGGGCGGCCTGCACTTGATCACGTTCGCGATGTACACGTTGTCGCCGCGCTTGAGCGACAGCGACTGCAGCATGTTGTCGAGCAGCTTGCCGGCCTGGCCGACGAACGGCTCGCCCTGCTTGTCCTCGTTTTCGCCCGGCGCTTCGCCGATCAGCATCCAGTCGGCTTCGCGGTCGCCGACGCCGAACACGGTGTTGGTCCGCTTCTCGCACAGACGACACAGCGTGCAGTCGGCCACGCGCGCGGCCAGCGCATCCCAGTCGAGCGCGGCAACCGGCGTGCCGGCGGGGCGCGATTCGGCGGCCGGTACGGGCACGAAATCGCCCGGCGGCGCTGCGTCGAACCACGCGAAATCGTCGGCGCCGGCCGGCGGCGCGTCGTCCATCGGCGGCATCGTGTCGGCCGAGGCAACCGGCGCAGGCGCGCGCGCGCTTTCGGCCACACGGCGCGCCGGCGCAGCATCGGCGGCGCGCACATCCGCCGCCGGCCGGTCGTCCTGCATCGGCTGACGGGCCGGGCGCGCCGGCCGATCGTCCACGCCGGTAGCGACGCTGTCCGCCGCACCGGCTTGCGCCACGGCAGGCGCCTCCACTGCCGCGCCTTCAGCCGCGCGCTGCCCGCGCCGCACCCAGATCTGCGCGAGGCCCAGTTCCTCGAGCGCCGCTTCAGCCCATGCCATGCGCGTCCCCCTCGTCCTTGTTCAGCGTCAGACGCATCACGATTGCGTCCTCCCGGCTGCGATGCTTCGCCGGATAGTAGTTCTTGCGGCGGCCGATCGTCACGAAGCCGAACCGCTCGTACAGCTGGATCGCGCGCGGATTGGACGGCCGCACCTCGAGCAGCATGCCGTCGAGCCGCTCCGCGCGCGAAATGCGCACGGCCTCGCGCAGCAGCGCAAGGCCCGCGCCCGCGTGCTGGGCTGCCGGCGCGACACACAGATTCAGCAGGTGCATCTCGTCGACCACGGGCATCAGCACGCAATAGCCGACGAGCGAACCCGTCACGTGCCGCAGGCACACGCCCAGGTAGCCGTTGCGCAGCGAATCCTCGAAATTGCCGCGACTCCACGGGAATTCATACGCGACGTGCTCGATCGCGACGACCTCGTCGAGATCGGCGTCCGTCATCGGCGCCAGATAGCGGTCGCTCAGCAAGACACCCGTCATCCCTTCGCTCCGCCCGTCTGCGCGGCGCGTGCCGCGACGCGCTCGGCAGTCGTCTGCGCGACCTTGTCGCGCACGTATTCGGGCGCGGCCTGATCGGCCGGCACCGCCCGCCCGGCGCGGAACGCGCGCAGCGCGGCATGCGCGACCGCCAGCGCATGCGGCATCGCGTCGCCATCGATCACGGCCGCACGCGCCGCGGCCGGCAACTGCGCGCCGAACGCGGCGGCCGCATTGCCCGCCAGCGTGAACGGCACATCGGGCACGCCGACGGCGCCCGGCGCATCGAGCGAAGCCGCATGCAGCGTGCGCCAGTCGCCGGCGCCGTCGTCCCATTCGAAATCGGCCCAGTACGCTTCGTCCATCCGCGCGTCCAGCGCGGCCAGCACGCGGGTCGTGCCGGGTGCGCGCAGCCGCGCGTGTTCGGCGCACGCGAGCAGCGTGCCGATCGGCACGACCGGCAGCCCGCCGCCGAATGCGAGGCCCTGCGTGATGCCCGTCGCGGTGCGCAGGCCCGTGAACGAGCCGGGGCCCGCGCCGAACGCGATCGCGTCGCAGTCGGCGAGCGTCAGCCCGGATTCGGCGAAGAGTTCCTGGATCGCCGGCAGCACGCGCGTGCTCGACACGGCGCCCGTCGGTTCATGGCGGACCCAGGTTTGCGGGGAGGAAACGGCGTCATCGGCATGGGCCGAGCGCAGCAGCGCGACCGAGCAGTATTCGGTCGACGTATCGATGGCGAGGAGCACTGTTTGCGTCATGGCCGACATTGTAATGCGGCGCCCCGCTCCCACGGGCGATCGGGACCGATCTGTGCGCATGCGCAGCCCCGGCGGCGGTTTGGAAGGATCGCTCGACCCCGCGCGGCGGTCCGCTTGTTAAGATCGCCCGACCTGAAACCCTTACGGAGACACCCGATGAGCGAACTCACCGCCCAATTCGACCAGGCCCAGATCGACGTCAAGCAACTGACCGAACGCCCGGGCAACCTGACCCTGCTGCGCCTGTACGCGCTCTTCAAGCAGGCCACCGACGGCGATGCGCACGGCGACAAGCCGGGCTTCACCGACATCGTCGGCAAATACAAGTACGACGCGTGGGACGCGCTGAAGGGCACGTCGCCGGATGCGGCAAAGCAGCAGTACGTCGAACTCGTCGAATCGCTGAAAAACGGCACGGCTTCCTGACCGGATCGCCGGCCGCCGCAATAGGCAATCAAATCAGTGGCGCAGCGCAGCAAATTTCTTTATAATGCTGCCTGCGTCACCTCCCGCGCTCGGCTCGCAAGCCGTTCCGGCCAGACGCCTCGTAGCGTTAAGCTCCAATCCGGTTTAGAACCTGTCCCCTCCTGCTTCGACCCTCGCGGTCGTCACTTATCAGGCTGGCGGCCCCGCTCCTGAAGCGCGCCGCACCCAAAACAGCTTCTAATGCCTCATCCGCCGACGGTTCGGCGGATTGCACCCGTTTCCCGATTTGCTCGCTGAATCCGACGACTTGGGTATGCGCGATTGGCGCCGACGTTTCACCCACTGTGTTTCAAGGATTGTTATGACTTCGAGCATCAACTCCAGCCCGCTCAACGCGATCGCCGACCAGGCGCTCGGTCTCGACGACGCCGCCGCACCGGCCGCGGTCGAACCGGCGTCGGACGAGCCGAGCTTCGCGTCGCTCGGGTTGTCGCCGGAGATCGTCTCCGCGCTGCAGGCCGCCGGCTATGTGAAGCCGACGCCGGTCCAGCAGCGCGCGATTCCGGCCGGCATCGCCGGCCGCGACCTGCTGGTGTCGAGCCCGACCGGTTCGGGCAAGACCGCCGCATTCATGCTGCCCGCGATCGAACGTTTCGCGCAGCTCCAGAAGACGCAGGCGCAGCAACCGCGCGCGCCGCGTGAACCGAACCAGGGCGACCGCCGCGTGCGCCGCCCGCAACCCGTCGCGCGCCCGGGCCTGCTCGTGCTGACGCCGACCCGTGAACTCGCGATGCAGGTCACCACGGCTGCATCGACGTACGGCAAGCACCTGAAGCGCCTGCGCACGGTCAGCATCCTCGGCGGCGTCGCCTACGGCCAGCAGCTGATGCTGCTCGCGAAGAACCCGGAAATCCTGGTCGCCACGCCGGGCCGTCTGCTCGATCACCTCGAGCGCGGCCGTATCGACCTGTCGGAACTGAAGATGCTCGTGCTCGACGAAGCCGACCGCATGCTCGACATGGGCTTCATCGAAGACATCGAAACGATCGTCGCCGCCACGCCCGAGTCGCGCCAGACGATGCTGTTCTCGGCCACGCTCGACGGCAAGATCGGTTCGCTGACGAGCCGCCTGCTGAAGGATCCGGAACGCATCGAGATCCAGCAGCGCCTCGAATCGCGCGCGAACATCGCGCAGACCGTGCACTACGTCGACGACCGCGACCACAAGGATCGCCTGCTCGATCACCTGCTGCGCGACGACGCGCTCGACCAGGCGATCATCTTCACGGCGACCAAGATCGACGCCGACCAGCTCGCCGGCCGCCTGGCCGACGCCGGCTTCGAATCGGCTGCGCTGCACGGCGACCTGCCGCAGGGCGCGCGCAACCGCACGATCCGTGCGCTGCGCGAGCGCCGCGTGCGCGTGCTGGTGGCCACCGACGTCGCGGCACGCGGCATCGACATCCCGGGCATCACGCACGTGTTCAACTATGACCTGCCGAAGTTCGCGGAAGACTACGTGCACCGTATCGGCCGTACCGGCCGTGCAGGCCGTTCGGGCACGGCAGTGAGCCTCGTGCACCACGCCGAGCAAGGCGCGCTCAAGCGCATCGAGCGTTTCGTGCGCGCGCCGCTGCCGGTCAACGTGATCGAAGGTTTCGAGCCGCGCAAGGCGCCCCCGCGTAACGGCGGCAACGGCGGCCGCGGCCGTCCGGGCGGCGGTAACGGCGGCGGTCGTCGTTTCGGCGGCAAGCCGGGCGGCGGCTATGGCGGCAACGGTAACGGCAACGGCCGCAGCTACGGCGGCGGCAATGGCGGCGGCTGGAGCGGCAAGCCGGGCGGCAGCCGTGACGGCGGCCCGCGTCGCGACGGTCAGCGCAGCGGCGGCCCGCGTCGCAGCAACTCCGCGTCGTAAGCACGCACGGGCGGCGCCTTGCCGCCGCCCCACGGATGGGCCCCACCCGTCCAGCCAACCGGCGCACCTGCGCCGGTTTTTTTTCGCCCCGCCCCACATTTCACGATGCGGAAAATTTTTTTGCGTCGTAAAAAATCATGCTGCACGGCACAACCCAGACGATTGCGGAATGGAAAAAGGCATTTCTTATCCCGAAATCATAAATGCAAGCACTTGATTTAAAACACTTAAAAATTTACCCGATCCGCGGACAAGCCCTCTGTTTCGCGCCTGCCGATTTGCCTAGACTCTTATACAAGACCTCGCGAACCGGAATGCCCCCGCACCCCGCTTCGCGAACCGCATCACTACCGTCAGATTCGGCACATCAGGCAACACACCGCATCAAGGAGCTCATCATGTCGCGTCAGCAACAGGCACAGGACCTGCAAAAGCAATGGGAAACCGATCCGCGCTGGAAGGGCATCAAGCGTGGCTACTCGGCTGAGGACGTGGTCCGCCTGCGCGGCTCGGTCCCGATCGAGCACACGCTGGCCAAGCGCGGCGCGGAAAAGCTGTGGAGCCTCATCAACCACGAGCCGTTCGTCAACGCACTCGGCGCGCTGACCGGCAACCAGGCGATGCAGCAGGTGAAGGCCGGCCTGAAGGCCATCTACCTGTCCGGCTGGCAAGTGGCCGGCGACGCGAACGTCGCGGGCGAAATGTACCCGGACCAGTCGCTGTACCCGGCGAACTCGGTACCGCTCGTCGTGAAGCGCATCAACAACACGCTGACGCGCGCCGACCAGATCCAGTGGTCGGAAGGCAAGAACCCGGGCGACGAAGGCTATGTCGACTTCTTCGCACCGATCGTCGCCGACGCGGAAGCCGGTTTCGGCGGCGTGCTGAACGCGTTTGAACTGATGAAGGCGATGATCGAGGCCGGCGCCTCGGGCGTCCACTTCGAGGACCAGCTCGCATCGGTGAAGAAGTGCGGCCACATGGGCGGCAAGGTGCTCGTGCCGACGCGCGAAGCCGTCGCGAAACTGTCGGCCGCGCGTCTCGCGGCCGACGTGATGGGCACGCCGACCGTGCTGGTCGCGCGGACCGACGCGGAAGCGGCCGACCTGATCACGTCCGACGTCGACGACAACGACAAGCCGTTCCTGACGGGCGAGCGCACGGTGGAAGGCTTCTTCCGCACCAAGCCGGGCCTCGGGCAGGCGATCTCGCGCGGCCTCGCTTACGCGCCGTACGCCGACCTGATCTGGTGCGAAACGGGCAAGCCGGATCTCGAGTACGCGAAGAAGTTCGCGGAAGCGATCCACAAGCAGTTCCCGGGCAAGCTGCTGTCTTACAACTGCTCGCCGTCGTTCAACTGGAAGAAGAACCTTGACGACGCGACGATCGCGAAGTTCCAGAAGGAACTCGGCGCGATGGGCTACAAGTTCCAGTTCATCACGCTGGCCGGCTTCCATGCGCTGAACTACTCGATGTTCAACCTGGCGCACGGCTATGCCCGCACGCAGATGAGCGCGTTCGTCGAACTGCAGCAGGCCGAGTTCGCGGCAGCCGACAAGGGCTTCACGGCCGTCAAGCACCAGCGCGAAGTCGGCACCGGCTACTTCGACGCGGTGACGCAGACGGTCGAGCGCGAAGCGTCGACGACCGCGCTGCACGGCTCGACCGAAGACGAACAGTTCTTCGACGGCAAGAAGGTCGCGTAACACGCGCAGGCGTCACGCCGGTGCGCGCCGCGTCGCGGCGCGGCACCGGCCACCGGACAACAATCAGGGAGGAGACGGCAGGCGCGCAACACTGATCGCGCGACCGGCCGCGCGGCCTGCGGGCCGCCTGCAACGATGCGCGCCGGCTTCGTCCGGCGCGCCCTTTTTTGCGACGCCGCCCGCGCAGCCACGGGCGGCACCGCCCTACCGATAAACGATCACCGGAATTTTCGTATGGGTCAGCACGCGCTGCGTCTCGCTGCCGATCAGCAGGCTGCCGAGCCCGCGACGTCCGTGCGACGCCATGAAGATCACATCGCAGCCGCCGCGTTCGGCCGCCTCGATGATGCCGAGATACGGCGACGGATGGACGCTCGTCCACGTGTCGCAGGCGACGCCGGCCGCCCGCGCGGCTGCCTCGACTTCGTCGAGATGCGCACGCGCCTCGCGTTCGCTGCGCGCGCGGAAATCGGCGGGCGGCTCGATGATCACTTCGGAAAACGGCGAGTACGGGTACTGCGGCAGGCACGCGTAGGCCGTCACACGCGCGCTGACCGCGCGTGCCAGGTCGATCGCGCCGTCGATCGCCTTCTGCGACAGTTCGGAACCGTCGGTTGGAACGAGGATGTGCCGGAACATCGCGCCCTCCTGCGTCAATCGCACGCCGCGCGCCGCGATCCCGTCCTGGCCGGCCGCGACGCGTCGGAGATGCCTCCTACGATTGTAGTGCGCGAAATCGCCCGGCCGGCACCGGCAGCGGGTTCGCCCTCATATCGGAAACGCGCGGGCGCGCGCCGCCTACTCGCCCCAATAGCCGGGCTGCTCGTACGTGTGCTTCAGGTAATCGAGAAACAGGCGCACGCGCAGCGGCAGGTGCCGGCGCTGCGGAAACACCGCGTGGATGCCGATCGGCGGCGCGGCGAACGCGTCGAGCACGCTGACGAGCCGGCCGGCCGCGATGTCGTCGCCGACCTCCCACCACGAGCGCCATGCGAGGCCGTGGCCTTCGAGGCACCACTCGTGCAGCACCGCGCCGTCCGAGCACTCCATCGTGCCGTTCACGCGGATCGACACGACCTTGTCGTCCTCCTGGAACGCCCAGCCGCGCTGCTGGTTCGCATTCGCCGCGAGCGCGAGGCAGTTGTGCCGCGCCAGCTCCGCGAGCGTGGCCGGCGTTCCGCGCCGCGCCAGATACGCGGGCGACGCAACGCATACGCGACGGTTCTCGCCGAGCTTCAGCGACACGAGCGACGAATCGGGCAGCTCGCCGAGCCGCACCGCGCAATCGAACCCCTCGTTGACGAGATCGACCATCCGGTCGGACAGGTCGAGCGTGACCGACACGTCCGGATGCCCGACGCTGAATTCAGGCACGAGCGGCGCGACGTGCCGCCGGCCGAAGCCGGCCGGCGCGGAGATCCGCAGGTGGCCGCTCGCCTTGACGCCGCCGGCGGACACGCTGGCCTCCGCGTTCTGCATGTCGTTGATGATCCGCTGGCAATCCTCGAGGAACGCCGAGCCCTCGAACGTCAGCGTGAGCTTGCGCGTCGTGCGAACCAGCAGCTTCACGCCGAGCCGCTCCTCGAGCGCGTCGAGGCGGCGGCCGATGATCGCCGGCGCGACGCCTTCCGCGTGCGCGGCCGCCGACAGGCTGCCCTTCGCCGCGACCGCGGCGAACGTTTCGATCTGTTTGAACCGGTCCATGACTCGCAAGGACGGCATGGCCGCCCTTCAAATAGCTTAAGCCGCCAAGATTAGGTATATGAAAGTAAAAAATCAAGTGATTAATAGCGTCTTTTTTAGACCATACGATCACGAATAGAATCGATCCGACCTCTGAAACTGGAGCGCAAGGCTATGTCGGCCACAACGACACTCTCCTCTCCCGACGCAATCCTCTTCGACGCCTTCGGCACGTTGTTCGACGTGCGTGCCGTGCTGGCCGCGGCAGAGCAGATGTTTCCCGGACACGGGGAACGGTTGTCGCAGCTGTGGCGACGCAAGCAAATCGAATACTCGCAACTGCGCACGCTCGCCGATCCGGCCGGTGCGCGCTATCGCCCGTTCCGGGACATCACGCTCGACGCGCTGCGGTTCGCCGCGCGCCGGCTCGGGCTCGCGCTGAACAGCGCGGCCGAGAAGCGGCTGATGGACGAATACGCGTGCCTGTCCACCTATCCCGACACGGTGCCCGCGCTGCGCAAGCTGCGCGCGCTCGAACCGCGCCCGCCGCTCGGGATCCTGTCGAACGGCACCCCGCAGATGCTCGACATCGCGATCAAGAGCGCCGGCATGTCCGGGCTGTTCGATCGCGTGCTGTCGGCCGACACCGTGCGTGCGTACAAGCCGAGTCCGGCCGCCTACGCGCTCGGCACCGCCGCGTTCGGGTCGAACCCGCGCAGCATCGTGTTCGTGTCGTCGAACGCCTGGGACGTCGCCGGTGCCGTCTGGTTCGGCTACACGACGTTCTGGCTCAACCGCACGGGCGCGCCCGCCGAGGAACTCGGCGCGCCGCCCGACGGCACGGGCACCGGCATGGCCGACCTGCTCGCCTTCCTCGCCACCCCGGCTCCGTCCGGCAAGCCCGCAAACCGCACGCGCCCCGGCCCGGGTGCATGACGTTCGCAGCGCTGCCGCCTTCCCCCTTCACCGAAACCGCAACTGACCGACCAAGGAGATGAGACTCATGAGCACCCCGATCACGCTGCCGCAAGGCATGACGATCACCGGCGACATCAAGCCGGGTTACGAAGCGATCCTGACGCCCGAAGCACTGGAACTCGTCGCGGCGCTGCACCGCACGTTCGAACCGCGCCGCCAGGCGCTGCTGCAGGCGCGCGTCGAGCGCACGAAACGCCTCGACGCGGGCGAGCGCCCCGACTTCCTGGCCGAGACGAAGTCGATCCGCGAAGGCGACTGGAAGGTCGCGCCGCTGCCGGCCGACCTGCAATGCCGTCGTGTCGAGATCACGGGCCCCGTCGAGCGCAAGATGATCATCAACGCGCTGAACTCGGGCGCCGATTCGTACATGACGGACTTCGAGGATTCGAATGCGCCGGGCTGGACGAACCAGATCGACGGCCAGATCAACCTGAAGGACGCAGTGCGCCGCACGATCTCGCTCGAGCAGAACGGCAAGTCGTACCAGCTGAACGACAAGGTCGCGACGCTGATCGTGCGTCCGCGCGGCTGGCACCTCGACGAGAAGCATGTGACGGTCGACGGCCAGCGCGTGTCCGGCGGCATCTTCGACTTCGCGCTGTTCCTGTTCCACAACGCGAAGGAACTGATCGCGCGCGGCTCGGGCCCGTACTTCTACCTGCCGAAGATGGAAAGCCATCTCGAGGCGCGCCTGTGGAACGACATCTTCGTCGCCGCGCAGGAAGCGGTCGGCGTGCCGCGCGGCACGATCCGCGCGACGGTGCTGATCGAGACGATCCTCGCCGCGTTCGAGATGGACGAGATCCTGTACGAATTGCGCGAACACAGCTCGGGCCTGAACGCCGGCCGCTGGGACTACATCTTCTCGGCGATCAAGAAGTTCAAGAACGACCGCGACTTCTGCCTGGCCGAGCGTTCGAAGATCACGATGACGGTGCCGTTCATGCGCGCGTACGCGCTGCTGCTGCTGAAGACCTGCCACAAGCGCAACGCGCCGGCGATCGGCGGGATGAGCGCGCTGATCCCGATCAAGAACGATCCGGAAGCGAACGACAAGGCAATGGGCGGCGTGCGCTCGGACAAGCAGCGCGACGCGACCGACGGGTACGACGGCGGCTGGGTCGCGCACCCGGGCCTCGTGCCGATCGCGATGGAAGAGTTCGTCAAGGTGCTCGGCGACAAGCCGAACCAGATCGCGAAGCAGCGCGACGACGTGCAGGTCGAAGGCAAGAACCTGCTCGACTTCCAGCCGGAAGCACCGATCACCGAAGCGGGCCTGCGCAACAACATCAACGTCGGCATCCACTACCTCGGTGCGTGGCTCGACGGCAACGGCTGCGTGCCGATCCACAACCTGATGGAAGACGCGGCCACGGCCGAGATTTCCCGCTCGCAGGTGTGGCAGTGGATCCGCTCGCCGAAGGGCGTGCTCGACGACGGCCGCAAGGTCACGGCCGAACTCGTGCGCGAGCTCTCGAAGGTCGAGCTCGACAACGTGAAGCGTTCGGTCGGCGGCAACACGCAGCCGTATGAGCGCGCCGCGGCCATCTTCGAACAGATGTCGACGTCGGAAGGCTTCACCGAATTCCTGACGCTGCCGCTGTACGAGGAAATCTGACGGCGCGTCACGCAGCGACCGGCGGCCGGCCACGCGTGCCGTCGCCCGCCGCCCGTCGCATGCGTTGACCGCATGAAAAAAGCGCCCCGCGGGGCGCTTTTTCTTTTGACGCGACGCCGGCTGCCGCCGGCACGCTCACGCGGCTTCCTGCTCGCGCCGGTGCTGGACCCAGTCCCCCGACGCGATGCGCGGACGCCCGGCGACCGCATGCGCGGCGATCGGGTAATACAGGCACGCGTACTGCCGGCCGCCGAGCTCGACGGTCACCTCTTCCGGCTTGAACAGCGAGTCGACGCCCGGATACACGCGCTCGATCTCGTCGAGCACGGGGACGAGCTGCTCGTCGACCTCGTAGACGTCGCCCCAGACCAGCGACTTGCCCGCCGCCGGCCCGGCGATCATCCCCGGATACGTGCCGAAATCGTACAGCTCGCCCGGCAGCGCGGCCGCACCCAGCAGCGTCGGCGCCGCGATGCCGTGCCGTGCGGCCGCATGGCCGATGTCGTTGGCCTGTCCGGCTCGCAAGGTGCCGTAGACGAATACGTGGCGCATCGTGGTTCTCCTCTTCGATTCGTGATTGTCGTGTTCGTACGTGATTCACATGAAAGTGCGCGTGCATCGATAGACCGCGATAACGGCCCGATGGTTCGAACCGGCCTGCGCACGCGGCCGCGGGCCGCCGCCCGGGAATCGCCGGCGCCCATACAAAGTTCATTTGAACACGGCATGATCGCCCGAAAAACCGCCGCATGCGCAAGCGCTGCGCCTTCTAAAATAACGGCATCGCCGCCGCGCTGCCCGAACCGTCCATGAATCCGCCCGTCCAAGCCGACGCATCGAACCCGTACGACGTCATCGACATCCCGCCCGAATTCGCGCCGACCGCCGTCCACCCGATGCGCGTGCGCGCCCGGCAGGTCGATGCCGGCCGCCGCATCCCGCTGCACACGCATGCGTGGGCGCAGCTCGCGTACGCGTCGCGCGGCGTGCTGCGCGTCGCGACGACCGGCACGACGTGGATGGTGCCGCCGTCCCGTGCGATCTGGGTGCCGCCGCACGTGACGCACGAGGTCGTGATCGTCGAAGAGGCCTATCTGCGCACGCTGTATATCGACGAGTCGATCGTGCCGGACGGGCTCGACGCGTGCCGCGTCGTCGAAGTGACGGGGCTGCTGCGCGAGCTGATCGTCGCGCTCGACGCACGCGACCTGAGCAGCGCGCGCGAGCGGCTGCTGTGCGGGCTCGTGCTCGACGAGCTGAGTCACGCCGAGCCGTTGCCGCTCGCGGTGCCGATGCCCGACGAGAAGCGGCTGCGCATGCTGTGCGAATCGGTGCTCGCGCACCCGGCACACGCGGAGTCGCTCGAGCACTGGGCGAGCGAGGTCGGTGCGAGCACGCGCACGATTTCGCGGCTCTTCAAGCAGGAACTGGGCGTGAGCTTTTCGCAGTGGCGCCAGCAGGCGCTGCTGGCGCGGGCGATCCCGCTGCTGAACCAGGGGCGCCCGCTGTCGCATATCGCGCGCGAACTCGGCTACCAGAGCCAGAGCGCGTTCTCGGCGATGTTCCGCCGCGCTTTCGGCCAAAGCCCGCGCGCGTTCATGCTGCGCGGCTACGAGCATCGCGGCGCGGAAGGCCGCCTCGCGGAAGACGAGATACCCGACGACAACGCGATCGACGCGGCTCGCTGATCGCGCGCGGCGGATCGCCGGACCTTCAGACCGGCCGCACCATGTGACGGATCGAGCCGAGTTGCGCGAGCCGCGGCCCGGCGACCTGGTAGCCCATGCGCTGGTAAAGACGCGCGGCGGGGTTGTCGACGAACACGCGCAACTGCAGTTCGTGCAGCCCGCGCGCCCGCGCCCAGCGGTGGGACATGTCGAGCATGTAGGTGCCGGCGCCCTGCCCGCGATGGCCGGCTGCGATCTGCACGTCGCGGATGTGCAGCGAATCGCCTTCCTCGGTCACGCGCAGCACGCCGATGCGCTCGCCGTCGGCCTCGAGGATGAAGTTCTCGGATTCGCGCCAGCTCGCGTAGAACAGGTCGCTGCGCCACACGAGCCCATGGCGCTTGTAGTAGCCGCCCATGTTGCCGTGCGTCAGCGCTTCGGCGAACGGGAAATCACCGGGCTCCGCAGGCCGGAGCTGATACAGGAGTCGCAGGTCGGTCGGATCGAGCATCACGCAGGGGTCAAGAACGCATCCCGCCACGATAGCGCAGTCGCGAGCGGATGCAATCGCGAATTTCTCGTAGCGGTGAGGTGCTCGCGCAACCGACGATACAAATGAAAAAGCCCGCACAAGGCGGGCTTCTTCATTTTCTGGCGGAGCGGACGGGACTCGCCTACATCCTGCAGGCCGCGGATGCGCGTGCACGCGCATCCCTTCGAGTCCCGCCGGAAGCCGCGCAGGCGGCTTCCTCCGCTCCGCAGTCACGCGCCCGCCAGCGGGCGCAACCGACGATACAAATGAAAAAGCCCGCACAAGGCGGGCTTCTTCATTTTCTGGCGGAGCGGACGGGACTCGAACCCGCGACCCCCGGCGTGACAGGCCGGTATTCTAACCGACTGAACTACCGCTCCAGTCTTGCTGCTTGCCTGGCAGGCGTCGGTTACTTCCTGCCGGCGCGTCGTTTGTTCGAACGACGCTGAAATCTGGCGTCCCCTAGGGGATTCGAACCCCTGTACTCACCGTGAAAGGGTGATGTCCTAGGCCTCTAGACGAAGGGGACAACGTACTGCCTACATCTTTAACGATAAAGCCCGTTCAAAAAACGTTCTTTGAACGGACTTCGTTCTGGCGGAGCGGACGGGGCTCGAACCCGCGACCCCCGGCGTGACAGGCCGGTATTCTAACCAACTGAACTACCGCTCCAGCTTTCTGCACCACCGCCGGCAGGATATCGTCACGTTCCTGCCTGCGTTGCGACACTTCTACGAAACGCCGCTGAATCTGGCGTCCCCTAGGGGATTCGAACCCCTGTACTCACCGTGAAAGGGTGATGTCCTAGGCCTCTAGACGAAGGGGACAACGTACTGCTTACATCTTTAATACAAAAGCCCGCTCAAAAACGTCTTGAACGGGCTTCGTTCTGGCGGAGCGGACGGGACTCGAACCCGCGACCCCCGGCGTGACAGGCCGGTATTCTAACCGACTGAACTACCGCTCCAACTTTCTGCACCGTTACCCGCAGGACGTCGGTTACGTTCCTGCAAGCCTCGCGACACTTCTACGAAACGCCGCTCAATCTGGCGTCCCCTAGGGGATTCGAACCCCTGTACTCACCGTGAAAGGGTGATGTCCTAGGCCTCTAGACGAAGGGGACATGATCTTTTCAGACCTGTCTGACTCTCGCTATTCACTTCTGGTCAACAGCGAAGGCCGAAATTCTAACTGCTTTGAATCATTTTGTGAAGCATTTATTACTACCGCTGCTTCGCAAATCAATCCAGCTTGTTCTGTTGGTGGAGGTAAGCGGGATCGAACCGCTGACCTCTTGCATGCCATGCAAGCGCTCTCCCAGCTGAGCTATACCCCCTTGCAGAACAGAAATGAGATTATATGGACCTACTTTGAACTTGTAAATACCCTTTTTGCGATTCGCGCGAAATATTTTGCGAAGCTGCCGCGCGCTCACGCGCAGACAGCTTCACTGACGCACGAACCTCAGGCGAGCGCGCCCTCGATGCGCGACACCACGACGTCACGACCGAACAGCACGAGCACCGCGTCGATCGACGGCGTATGCGTGGTGCCGGCCACCAGCAGGCGCACCGGCATCGCGAGCTGCGGCATCTTCAGCTTGTGCGTGGCGAGCGTCGCCTTCAACGCAGCGGACACGGCCTCCTTCGTCCAGTCGGCGGCCTTCAGCGCGGCGGCGAGATCGGCCAGCGCCGGCCGCACCGCATCGGTCACGTGCTGCGCGAGCGCATCGGCTTCCGGTGCCGGCACACGGTAGAACATCGCCGCGCCTTCCGCGATCTCATTGACCGTCGTCGCGCGATCCTTCATCAGGCCGACCACCGCGTCGAGCGCAGGGCCCGTCGCGATCGCCGCGTCGTCGATGCCGAGCGCGTCGAGGAACGGCTTCGCGAGTCCGGCGAGGCGGGCGTTGTCGGCTTCCTTGATGTAATGCGCGTTCAGCCAGCTCAGCTTGCTGTGGTCGTACTGCGCGGGCGACTTGCCGAGATGCTCGAGATCGAACCATTCGACGAACTGCTCGCGCGAGAAGATCTCGGCGTCGCCGTGCGACCAGCCGAGGCGCGCGAGATAGTTGACGACCGCTTCCGGCAGGAAGCCCGCGTCGCGGTACGCCATCACGCTCATCGCGCCATGCCGCTTGCTCATCTTCTCGCCCTGCTCGTTCAGCACGGTCGGCAGGTGCGCATAGACGGGCGCCTCGCCGCCGAGTGCATTCAGGATGTTGATCTGGCGCGGCGTGTTGTTCACGTGGTCGTCGCCACGGATCACGTGCGTGATGCCCATGTCCATGTCGTCCACCACCACGCAGAAGTTGTAGATCGGCGTGCCGTCCGGGCGCGCGATCACGAGGTCGTCGAGTTCCTCGTTCGAGATCTCGACACGCCCCTTCACGGCGTCGTCCCACACGACCGTGCCCGTCAGCGGATTGCGGAAGCGCAGCACGGGCTTCACGCCCGCCGGCGGCTCCGGCAGCACCTTGCCGGGCTCCGGACGCCACGTGCCGTCGTAGCGCGGTTTCAGGCCGGCTTCGCGCTGGCGTTCGCGCAGCGCGTCGAGTTCCTCGGCCGACATGTAGCACGGGTACGCGAGGCCCTTCTCGAGCATCTGCGCGAGCACCTCGCGATAGCGGTCCATCCGCTGCATCTGGTAGATCGGGCCTTCGTCGAAATCCAGGCCGAGCCATTGCATCCCTTCGAGGATCGCATCGACCGCTTCCTGCGACGAACGCTCGACGTCGGTATCCTCGATGCGCAGCACGAACGTGCCTTCCATCTTGCGGGCGAACGCCCACGGATAGAGTGCGGAGCGGATATTGCCGAGGTGAATGAAGCCGGTGGGACTCGGCGCGAAGCGGGTACGGACAGGACGGGTCATAAACGGTAACTCGGACGCCTGGGGCGCATGAATGATTCGACGCGGGACGGTGGCGGCAGCCCGGACAGCAACGGAGCCGGCGACGCCCGGAACGGGAAAGAAGCCGGAATTATACTCGCGCCGGACATCGCGCCAAGCGCACCGCTTGCTTTATGATGTGCGCGCCGCGGCCGCCAGCCGGCGCGGCGCCGGCCGCCCGGAACCCGCCGCGCGGCCGCTCGGAACCTATCGCCGCCGCGGGCCGTGTAACCCGCCGCCAAGCCGCCGGAGAACCATTCGATGTCGTCCCCTCGCCTGTCGCGCCGCCACTTCACGATCGCCTGCGCGTCCGCCGGCCTCGCCGCCTGCACGTCATTCGGCGACAAGTCCCGCCCCAGCACGGCACAGCCGCAAGAGAAGCCCGTCAAGATCGGCATCGCGCTCGGCGGCGGCGCCGCGCGCGGCTTCTCGCACATCGGCGTGCTGAAGGCGCTCGAGGCGCGCGGCATCCCGGTCGAGATCGTCGCCGGCACGAGCGCCGGCTCGGTGGTCGGCGCGCTCTATGCGTCGGGCATGAGCGCGCTGCAGATCAACAAGATCGCGCTCGACATGGACCAGGCGGCAATCAGCGACTGGGCGCTGCCGTTCCGCTCGCGCGGCCTGCTGCAAGGCGTCGCGCTGCAGAACTTCCTGAACAAGACGCTGAACAACCGGCCGATCGAGAAGATGGCCAAGCCGCTCGGCATCGTCGCGACGGATCTGCAGAGCGGCCAGCCGATCCTGTTCCAGCAGGGCAACACGGGGCTCGCAGTGCGCGCGTCGTGCAGCGTGCCGTCGGTGTTCGAACCGGTGAAGATCGGTAACCGCGAATACGTCGACGGCGGCCTCGTGAGCCCGGTGCCCGCGTCGTACGCGCGCAAGATGGGCGCGAGCTTCGTGATCGCGGTCGACATCTCGGCGCGGCCGGACGGTGCGGCGACCAACAACCCGATCGAGATGCTGCTGCAGACCTTCACGATCATGGGCCAGACGATCAAGACCTACGAGCTCGACAAGTACGCGGACGTCGTGATCCGCCCGAACCTCGCGGCGATGGGCGGCAGCGACTTCAACCAGCGCAACGCGGCGATCCTTGCGGGCGAGGAAGCGGTCGCGCGCATCATGCCGGAACTGCAGCGCAAGCTCGCGGCCGCGCGCGGCGTGGCTGCCGCGTAAGCTCACGCATCACGGGCAGGGGCGGCCCCGGCCGCCGCCCCGCCGCTGCCGGCCGAACGATATCCGCCTCGCCGCCTGCACCGGCCCCAAAACAAAAAACCCTGCCGCCTTTCGGTGACAGGGTTTTTTTATCCGGTCCGACTGACCGGCAAACGTCAGTTGTTGCCGTTCGCCGAATCGTCGCCGATCGTCGCGCGCACGCGCTGACGGAGGTCTTCGGGCTTCATCGGGAATTCCGATTCGATCCGGCGCGCGCCGGTGAACCGCTTTTCCCAGTAGCCGTTGTCGAGATCGTCGACGCGAACGGTGCTGCCCGTCGACGGCGAGTGCACGAACTTGTTGTCGCCGATGTAGATGCCGACGTGCGAGAACGTACGGCGCATCGTGTTGAAGAACACCAGATCGCCCGGCTTCAGGTTGCTCATGCTCACCTTCTCGCCGACGCGGCTCATCTCTTCCGCGCGACGCGGCAGCGACATGCCGAGCGTGTCCTGGAACACGTAGCGGACGAAGCCGCTGCAGTCGAGGCCCGAATCCGGCGAGTTGCCGCCCCAGCGATAACGCACGCCGATCATGTTCAGCGCGCCGACGACCACGTCGCCTGCCTTGCCGGCCATGCCGGCGAGGAACGACTTCGCGCCGCCGCTCGACGGCTGCGCGCTGGTCTGCTGGAGGGAGGAACTCGACCCGATTTGAGTCGAATTGGTGACATTCTGGTTAAAACTGCTGACTTCGTCGGCGAACGCGCCGGGAGCTGCTGCGAACAGGGCGCCGATGAACAGCCCGGCGATGGTGCGCGCGCATGCCTGGGTCAGGGATCGATGCTGCATTGGTCGATGGAATGTGCTTAAAAATCAGCTGATTGGCGGAAAATTTCGGTCGATACTAGCCAGCGCGTAATCGTTTGTCAAAACAAATTAATAAATACAATCGAGATGATCAGACCATTGGACGCCTATCACGCTTTCCAGACCGCTTTCAATAGCTTTTGTGTGTAAGGATGTGACGGTCTCGTGAAGATGTCGGACACCTCCCCCGACTCGACGACGGCACCGTCCTGCATCACCGCGACGCGGTGCGCCATCGCGCCGATCACCTCCAGGTCGTGGCTGATGAATACATAGCCGAGGTTGTATTTCTGTTGCAAATTCGCGAGCAGTTTCAGCACCTGCTGCTGGATCGACACGTCGAGCGCCGACGTCGGCTCGTCGAGGATCAGGATCCGCGGTTCCAGCACCAGCGCACGCGCGATTGCGATCCGCTGGCGCTGCCCGCCCGAGAATTCGTGCGGATAACGGTGCAGCACCGTGCGGTCGAGGCCGACTTCGCGCAGCACCGCGAGCGACTTCGTGCGGCGCGCATCGGGCGTCATGTCCGGGCGATGCAGCTCGAGCCCCTCGCCGACGATCCGCTCGATCGTGTGACGCGGCGAAAGCGAACTGAATGGATCCTGAAAGACCACCTGCATGTTCGAGCGCAGCGCGGTCTGCTCGCGGCCGCGATAGGTCGACAGCGCGCGCCCCTGGAATTCGATCTCGCCGCCGGCCGTCTTCTGCAGCCCCAGCAGCGCCATCGCGAGTGTCGACTTCCCCGACCCCGATTCGCCGACGATGCCAAGTGTCTCGCCCTGCCTTACCGACACCGACACGTCCGCGACGGCCGTCACCGGCACCGTGCCGAACCAGCCCGCGATGCCCGGCCGCTTGCGCGCGAACTGCACGCTCACGTGGCGCGCGTCGAGCACGACGGGCGCGATCGGCATCACCGGCGTGACCGCGCGCTGCGGCCGGCTGTTCAGCAGCCGCCGTGTATACGGATGCTCGGGTTCCGCGAAGATCCGCTCGACCGGCCCGCTCTCGACGAGCCGGCCGTGCTCCATCACCGCGACGCGCTCGGCGAAATGCCTGACGAGATTCAGGTCGTGCGTGATCAGCAGGATCGCCATCCCGCGCTTTTCGGCTTCCTCGCGCTGCAGCTCCAGCAGCAGGTCGACGATCTGCGCGCGGATCGTCACGTCGAGCGCGGTGGTCGGTTCGTCGGCGAGCAGCAGCCGCGGCCGGCACGCGAGCGCCATCGCGATCATCGCGCGCTGCCGCTGGCCGCCCGACAACTGGTGCGGGTAGCTGTCGACGCGCTTGTCCGGCTCCGCGATGCCCGTGCGCGCGAGCAACGCGATCGCGCGCTTGCGCGCCTCGATGGCCGATACGCCGTCGTGCAGCACGATCGTCTCGCCGATCTGCACGCCGATCGTGTACAGCGGGTTGAGCGCCGTCATCGGCTCCTGGAAGATCATCGCGATGTCCGAGCCGCGCAGCCCGCGCATCTCGCGCTCGCTCTTGCCGGCCAGGTCCTGCCCCGCGAAGCGGATCGCGCCGCTGACTTCGGCGTCGCGCAGCAGGCGCAGGATCGACAGCGCGGTCACGCTCTTGCCGGAACCGGACTCGCCGACGAGCGCGACGCGCTCGCCGCGGCCGATCGCGAGCGTCACGTCGTCCACCGCGACGGTGTCGCCGAAGCGCACGTGCAGGTGCTCGAGCGACAGCAGCGGCTCGTGCTGCGTCGATACGGTCGACTCGCTCATCGCTGGCCTCCCGCTGCGCGCACCGAATCGGCGATCCGCGTATCGAGCGCGTTGCGCAGCGCGTCACCCATGAAGGTCAGCAGCAGCAGTGTCGCGACCAGCACGCCGAACGTCGACAGCGAGATCCACCATGCGTCGAGGTTGCCCTTGCCCTGTGCGAGCAATTCGCCGAGGCTCGGCGTCGGCGGCGGCACGCCGAGCCCGAGAAAGTCGAGGCTCGTCAGCGCGAGGATCGAGCCGCTCATCCGGAACGGCAGGAACGTGATCACCGGCGTGAGGCTGTTCGGCAGCACGTGGCGCCAGATGATCTGCCAGTTCGTGAGCCCCATCGCGCGGGCCGCGCGCACGTAGTCCTGCGTGCGGTTGCGCAGGAATTCCGCGCGCACGTAGTCGGCCAGCCCGATCCAGCCGAACAGCGACAGCAGCACGATCAGCAGCAGGAAGCTCGGCTCGAAGATCGACGCGAAGATGATCAGCAGGTACAGCTCGGGCAGCGAGCTCCAGATCTCGATCAGCCGCTGCCCGACGATGTCGATGCGCCCGCCGAAGAAGCCCTGCACCGCGCCCGCGGCGATCCCGAGCAGCGTGCCGATCACGGTCAGGATCAAGCCGAATTCGACCGAGATGCGAAACCCGTACACGAGCCGCGCGAGCAGGTCGCGCCCCTGCGCGTCGGTGCCGAGCCAGTTCTGGCTCGACGGCGGCGCCGGGTTCGGCACGTTCGAGAAGTAGTTCAGCGTGTCGTAGTAATAGCGGTTCGGCGGATAGACGACGAAGTTGCCGGGCGCCTCGAGCCGCTTGCGCACGTACGGATCGAGATAGTCGGCCGGCGTCGGGAAATCGCCGCCGAAGGTCGTTTCCGGATACGCATGGAACATCGGGAAATAGGTCTGGCCGTCGTAGTGCACGACGAGCGGCTTGTCGTTCGACCACAGCGGCGCCGCGAGGCTCGCGGCGAACGCGATGACGAAGATCACGAAGCTCCAGTAGCCGAGGCGCTGCTGCCTGAAGCGCTGCCACACGCGGCGCGCCGGCGACGGCGACACGCGCGCCCGCGCGGCGTCGATGCGGGATGATGCGACGGCCCGGTTCATCGCGCCCCTCGCCCGATCACGCCGGGCATGCGGATGGATCGTTTCATGTCAGCGCTCCAGGTTGTCGAATTGAATGCGCGGATCGACCCACACATAGCAGAGATCGGAAATCAGCTTGGTCGCGAGCCCGATCAGCGTGAACAGGTACAGCGTGCCGAGCACGACCGGATAGTCGCGCCGCACGACCGACTCGTACGACAGCAGCCCGAGGCCGTCGAGCGAGAACAGCGTCTCGATCAGCAGGCTGCCCGTGAAGAACGCGCCGATGAACGCGGCCGGGAAGCCGACGATCAGCGGCAGCATCGCGTTGCGGAACACGTGCTTCCACAGCACGCTGCGCTCGGACAGCCCCTTCGCGCGCGCGGTCAGCACGTATTGCCGGCGGATCTGGTCGAGGAACGCATTCTTCGTGAGCATCGTGACGACCGCGAAGCTGCCGACGACCGACGCCGTGATCGGCAGCGCGATGTGCCACAGGTAGTCGAGCACCTTGCCGACGAGCGACAGTTGCGCGAAGTTGTCCGACGTGAGGCCGCGCAGCGGAAAGAGCTGCCAGAACGAGCCGCCGCCGAACAGCACGAGCAGCAGCACGCCGAGCACGAAGCCCGGGATCGCATAGCCGACGAGCACGACGAGGCTCGTCGCGACGTCGAACGGCGAACCGTTGCGCACGGCCTTCGCGATGCCGAGCGGCACCGAGATCAGGTACGTGAGGAAGAACGTCCACAGCCCGATGCTGATCGACACCGGCAGCTTCTGCACGACCAGCGACCACACGCTCTGGTGGCGGAAATAGCTGTCGCCGAGATCGAAGCGCGCGAAGCGCTTCAGCATCAGCCAGTAGCGTTCGAGCGGCGGCTTGTCGAAGCCGTACAGCGCCTTGAGCTGTGCGAGCTGCTGCGCGTCGACGCCGGTGTGCGCGCGCATTCCGAACGGCACCGCGCCCTGCTCCGTCGCGCCCTTGCGCAACTCCTGCACGGCCTGCTCGACGGGCCCGCCCGGCACGAACTGGATCACCGCGAACGTGAGGGTCAGCACGCCGATGAGCGTCGGGATCATCAGCAGCAGGCGTTTGAGGATGTAGCTCCACATAGGGCGTCGACTCGTGATCTGTGGCGGGTTGAACGAAGGGCCGGCGCGGGTCAGTGATCGGGCTTCGCCCACCAGGTCGACACGACCCAGCCCTCGGCCGAATAGTACAGCGGCTGCGTCTGCGGATAGGCCAGCGTGTGCCGGTACGCGATCCGGTGCGTCGTGCTGTACCACTGCGGCACCGCGTAATAGCCGTGCATCAGCACGCGGTCGAGCGCGTGCGTCGCGTCGAGCAGATCGTCGCGCGACTGCGCGGTGCCGAGCGCGTGCAGCAAGGCGTCGACGGCCGGCGACTTCAAGCCGATGAAGTTGTCGGAGCCCGGCTCGTCGGCGAACTTGCTCGCGTAACGCGAGTACTGCTCGGCGCCCGGCACCTGCACGCCCGGCAGGCGGATCGTCGTCATGTCGTAGTCGAACGCATCGAGGCGCTTCTGCAGCAGCGCGTAATCGGCGGTGCGAAAGCGCGCGTCGATGCCGAGCTTCGCGAGATTGCGCTGGTAGGCCGTCACGACGCCCTCCATCGCGGCGCCCGAATCGTCGAGGATCTCGAACGTGAACGGCTCGCCCTTCGCGTTGCGCAGCGCGCCGTCGCGATAGGTCCAGCCGGCCTCCGCGAGCAACGTGCGCGCCTTCAGCAGGTTCGCGCGCAGCGAGCCCGGCGGGTTCGTGTCCGGCTGCGTGACCATCGGGCCGAACACGGCCGGGTCGAGCTGCGCGCGCAGCGGCTCGAGCAGCTTCAGCTCGCCCTCGCCCGGCGTACCGGTCGCCTGCAGGTCGGTGTCGGCGAAGTAGCTGTCGAGGCGCGTGTACGCGCTGTAGAACAGCTGGCGGTTCAGCCATTCGAAGTCGAACGCGAGGTCGAGCGCCTGGCGCACGCGCACGTCGCGAAACAGCGGCCGGCGCAGGTTCATGAAGAAGCCCTGCATGCCGGCGCCGTTGTGCTGGCGGAATTCGCGCTTGACGAGCTCGCCGCTGTCGAAGCGCTTGCCGACGTCGCGCCGCGTCCAGTTGCGCGCGATGTACTCGACGAGCACGTCGTATTCGCCGGCCTTGAACGCCTCGAGCCGCGCGACGCCGTCGCCGTACAGCTTGTAGACGATCCGCTCGAAGTTGTTGGTGCCGACCCGCACCGGCAGGTCGGCGCCCCAGTACGCGGGGTTGCGCCGGTAAGTGATCGTGCGGCCGTTGTCGTAGCGCTCGATCAGGTACGGGCCGCTGCCGATCGGCTGCTCGAACGCGAGCTGGTCGAACGGGATGCGCGAGCCGTCCGCGCGCAATCCCCACTTGCGCGAGAACACCGGCACGCCGCCGGCGATCAGCGGCAGCTCGCGGTTCGCGCTGCGGAACTCGAAGCGCACGGTGGCCGGATCGACCACCACGGCCTTCGCGATCTCCGCGAAATACGCGCCGAACTGCGGCGCGGCCTGCTTGCTCTTCAGCGTATCGAACGAAAACTTGACGTCGTCGGCCGTGACGCGATCGCCGTTCGAGAAGCGCGCGCGCGGATTCAGGTGGAACGTGACCGAACGGCGATCGGGCGCGACGTCGATGTCGTCGGCCAGCAGCCCGTACGCGGATGCCGGTTCGTCCGAACTCCCCGTCGCGAGGCTCTCGAACAGATTGTCGATGCCCGGCGCGGGATTGCCGCGCATCGTGAACGGATTGAACTTGTCGAACGACGTCAGCCGGTTCGGGTTCGCGAGCACGAGCGTGCCGCCCTTCGGCGCATCGGGATTGACGTAGTCGAAATGCTTGAAGCCCGGCGGATATTTCGGCTCGCCGTACTGTGCGATCGCATGGACCGCGTGTGCGGCCGGCGCGGCCAGCGCCGCGTACAGCGCAAACGCCGCGGCAACGCGGCCGGCGGCCCGTACGGCGCGCTGCGCGCCGAGGCAGGCTCGCGCGGTGGCGGCCCGGGGCGAACCCTTCGTCATAGAGGCCCTGTCGGTCGAATGAGGGATGTAACGTGGGACGATTCTACCCATTCAACCCGTCGGGCCAAAAGAAAACCGCCACGCGGGCGGTTTCTTGTCTTGCTTGCCAGCGGACGGCGCGCATGCATCACGCGTGCGCGCCGTGCCGGTCAGCGCCAGCCGTTGTGGCGGCCATGATCCCAGTGGCCGCGATCGCCACCCCAGCCGCGACCATGGTGGCGATACCACTCGTCGCGGCCCCAGTAGCGGCGGCCATCCCAGTAGCGATCGCCGTGCCAGCCGATCACGATCGTCGGCGCATAGGCCGGTGCGTAGGCCGGCGCATACACCGGCGCAGGCTGGTAGACGACCGGCGGCGGCGGCGCATACACGGGCGCGGGTGCGACGTAGACCGGGGCCGGCACGCCGACGTTGATCCCGACATTGACTCCCGCCATTGCTGCGCCCGACACGAGCAAGGCCGTCATACCGGTCAAGAGCGAGGCAACACGCAAAGTCTTCATGGATTCCTCTTCTGGTTGTGTCATGTGTGATTCGACTATAACGGCAAGCGCCTTCTCCGCATATTTCAAGTTTGTAAGAACTGATGCGCGCCATCGCAACGGGAAGCCCGCGCTAACGTCTTGTAACAATCGGCGCCCGTCTCCCCGCTTCGTGCCCATTCCTGAAACATCTTTCATCCTGCCCCTCCCCCGGCGTTAAGCGCCGCCACGCACACTGCGCGAGCCGAATCGGGCTCCCGCCACGCTTCGGCACTTCGCTGACAGGCCGGCGCTCCGCGCCGGCGGAGACCTCGCCGATGCTGAAACTCGTCCGACTCGCGCTCGCGCGCCCCTACACGTTCATCGTCCTCGCGCTGCTGATCCTGATCGCGGGGCCGCTCGCGGCGCTGCGCACGCCGACCGACATCTTCCCCGACATCCGGATCCCGGTCATCAGCGTCGTATGGAACTACGCGGGCCTGCAGCCGGCCGACATGTCGGGGCGCATCGTCACATATTACGAGCGCACGCTCGGCACGACGGTCAACGACGTCGCGCACATCGAGTCGCAATCGTTCCGCAGCTTCGGGATCGTCAAGATCTTCTTCCAGCCGAGCGTCGACATCCGCACCGCGACCGCGCAGGTCACGTCGATCTCGCAGACGGTACTCAAGCAGATGCCGCCCGGCACCACGCCGCCGCAGATCCTCAACTACAACGCGTCGACCGTGCCCGTGCTGCAGCTCGCGCTGACGAGCGACACGCTGAACGAACAGCAGCTCGGCGACTACGCGACCAACGTGATCCGGCCGCAGCTGCTGTCCGTCGCGGGCGTCGCGATTCCGTCGCCGTACGGCGGCAAGGTGCGCCAGGTGCAGATCGACCTCGACCCGCAGGCGCTGCAGGCCAAGGGGCTGTCCGCGCAGGACGTCGCGACCGCGCTCGCGCAGCAGAACCAGATCATCCCGGCCGGCACGCAGAAGATCGGCGGCTTCGAGTACAACATCCGGCTCAACGACAGCCCGCTGACCATCGACCAGCTCAACGCGCTGCCGATCCGGACCGTCAACGGCGCGGTGATCTTCATGCGCGACGTCGCGCATGTACGCGACGGTTTTCCGCCGCAGGGCAACATCGTGCGCGTCGACGGCCGCCGCGCGGTGCTGATGAGCGTGCTGAAAAGCGGCTCGGCGTCGACGCTCGACATCATCGCGGGCGTCAAGGCGCAGTTGCCGCGCATCGAGGCGACGTTGCCGCCGTCGCTGCGGCTCGTCGTGATGGGCGACCAGTCGGTGTTCGTCAAGGGCGCCGTGAGCGGCGTCGCGCGCGAAGGCCTGATCGCCGCCGCGCTCACGTCCGCGATGATCCTGCTGTTCCTCGGCAGCTGGCGCTCGACGCTGATCATCGCCGCATCGATCCCGCTCGCGGTGCTCGCGGCGATCGCCGCGCTCGCCGCCGCGGGCGAGACGCTCAACGTGATGACGCTCGGCGGGCTCGCGCTCGCGGTCGGCATTCTGGTCGACGACGCGACCGTCACGATCGAGAACGTCAACTGGCATCTGGAACAGGGCAAGGACGTGCGCGGCGCGATCCTCGACGGCGCATCGCAGATTGTCGCGCCGGCCTTCGTGTCGCTGCTGTGCATCTGCATCGTGTTCGTGCCGATGCTGCTGCTCGACGGCGTCGCGCGCTTCCTGTTCGTACCGATGGCCGAAGCCGTGATCTTCGCGATGATCGCGTCGTTCGTGCTGTCCCGCACGTTCGTGCCGATGATGGCCCGTTACCTGCTGAAGCCGCATGCCGCGCATCCCGCGGCCGTGCTCGCACCGCACGGCGCGCCGTTCACGCCGCCGCGCGCACGCAATCCGCTCGTCGCGTTCCAGCAGGGTTTCGAGCGCCGCTTCGCCTCACTGCGCGCCGGCTATCGCGTCGTGCTCGGCCTCGCGCTCGCCCACCGCGCCCGCTTCGTCGTGTGGTTCCTCGCGGCGATCGCCGTGTCGTTCGTGCTGGTGCCGGGGCTCGGCCGGAATTTCTTCCCGTCGGTCGACTCGGGCGAAATCGCGATTCACGTGCGCGCCCCGATCGGCACGCGCATCGAGGAAACGGCCGCGCTGTTCGACCGCGTCGAGCGCACGGTGCGCGGCGTCGTGCCGCCGCGTTCGCTCGCGAGCATCGTCGACAACATGGGTTTGCCGAACAGCGGGATCAACCTCACGTACAGCAACAGCGGCACGATCGGCCCGCAGGACGGCGACATCCTCGTGTCGCTCACCGGCGACCACGCGCCCACGGCCGGCTACGTGAAGCGACTGCGTAGCGCGCTGCCGCGTGCCTTTCCGGGCGTGACGTTCTCGTTCCTGCCCGCCGACATCGTGAGCCAGATCCTCAACTTCGGCGCCCCCGCGCCGATCGACGTGCAGGTGACGGGCCCCGACCGGGCGGCCAACCGCGCGTATGCGACCGAGCTGCTGCGGCGCATCCGCACGGTGCCGGGCGTCGCCGACGCGCGGGTGCAGCAGGCGTCGACCTATCCGCAGTTCACGGTGTCGGTCGACCGCGCGCGCGCCGCGCAGCTCGGCATCACCGAGCAGGACGTCACCAATGCGGTGGTCGCCAGCCTGTCCGGCACGAGCCAGGTGTCGCCGACCTATTGGCTCGATCCGCACAACGGCGTGTCCTATCCGATCGTCGCGCAGACGCCGCAATACCGGATGACGTCGCTGTCCGACTTGCGCGCGCTGCCCGTCACGGGCCGCACGGGCGCCCCGCAACTGCTCGGCGGCCTCGCGACGATCGTGCGCGGGCAGACCGACGCGGTCGTGTCGCACTACGACATCGCGCCGCTGTACGACATCTTCGCGACGACGCAGGATCGCGATCTCGGCGCGGTCAGCGCCGACATCGAGCACGTGCTGCGCGCAAGCGCCGCCGACCTGCCGAAGGGATCGCGCGTGACCGTGCGCGGCCAGGTGCAGACGATGAACAGCGCATTCGGCGGGCTGCTCGCCGGCCTCGCCGGCGCGGTGCTGCTGATCTACCTGCTGATCGTCGTGAACTTCCATTCGTGGCGCGACGCGTTCGTGATCGTGAGCGGGCTGCCCGCGGCGCTCGCCGGCATCGTCTGGATGCTGTTCGTCACGCGTACGCCGCTGTCGGTGCCCGCGTTGACGGGCGCGATCCTGTGCATGGGCGTCGCGACCGCGAACAGCATCCTCGTCGTCACCTTCGCGCGCGAGCGGCTCGCGCACACCGCCGACGCGGCCGTCGCCGCGCTCGAGGCCGGTTTCACGCGCTTTCGGCCCGTGATGATGACCGCGCTCGCGATGATCATCGGCATGGCGCCGATGGCCCTCGGTCTCGGCGACGGCGGCGAACAGAACGCGCCGCTCGGCCGCGCCGTCATCGGCGGCCTGCTGTGCGCGACCGTCGCGACGCTCGTGTTCGTGCCCGTCGTGTTCAGCCTCGTCCACCGGCGCGATCGCGCGCCGCGCGCCGAATCCCTTTCCGTCACTCCGGGAGAACAGCATGTCCACTGAATTCGAAGTCCGTCCGCCCGGCACGCCGCGCTACCTGAAACCGCTCGCGATCGCAGGCGCCGTCGCCGCGCTCGCGGTCGCGGCCGCCGGCGTCTTCGCCCGCCTGCACGACGCGCACGCGGTCGCCGCGTGGACCGCGCAGCAAGCGATCCCGACCGTCGCGACGGTCGCGCCGCAACCGGCCGCGGCCGACGCACTCGTGCTGCCGGGCCGCCTCGACGCGTATGTCGACGCACCGATCTATGCGCGCGTGCCGGGCTACCTGCATGCGTGGTACGCGGACATCGGCGCGCACGTGAAGGCCGGCCAGCTGCTTGCGTCGATCGACACGCCCGACCTCGACCAGCAGTTGCAGCAGGCCCGCGCGGACCTGCAAAGCGCGAGCGCGAACGAACGGCTCGCCGCCGTCACGGCCGCACGGTGGGCCGAGATGCTCGCGCAGGATTCCGTCTCGCAGCAGGAGGCCGACGAGAAACGCAGCGACCTCGACGCGAAACGCGCGGCCGTCGCGGCGAGCACCGCCAACGTGCGAAGGCTCGAAGCGCTCGAATCGTTCAAGCGGCTCACCGCACCGTTCGACGGCGTCGTGACGGCCCGCAAGACCGATGTCGGCGCGCTGATCGACGCGGGCAGCGGCAACGGCGCCGAACTCTTCACCGTGTCGGACGCGCGGCGGCTGCGGCTGTACGTCCACGTGCCGCAGGACGACGCGGCCGCGATTCGCGCGGGCATGCAGGTCGCGCTGACCGTACCCGAGCGGCCCGGCACGACGTTCGACGCGACGCTCGCGGATTCCGCGCAGTCGATCGATCCGGCTTCCGGCACGCTGCTCGCGCAGTTCTCGATCGCCAACCCGGCCGGCACGCTGTTTCCCGGCGAGTACGCGCAGGTACGGATCGCGATGCCCGGCGCCGCGCGTGCACTGACGATTCCGGCCAGCACGCTGATCTTCCGCCATGACGGATTGCAGGTCGCGGTGCTCGACGCGAACGGGCACGCACGGTTGCGCAACGTGTCGATCGCGACCGACCTCGGCACGCGCGTCGAGATCGCATCGGGGCTCGCGGCCGGCGATCGCGTGATCGACAACCCGCCCGATTCGCTCGCGGACGGCGACCCCGTGCGCATCGCCGCCACCGCCGCGACGGAGCGTGCGCATGGCTGACCGACTGCTCGCTGCGTGGCTGGGCAGCGTCGCGCTGCTCGCCGGCTGCTCGCTCGCGCCGACCTATCGCACGCCGGCCGTTCCGGTGCCGGCCGCGTTTCGCGAAACGGGCCCATGGGTCGATGCCGCGCCGGCCGACCGCCTGCCGCGCGACGGCTGGTGGCGCGTGTATGGCGACGCGACGCTCGACCGGCTCGAACCGCTCGTCGCACAGGCGAATCCCGACCTCGCGGTCGCCGTCGCACGCCACGACGAAGCGGCCGCGCTGTTCGACGAAGCGCATGCGGCGTTGCTGCCGACCGTGGGCATCGATGCCGAACCCGACCGCGACCGGCAGTCGGCGCGCCGGCCGCTGCGCGGCAGCGGCCAGCCCGACGTCTACGAGTCGAACACGCTCGAAGCCGGCATCGGCTACGACGTCGATCTGTGGGGCAAGGTCCGCAACACGGTCGCGGCCGGCCGCGACGATGCGCAGGCGGCCGACGACGATCTCGCGTCGGTCCGGCTCAGCCTGCAGGCCAATGTGGCCAGCACCTACTTCGACCTCGCGGGCCTCGACCGCGAAGCCAACACGCTCGCACAAACGATCGACACGTACCGCCGCGCGTGGCAGCTGACGGTCAGCCGTCATCGCGGCGGCCTCGCATCGGGGCTCGACGTGTCGCGCGCGCAAACGCAACTCTCGCTCGCCCAGGCGCGCGCCTCCGACATCGCCGCGCGCCGCGCGCTCGACGAACACGCGATCGCGGCGCTCGTCGGCGCATCGGCGTCGACGTTCACGCTGCCGCCCGTCGCCTCACTGCCGGGCGTGCCGTCGATTCCGACCGGGCTCGCGTCGACGCTGCTCGAACGCCGGCCGGATGTCGCCGCCGCCGAACGCCGCGTCGCAGCCGCGAACGCACGGATCGGCGTCGCGCGCGCGGCCTATTTCCCCGACCTGTCGCTCGGCCTCGATGCCGGCTTCCAGAGCGATACGTTTTCGCCGTGGCTCGCCGCGCCGAACGAGATCTGGTCGATCGGGCCGCGTCTCGCGATGACGCTGTTCGACGGCGGCCTGCGTGCCGCCGGCGTCCGCAAGTCACGGGCGCAATTCGCCGAACAGGGTGCGCGCTATCGCGCCGTCGTGCTGCAGGCGTTCCGCGAAGTCGAGGACGATCTCGCGCTGCTGCACCGTCTCGGCGACGAGTCGGACCAGGACGATGCGGCGCTCGTCGCAGCGCGGCAGTCGCTCGCGCTGGCGATGTCGCGCTATCGCGACGGTGCGGTCAGCTATCTCGACGTGGTCACGGCGCAGACGACGGAACTCGATACGCAGATCGCGTCGCTCGACGCCGATGCGCGACGCCTGCAGGCATCCGTCGGGCTCGTGCGCGCGCTCGGCGGCGGCTGGCACGGCGCGCGTTCATGAACGTTTCTTCATCGGCGCGCCCGGTGCCTGCACGGGCGCGCCCGATAACGTGGTGCCTTCCGGCATCGCCGTCGCGGCCCCGGCCACTGTCACTTGAAAAGGATCACGCCATGAAGACCCTGATGTTCGCCACGCTCCTCTCCGCCCTCTGCGTCGCGCTGCCCGGCCGGGCCAGCGCGATGTCACCGGCTGCGGCGACCGCATCGCAGACGCTTGCATCTGCCGCGCCCGTACCGCCGCCGTCGCAACCGGCATGGAACTGGAATGCTCCGCAAGCCGCGCCGCTGACGCGTGCGCAGGTTTATCGCGAACTCGTCCACGCCGAACGCGACGGCCAGCTCGCGCGACTCAATCGCGAACTCTATTCGCACTGACTGCACGCCAGCGAACGTGCCGTGCGGCGCGCGGCACGTTCGGCGCAAACCCGCGCCGTCACCCGCCCGCGTGGAACCTGAACCCGAATCGCGCGACCGTTTCGATCCGCGCGGAGAACGCATGCGCGGCCAGCTTGCGCCGCAACCGCACGACCAGCGCATTGACCGTTTCGGGTTCGATGTCTGCATCGCCCCATGCGTAACGCAGCACGGCATCGCGCCCGACCGGCCGCCCCGCTTCGCGCAGCAGGCATTCGACGAGACGGAATTCCCGTGCGCTGAGCGCGAGCCGCCTGCCGTGCTCCTCGAGTGCGCGCGTCGCCGCGTCGAGCCCGACCGATTCACGTGTCTTGATCGCGCCCGTGCGGCGCCACAGCGCGCGCAGCCGTTCGTGCAGCTCCACGAACGAACACGGATGGGCAAGACACACGTCGCAGCCGGCCTGCAGCATCCGCGCACGCTGCGCGGGCGTTGCGCCGGTGACGATCGCGGCGATCGTCGCGCCGCCGGCCGATACGGCAAGCCGCGGCAATCCGGCGATGATCGCCGGGTCGGCTGCCGCATCGGGTGCCGCAATCACGATGGCGTCGAACCTGTCCTGCGTCGCCGCGAAGCAGCCGTCGCGCCATCCGTCGACGCGCTCGACGCCATGCATGCTCTCGCGAAACGCCTTGTCGAGCCGCGCGGCCTCCGGCGTCGGCGGCGCAATCAGCAGGATGCGCATCGATCGGTCTCCTGCGCCGTCATGCGAGCGAGCGCGGCCAGCATTCGACCGTGATCGCCGCGCCGGCCGGCTGCGCATCGCCGATCCGCAGCGCGAACCCGTGCACGCGCATCACGGCCGACACGACGCTCAAGCCGAGCCCCGACCCGTTCACGTGACGCGTGCGCTCGCCGCGATAGAAGCGTTCGAGCACCGCATCGCGCTCGCCCGGCGGGATGCCGGGACCGGTGTCCTCGAACCGCACGAGCGGGCCGTTCGGTGTCGCGTGGAGCACGACGCGCACGCGGCCGCCCGGCGGCGTGAACTTGATCGCGTTGTCCGCGAGATTGCTGAACGCCTCGAACAGCAATGCGCGGTCGCCATGAATGCCGTCGACCGGTGCCGCGTCGAGCGCGAACGACACGTCGACGGCTTCGGCCAGCGGCTCATAGAGGTCGCACACGTCGCGCAGCAACGCCGCGACGTCGACCTCGGCAAAGCCGCCGCGCCGGCTCAGCGTGCCGATCTCGGAGATGCGCAGCATCGCGCGAAAGCGTTCGAGCAGCCGGTCGGTTTCGTCGCGCGCGGAAGCCAGCAGGGCCGCCGACGCAGGATCGTCCGCGCAGAACGGCTGGTCGGCCAGCCGCGCCAGCATCGTATGCACGCGTGCAAGCGGCGTGCGCAGGTCGTGCGCGATGCCGTCGCAGGTATGGCGCACCTCGCCCATCAGCCGCTCGACTTCGTCGAGCATGTGGTTCACGAGATGCGCGAGCAGGTCGAGTTCGTCGTAGCGGCCGACCGGCAGCCGCTTGCCGAGATCGCCTTCGGCGATCTGCCGCGTGACGCGCCGGATCGCGGCGACGCGGCGCATCTGCCGCATGCCGAGCATGCTGCCGCCCGCGATGCCCGCGATCAGGATCATCACGCCGCCGATCACGAGCCCGCGGATGGCAACATCCCGAATCTGGATGAAATGCGACAGGTCGCGCGCGACGACCAGCGTCCTCCCGTTGTCGCGGCGCACGGCCATCGCGCGCGTGACCGGCGCGGGCTGGCCGTCGAGCGGCGCGAGCGTGCGGTTCAGCGTGCGCCCGTCGCGATCCGTGCGCAGCGCGGGCAGTGTCGCGATGTCGCCGGCCACGCGGCGACCGGCCGCGTCGAACAGCCCGTAGAAACTCGTATGCATGTGTTCGTGCTCGAGCCGCCGGTGGATCGCGAGCGGCAGCTCGGCATCGGGGATCGAATCGAAATAAATCAGCTGCCACGCGAGCACCTCGTCGGTGTCGCGCGTCATCGTGTGCGTCGCGGCGACGTTGATCACGCCCGCGAGCAGCAGCAGCGACACCGAGAAGATCGCCGCATACGCGCACAGCCAGCGAAACGTCGTCGTATGCCAGCGGCGCGTGAAATTCGCCGCGCGAGCCGCGTCCATTCCCGCCTCCGTCACGCGAGCATGTAGCCCGAGCCGCGCACCGTCTGGATCATCGGTTGCGCGCCGGGCGGATCGATCTTCTTGCGCAGCCGGCCCATGTGGACATCGATCAGGTTGGTGCCGGGATCGAAGTGATAGCCCCACACGGTCTCGAACAGCATCGTGCGCGTGATCGTCTGGCCCGCGTTGCGCATCATGAATTCGAGCACGCGGAACTCCGTCGGCAACAACGGAATCTCGTCGCCGCCGCGGCGCGCGCAACGCGAAATGAGGTCGAGCTCGAGTGCGCCGACCTTCAGCAGCGTCTGCTGCGGCACGCCCGATGCCTGGCGACGGCGCAGCAGCACCTCGATGCGCGCGCTGAGTTCGCCGGAATCGAACGGCTTCGTCAGGTAATCGTCGCCGCCCGCGCGCAACCCGCGGATGCGCTCGTCGACATCGCCGAGCGCGCTCAGCATCAGCACCGGCGTATCGATGCCGACCGTGCGCATCGCGGTCAGGATCGCGAGACCGTCCGCGCCCGGCAGCATCCGGTCGAGCGTGATCGCGTCGTACGATGCGCTCATCGCGCGCATCATCCCTTCGCGGCCGTTGTCGATCCAGTCGACCTCGAACCCGCGCGCGGTCAGTTCGCCGACGATCTCGTTCGCGGTCACCGCATCGTCCTCGACCGTCAGTACTCGCATGGTTGTCCTCGCAATGAACGTCATGACGGGCGCACACGATGCGCCCGCGACTATCGTAGGCGACCCGGTCGCCGTCCGGCGTTACATGAAGAATGCTTCATCCGGCACCACGGCAAGCGCGCGTGAAACATGTTTCATCCGTGCGTCGCCGGCCCCGTCGTGCGTGCCGCCTACGCTGACGTCATGCGGCATCGGGCCGCCCAACCAGGAGTTACCGGATGAAACTGTCGACCACCGTCGCCTGCATGCTGCTCGCATGCGCCAGCACCGCCGCGTTTGCGGGACCGCACCTCACCGCGCAGGAGTGCCACGCGTACCCGTTCGTTCACACGGGCCACGACCTCACGCATGCGGACCTCGTGCGCGAGCTGACCGAGCTCGAACAGGTCGGCTACGATCCGGCGCACGCGAGCCCCTACTACCCCGACGATCTCGACGGCGCGAAGCATCGCCTCGCCGCCGAATACCGCGCGGACTGCACGCATGCGCTGACGGCCGACGCAGGCGTGCAGCACTGACCGCATGGCCCGGTGCAGCGCGGCCGGGGAGCAATAAAAAAGGCGGCACTCGCGTGCCGCCTTGTTGCCGTGAACGCGCATGGATATCGACCGCTGCGCCGCGATGCCGCTCAGCGCGACATCATGTTCATGCTGACGTTGTGCATCACCCACAACGTGCCGACGATCAGGATCGCCGCGGTCAGCACCGTGTAGCTGAACGCCATCACGTTCCAGCGCTGGCCCGACGAGCCGTTCATGTGCAGGAAGTACACGAGGTGCACGACGATCTGCACGAAGGCGAGCGCGGCCAGCGCGATCAGCGACGCATGCGGCGACAGCACGCCGCCCATCACGAGGCCGAACGACGCGGCCGTCAGCAGCACCGACAGGATGAAACCGGCGACATAGCCGCCGACGCTGCCGTGCCCTTCTTCGAGTTGAGACGAATGCGAATGGGCCATTTAGATCACGCTCGCGAGATAGACAAAGGAAAACACGCAGATCCACACGATGTCGAGGAAGTGCCAGAACAGGCTCAGGCACGTCAGGCGCCGCAGGTCGCGATCGGTCAGGTCGCCGCCGCGGAACACGATCTGCCCGGCGAGCACGATCATCCATAGCAGGCCTGCCGTCACGTGCAGCCCGTGCGTGCCGACCAGCGTGAAGAACGCCGACAGGAACGCGCTGCGCTGCGGGCCCGCGCCTTCCGCGATCAGGTGCGAGAACTCGCGCAGTTCCATCGCGAGAAACGCCGCGCCGAGCACGAACGTCACCGCGAGCCACGCGAGCAGCGCGCCGCGACGCTGCTTGTACGCCGCGAGCATCGCGAAACCGTACGTGATGCTCGACAGCAGCAGCGCGGCGGTTTCCACCGCGACGCCCGGGATGTCGAACAGCTCCTTCGCGGTCTGGCCGCCCGCATACTGGTGGCCGAGCACCGCGAACGTCGCGAACAGCGCCGCGAAGATCACGCAGTCGGTCATCAGGTACAGCCAGAAACCGAACACCGAATGCGACGGCGGATGGTCGTCGTGCTCGAGCAGGGTTGCGCTCAAGGTTTTCTGCAACATCAGTTGGCCTCCAGTTCCACATCGTCGACGCGCGCGGCCACGCGCTGCGTCGGCTGCTTGTCCTCGATCTTCCGCACCGTCGACGCGGGGATGTAATAGCCGTCGTTATCGCGCGAGCTGTAGATCACGAGCGTCGCGATGATCCCGACGAGCCCGCCGATCGCCATCCACCAGATGTGCCACACCAGCGCGAAGCCGAGCACCAGGCTGAAGATCGCGATCACGAGGCCCGCGCAGGTATTCGACGGCATGTGGATGTCGCGGAACGTTGCCGGGTTCGGCCGGCCTTCGCCGCGCGCCTTCATGTCCGCATACGCGTCGAGCGTGCGCACCTGCGGGATCACCGCGAAGTTGTAGTCGGCCGGCGGCGACGACGTCGCCCACTCCAGCGTGCGGCCGCCCCACGGGTCGCCCGTCGTGTCGCGATACTCGGGCAGGTGGCGGTTGCGGATGCTGACCACCAGCTGCAGCACCTGGCACGCAATGCCAATCGCGATCAGCACCGCGCCGAACGCGGCGACCAGCAGCCACGGATGCCATGCCGGGTTGTCGTAGTGGTTCAGGCGGCGCGTCATGCCCATGAAGCCGAGCACGTAGAGCGGCACGAACGCGACGTAGAAGCCGATCTGCCAGAACCAGAACGCGGCCTTGCCGAGCTTCTCGTTCAGCTTGAAGCCGAACGCCTTCGGGAACCAGTAGTTGAAGCCCGCGAGATAGCCGAACAGCACGCCGCCGATGATCACGTTGTGGAAGTGCGCGATCAGGAACAGGCTGTTGTGCAGCACGAAGTCCGCGCCGGGAATCGCCATCATCACGCCGGTCATGCCGCCGAGCGTGAACGTGACCATGAAGCCGATCGTCCACAGCACGGGCGTCGTGAATTCGATCCGGCCGCGGTACATCGTGAACAGCCAGTTGAACACCTTCACGCCGGTCGGGATCGCGATGATCATCGTCATGATCCCGAAGAACGCGTTCACGTTCGCCCCCGAGCCCATCGTGAAGAAGTGGTGCAGCCACACGAGGAACGACAGCACCATGATCGCGCAGGTCGCGTACACCATCGTCTTGTAGCCGAACAGCGGCTTCTTCGCGAACGTCGCGATGACTTCCGAGAAGATCCCGAACGCCGGCAGGATCAGGATGTACACCTCCGGATGGCCCCACGCCCAGATCAGGTTCAGGTACAGCATCGCGTTGCCGCCGGCTTCGTTCGTGAAGAAGTGCATGCCGAGGTAACGGTCGAGGCCGAGCAGCGCGAGCGTCGCGGTCAGGATCGGGAACGACGCCATGATCAGCACGTTCGTGCAGAGCGCGGTCCACGTGAACACCGGCATCTTCATCAGCGTCATGCCCGGCGCGCGCATCTTGATGATCGTCACGAAGAAGTTCACGCCGGTCAGCAGCGTGCCGACGCCCGAGATCTGCAGCGCCCACAGATAGTAGTCGACCCCTACCCCCGGACTGAACTGCAGCTCCGACAGCGGCGGGTACGCGAGCCAGCCCGTCTGCGCGAATTCGCCGATCACGAGCGACACGTTGATCAGGATCGCGCTGACGGCCGTCATCCAGAACGACAGCGAGTTGATGAACGGGAACGCGACGTCGCGCGCGCCGATCTGCAGCGGCACGATCAGGTTCATCAGGCCGACCATGAACACCATCGCCATGAAGAAGATCATGATCACGCCGTGTGCCGTGAAGACCTGGTCATAGTGGTGCGGCGGCAGGTAGCCGGGCCCGTTGTACGCGAGCGCGAGCTGCATGCGCATCATGATCGCGTCGGCGAAGCCGCGCAGCAGCATGATCAGCGCGACGATGATGTACATCACGCCGAGTCTCTTGTGGTCGACCGTGGTCAGCCATTCCGTCCACAGCCATTTCCACCGGCCGGTGATCGTCAGCGCGGCGAGAATGCCCAGCACGACCAGCCCCATGAAGGCGCCTGCCCCCATGATGATGGGCTGATCGAACGGGATCGCCGAGAGTGTGAGTTTGCCGAACATGCGTTACCCCTTCGTGCCGCAGGCGGCGTCCTTCAGGTCGAGGACGTGGCCATCGTTATATTTCGCGATGATGTTGTGGAAGAGCCGCGGATCGACCGACGAGAAGTAGCGCACCGGCGCCTTCTCGCTCGGCTGCGCGACGGTGCCGTACACGGTCGCGTCGAGCCGGTCCGGCGACGCCTTCACCTTCTGCACCCACGCATCGAACTGCTCGCGCGGCTCGGCGAGCGTGCGGAACTTCATGTCGGAGAAGCCGCGGCCGCTGAAGTTGGCGGACGTGCCCGCGTAGTTGCCGGGTTCGTCGGCGATCAGGTGCAGGCGCGTCTGCATGCCGGCCATGGCGTAGACCTGGCCGCCGAGCTGCGGGATGAAGAACGAGTTCATCACCGAATCCGACGTGATGCGGAAGTTCACCGGCGTGCCCACCGGAATCGCGAGCTGGTTCACCGACGCAATGCCGAGTTCCGGATAGATGAACAGCCACTTCCAGTCGAGCGCGACGACCTCGACGTCGATCGGCTTCACCGACGACTCGAGCGGCTTGTACGGATCGAGCTCGTGCGTGGTCTTCCACGTGAGCACGCCGAGGAACAGGATGATCAGCGTCGGCACCGTCCAGATCACGACCTCGATCGCGGTCGAGTGCGACCAGTTCGGTGCATAGGTGGCGTTGCGGTTCGATGCGCGGTAGCGCCACGCGAACCACAGCGTGAGCAGGATCACCGGTACGACGACGACCAGCATCGCCCACGTGGACGTCGCGATCAGCGCCTTTTCGGCGGCACCCACGCTACCCTTCGGATTTAGTACATCTAAATTACAGCCTGACAGGCTCAACGCCGCGCCGATTGACATCAGCGCCGACCAGCCTCTTGAAGCTTTTCTTTTCATCACACAGCCCGAGGGTCATTGAATCCGTTTGCGTATGCCCGATGCGCATTCGATCCACGAAAGTGGCCGAATCATACGTCGCGCGGGTGCGATGAAAAACCGGTGGATGCGGCAAATCATCATTGCAAAATCTGCCGTGAGTCACATTGTCGCGGGGCAATTTCACGCAGCCGGAAGCGGGCCCGGCACGCGCCGTGCCTGACCTATATCGATGCGTGCGCAACGAGCCGTATCGCCGTGCGATGCGGCCCGCTTGCGCGGCTCGACGTGCCTCGCTCAGTCGTGCGTCGATGCCATGTACGACGGCAGCGCCGGCACGGGGCCATCCCCTGCCGGCACCTTCGAATGGCTTGCTTCCTGGATCAGCTTGCCGACGGTCGGATCGATCGCGTCGGTGAACGGCTTCGGATCGATGCCGATCGCCAGCACGATCAGCGCGAGCGACGCGAACATCACGATCTCGCGACGGTTCAGGTCGGCGAGCTTCGCGATCCGCTGGCTCGCGACCTTGCCGAACACCACGCGCTTGAGCATCCACAGCGTGTACGACGCGCTGAGGATCAGCGTGAGCGCCGCAATGGCGCCGATCCAGAAGTTGAAGCGGATCGCGCCCATGATCACCATGAACTCGCCGACGAAGCCCGACGTGCCCGGCAGGCCGACGTTGGCCATCGCGAACAGCAGCGTGAAGGTCGCGAAACGCGGCATCACGCCGGCCACGCCGCCGTACGCGGCGATCTCGCGCTGCTTCGTGCGATCGACGAGCACGTTCACGCACAGCAGCATCGCGCCGGCGACGAAGCCGTACGACACGAGCTGCACGATCGCGCCTTCGACGCCGATCCGGTTGAACAGGAACAGCCCGAGCGTGACGATGCCCATGTGCGCGACCGTCGAATACGCGAGCAGCTTGCCGAGATCGGTCTGCGCGAGCGCGATCAGGCTCGCGTAGACGATCGCGAACAGCGACAGCGCGATCACGGCCGGCGCGAAGAAGTGGCTCGCATCGGGCGTGACCGGCAGCGCGAAGCGCAGGAACCCGTAGCCGCCGAGCTTGAGCATCGCGAGCATCAGCGCGGCACCGGTCGGGCCGTCGGTGTACACGTCGCTCAGCCACGTGTGGACCGGCCACATCGGCACCTTCACCGCGAACGCCGCAAAGAAGCCGAGGAACACCAGCAACTGCGGCGCGAAACCAAGCTGCAGCGTGCGCCACGCAGCCATGTCGAACGTATGCGACTGCGCGTACAGATACAGCATCGCCATCAGCAGCAGCAGCGAGCCGGCGAACGAGATGAAGAAGAACTTCACGGCCGCATACACGCGGCGCTCGCGCCCCCACGTGCCGATCAGCAGGTACAGCGGGATCAGCGTCGCCTCGAAGAAGATGAAGAACAGCAGCCCGTCCTGCGCGACGAACACGCCGACCATCAGCCCCGACAGGATCAGGAACGACGCGTAGTACTGCGCGACGCGCACCGTGACCGACTCCCACGACGCGATCACCACCACGAGCGTCGTGAAGGCGGTCAGCACGACGAGCCACAGCGACGCGCCGTCGATGCCGACGCGCCATCCGGAATTGAACGCCGCCAGCCAGTCGCGGTTTTCGACGAACTGCATCGCCGCCGAATGCGCGTCGAAGCCGGCAACCAGCGGGACGACGGCCGCGAGCCCCACGATCGCGCCCGCGAGCGCGATCAGCCGCGTCCGGCGCGGGTGATGGTCGGAACCGGCACGCAGCAGGCACGCGCCGAACAGGATCGGAGCCCAGATGGCCAGGCTCAGGAAGGGGAAATCATGCATGTCAACAAGGCCTTGAGGAGGTCGCGCACTGCATCGGGGACAGGCGAGACGAAAGGAACGAAATCAAATCGACAGGTAGATTTCGTGAATCGCCAGTGTTGGCAAAATGTAAAGCGACATCACGGAAAAACTTGATGTCGCTCAAACGCGATCGGGTTAACCAGCATAAGGCGATTGATTATTTTCTGCAGCGCAGCAGAGCCCCAATCGTGCGTCTCGACACATGATGCTGATTTGGTTGAGTAATTTTTTGTATTACGCGTCATGGCAAATCGCTAAAAACGCCGCATTGCCGCATTTTTGGCGTCGACACGTCATTTCCCGGGGACGGAACGGGATTATCGAGGTCATGCAGGATGGCGATCCGACGCCTCGCCTTTCCTTACAGCATCGCTTTCATTTTTATTTCGCTGCGGCTGCGCGATGCAGTTCGAGTCAATGACCGCCCTACGCCCTACCCGCCCGGCGTCGAGGCAGGCCTCGCATCCTTCATGTTCCCGGCCGTCAGCGCCGATGACTCAGCCGGTCCCAGACGCGCATCGTCACCGCGCGATAGTGGTCGTGTTGCGCGGGGAAATGAACGAAGCGGCTGTCGCGCGTCGCATGGACCGGCGAAGCCGCGAGCGTCGTCGCGTCGACGATATGGCGTGCATCGATCATCCCGGATTCCAGCAGCTCCACATAGATCGCCTGCTGGTCGCCGCCGCTCGCATAGACCGACGAACGATCGTCGAAACGCTCGATGCGCGCGCAGATACGCCCGACGAGTTCGCGCATCGGCGCCACGTTGCGCACGCCGATCATGCACGAGTTGATCGCCCAGGCCGTGTGATCGGTACCGATCACGAAGTCGCGGCCGTCGATCACGCTTTCGATCGCCTGACGCTGGTCGATCGCCAGGATGTCCGCATCGACCCAGAACACGAATTCGTGATGCGGCAGATGTTCGCGAATCAGATGCAGCTTCGCCCAGTTCGCGTCGATGCCGGCCGGCACGAACGCAGGCGCCGCGCGATACGTGTGGTACGCATAGCCGTGCCGCGTGCAGTAGCGGACGAAGTTCTCCTCGTGGAGATCGCCATAGCCCGCGATATGCGATGTATGCAGGCTCACGAATGCGATCCGCGCGTGCGGATTCACATGCCGCTCCGCTTCGCGCGTTCGCTGCTGCGCGGCGCGCCAGCCATCCAGCGCGTGCGGGTGATCGCCGCGCTGGTACCCACGCAAATCTCCCTTCGCTTGTATTGAAACTTCGTACTTCGACAACCCAAGCCAAAGCAGTCGCGCCGCCTAGCCCTGTAACTCCACGCAGAACCGCTGGTGCTTACCCATGCTGCAACGCTTGCTGAACCTGTGAAAGCAACCAGAGCACAAGCCAGATTCGCGCAAGATACATCCACAAACGATGCCTCACATTCGGCGCACAAATCCAGGCAATTCGCACCCACGCGGCGATCAATACGAGCTGCACACAGAGCAGCGGTACCACGTAGACAATCGGCGTCGACAGGTGAACCACGTACCTGACACAGACGTTGATCAGAAACATGGCCGCTCCTGTGGGAATACCGAGTCCCCACCAGACCTTCCAGAGTGGCTCATTTCCGGCCCACGCATTCTTCAGCATTGGGAATCTCCATGAGAGCAGCAACTAATGGCTCACTCCGCGTTGCCTCTTGCATTGCATCGGCGAACGAATTTCAACCCACTGCCCTATATGCATGACTGGCGTTTACGCGAACGGCTATTTGCTTTTACATGCTTCGCTCAGAATTGCGCGGTCAGCTGAAACCCAAGCGTGACGCGCGCGGTCTCAAATCCCGAGGGCTTGTAGATCGGTGTGCCCGCGAAGAGGTCATAGGCGTATGCGCCGAAGCGCGTCGATACGCTGCCCTTCACGCCGATCACGGCTCCCGCGAGCTGCGTGCCGACCAAGGCAATCGGTTCCGGCCCCCACACGCGGCCGTAATCCAGACCGGCATAGGCTGATAGCCCGGTCCGGGCGATCGGGGCCTGCAACTCATTACGCCAGTAGAACCCGCGTGATGCCGCCAGCAGCCTTTCGCCGTCGAATCCTCGCACGGTATAACGGCTGCCGATCGTAACGCTGTCGAGGTACGAAACCGTGTTGCCCGTGTACTGACCATGAAAGGTCGTCACGTATTTGAACGGCTGCGTACCGATGACGAACGGTGTCGACAGATTCGCATCGAGCACGACCATCTTGAATCGGTACGTCTGCCCTCCCTCTGCCGCGAACATGCTGTCGGTCGAGCCGAGCCAGCCGAGCCCCTGACGATAGGCAAGCGAGCCGTCGAACTGCGACGAGCCGAAATAGTGCCGGTCGTTCAGCCCGAATTCGAGAAAGGTCGCGTTCTGGTGCGACGACGGAATCGTCGTGCCTTCGATATAGCTGTCGCCGAATCGGCGCGTCAGGCGAACCTGCGCACCGAACACGTCGTTCCGGCTGCGCGCCAACACACGATTGAGCTTGAAGTCGACCGTCTTCATGTTGCCGCTGGCAACGAACGTCTGGTTCACGGCCGCAAGCGGCTGAAAGTACGTGCTGGTATAGGCCGACAGGGTGCCGGTCCAGTAGCCCCAAGGAACCGAGTAGAACGCGTTCCAGCCGTGCGAACCGAAGCGCTTGTCGCCGAATTCCAGATCCTGGTTGAAGCCGACGTTGAAGATGTCGTTCAGGCCCAGCGGGTTATCGATGCCAAGCGACACATTGCCTTGCAGCTTGCCAGTCGCGCGCGTACCGGAGTTGTCGATAGATGCAACAACAGTCCACGGCTTGCCGCGCTTCACGTCGAGCACGACATCGCTTTCGCCGGGCATGTCGCCCGGTGCGATCCGCATCGACACATCCTGACTTGAGACGCGCTTCATTTGCTCAAGCCCTTGTTCGATGTCGCGCAGATTCAACACGTCGCCGTCGCGAGTCGGGAACGCAGTCTTCCACGTTCCGCGCAACTTTTCGTCCTCGAAACGCACGTGGCGAATCACGCCCGGAATCAGGGCAAGCTTCAATGTGCCGGTGGACAAATCCTGCTCGGGCACGAGTACGCGGGTCGTGATGTAGCCACGTGCGAGGATAGCCTGCGACACCCCTTTGACGATCAGGTCGACGCCTTGCTTACCGACGCATTGGCCGGCGTAGTGCGCGAGCCAGTCGCGCGCAAAGGCGAAGCGATCCATCGGCAAGGCTGATGCGCCTTGCGCCTTTGACGCAACAGGTAACGAGTCGGGCACGTCGAGCGCGAAACGATCGATTCGAAAGCACGGTGTTTCGGTCGGCAGTACCGGATAGGCTTCCGGGCGCGGCACGTCTGAGCGCACGCCCGGCGCTTGCACGGTGGCGTCGCGCTGCTGCGCGTCACGGCGCTGCTGCACTTGCTGATTCTGCTCGGCGTTCGCGCGGGCGGCGGCGGCCTGGTCGTTCGGAGTGGGGGCCTGTTGTGCCTGCGCGGCAAGCGTAATCAAGGCAGTAATTGGCAAGACCGCAAACCGCGTAGCCGTAGTCATTTCTATATAAACCGCAAGATATTTGCCGATCACATAGTGATCGGCGCGGGTGAGTTTATGAGCGCTCTCGCTACTCTGAAATTCCCAAATTTGATGGGAGATCCGTCACGAAATTCGCTCGCGGACCGTATTGGGGTGCCAACTCACGAATACTTTTCGACAGGGACGCCCTTTCAGAGCCCGACATTTTTTGCAATTCGTTACTGATTTGCTCCAGCAACTCTACGGATGCGTCCGGATCGATAATGTTCTCGCCGGAATATTCCAAAAAAATCGAAACACCAACAATTATCCTAGCAAAGCAATTGCCTTCCATTTTTCGGGGCCACCTCCGCTGTAACGCCAATCATTCCAGGCTCATCCGACTTGACATGACAAATTAAATCCCGCCTCACGAATAACCGCTTTCGCCTTCTCAAAAAAATCGAGTGCAGCCGGCGACAGCGGATATTTTTCAAGCAATTCAATCTCGCACCGACAACCACGCACGCTTGGGAAATGCTGATATAACTCACCACCCTCAATGAAGCTCAAATATGTATTGATTTTTCCCTGAAGGATAAGAAGATGTTCACCTTCTGGCTCCGACCATTCCAAATGATCGGAAATCCCGAGTTTGGCGATTTTCCTGGACGGATCAACCCCAATAAAATCAACAACATTCGTTTCGAGAATGGACATGCACCTCCCCTTTCCACCGTTCGGATGGGCGTCCATATCATGGACGCCGCAACGAGTGGCATCGTGCGTGTGAAAGCGATAATTTCTCACCTTCGATATTCGTTATCTTGAAGAATTAGTATCGTTCCGCTATTAAATCCATCGGCAAGAATCTTGGAAACCACCGGTATCAAATCGGCTGAATTTTTATCATGCAATGAGACCAAAAAAAACGATTCCGCCACCAACCCATGCTCGGCAGCGATTTCCTTGAGCGAAAAATCGGTGTTTCTAACGGGAGAAATTAAAAACTTCCCCTCGAATAGATCAAGATGATTCGAGCGAATTTTATTTAGATCGGACTCTGCAGCATCACGATCAATTGACAGATAGCAAAACAAGTCAATTGCCATTTAGTTCCCCTTTGCCTTTATGGTGATGATATTGCCAAGCTTGTCGATAACGATCACTTTTCCGAGGCCAGGGATAGGGTAGCTGTTAAACTGAGCCTCAATCGCGGCGGGAGATGCGGCGCTATCTGCCAAATTGACAACAATATTGCTTGCTTGCCCGCTACTTACTTTGTTTGAAATAGTTGTGGCAATATTTCTTACATTTCCAGTGGCAGGGGCGTAATTGTCGAAGACTTGACCATTGATGGTGTAATCCGGATTTTTGGGGCCGGGAACCTCAGGATTCTGGACGACATCATATCCCTTATTCGCCAAAGTGACAGCACTTTGATTTTCACGTATAAGCGAACGAGTAGTTACCTCGTCAGATAACGGCGGAATTTGCGTCGGCTTTCCTGACAAAGAGCCTGTTGCGTCAGGGTTCGGGGGCTTTGTAACGGTTCCGCTTTGCGATTCTTGTGTCGAATTATTGTCGCTATTTGAATTCGACAAAATCGCATTCGACGGCGGAGTGCGATCGGTCGTGCCAAGAGCGGCGTTCGCTGCCTGATTGGCGATCGAATCGACCGCCACAGCACTTGGCCCGGCCAGCGGCGGCTCACCGCCCTTCGAACCTAGGACCGTGTTGACCCCATTCGCTACGCCCTGAGCGATCAACTCAGCCGGCGACTGCGACATCTTGTCCTGAGCGTCACGCTTCATCAGCGTGCCGAACTGGCTCGCGGCTGAATCGACAGCATCGCCAATCGCGTTTCCGATGGCGTTGCGCACGCCGGCAACAGTATTCGCTGCGCCAAGGCCGGCGGCCACCGCTTGATTGATTAGCCCCTGAAGCCCGGTCGCCTTCGCCTGCGCGTCCTTGTTGTTCGTGTCGTTGCCCGCGTTGTAAAGCTGGACATTCGACGCCATCGCCGCGCCTGCGCTACCGCCAACTAGTGCACCACCAACTGTTGCGGCCACATTCGCAGCAATATTGCCGACCAGCGTCGAGCCGGCCGTATCGCCCACCGATTTGCTGATCTTCTCAGCCTGGCCGGCCAGTAGCGACGACATCCCGGCACCGGCCGCACCGCCGATTGCCGTGAGCGCGCTGCCACCGCCGAGCCCGCCGATCAGCGCACCGCCGCCCATCTGCAGTTCCGCGCGCGACGCACCGCCTTCCATCCAGCCCTTGGCTTCATTCAGTGCCGCCTGTGCGCCCGCCAAATCGCCAGCCTTATAGGCTTTGTCGGCCGTGTCCAATGCTGCATCGCGCTTGTGGTCAGCATACAGACCGATCCCCTGCGATACCGTCTGCCCGGCCGCCTGCGCAGCGTTCATCGTGTCGGCCTGCTGCGACAGCGTTTTCTGAACGTCCGGCGTCTTCGAAACGGTCCCGTTCAGATTCGTCGCATCGCGGTTCAGGTTCGCAATGTCCTGCGTCTGTTCACCCGGCTTCGTGATGTTGATCGTGCCGGCGCCCACCGCGCTCTTCGTCGTCGCGCTCTGGTCACCGCTGTCGTTTTGGAACACCATCGGCGTGACACCGCCCGAGCCCGACACCGACGACGGACCGACTTCCTTACCGCTCGATCCGACCGATGCACCCGCGCTGAAGCCCGCGCTGTTCGCGCTGTAGTGCGAGTGGTTCTCGATGTCGCTCGTCGTGAGCGTGCCAGTCGTCAGGCTGTTCTTCGACGGATCGGCCGTGCTGGCGATATACGCACCCTTCAGGTCGGTGTTGCCCTTCACGGTCACGTCGAACCCGCCCGAGCCGGCCTGGATGCCCGCCTGCTCGTTCACGCCCGCATAGTTGCCGTCCGCATGCCCGTTCTGCGCACTGAAACTGGCCCCGCCACCGGTCTGGCTGATCGTGAAGCCGCCGCCCGCGCTCGACTGATGCGCGGCGCTCACGGTCGTATCCTGCACGCTCGCCACGTTCAGGTTGCCACCCACGTCGGCCACCACCTTGTTCGCGTTCACGTTCGCGCCGATCAAGTTCGTGTCGCCGCCGCTCACGATGGTCGCCGTCTGGCTCGCGTTGATATGCGTGTTGTTCTGGACCGCAGCATCCGAATTGCCATCGCCGTGCGCGCGCTGCATCGACGCGGACACGCCAATGCCGTTCGTGCCGATCGACACGCCGACGCTCGACCCAGACGACGAGTTCGAACTCTGCGTTTTGTCCGTATCGGTGGTATTGACGAGATTGACCTGGTTGTTCGCGATCAGCGCCACGTTGGCCGCGTTCACGTTCGAGCCCGCGATCGTGATATTGCCGTCCTTCGGCGTACCATTGCCAGTCGCAATCAGTTTCGTGGTTCCGCCCGCATTGATGCTGGAACCCCGCTGAATCGTCTGGTCTTCCGACGACTGCATCGAACTATGACTCGAACCGACGCTGACCTGCACGCCGATGCTCGGGGCCTGCGTCCCCTTCGCACCGTTCAACAGGTCCTTGGCCCCCATACCGCCGAATGCCACGTCGCCGGCCGCCGCGATGCTATGCAGCGCCGATGCGCGACCGTTGCTGTCCTTCGCCGATTCGCGCGCGGCCTGCGTCTCGCTGATCGCATTGTTGATCGCATCGCCCACCGAGCCCGACAGACCGACCGTCAAGCCGCTCTTGCTCGTCTGCTGCTGTTGCGCCTGATGCGTGGTGTCGGTGGCCGAGTCGATGACGATGTTCGCGGCTGTGCCGGTCACGTCCTTGCCCGCGACCAGATCGCTACCTTGGACGTGCAGCGTATTGCCCGCGTTGACCGTCAGATTGCCGTCGACCGAACCAACCGTGCTGGCGTTGTTCGTCACGCTGGACGATTGATTCTGCTGCGCGAGCTTGCTGTTGCCGACCGAGAACGACAGGCCACCGCCCGACATCAGGCCCGAGTGCTGTTCCTGATAGGTGGTCGACGACTGGCTGGTGTCCTGCGAGGTCGTCACGTTCACGTCGTGCGCCGCGTTCAGCGCCACATCGTGCGTACCGACGACCGTACTACCTTGAACGTTGATGTCCTTGCCGCTGCCGATCGACACGACGTCCGCCGAAATCAGGCTGCCGCTCGCGACCGTCGAGGTGGCGTCCTGTGAACTGGCGATTTTCGTGCCGCTCACGACGCCGCTGCGGCTATGCGTCTCGCGCGAGTTGTACACGTGCGTTTCGGTCGCGGCCCCGACATTTACATCGCCGGCCGCCAGCAGGTTCGCGTCGCCTTTCTTCAGGTCGATCGTGCTGCCGATGACATTGATGTCCTTGCCCGACACCACATTGAGCGTATCGCCGCCCTTGACGGTCGTGCCCGTCAGCGCCTGGTCCGATCCATGCCGGGTTTCCGCATAGCTGCGATTCCCTTGATCGCCCGAGCTATTGGCGTTGATGGTCGACGTGGTACTCGCAGCGCCAAAGGTCACGTTGCCTTTGGCCGCAACCGTACCGCCCTGACCGAAATTAAGCTGCGCACCCTGTGCCGTCAGGTCGCCGCCCACACCGATGGCCGACTTGCCGCCGACGTTCACGGTGCTGCCGGTCGCGCTGTTGAGGTCCGTATCCGACACGCCGTTCGCGCGCTGCACGACCTTGTGTTCGCCGGTCTGCTGCGTGCCGAGATTCCAGTTCCCGCCGATATTGGCGTTCAGGTTCCCGCCGACGTTCAGGTTGCCCGCGTTCTGCTGGAAGTCGCCGCCGGTCTTGATCGACGCGTCGCCGGCCACGTTCAGGTTCGCGGCCGGCCCGAGCGTCGTCTTGTCGCTCGTCGCGCCGTCGCGGCTGACCTGGTGCGTCGTCTGCGTCGCGGTATCCAGAATCAGCTTGTTGCCTGCGTTCAGGTCGAGGCTGCCGGCCTTCACGTTGGCCGAGGTGAGATCCACATTGCCCGTCGTGTCGAGCGACATCAACCCGCCGCTTTGCAGCGCACCGAACGCGTTGTCGATCTGCTTGCCCTGAAGCGCGAGCGTCGTGTCCGCCTTCACGGTGCCGCTGTTCGTGAAGACCTGCGTGTTCTTCAAATCGATATTGCCGGCCGTGATCAGCGGACCGTTCGCGTTCTGCTGATCGGCCTTCGCCAGATACACGACCGGTACCAATACCTGCTGGCCGCCGACCGTTTCGGTCTGCATGATGATCACGTTGGTCGTGAGTGCGGCCACCTGCTGCGCTGACAGGCTCATGCCGAGCGGCAGGTTCAGCGACTTCGACAATTCGGCGCCCGCCAGCATCAGCGACTGATACATGCCTTGCAGGTCCGTATACGGCCCCAGTACCGCCTTGCCCGTCAGTTGCGTGACCTGGTTGCGCACGAGCTGCTGCTCGTAGAACCCGTCACCGAGGCGCTTTTCGGTCGTCAGCGGATTCACGCCGATCTGGTTCAGGTAATAGTCGCTCGACAGGAAATTGTTCATCCGCGTGAACGCGGGATTCGTTTCGATCAGGTACGTCGGGTTCGGTACCGGATTCGGCCGGTACAGACCGCCTTGCGGAATCGTCAGGTTGTTCAGCACGTTCACGGCCGTCGCGCTCGCGATCACCGGATCGACCCAGGTGGGCGTACCGCCCTTGATCGCGGCGGCTCCCGACTGCGTGCCGCTCGCGTTACCGCTCACCGTGCCGATCGTCAGCCCTGGCACGGCCTGACCGGGCAGCAGGCCGAGTGACGGAATGGTCGCATTGGCCGCCGTGTTGTTCACGCTCACGCCGTTGCCCGAGATCGTGCCGTTCGTGCCCCACGTCGAACGATAGTCGGGCAAGCTGTGTTGCCGCACGTCGGCAGGCGCTGCTTGCGTATAGCCACCCGGCCCGCCGACGAACGGCTTGTCGCCGAACGGCAGGGTCCAGTTGTGTTCGGTGTTGTCGTAGTTGTTGTAGTGGTAGTAGCCGGAATACGTGACCGTCACGCCTGGCGCTTGCTGGCCCGTCGCGCCCCAGCCGTCCATGTCGAGGCTCGCGGGCTGCTTGATGTTGCCGGTCGCCGTCACGCTGCTCCAGTAGTTCTGGAACGTCTTGACCGTCGACGCGTCGAGATCGCCGCCCGACGCGATCTGCGCGCCCGGACTCAGCTTCGTCACGGTATTGGCGACCGCCTTGCCCTCATAGGTCGTGTACTGATAGCCGCTGTTCCACTGGCCGCCGTTCGGCGGTACCGTGAAAACGCCGCCCGGCTGCAATTTAAGCGCAGCGATGATCGGCGCGGGATCGTAATCCGGGAAATTCGGATCGTGGAACAGGTTGATCCAGTGCACGTCCTGACCGCTACAGGCCGCGATGTAGTATGCGGCGCACCCCGACATGCTGATGCCGAGCTGTTGCAGCAGTGCCGGATCGACCTGACTCGTGTTGCCCGAGGTCTGCATCACGCGCCGCGTGTTCGTGACCTTGTCGGCGTGCAGCGCCATCGAAGCGCCCGATTGGATCGCCGCCGACGAATTGTTGATCAACGCCGCGTTCGTGTAGTTGCCGTTCGCATCCTTGCCGCCCGCCAAAGCCATTTTGCCGAGCCCGAAGATCGTCGTGGTCGGCATCGAATCGCCCAGCGTCGTGTCGTCGCGGTTCTCGATGTCGTGCGCGAGAATTTCCAGCAGACCCGACGTGTCCGATGCGCCGATCAGCGCGACCGGGCCGAGGTTCGACACGGTTCCGCTTGCCTGGATGGCGACGCTGCCGCCGACCATCGCGCCATAGTTCGTCAGGTCGCCCGAATGCGTGCTGAGCAGGCTGCCCGCCGTGATCGCGCCCGTGTTGACGATGTTGCCGGCGTTGACCGTCAGGTTGTTGACCGATTGCAAGTTCGCGTTGTTGGTGAACGTGCCCGGCAACGTGAAGGTCAGGTCGTGGCCGATGTTGAACTGCGTTTGCGGCGTGGTCGTGAAATCGCCTTGCAGGTTCATCGTCGCGTCGTGCGCCGCGCTGTATGCACCGCCGCCGAGCAGCATCGAGGCCGCCACCGTCAGGTCGTGCGTCGAACTGATTGAACCGTTGGCATTCGAGATCGCGCCCGTCGTCGTGACATCCACGTCGCCGGTCGAGTTCGCGACGTTGCCTAATTGCCCGCCGGAATTGTCGACCGTATCGCCTTTGACATGGAGCGATCCGCCCATCAACTGGCCGCCCTGCGTGTTCGAGATCGAACTCGCGCCGATCGTCACGTCACCCTGGCCGGTCATCTGCCCCATGCCGGCGACGCCGCCCGCATGGCTGTTCACGATCTGGCTTCCGCCTTGCACGTTCATCGCGCCGCTGCCGAAGTCGTGCACCGCGCCGTCGGTGTTGTCGATCGACGCGGCCTGAATCGACAGCGTGCTCGTGTCGCCGGCCGTACCCGCCTCGATGTGCCCTTGCTGGTTCGATAGCGCCCCGTTGCTGACGATCGACAGCGCGGCGTTCGAGCGCATCAGGCCCTGAGCGTTGTTCATCACCCCGGCGATCGTGGCCGACAGACCCAGTTTCGCAGCGATGACCCCGCTACTATTGTCCAGACTGCCGGCCTTCACGATGGCCTGTCCGTTGGTGCCGATTGTGCCGCCGATATTTTGCAAGGCCCCCGTGCCATTGCCGGGCGTGAGCGTCAGCGTACCGGTCCCGCCGTGCGTGATGGTGCCCTTGGAGTTGTCCAGAACGGCCGGTGCAAGCGTCAGGTCCGTGCTGTTGCTCTGGATAACGCCACCGTTCGAATTGTCGAGCGTGCCAGAGACGGCAAGCGTGGTCGGCCCGCTCTGCCATTGCGAAATGCGGCCACCCTGGTTTTTCAGGTTCGCGGCCGTCAACGCAAGCTGGTTGCCTTCGATGTCGCCGGCCTGGCTATTGTCGATCAGGCCGGCGACGGTGGCCGTCAGGGTGGGGGACACGACCTTGCCACCGAGGTTCGACAGCGAGCCGCTACGAATCGTCGTCGTGGCCGTTTTCGATCCGAGTTCGCCGCCGTCGTTGACCAGTGCACCGCCTGCGGTCACGTCGACATTGGCGTTCGATGTGAGCTTGCCGCTCATATTCGTGATCGAGTCGGCCGCATTGACGCTCAGGCCCGTCTGGCCGGACGCCGAACCGGCCGAGTTGTCGATCGTCTTGCCTTGCAGGACGGTTCGGCCGTTGCTCGCGACTGAGCCCGCTTTGTTGCTGACCGAACCTGAAGCGTTGCCAACCGTCAGCGTTCCCGTGCCGACGTGCGTGATCGTGCCGCCGTTGTCGTTGATCAGGGTAGCGGGCGTGAGCGACAGATCCGTGCTGCGCGTCTGGATCAGGCCGTTGTTCGAGTTGTCGAGCGTGTCGGTGATCGCCACCGTCATCGGGCCGGTACCGGTCTGCGTGACCGTCCCGCCGTGGTTCAGCAGCGTCGCACCGTTCAGCGAGACCGCCGCCGCACTAACCGTGCCTTGGGAGTTGTCCAGCGTCGTGCCGTTCAACACGGCACTTTGGCCCTCAACCCGGCCGTTGGCATTCGCAAAGTGATTGCCGGCGTCGACTGTCGCGGTCTGCCCCGCGTGCAGGATACCGTTGCCGTTGTCGACGCTCTGGCCGATCACGTGCAGGTTCGCATCGGCCGACATCGAGCCGCTGTTCGTAACCGTGTTGCCCTGTACGGTCACGTCGCCCTTGCCGCCAACGACGCCGCCGGGATCGCCGCTCACGTTCGCGCCCGCTGCATTCGTGATCGCGCCGGTTGCCGTCACCGACAGACCGTCCGCGTTCAGGGAAATCAGCCGGCCCGCGCTATTGTCGATCGATGCGCCAGCAATCGTTTGCTTGCCCGCGCTCTGAATCAGCCCGGCATTGTTCTGGATCGCACTCCCGCGCACGTCGGCCGTGCTTTGGGAACTCAGCATGCCGTTTTGGTTCGACACGGCGCCGGCCATCTGCACCGACAGCGGGCCTTGCGAATTGGCACGGCCGCCCTGGTTCGACAGGTTGCCGCCGCCGAGCGTCATGCCCGCGCCGCTGGACAGATTGCCCCGGTCGTTGATGACCGTGCCGCTCGCCTGTGCGTTCACGGTGCCCTTGGCGCTGGCGGTCGAGCCGGTCAGGTTCACATCGCCAGCCGTCGCGGTCAGCGTGAGGTTGCCGTTGGCGGCTGTCGCGCTGTTCGACAGATCGACGCCGCTGCCGGTAAACGTCGCGTTGCCGGCCGCGCTGTTGGTCCCCGTCGCGGTCAACTGGCCGCTGCCCGTGACGCTCAGATCGCCACTCGTACCGACCGTGCTGTCGGCGTTGATGCCCGCGCCAAGGGTGCCCGTCGAGTTGAGGCTGCCGACGTTGGCGGTCAAATTCTGCTGGGCGGTCAACGCACCACTGTTGGTCAGGTCCGCGCCCGTGTTGATCGTGACCGACTGTTTGCCGTACGTGACGCCGCTGTTCTGGATGCCACCCGAGGCCGACAGCGACATGTTGCCGGCCGCATTGGTCTGGCCCGACAGCACGAGACGACCGTTCGCTTGCAGCGTCAGATCACCCGCCTGTGCCGCGATGTCGCCCGCGTTCGCAACACCGACTCCATTCTCGGAACTAACGAGGAACACCCGATTAGCGTACATGCCACCGAGCTGGCTAACGTCGATCGCGATGGTGGGCGCGGCGCCGTTGCCCGCGATCGGCGTGGTGTTCAGGGTGGTGTAGTCGATCTGGTTCGATCCCGCCACTACGTTCAGGGTCTTCGCGTAAGCCTTCGCGTTGATCTGTACGGCGCGGGCCAACAAATCCACCTGATCGACATTGGCCGTATCGAGCCCTGCGCCGACAACCGAAATCAAGCCCTGGTTGACGTTGAAACCCGTGAGCGACCCGTCAGGCCCGAAGTTCGGATTGCCGGTTGTCAGCGTGGCTCTGCTCGTATTCAGGAAGCCGCCGCCATCCACGACCAACCCGGCCTGATTCGCGATCACGAGCTGCGCGGCTGCGCCCCCGATTTCGACTTTGCCGCGAATAAAGCTCGGGTTGTTGCTGTTGACCTGGTTGACGATGAGACGCGCCGCGTCGCCGGCCTGGAAATTGGGATTGCCACCGATAATGCCGCCCAGTTGAGTCTGGACGTTAATCGGGGAGTTGTTTAGGATAACTCCGGGCTTGGGTACGTCGAACTGGTTGTAGGTATTCATCGACACGCCCGAGGAACCGGGGCGGTTGATGTTCACTTGTTGGAGTCCGTTCTGAGTCTGGATCACGGACGGGGCGTGCGCGCCGCCCGCAACAACCTGGGCATTGGCCCATATCGGCATCACGCCGGCCACAACCAGTACCGCGAGTGCCACATGACGAAGCGCGAACCTTGCGAATGCGTGTGGCGAGCGAATGGCGAAACCGATTTCGCCCCGTCCTGCGTTACCTGATGCACTGGCGGTTTCTTCCACTGCAACCAACATACCGTGTACGCGGCTGAATACCAGCCGATAATGGTTTTTATTCATGACCTTGGTCTACTCGCGATTCGTCCGATCCGCTCTCACGGGCCTCGAACATCGCACGGAATCGAATAGACCAGCGTCAACAAGTGTCAAGCGTTGCTGGAAAGCGACGACCTGGGGATCTCTCCGCACTCGCATTCGCGACGAGCACGCCGACCGGCAATTCCAACCTCACAGACTAAACAGCGTATTCGGTTAGTCGCAAATATCGACGGTATTGGCTACGGCGATCGGCCGAATGGTATCTCATCCTATATCTCAAAATTTCCTGATGGAATTACGAGGTTGCAAATGCTCGCCATATTCGAAATCTAAAAATTTTCGCCCACATATCACTTTCCTGAACACGGCCAGCTACGGCCGTTCCGTCGATGCATTTCCGCATCGGCGCACTTCGCTCAGGAGTTTCCGTGATCTCTGATCCCCCTACCTTTGTGCTGATCGGGCTGGGTCTCGTGCTTGTCGCCATGTTCGCGATGGGTTTCTATTGGCTCGCCACCGAGGACCACCCGACACGCCGACACGCTCCCGTCGCTCCCGTCGCTCCCTCACCAGCTCCCGGCGCTGCCGCCCCGCGTGCCGTCGATGTCGACGAATTCGAAGAATGGGAAGCGTACGCGCCTTACCCCGATCACGTTTTCCACGCCGCACAAGAAGCCAGCGCCGAATCGGGCGACAGCTACCCTCCGTTCGGTCGACGCGAAGAATCCGCCTACGCATCCCCTGCGACCGAAGCTCGCCACGACCTGCACGACGCGATCGAATCGTTGATAGGCGAGCCGGGCAAGCCCGATCCGGCGCCGACCAAGGCCGCCACGCCGTCGCCGCCGAATCCGGCAATCCGCTGTCCGCGTTGTCTATCTTCACGTATCGACACGCGCAACCGCGCCCGCAAGGCCGGCTCGACAATTGGCAGTGTCGCCGGAGCGACCGGTGGCATGGCCGCCGCGCTCGCTGGCGCAGAGACCGGCGCGGTCGTGGGCTCGATCGCAGGACCACCGGGCACGGTCTTCGGCGGACTCGCTGGCGCTGTGATCGCTGGCCTCGTCGGCAACGCCGCGGGCTGCGCGGCCGGTTCCGCTGTCGGCGCCGCAATCGACGACAATGTGCCGGACAACCACCACTGTCTCGCGTGCGGCCACGCCTTCAGTGTCGCGCAGAACTGAACGGCCCGTCTCCCCCTCCCGCATTCCTCCCCTCGATCCTCTTTTTCGTCCGGCACCTGCCGGGCTATATGCACGCATCCATTTACAGGAAGTTTTATGCATCTCGTCCAAACGATGGCCTACGCTGGCACTGAACCCTGGCACGGTCTTGGAAACAAACTCGCCCCGAAACAACCGCTCGAAGTCTGGAGACGTGCCGCCGGTATGGACTGGCGGATAGAAGAAGCCGAAGTGCGTTTCGTCGCGGCAGGCAACCGCAATCTCGGCTCAATTCACGCATTTCCCGAGCAGAAGGTGTTGTACCGGTCGGACACCAAGACGCCGTTGTCCGTCGTCTCCGCGCGTTATCAGGTCGTGCAACCCGAAGAGATTTTGGAGTTTTATCGAGATCTGACGGAAATCGGCGGCTTCCAGTTCGAGACGGCCGGTGTATTGAAGGAGGGCCGCAAGCTCTGGGCGCTCGCACGCACGGGACAGTCCGGCAACCTCACAGGCAAGGATGAGGTCAACGGCTATCTCCTGTTGGCAACTGCGTGTGATGGCACGCTCGCGACGACGGCGCAGTTCACGTCGGTCCGTGTCGTCTGCAACAATACGTTGCAAATCGCCCTTGGGGGCAGCGCCGGCGCGATCAAGGTGTCGCACCGTTCTCAGTTTGATGCCGCAGTCGTGAAGCGCCAGCTCGGCATCGCCGTCGCCACCTGGGACGCCTTTATGGTTCGCACCAAGGCGCTATCCGAACGCAAGGTGACGGACTCGGCGGCCGAAGCGTTCCTGCGGCGCGTGCTGACCTATTCGACCGCCAATCTCCCCAATCGCGAAACGGTTGCCGTCAACGAGCGCGCGATCAAGGCAGTTGGCCAGCTCTATGCCGGTCGCGGCAAAGGCGCGGATCTGCCGTCCGCTTCCGGTACAGCATTCGGACTGCTCCAAGCAGTCGTCGAGTATGTGGACCACCATCGTCGCGCGCGCAGTGACGATCACCGTCTCGATGCAGCTTGGTCCGGTGCGGGTGCGACGCTCAGCGCACCAGCAATCTGCCCCACCGTCGAATGAGTGAGCGCGCCAATGCCCTGTATTGAGTTGTCCGGCGACGACATAGCCGCCGATGCAACCTTTCGCTTCGGCTGCTTCGAATGCCTATTTCCGTGAGCCTTTGCATCTGTGACATCGTCTCCATACGCGAGACCACACCGATCCAGATAGGCAAGCGCCTGCGCACGTGGAATGAAGCTGCCCGTCGTCAGCACGGGAATCGGTGCATTACGCCCATTCACGGCGGTCACCCGCCCTTCTGCGAATTCGGTCTGAAGGGCTCGTCGATGGTGGTCACGGACGTCGTCTTGCTCCCGCTCGCGCCGCTTTATATCGACAGCCGTTCGCAACACCGGCACCCAAGCGGGTCGCCCAGGCATGTCGTGATAGGCAGATAGAAACGCCTCTTCTTCCTGTTGGGACACCGGGGAGCGAAGCGTCGGGAGATCCGGCAACAGTTTCTCGAGAGTGAGCCGGTCTTCGCCATCAAGGTCAACAATCGACGGTACCTTGACTACCTCACGGCGTGGCGCAACATCCAACGGGAGCTCAGCACTGGCATCCGCCGTTTCGGGCGGGTCCCGAAGCATCTCATCGAGGGTGCGATCGTCGTCCAACAACAGGACGCGTTGAAGGCCCATATGAAGCGGCCAGCGCTCGCGCGGATCCGTAGATGCCGCCAGCGACACTTCTCGGATGACCCGCTTCCCAATGATGCATTCAATGCCTGCCTGCTGCTTGGCGCAGCGGACATAACGCCTCCGCAATCGCGTTGCAGAAGCGCCAAAATTCGAGCAGCGGATCGGATGGAAGTTTGACGCGGACTTGCACCTGGACCCCGTTGGACGACGCATCTTTTCCCGGGAGGATACGGGACGAGCAATCATCGAGCGCCACCGCCGAGCTCAAAGACAGCGGGCAACCCCATGCGGCGCCAACCTACGCCCCACCTACGACCGGCTCCGCCCAGCGCATTCTTGCTGATGGGCCTGCCGAGGGCCCGAAAAAGAAAAAGCCCCGCAAGTCCGAGAACTTGCGGGGCTTTGTCACCGCTTTTGGCGGAGACGGAGGGATTCGAACCCTCGATCCAGGTTTTGGCCCAGATGCTCCCTTAGCAGGGGAGTGCCTTCGACCTCTCGGCCACGTCTCCCAAACTTTCGCTCGCACCAGGGAGGCAGTGCGACGAGAACAAGATCATATAGGGTTTGGAGCCCTTGGTCAATTTCCTTGATGCATTTTCTTCAATGCATCACGAAAAATTCACGATGTCTGGTCGAGTTCGAATGCCTTGTGCAGCGCGCGGACAGCCAGCTCCATGTATTTCTCGTCGATCAGCACCGAAATCTTGATTTCGGACGTCGAGATCATCTGGATGTTGATGCCCTCTTCCGACAGCGTGCGGAACATCTTGCTCGCGACGCCAACGTGCGAACGCATGCCGACGCCGACGACCGACACCTTCGACACCTTCGGGTCGCCCTGCACGCGCTCGGCGCTGACATGGCCCTTCACCTGGTTGGTGAGGATGTCCATCGCCTTCTGGTAGTCGCCGCGGCCGACCGTGAACGTGAAGTCGGTCTTGCCTTCGACGCTCTGGTTCTGGATGATCATGTCGACGTCGACGTTCGCGTCGGCGACCGGGCCGAGGATCTGATATGCGATGCCCGGCTTGTCGGGCACGCCCATCACAGCAATGCGTGCTTCGTCGCGCTGGAACGCGATGCCGGAAATGACTGCCTTTTCCATGGTCTCGTCTTCTTCAAAAGTAATCAGGGTGCCCGAGCGCATTTCTTCGTCGAGCGCAATCAGCGGATCGGTCAGGCTCGACAGCACACGCGTCTTCACCTGGTATTTGCCGGCGAATTCGACCGAGCGGATCTGCAGGACCTTCGAGCCGAGGCTGGCCATTTCCAGCATCTCTTCGAACGTCACGCGATCGAGGCGGCGCGCCTCTTCGACGACACGCGGGTCGGTCGTGTAGACGCCGTCGACGTCCGTGTAGATCAGGCACTCTTCGGCATCCAGCGCAGCCGCGACCGCCACCGCCGACGTATCGGAGCCGCCACGGCCCAGCGTCGTGATGTGACCGTCCGGATCGACGCCCTGGAAGCCCGTGATGATCACGACCTTGCCTGCGTTCAGATCGGCCTTCACGCGCTCGTCGTCGATCGAGTGGATGCGCGCTTTCGTGAACGCGCTGTCGGTCTTGATCGGCACTTGCCAGCCGGCGTAGCTCACGGCCTCGACGCCGATTTCCTGCAGCGCGATCGACAGCAGGCCGACGCTGACCTGCTCGCCGGTCGACGCGATCATGTCGAGCTCACGCGGGCTCGGCTGGCTCGAAATCTCTTTCGCAAGACCGAGCAGACGGTTGGTTTCGCCGGACATCGCCGAAGGCACGACCACCATCTGGTGCCCGGCCTGATGCCATTTTGCGACGCGTTTCGCGACGTTCTTGATGCGCTCGACCGAGCCCATCGAAGTGCCGCCGTATTTGTGTACGATGAGTGCCATTGTCGTTCTGAACTGGAGGAGAAACCGCACGGGCGCGCTGGGCAGGCCGCGTAGCCGTTCGGTCACGCGGCTTGTGGCTGTGGACGGACGACGAGGGGGACGGCTGGGACGCAACACGCAAGCGTGACGGATTTTGCCCGGAAGGCCGATCAGGCCGCGCAAACCGGGTACGTCACGCGGAAAACCTGCACAAAACGCTCAAAAATCGAGCCGAGCAAACGACCGAGCGTACCCGATAGACGCCCGCTTGACAAGCCGCTCGCCGTGTTGGCGGCCGTTCCGGCGCTGTTTACCAAATGGTGAAAATGGGCGCGCCATCGCGCCGCCGGATGCCTGCCCGCCGTTACGCGATCAGCAGGTCGGGACGCCATTCGATCCGGCGCCAGGCGCCGGCGCCGGCCGCCTCGCGGTCGAACACGCCGACATCGCGATTGATGCCGAGCCGCGGCACGTAGATCAGCCGCTCGCCCGCGAACAGAAGCGGCACGTCGCGCTGCCAGGCCGGCACGCCGCGCTCCTGGAACAGGTTCTTCAACGTGCGGCCCGGCCCGCCCGGCGACGTGCGCATCCGCTCGCCGCCCGCGCGGGCGCGCACCGCGAGCCGCGCGCCGCGCAGCAGCGCCTCCGGCACTGCGTCGGCACTCCCTGCCTCGGCTGGCGCGAACACGTAGGTGCCGCGCCAGCCCGGCAGGTGCCAGACTTCCTGCCCGTCCCACGCGAGCGCCGCCTCCGGGTGCGGCATGCCCGTGCCGTCGTCGGCCGGTTCGCTGCTGTCGCCCGCCTCCCAGTAGACGACATCGCGATAGAGCCGCAGGCACTGCCCCGCGTGATCGACACGCAGCGCGTGCGCGTCGTGCGCGGCGCGCAGCTGCCGCATCATGTTGGCGAGCCGCGCGGCCGACGCGCCCGGCAAGCCGAGCCGGCGCATCCAGAAGCGCAGCAGGTTCGCGCCGCGCGTGTCGTCGAACGCGACCAGCGCGTCGCGCGACAACGCATGCCCGTCGTCGCGCGCGGCGGCGGCGAAATCCAGTTCGGCCAGATCGTCGAGCAGCCGCTGCGCGGCCGCCGCGTGCTGGGCCGCGCGCCCGAGCGCATCGCGAAAGCCGGGGAAATGCACGGCCAGCGCCGGCAGCACGTCGATGCGCAGCGCATTGCGCGCATAGCGCGTGTCGCCGTTCGATTCGTCGTCGATCCACGCGAGCGCGTGCTGCTCCGCATAGCGCTCAAGTTGCGCGCGCAACAATCTCAGCAGCGGCCGCACACGCTCGACGCTCACGCCGTCGGGGCGATAGCGCGGCGCCATCGCGGCGAGCCCCGCGATGCCCGCGCCGCGCAGCAATTGCAGCAGCACGGTCTCGGCCTGGTCGTCCGCATGCTGCGCGACCCATAGCGTGGCCGCGCCGTGGCGTTCGCACATCGCGTCGAGCGCCGCGTAACGACGCTCGCGCGCCGTCGCCTCGATGCCGAGGCCGCTGTCGCGCGGCACGTCGACACGCATCGATTCGAATGCGACGCCGAGCCGTGCGGCTTCCGCCTCGGCATGCGCAACCCATGCATCGGCGTTCGCGCTCAGGCCGTGATGCACGTGCAGCGCGACGCAACGCGACGCGCCCGCGACACGCACGGCCGCATCGAGCAGCACCGTCGAGTCGAGGCCGCCGCTGAAGGCGATCGCGATGCGCGCATCGGCCGGCAGGCCGGAAAGCGCAACGCCGACCGCGTCGAGGACGACGCGGTCGGCGGAGAATTCGGTCGGCGGGATCACGAGAGGCACGCGCGCGCAGCGGCGCGCGGATTGAATACGCAGCCGGTCATGCGCCGGGCGTGGTTTCCTTGAACTTGCCGTAGGCCATCAGGCGCTCGAAGCGGCGCTCGCGCACGGCATCGATGCTCATGCCCTGGAACTGGCGCAGCGAATCGGCAAGCGCGCGGCGCAGCAGTGCGGCCATGCCCTTCGGATCACGATGCGCGCCGCCGAGCGGCTCGTTGATGATCTTGTCGATCAGGCCGAGCGCCTTCAGGCGGTGCGCGGTCAGGCCCAGCGCTTCCGCGGCTTCCGGCGCCTTCGCGGCGCTCTTCCACAGGATCGACGCGCAGCCTTCCGGCGAGATCACCGAGTAGGTCGAGAACTGCAGCATCATCACGGTGTCGGCCACGGCGATCGCCAGCGCGCCGCCCGAACCGCCCTCGCCGATCACGGTCGTGATGATCGGCGTCTTCAGCTCGGCCATCACGTACAGGTTGCGGCCGATCGCTTCCGACTGGCCGCGCTCTTCCGCGCCGATGCCCGGGTACGCGCCCGGCGTGTCGACGAACGTGAAGATCGGCAGCCCGAACTTCTCGGCGAGACGCATCAGGCGTTCGGCCTTGCGATAGCCTTCCGGACGCGGCATCCCAAAGTTGCGCGCGGCGCGCTCCTTCGTGTCGCGGCCCTTCTGGTGACCGATCACCATGCACGGATGGCCGCCGAAGCGCGCGAGGCCGCCGACGATCGACAGGTCGTCTGCGAACGCGCGGTCGCCATGCAGCTCGTGAAAATCGGTAAACAGTTCCGCAACGTAATCGAGCGTGTACGGACGCTGCGGATGCCGCGCGATCTGCGAAACCTGCCACGGCGACAGGTTCGCGTAGAGGTCTTTCGTCAGTTGCTGGCTTTTCTTCGACAGCCGCTCGATTTCTTCCGAAATATCGACAGCCGAGTCGTCCTGCACGAATCGCAGCTCTTCGATCTTGGCCTCGAGTTCGGCGATCGGCTGTTCGAAATCCAGAAACGTGGTCTTCATGTGTTCGAATCCTTGGGTCTTGCGGCAGCGCGTATTCTACCCGCGCGGGCGACGCTCAAAACCGGCTCTCAACTATTGATATTTAAAACCCGATAGCCAACGCTCAGGCGTCGGTGTCGGGCGCATCGAGGCTGCGCCACATGTACCAGGTCGCGACGGTGCGCCACGGCTCCCAGTTGGCTGCGACTTCACGCGCCTCGCTGCGCGTGACGGGTTCCCCGCTGAAGTAATTGACGCTGATTGCGCGGATCAGGCCCGGATCGTCGAGCGGCAGCACGTCCGGCCGCGACAGGTTGAAGATCAGGAACATCTCGGCCGTCCAGCGGCTGATGCCGCGGATCTGCGTGAGTTCCGCGATCACGTCCTCGTCGTCCATCGACGTCCATTTGTCGACGTGCAGCGCGCCCGAGACGAAATGCTGCGCAAGATCGAGGATGTACTCCGTCTTGCGTTTCGACAGCCCGCACGCGATCAGCTTGTCCGCGCCGAGCCGGATCACCGGCTGCGGCGCGAGCTTCGGGCAGGCGTCCTCGATGCGCGCCCACAGCGACTGCGCGGACGGCACCGAAATCTGCTGGCCGACGACCGAACGCGCGAGCGTGACGAACGGGTCGCCGCGCTTCACGAGATGCGCGGGACCGAACTTCGGAATCAGTTTCTTCAGGATGCGGTCGCGCTTGACGAGATCGGCGCATGCCTTGTCCCAGTAGGCAGGACGCACGACGACCTCCTCGCCGTCCGCTTCGGACGCACGGGTCTTGCGGGCCGCGTCGGCGGCCGGCTGCGCAGCCGCCGGTTGCGCGTGACCGTTCAGCGCACCGTTCGGCACGGCGCGCGTCGCGTCCGCCTTCGCCGCCGGCACGCGCCTGGCTGCCGGACGCGCGGCGACCGGAGTCGCGCGCCTGACCGGCGCTTTTCTAGCCGTTGCCATCTTGCCTCCTACCTGACGGATCGGTCAGTGGAACGCATCGCGCTCATACGCGACGCCATTCGGTCGATCCGCCCGGTTTGTCTTCAAGTGCGATGCCGGCGTCGAGCAGTTCCGCCCGGATCCGGTCCGCTTCGGCATAGTCCTTCGCTTGCTTCGCCGCGACGCGCGCGGCGATCTTCGCTTCGATCTCGTCGGCGGCGAGCGCGCCCGCCTGCGCGGCGCCGGATGCCTGCTGCAGGAATGCGCGCGGTTCGCGGCCCAGCAGGCCGAGCAGGCCCGCCAGCTGTTTCAGTTGGCGCGCGAGCGACGCGTCGCGCGTGCGATTCACTTCGCCCGCGAGCTCGAACAGCGTCGCCACCGCAACCGGCGTGTTGAAGTCGTCGTTCATCGCGGCCGCGAAACGCTGCGCGTGCGGCTCGTTCCAGTCGAGCGCGAGCGTGTCGGCCTCGACGTCCTTCAGCGCCGTATACAGGCGCGTGAGCGATGCACGCGCGTCGTCGAGATGCACGTCGCTGTAGTTGAGCGGCGACCGGTAGTGCGTGCGCACGATGAAGAAGCGCATGACTTCCGCGTCATAGCGCTCGAGCACTTCGCGAATCGTGAAGAAGTTGCCGAGCGATTTCGACATCTTCTCGTTGTCGACCTGCACGAAGCCGTTGTGCATCCAGTAGTTGACGAACGTCTCGCCGGTCGCGCCTTCGCTCTGCGCGATCTCGTTCTCGTGGTGCGGGAATTGCAGATCCTGCCCGCCGCCGTGGATGTCGAAGTGGTTGCCGAGCAACGAGCAGCCCATCGCCGAGCACTCGATGTGCCAGCCCGGGCGGCCCATCCCGTACTTCGATGCCCACGACGCGCCTTCCGGATCTTCCGGCTTCGCGCGCTTCCACAGCACGAAATCGAGCGGATCTTCCTTCGCGTCGTTCGCGGCGACGCGTTCGCCCGCGCGGAGATCGTCGAGCGACTTGCCCGACAGCTTCCCGTAGTTCGTGAACTTGCGCACCGAGTAATTGACGTCGCCGTCGGTCGCCTGGTACGCGTAGCCGTTCGACTCGAGCGTCTCGATCATGCCGAGCATCTGCGGGATGAACTGCGTCGCGCGCGGCTCGATGTCGGGCCGCTGGATGCCGAGCGCACTTTCGTCCTCGTGCATCGCGCCGATGAACCGGTCGGTCAGCGACTTGATCGTCTCGCCGTTCTCGACCGCGCGGCGGATGATCTTGTCGTCGATGTCGGTGATGTTGCGCACATACGTGACCCGATAGCCGATCGCACGCAGCCAGCGCTGGACGAGGTCGAACACGACCAGCATCCGCGCGTGGCCCACGTGACAATAGTCGTAGACGGTGATCCCGCATACGTACATCCGCACTTCGCCGGACTGGCGCGGCACGAAAACTTGCTTGTCACGCGCGAGCGTGTTGTAGATGCGCAGTGATTCCATAGAGATGAACCGTGAGCCGAAGGAAACCGCCCTGGCGAAGCTCGCCCAGCATGCGACACGGACGGACCATCTGCTGCGGCACCAGGCCGAGCGTCCTCGTATCACATGGGGCGGTCAGGCTGCAAGCACAGCGGTGACGGCCACGAGAGGCTAAGAAAGACTGTCTGCCGCTCGCCGGAACGCGCAGACGTTTTGTTAGAATGGCTCGGAGTATAACATTCCGATTTACGCCTATGAAACCTCATCGCGGCCGCGCGCAGAGCGCTGCGACCCTCGTTGCGACCACCGTCATGGGCGTCGCGCTGACGCTTTTCGCGGTCCCCGCGGCGCATGCGCAGAAGGCCCCGGCAGTCGCCGACGGCACCCCCGAAATCGACGCGTCGATCGCCGGCAAGCAGTGGAAGCAGGCGCTCGCGCAGCTCGACGCGCGCATCGCGTCGAACCCGCACGACGTGCAGGCGCAGTTCAAGCGCGGCACCGTGCTGGCCCGCCTGAACCGCGACGACGACGCGATCCAGCAGTTCGTCGCGATCACGCAGGCATACCCCGAACTGCCCGAGCCGTACAACAACCTTGCGGCGCTTTACGCAAAGCATGGGCGCTACGACGAAGCGCGCTCCGCGCTCGTCACCGCGACGCAATCGAACCCGAGCTACTCGCTCGCGTACGAGAACCTCGGCGATCTCTACCTGCGCCTCGCGGCCGAATCGTACAAGCGTGCGCAGTCGCTCGGCCGCACGAGCGGCGCCACCGCGCAGCGCCTCGCCGATCTCCAGAAGATCGTGTCGCCGCCGAAAGCCGCGCCGAATGCACGCGCGACGACGCCGGCCACGCGCGACTACACCGACCGCGCCGCCGCGAACGTGAGCACCACCACGCTGCCGATGTCGCCGACGTTCCAGTTCAACGGTCCGTCGGGCGCACTGGCGGCGCCGTACGTCGCGCCGTCGCAATAAGCGGCGCGGCCTTCTTTCCCCTCCCAACCTGAGGATCGCAATGAAACGTCTGTTGCTGGCGCTTGGCGGCGCCGCCCTTCTCGCGACCGCGCCCGCGTTCGCGCAATCGGCTACCGCGCACCCCGTCGTGCAGCTGAAGACCTCGCAGGGCGACATTCGCGTCGAGCTCTACCCGGAGAAGGCGCCGAAGTCGGTCGCCAACTTCCTCGATTACGTGAAGGCCGGCCAGTACAACGGCACGATCTTCCATCGCGTGATCAAGGGCTTCATGATCCAGGGCGGCGGCTACAAGACCAACTTCGAGGAGAAGCCGACCCGCGCGCCGATCCCGCTGGAGAGCCGCAATGGTCTGAAGAACCTGACGGGCACGATCGCGATGGCACGCACGAGCGATCCGAATTCGGCCACCGCGCAGTTCTTCATCAACACGGTCGACAACAGCGGCCTCGACTACCCGAACCCGGACGGCAACGGCTATGCGGTGTTCGGCAAGGTCGTGTCGGGTCTCGACGTCGTGAAGAAGATCGAAGGCGTGGCGACGACCTCGCGCGGCCCGATGCAGGACGTGCCGGCACAACCGATCCTGATCGAATCGGCCAGCATCGTCTCGAAGTAAGAACCTGCCGGCACGTCCGGCGCCACACGCGGCCGCGTCGCACGACCGGCCGCGTGCCATTTAAACCGCCTCACCGAAGGAATTCATCATGGTTGAACTGCATACGAACCACGGCGTGATCAAGCTCGAGCTCGACGCCGCGAAGGCACCGAAGACGGTCGAGAACTTCCTGAACTACGTGAAGAAGGGCCACTACGACGGCACCGTGTTCCATCGCGTGATCAACGGCTTCATGATCCAGGGCGGTGGCTTCGAGCCGGGCCTGAAGCAGAAGCCGACCGACGCGCCGATCGACAACGAGGCGAACAACGGCCTGAAGAACGACAACTACACGGTCGCGATGGCGCGCACGAACGATCCGCACTCGGCCACCGCCCAGTTCTTCATCAACGTGAACGACAACGATTTCCTGAACCACTCGTCGCCGACGCCGCAGGGCTGGGGCTACGCGGTGTTCGGCAAGGTCGTCGAAGGCCAGGACGTGGTCGACAAGATCAAGGGTGTCAAGACGGGCAACGCTGGCTTCCACCAGGACGTGCCGGCCGACGACGTCGTGATCGAAAAGGCCGTCGTGGTCTGACGCACGGTTACGGAGACACTTCGATGTTGCAGGAGAGTCCGCCGCGAAGCGTCTCCGCGGGCGTGCCCGGCGAGCGCGAATACGCGCAAGCCGCACGCCCGTTCCTGTTTCTCTCCGATCTGCATCTGAGCGAAGCGATTCCGAAGACGGTCGCCGCGTTCGAGCATTTCGTGAAATACACCGCCGACAGCGCCGACTCGGTGTTCATTCTCGGCGACCTGTTCGAATACTGGATCGGCGACGACATCCTCGACGACGATCCGTTCGCGGCCCGCATGGCCGCGCTGATGCACACGTTCTCGGAGCGCGGGATCGCGCTCTACGTGATGCACGGCAACCGCGATTTCCTGCTCGGCCGGCGCTTCATGAAAGCGGCCGGCGCGATGCTGCTGCCCGACCCGTCGCTGATCATGGCGTTCGGCCAGCGCATCGTGCTCGCGCACGGCGACGCGCAATGCACGGCCGACCGCGGCTACCAGGTGTTCCGCCGCTTCGCGCGCAACCGTGCCGCGCAATGGCTGTTTCTCGCGTGGCCGTTCCGCTGGCGCCGCGCGCTCGCGCAGCGCATGCGCTCGAACAGCGAAGCCGGCCGGATGCGCCCTGCTTCGGCCATCTACGACGTCACGCGTGAAGGCGTGGCGGCCCTGTTCCGGAAGAGCCGCGCGAGCGTGATCATCCACGGCCACACGCACCGCCCTGCGCGCCACCTGGAACCGGGCGGCATTCGCTGGGTGCTGCCCGACTGGGATCTCGATCACGGCAAGCCGCGCGGCGGCTACCTGCGCGTCGACGCGGAAGGCATCCACGCGATGCCGCTCGACTGACGCCGCCGTCGTCGCACTGACCGGCGGCCGGCGGCACCCGTCGCGTTCATTGCACCTGGCGTTCGACCGTCTTTCCTTCCAGTACCGCCGACAGCCGGCGCAGGTCGAGGCGCGCCGCATCGGCGCCCTGCAGCGTTTCCAGGTGCGTGCCGAGCTGCTCGAGCGCCGCGACGATCTCGTCGACGCGGCGGCTTTCCTTCGCCGCGTGATCGATCAGGCCGTGGATCGCGAGCGACATCGGATCGTCGGCGTTCGGCGTGATCCCGTACGCGCAGAATGCCGCGCGCTCGGGCTGCGGCTTCGGCTGCGCCGGCATCACGATGCGTGCCGGATTGCCGACCGCCGTGCCGCCTGCGGGCACCGGCTTCACGACGACCGCGTTCGAGCCGATCTTCGCGCCCGCACCCACCGTGAAACCGCCGAGCACCTTCGCGCCCGCGCCGACGATCACGCCGGCTTCGAGCGTCGGGTGGCGCTTCGCGCCGCGCGTGAGCGACGTGCCGCCCAGCGTCACGCCCTGATAGATCGTGCAGTCGTCGCCGACGATCGCCGTCTCGCCGATCACGACACCCATGCCGTGGTCGATGAACACGCGCCGGCCGATCGTCGCGCCGGGGTGGATTTCGATCCCCGTCAGGAACCGCCCGACCTGCGACGCGAAACGCGCAAGCCAGTAGCGCTTCGCGCGCCAGCAGGCGTGCGCGAAACGATGCAGCACGAGCGCATGCAGCCCCGGATAACAGGTCAGCACTTCCCATGCACTGCGAGCGGCGGGATCCCGCTCGCGAATCGTTGCAACGTCTTCGCGCAGTCTCGTGAACATGATGTGGTCTGGGAAAAGGCCGGCGCGCATCGCCGGCAATGACCGGCCGTTATCGCGCCGGGTAATTTGCTTATGACGTCCGGCGATTGTAGGGCCAGTCGCGCATGGCCGCACGCGGCCGCGCGTTCACCCCGCCGCCGGCGCGGGTATTCGGGCGAGAGGCTTGCTGGAGCGGGCTGAGCGGGCTTTCGGGAAGGGGCGTCCGGGCGGAATGCGCGGAGCACGGCGATTCCGCGCCGACCGACGCACGGCCTGCCCGGCCCGATGCGGCGCCTCGGCCGAGGCCGAGTGCCCGGCAGCCGGTGCGCCGGCCGCTTACGCGTCGCCGTCGGGCTTGCCCGATTTCAGCAGGATGTGCTTCGCGACACCGCGCAGGATGTTGACCTCCTCGCGCTCGAGGCCCGTACGCGCAAACAGGCGCCGCAACCGCGGCATCAGCTTCTTCGGATTGCGCGGATCGAGGAAATCGAGCGCGATCAGCGCGTTCTCGAGGTGGACGTACATCCGCTCGATCTCGTCGCTCTGCGCGAGCGTGCCGGCTTCGCCCGACGGTTGCGCGAACGGCTCGCTCGCCTGCTCGAGAAACGCGACGCGCAGTTCGTACGCGAGCACCTGCACGGCCTGCGCAAGGTTCAGCGAGCTGTAGGCCGGGTTCGCCGGAATGTGCGCGAGCGCGCTGCACTGCTCGACATGCTCGTTCGCGAGGCCCGTGCGCTCGTTGCCGAACACGAGCGCGATGTCGCCCGTGCCGACCTGCGCGCACGCCTGCGTGGCGGCCGCACGCGGCGCGAGGCGCGGCGGCCCGTATTCGCGCGTACGCGCGGTCAGCGCGATCGACCAGTGGACGCCGGACAGCGCGTCGCCGAGCGTCGGCACGACATGCGCGGACGCGAGGACGTCGTCCGCGCCGCTGGCCATCGCGATCGCCTCGGGGTCGCTCTGTACGTGCGGCACGCGCGGCGCGACCAGCACGAGACGCGAGAAGCCCATCGTCTTCAGCGCGCGGGCGGCCGCCCCGACATTGCCGGGATGGCTCGGCTCGACGAGCACGAAGCGGGTGGACGTGAAGCCGCCGGACGGCGGCGGGGACGAGGCCGCGCCCGGCTCGGACGGCGCGGCGGTGTTCTGCGGAGTTTCCACTACGATACGACTCGGTTCATCAGAATGGCAGTATGGTATCGCCATCGCCGCGGCAAACCCACTCGTCCGGACGGACAGTGGGGGTTTCCCCGCATTCCGGTCGCCTGAAACCGCCAAAAATCGGGTAAAATCATGCCTTTACGCGCCGCACACCGTGCGGCGCGGGTCGTACCCCGCTCTTTGTCAATTCGCGTCTCACCTCGCCCGGCACGCTTGCGCCGTTCCGGGCGGTTGTTCCACTTCGTGGCGGCCCGTGCCGCCGGCTACAGGATCCAGGCTCATGCATCCCATGCTCAACATTGCTGTCAAGGCTGCGCGCCGCGCCGGACAGATCATCAACCGCGCGTCCCTCGATCTCGACCTGATCGAGATCCGCAAGAAGCAGCAGAACGACTTCGTCACCGAAGTGGACAAGGCCGCAGAAGACGCGATCATCGAGACGCTGAAGACCGCCTACCCCGATCACGCGATCCTCGCGGAAGAATCGGGCGAATCCGACAACGAATCCGAATTCAAGTGGATCATCGATCCGCTCGACGGCACGACCAACTTCATCCACGGCTTCCCGTACTACTGCGTGTCGATCGCGCTCGAGCACAAGGGCGTCGTCACGCAGGCCGTCGTCTACGATCCGAACAAGAACGACCTGTTCACGGCCACCCGCGGCCGCGGCGCGTACCTGAACGACCGCCGCATCCGCGTCGGCCGCCGCGACCGCCTGGCGGACGCACTCGTCGGCACGGGTTTCCCGTTCCGTGAAAAGGACGGCCTCGACGCGTATGCACGCCTCTTCACCGAAATGACGCAGGCCTGCACGGGCCTGCGCCGCCCGGGCGCGGCGGCACTCGATCTCGCGAACGTCGCGGCCGGCCGCCTCGACGCGTTCTTCGAGCAAGGCATCAACGTGTGGGACATGGCAGCGGGCAGCCTGCTGATCACCGAGGCCGGCGGCCTCGTCGGCAACTACACGGGCGACGCCGATTTCCTGCATCGCCACGAGATCGTCGCGGCGAACCCGAAGATCTACGCGCAGATGATCCCGATCCTGAACCGCTACAGCCGCGTGCATCCGGCAGCGGAGTAAAAGCCCGGGCCGCGCCCGCATGGCGCGGCTTTTTGCGCAAACCGCTCGCGGGCCTCGTCACGTCGCGCGCCGTTCGCCTCCCGATCACGCGGGAGGCGCGACAATCTTCCGTGCGCAACGGGCGCTTCGTGCGCCTATCCTGAAGGTGCCCGGGTTGTCCGGGCGGGTCGGCGTGCTGCCGCCCGCCCGCGTTTCCCGCAACGACGATGAATGGTTTGCGTCCGGCAGGCCCGCGCGGCGAACAACGCCGCCGCCGGCATACCGGCCCCACCTGTATCAACATCGCCACGACGCCGTGGCAATCGCATCCGAGTCCCCATGTTACGGCTAAGCGAAATTAAACTGCCCCTCGACCACCCCGAAAGCGCACTCGAGGCCGCGATTCGCGCGCGCCTCGCCGAGCTTGGCGTGGCGGCGGACGAACTCCTCCGTTACACCGTGTTCCGCCGCGCGCACGATGCGCGCAAGCGTTCGGACATCAAGCTCACGTATATCGTCGATCTCGAGGTCAAGGACGAAGCGGCCGCGCTCAAGCGCATCGCCGGCAAGCCGCATTGCGGCCCGACGCCCGACATGGCGTACCACTTCGTCGCGAAGGCGCCCGAGCGCGCCGATTTCCTGCGCCCGGTCGTCATCGGCATGGGGCCGTGCGGTCTGTTTGCAGGCCTGATCCTCGCGCAGATGGGCTTCCGCCCCATCATCCTCGAACGCGGCAAGGCCGTGCGCGAGCGCACCAAGGACACCTTCGGCCTGTGGCGCAAGAGCGTCCTCAACCCCGAATCCAACGTGCAGTTCGGCGAAGGCGGCGCCGGGACCTTTTCCGACGGCAAGCTGTACAGCCAGATCAAGGATCCCCACCACTACGGCCGCAAGGTGCTGGACGAGTTCGTCAAGGCCGGCGCACCGGAAGACATCCTGTACCTGAGCCGGCCGCACATCGGCACGTTCCGCCTCGTCAGCATGGTGGAAAAGATGCGCGCGTCGATCCACGAACTCGGTGGCGAAGTGCGTTTCGAAACCCGCGTCGACGACATCGAAATCGACCAGGGCAAGGTACGTTCGCTCAAGCTGTCGAACGGCGAAACGCTCCGGTGCGACCATGTGGTGCTGGCCGTGGGCCACAGCGCGCGCGACACGTTCCAGATGCTGCACGATCGCGGCGTCTATATCGAAGCCAAGCCGTTCTCGCTGGGTTTCCGGATCGAACATCCGCAAGGGTTGATCGACCGCAGCCGCTTCGGCAAGTTTGCGGGCCACAAGCAACTCGGCGCGGCCGACTACAAGGTGGTTCACCACGCCAATAACGGCCGGGCCGTCTACAGCTTCTGCATGTGCCCGGGCGGCACGGTGGTCGCGGCGACCTCCGAGCCGGGCCGCGTCGTCACCAACGGGATGAGCCAGTATTCGCGCGCCGAGCGCAACGCGAACGCCGGCATCGTCGTCGGCATCACGCCGGACGACTATCCCGGCGGCCCGCTGGCGGGCATCGCGTTCCAGCGGAAATGGGAAGAGCGCGCGTTCGAACTCGGCGGCGGCGATTACCGCGCGCCGGGCCAGCTGGTCGGCGATTTCATTGCCGGCCGGCCGTCGACGTCACTCGGTTCCGTGGAGCCGTCGTACAAGCCCGGCGTGAATCCGACCGACCTCAGCACCGCGCTGCCGGACTACGTGATCGAAGCGATCCGCGAAGCGCTGCCCGAGATCGACAAGAAGATCTCCGGCTTCGCGATGCACGATGCGGTGCTGACCGGCGTGGAGACGCGCACGTCGTCGCCGATCCGGATCCGGCGCAAGGACGACTACCAGAGCATGAACGTCGACGGCCTGTATCCGGCCGGCGAAGGCGCCGGATATGCGGGCGGCATCTATTCGGCGGCGATCGACGGTATCGAAGTCGCGCAGGCAGTGGCACTCAGCATGACGTCGGGACACGCGTCCTGACAGGCCGGGCAACGTCGGCGTGCGAAGGTCCGTGACCCGAGTGCGCCGAGTGCGCCGACTTTTTCATGTCCGCCGCGCCAATGTGCTCCATCGATGCTCGGCCATCGCGCGCTTTCGGCACTCCCTTCACAACACGCCGGGAATCAGCCGGTACCGCACCTTCGTCTTGTACGCACGATAATCGGCGTCTTCAGACAGCACGCGCTCTTCCATACGGATTCGACCGATCTGCAACAGCATCCAGATGCCGATCGTGAGCAGGTTTCGCGTACTGAAGTTGGCAAGCAGGAAACCGAATTCGGACAACAGGTAACCGGCATAGATCGGGTGACGCATGAACCGGTACGCACCGGTCGAGACGACCCCGCGATTCGCCGGCAGCAAACCGAACGAGCGCCCGAGCGACAGTTTCGCGAACAGTTGCAACGCGATCCCGCACACTTGCCAGACGCTCCCTGCCCACTCCGGAATCAGTTGGGTACTGGCGGTCAGCTGATAGGTCAGGCAGTAGAACGACCCGCCAAGAGAAAAGCACACCGCGACGGGATGCCAGTCGCGCCGTTTCGGCAATTTCGCAAAAGCCGACATGCCGACGGTCAGTACGGCGGATACCAGCAGCAGGATCAGCGTGATCCGGCTCGGGTCCGATCGCCACGGCATATAAATCAGATAAGCAAATACGCCGAGCACGGTCACTGACGATACGCGTGCACAAAGCTCGATCAGGTTGATCCGGTCCGACTCATCCGCGACCGCTGTCGCGGGCCGCATCAGGGTACTTTGCGCGCACGCGCCCCCCGCATCCTGTATGGCCTGCTTCATGTTTGTGCCCCGAAACTTATTGCGTTTTTATATATATTGCCGTTTCAGACTAGCACGCGCCCCTCCTTGAAACTTGCCTAAGTTTCAGTTTTGCGCGGTTGATTGGTGTAAGTCCCGAGAGCATGGGCAATTCAAAAGACCGAGTCGCTGGATTACGCGGCCTGGCAAACGTTTCACAGTTTGCAGTGCTCTCCAGACGGACGAAATCGTCTGCGTCAATTTGGTTGGCGTGTATCCGCGAAGAAATTGGGGGCTGATTAATGCGGCGTATCTGCTGGCCTCGATCGAAACCGAACAACGGCGGTGCGCAGCGAGGTTCGAAACCACCGCACTCAGTCCAGCGCCAAACACACGCTCGGCCCGCCAGGGTTCGTGCGATCACCGGCATCCGGCCAAACGGCGAACTTCGCGCGTGCACGTCGAAGCCACCTGCAAACTCGGACTCTCTCGCCTACGCCATACGCTGATGCGGTGCCTGCCGATATCCGGACCTTGGTCAGACGTCCGAACGCTCCACGACCACCTCGCTGATTTGCAGCACGGGTTGGATATCCGTGTAATTGGCTATGTCGGCCATGATCTCCTGCGCGTGCGGGTCGCGGGCTGTCTGGAATGCTTCGACAGAAGTGCAGACGAAGTCGCACTTGGCCACGTAAACAGGGTCCGTGCCCGGAGCACCGCCTGCGATGCCCTTCTCCACCGTGTAGTACAGACAGGCGGCGCCGAGCCGCTGCTTCACCATCGGCATATGCCTCTCGCGGTAGTACGTATGATCGAATCGCGCGCCTGCGGCGTACGGGTACATGACACTGACTTTGATCATCGGGTTCTCCTGTTGCTGCACGGTAATCGACGCGCCGCCGCCCGCGAGACGACATCGAGGTCGTCGATATCGCGCGTGGCCAAGGCTTGTTCCGGAATCGGCGCACTCATTCTTCTGATTGTAAGCACTGGCGGCTCAGTCTTGCCAGTCGGGTGGCGCTGGGTGCCCAACGATGCGGGAGCAGCCCGGCGATGCCGGACGCCTTGCGGGCGGGCAGTCGGGTGAGTACGTCTTTCAGATGGCTGCCGATCGCCATCACCCTCGCCTGGCCAAACGGCCAACTTCGCGCGTCTACATCGAAGCCACTGGTAAACTCGGGCAACCCAAGCAACAACTTCACGCCTGACCTATGACCACGCTGTCGCCCGAAGCCTTCGCCGGCCACACTCCGATGATGCAGCAGTACCTGCGCATCAAGGCCGATCATCCCGACACACTCGTCTTCTACCGGATGGGCGACTTCTACGAGCTGTTCTTCGAAGACGCGGAAAAGGCCGCACGCCTGCTCGACCTGACCCTCACGCAGCGCGGCGCGTCGGCCGGCACGCCGATCAAGATGGCCGGCGTGCCGCATCACGCGGTCGAACAGTATCTGGCGAAGCTCGTGAAGATGGGTGAATCGGTCGCGATCTGCGAGCAGATCGGCGATCCTGCCACGTCGAAGGGGCCCGTCGAGCGCAAGGTCGTGCGCGTCGTCACGCCCGGCACGCTGACCGATGCCGCGCTGCTGTCCGACAAGAACGACGTGTACCTGCTCGCGATGTGCACGGGCCACAACAAGCGCGGCGTCGCGGTCAATGTCGGCCTCGCGTGGCTGAACCTCGCGAGCGGCGCACTGCGGCTCGCCGAAATCGAGCCCGATCAGCTCGCGGCCGCGCTCGAGCGCATCCGGCCGGCCGAAATCCTGACGCCGGACGGCGCGACCGATGCCTTGCCCGCCGGTACGGGCGCAAGCAAGCGCGTGCCGGCCTGGCACTTCGACATCGCATCGGGCACGCAGCGCCTGTGCGACCAGCTCGACGTCGCGGGCCTCGACGGATTCGGCGCGCACTCGCTGACGAGCGCGTGCGGCGCGGCCGGCGCGCTGCTGCTCTATGCGGCGGCTACGCAGGGCCAGCAGCTGCGGCACGTGCGCAGCCTGAAGGTCGAGAACGAAACCGAGTACATCGGGCTCGATCCGGCCACGCGCCGCAACCTCGAACTGACCGAAACGCTGCGCGGCACCGAATCGCCGACGCTGTATTCGCTGCTCGACACCTGCTGCACGACGATGGGCAGCCGCCTGCTGCGCCACTGGCTGCATCACCCGCCGCGCGCGTCGGTCGCCGCGCAATCGCGCCAGCAGGCCATCGGCGCGCTCCTTGATGCGCCGGCGAACGCGAGCCTCGACGCGCTGCGCAGCGCACTGCGCCAGATCGCCGACGTCGAGCGGATCACCGGGCGTCTCGCGCTGCTGTCCGCGCGCCCGCGCGACCTGTCGAGCCTGCGCGACACGTTCGCCGCGCTGCCGGCGCTGCGCGAGCGCATCAGCACGATCGTCGCGAATGCCGATGCGCTCACGCGCGTCGACGCGGCACTCGCGCCGCCCGCCGAGTGCCTCGACCTGCTGACGAGCGCGATTGCGCCCGAGCCGGCCGCGATGGTGCGCGACGGCGGCGTGATCGCACGCGGCTACGATGCCGAGCTCGACGAGCTGCGCGACATCTCGGAGAACTGCGGGCAGTTCCTGATCGATCTCGAAGCGCGCGAACGCACGCGCACCGGCATCGCGAACCTGCGCGTCGAATACAACAAGGTGCACGGCTTCTACATCGAGGTCACGCGCGGCCAGACGGACAAGGTGCCCGACGATTACCGCCGCCGCCAGACGCTGAAGAACGCCGAACGCTACATCACGCCCGAACTGAAGACCTTCGAGGACAAGGCGCTGTCCGCACAGGAACGTGCACTCGCGCGTGAGCGCGCGCTGTACGACTCGGTGCTGCAGGCGCTGCTGCCGTTCATTCCCGAGTGCCAGCGCGTCGCGTCGGCCCTCGCCGAGCTCGACCTGCTCGCCGCCTTCGCCGAACGCGCGCGTGCACTCGACTGGGTCGCGCCGACCTTTACCGACGAGATCGGCATCGACATCGAACAGGGCCGCCACCCGGTCGTCGAAGCGCAGGTCGAGCAATTCATCGCGAACGACTGCCGGTTCGGCACCGAGCGCAAGCTGCTGCTGATCACCGGCCCGAACATGGGCGGTAAGTCGACGTTCATGCGGCAGACCGCGCTGATCGCGCTGATGGCTTACGTCGGCAGCTACGTGCCGGCGAAGTCGGCGTGCTTCGGTCCGATCGACCGGATCTTCACGCGCATCGGCGCGGCCGACGATCTCGCGGGCGGCCGCTCGACGTTCATGGTCGAAATGACCGAAGCCGCGGCGATCCTCAACGACGCGACGCCGCAAAGCCTCGTGCTGATGGACGAGATCGGCCGCGGCACGTCGACGTTCGACGGCCTCGCGCTCGCGTGGGCGATCGCGCGCCACCTGCTCGCGCACAACGCGTGCTACACGCTGTTCGCGACACACTACTTCGAGCTGACGCAGTTGCCGGCCGAATTCCCGCAGGCCGCCAACGTCCACCTGTCGGCCGTCGAACACGGCCACGGCATCGTGTTCCTGCACGCGGTCAACGAAGGCCCGGCAAACCAGAGCTACGGCCTGCAGGTCGCGCAGCTCGCCGGCGTCCCGGCACCGGTAATCCGCGCCGCGCGCAAGCACCTCGCGTATCTCGAACAGCAGTCGGCGTCGCAGCACACGCCGCAGCTCGACCTGTTCAGCGCGCCGCAGGCGGCCGTCGACGATCTCGAATGCGCGGATGCGCCGGCCCTGCCCGACACGCCGCATCCGGCGCTCGACAGGCTGCGCGACATCGATCCCGACGATCTCAAGCCGCGCGAGGCGCTCGACCTGCTGTACGAACTGCGCACGCTGGTCCGGTCGCACGATGCCGACGGGCACGCGTAAGCGCGTCTCGCCGGGCCTGCCGGCCCGCGCGGCCGCCGCGCTCGTCGCGGCGTTACTCGCGCTCGCGCAGGCCGGCGCGCAGGCTGCACCGCCGAAGCGCGCCACCGCGCCCTACTCGTTCGCGGTCGTGTCGGGCGTCATCAACGTCCCGGCGGACGAACCGTCCGCCCAGCGGCTGCTCGATTCGATCGCGCGCGAGCGCAACCTCGCGTTCGTCGTCTATGCGGGCGATCTCAAGGGTTCAAAGGAAGCGTGCCGCGATACGCTGTATTCGCAGCGCGGCGCGATCCTGGATTCGGCGCGCGTGCCGCTCGTGTTCATTCCCGGCCACGACGACTGGCTCACGTGCAACACGGCGGCCGGCGGCGGCTACGATCCGGTCGAGCGGCTCGACTTCCTGCGGCAGACGCTGCTCGCCGATGCGGCGCTGCCCGATCCCGGCGCGCTGCAGATTACGCGGGAAAGCGAAGTCGCACGGTTCCGGCCGTATCGCGAAAACGCCCGCTGGATGCGCGACGACATCGTCTATGTCGCGCTCAACGCGCCGGCGCCGAACAACCACTACCTGACGGCCGGCGGCCGCAACGGCGAATTCGAAGATCGCATCATCGCGAACGGATTCTGGATCGACCACGCGGCCGAATACGCGAAGCGGCGCGAAGCGCGCGCGATGGTGGTGATGTTCGAAGGCGATCCGCAGTTCGAACGCTATGAACGCGCGGAACGCTTTGCGTGGCTGCGTTTCAACCGGCCGCGCGTACGCGATGGCTTCCGTGAATTGAAACGCACGCTGGTGAAGGCAGCGGCGACGTTCCGCGGCCCGATCCTGGTGATGCACGCAAGCGGCGAACCGCTGGCGAACGGCTTCCTGATCGATCGGCCGCTGCGTGCCGACGACGGTGATCTGATAGGAAACGTGACGCGCGTCGCGATCGGACCGCGCCATCCGACGAATCAATGGATCAAGGTGAGCGTGTCGCCGTCACGGCAGACGATCTTCAACGTGAGCCTGCAGGAGGTGCCGAAGAACCTGCCTGTACCGCCCGCGCTGCCGCTCGTGCCGCACGACGACGTGCCGCTGCCACAGATGCCGGAAATCCCCGCGTTGCCGGCGCTGCCCGATTCGTCGTCGGTCGCGCCGCCGCTGCAGGGTGACGGCGCCGCTCCAGGCGGCGCGTCGTGGCCTGCGCCGCCCCCTGCTTCGGGGCCGGCACCCGGCCTGCCTGCAAGCTCAGTGCAGGGTACGCCCTGACGGCGCTTCGCCGTCTTCGTCTTCGTCCTCGTCGACGATCTCGAGCCCTTCCGCGCCATGCGCGTGCTCATGCTCGATTTCGTCTTCGGTGGCTTCGCGAACGTCCTTCACGGTCAGTGCGAAACGCAGCGCCATGCCGGCCAGCGGGTGATTGCCGTCGAGCACGACCTTGTCTTCGGCGATGTCGGTGACCGTATAGATCAGCGAATCGACTTCCTCGTCGCCGTCTTCCGGCGTGCCTTCGAACTGCATGCCCACTTCGAGCGGCTCGGGAAAACGATCGCGCGGCTCGATCTTCACGAGCTCGGGATCGTAGTCGCCGAACGCGTCCTGCGGCTCGAGCTGAACCTGCGCCTCGTAGCCCGGCTCGTGGCCGTCCAGCTGTTCCTCGATCTTGGGGAACGTGCCATCATAGCCGCCGTGCAGATAGACCATCGGCTCGTCGCTTTCCTCGATCAGATTGCCCTGTGCATCCGACAGCTTGTAAGTGACCGACACGACGGTGTTTTTTGCGATTTTCATCCAATTCTCCCAAATACAACTCTCATTATACGATGCGCAACCGGTCTCAAGCCGAACCGCGGGAAGCCGCTGCCGCCCCGTTCGGCGCGCCGCCTTCCGATCTTCCCACACCGCTGCTCGGCGGTCTTACGCCGGCGCAATTCATGCGCGGCTACTGGCAGAAGAAGCCGCTGCTGATCCGCCAGGCGATCCCCGGCGTTGCTTCACCGGTCTCGCGCGACGCACTGTTCGAGCTTGCCGCCGACTATGACGCGGAATCGCGACTGATCACCCATTTTCGTAACAAGTGGCAACTGGCGCACGGCCCGTTCGAACCGGGCTCGCTGCCGGCCGTCACGCGCAAGGCGTGGACCCTGCTCGTGCAGGGGCTCGACCTGCACGTCGACGCGGCACGCGCGCTGCTCGACCGCTTCCGCTTCATCCCCGATGCGCGGCTGGACGACCTGATGATCTCGTATGCGACGGACGGCGGCGGCGTCGGTCCGCATTTCGATTCATACGACGTGTTCCTGCTGCAGGTCGAAGGCCGGCGCCGCTGGCGCGTCGGCGCGCAGAAGGACCTGTCGCTGCAGCCGGACGTGCCGCTGAAGATCCTCGAAAACTTCGAGCCGAGCGACGAATGGGTGCTGGAGCCCGGCGACATGCTTTACCTGCCGCCGCACATCGCGCACGACGGCGTCGCCGAAGGCGAGTGCATGACCTGCTCGATCGGCTTCCGGGCCCCGTCCGCCGGCGAACTGGGCGCCCAGTTCCTGTACTATCTTGCGGAGCGCGGCGGCCTGCGCGACGGGGGCGGTGACGACCTCTACCGCGACCCGAAGCAGCCGGCTGTCGATACGCCCGCGCAGTTGCCTCCGGCAATGGTCGAGCGTGTCGCCGAGATCGTCGACGCGATCCGCTGGCGCAAGCGCGACGTCGCCGAATTCCTCGGTTGCTACCTGAGCGAGCCCAAGCCGAACGTCGTATTCGACCCGCCGGCGCGCCCGCTGTCCGAGTCCGCGTTCGTCACGCAAGCATCACGGCGTGGCGTGTATCTCGACAGAAGGGCCGCATTGATGTATAACGCGCGCTCGTACTTCATTAATGGCGAGGAAGAACCGCTCGAGCAGGCCGGTGAATGGCTGCCCGAACTGGCCAATCAACGCCAGATGGAGGCGAAACGGTTTGTAACACTATCCCGGGTTCCCTCAATGACAGCCTTGTTGCACGAGTGGTATTGTGCGGGCTGGATACGGGTCGGAAACCGGAATTAGTGTGAGTCGCCCCGTATGCCCGTACGGATCAAATTCTGTATGGGAAAGACAACGTATTGACCCCGCATTTGTCGACGGTCGATAGGAAAGTGCATATAATTTCCGCCCAAGCCGTAGGGAAGATTCACGCTCTAAGAAGTGCATCTCCACCAGCGGCCCAGGTCGGTGTTGGAGCACATTACCGGTATTGTTTCGCGCTGTTGCTTACCTTTAACCATAAAAGGACGTGATCATGAAGAAATCCCTCCTCGTAGCTTCCCTGTTGGCTGCTGTTGCACTGGCTGCTTGCAACAAGAGCGCTGATCAAGCTGCTTCGTCGGCTGCAAGCGACGCGGCTGCTGCTGCTTCGACGGCTGCTTCGGCAGTTGCTGGTGCAGCGAGCGACGCTTCGGCTGCTGCTTCGTCGGCAACGGCTGCTGCGAGCGACGCTGCTGCTGCAGTGGCGTCGGCTGCTTCGGCAGCGACGGCTGCTCCGGCTTCGGGCGCAAGCCAGTAAGCCTTCAGCATCAGCTGAAAAAAAACCGGCCCGAGGGCCGGTTTTTTTACGTCTGCCGTTTCCGTACACATCGCCCGGCAGCCGCACCGGGCCGCCGCAGCGGCCCTGCCCTGCTCATCCGAGCATCAGCCAGTCGAAGCCCGCGTCCTGCGAGGCCACGACCACGTCCTCCCCGTCCGTCCCCAGCACGCCGCCGAACGCCTGGCGGGCCAGTTCCGGCAGGTTGTTCTGCTGGCTCAGGTGCGCCGCGACCAGGTGCTGGAGGCGGCTGCGTTCGAGCGACGCGAGGATGTCGGCCGCCGCGTCGTTGCTCAGGTGGCCATGGTTGCCGCCGATCCGCGCCTTCAGCGACTGCGGATAGCGGCTCGCGGCCAGCATCGCGGTATCGTGGTTGGATTCGAGCACCAGCGCGTCACAGCCGCTCAGGACGGCCGTAATGTGCGGCGTGGCCATCCCGACGTCCGTCAGCACGCCGAGCCGGCTGCAGCCGTCCATGAAGACGAACTGGAGCGGTTCCCGCGCGTCGTGGGGGACCGTATAGGGCATCACGGCCAGATCGCGTATCGCGGCCGTCTCGTCGCCCCACAGCACGTGGAGATCGACATCGGCCTCGTCCGCGCCGACCGCGCGCGCGGTGCCCCAGCTCATGTACAGCGGCAAGGACGCACGGCGGGCGAGCGTCAGCGCACTGCCGACATGGTCGCTGTGTTCGTGGGTGATGAGGATCGCATCGAGATCGTCGATGCCGAGATTCAGTCGGCCGAGCCGACGCTCGACCTCCTTGGCGGAAAAGCCACAGTCGAGCAGCACGCGGGTGGTCGTCGTGCCGCTCGAGGCCTCGACGACCAGCGCGTTGCCTTCGCTGCCGCTTCCGAGGCTGGCGAATCGCACGCGCTCAGTTCAGCTGCGCGTGCAGCAGCGAGATGATCCGCTGCGCGTCCGACGAGTTGTCGACCTGGCCGTTTGCGCCGACCACCGCGACCTGCGTGCCGCCGGTGCCTTGCGCGCGCACGTTGACGAGGTATTCCTTGCCCGGCTTCGCCGCCGACGGACCGCCGTAGAACAGCTTGCCGAACAGGCCGTCACGCTTGAGCTCTTCCATCGTATTCGCATAGCGGACCGTGTACACGCCCTTCTCGCGGTCGCGATTGTCGACCGTGAAGTTGGTGCGGTCGAGCGCCAGGCCCACCCGCAGCCACGCGCGGTCGAACGACTCGGCCAGCTGCAGCGTCGCCGCGCCGCCGCTCGTGTCGCTGACCTGCGCCGGCGCCGTCGCGGAATGCGCGTCGGTCAGCAGTTGCTTCGCCTGCGCATCGGTCAGGCCGAACTTCTGCATCAGCTTCGACAGGAACACGGCTTCGAGCACCGGGTTGCGCGGACGCTCTTCCCAGCGCGACGACGTGCCGCCCTGCGGGCCGACCATCATTTCTTCCATCGCGCTGTGCGTAATCGAGATGTCGGTGTTGCCGTCCGACGTGCGGTTCACGAGCGTGCGGAAGCGGTCGCGCGTGCCCGACGAGTAGGCGAAATCGATGACCTTGCCGATCGTGCGGCGGAACCAGTCATCGGGAATGTTCGCGCGGTTTTCGGCCCAGTCGGTGGCCATGATGCCGGTCGACGGCGCATCGGTCTTCAGCGAGAAGCCGTTCTCCTGCCAGAACTCCTTCAGGATCGGCCACAGCTGCTCGGGCGTGCGGCCGTCGACGACGAGCCAGCGGCGATCGCCGTCGCGCTCGATGTGCATGCCGAGCGGATCCTGCGCGCTCGGGATGCCGTCGGTCGCGTTGCCGGCCTGCGTCGTGACCCGCGGCGGCAGCGTGCCGAGCCCGGCGTTGCTCGGCGGCGCCACGAACTGCTGCGTCGTCGGCACCGGCTTCAGGTCGCTCGGCACGGCCAGCGGCGGCGCCGAGCCGGTATTCTTGTAGTTGACCCGGTCGGGGGCCAGGTAGTCGTTCAGCGTATCGCAGCCAGCGAGCGCGCCCAGCGCCAGCACCATCACCGACAGCTGGATGGTGCGAGAGGAAATGGCGAAACGTTTCATGAAATCCTTCGTCTTGCTAGAACGCTCGTCAGGAGCGGCGCCGGACGGAGCCGGCCGGTGCGGGTTGATCAGGGGTCGAGCCGGCGGCCGCAGGACGCGGCCGCCTCGGCATCAGAGGACGCCGGCCTCGACGAGGGCCGAACGCACGGCATCGTGGCAGCGCTCGTCGAGCGCCGTGAGCGGCAACCGAATGCCGCCCTGCATCTTGCCCATCGCCTGCAGCGCCCATTTCACCGGGATCGGGTTCGCCTCGATGAACAGGTTCTTGTGCAGCGACAGCAGCTTCATGTGCAGTGCACGGGCCGTCTGGACGTCACCGGCCAGCGCCGCGCGGCACAGGTCGCTCATCGCACGCGGTGCGACGTTCGCCGTCACCGAGATGTTGCCGTGGCCGCCGAGCAGCATCAGCGCGATCGCGGTCGGATCGTCGCCGCTGTAGATCGCGAAATGCTTCGGTGCGGCCTTGATCAGGTGTGCGGCGCGATCGATGTTGCCGGTCGCTTCCTTCACGCCGATGATGCCCGGCACTTCCGCGAGGCGCAGCGTCGTCTCGTTCGCCATGTCCGCGACCGTACGGCCCGGCACGTTGTACAGGATCACCGGCAGGTCGACCGCTTCGGCGATCGTGCGGAAGTGGCGGTACATGCCTTCCTGCGTCGGCTTGTTGTAGTACGGCACGACCTGCAGCGTCGCGTCCGCGCCGACAGCCTTCGCGTGCTTCGTCAGCTCGATCGCCTCGGCGGTCGAGTTGCCGCCCGCGCCCGCGATGATCGGGATGCGTTTTGCCGCATGCTCGACCGCCGTGCGGATCATCAGGATGTGCTCTTCGACGTTGAGCGTTGCCGACTCGCCGCTCGTACCGACCACGACCAGCGCATCGGTGCCTTCCGCGATGTGCCAGTCGATCAGTTTGCGAAACGCCGGCAGGTCGAGACTGCCGTCTTCGAGCATCGGGGTGACGATCGCGGGGATGCTGCCGCGGATTTGAATGCCGTCTTGGGTGCCGTTAGCCATGAAACGCGATTGAATGTGTACCGGTAAACGTTGAGATTGTAGCGGATTAGCCGGGCAGTTCGTAACGTGGAATTCCCGCCCCCGCCTTCGGGGTCGCGTCCTCGCGCACCGCGCTAAGACGCTGGACGAACGCCTCGCGCGGCGCGGCGACGAAACCGTCCTCGTACGCAACCACCCGCAGGCGGCCGTGCACGGCGTCCAGCAGCTCGCCCGGGGCGAGCAGGAACGCGGGGTTGGACGGTTTCCCGACCGTTTCGTTTCCTTGCGCGAAGGTTTCGTAGATCAGCACGCCGCCCGGCGCCATTGCATCGAGTAGATGGGGCCAGAGCGGACGATGCAGGTAATTCGTGACGATCACGGCCGCAAACCGCTCGCCGGCCGGCAGCGGCCACGGCGCGCCTTCGAGATCGGCCGCGCGGGCGTCGACGCCGGGAATTGCACGCAACGCGACCAGCGCGGCCGGATCGCGGTCGAGCGCGACGACCGGATGCCCGCGCGACGCGAACCAGCGCGCATGGCGGCCGCCGCCCGCGGCGACGTCGAGCACCGCGCCGCCGGCCGGCACGAGCCGCGCCCATTGCGCGACCCAGCGCGACGGCTCGGCCTGGGCGACGTGGCCGCCCGCGGCGGCGATGACGGATTCGCTCATGCGCCGGATCAGTTGTACGACAGGCCCATCGCGTCGCGCACGTCGCGCATCGTTTCCGTCGCGTACTTGCGCGCCTTGTCGCAACCGTCCGCGACGATCGCGCGCAGCAGCGACGGATCGTCCATGTACTTCTGCGCGCGCTCGAGCATCGGCTGCTGTTCGCGCAGGATGCCTTCGACGACCGGCTGCTTGCAGTCGAGGCAGCCGATGCCCGCCGAGCGGCAGCCCTGCTGCACCCACTCGTGCGTCGCTTCGTCCGTGTAGACTTGGTGCAGCTGCCACACCGGGCACTTGTCCGGATCGCCCGGATCGGTGCGGCGCACGCGTGCCGGGTCGGTCGGCATCGTGCGGACCTTCTTCGTGATCGTCTCGGCGTCTTCGCGCAGGCCGATCGTGTTGCCATACGACTTCGACATCTTCTGCCCGTCGAGGCCCGGCATCCGCGATGCTTCGGTCAGCAGCGCCTGCGGCTCGACCAGGATGATCTTGCGCGCGCCTTCGAGATAGCCGAACAGGCGCTCGCGGTCGCTCATCGACAGGCTCTGCGATTCCTGCAGCATCGCGCGCGCCTGCTCGAGCGCCTCGTCGTCGCCCTCCTGCTGATATGCGTTGCGCAGCTCGTGATAGAGCTTCGCGCGCTTGCCGCCGAGCTTCTTCGCGGCGTCGAGCGCCTTCTCCTCGAAGCCGGGCTCACGGCCGTACAGGTAGTTGAAGCGGCGCGCGATCTCGCGCGTCATCTCGACGTGCGGCACCTGGTCCTCGCCGACCGGCACGAGCGAGCCGCGATACAGCAGGATGTCGGCCGCCATCAGCACCGGGTAGCCGAGGAAGCCGTAGGTGGACAGGTCCTTGTCCTTCAGCTTCTCCATCTGCTCCTTGTAGGTCGGCACGCGTTCGAGCCAGCCGAGCGGCGTGCTCATGCCGAGCAGCAGCGCGAGTTCAGCATGCTCGGGCACCTTGCTCTGGATGAACAGCGTCGCCTGCGTCGGGTCGATGCCGGACGCGAGCCAGTCGATCAGCACGTCCCACACGTTCTTCTCGATGACCTCGGGCGTCTCGTAGTGCGTCGTCAGCGCATGCCAGTCGACGACGCAGAAGAAACACGGGTACTCGGACTGCAGCTTCACCCAGTTTTTCAGCACGCCGTGGTAATGACCGAGGTGCAGCGACCCGGTAGGTCGCATGCCGGAGAAAATACGTTCTGGGAACATGATTGTCGTTAGAAAAGCGAGGCGAATGGGGACAGGATGGCGCTCAGCACGGCGTAGCCGACGTTGACGAGCGGGCGCAGCCAGAAGTTCGTCAGCACGCCCGTCGCGACCAGCGCGAGGACGATGATGAAACCGTACGGCTCGATGCGCGACAGCGCGATCGATTGCTTCGGCGGCAGCAGTGCCGCCAGGATGCGGCCGCCGTCGAGCGGCGGCAGCGGAAACAGGTTCAGCACGCCGAGCACGAGGTTCGCGCTGACGCCGGCCAGCGCCATCCGCGTGAAGAACGGCTCGTCGACGCCGATGGCGGGCAGCACGAGGGTCAGCAGGCCCCAGACCAGCGCCTGCACGAAGTTGCAGGCCGGGCCCGCGAGCGACACCCACAGGCTGCCCCAGCGCGGGTTGCGCAGGTTGCCGAACGACACCGGCACCGGCTTCGCATAGCCGAACAGGAACGCGCCGCCCGTCAGGAAGTACATCACGAGCGGGATCGCGATCGTGCCGAGCGGATCGATATGGCGCATCGGGTTGAACGACACGCGCCCCATCACGTAGGCGGTGTTGTCGCCGAGCAGGCGGGCGGCGTAGCCGTGCGCGGCCTCGTGCAGCGTGATCGCGAAGATCACCGGCAGCGCGTAGACGGCGATGGTCTGTATCAGGGAAGCATCCATATCGCGTTATTGTAACAAGCGCATTCGCGCAAAATTGAACGGCGCGCTCAAGCGGCCGAGAGACCGAACGGTTCCAGCGCGCCGCGCCCCGCGCGCACGAGTTCCGGCTCGTCGCCGGTCAGGTCGATCACCGTCGACGGTTCACGCGGGCACGCGCCGCCGTCGATCACGAGGTCGACCTGCTTCTCGAGCCGCGTGCGGATTTCTTCGGGATCGTTGAGCGGCTCGTCGTCGGGCGGCAGGATCAGCGTCGTGCCGAGCAGCGGCTGGCCGAGCGACTCCAGCAGCGCGAGCGTGATCGCATGGTCGGGCACGCGCAGCCCGATCGTCTTGCGCGACGGGTGCGACAGCCGGCGCGGCACTTCCTTCGTCGCCTGCAGGATGAACACGTACGGGCCCGGCGTCACCGACTTGATCTGCCGGTACTGGCGGTTGTCGACCATCGCGAAGTTGGCGAGCTCCGACAGGTCGCGCACGAGCAGCGACAGGTGCTGCTTCTCGTCGAGGCCGCGAATCCGGCGCACGCGCTCGACCGCATCCTTGTCGTCGAGATGGCACGCGAGCGCATAGCTCGAATCGGTCGGCATCGCGACCACGCCGCCCTTGCTGATGATCTCCACGGCCTGCTTGACCAGGCGCGGCTGCGGATTATCCGGATGAATCCTGAAGAACTGGGACATGGGGGCACGTAAAGGGGAAGGAATCGGCAACGCACGGCGGCGGCACGGGCAGCGGTCAGCCGCCCGGCGTCAGAGCCAGCGCTCCCAGACCGGCGTGAGGTCGGACGGCAACGGCGGCAGGCTGCCGAGCTCGACGCGGCCCTCGCCCGGCGCATGGAAATCCGAGCCGCGCGACACTTCGAAGCCGAAGCGGCGCGCAACGTCCGCGTATTCGCGGTACTGGTCGGGCGTATGGCTGCCCGTGATGACTTCGATCGCGCGGCCGCCCAGATCGATGAATTCGCCGAAGAAGGTGTCGAACTCGACGGGCGTGTAGCGGTAGCGGCCCGGATGCGCGACCACGGCTTCGCCGCCCGCCGTGCGGATCCAGCCGACCGCGTCGGACAGCGATGCCCAGCGATGCGGGACGAAGCCGGGCTTGCCGTCGCCGAGCAGGCGGTCGAACACGTCGGACGTCGATTCGGCGTGGCCGTTCTCGACGAGAAAGCGCGCGAAATGCGTGCGCGAGATCAGGTCCGGATTCGACACGTACTTCAGCGCGCCTTCGTACGCGCCGGGAATGCCGAGCGTCGCAAGCTGCTCGCCGATCGCCACCGCGCGCGCCGCGCGGCCGTGGCGCGTGCGGTACAGGCCGTCGACCAGCACCGGGTTCGCGGGATCGATGTTCAGGCCGACGATGTGCACGGTGCGCGACGCCCACGTGACCGAAATCTCGACACCGCTCAGGTAGCGCATGCCGAGCGCTTCCGCCTCGCTGCGTGCCACCGCCTGGCCGCCGATTTCATCGTGGTCGGTCAGCGCCCACAGCGTCACGCCGCCCGCATGCGCGCGGCGCGCGACGTCGGCAGGCGACAGCAACCCGTCGGAAACATTGGAATGGCAGTGGAGATCAGCGTTCATTGTCGGCATGGCAGGTAAGGCTTCATTCTACTGCAACGCGGCAATTGCGCCGCCCGCCTGCCCTGCCGACGGCATCGCGCACCTACGCGCAGAACGCCTCGATCAGCGCCGCGATCTGCTCGGGCTGGTCGTGATGGACCATGTGGCCAGCGTCCTCGACAAGCTTTTCGCGCCAGTCGGGGAACGCGTCGAAGCGCGCCTTGAATTCGGGCAGCGGGATGTCGCCGGCGATGTGCGCGAGCGTCGGCGAATTGACGGCTTCGACGTGCAGCACCTTCGCGCGCACCTGCCTCCAGGTCGCCATCACCTCGTCGAGCCGGTACAGCAGCGGGCCCGGCATCTTGTGCGCGGGGTCGGCCAGCAGGTGGTAGAGGCCGTCGTCGCCAAGCTTCGACCAGTGCTCGGCGAGGAACGCGGCGCGGCGCGGGGCGAGCCGCGGATTGGTCTTGATCAGGCGCGCCGCGACGTCGTCGAGGGACGCGTACGGCCGCAACGCGGGCGGCTCGCGCAGTTCGTCCAGCCAGCCGCGCAGCCGGCGCGGCGCCTGCTCGGCCCGCGAGGGCGCGAGCCCGAAGCCCTCGAGGTCGACCACACGCCGCACGCGCTCCGGCCGTGCGCCGGCGTACAGGCACACGACGTTCGCGCCCATGCTGTGCCCGACCAGGTTGACTTCACCGGTCGGCGCATAGTGGTCGACGAGCGCATCGAGATCGCCCAGGTATTCGTGGAACCAGTAGTTCCCGCCGCCCTGCCGCGCGACCGGCCAGCCGGACAGCCCGAAGCCGCGCGCATCGGGCGCGATCACCTGCCAGTCGCCCGCAAGCGCATCGACGACGAACTGGAACGACGCCGCGACGTCCATCCAGCCGTGCAGCATGAACAGCGTCGGCGCATCGGGCCGGCCCCAGCGCCGCACATGCAGCTGGACGCCGCGCACCGTGACGAAATCGGAAACAGAACTCGAGGCACTCATTGCAGCCGCCAGAAAAAAGAATGGTCGTTCGATTATAGCGGCGGCGCCTGCGTTCCGGTGGTCGGCAATCGAGGCCGCGCTCTAGCGGCGGCGGCGTTCGAACGGCCGCCGGGAAGCACCGTCGGCCGCGTGCGCGGGCCGGCTAGCGTGCCGCGTTGCCGTCCGCGGCGTCCTGCGCGGCCAGTTCGTCGAGTTCGGCCTGCTCGAAGCCGGCATCGCGTCGCGCATCGAAATTGAACGGGCCGCGCAGCCGCGGCGCATGGTACTGCCCGGCAAGCTGCCGGTAGGTCGGCACCGGATCGCGGCCGTCCGCGTCGCACAGATGCCGGAACCAGCGGTTGCCGATCGCGACATGGCCGATCTCGTCGCGCAGGATCACGTCGAGGATCGCGGCCGACGCGTCGTCGCCCGCCTGCACGAGCCGCGCACGGATCGGCGGCGACGCATCGAGCCCGCGCGCCTCGAGCGTGCGCGGCACGAGCGCCATGCGCGCGAGCACATCGCCCTTGGTCCGCTCGCACATCTCCCACAGCCCGTTGTGCGCGGGGAAATCGCCGTACGCGTGCCCGAATGCCGCCAGCCGGTCGGACAGCAGCGTGAAGTGATAGGCCTCCTCGGCCGCGACCTTCAGCCAGTCCGCGTAGAACGCGTCCGGCTGGCCCGCGAAGCGCCAGACCGCGTCGAGCGCCAGATTGATCGCGTTGAATTCGATATGGGCGAGCGCGTGCAGCAGCACCGCGCGCCCTTCAGGCGAGCGCATGCTGCGCCGTTCGAGCTGGCGCGGCTCGACGAGCGGCGGGCGAGCCGGACGGCCGGGCAGGTCGGCCGGCTCAGGCAGCACGAGCGACGGCGCGATCGCGGCCTGCCCGGCCCGCAGCGCATCGTGCAGCGCGCGCACCCGTGCGGCCTTCGCCGCCGGTTCGGACAGGCGCAGCGCGTCGAGCGCCACGCGGCGCACGCAGGCCGGCGCAGCGCCGGAAGAAGAAGACTCCATGCTCATAAACGGGGACACCTTGCGTACGCATCGCGGGAGCATCGGCACGCGACGGTTTACAATATGCGTTTGTTCCGCGGCGCCATGCGCCGGGCAAACCGGACGCGCCATTCTACCGGCGCCCATCATCAAAGAGACAAGGAGACTCCGTGACGATCTACAGGCTGGGCGATACGGCCCCGACGATCCACGAAAGCGTATTCGTCGCCGATACGGCGGCCATCATCGGCAAGGTCGTGCTCGAGGAAAACGCGAGCGTGTGGTTCGGCGCGACGATTCGCGGCGACAACGAGACCATTGCCGTCGGCGCCGGCAGCAACGTCCAGGAAGGCGCGGTCCTGCATACGGACCCGGGCTTTCCGCTGACGATTGCCGAAAACGTGACGATCGGGCACCAGGCGATGCTGCACGGCTGCACGATCGGCGAAGGTTCGCTGATCGGGATTCAGGCGGTGGTCTTGAATGGAGCGGTCATCGGCCGCAACTGTCTGGTTGGCGCCGGCGCGGTCGTGACGGAAGGCAAGACGTTCCCGGACAACTCGCTGATTCTCGGCGCACCGGCAAAAGTCGTGCGCGAGCTGTCGGCGGAAGACATCGCGCGGCTGCGCGCAAACGCGAAGACGTATGTCGAGCGGCGCGCGCATTTCAAGGAGCAACTCGTGCGGATCGGGTGATTCGCACGGATTTCAAGGAAGAAGAGTGAGCGACCAGTTACAGAAATTCATGTTCAATGCGGCGCCCGTGCGCGGCGAGATCGTTTCCCTGCGCAATACGTGGCAGGAAGTGCTCGCCCGCCGCGACTACCCTGCCCCCGTACGCACGGTGCTCGGCGAGATGATGGCCGCGTGCGCGCTGCTGTCCGCGAACCTGAAATTTCACGGCACCCTGATCATGCAGATCTTCGGCGACGGGCCGGTCCAGATGCTGGTCGTCCAGTGCGGTTCGGATCTGTCGATGCGGGCCACCGCGAAGTTCGCCGGCGACGCGGCGCAGACGATCGGCGACGACACGAGCTTCGCGTCGCTCGTCAACGCGAGCGGCCACGGCCGCTGCGTGATCACGCTCGACCCGGCCGACAAGCTGCCGGGCCAGCAGCCGTACCAGGGCATCGTGCCGCTGAACGGCGTCGACGGCCCGCTCGAATCGGTGTCGCAGGTGCTCGAGCACTACATGCACCACTCGGAGCAGCTCGACACGCGGCTGTGGCTCGCGGCCGATCGCGACCGCGCGGTCGGCATGCTGTTGCAGAAGCTGCCGGGCGACGGCGGCATCGTGCCGCGCAACGCCGAAACCGACATCGACACGTGGGAGCGCGTGTGCACGCTCGGCGGCACGCTGTCCGCGAAGGAACTGCTCGAGGTCGAACCGGAGGTCGTGTTCCGCCGGCTGTTCTGGCAGGAAAACGTGCAGCACTTCGAACCGGCCGGCACGCGCTTCCAGTGCTCGTGCTCGCGCGAGAAGGTCGGCGCGATGCTGCGCATGCTCGGTCGCGAGGAAGTCGACAGCGTGATCGTCGAGCGCGGCCACGTCGAGATCCACTGCGAGTTCTGCAACCAGCGCTACGAATTCGATCCCGTCGACGTCGCGCAGTTGTTCGCGGCCCCCGGCGTCGAGACCGGCATCGCGCCGGCAACGGACCAGCGTCACTGAGCGGCCTGCTCGTGCCCGCCGTCCGGGCACGGGCGCATAATGACGCACGAGCGCCGCACGCAGGGCTCAGGCGCCGGAGGCCCGGCCTTCGGCGCACGCCGCTTCCCGCCGTCGGCGCGCTGCAGGAGAAACACATGAATCGCCTCCGCCCGTTTCGCCCCCTCATCCTGACGAGCGTCGCCGCCGGCACGCTCGCGCTCGCCGGCTGCGCGATGCCGCCGCCGACGTCCACGATCCTGAGCCGCCTGCCCGAGCCGGGCGCATCGAGCGGCCGGCCGCCCGCGCTGTCGAGCGCCGAACGCAAGCGCTACGACGAGATCGACCAGCAGGTCCTGCGCGAACAGAACAGCGCCATCGCCGCCGAGGCAGCCGCGCGCGCATGGGCGTACTACTCGCCGCCGCCCGTGACGGTCTACGGCGGGTACTACGGCGGATGGGGGAATCGCTGGGGAACGGGTGTCAGCTACGGCTACCCGGGCTGGTGGTGGTGAGCAGTCGATCGATTGACGACTGGCAGGAAATAAAAAAGCGCGGCATTTCCCGCGCTTTTTCAATGGATTCGAGGTATCGCGATCAGTGATGCGCGGCCTTGCCCTTGTCGCCGCCATGATGGCGCGACGGCTTCGCGATCGACTGCGGATTCGGCACGACGCGCACCGGCGCCGCGGAGACGGTACCGCGCGTCGACGTGTTCGACGGCGTGTTGTTCAGCGGCCCTGCCGGCGCATTGGGCGACACGAACTGCACGAATACTTCGCCGTCCTTCACCATGCCCATCTCGTAGCGCGCACGCTCCTCGATGGCCGCGGTGCCGCTCTGCAGATCCTGCACTTCGCCGGCCGTGCGCTCGTTGCGCAGCTTCTCGTCCGCATTCTTCTGGAGCTGGTCGTCGAGCTGCTGACGCAATTCATGCACCCGCAGCCAGCCGCCGTGTCCCCACCATAGGGGGTACTGAATGAGCGCCAGCAAGGCAATCAGGACGACAGTGACAAGCCGCATGTAAGAGACGCAGATATAAGAAGCGCCGCTCCGCGCACGTGCACAGAGCGGCGTCGAGATGACGAACCCGATAGTAGCGCGTTAGCGCAGGTTATAGAAAGCCGATTTACCCGGGTAGCTCGCGATGTCGCCGAGATCTTCCTCGATGCGCAGCAACTGGTTGTACTTCGAGATGCGGTCGCTGCGCGACAGCGAACCCGTCTTGATCTGACCGGCGTTCAGGCCGACCGCGATGTCCGCGATCGTCGAATCTTCCGTTTCGCCCGAGCGGTGCGAGATCACGGCCGTGTAGCCCGCGCGCTTCGCCATTTCGATCGCCGCGAACGTTTCGGTCAGCGTACCAATCTGGTTGATCTTGATGAGGATCGAGTTCGCGATGCCCTTCTCGATGCCTTCCTTCAGGATGCGCGTGTTCGTGACGAACAGGTCGTCGCCGACCAGCTGCACCTTCTTGCCGAGGCGGTCGGTCAGCAGCTTCCAGCCTTCCCAGTCGCTTTCGTGCATGCCGTCCTCGATCGACACGATCGGGAACTTGTCGGCGAGCGTCGCGAGGTAGTCGGTGAATTCGGCCGACGACAGTTGCAGGCCTTCGCCCGCGAGCTGGTACTTGCCGTCGTGGTAGAACTCGGATGCCGCGCAGTCGAGCGCGAGCAGCACGTCTTCGCCCGCACGGTAGCCGGCCTTCTCGATCGCCTGCAGGATCGTCGACAGGCACTCGTCGTTGCTGCCGAAGTTCGGCGCGAAGCCGCCTTCGTCGCCGACTGCCGTGCTCATGCCGCGGTCGCTCAGGATCTTCTTCAGCGCGTGGAACACTTCCGCGCCGCAACGCAGGGCTTCACGGAACGTCGGCTGGCTGACCGGGACGATCATGAATTCCTGGATGTCGAGGCTGTTGTTCGCGTGCGCGCCGCCGTTGACGATGTTCATCATCGGCACCGGCAGTTGCATCGCACCCGAACCGCCGAAGTAGCGGTACAGCGGCAGGCCTGCCTCTTCGGCGGCTGCCTTCGCGACGGCCATCGACACGGCCAGCATCGCGTTCGCGCCGAGGCGCGACTTGTTGTCGGTGCCGTCCAGCTCGAGCAGCGTCTTGTCGAGGAACGCCTGTTCCGACGCGTCGAGGCCCATGATGGCTTCGGAGATTTCGGTGTTGATGTGCTCGACTGCCTTCAGCACGCCCTTGCCGTTGTAGCGACCGGCTTCGCCGTCGCGCAGTTCGATCGCTTCACGCGAGCCGGTGGACGCGCCCGACGGCACCGCCGCGCGGCCCATCGTGCCCGATTCGAGCAGCACGTCGCATTCGACGGTGGGGTTGCCGCGCGAATCCAGAATCTCGCGGCCGATGATATCTACGATGGCACTCATGGGTTTCCTCTGAGAATGACGATGGATTCTTCAAACTGCGACGGCGTGCACGCCGGAACCGCTTTCGCTACAGACGCGCGAAGCCGTCGCAAGGTTCATTCGATCTTTAATTGAAATCGTTTTCCAGGAACGGATTGCGCTTCACCGCCTGGTCGAGCGTGACGAGCGTCTCCAGCAGCGCTCCCATCCGGTTCAGCGGCACCGCGTTCGGGCCGTCCGACTTTGCCTCCGCCGGATTCGGGTGCGTTTCCATGAAGAGGCCGGCGACACCCGTCGCGACCGCCGCACGCGCGAGCACCGGCACGAATTCGCGCTGGCCGCCCGAGCTGGTGCCCTGCCCGCCCGGCAACTGCACCGAGTGGGTCGCGTCGAATACGACCGGCGCGTTCGTCTCGCGCATGATCGCGAGCGAGCGCATGTCCGACACGAGATTGTTGTAGCCGAACGAGACGCCGCGCTCGCACGCCATGAAGCGGTCTTCCGACAGCCCCGCGTCACGTGCCGCGTCGCGCGCCTTGTCGATCACGTTCTTCATGTCGTGCGGCGCGAGGAACTGGCCCTTCTTGATGTTGACGGGCTTGCCCGAGCGCGCGCACGCGTGGATGAAATCGGTCTGGCGGCACAGGAACGCCGGCGTCTGCAACACGTCGACGACCGACGCGACCTGCTCGATCTCGTCGATCGAATGCACGTCGGTCAGCACCGGCAGGCCGAGCTGGCGCTTCACCTCGGACAGGATCCGCAGGCCTTCGTCCATTCCGAGGCCGCGGAACGACTTGCCCGAGCTGCGGTTCGCCTTGTCGTAGGACGACTTGTAGATGAACGGAACGTTCAGCTTCTCGCAGATCTCCTTCAGGCGGCCCGCCGTGTCGATCGTCATTTGCTCCGATTCGACGACGCAGGTACCCGCGATCAGGAAGAAAGGCTTGTCGAGACCGACCTCGAAATCGCACAGCTTCATGCTTTACACTCCGCGCGCTTGCTTGTTGGCGAGCGCTGCTTCGACGAACGACTTGAAGAGGGGATGACCGTCACGCGGCGTGGACGTGAATTCCGGGTGGAACTGGACGCCGACGAACCACGGGTGCATCGAACGCGGCAGTTCCATCATTTCCGGCAGATCCTCGCTCGGGGTACGGGCGCTGATGATAAGGCCGCCGGCTTCGAGCTGGGGCACGAAGCGGTTATTGACTTCATAACGGTGGCGATGGCGTTCGTTCACGTCCTTGCCATAGATTTCTTCCGCCATCGTGCCCGGCTTGATCGGGCAGCGCTGCGAACCCAGGCGCATCGTGCCGCCGAGATCGGATTCCTCGGTGCGCGTCTCGACCTTGCCGTCGCGGTCGTACCACTCGGTGATCAGCGCGACCACGCGTTCCGGCGTGTCCGGCTCGAATTCCGTGCTGTTCGCCTGCTTCAGGCCGACGACGTCGCGCGCGAATTCGATTACCGCGAGCTGCATGCCGAGGCAGATGCCGAGATACGGCACCTTGGCTTCGCGCGCATAGCGGACCGCCGCGATCTTGCCTTCCGTGCCGCGACGGCCGAAACCGCCCGGCACCAGCACGGCGTCGAGATGCTTCAGGCTGTCGACACCGTTCGTCTCGATCTCTTCCGAGTCGATGTACTCGATGTTGACCTTGGTCGACGTGTGGATCGACGCATGGCGCAGCGCCTCGATCAGCGATTTGTACGACTCGGTCAGGTCGACGTACTTGCCGACCATGCCGATCGTCACTTCCTGCTTCGGATTCTCGAGCTTCTCGACGAGCGCCGACCACATGCTCAGGTCGGCGTCCTTCGGCGACAGCTTCAGTTCGTCGCAGATGATGCGGTCAAGGCCCTGGTCGTGCAGCATCTGCGGAATCTTGTAGATGCTGTCGGCGTCCCACACCGAGATCACGGCGTCTTCGGGCACGTTCGAGAACATCGAGATCTTCTTCGACTCGTCGTCGGGGATCGGGCGATCCGCACGGCACAGCAGCACGTGCGGCAGGATGCCGATCTCGCGCAGCTTCTGCACGCTGTGCTGGGTCGGCTTCGTCTTCAGCTCGCCGGCCGTCGCGACGTACGGCACCAGCGTCAGGTGCACGAAGCACGCGCTGTTGCGGCCGAGGCGCAGGCTCATCTGGCGCGCAGCCTCGAGGAACGGCAGCGACTCGATGTCGCCGACCGTGCCGCCGATCTCGACGATCGCGACATCCGGCTCGCCGCAGGTGGCCGACGCGGCCCCGCGCTCGATGAACGCCTGGATTTCGTTCGTGATGTGCGGGATGACCTGCACGGTCTTGCCGAGATAGTCGCCGCGGCGTTCCTTGCGGATCACCGATTCGTAGATCTGGCCGGTCGTGAAGTTGTTGGCCTTGCGCATCTTCGTGCTGATGAAGCGCTCATAGTGGCCGAGGTCGAGGTCGGTCTCCGCTCCGTCTTCCGTCACGAACACTTCGCCGTGCTGGAACGGGCTCATCGTGCCGGGGTCGACGTTGATGTAGGGATCGAGTTTGAGGAGGGTGACTTTCAGACCGCGCGATTCGAGGATCGCGGCGAGGGAAGCGGCGGCAATACCCTTGCCAAGGGAAGAAACTACGCCGCCGGTGACGAAAACATATTTGGTCATCGCTGGATGCTCGCGGGAAAAACGGATTATACCGTAAAGCCCGCCCTTCTCTCAGCAATTGGCGCGATGATCGCGCCCTTTCGCGCCGACCCGCGCCAGCCGTGCACGCCGGGGCAAACCGGCCGGCCGGTCGATGCGCGATGCCCGCGCCGGGGGCGTCAGGCGCGCCTCGCGAGCGGCGCGCTGCCCTGTGACACGCCGCCCTCCTCCGCCTTCAGTGAATTCAGCATCCGCTGCAATGCGCGGGCGGTCTCGAGCGGCCGCTCCATCGGGAACAGGTGACTGCCTTCCAGCCATTCGACGCGGCCGCGCGCCGCACGCCGCGTCGCATCGAGCCCGACCTGCCGCACCTCGCGCGAACGCGTGCCGGCGAGGAAGCCGAGCGGCACCGGCGCACCGTGCGCGAGCCGCGGGCCGAGCGTGTGCGGCAGCGTCCGGTAGATCAGGTACTCGACCTGCCGGTCGAACGCGAGCGCCCGCTCGCCGTCGGCGCCGGCCTGCGGAATCCCGTAGTCGATGTAGTCGGCCAGCATCCGTTCGTCCCAGCGCGCGAACGCCGGCTTCTCGCGGAAGTGGCGCCAGACTTCGTCGCGGCTCACCCAGCGCGTGCGCCGGTTGCGCGTCGCGGCGGCCGGCGACAGCCGCTCGTCGAGCCCCGCCCACTGGCTCGCGCGCAACGCGCCGGCACGCCAGCCCGCGATGATCGGCGAATCGATCATCACGACGCCGCGCACCCATTGCGGCTTCTTCAGCGCGGCCATCAGCGACAGGTAGCCGCCGAGCGAATGGCCGACGAGCCATACCGGGCGCTCGTAGCGGCTGCCGATGTCGTCGAGCAGCTGCTCGACGAGGTGCGGCCAGTCGCGCGTCACCGGGTAGCGGCGGTCGTGGCCGATCCGCTCGATGTAGCGCAGCTCGTAGTCGTCGGCCAGTTCGGCGAAGATCGTCCGGTACGTCGACGCCGGGAAGCCGTTCGCATGCGAGAAGTGGAGGATGTCCTTCAAACGCCGATGTCTCCTAGTTCTGCCAGGACCGTGCTTCGGCACGTTACGCCAGCCCCGGGTGTTCTTAGCTGATACGCCGGCCTTCGCCGCACTCACCGGTCCATCCAGTACCGGCGCCGCTCGTCGCGATAACGCCCGAAGGCGAACCCGCCATCGGCCGGCGCGACGTCGAACCGTATGGCGCCGTCGCGATCGGTGCGCGGCAGCGGAATCCCGCGCGCCTCGTAGCGGGCGAGGACGCTCCGGTGCGGATGCCCGAAGCGATTGCGATAGCCTACAGGAAATACCGCGACGCGCGGCCCGACCGAATCGAGGAAAGGCTCGACCGACGACGTACGGCTGCCGTGGTGCGGCACGACCAGGATCTGCGCGGCCAGCGCGTCGCGCGCGGTGTCCACGAGCTGGCGCTCGCCGCGCGCATCGACGTCGCCCGTCAGCAGCGCGGACGTACCGCCCGCGTCAATGCGCAGCACGCACGACTGCCCGTTCGACGAGCCCGTGCTTCGGCCGCCCGGCGGCCACAGCATCGTGAAGACGACGCCGTCCCAGGTCCAGCGCTGCCCGGCCGCGCAAGGCAGCCGGTCGGCGACGCCTGCGGCCGCCGCGTCGCGCCACAGCCGGCTCTTCGACGGAATGCCGGCCAGCAGCTGGCGCACGTCGGCCGCCGCATAGACGGCCGGTGCGCCGCCCGCATGATCGGCGTCCGCGTGGCTGAGCACGAGCGAATCGATCGTCGCGATGCCGCGCGAGCGCAGCACCGGCGCAACGATTCGCGTGCCGGCATGGGTCGATTCCGCGCCCGGCCCCGCGTCGAACAGCAAGGTCCGCCGAGCAGTTTCGACCAGCACTGCCGCACCCTGCCCGACGTCGAGCACCGTCAGTCGGAACCCGCCCACCGGCGGCGCATCGGGCGCCGGCGCAACGAGCGGCAGCCACGTGAGCGGCGCCGCCCAGCGCAGCGGCCAGCCGCGCGGCATCAGCGCCCACACGACACCCACGCAGGCCAGCGCGAGCACCGGCCAGTCGGGCATGCGCAGCCAGAACACGCCGGCCGGCCAGCCGGCGAGGTGTCCGAGCAACGTCATCATCGGCTCGAGCGCCGCGTGGGCGAGCCGGAACGCATAGGCATCGAACGGTGCGGGCATCGCGATGCCGGCCAGCACGACCGGCGTCACGACCGAGCTGACCCACGGAATCGCGAACGCATTGCCGACCGGGCCCGACACGGAAATCTGCGCGAACCATGCGGCCGTAAGCGGCGCGAGACCGATCGTCACCGCGTACTGCACGCGCGTCGCCTCGGCGATGCGGCGCCCGGCGCACCTGCCCCATGCGCGCAACCGGCTCGACAGGCCGGCCGTGCCGCCGCCCTCGCCGCCTTCCGCGTCGGCCTCACGCACCGCGCGCCAGCCGGCGACGGCCAGCAGGATCACGGCGACCGCACCGAACGACAGCCAGAACCCGGCCGACAGCACGGCCCACGGATCGGCGAGCAGCACGCCGCCGAGCGCCGCGCACAGCACCGCGGACGTCGGCACGCTGCGTCCGGCCAGATACGCGATGCCGCCGCCCGCGATCATCCACCACGCGCGCTGTGCCGGCACGTTGAAACCGGCGAGCGCCGCATAGCCGGCCGCGGCCACCAGCGCCGCAAGCGCGGCCGCGTACGGTGCGGGCAACACGAGCGTCGCGGCCCGCGCGCGCCAGCGCAGCCGGCGCCAGACCATCGACACGAGCCCGCCGGCGATCGCGCCGACCAGCCCGACATGAAGACCGGAAATCGCGACCAGGTGGCTGGTGCCCGTGCTGCGCAGGACGCGCCAGTCGTCGTCGCCGATGCCCGACTGGTCGCCGATCGCCAGCGCGGCGACGATGCCGCGATGCGCGGCGTCGGCACCGAGCGTCTCGCCGATGCGGGCCCGCAACGCGTCGCGCAGCCGATCGATCGACGCGCGCCATCCCGATGCGCGCGCATCGAGCAATGCCGCCCGCCGCGGTGCGCTGACATACCCGATTGCACGAATCCCCGCGGCGAGCCATGCCGCCTCGCTGTCGCGCACACCGGGATTGGCCTCGGCATGCGGGCGCTTCAGGCGCACGACGAAACGCCAGCGCTGTGCGGCACGCAAATCGGGAAGTGCATCGCGTGTCGCGGCCGCGCCGTACGCGCGCCACGACAGCCGGATCAACGGCGGAAAGCGGGCCAGCCCCGCATCGTTCGACTCGACCGCGAACAGCAGCCGCGCGCCGCTCTCGCCGACGACGGGCAGCCCCCGGATCACACCGGTGACGACGATGTCGCGCCCTTCCCATTCCGCCGGCAAGCTGTCGCTCAACCGCCACTCGGCCCGAGCCGCTGCATAGCCGAATCCCGCGACGCAGGCAGCGAGCGCGCACAGCATCCAGCCGAGTGCGGCAGTCGCACGCGTGCGCCGTCGACGCATGCACCACGCACCCAGCGCCGCGCATCCGGCGAGCACGGCCGCACCGGCCATCCATGCGATCGCGCCCGGCAACGCCGCCTGCCGCTGCAGCACGACGACGCCGAGCGCGAACGCGATCCACCCCACGCGCATCGCGCCTCCTCGTCGACCTGGCGCCGCGATGACGAATGCGGCGCCTTCCGGCAACGATTATGCGGACGAAAGTGCGAGTCGCGGCAGCGCGGCGAGCGCGTTAGCCGAAGTGCATAGGGACATTGCGCCGGCGTCGAGCCCGCGCAATTCGGCGAGCACGTCGCCGATGCGCGGCACCTGGTCGGGCGTGTTGCGGGACTTGTACGCCCATTCGGGCGCGATGTCGGGCGCGTCGGTCTCGACGACGAGCGCGTCGAGCGGCAACTCCGTGGCGAGCCGGCGGATCTGCAGCGCGCGCGTAAACGTCACGTTGCCGCCGAAGCCGAGATGCAGTCCTTGCGCGAGATACGCTTCGGCCTGCTGGAAGCTGCCGTTGAACGCATGCGCGATGCCGCGCCGCACGCCGAAGCGGCGCAGGCCGGCGAGCACGCGGTCCTGCGACTTGCGCACGTGGCACAGCACGGGCAAATCGAATTCGCGCGCCAGCTTGAGCTGGCCCTGGTAGAAGAACTGCTGCCGGTCTTCGTCGAGCCCCGGCACGAAATAGTCGAGGCCGATTTCGCCGATCGCGACGAAGCGCGGATCGTCGAGGCTCGCCTCGATCTCCATGCGCAGCCGGTCGAGATCCTCGTCGCGCGCCTGCGGCGTGTACATCGGATGGATGCCGAGCGCATAGACGGCGCCCGGCGTGCGTTGCGCGAGCTCGCGCACCGTCGTGAAGTTGTCGCGCCCGATGCTCGGGATCACGATGCGCGACACACCGGCCGCGCGCGCCGCATCCGCGACCGCGTCGCGGTCGGCGTCGAACTCGGCGGCATCGAGATGGCAGTGCGTGTCGATCCACATGGCGGCAGTCCTGCGCCGTTGCGCCGCGCCGGGGCGGACCCGGCGGCAGCCCGAAGGCGTTCGCTTCTTACACCGGCAGCGCCGGCTCCTCGTACAGCACGCCGTCGCGCAGCCGCATGATGCGGTCGCAGCGCGCGGCGAGATCGGGATCGTGCGTGACGATCACGAAGCTCGTTTCGAGCGTCTCGGACAGTTCGAGCATCAGGTTGAACACCGTGTCGGCCGTCGTACCGTCGAGGTTGCCGGTCGGCTCGTCGGCGAGCACGCATGCGGGCTTCGTGACCAGCGCGCGCGCGATCGCGACACGCTGCCGCTCGCCGCCCGACAGCTCGCCCGGCCGATGCTTCGCACGCGGGCCCAGCCCGACGCGCTCGAGCATCGCCTGCGCCTGCTCGCGCGCGTCCTCGGTCGTCATCCGGCGGATGCGCAGCGGCATCGCGACGTTGTCGAGCGCGGTGAACTCGGGCAGCAGGTGATGGAACTGGTAGACGAAACCGAGCGCGCGGTTGCGCAGCTCGTTGCGCTCGCGCTCCGCGAGTTGCGTGAACGGCTTGCCGAGCAGCGACACCTCGCCCGCGCTCGGCTCGTCGAGCCCGCCCAGCACGTGCAGCAGCGTGCTCTTGCCGGAACCCGACGCGCCGACGACCGCGAGCTTCTCGCCGCGCCGCACCGTCAGCTCGGTGTTGTTGAGCACCTGCACGTTGAAGCCGCCCTGCACGAACGCCTTCGTGATCCCGCGCGCCTGAAGCACGTAATCCTGCATACCAGCCGAATCCTGTCTGTTGTGTTGTCGTGAATCCGCGAATGCGGTCGCGCGGTCATTCATAGCGGAGCGCCTCCGCCGGCTTCACCTTCGCGCCGCGCCAGCTCGGATAGAGCGTCGCGACGGCCGACAGCGCGAACGCGATCAGCCCGATCCGGATCACGTCGCTCGCGACGAGTTCGGACGGCAGCTCGCTGATGAAGTACACCGACGGCGGCAGGAACTGCACGCCGAACAGGTGCTCGATCATCGGGATCAGCCACGGGATGCTCCACGCGATCAGGCAGCCGAGCGCGACGCCGGACGCGGTGCCGACGAAGCCGATCGTCACGCCCTGCACGACGAAGATCTTCATGATCGACCCCGGCTGCGCACCGAGCGTGCGCAGGATCGCGATGTCGGCCTGCTTGTTGGTCACCGTCATCACGAGCGACGACACGAGGTTGAACGCGGCCACCGCGATGATCAGCGTGAGGATGATGAACATCATCCGCTTCTCGATCTGCACGGCCGAGAACCAGGTCTTGTTCTGCTGCGTCCAGTCGCGGATGTACAGGCTGCCCGACAGCGTATGCGACAGCTCGACCGCGACTTCCGGCGCCTTCTGCATGTCCTTCAGCCGCAGCCGCACGCCGGTCGGCGCGGCCATCCGGAACAACGCCTCGGCGTCGCGGATGTTGATCATCGCGAGCGTGCTGTCGTATTCGTAGTGACCCGATTCGAACACGCCGACCACCGTGAACTGTTTCAGGCGCGGCATCATCCCGGCCGGCGTGATCGAGCCTTCCGGCGCGACGAGCGTGACCTTGTCGCCGACCGTCACGCCGAGGTTGCCGGCGAGCGCATCGCCGAGCACGATGCCGAACTGGCCGGGCACGAGCGCGGCGAGCTGGCCGGCCTTCATGTCCTTGCCGATGTCCGACACCTGCGGCTCGAGCGTCGGCTCGACGCCGCGCAGCATCACGCCGCTCACCGCGTCCTGGCGCGTGAGCAGCGCCTGCGCGTCGACGTACGGCGCCGCGCCGATCACCGACTGGTTGCGGCGCGCTTCCTGCGCGGTCAGTTGCCAGTCGGGCATCGAGCCCGTCGGCGAGAACACCTCGACGTGCGCGAGCACCGACAGCATGCGATCGCGCACTTCCTTCTGGAAGCCGTTCATCACCGACAGCACGACGATCAGCGCCGCGACGCCGAGCGCGATCCCGAGCATCGACACGAGCGCGATGAAGGAAATGAAGCCGTTGCCGGTCGTGCGTTTGCCGGCGCGCGTGTAGCGCCAGCCGATCTGCCATTCGTACGGAAGTTTCAAGCGAATCCTTTCTGCTGGTTACGGCGGGGAGGCGCCCCGCGGCCGGACCGCCGCCCGGTGGCGGCCATCGGCCCGGGCACGGTCGAAAAACGGCCGCCGGACGCAAACGGGCCGTCAGCCGGCCCGATCACGCGCGCAGTTTGCCATACAATGCGCACCATCATGCACGACCGACGCCTCCATTTTCTCGTTCCGTTCGCGCTGCCGTCGGCGGCCGATGCGGCCTCGTCCCTGCACACGCTGGACAGCCCCGCGCTCGAAAAGTTGCTCGCCCGCGCCAGCCTCGTCGAGCGCGTGGCCGGCGAGGACTTCCAGCGCACACTGCCGCACGAGCGCTGGCTGGCCCGCCAGTTCGGCGCGACCCAGGGCAACGCCGCGGACGAGGCGCCGCTCGCGCCCTACATGTTGCTGGCGGACGGCGGAGACCCCGGCGCGCACGCGTGGGCATGCGTCGAGCCCGTGCATGTCGAAATCGCGCACGATCACCTGGTGCTCGTCGATCCGGCCGCCCTCGCGCTCGACGAAGGCGACGCCGCCGCGCTGCTCGCGGTCGCGCGGCCGCTGATCGAGGAACTCGGCGTGCGGCTCGAAGCGCCGAACCCGGCGCGCTGGTACCTGTCGAGCGACCAGCTCGCCCGGCTGGCCGGCGCCGCGCCGCTGCGCGCGAGCGGCCGCAACATCGAGATCTGGCTGCCGCACGAGGCGCACACCGGCGAACGCTCGCGGATGTGGATGAAGCTGCAGAACGAAGTGCAGATGGCCTGGTTCCAGCACCCGGTCAACGAAGCCCGCGAGGCGCGCGGGCTGCCGGCCGTCAATTCGATCTGGTTCCATGCGCAGGGCACGCTGAAGCCGGTCGGCAAGCCGTTCGCGCGCGTGCTGTCCGCATCGCCCGCCGCGCTGGGCCTCGCGCGCGCCGCGCAAGCCGAAGCCGGCAGCGCGCCCGCGACGTTCGGCGCGCTGCCGGCCGCCGACGGCGCAACGCTCGTCGAGCTGCCCGCGCTGACCACGCCGTTCATCGAGCAGGACTGGGCGCGCTGGCACGACGGGCTCGCCGCGCTCGAGCGCGACTGGTTCGCGCCGGCCCTCGCCGCGCTGCAGAACGGCGCGTTGTCGAGCGTCGATGTCACGCTGTGCGGCGACACGAGTTCCGTGACGCTGCACGCGACGCGCGGCGACCTGCGCAAGTTCTGGCGGCGCCGCGCGCTCGCCTCCCTGTTCGAATAACCCACCCACCGCGTATGACCCGGATCGTTACCCGCCCCGTCGCGCCCGCCGACGCCGAAGTGCTCGCACGCCACGGCCTGCACCCCGTTCTCGCGCGCCTGTACGCGTCGCGCGGCGTGCAGTCGCCCGTCGACATCGAGACCGCGCTCGCGCGCCTCGTCCCGCCCACCGAGCTGAAGGGCTGCGCCGATGCGGCGGCCCTGCTCGCCGACGCGATCGCCGACAAGCGACGCCTGCTCGTCGTCGCCGACTACGACTGCGACGGTGCAACGGCATGCGCGGTCGCGGTGCGCGGCCTGCGGATGTTCGGCGCGCAGATCGACTACCTGGTGCCGAACCGCTTCGAGTACGGCTACGGCCTCACGCCCGAGATCGTCGAACTCGCGGCCGCGCGCAAGCCCGACCTGCTGATCACCGTCGACAACGGGATCGCGAGCGTCGCGGGCGTCGAAGCCGCGAACGCGCGCGGCATCGACGTGCTCGTGACCGACCACCACCTGCCCGGCGACGCACTGCCCGCCGCCCGCGCGATCGTCAACCCGAACCAGCCCGGCTGCGCATTCCCGAGCAAGCACCTCGCCGGCGTCGGCGTGATGTTCTACGTGCTGCTCGCGCTGCGCGCCGAGCTGCGCCGCCGCGGCGCATTCGCGAGCAAGGAAGCCGAACCGCGCCTCGACGGGCTGCTCGACCTCGTCGCGCTCGGCACCGTCGCCGACGTCGTGCGGCTCGACGGCAACAACCGCGTGCTCGTCGCGCAGGGGCTGCAGCGCATCCGCAATGGCCGCATGCAGCCGGGCGTCGCCGCGCTGTTCCGCGCTGCCGCGCGCGAAGCGCGCACCGCGTCGGGCTTCGACCTCGGCTTCGGCCTCGGCCCGCGCCTGAACGCCGCCGGGCGGCTGTCCGACATGTCGCTCGGCATCGAGTGCCTGATTACCGACGACATCGGCCGCGCGTGGGACCTCGCGCAGCAGCTCGACGTGATGAACCGCGAGCGCCGCGAGATCGAGGCCGGCATGCAGCAGCAGGCGCTCGCCGATCTCGCCGACGTCGACCCGGCCGATGCATGCACGATCACGCTGTTCAACCCCGAGTGGCACCAGGGCGTGATCGGCATCGTCGCCGGCCGGCTCAAGGAAAAATTCCACCGCCCGTCGTTCACGTTTGCGCACGCCGATGAAGACGGCAAGCGGGTCAAGGGGTCGGGCCGGTCGATCGCCGGCTTCCACCTGCGCGACGCGCTCGACCTCGTGTCGAAGCGCGAGCCCGACCTGATCGTCGCGTTCGGCGGCCACGCGATGGCGGCCGGCCTCACGCTCGACACCGAGAACGTGCCGCGCTTCGCGGCCGCGTTCGAGGCCGTCGCGCGCGAATGGCTGTCCGACGACGCACTCGCCCGCGTGATCGAGACCGACGGCGAGCTCGAGGACGCGTACTTCACGCCGCAGTTCGTCGGCCTGCTCGACGAGGCCGTGTGGGGCCAAGGGTTTCCGGCCCCGCTTTTCTCGGGCGAATTCGACGTCGTGTCGCAGTCGCTCGTGAAGGACAAGCACCTGAAGCTGCAGCTGGCGCGCGGCCGCCAGCGCTTCAACGCGATCTGGTTCAACCACACCGAGCCGTTGCCCGAGCGCGCGCTGGTTGCATACCGGCTCGTCGCCGATACGTGGAACGGCGTCACGCGCGTCCAGCTGATCGTCGAGCACGCGGCCGGCTGAGCGCGGGCCGCACGGCCCGCCGCGATGCCCGCCCCTGCATGCGCGCCGCGCCGGATGGGGCCGCGGCGCGCGTGCAGACACCGTTTGCGTCACCGGGCAACCCTGCCGATCGGCTATAATTCCGCTTTTTTACGAAGCAAGAATAGCGAACGATCATGGAAGCGGAACGTCTCAACGCGATCGAAAGCTCCCTGCTCGACCTGCGCAACCGCGCGGGCGAGCTTCGGGGGTATCTTTGACTACGACGCCAAAGCTGCGCGTCTGACCGAAGTCAACAAGGAACTCGAAGACCCGAACGTCTGGAACGATTCGAAGAACGCCCAGGCGCTCGGTCGCGAGAAGAAGCTGCTCGATGGCGTCGTCACGACGCTCACCGTACTCGATAGCGACCTGCGCGACGCGCTCGACCTGTTCGAGCTGGCCCGCGAGGAAGGCGACGAGGACACGCTCCTCGCGTCGGAAGACGACGCCGCGAAGCTCGAGGCGCGCGTCGGCGACATCGAGTTCCGCCGGATGTTCTCGAACCCGGCCGACCCGAACAACTGCTTCATCGACATCCAGGCCGGCGCCGGCGGCACCGAGGCGTGCGACTGGGCGTCGATGCTGCTGCGCCAGTACCTGCGCTACTGCGAACGCAAGGGCTTCAAGGCCGAGGTGCTCGAAGAGTCCGACGGCGACGTCGCCGGCATCAAGAACGCGACCGTCAAGGTCACGGGCGAATACGCCTACGGCTTCCTGCGCACCGAAACGGGCATCCACCGCCTCGTGCGCAAGTCGCCGTTCGACTCGTCGGGCGGCCGCCATACGTCGTTCTCGTCGGTGTTCGTCTATCCGGAAATCGACGACTCGATCGAAGTCGAGATCAACCCGGCCGACCTGCGCATCGACACGTACCGCGCATCGGGCGCCGGTGGCCAGCACATCAACAAGACCGACTCCGCGGTGCGGATCACGCACATGCCGACCGGTATCGTCGTGCAGTGCCAGAACGACCGCTCGCAGCACCGCAACCGTGCCGAAGCGATGGCGATGCTGAAGTCGCGCCTGTACGAAGTCGAGATGCGCAAGCGCCAGGCCGAACAGGACAAGCTCGAATCGAGCAAGACCGATGTGGGCTGGGGCCACCAGATCCGCTCGTACGTGCTCGACCAGAGCCGCGTGAAGGACCTGCGTACGAACGTCGAAATGAGCAACACGCGTGCGGTGCTCGACGGCGATCTCGACGACTTCATCAGCGCGAGCCTCAAACAGGGCGTGTAAGCGCCGCGGCGCGGCTGGCCCGCGCCGCCCTTCCCGTTTGCGTTGCCGCACCCACTCCGAATTCCGACCATCATGACCGAACCGACCCAAACGCAGCCCGCCGTCACGGCGGACGAAAACCAGATCATCGCCGAGCGCCGCGAGAAGCTGCGCGCCCTGCGCGAGCAAGGCGTCGCCTACCCGAACGATTTCCGCCCCGAGCACCACGCAGCCGACCTGCAGGCGAAATTCGCCGACTCGGACAAGGCCGCGCTCGAAGCGAACCCGGTCGAGGTGTCGGTGGCCGGCCGCATGATGCTCAAGCGCGTGATGGGCAAGGCGAGCTTCGCGACGGTGCAGGACGGTTCGGGCCAGATCCAGTTCTTCGTGACGCCGAACGACGTCGGCGCCGAAACCTACGACGCATTCAAGAAGTGGGACCTCGGCGACATCGTCGCCGCGCGCGGCGTGCTGTTCCGCACCAACAAGGGCGAGCTGTCGGTCCAGTGCAAGGAGCTGCGCCTGCTGTCGAAGGCGCTGCGTCCGCTGCCGGACAAGTTCCACGGCCTGTCGGACCAGGAAATGCGCTACCGCCAGCGCTACGTCGACCTGATCGTCACGCCGGAAACTCGCGACACGTTCCGCGCCCGCACGAAGACGATCGCGTCGATCCGCAAGTTCATGGACAACGCCGAGTTCATGGAAGTCGAGACGCCGATGCTGCACCCGATCCCGGGCGGCGCGGCCGCGAAGCCGTTCGTCACGCATCACAACGCGCTCGACATGCAGATGTTCCTGCGCATCGCGCCGGAGCTGTACCTGAAGCGCCTGATCGTCGGCGGCTTCGAGCGCGTGTTCGAGATCAACCGTAACTTCCGGAACGAAGGCGTGTCGCCGCGTCACAACCCGGAATTCACGATGATGGAGTTCTACGCCGCGTACACCGACTACCGCTGGCTGATGGATTTCACCGAGCAACTGATCCGCCAGGCGGCGATCGATGCGCTCGGCACCGCGACGATCCAGTATCAGGGCCGCGAGCTCGACCTCGCGAAACCGTTCCATCGCCTGACGATCACGCAGGCGATCCAGAAGTACGCACCGGACTACACCGACGGCCAGCTGTCGGACGACGCGTTCGTGCGCACCGAACTGAAGCGCTTCGGCGTCGACGTGTCGCAGCCGGCGTTCCTGAACGCAGGCATCGGCGCGCTGCAGCTCGCGCTGTTCGAGGAAACGGCCGAAGCGCAGCTGTGGGAACCGACGTTCATCATCGACTACCCGGTCGAGGTGTCGCCGCTCGCACGCGCCTCGGATACGGTGCCGGGCATCACCGAGCGTTTCGAGCTGTTCATGACCGGCCGCGAAATCGCGAACGGCTTCTCGGAGCTGAACGATCCGGAAGACCAGGCCGCACGCTTCAAGAAGCAGGTCGAGCAGAAGGATGCGGGCGACGAGGAAGCCATGTTCTACGACGCCGACTACATCCGCGCGCTCGAATACGGGATGCCTCCGACCGGCGGCTGCGGGATCGGCATCGACCGTCTGGTGATGCTGCTGACCGACAGCCCGACGATCCGCGACGTGCTGCTGTTCCCGCACCTGCGCCGCGAAGACTGATCGCCGCACCCGCGTGTGCGCCGCGCCCTGCGGCGCGCACGCGACAGCTTTGTAACGACGCGTAAGTCCCGCCAGCCAGCGTTCGCCGGCTTTCGATCCTCCCCCGTTTTATTCCCTCGTCGCGACGGCCTTCTCCGGGTATTCCCGGTAACGACCGCCGGCACCGCGCTGCAATTCGTTACACCTTGATACGGTGCGCCGCACGCCGGTGGATGACACTCCTGTTGCGTCACCACGCATGACCACGGGACCAGAACCAGGCGCAGGAACGCCCGGTCTGCTCGCTCCCGAGCGTGGGATCCGGCCCGGCCCGACGTGCCGATCCGGATCGACATCGGAGAAGAAAATGGACAACCAGAATCAGACCACGCCGCAAAAGCAACGCCTCCACCCGCTCATCGCCACCGCAGCCGGCGCCGTCATCGTCGCCAGCCTCGCGGCGACGGCAGCGATCACGGGCCTCTTCCCGAAGGCCAGCAGCAACAACGCACAGAACGGCCAGACCCAGGCCGCGCTGATCGCGTCGCAGCCGGCCGTCGATACGGCCGCGGCCGCCAGTACCGCGCTGGCCGCGCAAGCGCAGCAGCAGGCAGCCGAACAGGCCGCCGCGCAGCAGAAGGCTGCCGAGCAGAAGGCCGCCGTCGCGCAGGCCGAGCCGAAGCCCGCGCCGCGCCCGGCAGCGCCGCCGCACCGCCGTCATACGACGGCACCGCAGCCGCCGCAGTACGCGCAGCAGCCGTCGGCGCCGGCCCAGACCTACTGCCAGACCTGCGGCACGGTCGTCGCGATCTCGCAAACGCGCACGCCGGGCCAGAGCTCGGGGATCGGCGCCGTGGGCGGCGCTGCCGCCGGCGGCCTGCTCGGCAACCAGTTCGGCCACGGCAACGGCCGCACCGCAATGACGATCATCGGCGCGCTGGGCGGCGGTCTCGCCGGCAACCAGGTCGAGAAGCAGGTGCGCGCGGAAACCGACTATCAGGTGCAAGTGCAGATGGAGAACGGCGCGACGCGTACGTTCACGTACCACAACCCGCCGCCGTTCGGCCAGGGCCAGCGCGTGCGGATCGAGAACGGCACGCTGGTCGGCGCGTAATCGCCTGATCGCATCGGTGTCCGCTGCCCGCGTGTCTGCGCCGGCCAGCGGCCTGAAAACGAAAACGGCTCGTGAGCGATTGCTCACGAGCCGTTTTTTTCATGGGTGCCCTGCGCACCGATGCGGCGCACCGGGTGCCCGGTCGGTCAGTCCTCGTCGTCGAAATCCGACTCGTCGATCCAGTGTGCCTGGATCGCTTCGAGGATCTTCTCGCCCGAGTGCGTCGGATCGTCGTCGAAGCCGTCGAGTTCGAGCACCCACTGGCGCAGGTCGACGAAATTGATCCGCTGCGGGTCGATGTCCGGGTGCTTGTCCGCCAGCGCAATGGCTATTTCACGCGAATCGGTCCATTTCATCGCCTGCCTCCGGTTTGGGTCAGTGGTTTTCCTTCGCGTGGTTGATCGAGTACTTCGGAATCTCGACCACCAGGTCCGAATCTTCCTTCACGATCGCCTGGCACGACAGGCGCGACGTCGGCTCGAGGCCCCACGCCTTGTCCAGCAGATCGTCCTCGTCCTCCTCGGACGGCGTCAGGTCGTTGAAGCCCTCGCGGATCACCACGTGGCACGTCGTGCAGGCGCACGACTTCTCGCATGCGTGCTCGATCTCGATCCCGTGATCGAGCAGGTTGTCGCAGATACTCTTGCCGGGCGTCGCGTCGATCACTGCGCCATCCGGGCACAGTTCGACGTGAGGCAGCACCACCAGTTGAGGCATGTCCGTTCCGTCAGTCAGGGTGCGGCGCCAGGCGCCGCACGGTTCATTATCGCGCGCGGGCCGTCGCCGGCCGATGCGCGGTTCGCAAGTTCAGATCTCGTCGAGCCGGCGGCCCGACAGCGCGCGCTTGATGCTCTTGTCCATCCGGCGCGCCGCGAATTCGTCGGTGCCGTCGGCCAGCGTCTTGGTCGCCGCTTCGATCGCGTTCGTATCGTCGCCCTGCGCGACCGCGCGCAGCGCGGCGGCCAGCGCGTCGACCTGTGTGCGCTCGTCCGCATCGAGCAGCTCGCCGTCGGCCGCGAGCGCGGCCTGCGTCGCCTCGAGCATCCGCTCGGCCTCGACCTGCGCTTCGCGCAGCGCGCGGGCGCGCATGTCGATTTCGGCCGTCTTGAAGCTGTCCTCGAGCATCTTCGCGATGTCGTCGTCGGCGAGGCCGTACGACGGCTTCACGACGACCGACGCCTCGACGCCCGACAGTTGCTCGCGTGCGAACACCGACAGCAGGCCGTCCGCGTCGACCTGGTAGGTCACGCGAATGCGCGCGGCGCCGGCCGTCATCGGCGGAATGCCGCGCAGCTCGAAGCGCGCGAGCGACCGGCAGTCGGCGACGAGCTCGCGCTCGCCCTGCACGACGTGGATCGCCATCGCGGTCTGGCCGTCCTTGAAGGTCGTGAATTCCTGCGCACGCGCGATCGGAATCGTCGAGTTGCGCGGAATGATCTTCTCGACGAGGCCGCCCATCGTCTCGACACCGAGCGACAGCGGAATCACGTCGAGCAGCAGCCAGTCGTCGCCGGTGCCGCGATTGCCCGCGAGCAGGTCGGCCTGGATCGCCGCGCCGAGCGCGACGACCTGGTCCGGATCGAGGTTCACGAGCGGCGGCTGGCCGAAATATTTCGCGACCGCGTCGCGGATCACCGGCATGCGCGTCGCGCCGCCGACCAGCACGACACCCTTGATGTCGGCCGGCGTGACCTGCGCGTCGCGCAGCGCCTTGCGGGTCGGCGAGAGCGTGCGCTGCACGAGCGGCTCGACGAGCGACGCGAACGTGTCGTGCGAGATCGTCTGCACGAGGTGCGCACCGCCCGACAGCGTGACGTCCAGCGACGCCTGCGGCGCGGCGGACAGCGCTTCCTTCAGCACGCGCACGCGGTCGAGCAGCAGGCGCACGTCTTCGGGTGCGAGCGCCTTCGCATCGATGCCGGCCTGTGCGAGCACGTGACCGAACAGCGCGTGATCGAAATCGTCGCCGCCGAGCGCGGAATCGCCGCCTGCGGCCAGCACTTCGAACACGCCCTTCGTCAGCTTCAGGATCGACAGGTCGAACGTGCCGCCGCCGAGGTCGTACACCGCGTACAGGCCTTCGGCGCCGTTGTCGAGGCCGTAGGCGATCGCCGCGGCAGTCGGTTCGTTCAGCAGGCGCAGCACGTTGAGGCCCGCGAGGCGCGCGGCATCCTTGGTCGCCTGGCGCTGCGCGTCGTCGAAATACGCGGGCACCGTGATCACCGCGCCGACCAGGTCGTCGCCGAGCGAATCCTCGGCGCGATAGCGCAGCGTCGCGAGAATCTCGGCCGACACTTCGACCGGGCTCTTCACGCCGTCGATCGTGCGGATCTGCACCATGCCCGGCGCCTCGACGAATTCGTACGGCGCGTTCGCCGCGCCTTCGACCTCGGCCTTGCCGCGGCCCATGAAGCGCTTGACCGACACGATCGTGTTGCGCGGATCGGTGGCGGCCTGTTCCTTCGCTTCGTGGCCGATGCGACGGCCGCCCTTCTCGAGGTAGCGGACCACCGACGGCAGCAGCATGCGGCCTGCTTCGTCCGGCAGCACTTCCGGCACGCTGTTGCGCACGGCCGCGACGAGCGAGTTCGTCGTGCCGAGATCGATCCCGACGGCGAGTCGCCGCTGGTGCGGCGCCGGCGCCATGCCCGGTTCGGAAATTTGCAGTAATGCCATCTTGGTTCGTTCGGGCGCTCGGCCCGTTTGCTGCGCGTGCCGCGAGGCACGCGGTTAAGTTTCGAGGCGCTCGATCTGCGCGCCCACTTCCGACGCGACGCGTTCGATGAACATCAGCTGGCGCACGGCTTCCGCGGCGGCCTGGTCGGCGCCGCTGTCGAGCAGCGTGCCGAGGCGCTCCACGCGCATGCGCTTCTCGTCGCGCAACTCGGCGAGCAGCGCATCGAGCGCGTCGACGTTGCGGGCGGCCGCGGCATCCTCGATGCCCTCGCGCCACTCCATCTGCTGCATCAGGAATGCAGGCTCCATCGCCGTGTTGTTTTCCGCGCCGATATCGACGCCGCGCAGCGACAGCAGATAGGACGCGCGCTTCAGCGGATCGCGCAGCGTGCGGTACGCCTCGTTCGCGCGGGTTGCCCATTGCATCGCGATGCGCTTCTGCGCATCGCCGGCCGCCGCGAAGCGGTCCGGATGCACCTGCGTCTGCACCGTCCGGTAGGCGGTGTCGAGCGCCGTTTCGTCGAGCGCGAATTGCGCCGGCAGGTGAAACAGGTCGAAGTGGCTGTCTTTCAGCGAGACCATCGTCGCGTTCAATTCCGGTTCGTCGCGCGGCAAACGCCGCACATTAAAAAGGCGGCTCGTGCCGCCTCTTGCCCGCATCGCGCGGAGACCCGCGTCACACGCGGAACGATTCGCCGCAACCGCACTCGTCCTTCACGTTCGGGTTGTTGAACTTGAACCCTTCGTTCAGGCCTTCGCGGGCGAAGTCGAGCTCGGTGCCGTCGATGTACGCGAGACTCTTCGGATCGACGATCACCTTCACGCCATGGCTCTCGAACACCTGATCCTCGGGAGCCAGCTCGTCGACATACTCGAGCTTGTACGCGAGCCCCGAGCACCCGGTCGTGCGAACGCCAAGCCGCAGGCCCACCCCCTTGCCGCGACGGACGAGGTATTTCTGGACGTGCTGTGCTGCTTTTTCGGTCAGTGTAATTGCCATGATGTCCTTGCCGCGGCGCGCCACCGGGGCCCGCCGCGTTTCCTTCTCTAGCCGCTCGATACCGCTCAGGCTGCTGCCTGATCGCCTTCCTTGGTGTCGTGGCGCTTCTTGTAGTCGGCCACGGCTGCCTTGATCGCGTCTTCCGCGAGGATCGAGCAGTGAATCTTCACCGGCGGCAGCGCGAGCTCTTCGGCGATCTGCGTGTTCTTGATCGACAGTGCTTCGTCGAGCGTCTTGCCCTTCACCCACTCGGTGACGAGCGAGCTCGACGCGATCGCCGAACCGCAACCGTAGGTCTTGAACTTCGCGTCTTCGATCACGCCGTCCGCGCCGACGCGGATCTGCAGCTTCATCACGTCGCCGCAAGCCGGCGCGCCGACCATGCCCGTGCCGACCGTGTCGTCGTCCTTCGCGAACGAACCGACGTTGCGCGGGTTTTCGTAGTGATCCAGGACTTTGGTGCTGTAAGACATGTTAGTTCTCCACGTATTCTTTGGCTCGGGCGCTCAGTGCGCGGCCCACTGCACGGTATTCAGATCGATGCCTTCCTTGGCCATTTCCCACAGCGGCGACATGTCGCGCAGCTTGCCGACACGGCTCTTGAGCAGTTCGATGGTGTAGTCCACTTCCTGCTCGGTGGTGAAACGGCCCAGCGTGAAGCGGATCGAGCTGTGCGCCAGCTCGTCGTTGCGGCCCAGGGCGCGCAGCACGTAGGAAGGTTCCAGGCTGGCCGAGGTGCAGGCCGAGCCGCTCGAGACGGCCAGTTCCTTGATCGCCATGATCAGGGACTCGCCTTCGACATAGTTGAAACTGACGTTCAGGTTGTGCGGAACGCGCTGGTCCATGTCGCCGTTCAGGTAAACCTCTTCGATCTGCGACAGGCCGTTCCAGAGACGGTCGCGCAGCATGCGGATGCGCTCGTTCTCGGTGCCCATTTCCTCGCGGGCCAGGCGGAAGGCCTCGCCCATGCCGACGATCTGGTGCGTGGCCAGCGTGCCCGAGCGGAAACCGCGCTCGTGACCACCGCCGTGCATCTGCGCTTCGATGCGCACACGCGGCTTGCGGCGCACGTACAACGCGCCGATGCCCTTGGGGCCGTAGGTCTTGTGGGCCGAGAACGCCCTCAGGTCGACCTTCAGCTTCTGCAGGTCGATCTCGACCTTGCCGGTGGCTTGCGCGGCGTCGACGTGGAAGATGATGCCCTTCTCGCGGCAGATCTCGCCCAGGGCTTCGATGTCCTGGATGACGCCGATTTCGTTGTTCACCATCATCACCGACACCAGCACGGTGTCGGGGCGCAGTGCGGCCTTGAAGGTGTCCAGGTCGATCAGGCCGTTGTCCTTGACGTCCAGGTAGGTCACTTCAAAGCCCTGGCGCTCGAGTTCACGACAGGTGTCCAGCACGGCCTTGTGCTCGGTCTTGATGGTGATGATGTGCTTGCCGCGCTCGGCGTAGAAGTTGGCGGCGCCCTTGATGGCCAGGTTGTCCGACTCGGTGGCGCCGGAGGTCCAGACGATTTCGCGCGGATCGGCGTTCACCAGCTTGGCAACTTCCTCGCGTGCCTCTTCCACCGCCCGCTCGGCAGCCCAGCCGAACGAGTGGCTGCGCGATGCCGGGTTGCCGAACTGCTCACGCGGGTACGGCAACATCTTGTCCACGACG
>JAIRVP010000067.1 GCA_031253835.1 Burkholderia sp. | reverse complement strand
CGCGGTACGGAAGTACAGCCACGACACGCCGAGCATGAACAGCGAACCGAGGATGAAGCCGAGCAGCGGCGAGATGAAGATGAACGCAACGGTCTTCAGCAGCCCGTCGATGTTCAGCGCGCCCCAGCCCGATTTCGCGAGCGCCGCGCCGACGAGGCCGCCGATCAGCGCGTGCGACGAGCTCGACGGAATCCCGTAGTACCAGGTGATCACGTTCCAGCCGATCGCGCCGACCAGCGCGCCGAATATGACGTAGTGGTCGACGATCCCGGGATCGATCGTGCCTTTGCCGACGGTCTGCGCGACTTTCAGGTGGAAGATGAAATACGCGATCACGTTGAACGCGGCCGCGAACACGACGGCCTGCCGGGGCTTCAGCACCCCCGTCGACACGACGGTGGCGATGGAGTTCGCCGCGTCGTGAAAGCCGTTCATGAAGTCGAATACGAGCGCGACGAGCACGAGTGTCGCGACCATCCAGAGGGCAAGTTGGATCGAATGCATCGTCTTCAGTCACTCACGCGTTTTCCAGCACGATGCCTTCGACGATGTTCGCGACATCCTCGAATTTGTCGGTGATGCGTTCGAGCAGGTCGTACACGCCCTTCAGCTTGATGAGCGTCTTCACGTCGATGTCGTCCCGAAAGAGTTTCGATATCGCCGCGCGCAGCACGCGGTCGGCGCGGGTTTCGAGCGCATCGATTTCTTCGCATGCCTTGAGGATCCGCGGCGACTGCTTCAGGTCGTCCAGGTGGTTGATCGCGAGTTGCGCCTGCAGGGCCGACTGCACGACGATATCCGCGAGTTCGCTCGCTTCCGCGGTGACGGACTTCAGGTCGTAGACCACGACGGTGGTCGCGACGTCTTCCATCAGGTCGAGGATGTCGTCCATCGTCGTGATCAGCTTGTGGATCTCGTCGCGATCGAGCGGCGTGATGAAAGTCTTGTGCAGCAGGTCGATCGCTTCGTGCGCGAGCGTGTCGCCGGTGCGTTCGGCCGTCTGCACGTTGGTCATGCCCGACTCGGCGTCGTCGAGATTGTCGAGCAGCATCTGAAGCTCGCAGGCGGCCGACACGATGTGCTGCGCATGCGTATCGAAGAGATCGAAAAACCGGTTCTCGACCGGCAGGAAGCGTCCAAGCATGGTTTCTCCGGGGGACAGTCAGACGGGAGGATTCGGGTCAGGCCGCACACGAGCGGGGCAGCGTGCTGTTGCCGTACGCGACGTGCCGGCGCTCGGCCAGGGCACGCAGATCCAGCGGCCGACGGTGGACGATCGTGTTCGCGTGCCCCGCCGACAGGTCTGGATTGACGCAGTACATCAGCGACTTGCGCCGCACGCGCGTGCGCGGCCGCTCGACGCCGTACTGCATCGCCGGCACTTCGCCGTCGGTCAGCGCCTCGAGGAGCGAGCCGGCCAGCACGATCATTTCGTCCGGCCGCGGCCGCGCGGAGATCGGCGACGCATCGGGCAGCAGCACCAGGCCGGGCGCGGTCGGCCGGATGAACGACAGCAGGTGGCCGTCTTCGTGCGGATCCTGCAGGTATGCGCGGTCCTGGCTGCATTGGTGTGGCTCGTACGCGCAGAACTGCAGGTACGACCCGTGCCGCACCGGTGGCTGCGCCGTGCCGCCGAGGTTTTCGCAGACCGCGTCGAGCAGGTCCTGCGCGATCGCGTGGATGCAGGCTTCGTACGCGGCCAGCTCGCGATAGAACGCGGACTTGGTCAGTGCCAGGCCGTGATGCGCATCGCGGCGCGCAGCCCGGTAGCAGAACCGGTCGCACAGATCGGGCCGGTCGGGCGTATTCGAGTACGCGAGGCCGAACGGCAGGAAGCCGTCGGTCTGGTCCGGAAACGAGAAGGCGTGCTTTTGCCGGCGATCCAGCTGGTCGTAGGCGGCCGCGATCCGGTCGAAATGCAGGTGCAGCGCGTACGGCATCTTGAAATAGGCGTAGCTGTCGCGGATCAGGCGGCTGGCGTGGAGTTTCATCGTGGTTTGCATGGTGTTCCCCCGGTACATCGGATATGGCGTGAGTCGTTCGGATCCGGCCGGCGGCGATGGCGATAGACGGGTATCGCGGCCTTGCCGGAGCATGGAGATGACGCGCGGCGCGGGCGGGCCGGGCCGCGTCATCGCGAAACGCGTGACGGTATCGGGATGGATCGCCGCGGAGGGTATCGGTGGTCGCAACGCGCAGAGGCGTCGTACCGGTTGTCGTGAACGCGCCGCTGTTGTGCGGCCGGATGGGCGAGAAAGGCGAGTCGTGTCATGCGTGCTCCTGGCGCCGGGCTGCACACGGCGGGAGCGTCATGACGTCAGCGACGGACGAACGCTTCCCGCCGCGCCGCGTCGGGCGCGATCGGCTGATGAAAGGCTGGAAGTCGGGTGCGAGCCGGCAGGGCGTGCGAACGCGTGCCGGCGCAGCTTAATCGGCTACTGTCGTCATCCATTTCGAACTCCTGTCTATCGAAGCAGCGCGCACACGCGGCGGCCGTGCATGTACGGGCATGCGGCCGAACGCACGCGCGCGACGCGGGTCACGCACGGACGCCGCTCGAGCGTCGAGCGGCAACTGAATGGTCGAGTACGGGATTTTCGGATCGACGGCACGCCGATCCTGAAAGACACCGCATCCTGCTATCCCGGGATGCGGCAGAAGACGAGGCTCTGCGAAGCTTCCTCAGACGGCAGTCAGGTTGGTACAGGACCAACTACAACTCGCATCGGTAGGCACAGACGCCTCCATGAATTAAAACGAGTGCGATGGTAAGAGGGAACCACGCGGTGCGTCAATCGAAAACTTCGACCGCATTTCGCGCGGCTTGCGCCGCCCATGCCGGCGTCGGGCATCAGGCCGGTGCGACGATGACGGCCGTGCCGTAGCAGATGACTTCGGTCACGCCCGACCCGATTTCGGTCGAGTCGTAGCGCATCGCGACGATCGCATTCGCGCCGAGCTTGCGCGCATCGGCGAGCATCTTGTCGAAGGCCTGCTGCCGCGCTTTCTCGCACAGCGACGTATAGAGCGTGATGTTGCCGCCGAAGATCGTCTGCAGCGATGCGCCGAACGAGCCGACGATCGAGCGCGAGCGCACGATGATGCCTTGTGCGACACCGAGCGAGCGAACCGTCGTGTGGCCGGGCAGGTCGAATGCGGTCGTGACGCGGGCGGGCGACAGGTCGTCGTAGGAGCGGGTGGTTTCGGTCATGGCGGAGGTGTGTCGCGGAGTGGTCGAACGACGATTCTAGCCGGGCGCGCAGGGTGATCCGGCAACACGAACGGGAGGCACACATTGTTTAACGAATGTATCAATGCATTCCGGCAGCGGAATTGACGTGCGTGGCAGCCTTGGGTGAAAGGCTGCGAACCGCAGTGCCGGTGCCAGCGCGACTAACCGGCGTCCGCGACGTTCGCGCGGGCGTTGGGCATGCGTCTCGACGGGACGCTCGACGAGATCGCGTGATCGCGGGAGGGCGTCGGGAAGGAAGCGCGCGCAGGCCGCGAGTACACGCTTCCTTCATTCAGGCGCGTCAGGGCTTCACGGTCGTCCCGCCATCGCCGCCAAGGTCAACCGCATAGGCGAGCGCCAGCTTGCCGAACTTCAGCGCGTGGTTCGCCTGCCGGTCCGAGTTCTCCAGCGTGTCGTTCACCGTATGGATATACGGGCTGTCGTTCTGGTCGGCCTCGAACGGGAACGATGCCGGATAGCCCTGCGCATTCCACGACGCGTGGTCCGAGCACGCATACCCGCACTGCGACGTACCGATCGCGAGTTCCGGCAGGTAGGTCTTCGCGAGATTCGTCAGATACGTGTTCTGCGCCGCGTTCGTATAGTCGGTTATCAGGTAGATATCCTTCGGATCGCCCTTGTAGTTCGTCATGTCGAGCTGCAGCACGCCGACGACGTTCGCATTCTGCGTGCGGAACTGCTTCGCGATCGCCTTCGAGCCGAGCAGGCCGGCTTCCTCGGCCGCATACCCGACGAACTTGATCGTCCGCTTCGGCCGGTAGTTGTTCGCGAGCAGCACGCGCAGCGCTTCGGTGAGGCTGGCGATGCCCGATGCGTCGTCGTCCGCGCCGGGCGAGCGCGTGTTCTCCGTCGTGCGGCCGACCGTCGAATCGAGGTGACCGCCCAGCACGATCGTGCCCGCGGCCGGATCGCTGCCGCGAATCGTCAGGATCACGGACTTCTGCGGGAAGCCGGTATGCGCGAACTGCTCGACGGCGATGTCGGCGCGCGCGCCGGCCAGTTGCTTCCACTGAAGCGCGAGCCAGTCCGACGCGGCGACGCCGTGCGACGTCGTGTAGTAACGGTTCGTGAAGCCGGACAACGACGTGATCGTGCCGACGATGTTGCTGGCCTGAAGCTGCTGGATCCAGGTACTGATTTGCGGCGCGTTCGATATCGTGTACGCCGGCGCCGCGGCTTGTTTCGCGAGCGTGGCCGGCAACGGCTGCAGCGCCTGCCGTGCTTCGTCGAACGAGTCGTGCACGACGTAGCCGGGCCCGTGGCCGCGCGTGTGGTGGACGGCATGGGCGAGGTCGCCGAGCCGTGAATCGTCGATCTCGACGACGTGAACGGTTTCGCGTCGTGCGGCGCCGTCGGCCGTCTTGCCGGCGTCGACGGTCGTGCTGTATTGCGCGGTGGCGCTTGCGTCGATGCGCTGAAGCTGGCGGAACGCGGTGTCGCCGAGCGTGATCCAGACGGGTGTCGCGTGTGCGGCGGCGGTCAGCAGCATGCCGCCCAGCGCGGCGCTCAGGCGGGTCAGTGTCAGAGTAGGCATGTTCGATCTCGTGAGGATGGCGATGTCGATGAAGGGAGTGCGGCGCAGGTCGTGCGCCGCGCTCCCGCCTGCTGCGGAATTACGACTTCTGCGGCACGGTCACGCCGTACGTGCAGCTCTTGTTGTACGCGTTGCCGATCGCGGTGAGTTGCGCGCTGCTGTAGCCGAGCGCCGATGCGGCCGTCAGCACGGCCTGCGCGGCCGCCTTCTGGTTGGTCGAGCCGTTGGTCATCGACAGCCCCTTCAGGAACGCCTTGTCCATCGCCTGCGCGCCGATCGCATCGCGTGCGACGAGGTTGCACGATGCCCAGTACTGGCCGGCCGTATGGATCTCCGCGCCGCGTGCCTGCGCATACGTGCGCCCGACGTTCCAGTTGGTCACGCGGCCGCCCCAGTATTCGTTGTGGCCGTCCCAGTTGTAGACCCAGTGGTACTGGGCGTCCGACGGGCTCCACTGGTTGAAGTCGCGGCTGTACGCGGCGGCGAGATAGTCGCCGGTGCCTTCCGACAAGCCTTCCTGTTGCGACAGGCCGCCGTTCGTCACCCAGTCGTGGATGCCGTGGCCGAGCTCGTGGATCACGACGTCCGCATCTTCCGCGTCGTCGACGCCGCCCTGGCCGAAGGTCAGCCGGCCGCTGCTCGACGAGTACGACGAGTTGTCGTCGCCCGATTCGCCGTGCGGGTCGTACTGCACGCCGCCCGTGTACTGGTACGGCAGCGCCTTGATGCCGAGCGTCTGGTTCACGTAACGCAGGAACGTGTCGATGTGGTAGTACGCGTTCACGGCCTCGAAGTACAGGTTGCCGCGCGTAAACTCGAATGCCGGTGTCGACTGCGTGGGGCAGGCGTTGTCGAGCGGCGCATCGAAATCGATGCACGCCGCGTACGGGCCCGTCAGCGTGTAGCGCGAGCCCGACTGCGCGAGATCCTTCAGCGTCACGCGTACGCGAGCGGCCGTGAGCTGCGTCGAATCGGCGTCGTTGTTGTCCTTGTAGCCCGTGCTGCCGTAGCTGCTCTTCGTCGACGACAGCGGGTCGGGCCGGAACACGAAGCCGGTGCCGTCGGTTGCATAGAACGCCTTGTCCTCGGCGCGCAGCACTTCGCCGCTGCCCGAATCGATCAGCAGTTCCCAGTCGCCCTTCGGGCCGTCCTGCGGGCGGCCGCGCACCTTCCATGCGGTGTGCGTGCCGGTCTTGTCGACGAACGCGACGAGCTGCGCATCGAGGTTCGTGAAGCCGCTCACGCCGAGATACGCGCGCGCACGGTCGAGCGCCTGCTGCTGGTCGACGGCCTGCGACTTGCGCGTCGTCGCGACCACGCCGTTGATCGTGTTGCTCGCGACGTACAGGATGCGGCCGTCCTTCGCGACCGTCACCGCGATCTCGCTGCCGTACACGGGCAGCCCGGCGGCCTGCTGCTGCAGGCGTACGACGGTGAAGTCGGCGTCATTGCGTTCCGACGTGACGACGAGGCTCGCGAGCGCGGCCGCGTCGAGCCCGAGCTGCGTCGCCTGCGAGGCGACGAAGTCGCGCGCGGTCGCGGCTGGTGTCGCGGCGGCCTTCCTGACGCGGTAGGCGGGGTTGTACAGCGTGACGGCGACGCCGTCCGCGCGGAATTGCCCGCCGGCCGTATCGGATTTCGCGACCGGCGGCGCGACGCCGCGCGTCAGGCTTTCGCGCAGGCTTGCGGCCTGCGGGTTCGAGACTTTCGTATCGGCCAGGGTGCCGCCGACGATGCCGAAACCGAGCGCGAGACCCAGGGCGAGCGGCAATGCTTTGCGTGATGTCTGCATACGTGATCCTCATCTCAACGGTGGGACACGCCCGCGCGCTTGTGGCGCGCAGGCACGACACGGCCCGCGCGCCGGCTCGATGGAGCCGGTGCGGCGAAGCGGTGTTGGGGGTGTCGACTGACTAAGGAACCCTAAATGTCAGGTCGAAAAGAAACTGGCGGAAGAGGTGGCGGAGAAACGAACGGCAGGCAGGTGCGGCGACGGCGAATCGAGCATCGTCATGTCATACCCCTCGGATCGATATTGATATCGGCTGGCAACCCGTGCGGGGCGACATGCGTCTGGCACGTCGCGCGTCTCGTTAGGCTGCCTATCTAATTGCGAGGTATGTTACAGAATATTTTCAGCGACATTCCAAATTATTTTCGATGGTCGCTTCGGTCCGCAGATCAATCGCCGGCATTGTTCAGCGAGCGGCAGGAAACGCTGCCGGAACGCGTAATACCGCGCCGGATTGTGATTAAAAGCCGCGACGATCAGCGCGTCGCGCGACGGTCGCTGCGCGGGCTCACGCCGAACCGCGCGCGATAGGTGCGCGAGAAATGCGACGGCGATTCGAACCCGCACGCGACGCACACCGACGTGATGCTCATGTCGGTCTGCTGCAGCAGTTCGCGTGCGCGATCGAGGCGCAGGTTCAGGTAGAAGTGCGTCGGCGTGTCGTTCAGCGTCGCACTGAACAGCCGTTCGAGCTGGCGCCGCGTGATCGACACGTCCTGTGCGAGCGCGTCGGAGCCGAGCGGGTTCTCCATGTGCTGCTGCATCGTGCCGATCACCTGGATCAGCTTGCGGTTGTGCACGCCGTAGCGCGCGGCGATCTCGAGCCGCTGGCTGTCCGAACGCTGCCGGATGCGGCTCACGACGAACTGCTCGGAGATCGCCGCCGCGAGGTCGGCGCCGTGCCGGCGGCCGATCAGGTCGAGCATCATGTCGATCGACGCGGTGCCGCCCGCGCACGTGATGCGCCGGTCGTCGATCTCGAACAGCTCCTGCGTCGCGTTGAGGCCCGGATAGCGCTCGCGGAACGCGGCGAGCGCTTCCCAGTGCAGCGTGAGCGGTTGCGACGCGTCGAACAGCCCGGCTTCCGCGAGCACGAAGCTGCCGGTATCGATGCCGCCGAGCGTTGCACCATGCCGGTGCTGGCGGCGCAGCCAGTCGGCGAGCGGGCGCGTATAGCACACGAGCGGATCGAAGCCCGCGACGACGAACACCGTATCGACCTGCTCGACGTCCGCGCACGCGGCTTCGGCGGCCACCGGAATGCCGTTGCTTGCAGCGACGGATGCGCCGTCGGCGCTGATCACGTGCCAGCGATAGAGCTCGGTGCGGAAGCGGTTCGCGACGCGCAGCGGTTCGACCGCCGACATGAAGCCGAGCGCGGAGAAGCCGGGCAGCAGCAGGAAGTGGAAATCCTCGGGCATCGGGGCAGGGGATCGAATCCGGTGGTCGTCACGCATCGCACGGGGCGGCGCTCGGGTGGGTATGGGCCACGCCGGTTCGCACGCGCCGAACGGTCAGCGGGAGATTATCGCGGGTTTTGCGCGCGTCAGCGGGTTTTTACGCTGCGCACGGAACGGCGCGCGGTGGTCGACGGCAGTTCGCCGAACTGCGCCTTGTATGCGTTCGCGAAATGACCGAGATGGATGAAGCCCCAGCGCGCGGCCGCATCGCTGATCGGCAGGTCGGCCTGCCGCGTGTCGAGCAGCATCCGCCGCACCTGCGACAGGCGCAGCGAGCGCACGTAGTGCAACGGGCTCGTCTGCACGACCGACTGGAAGCTGTTCTGCATCGTGCGCCGGCTCACGCGCAACTGCGCGCACAGGCTCAGCACGTCGACCGGCGCCTCCGGGTGCTCGATCACGTAGTCGTGCACGCGGCGCACGATGTCGGCGCGGCACGCATGCGTGAGCCGGTTCGACGCCTCGGGTATCCGGTACGTGAGGAGATCGACGAGCACGTTGCCGACTTCGCCGCGCAGCTCGCGCTGCACGCGTGCATCGGTGTAGGTGTCGGGCGACGACAGCACGCGTTCGAGCTGCGTCGCGATCTGCACGCTCGCGCGCATCAGCACGGCCGTCGGCATGTCGACCACGCCGCGCCGCAGTGTCGTTTCATCGAGCTGCACATCGGCCGCATCCTCGACTTGCTGCAGCAGCCCGGCATCGACGACGACGCCGATCAGCGACATGTCGTCGGGCGAATGCAGTTCGAACGGTGCGCCGCCGCGCGCCATCACCATCGTGCCGCGCTCGATGCGCGCGCCGCCGAACGCGAACGCGCCCGAGCCGGTGAGCGGCATGCCGAACACCGTATGGCCGGGCGGCAGCCGGCCGCGCTGGATGATGCGCACGTTCGCGGCTTCCTGGAACAGCTGCAGGCCGTCGAGCACCGCGTGCTTGACCGCGCTGCGGTACGAGCCCGGACCGATCTGGTCGTAGCGCTGGTTCCAGCCGCGCAGCGCCTCGGCATGCCGGTCCGCGTCGTTGAACATCTCGTGAAACACGAACACAGCGCCTCCGGGGGTGTCGAGCAGGACCGCGAAAGATTAAACCGACCGAGCGGTCGGCGCAATAAGGAGGAGCGCTATTCCACGCGCATTCTTCAGAGGGTCGGAAGGCGCGTGGCGACGAGGCTTTCACGCGCATTTCCAATATCCCGAATCGGCACGCACGCGTTGCCGGTCCGGGTGCTGACCGGATTTATTGTCGAACTACAGTCGCCCCACATTACGTGAATCCCCAACTGGAGGCGACATGAGGACAAGGCGACGAACCGCGGCGCTCGCGGCGACGCTGGCGTTCGCGGCGGCGTGGGCCGGCAGCGCGAACGCGACGGAAAAGCCCGAGGAGCTGGTCGTGCAGAAGATGCCGCCGTGGCATCCGCACGAGGTCTATATCGTCGACATCTCGATGCCGTCGATGACCGACGGGCGCATCTATGTGTACGACGCCGATGCGAACAAGCTGCTTGGCCAGATCGACGGCGGCTTCGGCCCCGGCCTCGCGATCTCGCCCGATCACAAGACGAGCTTCGTCGCGACGACCTACTTCTCGCGCGGCTCGCACGGCACGCGCACCGACGTCGTCGAGATGACCGACAACACGACGCTCGATCACGCGGGCGAGATCGTGATTCCGCCGAAGCACGCGCAGCATGTGCCGTCGCCGTACAACACCGCGTTCAGCGCCGACGGCAAGCGGCTGTACGTCGCGAACATCACGCCGGCCGCGTCGCTGACGGTGATCGACGCGGTATCGAAGAAGGTGCTGTCGGAGATCGACACGGCTGCCTGCGTGCTCGCGTATCCGTCGGGCAACGACCGCTTCACCGCGCTGTGCGAAAGCGGCAAGGCGCTGACCGTCACGCTCGACGCGAACGGCAAGGAAACGAAGCGCACGATGTCGGACACGTTCATCGACGTCGACAAGGATCCGGCCTTCGTGAACGCGTCGCGGTACAAGGGCGACTACCTGTTCACGACCTATGGCGGCAACGTGCGCAGCGCGGATTTCAGCGGCGACAAGCCGGCGTTCGGCAAGCCGTGGTCGCTGCTGACGGACGCCGAGCGCGCCGAAGGCTGGCGCCCCGGCGGCATGCAGCAGACGGCCGTGCAGGCGAAGCAGAACCGCTACTACGTGCTGATGCACAAGGGCACCGACGGTTCGCACAAGGATCCTGGCACACAGGTGTGGGTCTACGACCTGAAGTCGAAGCAGCGCGTCGCGCGCTGGGATCTCGCGCAGCAGAAGGTCGATCCGCTCGTGTCGATCCAGGTCAGCGAGGACGACAAGCCGCTGTTCTACGGGCTGACGGCGACGTCCGACCTCGTCGTGATGGATGCGCGCACCGGCAAGCTGCAGCACGTCGAGAAGCAGATCGGCAATACGTCGTCGCTGCTCGTCAACCCGTGAGGCCGCAATGACCCTCGATCCCGTACTCGCCACCAGCGCGCAGGCCGGCGCGGCCGCCGTCGTGCTGCTCGGCGCCTTCGCGAAGATGCGCCGGCCCGCCGCATTCCGGCAGGCGCTCGCCGGCTACCGGCTGCTGCCCGACGCGCTGAGCGCGCCCGTCGCGTTCGCGATTCCGCTCGCGGAAGCGCTCGGCGCCGCCGCGCTGCTGTTTCCCGATACGCGCACGGCCGGCGCGATCGGCCTGATCGCGCTGCTGCTGGCCTTCGCGGCCGGGCTCGCGATCAACCTGCTGCGCGGCCATACCGACATCGACTGCGGCTGTTCCGGCTTCACCGCTGCACGCACGGACGCGCCGCGCGGCATCGGCTGGCTGCATGTCGGCCGCGTGCTGCTGCTCGTCGCGCTGGTCGCCACCGCGTTCGTCGAACCGGGCACGCGCGCTGTCGTGTGGTTCGACTACCTGACGCTGTTCTTCTCCGTGCTGCTGATCGTCTGCGCGCTGCTCACCGTCGACGTGTTGCTCGCCAACGTACCGCGCCTTTCCCACCTGAGGAATTCATGATGCAAACCGCTCTCACCGTTTCCACCGCCCTGCTGTGGGTGGCCGTCCTCGCGCTCGGCGCGATCTGCCTCGCGCTGGTGCGCCAGATCGGCATCCTGTACGAACGCATCATGCCGGCCGGCGCGCTGATGATCGACAAGGGGCCGGCGGTCGGCGCGATCGCGCCGACGTTCGAACTGACCGACATTCGCGGCTCGCAGGTGAAGGTCGGCGGCATCGACGCGTCGGGCAAGGCGACGCTGCTGTTCTTCCTGTCGCCGACGTGCCCGGTCTGCAAGAAGCTGCTGCCGCTGCTGCCGTCGCTGCAGGCAAGCGAATCGACGCCGGTGAACATCGTGCTCGCGAGCGACGGCGATTTCGACGAACACGCGCGCTTCGCGCAGAAGCACGACCTCGCGCGCTTCCCGTACGTGCTGTCGCAGGAACTCGGCCTCGCGTATCAGATCGGCAAGCTGCCGTACGCGGTGCTGCTCGACGAAACCGGCACGGTGCGTGCGAAGGGGCTCGTCAACACGCGCGAGCATCTCGAGAGCCTGTTCGAGGCGAAGGAGCGCGGCGTCGCATCGCTGCAGCAGTTCGTGCACGGCGATCACAGCCACGACGCGCACGCGCAGCACGCATGACCGGCCGACCCACTTACAACGTCATGGGAGAACAACGACATGGGCCTGTTTGATTCATGGTTCGAGCGGTCGGCGCGCGGCGTCGCGCAGCACAGTTCGCGGCGCAGCGCGATGGCGAAGCTCGGCAAGGTACTGGTGGGATCGGCGCTGCTGCCGTTGCTGCCGGTCGACCGCACCGCGTATGCGGCCGATGCGGCGTCGGGCGCGTCAGGCGCCGCCGCATCGGGCGCGAGCGACGATCCGATGAGCTGCGACTACTGGAAGTATTGCGCGATCGACGGCTGGCTTTGCAGCTGCTGCGGCGGCACGTCGAGCAGCTGCCCGCCGGGCACGACGCCTTCGCCGATCACGTGGATCGGCACCTGCCGCAACCCGCACGACGGTTCGGACTACATCGTGTCGTACAACGACTGCTGCGGCAAGACGTCGTGCGGCAAGTGCTTCTGCAATCGCAACGAGCGCGAGAAGCCGCTGTACAAGCTGTCGCTGAACAACGACATCAACTGGTGCATGGCGAACGGTAATTCGAATTACCACTGTTCGGTTTCGGTTCTGCTGGGAGCGGCAAAGCAATGAAAGTGAAGCAAGCAGGAAGGATCGCCTTGACGTGCATGACGGCCGTGGCAGCCTTCGCGTTGCCGCACGCGGCCGGCGCGCAGGAAGCCGTGCATTACCCGGCCGGGAAAAGCCTGTTCGACGCTCAGTGCGCGGTGTGCCACCAGGCCGGCGGGAAAGGGCAGGACGGCCTCGCGCCGCCGCTGACCGAGTACCCGGGCAAGTACGCGGCGGCCGAGCCGGGGCGTGCGCAACTGGTTGCAACGCTTTTGCACGGGATGTTCGGCGAGATCAAGGTGCACGACAAGCGTTACAACTTCAAGATGCCGTCGTTCGCGAGCGCGAGCGACGACGACATCGCGCACGTGCTCAACTACGTCGTGTTCGACCTCAACGCGCAGCACGGCGACGCGAAGCCGTTCACGGCGGCCGATATCCGCGCGGCGCGCGCGAAGGAGATGGACGGCACGGCCGTGCATGCGCAACGCGCGGTGGTGATCAAGGGGCTCGGCCTGTGAACGGCGCCCGCGCGTCCCGTGCGGACGCCTCCGCGCAGGGCACGCGGGGCGCGTCGTCGTCGTGGCTTGGCGCCATGTCGCGTCGCCTGTCGTCGTGGCTGCTGCTGGCGGGCGCCGCGACATGTGCAGTCACGCCGCCCGCACATGCCGACGGCGCCGCCGACGCGACGCTCGCGCGGCAGCACTGGGTGCTCAACTGCATGGGCTGCCATACGGCGACGGGTGGCGGCATTGCCGGCAAGGTGCCGCCGCTCGCGAATTCGCTCGGCTATTTCACGCATCTGCCGGCCGGACGCGAGTACGTGATGCGCGTGCCCGGTGCGTCGAACTCGGCGCTGTCGGACCAGGATCTGGCCGACGTGCTCAACTGGGTGCTCATGACGATGAACCGCGATGCGCTGCCGCGCGACTTCAAGCCCTATACGGCCGCCGAAGTCGCCGCGCACCGCCGTCCCGCTCTTGCCGACGTCGCGACCGTGCGCGCCGGGCTGGTCCGCGCGTTGCAGGCACGCGGGATCGACGGCGTCACGGATCGCTACTGACCGACTCATTCAACCAATCAAGGAAACGTGGACATGGAGACGAACGAAACCTTTCCGCTGCTCGACGCAACGCGTGTGTTCCTCGCGAAGCCGAAGAAGATGCTGATCGGCGCCGAGTGGAGCGATGCCGCATCGGGCCGCCAGCTCGACGTCGTGAATCCGGCCGACGGCACCGTGATCGCGCGCGTGCCCGAAGCGGACGAACGCGACGTGCAGCAGGCGGTCGCCGCCGCGCGTCGCGCATTCGATGCGGGCCCGTGGCGCACCGCGAAGACGACCGATCGCGAGCGCCTGCTGCTCGTGCTCGCCGACCTGATCGAAGCGAACGCGCGTGAGCTTGCCGAAATCGAGTCGCTCGACAACGGCAAGCCGGTGATGGTCGCGCAGGGGCTCGACGTCGCGATGGCCGCGCAGTGCTTCCGCTACATGGCCGGCTGGGCGACGAAGATCGAAGGCAGCGTGATCGACGCAGGCATGCCGTACCTGCCGGACAGCGAGATCTTCACCTATACGCGCAAGGAACCCGTCGGCGTGGTCGGCGCGATCATCCCGTGGAATTTCCCGCTGCTGATGGCGGCGTGGAAGATCGCGCCGGCGCTCGCGACCGGTTGCACCGTCGTGCTGAAGCCTGCCGAAGATACGCCGCTGAGCGCGCTGCGGCTGTGCGAACTGATCCAGGCGGCCGGGTTCCCGGACGGCGTCGTCAATATCGTCACCGGCTACGGCCACACGGCCGGCGCGGCGTTGTCGCGCGATCCGCGCATCGACAAGATCGCGTTCACGGGGTCGACGCAGACGGGCAAGACGATCGGCCACGCGGCGCTCGACAACATGACGCGGATGTCGCTCGAACTCGGCGGCAAGTCGCCGGTGATCGTGCTGCCCGACGTCGATCTCGACAAGGCCGCGCTGGGCGTTGCGAACGCGATCTTCTTCAACCAGGGGCAGGTGTGTACGGCCGGTTCGCGTGCATATATTCATGCGAAGGTGTTCGACGGCGTGATCGAACGTGTCGCGAAGATCGCCGCGAGCCTGAAGATCGGCCCGGGGATGGACCCGTCGACGCAGATCGGTCCGCTCGTCTCGGCGAAGCAGCGCGAGCGCGTGTGCGGCTATATCGACTCGGGGTTCGGCGAAGGGGCGCGCGCGGCGGCGGGCGGCCGCGCGATCGACGGCCCCGGCTTCTTCGTCGAGCCGACGGTGCTGGTCGATACGACGCAGGCGATGCGCGTCGTGCGCGAGGAGATCTTCGGGCCGGTGCTCGTCGCGATGCCGTTCGACGATCTCGAGTCGGCCGTGCAGCTCGCGAACGACACGCCGTATGGCCTCGGCGCGAGCATCTGGTCGAACGACCTGTCGGCGATCCACAAGCTGATTCCGCGTATCGCGGCCGGCACCGTATGGGTCAACTGCCATTCGCTGCTCGACAACGCACTGCCGTTCGGCGGGACGAAGCAGTCGGGCTTCGGCCGCGAACTCGGCCGCGCGGTGATCGACCAGTACACGGAAAGCAAGTCGGTGATGATGAACTACGCGTGAGCGTCGCGGCGGGCGCGTGCGCGGCCGCCGGATCGGCAAACGCACGCGCGCCGACAGCAACGCGTTCAAGCGCGGATCAGCACGACGCCGAGAATGAGGCACGCCGCGCCGGCAATGCGGACCGGGCTGGCCGAATGCTGCTCGATGCCGAGCACGCCGAAGTGGTCGAACACGAGCGCGCCGGTCATCTGCCCGACGACGATCAGCGCGAGCGTCGTGGCCGCGCCCAGTCGCGGCACCATCAAGATCGCGACGCCGACGAACACCGCACCGAAGAATCCGCCGGTCCAGCTGAACCACGACCCGGCGACGGAGAAGGTGCCGCTCGAGCGCGGATGCGGCGACAGCAGCGCGACGGCCAGCATCGCGGCCAGGCCGACGAGGTAGCTGACCGACCCGGCCCACCACGGCGAGCCGATCTGCGCGCGGAGGTTCGCGTTGAGCACCTGTTGCAACGCGACGCTGATGCCGGCCGCCACGACCAGCAGATAGGACAGGAGGGTAGTCACGTCGATGAGCGCTCCGTACAAGTGGCCGGAACGGTGATTCCGGCACGGAAGGCTTTCATTCTGTGGAGCGGGCCGGTATAACGCAAATATCGAATTCGGCGCGTATCCATCTCGTTTCGGCATGCCATCCCTCCGGCAAATCCAGTATTTCCTGACCGTGGCGGATCTCGGCGGCTTCACGCCGGCCGCGGGCGCGCTCCATGTCGCGCAGTCGGCGCTCAGCCGGCAGGTCGGTCAGCTCGAGGACGAACTCGGTTTCCTGCTGTTCGACCGGGAGCCGCGAGGCGTCCGGCTCACGCCGGCCGGCGCGATCTACCGCGAACGCGTGGCGTCGATCCCGGCCACGCTGACGGCGGCGGCCGAAGAAGGCTCGCAGTTGTCGCGCGGGGAAGCCGGCGTGCTGCGGCTTCTGCATTCCAGCACCGTTCCCGTCAGCAGCCTGATGCCCGATCTCGACCGTTTCATGAGCGATTGCCCGGGCGCGCGCGTCGATCTCGATCGCGCGTCGTCCGAGGATCAGGTGTCGGAAATTGCAAACGGCCGTGCCGATATCGGTGTCGTCCGCTTGCCGGTGCTGCGGCGCGATGCGCGCGTGCGCTTCGTCGAACTGGCGGCCGAGCGCCTGTGCGTGGCGGTGCCTGCCGATCATCCGCTCGCGGGCCGCAAGCGCGTCGCGATCTCGCGGTTGCGGCGGGAGCCGTTCGTGTCGGCCGTGTACCGCGAGCGCGGCGGGCTGGCGCGCGTCGTAATCGATCTGTGCCTGAAACGGGGTTTCGTGCCGGCGGCGGCGCGGATTGTGTCGCCGAAGACGTCGATGCTGAATCTCGTCGCGGCCGGGCGCGGCGTGGCGATCGTGCCGGCGCGGATGGCGAGTCCCGGGTTCGACGGCGTCGTGTTCGTGCCGCTTTCGGACGAAGACGCGAAGTCGGTGTGCGCGCTGGTGCTGCCGGCCGAGCCGACGGTGCTGGCGGAGGCGTTCGTGCGGGTAGTGACGGCCGGTTGAGCGGGGCGCGTCGCCACCGTCACGATCCGCGCAGGTTCAGACGCGGTATCCCGAGGCACGCATCAACCGGCGCGATGCGTCGCTGCGCGGGCCTTCCGCGTCGAGTCGTGCACGCAGCCGCGAATCCGCGTTGCCGATCACGCCGCGGTGCATGACCGCCACGATTGCGACAACGGCCACGACAAAGAGAGCGGTGAGGATCATGGGGTTCCTGGCGGACCGGACACGCTGACGACGCCAGCATAGGACCGATCCGCGGCACCCGACGATGTGTCGGAGATCTGTCAGTATCGGCGGAGCCGAATCGAAAGCCGCACGCCGCATCGGGACAACCCGATTTCAATCAAAATCCGCCTCAAACCCCCATCCACCAAGCCTCGAGCAAAAGATAGTGGTTTCCACTCATAGTCGCAAATAGTCAAGAAAAGGTCGCCGGCGGTCTTTTCGCGGCGAATATGGCTCGTTACTTTTACTCCCACGATGCAGGCCGGCGCACACTCCGCGCACCGGCTGCCGCGAGACCAACCGGGAGGAATCGAACCATGAAGTCGACGAAGATCGCCGCGCTTGCCGCGGCCGTGCTGGCGACCGGCGCGTTCACGAACGCGGCGCTGGCCGAGACGGATGCCGCGACTTGCCGCACCGTGCGTTTCGCGGATATCGGCTGGACCGACATCACGTCGACCACGGCGCTCGCGTCGACCGTGTTCGAGGCGCTCGGCTACAAGCCGACCACGACGATCGCGTCGGTGCCGATCTCGTTCGCCGGCCTGAAGAGCAAGCAACTCGACGTGTCGCTCGGCTACTGGTGGCCGGTGCAGCAGAAGCAGCTGCAGCCGTTCCTCGACAGCAAGTCGATCAACGTCGTCGAGCCGCCGAACCTGTCCGGTGCGAAGGCGACGCTCGCGGTGCCGAGCTATGAATACCAGGCCGGCCTGAAGACCTTCGAGGACATCGCGAAACACCGTACGGAACTCGACGGCAAGATCTACGGGATCGAGCCGGGCAGCAGCGCGAACGCGACGATCCAGAAGATGATCGACACGAACCAGTACGGGCTCGGCGGCTTCAAGCTCGTCGAGTCGAGCGAGGCCGGGATGCTGGTGACGGTCGAGCGCGCGATCCGCGAGAAGAAGTGGGTTGTGTTCCTCGGCTGGGAGCCGCACCCGATGAACATCCAGCTCAGCATGAACTACCTGTCCGGCGGCGACGCGTCGTTCGGGCCGAACTTCGGCGAAGCGCGCGTGTACACGCTCACCGCGCCCGACTTCATCGCGCGCTGCCCGAACGCGGGCAAGCTCGTGACGAACCTGCGCTTCTCGACGCAGCTCGAGAACCAGCTGATGCAGTCGGTGATGAACAAGACGAAACCGTCCGAGGCCGCGAAGGCGTACCTGAAGAAGAACCCGCAGGTGCTCGATCCGTGGCTCGCGGGCGTCAAGACGTTCGACGGCAAGGACGGCCTGCCTGCCGTGAAGGCGTATCTCGGCCTGTGACGGCCGGCGCCCGCACTACCTCTGCAATGCGACACAACCCGATTCAAGCGAGGCACCCAGCATGAACCATGAAGTCATCATCACCTGCGCCGTCACCGGCGCGGGCGATACGGTCGGCAAGCATCCGGCGATTCCGGTCACGCCGAAGGAAATCGCGGCAGCCGCGATCGAGGCCGCGAAGGCTGGCGCCACCGTCGCGCACTGCCACGTGCGCGATCCGCAGACGGGCCGCGGCAGCCGCGACCCGAACCTGTACCGCGAAGTGGTCGACCGCATCCGCTCGGCCGACGTCGACGTGATCATCAACCTGACGGCCGGCATGGGCGGCGATCTCGAGATCGGCCCGGGCGAAGACCCGATGCGCTTCGGCAAGGGCACCGACCTGGTCGGCGGCCTCACGCGCCTCGCGCACGTCGAGGACCTGCTGCCCGAGATCTGCACGCTCGACTGCGGCACGCTGAATTTCGGCGACGGCGACTACATCTACGTATCGACGCCCGCGCAACTGCGCGCCGGCGCGAAGCGCATCCAGGAACTCGGCGTGAAGCCGGAACTGGAGATCTTCGACACGGGCCATCTGTGGTTCGCGAAGCAGCTGCTGAAGGAAGGGCTGCTCGACGATCCGCCGCTGTTCCAGCTGTGCCTCGGCATTCCGTGGGGGGCACCGGCCGATACGGGCACGATGAAGGCGATGGTCGACAACCTGCCGCCGGGCGCGCACTGGGCCGGCTTCGGGATCGGCCGCATGCAGATGCCGATGGTCGCGCAGGCGATGCTGCTCGGCGGCCACGTACGCGTCGGCCTCGAAGACAACATCTGGCTCGATCGCGGCGTGCACGCGACCAACGGCACGCTCGTCGGGCGCGCCCGCGAGATCGTCGAACGGCTTGGCGGCAGCGTGCTGACGCCGGCCGAAGGCCGCCGCAAGCTCGGCCTGCCGGCACGCGGCGAGCGTCCGCTCGAACGGCGTGCGATTGCCGAATTCGCGTGAATTTCTTCGCCGACTGACCTGACACGGCGGCCTGCGCACGGGCGCGGCCGCCCACCGATTTCCCCTGATTTGAAGGATGCGTTGACATGGCTGTGAAGACCGACATCAAGACGTTCGCCGCCATCGGCACCGGCGTGATCGGCAGCGGGTGGATTTCCCGTGCGCTCGCGCACGGTCTCGACGTGGTCGTATGGGACCCGGCGCCGGGCGCGGAAGAGCGGTTGCGCGCGAACGTCGCGAACGCGTGGCCCGCGCTCGAACGCGTCGGCCTCGCACCGGGCGCCGATCCCGCGCGGCTGCGCTTCGTCTCGACGATCGAGGCGTGTGTTTCCGATGCCGATTTCATCCAGGAAAGCGCACCCGAGCGCGAGGCGTTGAAGCTCGAGCTGCACGAGCAGATCAGCCGCGCGGCGAAGCCCGACGCGATCATCGCGTCGTCGACGTCGGGGCTGCTGCCGACGGATTTCTATGCGCGGGCGACGCATCCGGAGCGCTGCGTGGTCGGCCACCCGTTCAATCCCGTCTACCTGCTGCCGCTCGTCGAGGTGCTCGGCGGCGCGCGCACGTCGCCGGAAGCCGTCGAAGGCGCGATGGAGATCTATCGCAAGCTCGGCATGCGGCCGCTGCACGTGCGCAAGGAAGTGCCGGGCTTCATCGCCGATCGCCTGCTCGAGGCGCTGTGGCGCGAGGCGCTGCACCTCGTCAACGAAGGCGTCGCGACGACCGGCGAGATCGACGATGCGATCCGCTTCGGCGCGGGCATCCGCTGGTCGTTCATGGGCACGTTCCTGACCTACACGCTGGCCGGCGGCGACGCGGGCATGCGACACTTCATGCAGCAGTTCGGCCCGGCGCTCGAACTGCCGTGGACGAAGCTGGTCGCGCCGACGCTGACCGACGCGCTGATCGACAGCGTCGTCGAAGGCACGACCGAACAGCAGGGCACGCGCAGCATCAAGGAGCTCGAACGCTATCGCGACGAGTGCATCACCGAGGTGCTGAAATCGATCGCCGCGGTGAAGGCGCGGCACGGGATGCGATTCGAGGACTAGACGATGACGGGCGATACCCCGCTGACGATTTACCGCGACGTGGTGCGGCCCGAATGGGTCGACTACAACGGCCACCTGCGCGATGCGTTCTATCTGCTGATCTTCAGCTTCGCGACCGATGCGTTGCTCGATCGCATCGGGCTCGACGACGCCGCGCGTCGCGAGCGGGGGCGCTCGGTCTATACGCTCGAAGCGCACGTGAACTACCTGCACGAGATCAAGGAAGGCACGCAGGTGCGTGTCGATGCGCGTGTGCTCGCGCACGATGCGAAGCGGCTGCATCTGTATCTCGAACTGTTTGCCGACGGGCATGGCGACGCGGTATCGGCGAGCGAGCAGATGTTGCTGCACGTCGATACGCGCGACGGTGCGAAATCTGCGCCGTTCGACGACGACGTCGCCGCGCGCGTGGCCGAGCTGCATGCGTTGCAGCGCGATTGCGCGGCGCCCGCGTATGCGGGCCGCGTGATCGGGTTGCCGCCGCGTCGCTAGCGGCGATCTTCACGCTTCACTTTTCAACTTTCACCCGCGGAGCGCGCACGATGCTCGAACCGGAAATCGCAGCGTTCGTCGCAGCCGTCGACGCGTGGTATCCGGCCGATGCGGCGGCGCGCTCGCCCGGCGAGCAGCGCCGCCTCTACGACCGCTTCGCGGCCGAATGGACGCCGGCCGCGCTGCCGGCCGGCATCGTGCAGCAGGACGCCGTGTGGCACGCGCGGGACGGGCGCGCGATTGCATTGCGGCGCTACTCGTCCGTGCACGGCACATCGCGCGGCACGGTGCTGTTTTTTCATGGCGGCGGCTTCGTCGTCGGCTCGCTCGACAGCCACGCACTGATTACCGCGCAACTGGCGGCCGAGACGGGGCTCGACGTGATCGCGGTCGACTATCGCCTTGCACCCGAACACCGCGCACCGGCCGCGCTCGAAGATTGCCTGGAAGTCACGCGTGCCGCGCGCGATGCACGCTGGCCGTTCGGGCCGTGCGTGCATCCGCTGACGCTCGCGGGCGACAGTGCGGGCGGGATGCTCGCGGCGGCGGTGGCCACCGCACTGCGCGATGCGGGCGAACGCAATGTCGACGGCATCGCGCTCGTCTATCCGATGCTCGGTTTCGAACCGCAATCGCCCGCATGCGAGACGGAAGCGCACGCGCCGATGCTGACGCTCGACGACGTGCATCGCTATCGCGAACTGTACTGGGAGGGCGAGTTGTCCGACGTGCTGCTGAACGACAACCCGCTGTTGCGTGCGTCGGTGCCGCTCGAGGCTGCGCGTTTCGACGGCTTGCCGCCGGTGCTCGCGATCGGCGCGGAGCACGATCCGCTGCGCGACGATGCGCGCGTGTACGTCGAACGAATTCGCGCGGCCGGCGGGGTCGCGCACGGCTGGACAGGAGAGGGACTGGTGCACGGCTGCTGGCGCGCGCTCGGGACGAGCCCGCAGGCCGCACGCATGCACCGGTTGGTCGGCGGGTTTTTGCTCGCACCACACGCGTAGCGGGCGTTTCCGGGAGGCAACGATGCAGGCAGCAGCGCAACACCGTATCGAGGACTGGCGGACGTTTTCGGCCGATGCGGCCATCGCGGCGGCGACGATCGGCGATGGGGCGGTGGACGTCGAGTGGAGCGACGCGCGACGATCGCCGTTCCATTTCGACTGGTTGCGCGACAACTGCGCGTGTTCCGCGTGCGTGCATGCGGTCACGCGCGAGCAGGTGTTCGAGATCGCCGATGCGCGCGAGGATCTGTCGGCGCTTACCGTGCACGTCGAAACCGACGGTGCGCTGCATGTCGAGTGGAATGACGGGCATCGCAGCGCGTGGTCGCCGGGCTGGTTGCGTGCGCATGCGTACGACGATGCGTCGCGCGCGGAGCGGCTGGCCGCGCACGGGCGGCACGTCTGGGCCGGCGACGATGCGACGGCGATCGGCGTGTTCGCGTGGCGCGACGTGATGGAGGACGACGGTGCGCTGCTTGCGTGGCTCGCCGCGTTGCAGCGCACGGGGCTGACGCTCGTCGAAGGCGTGCCGGCCGAGCGTGGCCGCGTCGACGAGATCGCGCGCCGCATCGGCCTGATCCGCGAAAGCAATTTCGGCGTGCTGTTCGACGTCGAATCGAAGCCGCGCCCGGACAGCAATGCGTATACGTCGCTGAACCTGCCGCCGCATACCGATTTGCCGACGCGCGAGTTGCAGCCGGGTGTGCAGTTCCTGCATTGCCTGGCCAACGAAGCGACGGGCGGCGACAGCATCTTTCTCGACGGCTTTGCGCTCGCCGATGCGCTGCGGCGCGAGCATCCGGCCGATTTCGAGCACCTGGCGTCGACGCCGTTCGAGTTCTGGAACAAGAGTGCGAACAGCGACTACCGCTGTTCGGCGCCGGTGATCGGGCTCGATGCGCGCGGCAACGTCACGGAAGTGCGCGTCGCGAACTTCCTGCGCGGGCCGCTCGATGCGCCGGCCGGCTCGGTTGCGGCCGTCTATCGCGCGTACCGGCGGTTCCTCGCGCTCGCGCGCGAACCGCGCTTCCGCGTACACCGGCGGCTGCGGGCGGGCGACATGTGGGCGTTCGACAACCGGCGCGTGCTGCATGCGCGCACCGAGTTCGATCCGTCGACCGGCCGCCGGCACCTGCAAGGCTGCTACGTCGACCGTGACGAGTTGCTGTCGCGCTGGCGCGTGCTGTCGCGATCGGTGCCTGCTTTAGCCGCGGCGCGCTGACCGGCGCACACGGCTTCTTTACGCATACCTGCCGGGAAAAAGCACCCGGACGCAACGCGCCCGGGCGAAGCCACCCGCTACCGGGCGGCGGAGGTATGCGTTTCACAAAAAGGACGAGCCCCGTGAAGGGGCTCGTCCAGACTGCCTTGCTTCATCGCGCGACGCGCGGCGCCCGCCGAGGGCGCATCGGCTTACTGGCCGAAGAAGATCGAGTCGCGTGCGTTCGACGACGCGGCTGCCGGGGCGCCCGAGTGGACGAGCGGAGCCGGCTGTGCGCCGTAGCCGCTGGTGTCGGCACCATGAACACGCGCTTCGGCGCTCTGGATGTCGTTCGGGTAGTACGGGCTCGACAGGCCCGGCTTGTAGCCGGCTTGTTCGAGCTGGACCAGTTCGCCGCGCACTTGGGCGCGGGTCACGGTGCTTTGAGCGAATGCGCCGAACGAAGCGGACAGGGCGACAGCGGCAACGACTGCGGAAACGAGCGATTTCATGGTGACCTCCGGGTGTTTTATTGAGTTCGCTCTCGACTCCATGTCTTAAGCGATTGATCAAATGTTAGTCACCGGGAGCTTCAGGGTAAACGCTGATTTTGATGATAGATTGTTTCCTGCGCGGTAACAGTGGTGCGCCGAATCAGTCTTTCATCAGGCTTTCTTTTCGGTTCGCGCAATAAATATGACGAATGTTGCAGGTGACGGCGCGCAATTCAGCGCGCTTCGGCCGCCGTGTCGAACGGCCGGCCCGGCGCGCGTCCGGCCGGCGCACCCGAACTGAGGAAGCGCACGCCCGTCGCGGCTTCCGACGCCTCCCACAGCAGCGCCGCCGACGCCACGTCGCGCGCCGAGCGCGGCACGCTCGCGCGCGCCGGCAGCCCGCGCGACTCGAACCAGCCGGACGGCCCGATGTACGCGCCACCCGCGAGATCGGGCGACGTTGCCGCATGAATCGCGGGCAGCGCGCCCTGGTCGGCCGGCTGCGCGAGATAACGGTTTGCCGCGCGCATCAGCGCGGCGCGTGCGGGCGAGCTGTCCATCGCGGGGCCCGCGAACTGCAGGTTGGTCGCCGCATAGCCGGGGTGCGCGGCCACGCTGATTCCCGCGAACGCCGCGCGCTCGAATCGGCGCTGCAGCTCGATCGCGAACACGAGGTTCGCGAGCTTGCTGTCGCAGTAGGCGAGATAACGGTTGTAGCGCTGCTCGGCGCGCAGGTCGTCGACGCGAATCCGGCCGCCGCGGTTGAAGCCGCTCGACATCGTCACGACGCGCGCGCGCCGTGCGGCGCGCAACGCAGGCAGCAGATGGCCGGTCAGCGCGAAATGGCCGAGGTGGTTGGTGCCGAACTGCATCTCGAAGCCGTCGTGCGTATGCCGCAGCGGCAGGAACATCACGCCGGCGTTGTTGCAGAGGATGTCCACGCGGCCGTGGCGTTCGGCGATGTCGCCTGCGAAGCGTTCGATCGACGCGAGGTCGGCGAGGTCGAGCGGATCGACTTCGACACGGGCATCGGGATGAAGGTGGCGGATCGCATCGGCCGCCTGGGCGGCGCGCACAGCGTCGCGGCAGCCCATCACGACCGTCGCGCCTTTCGCGGCCAGCGTTTCCGCGAGCTGCCAGCCGAGACCGCTGTTGGCGCCGGTCACGACCGCGACCTTGCCGCCCTGCGCCGGGACGTGGCGCGCGCTCCATGCATGCATGTCTGTCTCCATCGGCACGGCCGATCGGCCGCGACACGTAATCGTTACATTGCGTGGTGTAACGATAGTGCGAGCGGGCGTGACAGACAAGCGGGGGAATTAGACCGGCGCTTCTAGGGCGGGCGCAGTGCGTGGCGCGGCGTGTCCCGGCGCGCAGTCGGCAGGTTTTACCTGCCGCCGGCCAGCGCGAGCACCTCGGCGGCGGAGATCATCGCGGCCGCATTCGCGGGGGCCGGGCGTTCGGCCGGGCGGAACACTTCGTCGCCGCGGTGGATGACCTGGCGCGACAGCGCGCAGGTGCCGGTGCGCTGCGCGAAGCGGCGGCGCCAGCGCTGTTCACCGTAATGACAGCGGCCGGGCTCGACCCAGCGGACGACGAGCAGCGTATCGGAACGTTCGAGAATTTCGACGTGGACGTCGGCGGGATCGAGCGCAGGCAGGGATTTGGAGGCCTTCATTTTGCCGTTTCCTAAAGCTCGTGCGGTTTCGGCCGTGGCAGTGGATGTCACTACCCGATGGCGAATCCGTAGCGGTTTCCATGAGTGGTGCGCTAAATGTAAGCGTCTGTGACCGGAAAAAACATCCTGTCTGGCTCAAATTACCTTTTGCCGATTTAGAAACAATCCACGCTTATTTTCTTGGAAACCACGGACAAAAACGCCCCGGACGGGAAGTCCGGGGCGGAAAATCGGCCCGCGCACCGTGTCTGCTCGCCCAGTCACGGCGTCCATCGCCGGGGGACGGAGGTGCCCGCAGGGATCGAAAGCGGGCGGGGAGGCGATGGTTGAAAAGCGCGGTCCGGCGACGCCATGATGGCGCGCCCATCCCGTTGAGACCCTGACGCGAACATGACTTTTTTGTCAGTTTGGCGCGGCGGCCGCGCCGGGCGCATGCGGCCAACCGGCCGAGAGGTGCGCCGATATTGGGTTTGCGCCGATCCAGCGGGGTGCTTCCGGAGTCCGTCGAGCACCGGATTTTTCTTCATCCGCCGATTTCCCCGCCCGGGTAAATACTGAATCCCGATTTCGTGACAAACGCGCGATCTGTTCCTATGATTGGTTGGACCTTTAGTCCTTTGTGCCAATCGGCCGACGGGTGGCCGGCTTTTTCGGGAGAAGTCCTCATGAGATTGCAGGGCAAACGCGCGCTGGTGACGGCGGCCGGGCAGGGCATCGGCCGCGCGACCGCGCTGCGGTTCGCGAGCGAGGGCGCCGACGTGCTGGCGACCGACATCAATGAAGCCGCGCTCGTGCGGCTCGAGGCCGACGCCGAACGTGCGGGCGGCCGGCTGGCCACGCGGCGGCTCGACGTCACCGATGCGAACGACGTCGCGGCGCTCGCCGCGGGCGAACGCGCATTCGACGTGCTGTTCAACTGCGCGGGCTACGTGCACCACGGCTCGATCCTCGACTGCGACGACGACGCATGGGCGTTCTCGATGAACCTGAACGTCACGTCGATGTACCGGCTGATCCGCGCGCTGCTGCCCGCGATGCTCGAGGCCGGCGGCGCGTCGATCATCAACATGGCGTCGGCCGCGTCGAGCGTGAAGGGCGTGCCGAACCGCTTCGTCTACGGCACGACCAAGGCGGCCGTGATCGGGCTGACCAAGGCGGTGGCCGCCGATTTCGTCGAGCGCGGCATCCGCTGCAACGCGATCTGCCCGGGCACGATCGAGTCCCCGTCGCTGGAGCAGCGGATCGCGGACCAGGCGCGCACGCGCCACGTGTCGGCCGACGAGGTGCGCCAGGCGTTCGTCGCGCGCCAGCCGATCGGCCGCATCGGCAGCGCGGAAGAAGTGGCCGCGCTCGCGCTCTATCTGGCATCCGACGAAGCGTCGTTCACGACCGGCGCGATCCACCTGATCGACGGCGGCTGGTCAAACTGACCGCGCCTCCCCATTCACTTTCCGTTTCCGTTCAGACGACGCTATGAAACTGCTCAGATTTGGCGACAAACACCATGAAAAGCCGGGCCTCCTCGATGCGCAGGGCCACCTCCGCGACCTGTCCGGCGTGATCGACGACATCGCCGGCGATGCACTGACGCCCGCGTCGCTCGCGCGGCTGCGCGACCTTCCGCCGTCGTCGCTGCCGCTCGTCGAAGGCACGCCGCGGCTCGGCGCGTGCGTCGGCCGCGTCGGCAAGTTCATCTGCATCGGCCTCAATTATTCCGATCACGCGGCCGAATCGGGGATGGAGGTGCCGAAGGAGCCCGTCGTGTTCGGCAAGTGGACGAGCGCGATCTCGGGCCCGAACGACGACGTCGAGATCCCGCGCGGCTCGGAGAAGACCGACTGGGAAGTCGAGCTCGGCGTGGTGATCGGCCAGGGCGGCCGCTATATCGCGGAAGCCGATGCGCTGTCGCACGTCGCCGGCTACTGCGTCGTGAACGACGTATCGGAACGTGAATTCCAGCTCGAACGCGGCGGCACGTGGGACAAGGGCAAGGGCAACGACACGTTCGGCCCGCTCGGCCCGTGGCTCGTGACGGCCGATGAAGTGCCCGATCCGCACGCGCTGCGGCTGTGGCTCGACGTCGACGGCCACCGCTACCAGAACGGCACGACCGCGACGATGGTGTTCCGCGTGCCGCACCTGATCAGCTACCTGAGCCGCTTCATGAGCCTGCAGCCGGGCGACGTGATCTCGACCGGCACGCCGCCGGGCGTCGGCCTCGGGCAGAAGCCGCCCGTCTATCTGCGCGCCGGACAGGTGATCACGCTCGGCATCGACGGGCTCGGCGAACAGCGCCAGCGCACCGTGCAGGCCTGATTTCCTTTTACGGACGGTTCGTCATGCCTATCATTCGATCGATGCGCGTCCTCGACGTGCGCTTCCCGACCTCGCGCCAGCTCGACGGCTCCGATGCGATGAATCCGGACCCCGATTATTCGGCGGCCTACGTCGTGCTCGAAACCGACCGCGACGGGCTCGAAGGTCACGGGCTCACGTTCACCATCGGGCGCGGCAACGAAATCTGCTGCGCGGCGATCGACGCGATGCGTCACCTCGTCGTCGGCCTCGACCTCGACTGGATCCGCGAGGACATGGGCCGCTTCTGGCGGCACGTGACGTCGGACAGCCAGTTGCGCTGGATCGGCCCCGACAAGGGCGCGATCCACCTCGCGACGGGCGCCGTCGTCAATGCGGTGTGGGATCTGTGGGCGAAGGCCGTCGGCAAGCCGCTGTGGCGGCTCGTCGCCGACATGAGCCCCGAGGAGCTGGTACGCGCGATCGACTTCCGCTACCTAACCGACTGCCTGACGCCGGACGAAGCGCTCGAGCTGCTGCGCCGGCAGGCGCCCGGCAAGGCCACGCGGATCGCGGCGCTCGAGCGCGACGGCTATCCGTGCTACACGACGTCGGCCGGCTGGCTCGGCTACAGCGACGACAAGCTGCGCCGGCTGTGTCGCGAGGCGGTCGACGCCGGTTTCGACTACGTGAAGCTGAAGGTCGGCGCGAACCTCGAGGACGACATCCGCCGCGTGACGATCGCGCGCGAAGTGATCGGCCCCGATCGCAAGCTGATGATCGACGCGAACCAGGTGTGGGAAGTCGACGAGGCGATCGACTGGGTGCGCGAGCTTGCGTTCGCGCGGCCGTGGTTCATCGAGGAGCCGACGAGCCCCGACGACGTCGAAGGGCATCGCAAGATCCGCAAGGCGATCGCGCCCGTGCAGGTCGCGACCGGCGAGATGTGCCAGAACCGCGTGCTGTTCAAGCAGTTCATCGCGCGCGGCGCGATCGACGTCGTGCAGATCGACGCGTGCCGGCTGGGCGGCGTGAACGAGATTCTCGCGGTGATGCTGATGGCCGCGAAGTACGGGCTGCCCGTGTGCCCGCATGCGGGCGGCGTCGGGCTGTGCGAGTACGTGCAGCACCTGTCGATGATCGACTACGTGTGCATTTCGGGCACGAAGGAAGGGCGCGTGACCGAATACGTCGATCACCTGCACGAGCATTTCGTCGAGCCGTGCGTGGTGCGCGGCGCGGCGTACATGCCGCCGACGGCGCCCGGCTTCTCGATCGAGATGAAGCCCGAATCGCTGGAGCAGTACCGGTTCCGCGGCTGAAGCAGAGCGTGCGTGCCGACCACATGAACGACGGAGACGCGAAGTGGATTTGAATCTGCAAGACAAGGTCGTGATCGTGACCGGCGGCGCGTCGGGCATCGGCGCCGCGATCTCGATGCGGCTCGCCGGCGAAGGCGCGATACCGGTGGTGTTCGCGCGCCACGCGCCCGACGACGCGTTCTGGCGCGAGCTCGTGCGGAAGCAGCCGAACGCCACCTGCGTGTCCGTCGAATTGCAGGACGATGCGCAGTGCCGCGATGCGGTCGAGCAGACCCTCGCGCGTTTCGGCCGCATCGACGGCCTCGTCAACAACGCAGGCATCAACGACAGCATCGGGCTCGATGCGGGGCGCGACGCGTTCGTCGCGTCGCTCGAACGCAATCTGATCCACTACTACGTGATGGCGCACTACTGCGTGCCGCACCTGAAGGCGGCGCGCGGCGCGATCGTCAACATCTCGTCGAAGACGGCCGTGACCGGCCAGGGCAACACGAGCGGCTATTGCGCGTCGAAGGGGGCGCAGCTCGCGCTGACGCGCGAATGGGCCGTCGCGTTGCGCGACGACGGCGTGCGCGTGAACGCGGTGATTCCGGCCGAGGTGATGACGCCGCTGTACCGCAACTGGCTGGCGGGCTTCGACGATCCCGACGCGAAGCTTGCCGGCATCGCAGGCAAGGTGCCGCTCGGCCAGCGCTTCACGACGGCCGACGAGATCGCCGATACGACCGTGTTCCTGCTGTCGGATCGTGCGTCGCACACGACGGGCCAGTGGCTGTTCGTCGATGGCGGCTACACGCATCTCGACCGTGCGATCAGCTGAGGGCCGCGATCCATGCAACCCGACCTGAATCCGGACACCCCGCCGCCGCTGATTGCGCTGACCGGCATCGGCAAGCGCTTCCCCGGCGTGCAGGCGCTCGACGACTGCCGTTTCGACCTGCGCGCCGGCGAGGTGCATGCGCTGATGGGCGAGAACGGCGCCGGCAAGTCGACGCTGATGAAGATCCTCGCGGGCGTGTACCAGCGCGACGACGGCGAGATCCGGATGGACGGCCGCGCGGTGGAGATCGCCGATCCGCGCGGTGCGCAGGCGCTCGGCATCGGCATCATCCATCAGGAGCTGAACCTGATGAACCACCTGAGCGTCGCGCAGAACATCTTCATCGGCCGCGAGCCGCGCGGCCGCTTCGGCGTGTTCGTCGACGAAGACAAGCTGAACCGCGATGCCGCCGCGATCTTCCAGCGGATGCGGCTCGACCTCGACCCGCGCACGCCGGTCGGCCGGTTGACGGTCGCGAAGCAGCAGATGGTCGAGATCGCGAAGGCGCTGTCGTTCGATTCGCGCGTGCTTATCATGGACGAGCCGACCGCCGCGCTCAACAACGCGGAGATCGCCGAGCTGTTCCGCATCATCCGCGACCTGCGCGCGAACGGCGTCGGCATCGTCTATATCTCGCACAAGATGGACGAACTGCGCCAGATCGCCGATCGCGTGACCGTGATGCGCGACGGCAAGTATGTGGCGACGGTGCCGATGGCCGACACGTCGATGGATACGATCATCGCGATGATGGTCGGCCGCCAGCTCGAAACGGAAACCCGCACGCCGCCCGATACGTCGTCGAACGATGTCGCGCTCGAAGTGCGCGGACTGTCGCGCGGCCGTGCGATCCGCGATGTCGGCTTCACGCTGCGGCGCGGCGAGATCCTCGGCTTCGCGGGGCTGATGGGCGCGGGCCGCACCGAGGTCGCGCGCGCGGTGTTCGGCGCGGACCCGGTCGATGCCGGTGAAATCCGCGTGCATGGCAAGACCGTGACGATCCGCACGCCGGCCGATGCGGTGAAGTACGGCATTGGCTACCTGTCCGAGGATCGCAAGCACTTCGGGCTCGCGGTCGGGATGGACGTGCAGAACAACATCGCGCTGTCGAGCATGCGCCGCTTCGTGCGCCGCGGCGTGTTCCTCGATGCGCGCGAGATGCGCGACACCGCGCAGTCGTACGTGCGGCAGCTCGCGATCCGCACGCCGTCGGTCGCGCAGCCGGCGCGGCTGCTGTCGGGCGGCAACCAGCAGAAGATCGTGATCGCGAAGTGGCTGCTGCGCGACTGCGACATCCTGTTCTTCGACGAGCCGACGCGCGGCATCGACGTCGGCGCGAAAAGCGAGATCTACAAGCTGCTCGACGCGCTCGCCGCCGACGGCAAGGCGATCGTGATGATCTCGTCGGAGCTGCCCGAGGTGCTGCGCATGAGCCACCGGATTCTCGTGATGTGCGAAGGCCGCGTGACCGGCGAATTGCGCGCGGCCGACGCCACGCAGGAAAAGATCATGCAGCTCGCGACGCAGCGCGAGTCGACCGTATTGTCCTGATTCAGACGCTTACCCGATCATGTCCAACGATACGCATCCCGTCCCGCCCCTCGCTTCCGGCGACACGCCGGCCGCCGCATCGAGCCTGAAGTCGCGCTTCTTCAACCCGGCCGCGCGGCAGAAGCTGCTCGCGTTCGCGAGCCTCGTGCTGCTGATCGTGTTCTTCAGCTTCGCGTCGCCGAACTTCCTCGAAGTCGACAACCTCGTGTCGATCCTGCAGGCCACCGCCGTGAACGGCGTGCTGGCCGTCGCGTGTACGTACGTGATCATCACGTCGGGCATCGACCTGTCGGTCGGCACGCTGATGACGTTCTGCGCGGTGATGGCCGGCGTCGTGCTGACGAAGTGGGGCATGCCGCTGCCGCTCGGCATCCTGGCCGCGCTGCTTTTCGGCGCGCTGTCGGGCAGCGTGTCGGGTTTCGTGATCGCGAAGATGAAGGTGCCGCCGTTCATCGCGACGCTCGGCATGATGATGCTGCTCAAGGGGCTGTCGCTCGTGATCTCGGGCACGCGGCCGATCTACTTCAACGACACGCCGGGCTTCACGTCGATCGCGCAGGATTCGCTGATCGGCAACCTGATCCCCGCGTTGCCGATCCCGAACGCGGTGCTGATCCTGTTCCTCGTCGCGATCGGCGCGTCCATCGTGCTGAACCGCACGATCTTCGGCCGCTACACGTTCGCGCTCGGCAGCAACGAGGAAGCGCTGCGGCTGTCCGGCGTGAACGTCGACGCGTGGAAGATCGCCGTCTACACGTTCAGCGGCGCGGTGTGCGGGATCGCCGGCCTGCTGATCGCGTCGCGGCTGAATTCCGCGCAGCCGGCGCTCGGTCAGGGCTACGAGCTCGACGCGATCGCGGCCGTCGTGATCGGCGGCACGTCGCTGTCCGGCGGCGCGGGCAGCATCGTCGGCACCATCATCGGCGCGTTCATCATGAGCGTGCTGACCAACGGCCTGCGCATCATGTCGGTCGCGCAGGAGTGGCAGACGGTCGTGACGGGCGTGATCATCATCCTCGCCGTGTACGTCGACATCCTGCGCCGGCGCCGCCGCTGACGCACGCCTGCATGCAGGCATCCGCTTCACCGCCGGCCCGGCCGGCATCCAGAAGAGTCCAACCAAGGAGACGCGAAGTGATCAGGAGCAAGGTGTTGAACGCGATCGTCGGGCTGACGTTCGCCGTCGGCGTCACGGCCGGCGCGCAGGCGCAGGAGGCTTATATCCCGCTGATCTCGAAAGGCTTCCAGCATCAGTTCTGGCAGGCCGTGAAATCGGGCGCGATGCAGGCCGCGAAGGACTACAAGGTGAAGGTGACGTTCGAGGGGCCCGAAACCGAGGCGATGGTCGACAAGCAGATCGACATGCTGTCGGCCGCGATCGCGAAGAAGCCGGCCGCGCTCGGCTTCGCGGCGCTCGACAGCAAGGCCGCGCTGCCGTTGCTGAAGAAGGCGCAGGCCGAGAAGATCCCGGTGATCGCGTTCGACTCGGGCGTCGACAGCGACATCCCGGTGACGACGGCCGCGACCAACAACAAGGCCGCCGCTGCACTCGCCGCCGACAAGCTTGCCGCGCTGATCGGCGACGAAGGCGAGGTGGCCGTGGTCGCACACGACCAGACGAGCCGCACCGGCATCGACCGCCGCGACGGCTTTCTCGAACGGATGAAATCGGCGCACCCGAAGGTGCAGGTCGTGACCGTGCAGTACGGCGAAGGCGACCAGCTGAAATCGACCGAAGTGACGAAGTCGATCCTGCAGGCGTATCCGAAGCTCAAGGGGCTGTTCGGCACCAACGAAGGCTCGGCGATCGGCGTGGTCAACGGCGTGCGCGAGATGAAGCGCAAGGTCGTGATCGTCGGCTACGATTCCGGCAAGCAGCAGAAGGACGCGATCCGCAGCGGGCTGATGGCCGGCGCGATCACGCAGAACCCGATCGGGATCGGCTACAAGACCGTCGAGGCGGCCGTGAAGGCGACCAAGGGCGAGAAGCTGCCGAAGGTCATCGATACCGGTTTCTACTGGTACGACAAGACCAATATCGACGATCCGAAGATCGCGGCAGTGTTGTACGACTGAACGTCGTGCATGAGCGGCGGCGGCGACGACGCGCGCCGCCGCAGCCGAGGCGACTGAACACGAGGGCACCATGGGCGCAGTACGTATCGATTCCCATCAGCACTTCTGGCGTTATCGCGCGGCCGACTATCCGTGGATCGGCCCGGGGATGGGCGTGCTCGCGCAAGACTACCTGCCCGACGCACTGTGGCCGCAGATGCATGCGCAGGCGCTCGGCGCGTCGATCGCGGTGCAGGCGCGCGCCGGGCGCGACGAGACGGCGTTCCTGCTCGACCTCGCGCGCGACGACGCGCGCATCGCGGCGGTGGTCGGCTGGGAGGATCTCGGTGCGCCGGCGCTGGCCGATCGTGTCGCCGAGTGGGGCAGCCCGAAGCTGCGCGGCTTTCGTCATCAGGTGCAGGACGAAGCCGACGTGGCCGCGTTCGTCGCGGATCCCGGGTTCAACCGCGGCATCGCGTGGCTGCAGGCGAACGGATACGCGTACGACGTGCTCGTGTTCGAACGCCAGTTGCCGGACGTGCGCGCGTTCTGCGCGACGCACGATGCGCACTGGCTCGTGCTCGATCATGTCGGGAAGCCGGCGCTCGCCGGGTTCGAGCGCGACGGCACGGCGCTCGCGCGCTGGCGTGCGTCGCTGCGCGAGCTGGGCGCGTTGCCGCACGTTGCATGCAAGCTGTCGGGGCTCGTGACCGAAGCAGACTGGCAGCGCGGCCTGCGCGCGCAGGATATCCGCCACATCGAGCAGTGCCTCGACGCGGCGCTCGACGCGTTCGGGCCGCAGCGGCTGATGTTCGGGTCGGACTGGCCCGTGTGCCTGCTGGCGGCGTCGTATGACGAAGTGACGTCGCTCGTCGAACGCTGGGCCGAATCGCGGCTGTCGGCGGCCGAGCGCAGCGCGTTGTGGGGCGGCACGGCTGCGCGTTGCTACGCGATACCGGGCGACGTGAAGCGCGGCATATAAAATAGGCGCGAACGATCTGCCGCATTCGTCAGACCGTCCGGAACGAAACCGATTACCAGCGTCAACGTATGTCCATCCAGCCGATTCAGAACCGCCGCCTCTACCAGCAGATCGCCGACAAGCTCAGTGCGATGATCGAGTCCGGTGATTTTCCGCCGGGCAGCTATCTGCCGCCCGAGCGCGAACTGGCCGAACAGTTCGGCGTGTCGCGCACGTCGGTGCGCGAGGCGCTGATCGCGCTTGAAGTGAACGGGCTCGTCAGCGTGCGCGTCGGCGACGGCGTGAAGGTGCGCCATCCCGAAGCGGCGGCAGTGCCCGAGCCTGCGCCCGAACCCGATACGAAAGTCGCGCCGTTCTCGATCGTCGAGATCGATCCCGAACTCGGCATCGCGCTCGACCTCGATACCGAAATCCCGCCGTTCGCGCTGCTGCAGGCGCGCCGGCTGATCGAGCCGGAAGCCGCTGCACTGGCCGCGAAGCACGGCTCGGACGCGCAGATCGAAGGGATCCACGAAGCGTTCCTGCGCAACCAGGACGACAACCGCAGCGGCTCGCTCACGCACCCGGGCGACCGGCTGTTCCATATCCGCATCGCGGAAGCGAGCGACAACGCCGCGTATGCGCTGATGATCAAGCAGCTGCTCGCGCACAAGTACGACCTGATGTTCCAGCGGCTGCAGTCGCTGTACATGCCGAACGACATGCCGCACCGGTCGGAGCTCGAGCATCGCGCGATCCTCGATGCGATCCGCGCGCGCGACCCGGACGCCGCGCGCCGCGCGATGGCCGAGCATCTCGACGAAGTGATCCGCATCTTCGGCCGCGCGCTCGACTGAGCGCGCGTCGACCCGTTACGGGTTCAGAAACGATCCGCGCGATACGGCGCCGGATCGGTGAACGGCGCTTCGCCCGTCATCATCTCGGCCAGCAGGCGGCCGGTGACGGGGCCGAGCGTGAGCCCGTGGTGGTTGTGCCCGAACGCGAACCACAGCCCGCGATGGGCGGGCGCGGGGCCGATCACCGGGCGCATGTCCGGCGTACACGGCCGGAAGCCGAGCCACGGATGCGGGTCGAGCCGCTCGCCGAACCCGAACACGGGTCGTGCGACGCGTTCCGCGCGTTCGAGCTGCACGCCGGTCGGCGGCACGCGGCGCCGCGCGATCTCGACCCCCGTCGTCAGCCGCAGCCCGCGCCGCATCGGCGCGATCACGTAACCGTATTCGCGATCGACGATCGGCGCGGACGGCACGCCGCGTGCGGACGGCGCGTAGTGCATGTGATAGCCGCGCTTCTCGCGCAGCGGGATCTTGTAGCCGAACTTGCCGAACACCGTGTCGGACCATGGACCGAGCGCGACGACGACGGCCGGTGCGGCGGCCGGGCCATCCTGTGTATGAACCTGCCAGCCGGGCGACAGCGCATCGAGGCTCGCGGCGTCGCCGATCAGGAGCGTGCCGCCGCCCTGCACGAACAACTGCGCATACGCTTTGACCAGTGCGGACGGATCGACGACGCTTTTCGGATCGAGCCAGTGCAGCGCGCCGCAGAAGCCGGGCGCGAGGCTCGGTTCGTGCGCGAGCAGCGCGGCCGCGTCGAGCGGCGTGATGCCGAGCCCGTGGCGGCGCGCGGTGAGACCGGCCTCGGCCACGCCGCGTTCGAATGCCGCCGGTGTGCGGAACGCTTCCAGCCAGCCGTTCGCGCGGATCAGCTCGCCGGCGCCGGCCCGCGCGATCAGCGCGTCGTGCTCGACGATGCAGCGCTCGATCAGCGGCAGCATGTCGCGCGAAGCGGCCGCATGGCGCAGTGGCGCCGATTCCCACCAGAACCGTGCGAGCCACGGCGCGAACGCGGGCAGCGACGCGCTGTGCCAGTAGAGATCGGTCGAGCGGTTCAACGCATAGCGCATCAGCGTGAACGGGCTGCGCGGGAACGGATACGGCTCGACCGACGAGCGCTCGATCAATCCTGCGTTGCCGAAGCTCGTGCCTTCGCCGGGTGCGCCGCGATCGACGAGGGCGACCTTGCGCCCGCGATCCTGCAGGTGCAGCGCGGCCGAGACGCCGACGATGCCGGCGCCGAGAACGATGACGTCGAAATCCATCGATAGTGAATGACGGTTGGCGGTGCGCTCGCCCGCGGTACGGTGTGCGCGCCCTGGTTGGAGATCGTTCGAACTGCAAGCATACTCGCGGCGGCGCGGGGGACCAAGAGGTGGCGCGCGGCCATTCCGTTGCAGGTGGCCCGTGCGCGACGATTCCGGATGACCGTGACGATGCGGGCGCTAGAATGCGCGGGTTCCGGCATTCAGGGGTGACGCGCGATGATCGAGTTGTCCGCACAGGCATACGCGGCGGAGTTGAAGCGTTTCCGGGCGACCGGCCACGTCTGGCTCGCGGCGGACGAGATTCCGGCCGGCATCGATGTGCCGCCCGCGTGGCGCGCGTTGCTGGCCGCGCCCGACGATGCGCTGGCCGACGGGCTCGTGCAGATGTGGGCTGGCATCATCGATCGCTTGCCTGCCGTCGCCCGGTTCTTTCGCGACAAGCTTGCGCGTCCGGCCGTGTTCTGCGACGACGGCGGCGAAGTCATGCTGCTGTATCCGTACACGGTGGAGCAGGACGACCTGAATTTCTTCATCGGCCGCGCACCGTTGCGCGAGCGGGCGCCGGTCGATGCATCGTTCCGGCATGCGCTGCCCGATGAGCTGCGCGACTTCTGCGAGAACGTGCATGATGGCTGGACGTTCTTTCCATCGAACTCGATGGGCCCGCTGCCAGTCGGGGAGCAGGCTGCGTTGACGGGCAAGCTGGACCTCACACCCGACGAGATGCGCAAGCTCGACGCGAGCCCGGATGCCGTCCGGATCGTGTTTCATAACGGCGGCGGCGATTATCTGTGCGTCGATTCATGCGACGGCAACGTCGATGAGGCAGGGTGGATCTGGTGGCATGGGCGTCCTGCCGAACTTGAACGCGTGAACTTGTGGGCCGTGATGAACGCATGGTTCGAGATCTTCATCGAAGAGGCCGACGAGCGATAAGTGCACGTGCGTATCGCGATCGCGAAGTTGAAAAGAACGTATGAAGTTTGCCGCGCACGGCCCTCCAATCTGCCGATCAATTTACCGGTGTCGGCACCGGCTCGACGTCGGCCAACGCATTCGCCCGCATCGTCGTGACGCAACACGGATTCCGCATACTTTCCGACGTTTTCTCGGGTGTTTCCCACTGCTTGGTCATCCGAATTTTTACCTAAGATGAAGAAATCGTGCGCGTAATTCGGTGCTTGCACGCGCACGGAGGGAGGCAGGAGGCAGCGCCAGAGCGACGTCAGCGGATGTTGCCATCATGGATGCGAAAGTGTGCGCGTCGGTTGTCGGTCTCGCGACTGCAGCGACGCCAGTGGCCGCGGCGGCCCTCGCCGCGCGCACGGTGTGCGGCCGTCCTGGCCGAACCGTTCCACTGCGCCACGCTCTGCTCGCAATCGTTTGCGCTCTGGGTGCAGCGCCCGCCGTACTCGCCGGTGCGCCCGCCAATCCGGACGATCCGGTCGACACCGTGCGGATCGCCGCCGCCGCAAGCCCCGCGAATCCCCCCGTTTCGTCACACGACACGACCGTGCGCCAGGTCGTGCTCGGCATCATCAGCTTCACGCGCTGGCCGACCACACCCGTTCGCCTGCATCTGTGCGTCACGGGCCGGCCCGACTATGCGCGCGGCCTGACCGACACGCTGGAGGCCGGCTCGACGCAGGTCGACGTGCAGCGCGTGCGCCCCGACGATCCCGCGCTCGGGATCGCATGCGACGCCGTCTACCTCGGCACGCTGAGCAACGATGAGCGCACGCGGGTGAGAGCCGCGGTGGCCGGCCATCCGGTGCTGACGATTTCGGAACACGATCCGTCCTGCACCGCAGGCGGCATGTTCTGCCTGACTGTCGACGGCGATCGCGTGTCGTTCGACATCAATCTCGATGCGGTCGCACGCAGCGGCGTGCGCGTACATCCGAACGTGCTCAACCTCGCCCGACGGCCGGTGACGCCATGACACGGTCCGCGCTCCCCGTTTCCGCTTCGCGCATGCCGCGCCCGACGCTGCAGAGCGTGCTGCGTCGCGCGCACCTGCGTCTCGCATTCGTCGCGGTGGCGATGGCGGCTGTGTCGTTGATCGTCGTCGCCGTGATCGCGTTGCGTGCGTATGCGGGCAACAACCTGAACCTGCTGGCGCGCTCGCTCGGTTATACGGTCGAGGCGGCGCTCGTGTTCGGCGACCGCGTCGCGGCAAACGAGGCGATCGGGTTGATCGCCAGCGACGAGGACGTCGCGCAGGTGGTCGTCACGGACGGCAAGGGGCAGCTGTTCGCGACGTGGCAGTTGCCTGCCGGAAATGGCATCGCGCGGCTCGAACGCGCCGTTGCGGACGTCGCGCTGCCCGGGCCCGTGACCGTCCCGGTGATGCACGACGGCATCGTCGTCGGTCACGTCGTCGTGCGCGGCCGCGGACATCAGTTCTTCGGTTTCCTGCTCGGCGGCGTCGGCGGCATTCTCGGCTGCCTGGCCGTCAGTGTGCTCGGTGCGTATGTCAGCTCGAAGCGCCTGCTGCGCAACATCGTTTCGCCGCTGCGCGCGCTGGCGGGCGTCGCGCACGCGGTGCGGCGCGAGCGTGCGTTCGCGCGGCGCGTCGAGCCGGTGGCGATCGCCGAGCTGAACCAGCTCGGCGACGACTTCAATGCGTTGCTCGACGAATTCGAAGACTGGCAGAACACGTTGCGCGACGAGAACGCATCGCTCGAACACAAGGCGACGCACGATGCGCTCACGGGGTTGCCCAACCGCGTGCAGTTCGAGTCGCGTCTCGCGCTTGCACTTTGCGATGCCACGCTCACAGGGCAGCGGGTCGCCATCCTGTATCTCGACTGCGACCGCTTCAAGGAGATCAACGATTGTCTCGGCCACGACGCCGGCGACGCGGTGCTGATCGGCATCGCGTCACGGCTGCGCACGCAGGTGCGCGAGGCCGATCTCGTCGCACGCCTGGGCGGCGACGAATTTGCGGTGATGCTGGCGGCGGTGCCTGAGGCGGGCAGCGTGTGCCGGATCGCCGACGAGATCTTGTCCGGCATGGCGCCGTCGATCGAGCTGTCCGACGGCCGCGTGGTGGCCACCATGATGAGTGCCGGCGTTGCGCTGTATCCCGATCACGCATCGGACGCGAATGGCTTGCTGCGGGCGGCGGATGCCGCGATGTACCGCGCCAAGCGCGCGCGGCCGGGCTCCTGGCAGTTGGCGGAGGGCGTGGTCGGATCGGCTTGAGGTTAAACGTCTCGCGCTGCGGGCGAGGCCGCGGCAGCGATTTACAAGAAGGGCGCCCAACAAGGGCGCCCTCGAAGGGGATGCGAAATGAACCACTCGTTTCCTGTGAGCATGGAGCGGCTGTGCGTCGCGAGCGCGCTGCTGCTGTGCATGCTGCTGGGGGGCTGCAAGACGCCGCCGCCGCTTCATCGCGGGCTGACGCAGACGCAGGTCACGGCGCTGAAGTCGGCCGGGTTCCAGGAGACTGGACAGGGGTTCGAGTTCGGGTCGACCGGGCCGATCCTGTTTGATTTCGACCGGTACAACCTCAAGCCGGACGTGCGGCGGATCGTCGAACGGATCGGGCGGACGTTGAGGTCGGCGGGGATCAATGGCGTGCGGGTCTATGGATACTCGGATGACGACGGGAAGGCGAAATACGATCTCGAGTTGTCGAGGCGGCGGGCGGAGATTGTGGCGATCGAACTGGTCGATGTCGGAATGGATGCGAAGCAGATCGCGATCGTCGGGAGAGGAAAGCTCGATCCGATCGGCGATAACAAGACGCCGGCGGGGCGGGCGCAGAATCGGCGAGCGGCGATTGTGGTTTCGCCGAGGTGAGGGGGGCCTCATGTCCAGCGCACTGTGATGGCGAGCGGCTGCCTGCCGACCAGCGACGACAGTCCGTAGAGCACGCGTTGTCCTGAGAGCACCTCGTACCGCCTTCCTCGATCGACGCGGCCTGAACGCGTATAGCAAGCAGGGCAGCCGCAACGGCGGCCACCCACGCCACGCATCACCACCCGATATTGCAGGACGACCGCGACGTCCCCGCACCGCCGGTAGCCGTGCACTTCGTCCCCGAGCCGTTGTCGTAGAACGTCCGCGTCTCCGGTTGCGGCACTGAAGGATCGAACGGATTCGGCGCTCCATGCGGACCACGCGGCGCATCGTACGGCCGCTGCGGCGCATATGAACCAATACTCGCGGCCGGCCGCGAGCCATTCGCGCGCAGGTATTCATTCCAGTTCTGCTCGCGCTGTTCATACCCAGGCATGGCGCGACCCAGACTATCGCTTCCTCCCGCGCCGAGCGCGACACGATTCGACGGCAATACAAAATCGGGTGCGTGCTTAAAAGAAGGCGGCGATGCCACCAGCGCATCGCTTGTCACACGCAGCGGCCGCTTGTCCGGCGTATCGAACGGACTGCGCTCCACGGGCGCAGCGAACTGCACGCGGCGACGGCTCATGCGCGCCGAATAACCGTCATCCCGAGCAGCAGCCCGCCGCTCCGAGCGAAACACATTGGCGCCGGCCGACCGATCGGTCAGCGTATCGCGACCCGACGCATGGACAGCGGAAACAGAAAGCGCGCACGCAATCGCGGCGGCGGAAGAGAGGCGGATGGGGTGATTCATGGGCGATCCGAAGCGGGTGATGTGCATTGAACAAAACGGCAGATCACTGGCTGGCGGCTGGGCGACGGCGGAGCGTCGAAGCGGCCCTGAAGCGACTGCGAGGCGCGGCGGGCGCGACTGGCAGGGAGGCTGGCTGGATTGCAGAAGCGAATTCGTATTATTTCATGGAAATATCAACGAGCTTTCAAAATGTTTAGGTCTGTTGGTAAACAGAAGGTTTTACCGCCTCGCCAGAACGCCCCGCGCTGGGGCTCGCCCACGCAATCATCAGTCGATTGACATCCGGCGATCGGACTCTTGGCAGCCCGAAGACGCGCCACGAAAAACAATCAGTCGCCAAACCCCAAGCACAGCAACGCACACGCCCAAATCGCCCCACCCAATCGCAACCCGATTGCACTCGAAGCAAACGTTCCCGCCCTCGCGAGGTTGCGCCCCGATCGCCACCCGGGCGTCACATAAACCTACGTGTTTTCCCTTGGTCGACCGGCATTTTTGACAGACGATTTAAAAACGCCCATATAATTTCGACTGCCTTGCCAATGGCTGTCGGACCATCCCTCCGAACGAGCAATTTGGCAAGCGGGGCAGGCGAAACGCTTGCGCAATGCAAGACGCATCACGATGTCTTTCCGAACCAGACGTCCCCTTCGGGGACTGCAAGAGCCGGGCCCCGCTACGCAACATTCCGCTGGAGTTCCGTCTTCTATGTGTCTCGGGCGTGTCCCATGTCCTCGCCCCGGGTGCTGTTCGATTGCGCAAGTCATGCCGCCTTTGCCCGTATGACTAAACAACATCGAGGAGCTCCCAGATGACGCTGTCCCGTCTTACGTCCATTTCCGTCGCCGCCGTGCTGTTCGCCGCCGGCGCCGCCGCCGCGCAAGCGGAAACCGTGAAGATCGCCATCGCTGGTCCGATGAGCGGCTCGGTCGCCCAGTATGGCGACATGGTGAAGGCCGGCGCGCTGACCGCGATCGAACAGATCAACGCAGCCGGCGGTGCGGGCGGCAACAAGTTTGAAGTCGTGATGATGGACGACGCATGCGAGCCGAAGCAGGCCGTCGCCGTCGCCAACAAGATCGTCAGCCAGAAGATCAAGTACGTGATCGGTCACGTGTGCTCGGGCTCGACGATTCCCGCCTCGGACATCTACGAAAACGAAGGCATCGTGATGGTCACGCCGTCGGCCACCGCGCCGCAGCTGACCGAAGGCAAGAAGCGCCACTTCATCTTCCGCACGATCGGCCGTGACGACCAGCAAGGCCCGGCTGCCGCGCACTACATCATCAACAACGTGAAGCCGAAGAAGGTCGCCGTCCTGCACGACAAGCAGTCGTACGGCCAGGGCATCGCGTCGTCGGTGAAGAAGGACCTCGAAGCCGCGAAGATCCCGGTCGTCCTGTTCGAAGGCATCAATGCCGGCGATTCGGACTACTCGGCGATCATCACGAAGCTGAAGTCGCAAGGCGTCGATTTCGTCTACTTCGGCGGCTACCACCCGGAAATGGGCCTGCTGATGCGCCAGGCGCGCGAGCAGGGCGTGAAGGCGACGTTCATGGGGCCTGAAGGCGTGGGCAACAAGGACGTGACGGCGATCGCCGGCCCGGCCTCGGAAGGCATGCTCGTCACGCTGCCGGCCGACTTCTCGGCCGATCCGGCCAACGCGGCGCTCGTGAAGGCGTTCGCGGACAAGAAGCGCGACCCGAACGGCCCGTTCCAGATGCCGTCGTACGCAGCGGTGAAGATCATCGCCGACGCGATCGCGGGAGCGAAGACGACCGACCCGACGAAGGTCGCCGCGTACATGCACAAGACGACGTTCGACACGCCGATCGGCAAGGTCGCGTACGACGCACAGGGTGACCTGAAGGCGTTCAAGTTCGTCGTCTACACGTGGCACAAGGACGCGACGAAGACCGCCGCCAAGTAATACGGAGTACCCGCCCGCGCGCCCGCCCTGTCCGAGACCCGGACGGGGCGGGCGCGTATTGGTCGCGCATCGGCCCATGACGCGACCAAGGGGCGGCCCGAGACGACACCGTGCGTTGCGCGCGGCCGAACGCCGTGATCCGGCGACGGCATGCGACCCAGCGCCAACGGGAGCTTCCCGCACATGACTGACTTCTTTCCGCAATTCGCCCAGCAGCTGGTCAACGGCCTGACGCTGGGTGCGATCTATGCGTTGATCGCCATCGGCTATTCGATGGTCTACGGCATCATCGGCATGATCAACTTCGCCCACGGCGAGATCTACATGATCGGCGCGTACGTGGGCCTCGTGACCCTCACGGCCATCGGCATCTCCGCCGGCTATCCGCTGCCGCTCGTGCTCGGCGCCGCACTGATCGTGTCGGTGATCGTCACCGGCCTGTACGGCTTCGCGGTCGAGCGCGTCGCGTATCGCCCGCTGCGCGGCGGCCCGCGCCTCGTGCCGCTGATCTCCGCGATCGGCATGTCGATCTTCCTGCAGAACTACGTGCAGATCGGCCAGGGCGCGCGCGACGTGTCCGTGCCCGTGCTGATCTCCGGCGCGTTCGACATCCATCTCGGCGGCGATTTCGACGTGACCATCCCGTATTCGCGCCTGATGATCGTCTGCGTGACGCTCGTGCTGATGATCGCGCTCACGCTGTTCATCTCGCATTCGCGGATGGGCCGTGCGTGCCGCGCGTGTGCCGAGGACATGAAGATGGCGAACCTGCTCGGCATCGACACGAACCGCGTGATCTCGTTCACGTTCGTGCTCGGCGCGATGCTGGCGGCCGTCGGCGGCGTGCTGATCGGGCTCACGATCGGCAAGCTGAATCCGTATATCGGCTTTGTCGCGGGCATCAAGGCGTTCACCGCCGCGGTGCTCGGCGGGATCGGCAGCATTCCGGGCGCGATGCTCGGCGGCGTGCTGCTCGGCCTCGCTGAAACCTTCGCCGCAGGCTACATGCCGGCCGAGTACAAGGACGTCGTCGCGTTCGGCCTGCTCGTGCTGATCCTGCTCTTCCGCCCGACCGGCCTGCTCGGCAAGTCGGACATCGAAAAGGTCTAAGGGAGACGCAGATGAGTCAAGTCATTTCCGTTCGCCGCCCGGCCGCTGACGCATCGGTCGGCCAGGCGCTGAAGAATGCCGTGGCCGCCGCGTTCCTGACGGCGATCCTCACGATTCCGGTGCTCGGTCTGCAGCTGAAGCTCGACGGCTACCAGGTCGTGCTGACGCCGCACTGGCGCCCGGTGTGGATCGCGGTCGCGGCCGTGTTCCTGTTCCAGTTGTTCAAGCCGTGGCTCGTGCGCGCGAAAGCGGCCGTGAAGCTGCCGGCGGTGCCCGCGATGGGCGCGCAGCAGCAGCGCGTGATTATCTGGGTGATGCTCGCGATCGGGTTCGTGTGGCCGTTCTTCGGCTCGCGCGGTGCGGTGGACGTCGCGACGCTCGCACTGATCTACGTGATCCTCGGCCTCGGGCTGAACATCGTGGTCGGTTTCGCGGGCCTGCTGGATCTCGGCTATGTCGGGTTCTACGCGGTCGGCGGCTATACGTACGCGATGCTGAACCAGTATTTCGGGCTGTCGTTCTGGGCGTGCCTGCCGATCGCGGCCATCGCCGCGGCGACGTTCGGCTTCCTGCTCGGCTTCCCGGTGCTGCGCCTGCGCGGCGACTATCTCGCGATCGTCACGCTCGGCTTCGGCGAAATCATCCGCCTGCTCGCGAACAACCTGACGAGCCTCACCGGCGGCCCGGACGGCATCTCGAGCATTCCGAAGCCGACGGTGTTCGGCTTCGAGATGGCGCGCTCGGCGAGCGTCGAAGGCGCGAAGACCTTCCATGAACTGATCGGGCTGGAATACAGCGGCGAACACATGGTGATCTTCCTGTACCTGATCGCGCTGGTGCTGGTGTGCTTCACGCTGTTCGTGACGAGCCGCCTGATCCGCATGCCGATGGGGCGCGCGTGGGAAGCGCTGCGCGACGACGAGATCGCATGCCGGTCGCTGGGTCTCAACCCGACGCGCATCAAGCTGTCGGCGTTCACGCTCGGCGCCGCGTTCGCGGGGATCGGCGGCGCGTTCTTCGCGGCGCGCCAGGGCCTCGTGAATCCTGAATCGTTCACCTTCATCGAATCGGCGCTGATCCTCGCGATCGTCGTGCTCGGCGGGATGGGGTCGCAGCTCGGCGTGATTCTCGCGGCGATCCTGCTGACCGTGCTGCCGGAAGTCGCGCGCGGCTTCGCCGAGTACCGGATGCTGATCTTCGGTCTCGTGATGGTGTTGATGATGATGTGGCGTCCGCAGGGCCTGCTGCCCGCGAGCCGTCCCCACGTGGAGCTGCCGCAATGAGCGCGAACGCAGAACTGTTGAAGGTCGCCGGGCTGCAGATGCGCTTCGGCGGGTTGCTCGCGGTGGACGGCATCGATTTCGACGTGCGCCGTGATGAAGTGTTCGCAATCATCGGGCCGAACGGCGCGGGCAAGACCACGGTGTTCAACTGCGTCGGCGGCTTCTACAAGCCGACCGGCGGCGACGTCGTGCTCGACGGCCATGCGATCGCGGGGCTGCCGAGCCACAAGATCGCGTTGAAGGGCCTCGTGCGGACGTTCCAGAACATCCGCCTGTTCAAGTCGCTGACCGTCGTCGAGAACCTGCTCGTCGCGCAGCACCGCAAGGTGAAGGCGGGGCTGCTGCACGGGCTGTTCGCGACGCCCGCGTATCGTCACGCGGAGAAGGACGCGCTCGAACGCGCGGCCGTGTGGCTCGACCGGATGGGGCTGACGTCGGTCGCCAACCGCCAGGCCGGCACGCTGTCGTACGGGCACCAGCGGCGCCTGGAGATCGCGCGCTGCATGATCACCGAGCCGCGCCTGCTGATGCTCGACGAGCCGGCAGCCGGCCTCAACCCGCAGGAAAAGATCGAGCTGCAGCACCTGATCGACAAGCTGCGCCGTGAATTCGGCGTGTCGGTGCTGCTGATCGAACACGACATGAGCCTCGTGATGGGCGTGTCGGACCGCATCCTCGTGATGGAGCACGGCCGGCCGATCGTGATCGGCACGCCGGAAGCGGTCCGTAACGACCCGCGCGTGATCAAGGCGTATCTGGGGGAAGAGTGATGCTGAAGCTGGAACAGGTCCATACGCACTACGGCGCGGTCGAAGCGCTCGCGGGCGTGTCGATCGAGGTGAACAAGGGCGAGATCGTCACGCTGATCGGCAGCAACGGCGCCGGCAAGACGACGCTGATGATGACCGTGTGCGGCACGCCGCGCGCATCGTCGGGCCGCGTGCTGTTCGAGGGCAAGGACATCACCGGGATGTCGACGCACCAGATCATGCGGCAGGGGATGGCGATTTCGCCGGAAGGGCGCCGCGTGTTCCCGAGCCTGACGGTGCTCGAGAACCTGAAGATGGGCGGCTTCTTCGCGAGCCGTCACGAGATCGACGACGGCATCGAGCACGTGTTCAAGCTGTTTCCGCGCCTGAAGGAACGCGCGGCGCAGCGGGCCGGCACGATGTCGGGCGGCGAGCAGCAGATGCTGGCGATCGGCCGCGCGCTGATGAGCAAGCCGCGCCTGCTGCTGCTCGACGAACCGACGCTCGGCCTCGCGCCGCTCGTGATCGCGCAGATCTTCGACATCATCCGCACGATCCGCGAAGAAGGCGTCACGGTGTTCCTCGTCGAGCAGAACGCGAACAAGGCGCTCGGCGTGGCCGATCGCGGCTACGTGCTCGAAACGGGGCGCGTGGTGCTCGCCGATACGGGCGCGAACCTGCTCGCGAACGATCGCATCAAGCAGGCGTACCTCGGCGGTTGATGCCGACAGCCGCCGGCCTGCAACGGGCCGGCGGCGTCTTGCGTGTGGGTACGCTTCCGCATGCAAGGCCGGTTCGCGGCCTTGTCTTCCCTATCCGATCCTGAACGTGCTTTTCAGCACGTCGCGCAGATGCAGCGCGGCGCGATTGCTGTCGTCCGTCAGGATCGTGATCAGGTGCGGCGGGAGGTCGGGCAGCACGATCCCGGCGACGTGGCTCGTCAGGTTGCCCGACACGCGTTCGTGCTCGATCAGGCCGACCGCGAGGCCGTTCGCGATACAGGCCTCGACCGCCGGCGAGCTGGCGCTTTCGAGCAGCATCCGGTGCGCGATCTTCGCCTTCTTCAGCGCGTTCAGCGCGGTGTCGCGGTACGGGCAGCCCTGCAGCTGCACCGCGATCGGCAGCGGCGCATCGGGATTGAACTTGAACGTGCGCGCGGCGACCCACACCGGATGGGTCTTGCCGAGCAATTCGGCATGCGGCGGCGCCTTCGGCACGACGGCGATCGTGATGTCGAGCTGGCCGCGCGAGAACAGCAGCTGCAATTCTTCGCTCGAGCGTGCTTCGACGGTCAGTTCGAGCAGCGGGCGATCGGCGGCGAAGCGCGGCAGGAATTCCGCCATGAAGTGCGCCGCGTACGAATCGGGGATGCCGAGCCGCAGCTTGCCGGTCAGCATCTGCGGCGACAGCGATTCGACGAGCCGGTCGTGGCTCAGCAGGAACTCGGTGGTGTCGCTCAGCAGCTTGTGGCCGTACTGCGTGAGTTCGACGGCCTGGTTGTTTCGCGTGAACAGGCGCTGCGCGACCATCTCCTCGAGTTTCTGGATCTGCGCGGTGACCGACGACGGGCTGCGGTTCACATGGACGGCCGCATCCTTGAAGCGGCCGAGCTTCGCGACGGCGTGGAAGGTTCGCAGCAGGTCGACGTCCAGGGTGCGCGGCATGATTTGGTTTTTCCGAATCAGTGATTCATGTAATGTCGATTGACGGAATTATTGAGCACCCCATATTCTCGGGTCAACAGGCAGACAACGGCAGGCAGCCGGTCGGGCGTTGCACGCATCCGGGGAACGATTCATGTCGATCAATGATTGTGTCGTAGATGCATTGGTGCGGGACAGGAAGCTGAAGGCGGAGTCGGCATGGACGGTCGAGAATCACGAGAAGTATTCGACGCTGAAGCGCACTGACGATGACGCGCGGCGGAGGGAAGCGGGGCGCGAAGTCTTTTCGCCGATGCGCAACCTGAACGAGCGGCTGGCCACGTTGTCGCGCGGCCGCGATGTCCACTACATCGGACTGGGCCCCGAGCCGGTCAAGACCACCGAGCTGATGAAGGCCGTCAGCGCCGACGATCTGGACGATCAGCGCCTGTCCCCGGCCACCTTCTGAGAGCCGTTGCCCCATGCAGCTATTCCTGCTTCAGCTCGTTTTCGTGTTGTCGTGGAGTTCCGGTTTCATCGGCGCGAAGCTCGGCGCGGAGACAGCCGGTGCATTCAACCTGCTGTTCTGGCGGTTCCTGCTCGTCACGCTGTGCCTCGCGATCGTGCTCAACCGGCAGCTGGGGCGCCTGACGCTCGAAAAAATCCGCTATCACGCGGTGATCGGCTTCCTGTCGCAGTTTCTCTATCTGACTTGCGTGTACATCGCGATTCAGCATGGCCTGCCGCCGGGCATCGCCGCGATCGTCGCGGCATTGCAGCCGCTCATCACGGCCGCGATGACGTCGCTCGAAGGCAGCGAGCGCAGCGGGGCGCGCCAGTGGGCCGGGCTCGTCGTCGGCTTCGTCGGCGTCGGCATCGTGATCGGCGGGCGGTATGCGCTGCCGGCCGGATCGGTCGGGATCGTCATGTACCTGCTGCCGCTGGTGTCCGCGCTGGGGTTGTCGATCGCGACGGTCTATCAGCGGCGGCGCGCGCTGACGGCCGCGCGCAGCAACGAGGACGGGCTGTTCCTGCCGCTGTTCGTGCAAGGCTGCGTGAGCCTCGTGCTGTTCGCGGCGTGCGGGATCGCCACGGGCAACCTGCATGTGCCGACGCAGCCGAACGTGTGGGTGTCGGTCGTGTGGCTGACGGTGTTCTCGACCTTCATCGCGTACCTGTCGCTGTGGGCGCTGCTCAAGCGCATGCCGGCGACGCGCGTCGCGACGCTCGTCTATCTCGAACCGCCGGTGACACTGATGTGGGCCGCGTGGATGTTCGGCGACCGGATCGAGGTGACGACTTACGTCGGCATCGTCGTCGTCGCGATCGGCGTGTGGCTGGCCGGCAAGCACGTCGAGCGGCCCGCTCGCGCGCGGCGGGCGGAGATGGAGGCGGCCGGCCGCTGACGTGCTGGTTGCGCGGGCAATTCCGGTGTAGCGTCGCGAGACAATCCGACTCGCGAAGGAACCCGATGAAAGTCAAACGGATCGTCGCCAATATCGACACACGATCGGTCGACGACGCAAAGCGTTTCTACCGGCAGATCTTCGGTCTCGACCTGTTGATGGATCACGGCTGGATCGCAACCTACGGCAATGCCGAGCAGATGGACGTGCAGATCAGCTTCGCATCGCAGGGTGGATCGGGCACGCCGACGCCCGACCTGTCGATCGAGGTCGACGACGTCGATGAAGCGCTCGAACGCGTTCGGGCGGCCGGCATTTCCGTCGAATACGGCCCGGCCGACGAGCCGTGGGGCGTGCGGCGCTTCTACGTGCGCGATCCGTTCGGCAAGCTCGTCAACGTGCTCGCGCATCGTTGACCCGAAGCGTTGGGCTCGCTTCGACGCTTTGGCGTTTACGCATGCAACGCCAGCCCCTTCACGGCCTTGTCCACGGCCTTCTTCGGCCCGTGCAACGCGAGGCCGACCAGATCGGGATTCGCCGCATCCTCGGCGCGAAACGCTTCGCGGTTGGCCGCGTCGTGCCCGGTCGAGAACATCGCGCGCACGTAGGGCACGATCGTCAGTTCGCGCGACAGCGCCTGCCGGTGCGCGGCCTGCAACCCGTTCAAATCGGCCGCGAACACCAGCATCGGCTGGCCGAGCATGCGGCTGTAGCGGCGGCCGGCCGCATCCTCGTAAGGCTCGCCGAGCGCGTCGGGCGCACCGGCCGCGACACCCGTCGCGAGAAACGCGACCACGTTGAGTTTCTGCCACGCTGCGAGATCGTCACGCACGATCAGCGCTACTTTCGTATCGAACATGCTTGCTCCTGGTTGGAGCGCCCATGATCGGTTGCCGCGCGCGATCAGTCTGGAACGTTTGTGCAGAGTTGCCGGTAGGCGGCCGGCGTGATCCGGTACGCGCGGCGGAACCAGCGGCCGAGGTGGCTCTGGTCGGCAAAGCCGACGTCCGCGGCGGCCTGCGCGGGCGTGCGGCCGGCCGCCAGCAGCCGGCGCGCGGCGCGCAACCGCAGCCGCACGAGGTACGCATGCGGCGACGTGCCGAATGCGCGCTGGAACATCCGCGTCAGCCGGAACCGGTCGATGCCGGCGACGCTCGCCAGTTCGTCGAGGCCGAGATTGCCGTCCATGTGTTCGTGCAGCAGATCGCGCACGCGCGCGATCGCGGGCGGCACGACGCCGCTTTCCAGCGCGAGCGGGCCGCGCAGCTCGCCGCCGAGCCGCGTCAGCAGGCGGTCGAGCGTCTGGTCGCGCGCGAGCCGGCCTTCGTTGTCGTGGATCGCGAAGAATGCGTTCCGGATCGCGTCGACGAGGCTGCGGTCGTCGACGAGCGTATGGCCGAACGTGGTTTCGACGCCGGCGAGGCCCGGCAGGTCCAGCCGCCGCGCGGCACGCTCGACCCATGCTTGCGGCAGGTACAGCATGCCGTAGGTGAAGCCGCCCGCTTCGGGCGCGTGGCCGTCGTGCAGCGCGCCCGGCTCGATCAGGATCGCGCGGCCCGGCACGCTCGTATGCAGCGAACGGTGGCACTGGAAGCGCTGCACGCCCTGTTCGGTGAAGCCGACGAGCATGTCGTCGTGATCGTGCGCGTCGTATGCATGGCCGTTGAAATGCGCGTGCAGGCTTTCGATGCCGGTTTCCGCATCGCGCCGTGCGACGAGCCAGTGGTCGGTCGTGGCCGGGGCCGTTGCGGCTGTGGTCATCGGATGCCTCGCGCGTCGTCGTTGCGTGACGGGTAGTGTACGCAGGTCGCGGAATGGCGGGGGCAGGCGCGGCTCATGCTTCGTTCACCGCCGCCTGTTCCTCGCGCGCATATTGCGCGGGCGGCCGGCCGACATGCCGCGTGAACGCGACGCTGAACGTGCTGGCCGAGCTGTAGCCGACGCGTCCCGCGATTTCCGCGATACGGCCCTCGTTGCGGCGGAGCAGGTCCTTCGCGAGCGCCATGCGCCACGTCAGCAGGTATTCCATCGGCGCGACGCCGACCGCACGGCTGAAGCGTTCGAAGAACGTCGAGCGCGACAGCGCGGCTTCCTTCGCGAGCTCGACGATCGTCCAAGGGTGCGCGGGGCGCTCGTGCATCCGGCGGATCGCGGCGGCGAGGCGGCCGTCGGCCAGCCCGCGCACGAGGCCGGGCGATGCGTGCGTGCCGGGCGTGAAGCGCAGCGCCTCGATCAGCAGCACTTCGAGCAGGCGCGCGAGCACGATCTCGCGGGCGGGCCGCTGCGCGCGCGATTCGTCGCGCACCAGCTGCACGAGCGTGGTCAGCCGCGGTTCGCCGCGCACGTGCACGAATCGGGGCAGCAGCGACACCAGCAGCGCTGCGTCGGGCGAACCGAACGTGCAGTTGCCGGCCATCATCCGCGTGTCGACCGGATTGGCGGGATCGCCGATCCGGTATTCGCCGTGGTCGAGCGCGACCGGCGGCGCGGTTTCGACGCCCGGCGCCGGCGGTTCGAGGCTGGTCATCGCGACGCCGTACGCGGCCGGAATCAGCATGAAATCGCCCGGCAGCAGCTCGATCGGGGCATGCCCGTCGATCGCGATCCGGCACCCGCCGTCGAGGATCGCGCAGTAGAACGGCTCGCCGGCGACCGTGCGGTTGATCGCCCACGGGCTCGCGCCGCGCACGTACTTCGAGTACTGCGCGCCCGGTTGCAGCAGCGTCACGACTTCGGTCAGCGGGTCGATCATCGCCGGACTCTCGCAAAAGAAAAGCGGATTTTCAATTGTAGCGAATACGGATCCGGCCATCTATCGTACGAACACCTGCCCCACCCATCACAGGAGTTCGCATGAAGACCGTACTGATCACCGGCTGTTCTTCCGGCTTCGGCCTCGAGATCGCCCGCCATTTTCTGGCCCGCGACTGGCGGGTCGTCGCGACGATGCGCACGCCGCGCGAGGACGTGCTGCCGCCGTCGGCGAACCTGCGCGTACTGCCGCTCGACGTGACGGACGCGGACAGCATTCGCGCCGCGATCGACGCGGCCGGCCCGATCGACGTGCTCGTCAACAACGCAGGCTTCGGCGCGGCCGCTCCGGCCGAGCTCACGCCGCTCGACACGGTACGCGCGCTATTCGAGACCAACACGATCGGCACGATCGCGCTCACGCAGGCCGTGCTGCCGCAGTTTCGCGCGCGCGGCGCGGGCGTGGTCGTGAACGTCACGTCGAGCGTCACGCTGAAGGTGCTGCCGCTGGTCGGCGCGTACCGCGCGAGCAAGGCGGCGGTCAATGCGTTCACCGAGTCGATGGCGGTCGAACTCGCGCCGTTCGGCGTGCGCGCGCATCTCGTGCTGCCGGGCCGCGCGCCCGACACGCGTTTCGGCGACAACGCGCGCGCGAACCTGCACGGCTTCGACCATGAAGCGTATGCGGACTTCGTCGGGAAGGCGATTGCGCGGATGCTCGATGCGTCCGGGCCGATCACCCATGCGGAGGATGTCGCCGAAGCCGTATGGCGCGCGGCGACCGATCCGTCGAGCCCGATGCGCATGCCGGCCGGTGCCGACGCCGAAGCGTGGGCGGCGGAAGCCGGCTGATCGATCGGGAATCCGTCGCGCCGGCCGGTTGAGCCGGCGCGACGGATCGCGTGACGCGGAGCAGGGCGCTACAGCGCGCGCGTAATCGCCTGCTCCAGCAGCGACAGGCCGAGGTCGATTTCTTCGTCGCTGACGGTCAGCGGCGGCGCGATCCGGAATACACCGCCCATGCCGGGCAGCTGCACGATGTTCATGCTGAGCCCGAGCTTCATGCACTCGCGCGTGATCTTTGCGCCGAGCCCGTCCGCCGGCTCCTTCGTCCGGCGATCCTTGACGATCTCGACGCCGAGCAGCAGCCCGCGCCCGCGCACGTCGCCGATGCAGTCGAACCGTTCCATCAGGTCGAGCAGGCCGCGCCGGAGCCGGTCGCCCATCACGTTGGCCCGCGCGACGAGCCCGTCGCGCTGCACCACGTCGAGTACGCGCAGGCCGACCGCAGCCGGCAGCGGATCGGACACGTGCGTCGTGTAGAACAGGTAGCCGAGTTCGTGCGCGCGTTCCTCGATCGCCGCGGACGTGACGATCGCCGCGAGCGGCAGCCCGGCGCCGAGCGTCTTCGACAGCGTCAGGATGTCGGGCGTCACGCCGTCGCGCTGGCACGCGAACATCGTGCCGGTGCGGCCGACGCCCGTCTGCGCTTCGTCGAGGATCAGCAGCATCCCGCGCGCCTCGCACTTGCGCTTGAGCGCCGCCATATAGCCTTCCGGCAACTCGATGATCCCGCCCGAACTGAGGATCGGCTCCGCGATGAACGCGGCGAGGTTGCCGCTCGATTGCCGGTCGATCAGGTCGAATGCGTAGTCGAGTTCGGCGAGATAGTCATAGGCGCCGTTGCGCTCGAAGCGCGGCCGGTACGTGAACGGCGCGGGAATCGCGAACGAGCCGACCGATGCCGGGCCGACGCCCTTGCGGCCGGCGCTGTACGTGGCCGACGCGGCCGCGCCCGTCATGCCGTGCCACGACTGCGCGAAGCCGACGATTTCGTACTTGCCGGTGACGAGCTTCGCCATCCGGATCGCCGCTTCGTTCGATTCCGCGCCGGTGCTGAGCAGCAGCGCGCGGTCGAGCCCGGGCGGCGTGACGTCGGCGAGGCGCGTCGCGAGATCGACGACCGGCCGCGACAGCATCCCGCTGAACAGGTGGTCGAGCTTGCCCGCGTATTCGCTGATCACGGACACGATCTCCGGATGGCTGTGGCCGAGCACCGCGCTCATCTGGCCCGACGTGAAATCGAGGATCGCGCGGCCGTTTGCGTCGTAGACGAAGCTGCCTTTCGCGCGCTCGATGATCATCGGCTCGAACGTGCCGCCGTAGCGGACGAGGTGCTGCCTGGCGTTGCGCCAGAAGGTTGGGTCGTCGTTCAGGGACATCGGGCGTCTCCGGGCAAGAGGGCAGGGATCGCTTGCAGTCTAGGCGCGCGTCTGGTTTGATGGAAACGAATAGTTCTTATGCAAGGTAGAAAAGGAGCTGATACCTTGGCGCGCTCGCTTGAAATCGACCTGCTGCGTTCGTTCGTCGTGATCGCCGAGGTGCGCGCGCTCAGCCGCGCGGCCGCGCGCGTCGGCCGCACGCAGTCGGCGCTCAGCCAGCAGATGAAGCGGCTCGAGGCGATCGTCGACCAGCCGCTGTTCCAGCGCACCGGCCGCGGCGTGGTGCTGACGCACCCGGGCGAGCGGCTGCTCGTGCACGCGCAGCGCATCCTGCGGCGGCACGACGAGGCGATGGCCGACCTGTGCGGCACGGGGCTGTCGGGCACGATCCGGTTCGGCTGCCCGGACGATTACGCGGCGGTCTGGCTGCCGTCGCTGCTGCGGCAGTTTTCGAGCCAGCATCCGCAGGCGATCGTCGAGGTCGTGTGCGGGCCGACGCCGCGGCTGATCGAGCAGCTGGAGAAACGTGCGGTGGATCTCGCGATGATTTCGTTGCCGGACGACGGCGCGACCGACGACGTCATTCGCCGCGAGCAACTCGTGTGGATCGGCTATCCGGGGCTGGAGCCCGGGCATTTCGACCCGCTGCCGCTCGCGCTGTCCGATCGCGATACGCTCGATCACATCGCGGCCTGCGACGCGCTGGATCGCGTCGGCCGCGATTACCGCGTCGCGTATGCGAGCAGCAGCCTCGCGGGGCTGATCGCGCTGGTGCGCTCGGGGCAGGCGTTCGCGGTGATGACGCAGACGGCCGTGCCGGCCGACCTCGCGATCGTCACCGGCGATCCGCGGCTGCCGCCGTTGCCGGCTGTCGGCATCACGCTGAAGTTCGACCGGAAGCGGCCGTCGCATCTGACGGCGGCATTTGCCGAGCACATCCGGAATGCGTTGCCGCTGTTGTGACGTGCGATGTCGGATCCGGAGCTGGCCGCGTCGCTCACATTACGACGTACGAAAGCGCCCCCGATACGCGCCCGGGCTCAACCCCACGCGTTCCTTGAACAGCCGGCAGAACGAACTCACGTCGCTATAGCCGACCTTGACGGCCACTTCCTCGATCGTGAGGTCGGCGGCCTCGAACAGCCCGCGGGCGGCCTCGATCCGCAGGCTTTGCAGATAGCGCAGCGGTGTCTGGTCCAGCGCGGCCTGAAAGCGGCGGATCAGCGTGCGCTCGCTGACGTCGAGTTCGTTCGCGAGCGCCGTCATCCGTACCTCCTTCGTCATGTTCTTCTGCAGCCAGTGCTGCGCGCGATGAACCAGTGAATCGCCGTGGGCCTTGTCGGCGAGCAGCGGCAGGTAGGGCGTCTGGCGCGTCTGGCTGACGTCGATGAGCATGGTCTTCGCGCAAAGCGACGCGATCGTCGGGCCGGAGAGGCGCTCGACGATGTGAATCGTCTGCAACAGATACGACGCCGACGCACCGGCACAGATCAGGCGATCGACTTCGGTGAGGACAGGCTCGACCTGAAGGTTCACGCGCGGAAACCGCGCGCGAAACTGATCGGCGAGCCACCACGTCGTCGTCGCCGCGCGTCCGTCCAGCAGCCCGGTTTGCGCGAGCAGAAACGTGCCCGTGCAATTGGCCGCGACGCACGCGCCGGCATTCCACTGCGCGATCAGCCAGTCGCACGCGCCCGACTGGCTCGCCAGCAGCCTGTCGAACGCCTTGTGCCCGGCATAGTGCGCGCTCGGGATGAACACCAGGTCGAACCGCTGCCGCGGCCGGATCGGTTGCGTGCTCACCTCGAGACCGTTGCTGGTGCGGATCGGGCCGCCCGACTGCGACACGAAATGCCATTCGTAGCGCGTGCCGGTTTCCCCATGCTGCTTCTTCAGGTGCGAATTCGCGACCTGGAGGATGTCGGCGAACCCGCCCAGGCTGAAGGCGTAGCAATCGTCATAGGCAAGGATGGCGGCGCGGTGCATGGCGGTTTCGGCACAAAATTAGTCAATTTAGACAATGTACAGCAACCCGGCGACCGGCGACACTTTCGCTACCGGGTGATCGCGCGCCGAGCTGGCCGGATCACGATCCATTCGTTCAATCGAGAGCCATTGCCATGAAAGTCCTGATCGTTCACGCTCATCCCGAGCCCCAATCGTTCTGCACTGCTTTGAAAACGACCGCCGAGGAGGTCCTGCGCGCGGAAGGGCATGAAGTCGAGGTGTCGGATCTCTACGCAATGGGTTTCAACCCGGTCGCATCGGCGAACGACTTCGGCGCGCGTGCCAATGACGACTACTGCGTCTATGCGCTGGAGCAGCGTCATGGCGTGACGAACGGCACCATCAGCGCAGATATCCGGGAAGAACTCGACAAGCTGATGCGATGCGACCTGCTCGTGTTGAATTTCCCGTTGTTCTGGTTCTCGACGCCCGCGATCCTGAAAGGGTGGATCGACCGCGTGCTCGTGTCCGGCGCCGTCTACGGCGGCATGCGCTTCTACGATCGCGGCGGCCTCAAGGGCAAGCGCGCGATCGTGAGTCTGACGCTGGGCGGGCAGGCGCACATGTTCGGCAACGACGGCGTGCATGGTTCGCTGCAAGGCATGCTGCGGCACCTGTTGCAGGGGACGCTTGGCTACACCGGTCTCGACGTGCTCGAACCGTTTGTCGCGTGGCATGTGCCGTATGTGTCGAACGAAGTCCGGGCCGGCTACCTGGATGCTTGGCGAAACCGGTTGCCGTCGCTGGCGGCGGAGCAGCCGCTGGTGTTCCCGAGTCTCGACAACTTCGACGCGCACTTGCATCCGCTCAGGAGCGGGACGTGATGCGGCGGAGGGTGAACGTGACGCAAGGCGATGCGATGACGTGCGTGAGCAGGTCGTTGTCGTCGTGGTGCCTGGGAGTGTGCGGTCGCGGCGAGGTGGTCCGGAGGTCGACATCGGCGGGCGATATCGTGGACGGCGTGGCGACCTGATTGTCGGCGATGCGATTCGCCGGTTGATGCCCGATGGGCTGCCGCGCTGGCAAGCAGCGCATCGCATTAACCTGGTGCCGACGGCGAGACTCGAACTCGCACAGCTTTCGCCACTACCCCCTCAAGATAGCGTGTCTACCAATTTCACCACGTCGGCACTGCAAGGGGCGCAATTCTAACGTCACATCGCGCGTTTGTGAAGGGGCCGTGACAAGGTTGTGGTTTTGCACGAAAGCGATCCCGGTAGAATTCGTCGGATCGGTCTGACGATCATCGCAACTGCAACCTGTTTTCTCCCGTGACCCATACCCTCGAACAACTGCAGGCCGGACAACTGTCGGGCGCACGGCAACTCACGCTCGCATGCGGGTTGACCGAATTTCCGCGCGAGATCTTCGATCTTGCCGACACGCTCGAAGTGCTCGACCTGACCGGCAATGCGCTGTCCGCGCTGCCGGACGACCTGCCGCGGCTGCACCGCCTGCGCATCCTGTTTGCGTCCGGCAACCGCTTCACCGCGTTCCCCGACGTGCTCGGCGCGTGCGGGCAACTCGACATGATCGGCTTCAAGGCGAACCGGATTCGCACGGTGCCGCGCGGTTCGCTGCCGCGCGCACTGCGCTGGCTGATTCTCACCGACAACGCGGTCGACGCGCTGCCTGCCGATATCGGCGACTGTTCGCGATTGCAGAAGCTCATGCTCGCGGGCAATCAGCTGCGCGCGCTGCCGGCCGAAATGGCCGCATGCCGCGCGCTCGAACTGGTGCGCCTGTCGGCGAACCGGCTGGATGCGTTGCCCGACTGGCTGTTGCGCCTGCCGCGTCTCGCGTGGCTCGCCGCGGCCGGCAATCCGTTCGGCGCGGCGCCGGAGGCGGCCGCTTCTGCGGGGCCGGACGTCGCGGAGATCGACTGGGCGTCGCTTTCGTGTGAACAGAAGCTGGGCGAGGGCGCGTCGGGCGTCATTTACCGCGCGCAGTGGCACGCGGATGGGCAGCCGTCACGAGCCGTTGCCGTCAAGCTGTTCAAGGGCGCGGTGACGAGCGACGGCCTGCCCGATTGCGAAATGGCCGCGTGCCTGCACGCCGGCCGCCACCCGGACCTGATCCCGGTGATCGGCAAGGTCCGCGGGCATCCGGACGGCACGCACGGGCTCGTGATGGAACTGGTCGATCCCGCGCTCACGAATCTCGCCGGGCCGCCGAGTTTCGCGTCCTGCACGCGCGACGTGTATGCGGCCGACGCGACATTCGCGCCGGCGGAAGCGGTGCGGATCGCGCACGGCATCGCGTCGGTCGCGGGCCACCTGCATGCGCGCGGCATCATGCATGGCGACCTGTATGCGCACAATATCCTGCACGACGGGAAAGGCGGCGCGTTGCTCGGGGATTTCGGCGCGGCGTCGCTCTACGACGTGAACGATCGCCTGCGTGGCGCCCGGTTCGAAAAGCTCGAAGTGCGCGCGTTCGGCTATCTGCTCGGCGAGTTGCTCGAGCGATGCGAGCCGCGCACGGCGGCGCTCGATGCGCTGGCGGCGGCTTGCCTGGACGAGGACGTCGACGCGCGTCCGTCGTTCGATGCGATCACGACCGCGCTGGCCGCGCACCTGCGCTGACGCGATCGCCGGCTTACGCCTGCCGCGCGGTCAGCAGCCTGATCCCGAGCCCGACGAACAGCAGCCCGCTGGCGCGCTTGAGCGCGCGCACCGCGCGGCTCGTCCCGAAGCCGCGATGGAAGCGGCGCACGCCGGCCGAATAGACGCTGTGGACGACCGCGACGGTGCAGGCGATCGTCGCGTACATCACGACGAACTGCAGCGCGAGCGGGCGGTCGTGCACGATGAACTGCGGCATGAACGCCGACAGGAAGATCATCGTCTTCGGATTGCTGCCCGATACGAACAGCGCTTCGCGGAACAGCTTCCTGCGGTCGGGCACGGCGATTTCCGCAGCGCCGGTCGACGCCGCGGCCTTGCGGTCGCCGCGCAGTTGCCGGACGCCCAGCACCATCAGGTATGCGGCGCCGACGACCTTCATCGCAATGAACAGCGGCGGCATCGCGGCCAGCACCGCACCGACGCCGAGCGCGACGAGCAACACGACCACGCCCTGTGCGACGAGGTTGCCCGCGATCGTCGCGGCGGTGCCGTGCGTGCCGTAGCGCACCGTGTTGCGGATCACGAGCAGCACGTTCGGCCCCGGCGACAGCGTCGTGGCGAGATAGGCTGCGGCAAACAGCATCCAGGTCTGAATGGACATGCGTCGCTCCGAGAGGCGGTTCCGGCGGTCGGGATGAATCGATGATGCCACGCCAATAAAGGCGCGGCCCGCCGCCGGAACCGTGCAGGCGACGCGCGTCAGCGCGCGTCGCGCATGCAGTACGCGGGGATCGACGGCGGCGTGTCGATCGCGGCGGGCCGCGTCATCCACGCGATCCACGCGGCCCACAATCCGCAAACGATCAGCACGGCGAGATTCAGCGGCGTCCGGTAGCGGACGATCAGGTCGGCCAGCGGCAGACGGTCTTTCATGTGCGTCTCCTTCGATCGGGATACGGGGCGCGTTACTGGCCGGCGTAGGCCGGCGGCTTCGCGTCGCAGGTCACGGACACCGTCGAGCCGTCCGCGAAGTGCAGCCGGAACGGCACCTTCGCGCCGGGCGCGACGGCCTGGCGCGGCTCCTCGAGCATCACGTGATAGCGCTTCGGTTTGAAGGTCAGCGAGCCGTGCGCGGGGACGACGACCGAGTCGACATGAACCATCTTCGCGGTGCTGCCGTTCGTCTGCGTTTCATGCACCATCGCCATCCCGTACGCGGGGCTGTCGATGCCCGTCAGCGTGGCGGGCGTGTCGCCGTCGTTCTTCAGCGTGAAGTAGCCGGATGACGGCACCGTCGCCGGCATCGCGCGGATCCAGCACGCATCGGCCTGCACGGCCGGTGCGGCGAACGTGGCAGGCGCTTGCAGCGCGAGCAGTGCAAAGAGCAGGGCAGGCGGAATCGAGCGTTTCATCGTTGGTTCTCCTGATGGGTGGATGCAGGGGGCAGCGCGGGCATTACTTCAGCGTGAACGTGTAACGGCCTTGCGTGCGATGGCCGTCGCTGGCCACCGCGACCCACGCGACCGTGTACGTGCCGGCCGTCAGGCTGGCCAGTGCGACGTGCATCCGTTTCCGGTTGCCGGCGTCGACGGCCGATTTCCCGTCGGCGACCGACTGCCCGTGGCTGTCGGTGACGGCGATCGAGCTGAAGGCCGGTTCGAGCGCTTCGCTGAAATGGATCGTGACTGCGTGCGGCGCGGCCGACAGCGTGGCGTCGGCGGCCGGGTCCTGCGTCTTCGGCATGGCATGCGCGTGGGCAGCCTGGATGACGACGAAGCCGAGCGCGGCGAGTGCGCCGCGCAAGAAGGTGGCGGTGTTCATGACGGTGAGCGTCCTTCGAAACGTGACATGTCACGCACGCGAGCGGCGTGCGCGGACGACGCGATGCGCTACGGCATCACGCGTGACGACAACGGATCAGGACGCGAACGGCGGGGCGCGCGGCTGCGCGGAAGTGAGCGGCAGCGCGCGGCGCAGGCTTTCGAAGCGGGTGGCCGCGCGGTGCTGGATCACGCGCACGTTGGCCGCGAACGTCAGTTCGGGCGCGGGCAGTGCGGGCGTGTGGGCAAGCAGGCTGCAATAGCCGCATGCCTGGAGATGCGCTTGCAGGCGCTTCGTCGACGCATCGGCGGAGCGGTCGCCGGCGGCCGGCGCGGCCGTGCAGTAGCCGGCCAGCAGCGCGTCGACGCGCCCTTGCGTGGTGAGCGCCTGCGAGATCGTCGGCGCGAGCGCCGTCATCAGGATGGCGAGCATCCCGATCAGACTGCCGATCTTCCGGAGGCGACGACTCAGCATGCGATGCGCGGCGGCGTGTGGGCGAAGATGGGGCGGATTATGACACGCACGTCGATTCGCGGGACGGCAGCGGCGTGCGACGAAGCGGCGCGCTACGCGTGCTTCGCCAGATATTTCGTGATCAGCATCATCTGCGCGGCCCAGCCGTGGTCGTTCATCTCGCGTGCCTTCGCGCGGCGCGCTTCGATCAACTGGTCGAACCCCGTTTCGGTGACCGTCAGCAGCGTGCCGCTGGCCTGCGCGGCGAGCGTGAACGTGACGAGCGTCATCGGTTCCGACGTGTAATCGTAATTCGGGTCGATCGCGAACGGATGCCAGCGAAACGAGAACAGTTGCTTCGGTTCGATGCGATCGACGACGATTTCGAACACAGTGCCGGCATACGGCTCCTGCGCCTTGGCGACGTCGTCGTCGACGCGCGTCGGCGTGATGCGGCCGAACAGCGGCTGGTCGGCCGCGAACGGCCCGTCGAACGTGACGCCGAACCAGTGGCCGAATTCGCCGGAATTGCTGACGGCTTCCCAGACGCGGTCGGGCGATGCCGCGAGCCGGGCTTGTTTCTCGATGCGATCGGTTTGCTGGGTCATCACGTTCTCCATGCAGGATCGGGCGTGGCAGGACGGCGCGCGCGACCGCACGCCGCGTCTAGTCGAGCATGACCGCGTCGGGCACGTCGAGCACGAGGTCCGACGTCGCGACGGCCACGCACGGCAGCGTATAGCCGTCGGCCTTTTCGTCGCGGCTCAGGCCCGGCCATTCGATTGTGTAGCGTACGCTGCCGCTGACGATCCGGCAAAGGCAGCTTCGGCACGTGCCGTTGCGGCACGAGCGCGGCAGCGACACGTGCGCGAACGCGGCGGCCTCGAGTACCGTCAGCGAATCGGGGGCGTCGAAGGTCGTGCCGAGCGGCTCGATGCGCACGAGGGGCGGGTGGTCGGGATCGGTCATGAATGAAGCGGGCGGCGGGTCGGCGGCAACGCGCCAAGCATACCCGAACCGGCCGGCGGGCAGCGTCCGCCGGCCGCGGGCGTCAATGCCGCCGCAGGTAGCGGTACACGGTGTTGCGCGCGAGGCCGAGCTCGCGCGCGGCCGCCGATACGTTGCCGCCATGCCGTGCAAGCACGGCGTCGATCACCGCGGCCTGGTGGCTTTGCAGCGTCGTGCCTTCGTGCATGCCGGCCGGCACCGCCGGTGTGGTCGGCACAGCGGCCTCCGTCGCAGCCGGCGCATCGTCGCAATCGAGCCAGAAATCGTCGGGCAAATGCGCGAGCGCGATTTCGGCGTCGTCTTCGGCGAGCATGCCGGCCGTACGCAGCACGTTGGTCATCTGCCGCAGGTTGCCGGGCCAGCGGTGGCGCGTGAACGCGTCGAGCACGTCGGCCGCGATGCGGCGCGGCATCGGCTCGCTGCGTGCGAGCCGCGCGAGAATCCGGTCGACGAGCGCGGGCAGGTCGGTGCGCGCGGCGAGCGCCGGCAGCGTGACTGCAAGCCCGTTGATCCGGTAGAACAGGTCTTCGCGGAATGTACCGTCCGCGATCATCGCGCGCAGGTCGCGATGGGTCGCGCAGACCACGCGCACGTCGACCGGCACCGCGCGTGCGCCGCCGAGCGGCATCACCGCGCGCTCCTGCAGCACGCGCATCAGCCGCACCTGCTGCGCGAGCGGCATGTCGCCGATCTCGTCGAGAAACAGCGTGCCGCCGTCGGCCTGCGCGATCTTGCCGGGGCTGCCGCGCTTGCGCGCGCCCGTGAACGCGCCGTCTTCATAGCCGAACAGCTCGGCCTCGATCAGCGAATCGGGCAGCGCCGCGCAGTTGACCGCGACGAACGGGCCGTCCGCGCGCGGCGACGCCTGGTGCAGCGCGCGGGCGAGCCATTCCTTGCCGGTGCCGGTCTGGCCGAGGATCAGCAGCGGCAGGTCGCGCCCACGGATCTTCGCGACGCGCTCGAGCACGGCGGCCATGCGTGCGTCGCCGGTGTCGAGCGTCGCGAACGTGATCGCGTCGGGGTCCGGCGCGCGCCCGCGCACGGCCGGCGCGGGCGGCGTGACGGCAACGGTCGTCTTCTGCGCGTCCGGGAATTCGCAGCGGGCGAGCACGCGCACGCCGGTCGACAGCGTCAGGCGGAACGTGGCGCCCGGCGCGCGGGCGGCCTGCTGCGCGAGCTGGCCGAAGCGCATGCCGAACAGCGCATCGCTGGCCTGATGCTGCAGTGCGTCGAACGACGCGCCGAGCTGGAATTGCGCGCTGCGGTTCGCGGCGATCAGCCCGCCGTCGGGGCCGAATGCGACGAGCCCGGCGAACAGCGAGTCGACGCAATCCTCGTGCGCGTGAAAGCGCAGCCGCAGCGCTTCGCCGCACTGGTTCGCGAACAGGTGATTCTCGATCAGCTGCGCGGACATCCGCACGAGCGCGAGCGTATGCGGGCTGGAGCCGCGCGGGTCGCCGCTCACGTCGAGCGTGCCGAGCGTGCGGCCGAACGGATCGACGATCGGCGCGCACGAGCAGGTGAGGATGTGGTTCGCGCGCAGGAAGTGTTCGGAGCCGTGCACGACGACGGCCTGGCCCGACGCGAGTGCGGTGCCGATCGCATTGGTGCCGCGCGCGCCTTCGGCCCACGACACGCCGGTGCACAGCGCGACGCGGTTGGCTTTCTCGATGAAGTCCGCGTCGCCGATGCTGTGCAGGATCACGCCGTCGGCGTCGGTCAGCAGCACGAGGCTTTGCGTATCGGCGATCTGCGCGTGGAGGTCTTCCATCACCGGGCGCGCGTGCGAGAACAGCGTGTGATTCGTGTCGAGCAGTTCGCGCAGCGCGATGCGCGACAGCGGCGCGAAATCGGGGCGTTCGTGCGCGCGCAGGCCGACCGCGGTCGAACGCGCATGCGCCTGCGCGAGCAGGTCGGTGCGACCCGCGGCGGCGGGCAGCACGAAGGGTTGCGGCATGACTTGTCTCCTGTTCCCGGGGCAACCCGGGCCGACCGAATCGGAACCGGCGGCGGCGTGTCTCGCCGCTCGCGGTGCACCATCCGGCGCGACAGCCGACCGTCCGGGTACGCATCATCATACAAGCGCCACGTGCGCTGTGCGACCGCGAACAAAATCCCCTTGCTTTTAAGCGCCCGCCTGCAATGATGGAAATGGAGCACGCACGCGCCGTGTTCCGCATCGCAACATGCATGCGACGCGACATGCATCCGTTCGGGAGACGCATCATGGTTCGGACGGAACTGAGAGTCGTGCTGGCGGCCATCGCCACGTTCATCATGCTGGGCGGCATTGCCGTGGCGATCCACGGATTGCTGTTCGATCTGACCGATGCGGTGCGATACGGGGCGGCCGCGATTGCGGTGGGCGTCACGACCGCCGCGATCGCGCTCAACATCTGGCCGACCGATCCGCACTGACGCCCGTTTCCGAAACGGTGCCTGATGCCGCGCTGATCTGATAAATGGCGCGTCGGAACGACGCACGCGGGAAATTTTGCCTCCCGCGCGAAACCGTCTAAAGTGGAAATCAACCGGCATGCATTGACCGCGCCACACCCCGCGGTCGGGGCCTCCGCCGGCGAGCCCGCGTACATATTTCGTCCGGCCGGTAGCGGACGACGGACGCGGTCATTCGTTTTCTACCGGTCGAGGCGGCTCCCATGCAGATCCATTTCACGAATGAGAAGCCCGAATATTCGGGGCGTGACCTGATGCTTGCATTCACGGCACTGGTCAATGGCGAGCGCGTCCAATGTCAGATCACCGCCGAGGCGCTGGAAGACCACTTCGGCGCGGCCTCGCCGCGCTTCGAGGACATGGTCGGCGCATTCGACCAGCACCGCGACCGTATCGAGGCGGCTGCGCGACGCCTGCTGTCGGAGACGCGCGCGCAATGCGTGACGCTGCGCAGCGGTTACGTGCGCTTCTACGAGGCCAACTGGCGCTGACGACACGACGCTCGTCTTGCGGCGCGCGCGACTGAGCGCGACGCACGCGAGGACGTTGCCTTTCACGCAATGCCGTTCGGCGGAGTCGGGCGGCATTTTCATACGCGGGCGGCACCGGTTGCCCGGGCGCATGCACGACCGGGTGCGCCGATTCGTCAGGATCGCAGAAGAAATCGCACGATGAAAAAACGCCACCCGCAGGTGGCGTTTTTTCATCGTGCCGCGCTGCGTTTACTCGCTGCCGAGATAGAAGAAGCGGAACAGGAACACGGCCGCGATGATCCACACGATCGGCTTGACCGTGCGCGCCTGGCCCGTCAGCAGCTTCAGGCCGCCGTACGCGATGAAGCCGAATGCGACGCCGTTCGCGATCGAGTACGTGAACGGCATCAGCAGCGCGGTCAGCGCGGCCGGCACGGCTTCCGTCGCATCGTCCCACGGCACGTCGACCATCTCGCGGAGCATCAGGCACGACACGTACAGCAGCGCGGGCGCCGTTGCGTAGGCCGGCACGACACCGGCGAGCGGCGCGATGAACAGGCACGCGAGGAACAGCACCGCGACGGTGATCGCCGTCACGCCCGTGCGGCCGCCGGCCTGCACGCCCGATGCGCTTTCGATGTACGCGGTGGTCGACGACGTGCCGAGCACCGAGCCCGCGACGATCGCCGTGCTGTCGGCGAGCAGCGCCTTGTTCAGGCGGTTCATCTTGCCTTCGACGAGCAGGCCCGCGCGGTTCGCGACGCCCATCAGCGTGCCCGTTGCGTCGAACAGCTCGACGAGGAAGAACACGAGGATCACGTTGATGATGCCGGTCGACAGCGCGGCGCGGATGTCGAGCTTGAACAGCGTCGCGTCGATCGACGGCGGCGCGGAGAACACGCCGTGGAACTGGTTGTCGCCGAAGAAGAACGACAGGATCGTGACGCCGATGATGCCGATCAGGATCGCGCCGCGCACGCGCAGGTGGTCGAGCGTGACGATCGTGAAGAAGCCGACGATCGCGAGGATCGTGTCGTGCTTGTGCAGGTCGCCGAGCGTGACGAGCGTGGCCGGGTTGCCGACGATCACGCCGGACGTCTTCAGCGAGATGATGCCGAGGAACAGGCCGATACCGGCGGTGATCGAGATCCGCAGCGATTTCGGAATGCCGTTGACGATCGCCTCGCGCACGCGGAACAGCGTGACGAGCAGGAACAGGCAGCCGGAGATGAACACCGCGCCGAGCGCGGCCTGCCACGTGAAGCCCATCCCCTTGACGACCGTGTACGCGAAATACGCGTTCAGGCCCATGCCGGGCGCGCACGCGATCGGGTAGTTCGCGTACAGCCCCATGATGATCGACGCCAGCGCCGCGACGAGGCAGGTCGCGACGAACACGGATTCCTTCGGCATGCCGGCGTCGCCGAGGATCGCGGGGTTGACGAAGATGATGTAGGCCATCGTCAGGAACGTGGTGACGCCCGCGAGTATTTCGGTGCGGAAGTCGGTGCCGGCTTCAGCGAAGCCGAAATACCGCTTGATGGATTCCATGAAGGCGTTTCTCCGGTCGGGTTGTCGTGTTGATTGTTGTGCCGAATTGTTGTACAGGCAGCGCGCGGCCGGCTTAATGTAACCAGCCACTATTGCCCGGCTATCGGCGGATTGTAATAGCGCGGATAGCTCGGACGATATAGTTGGAGGGCACGATCGGTTGCCTGCGCGCGAACGGTCTGGCAGCCCGGCCGCGCGACGAAGGCGCGCATTTTACCGGTTCGCGCGGCACGGACCGGCAGAAATGGCGGAAACGGTGGAAAAGACGGAAAGGGCGGCGGCGGGAGCGGGCGAAACCGGCCGATGCGTGCGCAACGGCATGACGGCCGCTTCGCGCAAGGCGCGATGACATGCGACTGAAACGGAGCGCCCGCATGCTGCACGAACGCGGGGCAGGCAGCGCGTGCGCGCGGACGCACGTGCGCGGCCGGTGCGGATGCCCGGCTGCGGCGTGCAGCGGTCATTCGTCAGTCCATGCGGTGGCAGATATCGGGCTATCCTGCGCCGAAGCCGTCCCGTCCGCAACTGTCATTTCGCGATGCGGGGGCGACTGTGGTTTCTGTGTAAAAGATTGCAAGACCCCATCGCGTAAACCGGCAAGTCTTTCTAGGATAGATACACCGCGCATGCACACGCCGGCCGGTAATTGCCGACGCGGGGGAGTCGCAGTCCGTGCAGGCCAGGCGGTGAATGGCGGTCAAGGCCGTTGCGCGTTCGGGCAGGCACGGCCGATTGCGATTGCCCGATGCGGGTTCGTCCGTAATCACGGAGGTCAGCATGTTGAACTGGATCAGCCGTTGGGCGATGCGACACGCCCCCACGCCGGAAAAAACCGCTGCGTCGATGCTCGTGACGGCGCGCATGGAACTGTTCGCAGCCGAACAGCGCGTCATCGATGCGAAATTACAAGCGGATTACTGGCGCACACGAGTGTCATTCCTCGAAGAGGTGCAGAAGCAGGGCATCGATCCGTGGGTGACCTCGCAGGCAGCGCAGCGTCCCGACCTCGATTCCACTCCCCGGAGCACGGGCCCGCGTCTCGCCGCCAGCACCTGATGCACGCACTGCATCCGGTTGCTGCGCACGGCGTGCGATCGCTCGCGGCACGCACTGGCGTGCCGCGACATTCGATGCGCACCTGCGGCGTACTGCGCCGCGGGTGCGTCCGTTTCCGGTCGCGGCCGTTCCGCGTCTCGCGTGCCTGACGGCACGTCGCTCATCCGCTCCTTCTCCCTACCCCGACGAGCAAACGTTGCACTTGCGCGAGCATGCGCCTGAAGCGCTCGCCGCGCCGCACGTACGCGGTCGTGAGCGTCGCTTCGGCCGATCGGTCGGCATCGGTGCCGAGCCAGATGCGCTCGCCGCGCGCGATGCGCAGCACGTCGCCGGGCCGCACCCAATGATCGTCGACGCTCGGCGGGCGCGTGACCCACAGCGCCGCGCCATGCGTGCGGAGCTCCGCATCCTGCGGCGCGCGCCAGGTCATCGTCGTGCGCGGCGCGACCGCGAAACGGATCACGACAGTCGGTAACGCGATCGTGCCGGTGCGGCGCCGATCGGGACGGTCAAACAGCTGGCTTGCCTGGTCCATCGTCTTCTCCATTCAGTGGGCCGGACGGATGACGCGCACCAGAACAAAAAGGCCTCATCCGTTTCCGGCGAGGCCTTGTGTGACATGCGGTACTGCTCGATTGCTAACGCACAAGCGCCTCCCGTGAATCATTCTTTCGAATGTTCATCGAGCAATGAATCGCAACGGCGATGAGCTTGAACGTAGGCATGCGAACGATTCTGTTGTCGGGCTGCGGTGTTGTCAACGACTATTTTCGGGATATGCGCGGCGATGCAGGATGCGTCACTCGCGCGATCTTCGACATCGTCTGCCCAGCATGTCGCGCATCCGTGCGATCGCACGCGGAAGCCACGCATCGCGTTTCATCACGTACACGGTCGTGATCGAGGCTGCGGCGGGCGTGTCGTCGTCGGTGCTGATCCAGATGCGATCGCCGCGCTGCACGCGCAGCACGTCGCCGGTTCGAATCCAGTAATCGTCGACGCTGCCCAGCCGCGTGATCCACAGCGTCGCATCGTGCACGCGGATCTCGGCATCGTTCTGCGCGCGCCACGCCAGCGTCTTGCGCGGCGCGACCGTGAAATGCAGTTCGACTCTCGGCAATGCGATTGCGTCGGTGCGGCACCGATCGCGACAAACAACCAGCCGGCTTGCTTGGTCCATCGTCATCTCCATCCGTTGAGCCGGGCGGGATGACGCGCACCAAAACAAAAAGGCCTCATCCGTTTCCGGCGAGGCCTTGTGACATGCGCAACTGAATCTCGATGCTAACGCACAAGCGCCCCCGGTGATCGCCGCGTACGGGCGTTCACTCGTGTTTTATGCGCGATGGCGCTGGGCTTGAGCATAGGCATGCGAACGAGTGTGTCGTGGCAGCGTAGCAATGTCAACGGAAATTTCGAGATACGTGGCGGTTACGCGTCGCGTTGCGCGAGGCCGTTCACGAGCAGTTCGGACAGCAGGCCCGTCATCCCTTCCGGGTGCGTGGCCGCACGTGCCTTCAGCTGTTCGACGAGCTCGGCGTTGAGCTTGCATGCGAACGGCACGAGGCCCTGTTCCTGGTCGAGCTTGCGCTGCGCGCGGCGGTCGAGCTTGGCGGCTTCGTCGGCGCCCTTGCCGAAACGCGCGGAGCCCGACTGCTTCATCGCTTGCGTCAGTTTGAGCGCCTTGTTCTTTTCGAGATCGGTTTTCTTCATGGCCATCGCGGCACCTCCGGGAAATTGAAGCCGCGATTGTACGCATTTCGGCGGGAGTCGCCCGCCGAACCGGCCGGAAGCACGGTCAGGCGCCCTTCGTCGTGCCCCAGTTGCCGCCGTGCGCGGCGGCCTGCGCGGCCGGCGAGCGCGCGAGGTAGGCGAGCGCCTGCTCGGTCGAGCCTTCGTGGTGCGGCGTGTAGCTCGGCTTGAAATAACGCAGCGCCGCGCCGATCACCTTCCAGAACGACGGCAGGTGCCCGCGCCGCGAACCCTGCCACCACGCCAGTACGAAGCCCGGGTAGCGGCCGGCCGCCGGGTCGCGCCTGTACATGAACTTCGCGCCGGTCGTGATGTAGTAGAGCAGCAGCAGGATCACGAATGCCATGTGCACGCAGCGCTCCGGATAGCTGCCGCCGAGGTGCCGGTAGATGTCGAACGCGACGGTGCGGTGCTCGACTTCCTCGGCGCCGTGCCAGCGCAGCAGGTCGACCATCGTCGGGTCGGCACGGCCTTCGTCGAGCCCGTGCGCGTTGAGCACCCAGTTGCCGAGATAGCCGAAGAAATGCTCGAGCGACGCGATCACGGCCAGCTGCTGCCGCAGCCAGAAGCGCGTATGGCCGATCTTCAGCCCGAGCGGCTGTTCGCCGAGCACGCGCGTGAACAGCCGGTTGAGCTTCTGCGTGAACGGCTTCGTGTCGATCCCGTGCCGGTCGTAGTAGTGCTTCAGCACGCCGCCGTGCGAGCGCGAGTGCACGGCCTCCTGGCGCAGGAAGCCTTCGGCCTCGTCGCGCAGGCGCGCATCGGCGATCAGCGGCAGCGCCTTGTTGTACACGCGGCAGAACCACAGCTCGCCTTCCGGGAACAGCAGGTTCAGCGTGTTGATGATGTGCGTGCTGCCCGGATCGTTCGGCACCCAGGTGATCGGCGTGTCGCTGAAGTCGAACTTCACGTGCCGGGCCCTGATCTTGTGGTAGTCGGCGGTATCGGTCATGTTGTCTCCCTGTGCGGCGCCATGCGCCGTCAATGCGATGCCATGCTGACGCGGGCGATCATCCGGCCGAGCCACGGCATGAAGCGGCCGACGAAACGCATCGCGTGCGCCTCGCCGCCGACCGCGACGACGGGGCGGTTGCGCAGCACGCCGTCGACCATCGCCTGCGCGACGGTTTCGGGTTTCAGGCCGCGCATCTGGTACAGCTTCGTCGCGCGCTTGCGCAGCCGCGCTTCGTCCTGGGCGTTGGCGCCCGCGTATTGCGTCGACGCCATGATTCCGGTCTCCGCGAAACCCGGGCACACGGCCGTCACGCCGATGCCTTTCTCCGCGAGTTCCGCGCGCATGCATTCGCTGAGCATCAGCACGGCGGCCTTCGTCGTCGCATACGCGGGCAGGTCGCGCGACGGCCCGAACGCGGCCGCCGACGCCGTGTTGACGATGTGCCCGCCGGTGCCGCGCGCGGCCATCTGCTGCGCGAACAGCCGCGAGCCGTGGATCACGCCCCACAGGTTCACGTGCAGGATCCGCTCCCAGTGCCGCGCGCTCGTGTCGAGGATGCCGCCGGCCATGCCGATGCCCGCGTTGTTGATCACGATGTCCGCGCCGCCGAGTTCGCTGCCGACCCACGTCGCGAGCGCTTCCATCTCGTCGGCGGACCCGACGTCGACGCGTTTCGCGTATGCCTGCGCGCCGGTCAGCCCGAGCAGCAGTGCGGTGCGTTCGGCGCTCGCGAGATCGATGTCGCACGCGACGACCGTCGCGCCTTCGCGGGCGAACGCGAGCGCCGCGCAGCGGCCGATGCCGCTGCCCGCGCCGGTGACGACCGAGACCTTGCCGCTGAAACGGCCGCTCGTGGCGCGGCGGCGCGCGTTCGCGAGCGCGGGCGGTTCGTCGCCCGATTCGACCGCGTCGATCAGCTGCCCGGCGAGATCCGCGAAGCGCGACGGATCGGCGAGCGGCAGCCAGTGGCCGGCCGCGACTTCGCGGCGGTAGTACTGCGGCACCCAGCGCGACAGGTTCTCGGACAGCGCGGGGCTCACGTACTTGTCGCCGAGCGGCACGATCGTCTGCACGGGCGCGTGCGCGTAGCGTTCGCGCGGCGCGAACAGGCAGCGGATGAAGTTCGCGCGATAGAGGCGCACGCCGCGCGCACCGTCGTCGGCCTGCGTCGGGCGCGGCGTGGCCGGCGTTTTCTCGAGCCGGCGCAGCAGGCGCGGCCACGCGCGGCCGAGCCACAGCCGCCAGCCGAGCTCGGGGATGAACGGCAGGTGGAACAGGTACACGTACCACGACCGCACGAGCTGGCCGCCGAGCTTGGCCAGCGAGGCGGGCGTCGGGCGCAGCACGCGTTCGCGCAGCCAGAAGCCGACGTGGTCGAGGCAAGGCCCCGAGCACGACGTGTACGACGCGATGCGGCCGGCAAGGCGCGGATCGGTGACGAATTCCCAGCCCTGGATCGAGCCCCAGTCGTGCGCGATCAGGTGTACCGCGCGGCCGGGGCAGAGCGCGTCGGTCACCGCGACGAAGTCGTCGGTCAGTTTCGCGAGGTGATAGTCGGCTGTGCGCTTCGGCACGCCGGACAGGCCCGCGCCGCGCACGTCGTACGCGATCACGTAGTGCTTGCGCGCGAGCAGCGGCGCGACGTGCTGCCAGACGCTGCTGTCGTCGGGATAGCCGTGCACGAGCACGACCGGCGAGCGGGCCGGGTCGCCCCAGGTCTTGACCGCGAGCGTCAGGTCGCCGGAGGTGACCGCCGTTTCGCCGTGAACCGATTCGAACAGGGCCAGCGGCGCTTCGTCGGAAAGAGGTTGCATCGTGAGTCCGTCGTTCAGGGAGTCGGGAGGAAAGGCGCGGATGCGTCAGGCGGCGGCCGGCACGGTCGCGACGGCCTGCGTGCGTTCGGCCTGGCGGCGCTGCCAGCGGCGCACGTGCGGCAGGTCGTCGTCGAGCCAGTACGCGTCGTCGTCCGTGATCACGAGCAGTTCCTCGAATTTCGCGCCGACGCCGGCGAAGCCGAGATGCGGCTCCACGGCCCACAGCCCCGGCACCGGCGCATGCTCGGAGCGGCGGTCGATCGACCACAGCGGCGACCAGCCCTGCTGTTTCGCCGCGCGGCCCTGGTCGAGCAGCAGGTTGCGCGTCGCGTTCAGCCCGAAGCGCGCGACGAAGCGCGGCTTCGACAGCTTGTGGATCTTCGCGACGCGATGCGCGAGCACCTTGAACGGATAGGCTTTGTGGCGCGGCTCGACGCCCTGGCGGCGGCACAGCGCGTCGACTTCCTGCGCGACCTCGGCCATCGACCGGCGCGCCTTCACGAGCCGCACGATCATGTCGCGGTGGTCCATCAGGTCGTCCTGCAGCTGTTCGAGGATCGGGTTGTGGCCGAGGCAGTGCGCGTAGCCGACGTCGGCGACGATGCCGTCGAGCACCGGCGCGACGTCGAGGATCACCGGCATGTCGGTTTCGAGCTGGCGGTTGCTCGGGAAGAACGCGAGATTGAAGCCGCCCATGTGCTTGAGGCCCGAGAAGCCTTCGAACGCGGTGCGGTCGCCGAACCACGCGAACGGCTTGTGCAGCCAGTCGTGCACGCCGTTGTCCTGCAGCCATTCGGTCAGCAGGCGCGCGGCTTCCTTCTCGGTGATGCCGGGGTAGAGCATCGCGCCGACGGTTTCGACGCAGCGGTACGCGAGTTGCTGGACCGCGCGGAATTGGGGCAGCTCGTCGAGGTGGACTTCCGGCAGCGGGTGGTGGTCGGCCATGGTGCGTCTCCGTTGGGGGCGCTGATCCGGAACGCGCCCGCCGGCGTCACCGTCGCGGGTTATTCAGTCAGCATTTAATGTGTCATTGAGTGATGTAACGATCATAGACCGTTCCGGGTCCCCGGAAGTGAGGATTTGTCCTAATGGAACGGGGAAATGGAGGGAGGGCTCTAGACCGGCGGGGCGGCGCATTGCCCGGTGCGCGGATGCACGGCGCCTCCCGCATACCGGGGGAGGCGGGTCGTCCGCCGCTGCGTCGGGACAGCCGGAACAGCCCGACGGCCGGCGCCGTCACTGCCCGGGTTTTGACCCCAACCGGTCCAGCAACGCCCCCAGCAGATCGACCGGCAGCGGAAACACGATCGTCGAGTTCTTGTCGGCCGCGATCGTCGTCAAGGTCTGCAAATAGCGCAGCTGCATCGCTTGCGGCTGCAACGCGAGCCGCTGCGCGGCCTGCAGCAGCTTCTCCGACGCCTGCAGCTCGCCCTCCGCGTGAATCACCTTCGCGCGCCGCTCGCGCTCGGCTTCGGCCTGCCGCGCGATCGCGCGGATCATCGTCTCGTTCAGGTCGACGTGCTTGATCTCGACCGTCGACACCTTGATCCCCCACGCATCGGTCTGCGCGTCCAGCGTCTTCTGGATATCGGCGTTCAGCTGCTCGCGCTCGGCCAGCAGCGCATCGAGTTCATGCTTGCCGAGTACCGCGCGCAGCGTCGTCTGCGCGAGCTGGCTCGTCGCCTCGAAGAAGCGCGCGACCTGGATCACGGCCTTCTCCGGGTCGACGACGCGGAAATACACGACCGCGTTGACCTTCACCGACACGTTGTCGCGCGTGATCACGTCCTGCGCGGGCACGTCGAACACGACGGTGCGCAAGTCGATCCGCACGACCTGCTGGACGATCGGGATGATCAGCACGAGCCCCGGTCCCTTCACTTTCCAGAACCGGCCGAGCATGAACACGACGCCGCGTTCGTACTCGCGGAAGATGCGGATCGACGACGCGACGAGCACCACGACGAAGACGATCAGGACGCTGCTGAAGCCGAACGTGTAACCGATCATGAAGGTTCTCCCTGGGTTGGCTGCGGTACCGGCACGTCGTAGAGCGGCGCGACGGTCAGCGTCAGGCCGTGGCGGCCGGTGACGCGCACGCGGCAGCCGGCGGCCAGCGGCGCGCTGCTCGCCACGCGCCAGCGCTCGCCGTGCACGAGCGCCCAGCCGGCGGCCGACGGCGCCGCGCCGGCCGCGCCATGCGGCTGGTCCGGATGGAGGCCGTCGTCGAGCACTTCGCCGATGCTGCCGAGCATTGCCTCGGCGCCCGTCACGACGGGCCGGCGCCGTGCGCGCAGCGCGACGCTCGACACGCCCGCGACGAGCAGCCCGCCGCCGAGCGCGAGGCTCGCGATCACGGGCCACGGAATCCCGTAGCCGGGCACGTCGGTGTCGATCAGCATCAGCGCGCCGATCGTGAACGACACGATCCCGCCGAAACCGAGCACGCCGAAGGTCGGCAGGAACGCCTCGGCGACGAGGCAACCGAGGCCGAGCAGCACGAGGCCGAGGCCCGCATAGCTGATCGGCAGCAACTGCATCGCGAACAGCCCGACCAGCAGGCAGATCGTGCCGGCGACGCCCGGCAGCACGAAGCCGGGGTTCGCGAACTCGAAGAACAGCCCGTAGATGCCGATCGTCAGCAGGATCAGCGCGACGTTCGGATCGGCGATGATCGCGAGGAAGCGGCTGCGCCAGTCGGGTTCGACGACGACGAGCGGCGCATGTGCTGTCGCGAGCCGTACCGTGCCGGCGGTGGTCGTCGCGCTGCGGCCGTCGAGCTGGCGCGCGAGGTCGGCCGGATCCTGCGCGATCAGGTCGACCACGTGCTGCGAACGCGCTTCGTTGGCCGACAGGCTGACGGCCTCGCGTACCGCGCGCTCGGCCCATTCGACATTGCGTCCGCGCAACTGCGCGAGGCCGCGGATATAGGCGGAGGCGTCCTGCATCGCCTTGCGGATCTCGGTCGACTGCGTATCGGTCGGCAGCGCGGCGGCCGTGGCGGACGCATCCGATGCACCTGATGCGCCCGTTGCGCCGGTCGGCCGCGGTGCCGCCGGGTTCCCGCCCGGCGGCGCGGCGCCGCCGATGCCGAACTGCACGGGCGATGCCGCACCCAGATTGGTGCCGGGCGCCATCGCCGCGAAGTGGCTCGCATAGACGATGTAGGTGCCCGCGCTCGCGGCCCGTGCGCCGCCCGGCGCGACGAACGCGGCGACCGGCACCGGCGAGCCGAGGATCGCCTTGATGATCTGCCGCATTGATGTATCGAGGCCGCCGGGCGTGTCGAGCTGCAGGATCGCGAGCGGCGCGTGCTCGCGGGCGGCGCGATCGAGCGAGCGCACGATGAAGTCGGCGCTGGCCGGGCCGATCGCGCCGTTGACGGGGATCACGACGACCGGGCGCGCAGCGGGCGTGTCCGCGGGCGGCGGTGCGGCGACCGCGGCGCACACGACGAGCAGCGCCGCGAACAGCGCGGCGCGCGCGACCCGCGCGGACAGCGGGTGACGGGGGCGGCCGTCGGGCGCGGCAGGCGCCGGCGGCGGCTCATGAAGGTGAAAGCGCATCGGGACGTCCGGGCGGCGCGCGGCCGCGCGCCGTCCGGCTCGCGGAAAGGGCGTGGGCCCGATGCTTAAAGATTAGGCGGTTTCGGCGGAAAGCGCGAAGCCGTGGCCGCGTCGTGCAGATTCAGGCCGCGCCGCCGCCGCGCGCGAGCACTTCGTCGCGATAGTCGGCCGGGCTGCGCCCGCTCCATTTGCGAAACGCGCGGTAGAACGCGCTCGGTTCCGCGAAACCGGTTGCGGCCGCGACGTCGGCGATCGTGCGTGCAGGGTCGGCCAGCGCCTCGAACGCGAGATCGCGCCGCAGCGTGTCCTTGATCGACTGGTAGGCCTGGCCTTCCTGGTGCAGCTTGCGGCGCAGCGTGGCCTCGGCCACGTGCAGCCGCGCGGCCATCCCGCCCGCACCCGGCCACGCGGCGGGCGGCATCCCGCGCAGCACCGCGCGCACGCGCTGCGCGAGCGCGTTCGGGTTGCGGTACTTGACGATGAAGCTGGCCGGCGCGTTGCGCAGGAACGTCTTCAGCGTCTTCGCGTTCTGCACGACCGGCAGCGTCGCGAATTCGGGATCGAAATCGACATACGAATCGGGCTCGTTGAACCGCATGTCGTCGCAGAACATCGACGGGTATTCGTGATCGGCGGGCGGCGTGTCGCAGCGGAAGCTCGCATGCAGTAGCGGAATGCGGCGCCCGATCAGCCAGCAGGTCAGCCCGTACACGATGATGAAATAGGTCGCGTACGTGAACATCGCGGGCGTCGCGCCGTTGTTGCGGTGCACGAAGCGCAGCCGCACGCGCTGCGGGTTCGCGTCGAGCTCCGCGTGCAGGTCGTCGAGCACGCAGTGCATGAAATTCACCGCGCGCGCCATCGCGTGCAGCCCGTCGCGCGCGGACAGCGCGGACTGGCTCATCGCGATGAAGCTGCCGCTGCGCATCGGGTGGCGATCCTGCCCGAAAAACTCGTCGTCCATCGTGCGCGCGATCGCGTTCCACAGCGCGCCGTACTGCTGCGCGGTCACGCGGGCGCGCGGCTGCGCGAGCAGCGCGGGCGCGATGCCGGCCTGCGCGAGCAGCGGCTCGGCCGCGACGCCGCGCCGCGTGGCGAGCGCGACGCTGTAAGCGACGAGGCTGATCGCGACGGTTCCCTTGTCTTCCTGCTTCATCGGTGTCGCCGGTGTGGCAAAAACGCTCAGTGTAAATGAGCGACGCGAGCATCGAACAGTCGCGCGGGCTTGCCTACACTTGTTGCATCGAAACGCGAGGACGGTCGCGCCCGGCGGCCGCGGGAGACAGCAGCAGCATGGACGAGCTTTACACCGAAGACCAGCGGATGATCCGCGATGCCGCGCGCGCCTTTGCGACCGAGAGGCTGGCGCCGAACGCGGCGCAGTGGGACCACGACGCGCACCTGCCCGACGCGATCGTCGCGCAGCTCGGCGAACTCGGCCTGCTCGGGATGATCGTGCCGCAGGAGCTGGGCGGCTCGTATACGGACTACGTGGCCTACGCGCTGGCGATGGAAGAGGTCGCGGCCGGCGACGCCGCGTGCGCGACGATGATGAGCGTGCACAACTCGGTCGGCTGCGGGCCGATCCTCGGCTTCGGCACGCCGGCGCAGAAGGATCGCTGGCTGGCCGACATGGCGGCCGGCCGCGTGATCGGCGCGTTCTGCCTGACCGAGCCGCACGCCGGTTCCGAGGCCAACAACCTGCGCACGCGTGCGGAACTGCGCGACGGCAAATGGGTGCTGAACGGCGCGAAGCAGTTCGTGACCAACGGCCAGCGCGCCGGCGTCGCGATCGTTTTTGCCATGACCGATCCGGAAGCCGGCAAGCGCGGCATTTCCGCGTTCCTGGTGCCGACCGACACGCCGGGCTTCATCGTCGGCAAGCCCGAGAAGAAGATGGGCATCCGCGCATCGGATACGTGCCCGATCACGTTCGAGAACTGCGCGATTCCGGAAGAAAACCTGCTTGGCAACCGCGGCGAAGGGCTGAAGATCGCGCTGTCGAACCTCGAAGGCGGCCGCATCGGCATCGCCGCGCAGGCGCTCGGCATCGCCCGCGCCGCATTTGACAAGGCGCGCCGCTATGCGGGCGAGCGCGTGCAGTTCGGCAAGCCGATCGCCGAGCACCAGGCGATCCAGCAGAAGCTCGCCGACATGGCCGTGCAGATCAACGCCGCGCGCCTGCTCGTGCATCACGCGGCGAAGCTGCGCACGGCCGGCCTGCCGTGCCTGTCGGAAGCGTCGCAGGCGAAGCTGTTCGCGTCCGAGATGGCCGAGCGCGTGTGTTCGGATGCGATCCAGATCCACGGCGGCTACGGCTACCTGGTCGATTACGAAGTCGAGCGTCACTATCGCGACGCACGCATCACGCAGATTTACGAAGGCACCAGCGAAGTGCAGCGGATGGTGATCGCACGGCAGCTTTGAGCCGCGCCGGTCGCGCCGGTCGAAACAGCAGGCAGGGCACGAGGGCAGCGCGGTGAACGCGGCACGCAACGACGTGACCGTGCGCCGCGACAGAGGAAACCGGGCACGCGCTGCAGCACGTGCACCGGTTGGCCGCGAGACATGGAGACTGGAGAAAACGATGACGGTACAGGCATTCCTGAACGCGCGCGACTTTCTGCTGCGCCATCGCACCGACTACGAAACCGCGTACCGCGATTTCGAATGGCCGGTGCTCGACGCGTTCAACTGGGCGCTCGACTACTTCGACCCGATGGCGCGCGGCAACGACCGGCCCGCGCTGTGGATCGTCGACGCGGCGACGGGCACCGGCGATCCGTACTCGTTCGCGCAGATGTCCGAGCGTTCGTCGCGGATCGCGAACTGGCTGCGTTCGATCGGCGTCGTGCGCGGCGACCGCATCCTGCTGATGCTGCCGAACCGCGTCGAGCTGTGGGACGCGATGCTCGGCGCGATGAAGCTCGGTGCGATCGTGCTGCCTGCCACCACGCAACTGTCGCCCGACGACGTGCGCGACCGCGTGCAGATCGGCGGCGCGAAATACGCGATCGTCGACGAGAACGAAACCGCCAAATTCGAACAGGCCGACCTCGGCCTCGCGCAGAAGATCGTCGCCGGCGCGCCGCGCGCGGGCTGGCTCGCGATGAACGACGGCTATGCGGCGAGCGCCGCATTCGAGCCGGACGCCGTCACGCACGCGAACGATCCGATGCTGCTGTACTTCACGTCGGGCACGACGTCGAAGCCGAAGCTCGTCGAGCACACGCACCGCACCTATCCGGTCGGCCATCTGTCGACGATGTACTGGGTCGGCCTGCAGCCGGGCGACATCCACTGGAACATCAGCTCGCCGGGCTGGGCGAAGCACGCGTGGAGCTGCTTCTTCGCGCCGTGGAATGCGCAGGCCTGCGTGTTCGCATTCAACTACGCGCGTTTCGAGCCGAAGGTCGTGCTCGATGCGCTCGTCAAATACCAGGTGACGACGCTGTGCGCGCCGCCGACCGTGTGGCGCATGCTCGTGCAGCAGCCGCTCGCGTCGTTCGACGTGAAGCTGCGCGAGATCGTCGGCGCGGGCGAGCCGCTGAATCCCGAGATCATCGAGCGCGTGAAGAAGGCGTGGAATATTTCGATTCGCGACGGCTACGGCCAGACCGAGACGACCTGCCTGATCGGCAACTCGCCGGGCCAGCCGGTCGTCGCGGGCTCGATGGGCCGGCCGCTGCCCGGCTACCGGATCGCGCTGCTCGACCCGGACGGCGCGCCCGTGACCGAGGGCGAAGTCGCGCTGCCGATCGGCGCCGGCGACACGCGCCCGGTCGGGCTGATGACCGGCTACGCGAACAATCCCGACGCGACGGCCCACGCGATGCGCGACGGCCACTACCGCACGTCGGACATCGCGATGCGCGGCGACGACGGCTACTACGTGTACATCGGCCGCGCGGACGACGTGTTCAAGTCGTCCGACTACCGGCTGAGCCCGTTCGAACTCGAGAGCGTGCTGATCGAGCATCCGGCGATCGCCGAGGCGGCCGTGGTGCCGAGCCCCGACCCCGTGCGGCTGTCGGTGCCGAAAACCTTTGTCACCCTGCGGCAGGGCTACGAGGAAAGCCCCGAGCTCGCGTTGGAGATCTTCCGTTTCTCGCGCGAGAAGCTCGCGCCGTACAAGCGGATCCGCCGCCTGCAGTTCGCGGAGCTGCCGAAGACGATCTCGGGGAAGATCCGCCGCGTCGAGCTGCGCCGCCGCGAGATCGAGCGCGGTGATGACGCGAGCGCGCGGATGCCCGGCGAATACTGGGAAGAAGATTTTGCTGCCGAACTGAAATGACGTGACCGCGGGCCGCGCGCGCCGCATGTCGCGGCCGCCGCCCGCAGCCGAACTGAACCGGCCGCACGGTGCATGACGCTCCGCGGCCCACTGCAAGGAGAATGCCTCGATGAACGCGAATCCGACGCCCCGTGAGGGGCAAGACGTGCCGACGGTCAAGCTGCTGATCGACGGCGCCTTCGTCGAGTCCGCCACGAAAGAGTGGCGCGACATCGTCAACCCGGCGACGCAGCAGGTGCTCGCGCGCGTGCCGTTCGCGACCGTCGCGGAAGTCGACGCGGCCGTGCAGGCCGCGCACGCCGCGTATGCGACATGGAAGAACACGCCGATCGCCGCGCGCATGCGCATCATGCTGAAGTTCCAGGATCTCGTGCGCACGAACCAGCAGCGCATCGCGAAGACGCTGACGGCCGAGCAGGGCAAGACGATCCCCGATGCCGAAGGCGACATCTTCCGCGGCCTCGAAGTGGTCGAGCACGCGTGCTCGATCGGCACGCTGCAGCTCGGCGAATTCGCGGAGAACGTCGCGGGCGGTGTCGACACCTACACGCTGCGCCAGCCGCTCGGCGTGTGCGCAGGCATCACGCCGTTCAACTTCCCCGCGATGATTCCGCTGTGGATGTTCCCGATGGCGATCGTGTGCGGCAACACGTTCGTGCTGAAGCCGTCCGAGCAGGACCCGATGTCGACGATGGAACTCGTCGAGCTCGCGGTCGAAGCCGGCGTACCGAAAGGCGTGCTGAACGTCGTGCACGGCGGCAAGGAAGTCGTCGACGCGATCTGCACGCATCCGCTCGTGAAGGCGATCTCGTTCGTCGGCTCGACGGCGGTCGGCACGCACGTGTACAACCTCGGCAGCGCGCACGGCAAGCGCGTGCAGTCGATGATGGGCGCGAAGAACCACGCGATCGTCCTGCCCGACGCGAACCGCGAGCAGGCGATCAACGCACTCGTCGGCGCAGGCTTCGGCGCGGCCGGCCAGCGCTGCATGGCGACGTCGGTCGCGGTGCTCGTCGGCAACGCGCGCGACTGGCTGCCCGATCTCGTCGCGAAGGCGAAGGCGCTGAAGGTCAATGCCGGTGCGGAAGCCGGTACGGACGTCGGCCCGGTCGTGTCGAAGACCGCGAAGGAGCGCATCCTGTCGCTGGTCGAAGCCGGCGTGAAGGAGGGCGCGAAGCTCGAACTCGACGGCCGCGGCGTGAAGGTGGACGGCTACGAGCACGGCAACTTCATCGGCCCGACGATCTTCTCGGGCGTGACGACGGGCATGTCGGTCTATACGCATGAAATCTTCGGCCCCGTGCTGGTCGTGATGGAAGTCGACACGCTCGACGAAGCGATCGCGCTCGTCAACGCGAACCCGTTCGGCAACGGTGTCGGCCTGTTCACGCAAAGCGGCGCGGCCGCACGCAAGTTCCAGAGCGAGATCGACATCGGCCAGGTCGGCATCAACATCCCGATCCCGGTGCCGGTGCCGTTCTTCAGCTTCACCGGTTCGCGCGGCTCGAAGCTCGGCGATCTCGGCCCGTACGGCAAGCAGGTCGTGCAGTTCTACACGCAGACCAAGACGGTCACCGCACGCTGGTTCGACGACGACACGACGGCCGGCCCGGTGAATACGACGATCCGGCTGCATTGAGCAGCGGAGGACACCACCATGAAAATCGGATTTATCGGCCTCGGCCACATGGGCGCGCCGATGGCGCTGAACCTGCTGAAAGCCGGCCATGAAGTGCACGCGTTCGACCTGAGCGCCGATGCATTGCGCGCGCTGCAGGACGCCGGCGCGCAGGTGGCCGCGTCGCCGCGCGATGCGGCGTCGGGCGCGACGTTCGTGATCACGATGCTGCCGGCCGCACCGCACGTGCGCTCGGTGCTGTCCGGCGAGAACGGCGTGCTGGCCGGTCTCGGCGCGGGCGCGACCGTGATCGATTCGAGCACGATCGACCCGGCGAGTGCGCAGGCGTTCGGCGCGCTGGTGCGCGAGCACGGCGGCGCGTTCGTCGATGCGCCGGTGTCGGGCGGCACCGGCGGCGCGGCGGCCGGCACGCTGACCTTCATGGTCGGCGGCAGCGATGCGGATTTCGAGCGTGTGAAGCCGGTGCTCGCGGGCATGGGCAAGAACATTGTCCACTGCGGCGCGACGGGCATGGGGCAGGTCGCGAAAGTCTGCAACAACCTCGTGCTCGGCATCTCGATGGCGGCCGTGTCGGAGGCGATGTCGCTCGGCGTCGCGCTCGGCATCGACCCGAAGGTGCTGGCCGGCATCGTCAACACGTCGACCGGCCGCTGCTGGAGCTCGGACACCTACAACCCGTATCCGGGCGTGATCGAGACCGCACCGTCGTCGCGCGGCTACTCGGGCGGCTTCGGCACCGACCTGATGCTGAAGGATCTCGGCCTCGCGAACGACGCGGCGAAGCAGGCGCGCCAGCCCGTCTATCTCGGTGCGCTCGCGCAGCAGCTGTACCAGACGATGAGCAGCCGCGGCGACGGTCAGCTCGATTTCTCGGCGGTGATCCGCCTGTACCAACCGGCAACGAAGAAGGACGCGTGATGATCGAACTGGACTACGTCGACGACGGCGCGATCGCGTGCGCGACGCTCAAGCGTCCGCCCGCGAACGCCTTTACGGCGGAAGGGCTGCAGCAATTGCAGGCAACCGTCGCCGAACTGAATGCGAACCCGCGCGTGCGCGCACTGGTGATTACCGGCGACGGCTCGAAGTTCTTCAGCGCGGGCGCCGACCTCAACACGTTCGCCGACGGCGATCGCGCGGTCGCGCGCGCGATGGCGTCGCGCTTCGGCGCGGCGTTCGAGGCGCTGCATGACGCGCGCGTCGTGACGATCGCGGCGATCAACGGCTATGCGATGGGCGGCGGGCTCGAATGCGCGCTCGCATGCGACCTGCGGATCGCCGAGACGCATGCGCAGATGGCGCTGCCCGAGCTGTCGGTCGGCCTGCTGCCGTGCGGGCTCGGCACGCAGACGCTACCCTGGCTCGTCGGCGAGGGCTGGGCGAAGAAGATCATCCTGACCGGCGCGCGTGTCGACGCGGCGACGGCGCTGCGGATCGGCCTCGTCGAGGACGTGGTCGACAGCGGCGCCGCACGCGATGCGGCGCTGGCGCTCGCGCGCAACGTCGCGCGGCAGAGCCCGCACGCGGTCGCGACCAGCAAGGAACTGATCGGCCTCGCGCGCCGCGGCGTGCCGCGCAGCGCGGCGCTCGCGGTCGAGCGCGAACGCTTCGTCGACCTGTTCGATACGAACGATCCGCGCGAAGGCGTGGCCGCGTTCCTCGGCAAGCGCGCGCCGCAGTGGAACACCGACGGAGCGCCGCAACGATGAGCACGCCGGTCACGAATCACGACGCGTTCGCGGAGCACGCGCCCGAGGTGCGGTTCCGCGTCGTGAACCGCGTGGCGCTGATCACGCTGAACCGGCCGGCCGCGCTCAACGCGCTGTCGTACGCGATGATCGGCGAACTGGCCGCGCTGTTCGAGCGCTGCCGCGTGGACGACCAGATCGTCGCGGTCGTGCTGCGCGGCGCGGGCGAGAAGGGCTTCTGCGCGGGCGGCGACGTGCGTGCGCTGTACCGGATGGTCGCGCAGCGCGAAACCTGGCTGCCGTTCTTCGTCGACGAATACCGGCTCGACTACGCGATCCACACGTTCCCGAAGCCGGTGGTCGCGCTGATGGACGGCGTGACGATGGGCGGCGGCATGGGCCTCGCGCAGGGCGCGGCGCTGCGCGTCGCGACCGAGCGCAGCAAGATCGCGATGCCGGAAACACGCATCGGCCTCGTGCCCGACGTCGGCGCGACGCATTTCCTGTCGCGGATGCCGGTCGAGCTCGAGCTGTACGTCGGGCTGACCGGCGCGATGCTGTCGGGCGCCGACGCGCTGACCGCGAAGCTCGCGGATCTGTGCGTGCCGTCCGCCTGGCTCGACACGTTCGAGACGCGCATCGAAGGCGTCAAGTGGGACGGCGATGCGCTGCCGCTGCTGCGCAAGGTATTCGAGCCGCCGTGCAACGTGGTGCCGCACGCGGCGCTCGACGGCCAGATGCCGTGGATCGTCCGCCATTTCGACAAGCGCTCGACCGTCGAGCGGATTGTCGCGACGCTGACGCAGGATCTCGCCCGTGAGGAACTGTCGCGTGAACACCGTCAATGGCTGCAGGCGACGCTCGATGCGCTCGCGAGCCATTCGCCGACGATGCTCACCGTGACGCGCGAGGCGCTGTTGCGCGGCCGGCAGATGACGCTCGCCGAATCGTTCCGGATGGAACTCGGCATCGTCGCGCGTGCGATCGAGGAAGGCGATTTCTGCGAAGGTGTGCGCGCGCATCTCGTCGACAAGGATCGCAAGCCGCGCTGGGCGCCTGCGTCGCTCGTCGAAGTGCGCGCCGAACGCGTGCGGCATTTCCTGACGTCGCCGTGGAAGCTGTTCGCGCATCCGCTCGCCGATCTCGGCGCAGCATGACACCCCGACGCGCCGTGCGGCGGCGCGTCGGCTTCAACGCATCTCAGCGCGCTTCGTCGGGGCGCTCGATCATCGGCGGAATCGCCTGCGCGAGCGCGTCGATCACGCAGCGCGTCTTGCGCGGCAGGTAGCGCGTCTTCGGCCAGATCGCGTGAATGTCGCCTTCGCACACGAAGCAGCGATCCAGCACGACGACCATCTCGCCGCGCTTCACGTAATGGTCGAGCAGCCAGCTCGGCACCCAAGCGATCCCGAACCCCGACGCGCCGGCCGCCGCGATCGCCTGCACGTCGTCGAAACTCAGTTGATGCGGCATGTCGACGCGCACCGTCGAGCCGTCCGGCGCGCGCAAGTCCCACGGCTGAACCACGCCCGAGCGTGAATACGCGATCGTCCGGTGGTGCTTCAGGTCGTCGAGCGTCTTCGGCATCCCGTAGCGCGCGAGATACGACGGCGCCGCGCCGAGGCTGCCGTATTGCGTGCCGAGCCGCCGCACGGCGAGGCTCGTGCTGTCCGCGAGCGTGCCGATCCGCACCGCGAGGTCGATGCCTTCCTCGACGAGATCGACGAAGCGGTCGGTGATCGACACGTCGATCCGCAGGTGCGGGTAAGTGCGCGCGAGGTCGAGCACGATCGGCGTCACGCAGTGGTGCCCGAACGCGAGCGGCACGCTCAGCCGCAGCTTGCCGCGCGCCTCGTGGCGGCCGCAATCGAGATCGGCCTCCGCCGCTTCCAGTTCCGACAGCGCGCGCACGCAGCGGTCGTAGTACGCCTGGCCGTCGTCGGTCAGGCTCTGGCTGCGCGTCGTGCGCTGCAGCAGCCGCGCGCCGAGCCGCTTCTCGAGCCGCGCGATCGCCTTGCCGACCGCCGAGCGCGTCATGTCGAGCCGCTCCGCGGCGAGCGCGAAGCTGCCCGATTCCACGACCTGGACGAAGGTCGTCACGCCGTCGAGTCTGTCGGTCATTGTGGGTTGCGTTGATTGAGTCCTGAGATTCCCCAGTTCGCGGAAATGCACGCGTCAATGGGGATGAGAATTCTCACTATAGTACCGATTCCCGTCCAGCGTGCGTCGCCGGCCGCACGCGGCGAATCCTACTCACCTGGAGGCGCGCGGCCTGTCGCCGGGCCGCCGCGCAATACGCATGACGCTATCCGACTCCCGCAGGAATGCGGTCGCACTCGCGGCCGTCTGTCTCACGTCGCTGATGTTCGGCCTCGAGATCTCGAGCGTGCCGGTGATCCTGCCGACGCTCGAACACGTGCTGCACGGCGATTTCAACGGCATGCAGTGGATCATGAACGCGTACACGATCGCGTGCACGACGGTGCTGATGGCGGCCGGTACGCTCGCCGACCGGTTCGGCCGCAAGCGCGTGTACGTGATCGGCACCGTGCTGTTCGGCGCGACGTCGCTGCTGTGTGGGCTCGCGCCGAACGTGCCGGTGCTCGTCGCGGGCCGGCTGCTGCAGGGCGCGAGCGGCGGCGCGATGCTGATCTGCCAGATCGCCGTGCTGTCGCACCAGTTCCGCGAAGGCCGCGAGCGCGGCCGCGCGTTCGGGATCTGGGGAATCGTGTTCGGCATCGGGCTCGGCTTCGGGCCGATCGTCGGCGGCGCGATCGTCGCGCTGGCGAGCTGGCCGTGGGTGTTCCTCGTCCATGCGCCGCTCGCGGCCGTCGCGCTCGTGCTGATCGGCGGCGCGGTGCAGGAATCGCGCGATCCGCATGCGGGCACGCTCGACGTCGCGGGCATCGTCACGCTGTCGCTCGCGGTGCTCGGTCTTGCGTTCTATATCACGCAGAGCGCCGAGCTCGGGCTGACGAGCGCGGCCGGTCTTGGCGTGCTCGGCGCGACCGTGCTCGCGGTGATCGGTTTCGTCATCGCGGAGCGCGCCAGCGCGCGGCCGATGTTCGACTTCTCGGTGTTCCGCATCCGCGCGTTCACCGGCGCGATCTTCGGCTCGATGGGGATGAACTTCAGCTTCTGGCCGTTCATGATCTACCTGCCGATCTGGTTCCAGGTCGCGCTCGGCTACGACAGCGTGACGGCCGGCCTCGCGTTGCTCGCGTACACGCTGCCGACGCTGGTCGCGCCGCCGTTCGGCGAGCGGCTCGCGCTGCGCTACGGGCCGGGCGTCGTGATTCCGGGCGGCCTGTTCACGATCGCGGCCGGCTTCGCGCTGATGCGGCTCGGCAGCGCGGCCGAGCATGCGAGCTGGCTGACGATGCTGCCCGGCTGCGCGATCGCCGGCATCGGGCTCGGGTTGACGAACACGCCCGTCACCAACACGACGACGGGCGCCGTGCCGAGTTCGCGGGCCGGGATGGCGTCGGGCATCGACATGAGCGCGCGGATGATCTCGCTCGCGCTGAACATCGCGGCGATGGGCTTCGTGCTGGTCGCGGGGATCGTCGCGAGCCTGAAGGGCGGGGCGGCGGGCGCGATCGGCGATGCCGCGCTGCGCCGGCTCGCGCAGGAGATCGCGTCGGGCCGCACCGACGGGCTGAACACGATCGCGCCGGCGCTTGCGCAGGCCGATCCGAGCGGTGCAGCGCTGCACGCGGCGCTCGTGCACGGCTTCGGCTGGGTGATGGTGTACGGCGCGGCCGGCGTGGCCGTGCTCGCGACTGCGAGCGCGGTGGCGTTCGCGCCCGCGCGGCGCGGGGCAGCCGTGTGCGAATGACGCGGCCCGCGCGTCGCGCCGGCTGGCCGGTCAGTCAGGATGTGCCGCCGCCGAGCGCGCGGTACAGCGTCATCTGGTTGTTGAGCCGGTTCAGGCGCGTCAGTTCGTCGGCGCTTTGCGCGTTCCTCAGTACTTGCTGCTGGTCGAGCCACGGCTGCACGGCGGTCGCGCCGGCCGCGAAGCGCGCGGCGGCCAGCCGCTCGGCACGCTGCGCCTGGACCAGCGACAGCGCGCGCTGTTCGGCTTCGCGCTCGAGCTGCACGCGCGCCGACAGCGCATTCTCGACTTCCGCGAGCGCCGTGTAGAGCCGCTGGCGGAACCCGACCACCGCTTCCTCGTACTGCGACTTCGACACCTTGATCTGCAGCTGCATCGTGTTCCACTGGATGAACGGCAGCGCGAGGCCGAGCCCGAGCGTGCCGACCGGATTCATCAGCACGCGCTCGAGGCTCGTGCTCGTCGTGCCGGCGCTGCCGGTCAGCGTGAAGGTCGGGTAGAAGCTCGTGCGCGTTGCGTCGACCTGCGCGAGCGATTCGCGCAGCCGGAATTCCGCCGCGCGCAGGTCCGGGCGCCGGCCGAGCAGGCTCGCGGGCAGGCCGGCCGCCACGTCCGGCGGTGCCGCGACGGGCAGTGCCGACGGTTCGGCCGCAAGCTGCTGCGGCGGCCGGTCGAACAGGATCGCGAGCGCGTGGCGGTTCTCGGTGCGCTGCTGGATCAGCTGCGTCTGCGCGGCGCGTTGCGCGGCGAGGCTCTGTTCGGCCTGCGCGAGATCGAGCCCCGACACGGCGCCGGCCGTGTGCCGCGACCGGACGACCGCGAGCGTGCGCACCGCATACGCGATGTTCGCGTCGCCGAGCGCGATCTGCCGGTTCAGGTAGCCGAGCTGCCAGTACAGCGACGCGGTCGTGCCGATCAGCGACAGCCGCGCGGCTTCGAGATCGGCGGCCGTCGCATCGGCTTCCCAGTGCGCGGCGTCGCGCAGCGCGGCCAGCCGGCCCCACAGGTCGATTTCGTAGCTGAGCGAACCATTGAGGCCGCTCGACCGGCTCGTCTGGTGCGTATCGAGCGTGCGCGACACGGCGCCGTTCGCGCCGGCCGTCACGCTGGGCGTCAGGTTCGTATCGGCGAGCCCGGCCTGCAGTTGCGCGCGATAGACGCGGATCGCCGCGATCGCGAGGTCGTTGTTCGCGCGCAGCGCATCGTCGATCAGCGCGTCGAGCCGCGGGTCGCCGAAGCTGCGCCACCAGTCGCGCGTGGTGGCCGGCGCGTCGGCCGCGACCGGCGCGGCCCAGTTCGCGGGCATCGCGACGGCCGGCAGCGGATCGTGGCGTGCGCCCGCGCAGCCGGCGAGCAGCGCGGCCGCACAGGCGAATGCGCCGAGGCGATGAAGCGGTGAGGAAGGCGTCATGGCAGGTCTTGCGTCAGTCGCGCGCGAGCGCATCGATCGGATCGAGCCGCGACGCGTTGCGTGCGGGCATGAAGCCGAATATCACACCGGTGAGCGTCGAGCACACGAACGCCGTCACGATCGCGCCGGCGGAGAACACCATCTTCCACTGCGCGACGAACATCGAGAACAGCGCGCCGAGCCCGAACGACAGCGCGATGCCGATCGTGCCGCCGAGCAGGCAGACGAGCACGGCTTCGACGAGGAATTGCTGCAGGATGTCGGACTGGCGTGCGCCGACCGCCATCCGGATACCGATCTCGCGGGTACGCTCGGTGACCGACACCAGCATGATGTTCATCACGCCGATCCCGCCGACGACGAGCGAGATCACGGCGATCAGCGACAGCAGCAGCGTCAGCGACTGGCCGGTCTTCTCGACGGTCTTGACCACGCTGTCCATGTTGTACGTGAAGAAATCCTTGCGGCCGTGGCGCTGGATCATCAGCTTCTCGAGGCTTTTCTCGGCGGCGGCGCTCGGCTGCCCGTCGCGCACGCGCACGGTGATGCTGTCGAGATAGCGCTGGCCGAACAGGTGCCCGCTCGCGGTCGTGTACGGCACCCACACGTTCAGGCTTTTCACGCTGCCGAACGCGCTCTTCTTGTCGGCCGTCACGCCGATCACGACGCACGGCACGTTGTCGACGAGGATCACGTCGCCGACCGGGTTGCGCGTCGCGCCGAACAGCTTGCGGCGCGTGTTCTGGTCGATCACGGCCACCTGCGCCTGGCGGCGCACCGCGTCGTCGTCGAACCCGGCGCCGAGCGCGAAGCGCATCCCGCGTGCCTGGAAATAGCTGTCGCCGACGCCGCTCACGAGCGCGTTGACGTCGACGTTGCGGTAGCGCAGCAGCAGCGTGCGCGACGTTTCGGGCGTCGCGCTGTCGACGTACGGCTGCTCGGCGAGCGCGGCGACGTCGGCCGGCACGAGCGTCTGGATCGTGTCCGCGCGGCTGTCGCCCCAGTCGGTGCCCGGATAGACGTTGATCGTGTTGGTGCCGATGCTGCCGATCTCGTCGAGCATGTAGCGCTTCGCGCCTTCGCCGACCGCGACGATCGACACGACGGACGTGATGCCGATGATGATGCCGAGCATCGTCAGCAGCGTGCGCAGCCGGTGCGACACGAGCGCGATCCACGCCATCCGGCATGCTTCGGCGAAGCGGCCGGTGCCGGCCGCGAAGCGCGGGGCGCGCGGGCCGGTGTCGGTATCGGCGCCGGCGGGCGGTGGTTCATCGCGGCGATCGGTTGCTGGCGGCGTGCCCGTCGCCTTGGCGGTTGCATCGACCGCATCGATGCCGGTTTCCGCGAGCGCTTCGGCGTACTGGCGGTTCGGCCGGTCGGCGACGATCTCGCCGTCGCTGATCTCGATGATGCGCCGCGCATGGCGCGCGACGGCCTTGTCGTGCGTGACGATCACGATCGTGTGTCCGAGCGCGTTCAGCTCGTGCAGGATGCGGATCACGTCCTGGCCGCTTTTCGTGTCGAGCGCGCCGGTCGGTTCGTCGGCGAGGATCACCTGGCCGCCGTTCATCAGCGCGCGCGCGATGCTCACGCGCTGCTGCTGGCCACCGGACAGCTGCCCGGGCCGATGATGCGCGCGATCGGCGAGCCCGAGGCGCGCGAGCAGTTCGCGGGCGCGTGCGTGCCGCGCCGCGCGCGTCGTGCCCGCATAGATCGCCGGCATTTCGAGGTTCGCGACCGCGTCGACGTGCGGCAGCAGGTGATAGCGCTGGAACACGAAGCCGAAGTGTTCGCGGCGCAGCTGCGCGAGCTCGTCGCTGTCGAGCATGTGCGTGTCGCGCCCGCCGACCGTGTAGATCCCTTCGCTCGGATGATCGAGGCAGCCGAGGATGTTCATCAGCGTCGACTTGCCGGAGCCCGACGCGCCGACGATCGCGACGATCTCGCCCGCGTCGATCGACAGGTTCACGTTGTTCAGGACGACGACATCCTTGTCGCCGGCCGGAAAGCGTCGCGTGACGGCCGTGAGTTTCAGCAGCGGCTGGTTCATCGTCACACCACGTCCGACAGCGGCGCGTGGTCGTCCGCCGACGCTTCGCCGATCACGACGCGCTCGCCGTCCTTCAGGCCGGCCAGCACTTCGACGCGCACGTTGTTGTTGATGCCGATGCGGATGGTGCGCGTGTCCGTGGTGCCGTCGGCGCGCAGCACGCGCACCGCATAGGTGCCGTCCTTGCGTTTTTCGCCGAGCGCGGCGGCCGGGATGCTGAGTGCGTTGCGTGCGTTACCGAGCACGATGTTGACCTGCGCGGTCATCGAGATGCGCAGCCGATGCTCGGGATTCGGCACGTCGAACAACGCGTTGTAGAACACCGCGGCGTTCGGTTTCGCGCTGCCGCCCGAGCCGCCGCCGAGCGTGCTTTGCGCGTCGGCGTAGTTCTGCGGCGCCGGTTCGATCGCGCGCAGCTTGCCGTAGTGGCGCATGTCAGGTTCGCCGAGGATCGTGAAATACGCGGTCTGGCCGGCGCTCACGCGGATCACGTCGGCTTCCGACACCTGCGCCTTCACGGTCATCGTGTCGAGATTCGCGAGCTTCAGGATCACCGGCGCCTGCTGCTGCGCGATCACGGTCTGGCCTTCCTGCGTGACGATCGCGACGACCTCGCCGTCGATCGGCGCGACGATGCGCGTGTAGCCGAGGTTGGCCTGCGCGGTCTCGATCTGGATGCGGGCCGAGCGGATCTGCGCGGCGAGCGACGCGAGTGTCGCGCGCTGCACGTCGAGCGTCGCGCGCGCGGCCTCGAACGACTCGCGCGACGTCGCATCGTCGGGCAGCATCGCCTGCTGGCGCCGGAACGCGAGTTCGGCCTGCGTCACCTGCGCGGCGGTTGACTGATGCTGCGCACGCAGGCTCTCTTCGCTCGCGCGTGCCTGGCGCAGCGTGTTTTCGGAGATCACGGGATCGATCTCGGCGAGCCACTGGCCTTTCGTGACCTTGTCGCCGAGCTTGACCTTCAGCGTCTTCAACTGCCCCGACACCTGTGCGCCGACGTCGACCTGCTTGAATGCCTGCAGCGCGCCGGTCGCGAGCACCGCGTTCTCGAGATCGCCGCGCGTGACGGGCGCGGACAGGTACTGCGGATGCTTGTCGGGTGCGCAGGCCTTCAGCGTGACGCCGGCGGCGATCGCGACGACGGCAAGGGTAGCCAGCACGATGCGCCGGCGGCGATGGGTCTTCTGGGTCATGAGAACGCTGCGAGGATGAAGCGGCGCCGGCGATGCGTGCGGCCGAGCGGGGCGATCCGGCCGGCGTCGCATGCCGGGCGTGTCGCCCGCGACGGCATCCGCGTACGCATCGCGCGGGCGTGCCGAGTCGAATCAGGCGCTCATGGTAAGCGAGGATTTCGCGACAAATCGTGTGGAAATTGTGCTGAATTGTGCGAATGCCGTGCGCGAGCCGGGGCGGGCGGCATCGTGATTGCGCTGCGCAGACGCGTCGCGCGCGGGTTCGCGTTACCGCTGCGCGGCGATGATCGCCATCATCGGCCGGTCGCGTTCCTCGTCGAGCGCGGGCATCGCGTCGACCTGCCCGGGCGTCGGCCCCCATTCGTCGAGGTGCGTGAGCGTGAAGCCGCTGCCGATCAGCAGGTTCACGAGCGTGCCGAGCGTGCGGTGCTGCTTGACGACGCCCGGCGCGAGCCAGTCGGTCACGCGCTCGCCTTCGCGCTGGTAACCGTCGACCGGCCAGGCGCGATTGCCTTGCGCGTCGACGACGAAGCCGGGCCGGCGCGGCGCCGTATAGATCGGATGCTCGATCGAGAACACGAGCTGCCCGCCCGGCACGAGCGCGCGATGGATCGTGCGCAGCAGCGTGTCGAGAGGTGCGATGTAGTGGAACGCGAGCGAGCTGTACGCGAGATCGAACGCGGCGTCCGGCAACGTGAGCGATTCGAGGTCGGCGCGCCGGTACGTGATCGCCGGATGCGTGGCAGTCGATGCCGCGCGTTCGAGCATGCGCTCCGATACGTCGACGCCGAGCACGCTGGCCGCACCGTGATCGGCCGCCCAGCGGCTGAACCAGCCGTAGCCGCAGCCGAGGTCGAGCACGCGGCGGCCGTGCAGATCCGGCAGCAGCGCGCGCAGCGCGGGCCATTCGGGCGCACCGTCGAGCCCGTGAACCGAGCGGTTCAGGCGGCTGTAGCCTTCGAAGAAGGCCGGGTCGTCGTAGATGTTCTGCGTCATGCGTCGGGCCTCGTGCGAGCGGGGCACGCGGTGCGGTGCGCCCGAACCCGCGAGCTTACGCGTGCTGCCGGCCCGCGTCGATCCTGCGCTGCGTGTCGGCGTCGACGATGGCGCGGATCGCGCTGAACAGCGGCGCGGCATCCGTATAGCGCCGGCCATAGCCGAGATTGAACGCGTAGTCGAAATCGGGCGGATTGCTGCCCTGGTTGTGCTGCAGGATCGTTTCGAGCTTGTCGAGCGCCTTCGCCGCGCGCGCTTCCGGCGACGCGGCTGCGTCGTATTCGTCCCACAGCGCGACGATCTCGTCGCGCCGCGTGCGGTCGAGCGGCGCGGTGAGCGTCAGCAGGTCGTCGCGTTCGTGCGCGCGCTTGTCGGGGTGCGCGGCCTGCTCGGTCGCGGGGATGTCACCGTGCAGCGCCTCGCCGAGATCGTGGACGACGCACAGCTTCAGCAGCTTCAGCGTGTCGATGCCGGGCAGTGCGTCGGCGAACACGAGCGCCATCAGGCACAGCCGCCAGCTGTGCTCGGCCGTGCTTTCCGGGCGGCCGCCCGACGTGTAGCCGCTGCGCAGCACGTCCTTCAGGCGTTCGGCTTCGCGCAGGAACGCGAGCCGTGCGCGGATCGTATCGGGATTCATGGTCGGCATCCTTGCGATGGGCCGTCAAGCGTACGCCGGCCGCGCGCGGCTCGTCCACGCATGAAATATGCGCGGTGCGCGCTAAAGCGTTTCCACGAGCCGCGCGGCCGAGCCGTCCGACAGCGTCATCCGCGTCCACCGGCACAGGCTGCCGCGAATCGGTACGATGCGCGACGCATTCGCGCCGGTGTCGAACTCGACGCTCGGCGGCCCCGCGCGGTCGTGCCAGCCGAGCGGGTCGAGCGCGGCTTCCATGCGGGCGATCTCCGGCGTCGCGTAGCGCCACAGCGACGTGCCGAGCAACGTCGACAGCGGTTGCGCGAACTCGGCTGCGCGCGCCGGCGAGCTGGCGAGCAGGCGGTGCGTGAGGTCGCACACGAGATGCAGGCGGCCCGCGCTGCCCGCGATCAGCCGCGCGAGCGCGTGGTCGCCGGCGGAATCGAGCCGCGCGGCGAGCAACCGCTCGGCCGTCGCGCGCTCGTCGGGCGACATCTGCTGGCGGCCGGCTTCCCAGCGCGAGATCGTCGATTGCGCGACGCCGAACAGTTCGGCCGCATGGCTCTGCTTGACGCGGTGCAGCGCGCGCCAGCGCTTGAGCTGCGGGCCGAGCGGCGGCGTATGAAGCGGTGAGGCGGTCATGACGATGCTCCTGTGGCGGCCGTGCCGCGCGCGCCGTTACATGATCCGGAGGCCGCCGTTCGCCTGGATCGCGATCGCCGCGAACGGCACGAGCACGATGCCGCCGAGCACGAGCACGCCGTCGGCAGCCACGGTGATCGGCGTGGCGAGAATCCGCAGCCCCATGCCGACGACGGACGGCGATTCCTTGATATAGACCGAGTACGGGCGGTTGAACGGCTGCGCGGCGGTCTTGTCCTTCTCCACGAAGCCTTCGGTCGAGTAGCGCTTGCCGTCGATGTCGCCTTCAAGCACGAGGCCGGCCGGCTCGCTCGCGAAGCCGTCGGCGGCCGCTGCGCGTCGATCGTCGTCCGAAGCGTCTTTCGGCAGCACGATCCGGTAATGCCCGGTGACGTTGCCGCCGCTCGCATGAAAGCCGGCAAACGTCGTGCGCACCGATTTCCGGTAGCCGGACAGCAGGACCGGCCGCAACTGGGCCGGCAGATCGAAGATGTAATGGTAGCGCGTGCCGAGGACGACCAGTTTCTTGCCGTCTTCGGTCATCATGAATGCGGATACGCTTTCGCTGTAGGCGTCGTTCTCGTACAGCTTCGGCGTGAAACAGCCCGACAGCGCGAGGCTGCTCGCGGCCATGCCTGCGGCCAGCAGGCGCCGGCGCGTGATCGATGTGCTCATTTCTTGTTGTCCCGTCTGTGCGGTTCGGTTCAGTGGCTTTCGCCCTCGGAAGCCGGATTCTCGCGTATCCGCGGCAGGTTGTCGAACGGGAAATCTGCCGTGGCAGCGGGCGGCCGGATCGGCCCGCGCGCCGCCGAAAACGTTTTCGGCAGGCTTTCAAGCGGCTCCGCCATATCTTATTATTCGGCCAGAGCGGCGCGTGCCGGCCGCCGTCGCTCATGTCGAGGCATGACGCGCCGGCAACAAGTACCGCCTCCCGGCAGTGCATCGCACGACGCACGGTCGAAATGACAGGAAGCGCGTGGCCAGCGCGTTTCATAAAAGAATGACACGAGGGCGCGATGGTACGACTGGTGTTGCTGTTGCTGGGCATCGAATATCTGCGAACCCGCTGGCGCGGGCTGACCGTGCTCGGCTGGGTGTGGGTGGCCGCCGGTGTCGGCATCTTCGTCGACGCGCTCGACGGCGCGCTGCATTTTCCGATCGAATTGTTCGCGTGGCTGTTCCTGATCGAGGGGCTCGCGACGCTCGCGGTGGCCGGCAGCGGCGTCGGCGGCCAGCGCATCCTGCGCTACGTGAAGGGCATCGTGGTCGTGGTCGCCGCGGGGCTCGTGTTCGCCGGCCATCACCACGGCCACTTCCTGCTGTCCATGATCTTCGGCACGCTGTTCCTCGTCGACGGGCTGCTGCAGTGCACGTCCGCGTGGATGGTGCGCTACCGCCGCTGGAACGTCGCGTTCGCGTGGGGCGTCGTCGAGATCCTGCTGGCGGTCTTCTTCTTCCAGCCGTACCCGACGCACTACGTCGGCACCGTGCCGTACTGTCTCGGCCTGCTGCTGATATTCGGCGGGATGCACATGCTGAGCCTCGCCGCGCGCGTGCGGCGGCTGACGCGCAATCCCGCGTTCGCGACGTCGCCCGCGCCGGCGCTCGTGCCCGATCTCGACGAGGCGCGCGAGCAGCCGCGGTTCGCGCAATCCGAATGGGACGGCCCGCCGGCCGACGGCGAGCACGCGCTCACCGTGCACGTGTGGACGCCGACCGGCACGTCGAAGGCCGAAGCGCAGCGCTATCCGGTGATCGACCGCTATATCGCGGCGGTGGACGTCAACGGCGTGATCTCGACCGGGCATGCAGCGCTGGAGTCGCCGGAAGGCATCTATATCAGCCTGTACCCGGGCGTCGAAATAGATCGTTCTCCAGACGAATTCACGCGTATCCTGCGCGCGACGCGCGAGAACGACGTACCGGGCCTGTTCCAGCCCGACTATGCGACCGAGTCGAAAGCATGGTGCCCGTCGACCGTACGCGTGCGCATCCGCAACTACGATCCGGCGAAGCTCGACGCATTCTGGTCGTCGTACCGGCAGAACGTGACGTACAACCTCACGCACCGCAACTGCTCGAGCACCGTGTCGAATGCGCTCGAAGCCGCGCTCGACGGCGCGGTATGGCGGCTGAAGGGCGCGCGGGCCGGGTGGGGCGCGTTCGTGCGGCTGCTGCTGACGCCCGAGCTGTGGGTGGCCGCGCAGATCCGCAAGCGCGCTGTGACGATGGCGTGGACGCCCGGCCTCACGCTCGACTACGCCCGTGCGCTCAGCATGCTCGCCGATCCGCGGCCGTTCGCGTGGTGGAAGGTCGCGCGCTCGGCGGTGAAGGCGATCATGGCGTCGCGCCGCGCGTGGCGCGAGCAGGACAGTGCGGCACTGTCGCCCGGCGGACCGGAGGCGGCGTCGATGAAGTGAAACGCGTGGCGCCGGACGAGGGCCCGGCGTCACAGGGGCCGCCACCGTGCGGCCCGGCGCGGTTGCCCGCCATCACCACCCACAGACGACGACAATGAACGAGACGAGAGCTTTCCGCATCCTGATTCCCGCTGCGCTCGTGCTGGCCAGCGCCGGCCTCGCGCAGGCGAGTACCGATGAAGTGCCGCGCATGAGCAACGACGTGTACCGGACGTCGGTGTCGTTCTGCTCGAACGTCGCGGCCGCCGAGAAGATCGCGTGCCAGGGCGACATGATCGCCGCGGGCAGCCGGATCGTCGCGGCGATCGGCGGGCTGCCGCCGGCGTCCGCTACCGCGATCGACGAAGGCGCGCGCAACAAGCTGCCGCCGGAGGAGCGCAAGGGGCTCGCGCCCGTCGAGCCGGGCGCGATCGACAAGGACGACGATGTGGCCGGGCTCGCCGGCATGGTGCGCCTCTGCGACGTCTACGAATCCGAACCGGCGTCGCGCGCGCGGCACCACGCGGCGCTGAAGCAGAAGGCGCCCGATGCCGCGCCGCGTGTCGAAGCGTTGCTGGCCGATGCGTCGACGGCCGCGCGCCAGCGCGTCAGTATCGGCGTGTGGCAGATTCTCGCGCTCGAAGGCCCCGAAGCGTCGGCCCGCGCGTGCACGCAGCTCGGCACCGGGTCGTGAGCGCCCGCACGACGCGGATGCGTGTCGTGCGGCCGTCGACGTGCCGGCATCGATAGCACGGCGTCCGGCGCGCGCCGCAACGGTCAGCCGCTCGCGATCGTGGCCGGCCTGACCCGGATCGGCCCGCCAAGCGTCCGGGCGACCGGAGAGGCCTGCACCGTGTCGCGCACGAGCGTCTGCTGCGCGTGCGACAGCGGCGCCGCGAAGCGCAGCGCGATGTCGAAGCCCGTTTCGTGATCGAGGCGGTCGACGGTCACGTCCACCGTGCACGCGGGCAGTGTCACGCCCGCGCGTTGCGCGGCCAGGTCGATCGACATGCAGACGCACGCCGCGAGCGCGCTTTCGAGCAGCTCGTGCGGCCGCATGCCCGCGTCGCCGCCCTGGCCGTCCTTGTGCGTGTCCGCGCGCACGACGCTGCGCCCGTTGCCGATCTCGACGCAATAGGGCTTGCCCAGCCGCGTGGCGGTCACCATGGCGATGCTCCGTTGCAGGATGAAGGTGGCCACACGGTACGCCGGCATCGCTTGCGGCGGAAGGCAACGGTTGGTACCGGTACCGCTTGTAACAGGGGCGGCCGTACCCCGCGCATTCTTTCGTCCACCTTCACATTCGTGCCACGTTGCGACAGCAACAATCGCGGGCAGACATTCGACAACCGTGCGGCGCATCCCGCGACCGCATGCCTTTTCCGAGGAAACACGCCATGCTCAAGACGCTCGCTCGCGCCGCTGCCGCACTCGCCGTCGCTTCCGTTTCACTGCACGCCGCCGCGCAGACCAGCTACGACTACCTGTTGCTCGCCGCATCGTGGGAGCCCGGCTTCTGCGCGTCGCACGACACGCCGGAATGCACGAACCTCGCCGGCTCGTATGCGGCAACGAGCCTGTCGCTGCATGGCCTGTGGCCGAATCGCTATGACGGCAACCAGCCGTTCTACTGCGGCGTGCCGCAGAATGACATCGACCTCGACAACGCGCACCAGTGGTGCAGCATGGACGCCTATCCGATCAGCAGCGCGACGCGCAACACGCTGTCGACGTACATGCCGGGCGTCGCGTCGTGTCTCGACAAGCATGAATGGTTCAAGCACGGCACCTGCTCGAATTCGGCCACGCCCGATGCGTACTGGAACCAGGCGTCGGGGATGATCAGCCGGCTCGGCAATACGTCGTTCAACACGTTCCTGCAGGCGAACGCGGGCAAGACGGTCACGCGCAACCAGCTGCTGTCGGCATTCGAAGGCGCGTTCGGCAGCAATACGCGCAGTGCGGTGTCGCTGAAGTGCACGAAGACGAACGGCGTGAGCTACTTCACCGAAGCGTGGATCGCGGTGAAGACGAATGCGGCCGCGCAGTTCCCGAGCGCGGCGTCGCTCGTGACGGACGGCAACACGCAGGGCACGTGCCCGACGTCGGGCGTGTATATCGCGAAGTAAGGTGGCCGGTGGCCGGCCCTCGCGCGGGTCGGCCAGGCTACCGTGCGGATATCGAACGCCTACGCGAGCAGCCGCAGCGCATCCGCGAGCGACAGCACCGTCGTGCGCGATTCGAATGCGGTGGCGAACAGATGCTCGTGGACCACCGGGTCCGGGTCGTAGCAGCAATCCTTGACCGTATAGAGCCGGAAATCCGCGTCGCTTGCATGGGCGATCGACGACAGCATCACGCCGGTCGATGCGATGCCGACCATGATTAGCGAATCGACGCCTTGCGCGACCAGCCGCGCCTGCAGATCGGTGCCGAAGAACACGCTCGCGCGGTGCGCGACGATCAGCGGCTCGTCGGGCTGCTTGCCCAGTTCCGGCGACGGGCCGTCGTTGATGAACAGGCCGAGCTGCTTGATGCCCTGGCCGTTCTTGTTGAGCGGGCTGACTTCCGGATAGCCGGGGCTGAAGCGGAGATTCGCGAACCAGACGCCGATGCCGGCTGCACGTGCCGCGTCGCAGAGCCGGCGCGTATTGGCGAGCAACTCGGGCGCGACCGACGGAAAGAGACCGAGGATGTCGGTCTGGTAATGCATGACGAGCAGCGCGGTTTTTGACGGCACGATGGCGGGAATCGGTGCGGAGGCGCTGCCGTCGGCGTTCGTTCGGGCTGTCGTTGCGGCTGCTGATGCGTTGTCCGGATGCATGCGTGATGTTCTCCAGTAACCGCTGGGGGTGTCAGAAAATCGGTTGTTTCGGATACGTAGTCAACCACTCCAGCGCCAGCGTACCGGAGCTCCGGCAATATAAACCGGCCATGCCAGCCTGGTGCCGACCAGGCGCGCGAGTCCCGCGCTGCCTTCGACGATCGGGTTCGGCCACAAGCAGCCATTCGGCAATGGGGTTGGAGTGGCAGCCAGTGGGGCCCTCGAGACTGTCCGGCACCTCAGGGTGACCACATCCCGTATTCGACCCCGTGAGCACGTACCGACCGACGTTGATCGGTTCTCCGAACGGCACATGAATTCGCAGATACGGGCCACATCGCTTGGCCCTCGACAGGGGCGGCGTAACAACACAGTTACAACATAACCATTGACTCCGTGCTGCCCGGCAGTTAGTGTGTACGCCGAAGTCCAAGAAGTCCGATTGCTGTTCATCAATTTCTCGCTCCCCCCAGCGGTATTCGTTGTCCTCTCCCTCCTTGACGCTTCACGCGCTCTTCAACAGAGCAAATTTTCGTATTTTTTTCTCAAGGATTCATCATGGATACCGGTATCGTTAAGTGGTTCAACGACAGCAAAGGCTTTGGCTTCATCACCCCGGACAACGGCGGCGACGATCTTTTCGCGCACTTCTCCGAAATCCGGGCTGACGGCTTCAAGACGCTCGCTGAAAATCAAAAAGTGAGCTTCGAAACGAAGCAAGGCCCGAAGGGTCTGCAAGCGGCCAACATCAAGCCGCTGTAAGTTTGAAGGGCCCGGCCTCCCGCTACGGGCGCCGGGTCGCAGCGACACCCTCACGGAGCGTTGTCTCCTAAAGTTGGCGCGATCGCTCTTGGCTGCATCTGTTCATTCAGCAGCTTTCCGCGCGCCACATGCCTCGTTGCACTTCAATCTCCCCTCCGGCCGCAACGCCTTTTTGCGCTTCCGACTGCTTTAGATTCAGCTCGCAATGGCTTTGAATCGGTGCACCTTTTGCACGGCACGCGCGCACCCGAACATCATTAAAATTAAAATGCAGAACAAACGAATTCAACAGTACAACGGCTATGCCGTCCAACCCTCGGCACATCGCTTGCCCGACGGGAGTTTTTCATCCAACCTGCTGCTCGAACGCATCGATCGCTCGCGCACCGAAGGCCGCTACCAGTTCTATTCGCTCGATTACTTCCCGAGTGAAAAACAGGCGCTGCAACACTCGGCACGCTGGGCGCGCAACTGGGTCGACACGCGCGGTTAAACGCAACGTCCTGCGGATGGGCGCGCCAGGATCCGCAGCGCAGCCCGGCTCGAGCACCATCGCCCTGGCGCTTGCCTTTCGATGGGTCCGGTGCTGACGAACGACCAGAGTGGGGCGATAGGGCGGTCCGCTCGGGTCGATTGCCGCGGCCGCCGTCGCGCCAGATGAGGCGCGCTGAACGCCATCACCTCAAAAAATCGACCGCCCCGTATACGTCGTCAACCACTCCAGCGCCAGCGTGCCTGCGCTACAAATATATAAACTCGCATGTGATTCCATCGGTACCGACCGGACGGGCGAGTGCCGTGCTGCCTTCGACGACCGAGTTCGGCCATGAAGCGACCCCCGTCCGCGACTTCGCTCGCTCACTCGGCGTCGGTTCTACCCGGCAAACGGTCACTCGAAGCTATGGGCAATCACCCGGCACTCGCAACCTAATGCCGATTCACTCTTCTTTGGTGAAAAACCAGTTGCTGACCCGCGCGTGCCAACCGGCTTCAGCGTTTTCTTCACCCTTCGTCAACACAGTAAGGTAGTTTCCGTACACGTCGTGGAATGCGAACGTGCATTGAGCGAGACCCGTCGGCCACGCGTTGATGATTTCCCAGTAGCCCGCAGACCAGAATTCTGCGCCATTGCCAACTCGGAGATTCGGTTCGTTCCCGTGTGACCAATGCCTCATCCGGGGTTGCCAGCCTGCTTCGAGAAGCCGCTCCCTAGCTTGGTGATATGTCAGGCCCGCCAAGCGGGGAATTGGCGCATGAAGAGCCGAAGCGGGTTGGGGCAGGTAGTCGGTCTTCTGGGGGCCGGTAAGTTCCGCATCTGCTTGGAACTCTGCCTCGCGCTTCCAGCCGTACAGGATCTCCGACGTATATCGTGTAATGTCGCTATCGATGAGTTTTGCACAGTTCTGACACAACCAAATCCCGTTCGATATCCCCGAGCGCTGTGGCGGCGAAAGAGAACTGTCGTAACGAGGCCCCCCGGCCGCGGCACCAGTGATATGGCTTGCCACACCAATGTTCACCGCCCGACCAAAGTCTTCATGAGGCCCGGATGTCGCACGTCGACAATCAGGATTCGAGCAACGGTGTCCAACTCGCTTCGCGAGCGTCTCTTTGGTTCGTATGGAAAAGTCGTCTCTTATAGGCATGCAAAACCCGCTGACTCCGTGTGACGCCGAAGCGATTCGTAGGCTGAGGGGGCTAGACGTCTGGCCAGTTGCATGAGTCTATCAGCGGTTCGGACGAATGCCTGCGAATCGCATGTACTTGGCCTAAAGAACACTGGAGAGGAATGAGCTGTCGTCGCCTCCGAGCCATTTCGATCAAAGCGCAGCTATCATTCCGGTCTGGCCGCGATGATACAGGGGGCGGTGTGGAACATGGTGAGCAGGATTTGGAAAGCAAGATGCGTAGGTGGTTACTGCAGACCGGTTTCCCACTCGAGATGGAAGCCGCATCCGTATTTCGAAACTCGGGATTCGAAGTTCGTCAGTCTGGGACGTTCGTCGACCTTGAGTCGAAGAAGGGACGGGAGATCGACGTTGTAGCGTCGGATCCTGATTTGATCGGTATCGTTAACATATCCTTCGTTATCGAATGTAAGGCGTCTCCGAATCCGTGGATTGTATTGGCCTCGCAAGATGCTCTTGCAAATTTCAATCGGCTATTTGCCTTTTCGGTTCTTTCGCCCGACGCGCTGGAAGCCTGTGCGTCGCGTCTTCGATTGTCCTGCTCGGCGATTGAGCGCTACCTAATGCGTCCGGACAAGGGGGGGTATGGATTTCGTCAAGCTTTCGGGAAGGGCGACGATGCCGCGTATACTGCGGCAATGGCCGCGATCAAAGGCTGTCATGATTTAGCAAGGAAAGGAGACGGCGATTTCCCGGTGTTCACGTTTACATTCCCTGTCATCGTGGTAGATGCACCTCTCTTTGAATGCTCCAGGAAGGATGACGGCGAGATCGAGCTGACCCGCGTCAAAGTGTCTGAGTTTCTTTTTTCTGCCCATGTTCCTGAGCGGGTCTCAACTTGCGTAAAGGTGGTGCATCGAGAACATCTTCCGACGTTCGCATCCGAAATGAAACAACTCGCGGACGCCATTCGGCTGGAATTTAAAAAGGAAGAGGCAATGGTGATTGGCCGTCGAATTTGAGTTGGCTGAACATTGCTGGAGATACTCCCAAGAGCCGGCTGTACCTTCGGACAAGAACTGCCAGCGGCGGAGTAGCCGACGACGCGTTCAGTCGCTGTGGCCGAAGTTGCATCGCGATCTAACCCATGACGATCACTCCGCGCGGGTTTCAATAGTCACACCGGATGTGTAACCTCGGATCAATTCGGCGAGTAACCGGCTGCGATGCACCTGAAAGCGGTCATGGTGGTGACGCGAACCTCGATGACCGCTCAGGGTCGATTGCTGCCGATGGCCGAATTCCCCATTGAGCGCTCTGGCGCGCGCCGATATGAATCTGCCGCCGTCGTGCCACATGAGGCACGCCCAACTCCACCACCTCAAAAAATCGACCTTCCCGAATAAGTCGTCAACCATTCCAAAGCCATAGTGCCTGCCAGCGAGTTGCCGTTCGCATCGAGCCCCGGCGCCCACACGCACACGGCCATCTCCCCCGGCAGCACCGCGACAATCCCGCCGCCGACGCCGCTCTTCGCCGGCAGCCCGACGCGATACACGAAGTCACCGGCCGCATCGTAGGTGCCGCAGGTCAGCATCAGCGCCGACAGCCGCTTCGCCGAACTCGAATCGACGATCCGCTCGCCGGTCACCGGCGCGACGCCGCCGTTCGCGAGAAACAGCGCGGCGCTGGCAAGCTCGACGCAGTTCATCGTGATCGCGCACTGGCGGCAATACGCGTCGATCACGGTATCGGGCGGCATCTGCATGTTGCCGAAGCTCGCCATGAAATGCGCCATCGCGCGGTTGCGCTCCGCGTGCTGCAGCTCCGATTGCGCGACGCGCGAATCGTAGTCGATATCGTTCGTGCCGATCATCCGCCGCACGAATTCGACGAGCGCCGTCTCGGCCTTCACGAAGCGGCGGCACAGCACGTCGGTGACGACCAGCGCGCCCGCGTTGATGAACGGATTGCGCGGCTTGCCGCGCTCGCTCTCGAGCTGGACCAGCGAATTGAACGCGTTGCCGGACGGCTCGCGGCCGACCCGTTCCCACAGGTCGTCGCCCAGCAGCTGGAACGCGAGCGTGCACGCGAACAGCTTCGAGATGCTCTGGATCGAGAAGCGCTCGCGCGCGTCGCCGACGGTGTAAACGTTGCCGTCGAGCGTCACGACGGCCATCCCGAACTTGTCGGCAGGCACTTTCGCGAGTTCGGGAATGTAGTCGGCAACCCGTCCCTGGCCAATCCAGGGGGCGAGTTCGGTGTGGATGCGTTCGAGGATCGTCTGGTAATTCATCACGTCAGGCGGGTAGGTGAGCGGCCCGGATTCCGGCGAGCCCGTATGGAACCGTCCCGGCGCCGATTCGTCAAGCTCGGACAGTATCGCGCCCTTATTTTCAAGACCGGCAAACGGGCAAGCGGCGGGCGCAGTATCATGCGGTACGTTTCGGCCGATGGCCGGCGTCCGGCACCGGCCGGCGCCGCCGCGGCCTCCCTGATGATCCGACCGCTGCCCATGTCTTTTCGCATCCTGCTCGTCGAAGACGACACTCGCCTGTCCACGCTGATCGCCGGCTACCTGCGCAAGAACGACTACGAAGTCGACACTGTGCTGCATGGCGACGCCGCGGTGCCGGCGATCCTGTCCATTCGTCCCGATCTCGTCATCCTCGACGTGAACCTGCCGGGCAAGGACGGCTTCGAAATCTGCCGCGAGGCGCGCAAGCAATACGATGGCGTGATCATCATGGTGACGGCGCGCGACGAGCCGTTCGACGAACTGCTCGGCCTCGAGTTCGGCGCGGACGACTACGTGCACAAGCCGGTCGAGCCGCGCATCCTGCTCGCGCGGATCAAGGCGCAATTGCGCCGCGCGCCCGCGCGCGTCGCCGAGAGCACCGCGCCGCAGCCCGAGCGCTACGCGTTCGGCAAGTTCTCGATCGACCGCACCGACCGCACCGTCTTGCTGCCCGACGGCAGCACGCCCGACCTGACGTCGGCCGAATTCGACCTGCTGTGGGCGCTCGTGTGCCATGCGGGCGAAGTCGTCAGCCGCGACGACCTGATGCTGCAGTTGCGCGGCGTCGAATTCGACGGCCTCGACCGCACGATCGACGGGCGCATCTCGAAGCTGCGTCGCAAGCTCCGCGACGACGCGAGCAACCCGCAGCGGATCAAGACGATCCGCAGCAAGGGTTACCAATTCAGCAAGCACGCGTGGGAATGACGCCGCCAGCGCGCGACGCCGTCACGTTCCGCGCGGGCAATTCACCCGCCGGCCGGGAGCCGCGATGATCCGACGAACCCGTTCGCACCCCGATGCACCGCCGTTGCCGACGCTGCGCTACGTCAAATGGCGCTGGCTGCATTTCCGCCGCGCGTGGACCGACACGCGCGCCGACCGCATTCCGAGCTGGTCGCGCCTGTATGTGCGCACCTACCTGCACCTGCTCGGCCTCGTCTTGCTGACCGCGCTCGTGCCGGCGCTCGCGCTGTGCGTCGAATTGTCGCCGCAGGTCGTGTGGCATGCGTTCGACTCGCTGCCGGGCGACATCTGGATCGTGCTCGCGTTCGTGGTCACCGCGCCCGCGCTCGCCGCGTACCGGTGGATGCGGCCCGTCTGGTCGGATCTCGTGATGGTGCGCGAACGCGCGATCGACTTCACGGGCGGGCGCTTCAATACGCGTGCGCGTGAATCGCACAGCGTGATCATCGGCCCGCTCGCGCGCACGCTGAATGCGCTCGCGATGCGCATGGAGCGGCTGATCGCCGCGCAGCGCGACCTGACGAACGGCATTTCGCACGAGCTGCGCACGCCGCTCGCGCGCGTGCGCTTCGCGCTCGAAATGCTGCGCGAACCGGGTTCCGCGGCCGAATACCAGGGCGCGCTCGAGAGCATCGCGCAGGACGTGACCGAGCTCGAGGAACTGATCGACATGAGCCTGACGTACGCGCGGCTCGAATACAGCTCGCTGCAGTCGAACCTCGAGATGACGGCGCCCGTCGCGTGGTTCGAGCATCAGGTCAACGACGCGCAGCTGCTGTATCCGGAGCGCGCGATCGAGTCGCGCATCGCGATCGCATCGGACCTGCGCGTGAAGATGGACCGGCGGCTGATGTCGTACGCGATGCGCAACCTGCTGCGCAACGCGAGCAAGTACGCGAAATCGCGGATCGTCGTCGGGATCTCGCTCGTGCACGGCAACATCGGGATCTTCGTCGAGGACGACGGCCCCGGCGTGCCCGAGAGCGAGCGCGAACGGATCTTCGATGCCTTCGTGCGCCTCGACCGCCGTACCGGCGGCTACGGGCTCGGCCTGTCGATCACGCGGCAGGTGCTCCATGCACACAACGGCCGGATCGCGGTCGTCGATCCGGCCGAACTCGGCGGCGCGCGGTTCGAGATCAGCTGGCCGGTCTAGTACCGCGCAGGCTCAGTACGTGCGGCCGAGCTGCAGGTAGAAGTTGCGGCGGCCGCCCGGCGCGAGCGCCACGCCGATATAGACCGGGCCGAACGCGGTCGACAGGCTCGTGAAGAACGTATAGCTCTGCTTGAGCGCGCCGCCGCCGATCTGCTGCCCGCTCGACCACACGTTGCCGACTTCCGCGCTGGCGCCGACCGACAGCGCCTTGATCGGCGACGCGTTGAACGTCATCAGCTGGTTCATGTAGGTAACCTGGCCATACGCGAGCTCGTTGCCGTTCAACTGGTCGGCCGCATACGCGGACAGGTGCTGGAAGCCGCCGAGCGTGAAGTTGAACGCATTGATCAGGTTGGTGCCGCCGATGCTCTTGCCGCCTTCGATCGTCGCGCTGATGCTGTGCCGGCCGAACTGCTGCGCCACCATCGCCTTGCCGTAGATCTCGGTGTAGGGCGCGTTGTTGATCCCGTCGTCGAACTCCTGCGCCGAGCCGCCGTTGCGCGACACCAGCGAGCGTTCGACCCGCAGTTCGCCGAAATAGCCCTTGCGCGGGAACATCGGATCGTCGAGCTGGTCGATGACGAGCCGCGCGCGCGCGGTCAGCGCCTGCGACGTGAAGCTCGGCCACAGCAGGTTCTGGCCGCTGCCGTCGTCGAACGGCAGGTTGTAGGTCGGCGAGCCGTGCCCGGTCACGTAACCGAGACCGATCCGGAAATCGCCGAGCCGCGCGATCGGCAGGCCGAAGTCGATCCCGGCGCGCGCCGTCTGCATCAGGTACTGCGTGATCTTCACGTTGCCGGATTCGTCGTACAGGTTCGCGTAGCGGCGCTGGTATTCCGCGTACGGCGACAGGTAGACGCCGTACGCCATCGACAGCGGCTGGCGCAATTCGACGCGCGCCGACTGCAGGTCGCTGCCGATCGTCGTGTCCGCACGGAATTCGAGCCCCGACTCGGTGAGCCACGGCCGCCGGTAGCCGACGTGCAGGCGGAAGCCGCCCTCGTCGGTCGAGCTGCTCGACATGCCGAGCCCGAACAGCAGGAAATTCGGCCCCCAGTACTTCTCGCGCGCGTTGATCTCGAGCACGTTGTCGTCGCCGTGGCTCACGATCTGCTGCGTGACGCTCTCGAAATTGCCGCCCGTCGTGAGCCCGAGCAGGTCCTGGCTGACGGTCTGCGGATCGTAGGTGTCGCCGGGCTTCACGTGCAGCGCGTTGCTGACGACCCGCTTCGGCACGCCGCCGCTGGTCTGGATGTCGATGCGCGTGATCCGGATCGGCGGCGGCAGCGGCTGCGCGTGCGCGGACCGGTAGGCCGCGTACTGTTCCGGCGTGAGCGCGAAACGCTTCAGCTTCGGCAGCGCGGCGGTCGCGGCGGCCGCGCCGGCGGCGATCGCCTGCTTCGCGTTCTGGAAATCGGTAAACGCGAGCGAGCCGAGGTCCGGCGTGAGCAGCACGTCCTGCGCGTCGAGCTGCTTGCGCTGCGCGGTCACGTTCTGGCGGATCAGGATGCCGACCATCTGCTGCATCACGTCGGCGGGCGACGCGAGCGCGTCGAGCGGGCGCAGTTGCGAGCCGATGTCGACCGCGATCACGACGTTCGCGCCCATCTGCCGCGCGGTGTCGACGGGCAGGTTGCTGACGAGCCCGCCGTCCACCAGCGCGCGCCCGTTGATCTCGGCCGGGGCGAACAGGCCCGGCATCGCCATGCTCGCGCGGATCGCGAGCGGCAGCGAGCCGTGGTCGAGCACGACCATCTGGCCCGTCTGCAGATCGGTCGCGACCGCACGGTACGGGATCGGCAGGTGGTCGAACGGCTGGTTGGTCGGCACGGCGGCCGTCCAGTTCGCGAGCAGCGCCTGCAGCCGGTTGCCCTGCACGAGGCCGACCGGCGCCTTCACGCCTTTCTTGCCGAAACCGAGCGTCAGCCCGTTGATGTACAGCCGTTCGTCTTCCCGGCTGGTCTGCGGCAGGTCCGCGCGGTCCGTCACGTCGAACGCGATATCCGCGAGGTTGACCTCCGACAGCCGCTTCTGCATCTCGCCGGCCGCCATCCCGCTCGCATACAGGCCGCCGACGACGGCGCCCATGCTGGTGCCCGCGACGCAGTCGATCGGGATCCGGTTGTCTTCCAGTACCTTCAGGACACCGAGGTGCGCGTAACCGCGTGCGCCGCCGCCGGACAGCACGAGGCCGATCGACGGGCGACCGGCCGGGCCGCCGTCGGCCGTGCAGGCGTTCGCGGGCGCAGCGGGCTTGGCAGCCGGCGTATCGGCTGCAGCGGTAACGGCCGGGGCCACGGCGGGTTCGGTGGCCGGCAACGGCTGCGCGGCGACCGTGCAGCACCAGAAGGCGACAAGCGTCGTGCAGAGCGGGCGTACCCGCGCCCAGCGGGAAGAAACGGTCGCTGTCATGGTGAAAATACCTGGCGTGATCGGGCGTCTGAGGCCTGCCGGGAGCAGGCAAGACCGAGAGATTACCGTGTTTTACACGCGCAACGCGAGAGACCGTTGCGTAGCGGGAAGCCAACGAAACGGCATTTTCGGCAATTTCGTCGCGAAAAAATCATCGGAATTGCCTAAAGTATCGGAACGATTTGCCGCTAAGCTCGTGATGGGGCGGCATGGACGCGCCGCGAAAATGCGGCGCGGCTGCCCCGGCCCGTTCGTTCACAAAGGTTTGATATGTCGACACCGCTGTTCGGAAAGTTGTTTGCGCAACCCGTTGCGATCGACCCTGGAACGGCGAGTACGCAGATTTATACGCACGAACGCGGTGTGGTGCTGAACCAGCCGTCGGTCGTCTGCTTCCGCAAGGGCGGCGCGACCGACGCGCGGCCGACGCTCGAGGCCGTCGGCGAGCTCGCGAAGGCGCTGCTCGGCCGCGAACCGGGGCATCTCGAAGCCGTGCGGCCGATGCGGCACGGCGTGATCGCCGACGCGCACGCGGCCGAGCAGATGATCCGCAGCTTCATCGACATGTCGCGCACGCGGTCGCGCTTCGGCCGCCGGGTCGAGGTCACGTTGTGCGTGCCGTCCGACGCGACGGCCGTCGAGCGCCGCGCGATCCGCGAAGCCGCGTTCGCGGCCGGTGTGTCGGACGTCGAACTGATCGAGGAGTCGCTCGCGGCCGGGCTCGGCGCCGGTCTGCCGGTGACCGAGCCGGTCGGCTCGATGGTCATCGACATCGGCGGCGGGACGACCGAAGTCGCGGTGATCGCGCTCGGCGGCATCGTCTACCGCGAGGCGATCCGCGTCGGCGGCAGCCAGTTCGACGCGGCGATCGTCAACCATGTCCGCAACCTGTATGGCGTGCTGCTCGGCGAGCAGACGGCCGAGCACGTGAAGAAGACGATCGGCTCGGCCACCAGCGCGGTGCCGCGCACGTCGACCCGTGCGGTCGGTCGCGGCATCGGCGACGGCCTGCCGCGCTCGGTCGAGCTGTCCAACCACGACGTCGCGGACGCGCTGGCCGCGCCGCTCAAGCAGGTGATCGGCGCGGTGAAGTCGGTGCTGGAAAACGCGCCGGCCGAACTCGTGACCGACATTGCCAATCGCGGCGCGGTGCTGACGGGCGGCGGCGCGCTGCTCGCCGATCTCGAGCGCCTGCTGTACGACGAGACGGGGCTGGTCGCCCGGATCGCCGACGAGCCGGCCACCTGCGCGGTGCGCGGCGCCGGCGAGGCGATGGGGCGGCTGTCGATGTGTCCGGTCGATTGAGCCGGGCCGCGGCCGGGCCAGCCGATGCGCCCGACGACCTGAGCGTCCGACAACCTTGAAATATCGAACCAAACGGGGCTTTGCGGCCCGAGCGGGCCGCCTGCTGGCCGTCTTCGCGTGCCTCTGGGGCGCGGCGGCCATCGGGATCGTCGCGTACGGGATGCGGATGCCGAGCGAACCGGCCGACGTCGCCGTGATCTTCGGCAACGCGCTCGACGAGACGGGCGCGCCGAAGCCCGTGCTCGCGGCCCGGCTCGATGTCGGCGTGCGCTGCTATCGCGCGGGGCGGTGCCCGGCGTTTCTGGTCAGCGGCGCGATCGACGGTCCCGGGCTCAACGAGGCGACAGCCATGCGCGACTATCTCGTCGCGCGCGGCGTGCCGGCCGACCGGATCGCGGTCGACGACCAGGGCGACAACACGCTCGCGACCGCGCAGCACACGCTCGCCTACCTGCAGGCGCACAAACTGTCGCGCGTGCTGATCGTCAGCCAGTCCTACCACCTCGCGCGGGCACGGCTCGCGTTCGAGCGCGTCGGCATCGCGCGTGCGGACATCTCCGCCGCGTATCCGCATCGCTTCCAGTTGCGCGATGTCTATTCGAGCTGGCGCGAAGTGCCGGCCTACGCGATGTATGCGGTGCGGCTGTGGGTGAATCCCGAGGCGCGGCCCCTATCGTTCCGGCCGATGCTTTACCTGATGAGCCTGTTTTCGTAACGCGTCGCGCGGCGGGGCGAACGCGTCCGGTGCGCGTGGTTCTCTTTTTCCTTCCGGTTTCCTGCTGCTTCCTGCCCGCTGCACGAATATATTCGACACTCGGCAGGCAGTAACGATTCGCATTGCGATTTTGATGCGAGGCGAAAATCGAAGCGATTCCCCTGCATGTTCGAAAATCCGATTTTATCCAATTATTAAGTGAATGCTGATTATCCGTGTTGGCGATTTGTGAGAATTAAAATATTGCGCTGCGGGATTCATGTGCCGTGAATCGAAACTGCACATCAGCGTTTTCACGGATGTGGTAACTCCGTTGTGTTTGCGAAAAATCAAATCCGGAAGACGGAGAACATGCATGGCATCGTCGCCAGCCGTCCTCCGGCGGGTAAAAAATACCTGATCGCCAGCCCTTGATCCGATGGGTAAACATCGACTGGAAAACGGTTTGAGTTTGATATAGCCTTGTCAGATAAAAGCAGGGCGGTAATCAAATCAACCAGAAAGTCGCTGCAAAAAACCAGGGGCCACCATCATGTCATTCGACTAGTCTCGCGTCTGCAATCCCGATCCCGGGCTCATTAAATTTTCATCCATGAATAAACCGACGTCGCGCCGCGACTGCCGGGGTGGACGCTTTTGTCCGTGATTTTCTGCTGCGCGCCGTTTGGTGCGGCCGCAATACCGATATCGAGACCAAATCAAAAACGAGGGAAAGCATGAACCTTGCGCGTTCGAAAAAAGCCGGTGAGCCGTTTCCGAGACTGCTGTTGCCCACGGGCGTTTTCCTGGCCTTGTCCGGCGCGGGGATCGTGCCTGCCTATGCGACCTGCAGCCAGGCGGGCACGACGGTGACCTGTTCGGGCGTCGCGAACCCGCTGGCGCCCAGTTTCTCGAGCAGCCTCAACGGCGTCAACGTGACGGTCAACCCGGGCGCGAGCGTCGGCGTGCTGCTTGGCGTCGGCGGTTCGGCGATGACGCTGACCGGCAACAACGCGACGCTGACCAACAACGGCACGATCGATCCGTCCGCGCTCGGCTCGGGGCTCGGCGTGCTGTCGAGCGGCGCGGTGATCGGCAACGCGGCGGCGAGCCAGGTCTTCGTCACCAACAACGGCACGATGAACGGCTCGACCGGTGTCGCGATCAGCGGCGTGACGGGCATGGCGCTGTCGGTCCAGAACGGCACGGGCGGCACCAGCCACATCAACAACACCGGGTCGATCGGCTCCACCGCGCTGGTCGGCGCGACGCTCACCGGCGCCGATTCGCCCGTGGTCGCCGCGTACGGCGGCGGCGCGGTCGACATGACGAACAGCGGAACGATCACCGGCCGCGTGTCGTTCGGCTCGAACAACTCGCCCGGGCAAGGCAATACGTTCACCAACTCGGGCGTGATCAACGGCAGCGTGTCGATGGGCGCGAACAGCACGAACACGTTCAATGCGGTGACGGGCTCGCAGGTCAACACGGCGGGCGGTACCGGCGGCGCGTTCAACATCACGGTCGGGGCGAACACGCTCAACCTCGCGGCGACGGGCATCGTCGACGGCGGCGACGGCGGCAACAACACCCTCAACCTGCAGCAGGGCGCCACCGCGAACGGCACGATCGCGGTCAACAACTACATCAACTTCAATCACCTGAACGTCCAGGCCGGCAACTGGACGATCAACGGCGCATCGACCGCGCAGGACGCGACGCTGGCGGGCGGCGTCGCGATCATCAACGACAACGGGTCGCTCGGCACCGGCACCATCACGGGCAACGGCGGCGCGCTGCAGGCAGGCACGGCGGGTCTCAACGTCTCCAACAGCGTGTCGATCGTCGGCGGGCTGACGGTGCAGGGCGCGACCGGGCTCACGCTGTCGGGCACGGTATCGGGCGGCGGCGCGCTGACGAAAAACGACGGCGGCATACTGACGCTGACGGGCGCGAACACCTACAACGGCGGCACGAACCTGAACGCCGGCGGCATCGTGGTGGGCAATAATTCGGCGCTCGGCACGGGCGCGCTGAACGTCAACGCGTCGGCGTCGCTCGACACGAGCACGAACGTGACGCTCGGCAACGCGGTCAATCTCGCGACGGGCACGACGCTGACGCTCGGCGGCAGCAACAGTCTCGGGCTGGCCGGCGCGATCGCCGGAGCCGGCGGCCTCGTGAAGAACGGCGCGGCGACGGCGACGCTGACCGGCGTGAACACGTACACCGGCGACACGACGATCAATGCCGGCACGCTCGCGCTGGGTGCAGGCGGCAGCCTCGCTGCGACCGGCACGGTGAACCTGACCGGCGCGGGCGCGACTTTCGACCTGAGCGGCGCATCGGGCGCGCGGACGATCGGCGCGCTGGCGGGCGCGGCCGGCACGAACGTGGACCTCGGCAGCAACAACCTGACGCTCGGCGGCACCTCCAATGCGACGTATGCCGGCACGATCGGCGGCTCGGGCGGCGTCACGATCGCAGCGGGCCCCGGCACGCAATCGCTGACCGGCACCAACGTATACACCGGCGGCACCAACCTGAACGGCGGCAACCTCGTCGTCGGCAGCAACACGGCACTCGGCAGCGGCGCGGTGAACGTGAACGGTTCGTCGTCGCTCGACGCGACCACCAACGTGTCGCTCGCGAACGGCATCAACATCGCGACGGGCACGACGCTGACGCTCGCCGGCAGCACCGCGCTCGGGCTGGGCGGCACGATCTCCGGCGGGGGCGGTCTCGTGAAGAACGGCGCGGCGGCGGTGACGCTGTCCGGCGCGAACAATTTCGCCGGCGGCACGACGCTGAACGCCGGCACGCTGGTGCTCGGCAACACCCAGGCGCTCGGCACCGGCGCGCTGACCGTCGGCGGCGCGGCGACGCTCGATACGAACTCGAACCTGACGGTCGCCAACGCCATCAACCTCACGACCGGCACGGCGCTGACGCTTGGCGGCAGCAACGCCCTCGGCCTGAGCGGCGTGATCTCCGGCGGGGGCAGCCTCGTGAAGAACGGCGCGGCGACGGCGACGTTGACGGGCGCGAACAACTTCACCGGCGGTGCGACGATCAACGCCGGCACGCTGGCGATCGGCGCGGGCGGCAGCCTGTCGGCGGCCGGCACGGTGAACCTGGCGAACGCGGGCGCCGCGTTCGACATCGCCGCGGGCGGCGCGCAGACGATCGGCGCGTTGACGGGCGTGGCCGGCACGAACGTGAACCTCGGCGGCAGCACGCTGACGCTGGCGGGGAGCGGCAACGCGACGTACAACGGCGCGATCGGCGGCACCGGCGGCCTGACGCTGGCCGGTCCCGGCACGCAGACGCTGAACGGCGCGAGCACCTACACGGGCGGCACGAACCTGAACGGCGGCACCGTGGTGCTCGGCAATGCCGCGGCGCTCGGCACCGGCGCGGTGAACGTCGGCGGCGCGGCGACGCTCGACACGAACACGAGCCTGTCGCTCAACAACGCGGTCAACCTCGGCACCGGCGTGGCGCTGACGCTCGGCGGCAGCAATGCCCTCGGGCTGAACGGCGCGATTTCCGGCGGGGGCAGTCTCGTCAAGAACGGTGCGGCGACGACGACGCTGAACGGCGCGAACACCTATACGGGCACCACGACGATCAACGCCGGCACGCTGGCGATCGGCGCGGGCGGCAGCTTCGCGTCGACCGGCGCGGTGAACCTCGCCAGCGCGGGCGCGGCGCTCGACCTGAGTGGTGCGACGGGTGCCCAGTCGCTCGGCGCGCTGTCGGGCGTCGCGGGGTCGAACATCAATCTGGGCAGCAATGCGCTGACGCTGGGCGGGACCGCCAGCGGCACCTTCGGCGGTACGATCGGCGGCGCGGGCAGCCTGACGCTGGCCGGCACCGGCACGCAGACGCTGACCGGCGCGAACGTGTACACAGGCGGCACGAACCTGAACGGCGGCACCGTGGTGCTCGGCAACAGCGCGGCGCTCAGCACCGGGGTGGTGAACGTCGGCGGCGCGGCAACGCTCGATACGAGTGCGAGCCTGACTTTGGGCAACGCGGTCAATCTCGGCACGGGCGCGTCGCTCGCGTTGGGCGGCAGCAATGCACTTGACTTGAGCGGCGCGATTTCCGGTGCGGGCAGCCTCGTGAAGAACGGTGCAGCGACGACCACGTTGACGGGTGCGAACACGTACACGGGCGGCACGACGATCAACGGCGGCACGCTGGCGATCGGTGCGGGCGGCAGCCTCGCATCGACCGGCGCGATGAATCTCGCGGGTGCCGGCGCGACGCTCGATCTGGGCGGCGCGACGGGCGCGCAAACGCTCGGCGCACTGTCGGGTGTCGCGGGCACGAACCTCAACCTCGGTGGCAACGCGCTGACGTTGAACGGCAGCGGCAACAGCACGTTCGGCGGCACCATCGGCGGCACGGGCGGCGTGACGGTGGCGAGCGGCACGCAGGTGCTGACCGGCGGCAACACGTACACGGGCGGCACCACGATCGCGACCGGCGGCACGCTGCAGCTCGGCAACGGCGGCACGTCGGGCAGCGTGGCCGGCAATGTCGTCGACAACGGCGCGCTGGTCGTCAATCAATCCGGCAACGTGACGATCGCGAGCGTGCTGTCCGGCACCGGTTCGCTGACGCAGGCCGGCAGCGGACAACTGACGCTTACGGGCACGAACACGCTGAGCGGCCCGACCACGGTCAGCGCGGGCACGCTCGCCGTCAACGGTTCGCTCGGCCAGTCGAACGTCACCGTGCAGAGCGGCGCGACGCTGACGGGCACCGGCACGGTCGGCGGCCTCGTGGTGCAGGGCGGCGCGACGGCGGCCGCCTCGCAGCCGGGCGCGGCGCTGAACGTGAGCGGCAACGTCACGTTCCAGCCGGGGGCGACGTTCCAGGTTGCGGCGACGCCGCAGCAAAGCGGCAGCCTCGCGGCGGGCGGCACGGCGACGCTGAACGGCGGCACCGTGCAGGTGATTGCGAACCAGAGCGGCTACCAGCCGAGCACGACCTACACGATCCTCACCGCAGCGTCGGGCGTGCAGGGCACGTTCAGCCAGGTGACCGCGAACTACGCGTTCCTGATGCCGACGCTCAGCTACGATCCGGGCCACGTGTACCTGCAGCTCGTCGCGAACGGCACGTCGTTGCCGGACGTCGCGACGACGCCGAACCAGCGTTCGGTCGCGACGGCGCTCGGCGGGCTCGGCACCGGCAACCCGCTGTACGACGCCGTGCTGACGACCGACGCGCCCACCGCGCGGCGCGCGTACGGGCTGCTCGACGGCGAACTCCAGGCGAGCCTGAAGAGCATGCTGCTGCTCGACAGCCGCTATGTGCGCGACGCGGTGACCGATCGCGTCCGCCAGGGCCTCGCGCCCGGATCGGGCCCGCTGGCCGCGCTGTCGTCGGGCGGCGCCGCGCTGTGCGGCGACAACACGGCCGGCGCGGTCGATCCGACGCTGCCGCCGGAACGCCGGATCGGTTCGCGCGAGGGCTGCTACGGCGGCACGCCTTATCAACCGGTGGTCTGGGGGCAGGCGTTCGGCGGCCGCAGCCGGCTCACCGGCGACGGCAACGCGTCGACGATCAACCGCAGCATGACGGGCTTCATCGCCGGTGCCGACATGGCGCTCAACGACAAGTGGCGTGCGGGCCTGGCGGCGGGCGTCACGCACAGCTCGCTCGACAACGACCAGAGCTCGTCGGCGGCGGTGAACAGCTACTACCTGTCGCTGTACGGCGGCGCGCAGTACGGTGCGCTCGGCGTGCGCGGCGGCGCGTCGTACACGTGGTACCGGATCAACAGCGACCGCTACCCCGGCTTCGCGGGCTTCTCGGATCACGACTCGGCCGGCTACAACGCGCATTCGGCGCAGGTGTTCGGCGAAGTCGGGTACGCGCTGCCGGTCGGGCCCGTCGCGATCGAACCGTTCGCGGGCCTCGCGTATGTGAACCTGCATACCGACGGTTATACGGAAACCGGTGGCGCGGCCGCGTTGCGCGCCGGCGGCGAGACGACCCACGTCGGTTTCTCGACGCTCGGCCTGCGCGCGGCGTCGCAACTCGGCTCGATCGGGAGCGGCACGTTCACCGCACGCGGGACGGTCGGCTGGCGCCACGCGTTCGGCAACGTGCGGCCGTCGTCGGCGTTCACGTTCGCGAACGGCGGCACGTCGTTCCAGGTGTCGGGCGTGCCGATTGCGCGCGACAGCGCGGTGCTCGAAGCCGGTATCGACGCGAACATCACGAAGCGCCTGACGCTCGGCCTCACGTACAGCGGCCAGTACGGCAGCGGCGTGCGCGACAACGCGATTCTCGGCAACATCCTGTGGAAGTTCTGAGCTGCACCTGATGTGCCTGTGCGCGACGCCCTGCGGCGACGGTAACGTCGCACGGCGTCGCGTCTTTTTCGTCGCTGCGCACGTCCCCCGTTCTGGCCTATCCTGTGCGAAACACGCGACGCGCGCCGCGCGTTGCGCCTCGACACAGGAGCATCGATGCCGAATCACGCCGAAGCCACCACGACGCAGGCGCCGCAAGTCGCGCCTGCGGCCCCGACCGTAGCGTCGAATCCCGCCTTCATCGCACCCGAAGCCGATCCGCAGGCCCTCGCGCGCAACAACCAGTACGTGCTGAAATCCGGCGACGGGTTCGTCGTCAGCGACGCGCTCGGCGACATCGGCGGGCATGACGACGGCCTGTTCGTCGACGACATGCGCGTGCTGTCGAAATGGCGCCTGACGTTCGGCGGCCGCGCGCCGTCGCTGCTGTCGGGCGCGACGAGCGCCGACAACGCGTCGTTCACCGCGCACCTGACCAACCGCCCGCTGCCGCCGCTCGGCGGCCACGAGACGCCCGAGGGCGTGATCCATATCGAGCGGATGCGCGTGCTCGCGGGCGACGTGCTGTACGAAGCGCTGACGCTGACGAACTACGGCGCGAGCGAAGCCGAGGTGCCGCTGTCGCTGTCGTTCGCGGCCGATTTCAAGGACATGTTCGAGGTGCGCGGCACGCAGCGCCCGAAGCGCGGCACGGTCGTTGCTCCGCGCGTCGATGCCGGCGCGGTGCGGCTGCGCTACGACGGCCTCGACAGCGTCGAGCGCAACGTGACCGTGCACTTCTCGCCGGCGCCCGACGCGCTGTCGGTCGATCGTGCCGATTACACGCTGACGATCGCCGCGCAGGCGTGCGTGTCGATCTACCTGACCGTCGATGCGACGCTCGGCCCGGCGCACGGCGAAGGGCCCGGGTGCGGCCGCGTCGCGCTGCGTACCGCGCTCGTCGGCGTGCATCGCGAGATGCGTGCGCGACGCGAGTCGATGGCACGCGTGAACACCGGCAACCCGCTGTTCGACGCATGGCTCGACCGTTCGCTCGCGGATCTCGGGCTGCTCACGACGCAGCTCGACACGGGGCCGTACCCGTATGCGGGCATTCCGTGGTTCTCGACGCCGTTCGGCCGCGACGCGGTGATCACGTCGCTGCAGATGCTGTGGCTGCAGCCGTCGCTCGCGCGCGGCGTGCTGCGTTTTCTCGCCGAGCACCAGGCGCGCGAAACGTCCGCGTTCCGCGACGCGGAGCCCGGCAAGATCATGCACGAGTTCCGCCGCAGCGAGATGGCCGCGACGGGCGAGGTGCCGTTCGCGCTGTACTACGGCGGTGTCGACACGACGCCGCTGTTCATCGTGCTGGCCGGCGCCTATGTCGAACGCACCGGCGACGATGCGCTGATCGACGAACTGTGGCCCGCGCTCGAACGCGCCGCGCAGTGGGTGATCGACAAGTGCGACCGCAATCCGTACGGACTGCTCGATTACCAGCGCACGTCGGAGCGCGGCCTCGCGAACCAGGGCTGGAAGGACAGCCACGATTCGGTGTTCCATGCGGACGGCCGCTTCCCCGACGGGCCGATCGCGCTCGTCGAAGTGCAGGCCTATGCGTGTGCGGCGCTCGACGCGATGTCGGCATGCTCGCACCGGCGCGGCCACGCGGCCGACGCGACGCGCTACGCACTGCGCGCGAAGACGCTGCGCGAGCAGGTCGACGCGCTGTTCTGGATGCCGGAAGGCGATTTCTACGGGATCGCGCTCGACGGTCATGGCGACCTGTGCCGCGTGTTCGCGTCGAACGCGGGGCATCTGCTCGCGTTCGGGCTGCCCGACGCCGAGCGCGGCGCGGCGGTGGCCGGCGTGCTCGGTTCGGCGCTGTTCCAGACGGGGTGGGGCATCCGCACGCTCGCGGCCGGCCAGCCGCGCTTCAATCCGATGGCGTATCACAACGGGTCGGTGTGGCCGCACGACAATGCGCTCATCGCGCGCGGGCTGGCGCGCTACGGCGACAAGACGGCCGCGGTGAACCTGCTGCGTGCGCTGTTCGAGGCGGCAGTGAGCTTCGAGATGCGCCTGCCGGAACTGTTCTGCGGATTCCCGCGCCGGCGCGGTGAACCGCCGACGGCATATCCGGTGGCCTGCCTGCCGCAGGCGTGGGCGGCCGGTGCGCCGTTCATGATGCTGCAGGCGTGCCTCGGCGTGAGCATCGACGCATCGCGCCACGAGGTGCGCGTCGAGCGCCCGGCGTTGCCGGAAGGTGTCGACTGGCTGCGGATCGATGCGCTGCGCGTCGGCGACGAAACCGTGTCGCTGACGTTTCGCCGTGTCGACGGCCAGGTCGTCGCGGCGGCGGAGCAGCCGGGCCGCGTGAAGGTCGTCGCGGTGCTGTAGCGCCGTGCTGCGCGAACGTTGCGCGATGTCGCGCCACGTTCGCGCGCAGCGGCATAGAATCGTGACATGACCCTTGAACGATGGCGGAGGTAGACGATGACGACCGACAACCGGCCCGACGACGGCGAGCACAAGCTCGAGAATCTGGAAGCGGCGGTCGACCACCTGCACAAGTCGATCGAATCGCAGAGCATCGCGGTCGGCGCGGCGAAGGGCATCCTGTTCAGCCTGATCGAAACGCTCGGCGCACTGATCGGCGATCCCGACCTGCCCGAGCATGCGCGTTCGGGTTACGAAGCGCTGCGCGACAAGGCGAGCGAACTGCGCGGCGGGCTCGACCGGCATTGAGGCATGGCGTGCGCCGGCGCGGGCCGCACGGGCTGCGCCGGCGCTGCCCGATTCTGCAGATGAAGCACAAAACCCCGTGCGCTCAATGAGTTAGGTGGGTGGTGCGCAGGATATCCACAAGCTTGCCAACACAATCTGTGGAGAACCGGCCGGCCTTTCGCCGCGCACGCGGGGCGTGCCCGGAGGCTGTCCGGTGTGCGGTTCGAATGCCCTTCCGGTGCCACACCATTGACCGGTCAAGGTCCGGATATCGAATACCCTTGTGTATCAAGATGTTACGCGCCGGATCTGACGGATATCCACAGGCTTGCCAACAAATTCTGTGGACAACTCGCAATCGATTGCGTCGCACTGGTTGAGTATCGGGCCCGAATGCGACAGGCGTGCGAAGCCCGTGCACCAAGGCTGCCCGATGTGTGTGTCGGAAAGCAAATTCGTGCGCGATCAAGGGCTTAGGTCCCGGGTGCCCAGGATATCCACACCCTTGCCAACACTTTCTGTGGACAAGCGCGGCCGCGTCACGCGTCCGGCGTCGCGCCGGCCGCCTCGGCCACGATCCAGTCGCGAAAGAGCGTCATCGCGGGCGTCAGCGGTTTCGATTTCAGCGACGTGAGCCAGTAGCCGCCCGCGCGCACGTCGATGTCGAGCGGCCGCGCGAGCAGGCCGAGCTGCAGTTCGCGCGCGAACATGCAGGCCGGCGCGAGCGCGACACCCGCACCCTGCATCGCGGCCTCGACCATCAGCCGCGACGAATCGAACACGGGCCCGTTGACTGCCCACGGTTCGAGCTGCGCGGCATCGAACCAGCCGTGCCATTCGTCGGTGCGGTACGAGCGCAGCAGCGTTTCATTGGCGAGATCGGCCGGCTGCGCGAGGCGCCGTGCAATCTCCGGCGCGCACAGCGCGGTGAGCGGCGCGTCGAGCAGCCGCTCGTTGCGCGTCGCCGGCCAGTTGCCTTCGCCGAAGCGGATCGCGAAGTCGAGGCCCTCGGCGGCCAGGTCGACGACGTTGTTGTTGGTGCGCAGCCGCAGTTCGACGAACGGGTGCGTGTCGCCGAACTGCTTCAGTCGCGGCATTAGCCAGCCTAGGGCAAAGGTGCCGACGACGCCGAGCGTCAGCACCTCGCGGAAGCGCCCGCCGTCGAACTGCTTGAGCACCGTCTCGATGCGGCTGAACGCGTCGCTCAGCACGGGCAGCAGCGCCCGCCCTTCGTCAGTGAGCCCGAGACCGCGCGGCAACCGTGTAAACAGTGTGCAGCCGAGCCGTTCCTCGAGCGAGCGCACCTGCTGGCTGACCGCGGCCTGGGTCACGCTCAGTTCGAGGCCGGCGCGCGTGAAGTTCAGGTGGCGCGCCGACGATTCGAACGCGCGCAACGCATTGAGCGGAAGATGAGGGCGGAGCTTGGTCATAAGAATTTCTTTTGTCAGCGCTCAATTATCGTTGCTTGTCAGGCAACCGTAAAGTCACGATAGTGCTGTCTCGGCGGCCGGCCGTTTTCAACATCGATATGCCGCCATTCCACCACGAGACAACCGACATGACCTACTCATCGAAACGTCGAACCCTGTTGCTGGCCGCCGCGACGGCGCCGCTCGTTCTCACCGTCGCCGCGTGCGCGTCGAAGCCGGCCGCCGCGCCGGGCGCGGCCAACCCGGCGGCGGCGGACGCGGCTGCAGCCGTGGCGTCCGCGACCGCCGCCGAGGCGACGTTTGTCGAGATCGAGCGCGACGCGGGCGGCCGTCTCGGCGTGTGCGCGATCGACACCGCGAGCGGCCGCATCATCGAGCATCGCTCGGGCGAGCGCTTCCCGTTTTGCAGCACGTTCAAGGCGATGCTCAGCGCCGCGGTGCTCGCGCAGAGCGTCGATCGCCCGGGCCTGCTGCAACAGCGCGTGACGTACACGAAGGCCGACCTCGTCAACTATTCGCCGGTGTCGGAGAAGCATGTCGGCACGGGCATGACGGTCGCCGCGCTGTGCGAGGCCGCGATCCAGTACAGCGACAACTCGGCCGCGAACCTGCTGATGAAGCTGATCGGCGGGCCGTCCGCCGTGACCGCGTTCGCGCGCTCGATCGGCGACGACACGTTCCGCCTCGATCGATGGGAGACCGAACTGAATACCGCGCTGCCGGGCGATCCGCGCGACACGACGACACCCGCCGCGATGGCCGCGAGCATGCGCGTGCTCACGCTCGGCGAGGCGCTGCCGGCCGCGCAGCGTGCGCAGCTCGTCACCTGGCTGCGCGGCAACAAGGTCGGCGACAAGCGGATCCGCGCAGGCGTGCCGGCCGGGTGGAAAGTGGGCGACAAGACGGGTACCGGCGACTACGGGACGACGAACGATGCCGGTGTCATCTGGCCGGCGTCGGGTGCGCCGATCGTGCTGGTCGTGTACTACACGCAGACGCAAGCCGATGCGCGCGCGAAGGACGACGTGATCGCGTCGGTCGCGCAAATCGTGGCGCGGACCTTCGGTTGAGCCGAGCGGTGCGGCGTGCGCGGCGCGATCCGCAGGCACGCCGTGCCGCAGTCGTGACCCGCACGATCAAACGTTGTGCGATCAACGACTTAGGTCACGCATGCTCAGGATATCCACATGCTTGCCAACAAAAATTGTGGACAAGCCTGCGTGCGGCCGCGTTCGCCATGGCGTGCGCCGCCGTGCCGCGTTTGAAGCGGCGCGGACAAAGTCTTTCGGATCAAGCGCTTGGCTGCGGTATGCGCAGGCTATCCACATGCTTGCCAACACAATCTGTGGACAAGCGGGCAGGCCGGCGCGGCAGGCGATGCGTCACGCCATGGGAAGGCACGCAACCGGCGATTTGCCGGCCGCGTGCCGCATTCGAAGCGGCGCGGACAAAGTCTTTCGGATCAAGCGCTTGGTCGCGGTATGCGCAGGCTATCCACATGCTTGCCAACACAATCTGTGGACAAGCCTGAGCAGCCTCGCCGCGATGTTCAGCGCTGCCGATCGTCGACCGTGGGCCAGCGCGCGAACGCGAACACCCACAGCATGATGAAGTTCAGGACCGGGACGAACATCGTCAGGATCCACCAGCCCGAATGTCCGGTGCGCCGGACGATGCGGACATACGGATAGACGACGATGGCGACGAGCACGAGCGAGACGAGCAACTGCCACGCGGTGAAGTGTTCCATGGTCTTCCTCGGAGTGATGTGTCGTGGTGCGGCGCCGGCGCAGCGGCCGGCTCGCATGATCTTGATGCGTGACGTGCACGGGCGTCAAGGCACGGGCAGTGCGTTGCCGTAGCGCCGGATCGTCCGCCTTCGTGCACGCTCGCGCCGCGTGTTGCCGAAACAATGACGCCGCGCATGAAAGGCCGGCCGATCAACGGGTTAGCACATGCTTGCGCAGGATATCCACAAGCTTGCCAACACAATCTGTGGGTAAGTGGCGCGACAGCCGGCCGGCACGCGCATGGCGGGCGCGACGTGCATCGTCGTGGCGTCGTGATGCGAACCGGGGCGACGCGGGGCGTGCGACGGCCAGCACCGGGGCCCCGTCTGCATCACGCGTGCCAAAGTCCATCGGATCAAGGGTTTAGCGTCGCGGTGCGCAGGATATCCACAAGCTTGCCAACATTTTCTGTGGAGAAGTCCGCGTTCGCGATGGGCCGGTGCAACACCGGTGGATGCCACGCGCTGCCACGTGTCGCCCGTGCACTTACGCGGTGCAGATACCGGCGACGCCGACTTTCTGGAACAGGTGCGGGCTGGCGACGGCGGACGACGGATAGGCCGACAGCTTGGCGACGAACTCCGGATGCGTGAAGGCCGCACGAAACGTTTCGGTCGATTCCCAGATCGCGTAGTTCAGGTAAGTCGGACTGTCGCCGAGCGCACGATGCAACTGCGTCGAGATGAATCCCGGCTGCCGCTTCATGAATTCCGCATCGTCTTTCCATACGGCGAGAAAGTCGGCTTCGTCCGCGGGGGCCAGTGTGAATACGTTGACGAGAACGACCGGCTCCGCGTCGATCGCAATCTGTTGCTGGATCGGAAAGTCCGGATCCATCGGCTTGAAGTGAGGCATGGGAACTCCTGGTGAGGTAGAGGGCTGGCGGGGGTTACGCGCGGCCATCCTGGCCGTGTGCGCGGGACATCGCCGACAGCACGCGAATGGCGGCATCGAGGTCGGCCGAACTGAAGTCGCCGGCGATGTCGCGGACATGCCGTTGCCACTGCTCGACCACGGCCTGATAGGCCGCTTCGCCGCGCGGCGTCAGCGAATACAACGGAGAGCGCTTGTGCGCCGGGTTGGGCAACGACAGGACGAGTCCTTCTTCGGTCAGCACGTTGATCTGCTTCAGCACCGCTTGCCGCGTGATGCCCATCGCATCGGCAATCTGCGGGATGTTCGGCGCGTCCGGCGCCATCGAGATCGCGCCCAGCACCTGCCAGCGCGCACTCGTCAGGCCGTGCGGCCCGGAAAAGGTGTTGCCCCATTCGATCAGCAGCCCGTTCAACCGGAATACGGACAGCGCGACGGCGGTCAACTTCTCGGATTTCGTCATATCCCACTCGCATCATGAATTGACAACTACTTTACGTAATAGACAACTGGTTGTCAAGATGGGGCGAGGGTCACCGAATGAAGCAGGGCCGGTACACTGGCGATGCGATCCGGCACCGGTAACACCGGTTGCAGCGGATCGCCGGCCGACAATAAGGAACCTGGAGAGAAATCAGTGAGAACGATCTGGAAAATGATCGCCGTGCCGCTGCTGGCGGCAGCGTGCGGTACGCGTGCGCATGCGTGCCTGCCGGCCAACTATCAGACCGCGTATTTCGGCGATAGCGTTCACATGAGCGACGAACTTCGCGACAAGGTGTTCGACGACATTCGTGCCAACCACTATACGATCATCGAACACCGGATTGGTCTGCTGTTCTTCCCGATCGTCAGGAAGGGCGACGCGATCTATCTCCGCGACAAGCCGATCGCAACGGGGAAGGACTCGTTCTGGTACCTCGGGCAGGGCTATTACCAGTTGAACGGTCAGCTCTATTACATGGACGAACAGATCGGTGCATATCCCCTCGGCGGGACTGTCGTCGTTCACACCGAGGATCGGACCCGGCCAAGGCCGGACGATTATCCGGCAGGCCGCCTGTATTGCGTCGTGAAGAAGCACGCCAGCATCCTCGAAACCTCGGCCGGCCTGCGGGTCGAGCGGATCGTCTACGACAACTGACGCGGGTGCGCGACCGCTCCGGGCTGGCGCATTTGCCGCGCATGCGTGACAAACCCTTTCCGATCAAGGGCTTGGTGCCGTTAATGGAAGGTTGTCCACAAGCTTGCCAACATAATCTGTGGAAAAGCCGCCGGTCACGCGCGCATCAGGCCGGTGCGGGGAACCGCACCGTGACGGTCAGCCCGCGCCCGCCCTGCGTGGTGCCGAGGGCGACCGTCGCGCGATGCTGTTCGGCGATCCGCTTGACGATCGACAGCCCGAGCCCGCTGCCCGACGACGTGACGGCCTGCGCGCCTTCGCCGCGATAGAAGCGTTCCCACACGTCCGTGCGTTCGGCTTCCGGAATGCCGGGGCCGTCGTCGGCGACTTCGAGCACGGGCGTCGTGCCGTCGATGCGCGCGGACACGTCGACACGTGAGCCGTCGCCCGCATAGCGGATCGCATTGTCGACGAGGTTGTTCAGCAGCACGCGCAGCGTGTCGACGTTGCCGGCCGCCATCACGGGCGCGGCGACGATCGCGCCGAGATCGATCCGGTGCGCGTCGGCCACGCGTGCGCGGTCCGACACCACCGACCGGCACAGCGCGGCGAGATCGACGGGCGCCGACGCCGAGGCGGCCGCTTGCGCATCGGGCTCGAGGCGCGCGAGCGTCAGCAACTGCTCGGCGAGGTGACCGAGGCGCGTCGTGCCCGCATGGATCTGCGCGAGGATGTGCTCGCGCTCCTCGGCGGTCGCCGCGCGCCGCAGCAACTGCGACTGGATCGACAGCCCCATGATCGGCGTGCGCAACTCGTGCGCGGCATCGGCGATGAAGTGCCGCTGCAGCGTGAACGACCGGTCGAGCCGCGTGAGCAGGTCGTTGATCGCTTCCGCGAGCGGGCGGACCTCGTTCGGCATCGACGCGACGTCGACCGGTTCGAGGTTGTTCGCATTCCTGCGTTTCAGGCCCGATGCGATCGTGCGCAGCGGCCGCAGCCCCGCGCCGATGCCGAACCACAGCCCGATCGCGAGCACCGGCAGCATCGAGAATACCGGCCACAGCAGGTGCACCGCGATGCCCGCGATCGCTTCCCAGCGCGCATGGCGCGCCTGCGCGAGCCGGATCGTCGTGCCGCCGCGCTCGGTCACATAGGTGCGCCACGGCTGGCCGCCGACGTCGACGCTCGCGATGCCCTTCTGCTCGGGCGCGGGCAGCTTCGAATCGCGGTCGGTCGAATACACCAGCGCGCCGTTGCGCCACACCTGCAGCAGCACCGCATCGGGGTCGCTCGCCTCGAAGCCGTGCTTGCCGTTCGCGTGGTCGCTGAACGACAGCTCGCCGTTCGGGCCGACGACGATTTGCTTCGACATGCTGCGCATCTGGTCGTCGAGCAGGTCGTCGAGCTCGCGCAGCGCGCCCCAGTAGGTGCCCGCGCTCGCGACCAGGCCGATCACGCACGCGGCCGGCAACAGCCACGTCAGCAGGCGCCGCCGCAGCGACGCGTTGCGCCAGCGCGCGATCGCGCGTTGCACGTGCGTCATGTGCCGTCACCGATCCGGTAGCCGACGCCGCGCACCGTGCGGATCATGTCGTGGCCGAGCTTCTTGCGCAGGTTGTGGATGTGCACCTGCACCGCGTTGCTCTCGATTTCCTCGCCCCAGCTGTACAGCCGCTCCTCGAACTGCTCGCGCGAAATCACCGCGCCGGGCTCGCGCATCAGTTCGTGCAGCAGCACGAACTCCTTCGGCGACAGCGGCACTTCGTCATCGTCGAGCCACACGAGGTGTTTGACGGGATCGAGCCGCAGCGGGCCGATCGCGAGCGTCGTCTGCGCGCGGCCTGCGTGGCGGCGGTTGACCGCGCGGATGCGGGCGAGCAGTTCGTCGAGCTCGAACGGCTTGACGAGATAGTCGTCCGCGCCGCTGTCGAGCCCCGCGATGCGGTCGGGCACGCCGTCGCGCGCGGTGATGATGATCGCGGGCAGGTTTTCGTCGCGGCGGCGCAGCGCGGCGAGCACCGACAGGCCGTCGCGGTTCGGCAGCCCGAGATCGAGCAGCAGCAGGCCGTAGCCGGTCGAGCGCAGCGCGAGCGACGCGGCATCGCCGTCCTTCACCCAGTCGACCGCGAAGCCTTCCTGTTTGAGGCCCTGTTCGAGCCCGCTGCCAATCAGCGGATCGTCCTCGACGAGCAGTACGCGCATGGATTCATGTCTCTTCAGCAGGGCGCAGCAACGCCCGGGGTTCCCATGATAAGCGCACGCGTCTTAGGCCAGGCTTAAATGCGGGCGTGGCGCGGCCGGCCTTCGTGCCTGTCGAATGCGGCACCGTGTCGCTTCGGCGCACCCTTCAGGTTTGCTTAATCTTACGGTCCGTAATCTGGCGCCGTCGCGTTCAACGGGGCGCGACGTCACATTGAACAAGAGGACCGACATCATGAAACACCTGGCCAGAATCCTGACAGTGGCACTCGCCACGCTGCCCGCCGCCGTCTACGCGCAATACACGGGGCCGTCCACGCTGACCACGACGACCGTGAAGGAATTGCTCGCCAACGGCAAGGACGATCAGCACGTGCAGTTGCAGGGGCGCATCGTCAAGCACGTAGGCGGCGAGGACTACGAGTTCGCCGACGCCACCGGCACGATCCGCGTCGAGATCGACCACAAGCTGTGGGCGGCCGGCCAGCCCGTCAGCGACAAGAACGACGTGAAGGTGACCGGCGAATTCGAGCGCAAATGGTCGGGCGGCGTGAAGGTCGACGCCGACCACGTCGAAGTGCTGCGCTGACCGGTGCGCGCGGGGCCGGTGATACCATGAACGACCGGTTCCCGTTCCCACCAAGATGGCTGCCAATTTCGACGAACTCGCGTCCCGGATCCGGGCGCAATTTTCCGAGCTGAGCCCGCAATTCCAGGCGGGCGCCGCCTTCCTGCTCGATCATCCCGACGAAGTCGCCACGTCGTCGATGCGCAAGGTCGCGCAGCGCGCGCAGGTGCAGCCTGCGTCGCTCGTGCGGCTCGCGCAGCAATTCGGTTTCCCCGGCTGGAACGAGTTGCGTGACCTGTGCGTCGCACGCGTGCGCACGCGCCCCGAGCCGCTCACGCAGCGCGCGCGCTCGCTCGTGCGGCCCGACGCGAAGGCGTCGCTCGCGCATGACCTGCTCGCCGCGCAGCAGCACAACCTGTCGGCCACCGCCGCGCAGAACGAGCACGCGCTCGCCGATGCCGCCAAGCTGATCCGCAAGGCATCGCATGTGCACGTGGCGGGTTTCCGCTCGTGCTATCCGGTCGCGTTCGGGTTCGTGTACGGCTACCGGCTGTTCCGCCCGACCGTGTCGCTGCTCAACGGCGTTGCCGGTTCGCTCGAAATGGAGCTGCGGACGATCGCGAAGCAGAGTGTGACCGTGGTCGTCAGCTTCGCGCCGTACTCGGCGGAAGCGACGCGCGTCGCGCAGGCCGCGAAGGCGCAGGGCAGCAAGATCGTCGCGATCACCGACAGCGCGGTCGCGCCGATCGCGCTGCACGCGGACGCGCAACTGATCTTCACGCACGACAGCCCGTCGTTCTTCCCGTCGCTGGTGGCCGCGCATGCGATGGCCGAGGCGCTGGTCGCGCAGTTGCTCGCACTCGAAGGCAGCGATGCGATCGCGGCGCTCGAGCGTACCGAGGCGGAGCTGCACGCGAAGGGCGCGTACGTCGTTTGACGCGCGCAGCGCGTACGGCTTCGGCCCACTTCCGTTCACGATTCAACCCGACGCAACCAATGACGTTCACGTACGAAGTGACCGATGCGGGCGACGCGGACGTACGCAAGCAGATCGTCGCGCCGCTCGTCCGATTCAACGAAAGCCAGGCCGGCCCGGCCGCGTTCCGGCCGCTGGCCGTGGTCGTGACCGACGACGCCGGCGCGGTGGTCGGTGGCCTGTGGGGCGGCACGGCGTTCGGCTGGCTGCACGTCGACCTGCTCGTGGTGCCCGAGGCCGCGCGCGGCCAGGGCGCCGGCACGCGCCTCATGGATCTGGCTGAAGGCGAGGCCGTCGCGCGCGGCTGTCACAGCGCATGGCTCGACACGTTCGATTTCCAGGCGCGGCCGTTCTACGAGAAGCGCGGCTACGTGCGCTTCGGCGAGCTGCCCGACTATCCGGTCGGGCACACGCGCATTTTCCTGACGAAGAAGCTCGCGGGCTGAGCGCTGCCGCCGGCGGCACGGTTGACGATGCCGCCGGCCGTCGCCTACGATACCGGGCAGCGATGCAGGTCGCTTCCGGGTCCGCGGAAAGGGTTGAACCCACCTGTCGCATCCACTCCAGTCTTTCCCCATCCTTTGTGCTGGCGGTATTGCGGACCTTCGGCCATCCATGCACGAGGATCCGCATGAACACGCTGCCTCCCAACGCCCATCCCGATCATCTGAAAAAGCAGGCCAAGGCGTTGTTGCGCCTGTACCGGCAAGGCGACGCGCAGGCTGTCGCACGCTTCGTCCGGTTTCTGCCCGCCGCCCGGCACCGCACGCACGACGAAGCGCTCGCACTCGGGCTGCGCCTGCACGACGCACAGTCCTGCATTGCGCGCGAGTACGGTTTCGCGTCGTGGGCCGATCTCGGCGTATTCGTCGAAACGCAGGCGCTCGCGCGGCAGCAGCGGTCGCTGCCGATCCGGCGCTGGCTCGACCTGGCCTACGGCGGCGACGTGACCGGCGGTGTCGACGCGGCGCGGCCGCGCGTCGCCGCGCAGTGGCTGCTCGACCATCCCGATCTCGTGTCGGCCGACCCGACCATCGCGTGCGCGGCCGGCGATCTCGACGCCGTGAAGGCCGCGCTGGCCGCCGATCCCGGCTGGCTCGCGCGGGCCGGCGGGGCGCTGAAGCTGCCGCCGCTGGTGGCCGTCACGCATTCGCGGCTCGGGCAGCTGCCCGCGTTCGCCGTCAGGCTGCGCGCGTGCGCGCGTCATCTGCTCGACGCGGGCGCCGATCCGAACCAGCGGATCGGCAACCGGTTTCCGCCGGCTTCGCTCGCCGAGCCCGACGAGTCGGGGCCGCTGTCGGCGCTGTATGGCGCCGCGGGCGTCAATCGCGATCCGGTGCTCACGGCGATGTTGCTCGACGCCGGCGCCGACCCGAACGACGGCGAATCGCTATATCACTCACTGGAGAACCCGGCCTGCACGCGCGTGCTGCTCGAGCATGGCGCGCAGGTGGGCGGCACGAACGCATTGCGGCGCGCGTTCGACATGCGCGACGCGGAGGCGCTCGAACTGCTGCTCGCGCATGGCGGCGACGCGAACGAGCCGCCCGGCGCGGGGCTCGCGCAGAGCTGGGGCGCGCCGTTGTTGCGCGCGATCGGCGTGCGCTGCTCGGCGCGCCATGTCGCCGCGCTGCTGGCGGCCGGCGCCGATCCCCGCGCACGCACACCTGCCGGCGTCAGTGCGTACCGGCTGGCCATGCGGGCCGGGTTGACCGACGTCGCGGCGCTGTTGCGCGCCGCCGGCGCGGAGGAGGCGCTCGACGCGGACGACGTGTTCGTGGCGGCCTGCGCGCGCGCCGATGGCGACGACGCGCGGCGTATCCAGGCGCGCCATCCCGAACTGCCCGCGGCGCTGACCGAGGACCGGCTGCGGCAATTGCCGGATGCCGCCGCATGGGGTTCGCGCGACGCGGTGAGGGTCATGGTCGAGCTGGGCTGGCCGATTGCCGCGCGTGGCGGTGACTGGGACGCGAGCGCGCTCAATCACGCGGTGTTCCGCGGCGATGCCGAGCTGCTGGCGTTCCTGCTTGCGCACGGCGCAAGCTGGCGCGAGCAGCACGGATTCGGGAGCGACGCGCTCGGCACGTTGTCGTGGGCGTCCGTCAACGAACCGGAGGGCGTCGACGTACCCGACTGGGAAGCGTGCGCGCGCGTGCTGATCGCTCATGGCGTGCCGCTGGCGGTGCGCGATCCGTCGCATCCGGACGCCGTGCTGATCGACGGCCGCACGATGCAGTTCTCCGAGGCCGTCACCGACGTGTTGCTCGGCATCGACGGCGGGGCGCCTGCCTCGACTTGAGCGGAGGCGGCCGGCAGCGGGCATCGGGCGCCTCGGACTTTTTCCGGTCGCGCGACGACATTTCGGCCATCGCTGAAACGTCGCACGCACGACCGGCGTAAGCTGACCCGTCATCACCATCCGGGAGCCCACGATGACCCGTTCCGACCTGCAAGCCCGCCACGCCGAAGCTTTCCGATCGCTGCACACGCGCCCCGGTGCGTTCATCATCCCGAACCCGTGGGACGCCGGCACCGCGCGCCTGCTGGCGATGGCCGGTTTCGAGGCGCTCGCCACCACGAGCGCCGGCTACGCGTTTTCGAAAGGGCAGCCCGACAACGCGATCGATCGCGACGCGATGCTCGACCATATTGCCGATCTCGTCGCCGCGGGCGGCCTGCCGGTAAGCGCCGATCTCGAGAACGGCTTCGGCGACGCGCCCGACACGGTGGCCGAAACGATCCGCCTGGCGGCCGAGGCTGGCGCGGTCGGCGGTTCGATCGAGGACGCGACGGGCCGTGCCGATGCGCCGATCTACGCGCGCGACGCGTCGGTCGAACGCATCGCGGCGGCCGTCGAAGCGGCGCGCGCGCTGCCGTTTCCGTTCACGCTGACCGCGCGCTGCGAAAACTACCTGCACGGCCGTCGCGATCTCGACGACACGATCGCCCGGCTCGTCGCCTATCGCGACGCGGGCGCCGACGTGCTGTACGCACCGGGCATCACCGATGCCGACGAAATCGCGGCCGTGACGCGGGCGGTCGGTGCGCCCGTGAACGTCGTGATGGGGCTGCAGGGCGGGTTGCTGAGCCTGGACGAGCTGGCGGCGCTCGGCGTGAAGCGCGTCAGCGTCGGCGGCGCGCTGGCGCGGGCCGCGCTCGGCGCGTTCCTGCGCGCCGCGACCGAGATGGCGCGTGACGGCACGTTCACGTTCACGCAGGCGGCCGTGCCCGGGCGCGACATCAACCGCTGGTTTGCGGCACCCGATAATTCGCCGGTTTTGTTCGGGGAATGACCGTCAATAAAATATGGGATCGTTTCCAGTGGAAGCGTCGATTGACAATAATCAACCTATTTCGCGTCTGAATTAACCGTCGGTGACGACGCGAAACCCATCGTCTATTCTCCGCATTTCGCCCGTTTGCCCCGATCCGCCGTGAAAGCCAGGCCGGATCGGGCGATCGGCGGCGCGCCGTGCGTGCCGGTGGCGCGCATCGTTGCATTTTTCCGAGCAATGCATTTTTGTGCGTGGCAGTTGCCGGCAGGTTTTTTGATTGATAATCTGCGGCACATTCAAATGACCGGTGAGCGGGCCGCCGGGAATATCAATATATAAAATCCGAGAGAGCGATGACGATCCGAGAAAATCAGCGCGTCAGGTTTCGCGTCGGCGATGTCGTGACGCTGAAAACGGGCGGGCCGCGCATGACCGTCACCTATGCGGGGCCGGTCGTGTTCGACGAAGGCGACTGGCTGATCTGCCAGTGGTTCGACGAAAACGGCGAATTCCGGCAGGAAATGTTCCATCACGACACGGTGGTGCCCGAGCCGCGCGCGATTTCGGCCGGGCGCGTCCGGATGCGCATGCAGTCGCACCGCTACCGGTCGGCCGCCTGACCGTTGCCTGTCGTTGCGAGGCGGCGACGCGCGGCGCCTGCGCCGCGACATTTCACGTGAACCCGAAACATGCGGCGGTGCACTGCATCGATACTGAGCGCATGAACCCGACCGATCCCATTGCCGCGGTCACGCACCGCGATCCCTATCCCTACTATGCGACGCTCGTCGACGGGCCGCCGCTCGCGTTCGACGCCACGCTCGGCCTGTGGGTCGCGAGCCGCGCATCGGCCGTGACAGCGGTGCTCGGCCATCCGGCCTGCCGCGTGCGCCCGCTGGACATGCCGGTGCCGCCGGCGTTGCGCGGCACGACGGCCGGCGCGTTGTTCGGCGAACTGGTGCGCATGAACGACGGCGCGTTGCGGCACGACGTGCCGAAGCAGGCGCTGCGCGCGGCGTTCGCGCCGATCGACACGGATGCGCTGCGCGATCGCGCGGCGCAGCTTGCCGCGCGGCGGTTGCCGGCGCCGGGCGACGCCGATGCGCTGAACGCATGGTGCATGACCGTGCCCGTCTGCGCGGTCGCCGATCTGCTTGGCTTCGACGAAGCGCAGCTCGACGACATCGCGGCGCGGGTCGTCGACTTCGTCGCCGCGCTGTCGCCGTTGTCGGATGCAGCGGCGCTGGCGCGCGCGAGCGAAGGCGCGCGGCAACTGCTCGACCGGATGACCGAGCGCGTCGCGCAGACGCGCGCGCATGACGGCACGCTCGTTGCTGCCGTGCAGCAGGCGGCCCGCGCGTCGGGCTGGCAGGCGAGCGGCGGGCTGGTTGCGAATCTCGTCGGGTTGCTGTCGCAGACGTGCGAAGCGACGGCCGCGTGGCTCGGCAACGCGCTGGTGGCGTGGAGCGAGGACGCACAAGCCGCACGAGCCGTGCCGGACGGCACCGCGCTCGACGCATTCGTCGCCGAAGTCGGGCGTTTCGATTCACCGGTGCAGAACACGCGCCGCTTCGTCGCGGCGCGCACGACGCTCGACGGCGTGAGCGTCGAAGCCGGCGACGCGATCCTCGTCGTGCTTGCGGCAGCGAACCGCGACCCGGCCGTGCATCGCGAGCCGCACCGGCTGATGCCCGGCCGCGCAGCGGGGCCGAATTTCGGCTTCGGCACGGGGCCGCATGGCTGCCCGGGCGAGCGGATCGCACGGGCGGTGACGGCGGGGGCGTTCGGGGCGTGCTTGCGCGCAGGCGGCTGGCCGCCGCGCGAGGGACTGAACTGGCATTACCGCGCGTCGACCAACGTCAGGATGCCGAAGTTCGACGCGGCACGGTGAAGGGGAAAGAGGGACTTAACGGCAGCCTTGCTTCTCGGCCCATTGTTCCTGGGCGGCGACGCGGCGTTGCACGCGTTCGACGAGGCCGGTCGAGAAGGTCCGCATGCTGACGCCGCGGCGCTTCGCGAGGATCGTCTGCGCGACGTCGGTGCGCGGGTTCGGCTGGCACGCCCAGTACAGCGTCATCAGCCAGCCGATGCCGGTCCACCCGAACAGCGCGTTGAACATCGCGATCGTCAGCTTGTCGTGCCGGCCGCGCCTGTCGGCAATGACGGCCGGCAGGAAATAGATGGCGATCGCGGCGACTGAACCGGCCACTTGAATCAGGACTGCATCATGCATGGTGCTGCTCCGTCCGAACTGCAATGAGGCTGATTGTCGCGCTTTTTCCGTTCGTGTGCCGGCAATTGATTGTTGCGCTTTTAATGACGATCAGCCGGCTTCGGCGTCCATCGGCTGCACTTCGTTGCTCAACGCGAAACCTTCGTCGCGCCAGCCCGTCACGCCGCCGATCATCAGCTTGACCGGCCGGCCGAGGCGCGCCAGCTGGATCGCCGCGCGCGCGGCGCCGTTGCAGTGCGGGCCCGCGCAGTAGACGACGAACAGCGTGTCGGCCGGATAGCCGGCGAGCTTGCTCTCGATGATCTTGCGGCGCGGCAGGTTGCGTGCGCCGGGCACATGGCCGGCGGCGAACAGGTCGGGGCCGCGCACGTCGAGCAGCACGAAGTCGGGCGCGCCTGACGCGAACGCGTCGTGCACGTCCCAGCAATCGGTCTCGAATCGCAGCGAGGCCTCGAAATGCGCGAGGGCGGCGGGGCTGTCGGCGGCGGGCACGTCGGTGACGCAGGACATGGGCAGGTTCTCCGGGTCGAAGGGGCGCGGAATGCGCCGGGATGAAGGGCAGTATCGCGATTCGGCCCGTTTCGCGGCAGTGGCGCGATCGACAAGTTCCGGTAACATCGCGCCATGCACAATCATCTCGTCGTCGCGCTCGCCTACGATCGCCTCTGCACGTTCGAATTCGGCTGCGTGGTCGAGCTGTTCGCGCTCGAGCGCCCGGAGCTCGGCGTCGACTGGTATCGCTTCGCGGTCTGCGCGAGCGAGCCGGGGCCCGTGCGCGCGGCGGGCGGCATCACGGTCGCCGCGCCGTACCGGCTCGCGACGCTCGATCGCGCGGACACCATCGTGATTCCCGGCTGGCGCGATCCGGACGAACTGCCGCCCGAACCGTTGCTGAAGAAACTGCGGGCCGCGCATCGGCGCGGCGCGCGGCTTTGCTCGATCTGCTCGGGCGTGTTCGTGCTCGCGGCGGCCGGCGTGCTCGACGGGCTCACGGTGACGACCCACTGGCGTTACGCGGAACGCCTGCAGGCACGCTATCCGGCGCTGCGCGTGAATCCCGACGCGCTGTACGTCGACGAAGGGCAGATCGTCACGTCGGCCGGTTAGGCGGCGGGGCTCGACATGCTGCTGCACCTGGTGCGCCGCGATCACGGCGGCGCGATCGCGAACCGGGTCGCGCAGCGTCTCGTGCTGCCGCCGCATCGCGATGGCGGGCAGGCGCAGTTCGTGCCGCGTCCGGTCGCGCCGGGCGGCACCGACCGGCTCGCGAAGCTGATCGACTGGATGCGCGCCCACGCGGCCGAGCCGCACACGCTCGCGTCGCTCGCCGCGCAGGCCGCGATGAGCACGCGCACGCTGCAGCGTCAGTTCGCGGATGCGACGGGGATGTCGCCGCTCACGTGGCTGATCCGCGAGCGCGTGAACGTCGCGAAGGACATGCTCGAGGCGCAGCCCGCGCTGTCGCTTGCGCAGGTCGCGGCGCGCGCGGGGTTCGGCTCGGAAGAATCGCTGCGCCGGCATTTCCGGCGTATCGCGGCGACGAGTCCGGCCGCGTACCGGCGCGGGATGGATCGCGGCGGAAGCTAGCGCGCGCCGGACGGAGCGGCTCGTGCGCGAGCAGGGGCCGATGGGTGCGCTTGCGCCTGCGTCCCCGCTCGCGACGAGGATGCCGGCACGTTGACGCGGCGCCAGTGGGACGACGCGTTGGCCTGCGCGGCAGGGCTGCGCGACGCGTTCCCGAAGGTCGTCTGAACGGCCGGGAGGGGGCGCCGGCGGGGGAGCATCGGCGTATGATCTGGGTTTTCGTCAGCCCGATCCAGGCACCCCCACCATGACTTCCGTCGACACTACCCCCGTCCTCGACCATGACAAGCTCGTTACCTTCATCGAGCGCAAGTGGAACGATGAAATCCTCCACGCCCTGACCGACTACATCGCGATTCCCGCGAAGAGCCCCGCATTCGACCCCGACTGGGCGAAGCGCGGCTATCTCGAGCGCGTCGTCACCGACGCCGCGCAGTGGGCCGAACGGCAGCCCGTGAAGGGCCTGAAGCTCGAGATCGTGCGCCTGCCGGGCCGCACGCCGGTGATCTTCTTCGAATCGCCGGCCACGCGCTCGGGCAGCACCGACACGATCCTGCTGTACGGCCACCTCGACAAGCAGCCCGAGTTCGACGGCTGGCGCGCGGACCTCGGCCCGTGGACGCCGAAGTTCGAGAACGGCAAGCTGTACGGCCGCGGCGGCGCGGACGACGGCTATGCGATCTACGCGAGCCTCGCGGCGCTCGGCGCGCTCGACGAGCAGGGTATCGAGCGGCCGCGCTGCGTCGGCCTGATCGAGACCTGCGAAGAGTCTGGCAGCTACGACCTGCTGCCGTACGTCGATGCATTGCGCGACCGGCTCGGCCAGGTGTCGCTCGTCGTGTGTCTCGATTCGGGCGCCGGCAACTACGACCAGATGTGGCTCACCACGTCGCTGCGCGGCCTCGTGTCCGGCGACCTGCAGGTCGAGGTGCTGGAAGAAGGCATCCACTCGGGTGTCTACGGCGGCATCGCGCCGTCGAGCTTCCGCGTGATGCGCCAGCTGTTCGAGCGCCTTGAAGATGCGAAGAACGGCAACCTGCTGCCGGGCGTGTTCCATTGCGAGATTCCGTCGAGCCGCGTGCGCGAAGCCGAAGCGGCCGCCGCGATTCTCGGCGACATGGTGTGGAAGGGGCTGCCGTGGGCGTGCGGCGCGGACGGCAAGCCCGTGCTGCCGACCACGACTGATCCGCGCGAGGCGCTGCTGAATTCGACGTGGCGTCCGTCGCTGTCGGTGACGGGTGCGGCCGGCATGCCGGCGCTCGCCGATGCCGGCAACGTGCTGCGTCCGCGCACCGCGTTCAAGCTGTCGCTGCGGCTGCCGCCGCTCGTCGACGCCGCGCAGGCCGTGCAGCAACTGAAGGACCTGCTCGAACTCGATCCGCCGTACAACGCGAAGGTCACGTTCAAGCCGGACGCGGGCGCCGCGACGGGCTGGAGCGCGCCCGATCTCGCGCCGTGGCTCGCGTCGTCGCTCGACGCCGCGTCGCGCCGCCACTTCGGCGCCGATTGCGCTTACATGGGCCTCGGCGGCACGATTCCGCTGATGAACGTGCTGCAGGAAGGCTTCCCGTCCGCGCAGTTCATGGTGTGCGGCGTGCTCGGGCCGAAGTCGAACGCGCACGGTCCGAACGAGTTCCTGCATGTGCCGTACGCGAAGAAACTGACCGCGGCCGTTGCCGACGTGATCGCGACCGCGCGCTGATCGTCGCATCGTTCGAAGTGCCGATTGCCCGACCCGATCCGACCTGATGGAGTGTTGCCGATGACCGCACTGCCGACGCCCGATACCGCACCGCTGCGCATGCGCGCCGAACCGCTGCATGCATTCGTCGCGGCACTCTGGGAACGGGCCGGCAGCAGCGAGCGCGAGGCGCGGCTCGTTGCCGATCACCTGGTCGGCGCGAATCTCGCGGGCCACGATTCGCACGGGATCGGGATGATCCCGAACTACGTCGCGTCGTGGCGGGAGGGGCAATTGCAATTGAACGGGCACGCATCGACCGTCCGCGACGGCGGTGCGGTGCTCACGATCGACGGCGGGCGCGGCTTCGGCCAGGTGATCGCGTTCGAGGCGATGGTCGAAGGGATCGAGCGCGCGCGGCGCATGGGTATCTGCGCGATCGGGCTGCGCGACGTCCATCACCTCGGCCGCATCGGGCACTGGGCCGAGCAGTGCGCGCGCGCGGGGCTCGTGTCGTTCCATTTCGTCAACGTGCCGGGCGACCTGCTGGTCGCGCCGCTGCACGGCACCGATCCGCGCTTCGGCACGAATCCGTTCTGCGCCGCGTATCCGCGGGCGGGCAAGCCGCCGCTGCTGCTCGATTTCGCGACGAGCGCGATCGCGTACGGCAAGACACGTGTCGCCTACAACCAGGGCAAGCGCGTGCCGGCCGGGTCGCTGATCGATCATCGCGGCCAGCCGACCGACGATCCGGCCGTGATGCACGAGCAGCCGTTCGGCGCGCTGCTGCCGTTCGGGCTGCACAAGGGTTATGCGCTCGCGGCGATGTGCGAGATCTTCGGCGGCGCGCTGGTCGGCGGGCATACGACGTACGGCGATACGCTGCAGAAGACGAGCGCGATCGTCAACGGGATGCTGTCGGTGCTGATCGATCCGAACGCGTTCGACGCGGCCGACGCCGAGCGCGAGGCCGATGCATTCGTCGCATGGGCGAAGGCGTCGCCGCAGGCCGGCGATGCGCCGGTGCGGGTGCCCGGCGAGCCGGAGGACGCCAGCCGCGCCGAGCGCGGGGCCGCCGGCATCCCGGTTGACCGTGCGACGTGGCGGCAGATCCGCGAGAGCGCGACGGCCGTCGGTTTCGACGACACCGAGCTCGATGCGTGGACGCAGCGCTGCGAGGCAGCCGCGTGAGCTGGCAGTCGGAGAAGGCGCACGGCGAGGAAATCGCGTATCAGCTTGCGCCGCTCGGCACGGTCGTGGTCGCTCGGTTCTTCAGCGGAGCGGCGATGCGGCTCGATGGCGTGATGTTCGGCTTCATGTCGCGCGGGTCGCTGTTTTTGCGCGTCGACGACGTGAACCGCCCGGCGTTCGTCGCGGCGGGCATGGGGCCGTTTTCGTATGCAAGGCCGACGCGCACCGTCGCGCTCGAGGGCTACTACGAAGCGCCGGCCGACGTGCTCGAGGATGCCGGCGCGCTGTTCGACTGGTGCCGCAGCGCGTATCGCGCGGCGCTGCTGGCGGGGCCGCCGAAGCGCAAGGCGCGGGCTGCACCGAAACCGGCGTCGCAGGCGGGTGCCGGGACGACACCGAAATCCGCGTCGAAAGCTGCACCGAAATCCGCGCCCAAGCCTGCGCCGAAACCCGTGCCGAAGACGGCATCCAGGACGGCGGCAAAATCCACGCCGAAACCGGCCTCCGTGCCGAACGCCAAACCGGCATCGAAATCTTCGCCCGAACCGGCATCGAAACGCCCGGCGAAGCGCAAGCAGACGTAGTACCGGTCGCGCAAAGCGACAGCCTCGCGCTTTTCGCTTTCCTTTCTTTCAGGCGGACCCATCGCCGGGCGATCGGTGCGCTGTCCGGCCGCAGGCCCGCACGATCGGACGTACGAACGCGTCAAGCTTGACGCGCCGCACATCCTGCATGCTTCACAACGGCAGCCACGGCGTTTATGATCGGCGGCGGGTTGCACCCGTGCCTGGCGCGGCCCGTGCCGGCCTCGCCGCCGGCTCCGCGAACGGCGCATCGTACGCCGCGCGGCACGTTTCCCCACTCATCATTCCAGACGGAGACAGTCGATGCTCGTCCTGATTCTCGGTTTAGCGATCTTCCTCGGTGTGCACTCGATCCGGATCGTCGCCGACGGCTGGCGCTCCACGACGATCGAACGGATCGGCGAGAAGGGCTGGAAGGGCGGTTATGCGATCGCGTCGATCGTCGGCTTCGTGCTGATCATCTGGGGGTACGGGATTGCCCGTGCGGGCGCGACGCTGCTGTGGGTGTCGCCGGTCGGCGTGCGCCACCTGACGGGCATGCTGACCGCGGTCGCGTTCGTGCTGATCGCCGCATCGTACGTGCCGCGCAACCGGATCAAGACGCTCGTCGGGCACCCGATGCTGGCCGGCGTGATGGTCTGGGCCGTTGCGCACCTGCTCGTGAACGGCACCGTGCACGCGGTCGTGCTGTTCGGCGCGTTCTTCGTATGGTCGATCGTCGATTTCGTCGTGTCGCGCGCACGCGATCGCCGCGATGGCGTCCGCTATCCGGCCGGCGGGCTGTCGGGTGACGTTGTCGCCGTGCTGGCCGGGCTCGTCGTCTGGGCCGTGTTCGCGCTGTTCCTGCATGGCCCGCTGATCGGCGTGCGGCCGTTCGGCTGAACGCGCACGCCGGGCCGCCGGCCGCCGGTCAACGCACCTTTGCGCCGGGCACCCGCCCGAACGACGGCTGCCTGCGCCGCAGGAAGTACGCCGCGACGATCGCGAGCGCGGTCGACACCGTGAACCAGAACTGGAAGCGCGAATCCGGGTTGAACGCCTGCGACCCGAGCACGGCGACGAGCGCCAGCAGCGCGACCCAGTTCGACACCGGATAGAACCACGCGCGGAACGCCGCCGGGTCACGTTGCTCGTGCTTCATCTGCCGGCGCATCGCGAAGTGCGCGACGATGATGAAGATCCACACGATCATCACGAACGCGCCGCTGCTTTTCGCGAGCATCAGGAACAGGTCGCCGCCGCTCACGAAGTGCACGCCGAGGATCGACACGCAGATCGCGAGGCACAGCACGAGCGCGTTCATCGGCACGCCTTTCGCGTTGGTGCGGCCGAACATCGCCGGTGCGTGGCCGCGCTGGCTCAGCGAGAACAGCATGCGCGAGTTGGAGAACAGGAACGAGTTCATCACCGACATGAACGACACGAACAGCACGATCTTCATCGCGACGGCCGCCCCCGTGAAGCCGGCCATGTTGAACAGCGACACGTACGGCGATTTCAGGTTGGCCTTGTCGGTCCACGGCATGCACAGGATCAGGATCGACACCGAGCCGACGTAGAACACCATTACGCGCACGATCACGCTCTTGATCGCGCGGATCACGTTCTTGCTCGGGTTCTCCGATTCGCCCGCCGCCACGGCCGCGATTTCGCTGCCGCCGAGCGAGAAGATCACGACCATCACGCCGGCGAGCACGGGCGAGATGCCGTTCGGCATGAAGCCGCCGTGATCCGTCAGGTTCAGGAGCCCCGGTGCGGGAATGCGCGGCTGGAAGCCGAGCAGGATCGATGCGCCGAGCGCCATGAACACGATGATCGTCGCGACCTTCGCGAACGACAGCCAGTATTCGGCTTCCCCGAACGAGCGCACCGAGTACGCGTTGCTCGCGATCAGCGTGACGAGCATGAACAGCGCGCCGCCCCAGATCGGCAGCCACGGCAGGAAATCGTGGAGGATTGCGCCGAGCAGGATCGCCTCGACGGTGATCGTCATCATCGACTTGAACCAGTACAGCCAGCCGACCGCGAAGCCGGCCCATTCGCCGAGATAGCTGCTCGCGTACGTGGAGAACGAGCCGCTGTCGGGATTGCGCGAGGCCATTTCGCCGAGCATGAACATGACCAGCGTGACGATCACGCCGCCGATCAGGTACGACAGGATGGCCGCGGGGCCGGCCGTTGCGATGATGGCGCCGGAGCCGACGAACAGGCCCGCGCCGATCACGCCGCCGAGCGCGATCATCGTGATGTGCCGTTGCTTGAGGCTTTGCCTCAAAGAATTGTCCTGCATCTCCTACCTCTAGTTATTGTTGGCCGGGAACGCATCGTGCGGCGCGGCGGCAACGTTGTGCCGCCGCAGGGGGCGCCGATGTCGGGGGAGCGTGTGTGACGCGATGTGCCGGGCCGCCGGCGGTGAATCGGAATGACGGCCACGGTGTGCCGGTCGGTGCCCGCAAGAGGGCGATGACGATGGCAGCCCCCGATTGTGGGCGGACACCGCCGCGACGGCAAACGAGATATGCGAAAGACGTCTTGCGGTTTGCTCATCAATTGCCGCCGCGGCGGCCGTGACGAGCGTGCGTCAGATCGGCTTGACGAACAACCCGATGGTCAGCACGACGCCGATGCAGACGATCCCGATCCGCAGGATGCGCTCGTTCACGCGATGCAGCGCCCATGTGCCGAGCAGCCCGCCGACGATCGCACCGCCGCCGAGCGCGAGTGCCGACCCCCAGTGCAGGTGCGGCGATGTCACGAACAGCACGACGGCCGATGCGTTCATCACGCCCGCGAGCGCGTTCTTCGTCGACATCGCGTGACGCGGCGACAGGCCGGCCATCGTCAGCACGGCCATCATCAGGAAGCCGAGCCCGCCGCCGAAGTAGCCGCCGTAGATCGCGATCATGAACTGCGAGATCGCGGCGGGGACGGCGCCGAGGTGCGCCGCGCCTTCGCGCGGCTTGCGGAAGAAGCTGCCCCATGCGAACACGATCGTCGCGAACAGCACGAGCCACGGCACGAGGCGCGAGAAGATCGACGAAGGCGTCTTCAGCAACAGCAGCCCGCCGAGTGCACCGCCGACCACGCTGATCACGAACAGCGCGCGAAACGACAGCTTGCCCGCGCCGCGCACCATCTTTCGGCTCGCCCAGCCGGTCGTGACCTGCGCGGGAAACAGCGCGACCGTCGACGTGATGTTCGCCGCGAGCGGCGACATGCCCGACACGATCAGCGCGGGCAGCGTGACGAATGAGCCGCCGCCGGCGAGGGTGTTCTGCAGGCCGGCCCAGAGGCCGGCGAGGATGACGAGAGCGAGCATCGGTGCGCAACGGGAGAGGTGGCGGGCCCGCTTGCCGGAGGCGGGCAGGCGCGGTGGACGCCCGATGGTAATGCAGGATCGCGGCCGCCGGAAGCCGGTACTGCGCGCAGCCTTGCGTGCGGTGTCGCGCGTCCGGTCAGGTGTCTGCGTCCGGCGTGGCGGCGGCGCCTTCGACGTCCGGATACACGATCGTGCCGTCCGGCCGGACGACCGCACCGGCCGTGAGGCGCGCGGGCTCCACGCGGTTGGGGCCCATGACGTGCAGCACCGTCTCGCCGCGCGCGATCAGGTAGTCGGACACGATGCGCCGGTGACAGCGCCACCACACGGCTTCCGAACACATGATCGCGCAGCGCTGCGCGTGCCCCTGTGCGACCAGCCGGTCGAGGCCTGCGTGGAATTCCGGCGACAGCGCGTAATCGGCGTAGCGGTGGAAGCTGCGATTCGTCCAGAAGTCGTTGACGTCGTCGGGCACGTCGTGCGACTTGCCGCGCAGGCCGCCGAGGGCGGCGATGTGTTCGTACGCGATGCCGTCGGCGGCGAGCGCATCCGGCAGCGTTGCTTCGTTGAACTGCGGATTGGTGCGCGAGCGCGTCATCTTGCGGATGTCCGCGAGCAGCGCGATCTCGACCGCGTCGAGCATCGCGACGAATTCGTCGAGCGTGCGGTTCGAATGGCCGATCGTGTAGAACGGGAGCGTCATGCGTCGTCCCTGCCGGCGATGCGTTCGAGCACGCGGCCGCGATGCGCGGCGATGTGGTCGGTGCGGTCGCTCTTGATCTCGTACTGCGGATCGTCGGGCGATGCGCGATGGCGGTGGCCCTTGTAGTCGAAGTCGGCGGTGTGGATCGCGATGATCGTGCCGGTCACGTAGCCGGCCTCGGAATTCCACCGGACGTGGTCGCCCAGCCTGAATGGCGTGGTCATGCCGTGGTGCCTCCCTGTGTCGATACGCGGATCGCGGGTGCGTGCGGTGCGTGTCTGCACCCATTATCGGCCGCCCCCGCGCCCGGAAAAAGACACAGACGGCAGGGCGGCACGGTGCTGCCGGTGCGATCGACGTGCCGGCGCGCGGCAGATCTTTCATTTTCCCGACGGGATGGACGCATTTCGACGCGCTTGCCCGCGTGAAATTGTCGTGCTAATTTTTCATGAAATTTCGTGGCATAAATTTCACGGGAGTCCGCATGTTCGTGCAGTCCGACCGTCACGTCGCAAGCTACTACGCCGGCACCTACCCGGCGCCGATCCCGCATCGTCCGGAACTGGACGAACGCATCGACGCCGACGTGCTCGTCGTCGGCGCGGGCTTCAGCGGGCTGCATACGGCGTTGCGCCTGGCGCTCGCCGGCAAGCGCGTGGTCGTGCTCGAAGCGAGCCGCGTCGCGTGGGCCGCGTCGGGCCGCAACGGCGGCCAGGCGCTGCTCGGCTGGTCGTGCGACATGCAGCCGCTCGAGGATTCGCTCGGCCGCGACGGCGCGCGCCTGCTGTGGGACAGCATGCGCTGGGCCGCGGCCGAGGTGCGCGAACTGCCGGCGCGGCACGGCTTCGACATCGACTACCGGCCCGGCAGCCTGTGGGCGGCCGTGCGGCCGCGCCGCATCGCGATGCTCGAGCAGGCCCGCGACGAGGCGGCCGAGCGCTGGGGCTACGACCGGCTGCGCGTGATCGGGCGCGACGAGATGCCCAAGTGGATCGGCGGCACGCGCTATCTCGCGGCGCTGCACGATCCGGAGGCCGGCCACCTGAACCCGCTGAAGCTCGCGCTCGGCCTCGCGCAGACGATCGAGCGCGCAGGCGGCCGCATCTTCGAACAGAGCCGCGTGCTCGATTGCCGCGAGACGGCCGGCGGCCACGTCGCGCGCACGGCGCACGGCGAAGTGCGCGCGGACGTGCTCGTGCTGGCATGCAACGCGTACGTCGACCGCCTCGATCGCGACCTCGCGCGCCGGCTGCTGCCGGTCGGCACGTACCAGGTCGCGACCGCGCCGCTTGCGCCCGACGTCGCGCGGGCGCTGCTGCCGCAGAACAGTTGCGTGATCGACAACCAGTTCGTGCCCGACTACTTCCGCCTGAGCCCCGACAACCGGCTGCTGTTCGGCGGCGGCTGCACGTACCTCGGCGGCATTCCCGCCGATATTGCGGCCGCGACGCGGCCGCACCTCGAACGCGTGTTCCCGCAACTGGCCGGCGTACCGCTCGACTACGCGTGGGGCGGCCACATCGACATCAGCATGCGCCGCACGCCGGACATCGGCCGCCACGGGCAGCGCTTCTGGCTGCAGGGCTTCTCGGGGCACGGCGTGCTGCCGACGCTCGCCGGCGCGCGCGCGGTGGCCGACGCCGTGCTCGGCGACGAGCGCCTGCTCGCGCAGTACCAGCGCATCCGCAACCCGCGCTTCCCGGGCGGCGACCGGCTCGCCGCGCCGCTGGAAGCGATCGGCAAGGCCTGGTACCGTTTGCGCGATACCGTCTGACCCACCGGAACCCGTCATGAACGAACAGGAAGAGATAGAAAGTCTGGCGATCCTGATCCGCGACCTGCGCAAGCATCGCAAGGTCACGCTCAACGATCTGGCCGAACGGATCGGCCGCTCGGTCGGCTTTCTGTCGCAGGTCGAGCGCGGTCTGTCGCGCCCGACGGTCGCGGATCTCACCGCGATCGGCGAGGCGCTCGGCGTGCCGACCACGTATTTCTACAGCCTGAGCAAGCCGCGCAGCGTGCCGTGGGTCACGCGGCCCGACGAGCGGCGCACCGTGTATTACGCAGCCGGCATTACCGACATTCTCGTGTCGCCGAACATGCGCTCGCGCTTCTCGATCCTCGAAAGCCATCTCGCGCCGGGCGCGAGCAGCGGCGAGCGGCCGGTCGACGACAGCGACGAGCAGGGCGGCTTCGTGCTCGAAGGAGAACTGACGATCTGGGTCGATGGCGACGACACGCCCGTCACGCTCGGTCCGAACGATGCATTCCAGCTTCCTGCGCACAAGCGCTTCCGTTACGCCAACCTGACCGATGCGCCGACGCGCGTGATCTGGGTATTCACCTGAATTGTCGGCGGGGCGCGCGGTGTCGCCGGCCGTCGCGCCACGCAGCCTGTTTGCAGTACTGATTGAAATGCGGAGTGCGTGATCACGTGCACCGCACGAATCCGGTTCGCCGCGTTGCGGCACCGCCATACCAAGACATGGAAAGGATGAGACATGGCTGACGTCGTTCCCGCGCTGGTCGATGAGGTCCGCGCATTCCGGCAGGCGCACCCCGAGATCCGTTATGTCGACCTGATCTGCCTCGACCTGCCCGGACACTTCTACGGCAAGCGCTACCCGATCGATGCGCTCGAGAAGGTCGCGGCGGGTTCGCTGCTGAAGCTGCCGCAGAACTGCATCCTGCTCGGTACGCAGGGCGGGCTCTACAAGATCGGCGACTACTGTTTCAACGACGGCGACCCGGACGCCGTGCGCCGGCTGATCCCCGGCACGCTGAAGCCGGTGACCTGGGAGAAGCAGCCGCTCGGCCAGATGCTGATTACGACCGACGGCACCGATTCGCCGGTCGAGTTCGAGCCGCGCGAGGTGCTCGCGCGCGTGCTGAAGCGGCTCGCGCGGCGCGGCATCCGGCCGGTCGTCGCGTTCGAGCTCGAGTTCTACCTGTTCGACGCGCAGCTCGAGGAAGGGATGCCGAAGTATCCGCGCGACCGGTTGAGCGACGATCGCGACGATCAGCCGAACATGCATATCGAGCGGCTGTCGCGCTTCTCCGACGTGCTGCACGAGATGGTCGACGTCGCGTGCGGGCAGGGGATCGACGCGACCGTGATCACGGCCGAGCTCGGGCCCGGCCAGTTCGAGATCAACTTCGGCCATTGCGACGACGGGCTGCGCGCGGCCGACTGGTCGGCGATGTTCTGCCGCAGCACGCGCGGCGTCGCGCTGCAGCACGGCTATCGCGCGAGCTTCATGGGCAAGCCGTACCTGCATGCGCCGGGCAGCGGGATGCACGTGCACGTGAGCCTGTACGACGACGCGGGGCACAACCTGCTCGCGGCGGACGGGCAGCGGCCGTTGCGGCATGCGGTGGCCGGCTGTCTCGCGCTGCTGCCGCACTGCATGCCCGTGTTCGCGCCGAACCACAACGCGTTCCGGCGCTACGGGTCGATGGTGAACGCGGCGAGCCGTGCCAGCTGGGGCTTCGAGGATCGCGATGCGTGCATCCGGATTCCGGAATCGGATGCACGCAACCTGCGGATCGAGCACCGGCTCGCGAGCGCCGATGCGAATCCGTATCTGGTGCTCGCGGCGATCCTGTCGGGGATGGAGCACGGGCTCGATGCGAAGCGCGAGCCGATCGCGCCGCTCAACGAGGATCGCGGCAGCGGGATCGATTTCCCGAAGGAGATGCTGTCGTCGGTCGCCGCGATGCAGGATCATCCGGCCGTGCGCGAAGGGCTCGGCAGCGAGTTCGTGATGGTGTATTGCGAGAACAAGCGGCAGGAGGAGCTGGATTTCCGCAACGAGATCGGGGCGCGGGAGTATCGGTGGTTTTTGTGACCGAATGCGGCCGCTCGCAGGTCTTATCGTCCGCGCGCCTGCGTCATCGGCAGGTGCGCGCTCCACGCGCTCGTCAGCGCTTCGATTTCGGCGACCGGATCGATCTGTTGTCGCACGCTGTCGTGCACGTCTTCGCCGAACAGCAGGTGCGCGAAATCACGCGCACGCTCGGTGATCGCCGCGGTTTTCGGGCCGCGCCGCATCGTGAACGATGCGAGCGCGGCATCGAGATTGCTGCCGTTGCCTGCACCGTATTCGTCGAGACATCGGGCCAGATGCCATGCATCCTCGAGCGCCTGGCATGCGCCTTGTCCGGAAGTCGGTAACGGCGCGTGCGCGGCGTCGCCGATCAGCAGAACATTGTCGCGGTGCCATACGTCGACGGGGTCGAGATCGTGCACGCGGATCCTCGTGATCGTGTCCGACGGCGTCGCGCGTATCAGGTTCGCGATGGGCGCCGGCCACGTGGCGAAGCGCCGTTCCAGCATCGCGCCCGGATCGCTTTCCGTTGCATCGCCCGAGCGGGCTTCCGGCCATGCCGCTGCCCAGTACGCGCGATGCCGGTCCACGGCGACGATGCCGAACCGCTCGCGCGTGCCCCAGTAATCGAAGATCGACACGTCGTCCAGGAGCGGCGCATCGCTTTGTGCGATGCCGATCCAGTTGACGAAGCCCTGATAGACGGGTGTGTTGTCGCCGACCACGTGATGCCGCGCGACGGAGTTCATGCGGCCGTCCGCGCCGATCACGAGATCGGGGGCGATCGTCGTTCCGTTGTCGAAGCGAACGACGGAGCGGCCGTCCGTCCCGGCGTCGATGGACGTTGCGCCGTGGCCGAAGTGGACGTCGATGCCGTGCGCCGCGAGGTGCCGTGCCAGCACGGCCTGAAGATCGCGCCGCAGGATCGAATAGGTCGGGAAACCCATGCGGCGGTCGAGTGCACCGATATCGGTGACCCTGAGCGGGTTGCCGTGCCGGTCGATGCGCCGCATCGCGTTCAAGCGGCCGCCTGCCTCGACGATGTCCGGCAGCAGGCCGAGCTGCGAGAGGACGAAGCCGGCATTCGGCCACAGCACCACGCCCGCGCCCATCGTCGATTCCGATGGCCTGCGTTCATACAGCCCGATCTCGTGACCATGCCCGGCGAGCGCGAGTGCAGTGCTCATGCCGGCCACGCCGGCGCCCAGGATTGCAATGTTCATGACGCTCCTTCCTTGTGTCGTGCGAGCGTTCGCGGGGTCGCGCGTCGGCGCCGCATTGACGGGATGAGCATCGTAAATTATGGTCGGCGACGGGATAAGCCGTGAAAAGCGGCACGCTTTGATACCTGAAATGGGCTAATGATGCGTAGCAAGCTGGATCTGAATGCGGTGCGTGTGTTCGTGTCGGTCGTCGACGAAGGCAGCTTCGCCGGCGCCGCGCGCGTGCTGGCGATGCCGGGTTCCAACGTGAGCCGCCACGTCGCGCAACTGGAGTCGCGGCTCGGCGTGCGTCTGCTCGAGCGCAGCACGCGCCACCTGCGCATGACGGAGGCCGGGCGCCTGCTGCACGAGCGCGCGCGGCCGATGCTCGATGCGCTGACGCTGGCCGAATTCGAACTGACGTCGCAGCAGACGGAACTGCGCGGTGTGCTGAAGCTCTGCGTACCGGGCGAAATCGGGCCCCGCATGCTCGGGCCGATCGTGGCGGAATTCGCGAGCCGCCATCCGCGTGTCGAAATCGACTGCGATACCAGTCTCGCGGGCGTGTCGACGCTGCGCGACGATATCGACCTGTCGATCATCGTCAATCGCGGGAAGCTGGATGACAGTGCATTCGTCGTCAGGCCGCTCGTGAGTTTGCCGAGTGTCGTCGTGGCCGCGCCGTCGCTCGTCGCCCGAACCGGGCTGCCGACCCGGACGGAACAGCTCAGGCAACTGCCGTGCATCACGACGTTGAGCACGCTGAAAGGGCAGCCTTGGCAGTTCGCCGACCGCGACGGACGGCTTCACAAGATTCCGGTTGCGAGCCGATATCGCGTCAACAGCGGCGAGATGGCAGGGCTGGCTGCGGTGAACGGGATCGGCTTTGCGATTCTCGTCGAGCGCGCGTGCGCGGCAGAGCTGACCGAAGGGCGGCTGGTGCGCGTGCCGCTGGAGATGACGCCTGCGCCGCTGGAACTGCATGCCGCTTATGCGAGCCGGAATTCGGTCAACGCGAAGATTCGCGAGTTGTTGCAGATGATGCAGGAGCGGCTGGCGGTGGAGGAGGCGATGCCCTCGTCGCGCTCGCTACGGTAGTGCGCGCCAGTAGCGCACTTCTTCGATCGGTGCCCCATCGATCTCGAACGTCTTGATGTCGTCTTCGGCGACGAAGCCTTCGCGCTCGTAGAATGCCCTGGCGCGACGGTTCTTGACCAGCACCCAGAGCGATACCCACGCATGGCCCAGGTCGTGCAACGATCGGCACGCGTGATCGACCAGCAGCGCGCCGATGCCTTGGCCGCAATGCGACGGATGCAGGTAGATCGCTTCGATTTCTCCCCACGCACGATCCTTGTCGGTGTCGCGTGTCGGACCATAGGCGATCCATCCAGCCGGCGCGTCGTTCGTGATCGCAAGCGCGACGCGCGGCCGTCCGGCGTCGAGCGCGTAGCGCCACGCGGCGGTGCGTTTTTCGACCGACAGTCCGGCAAGGAATGGCGCCGGCATGATGTCCGTATAGGTGGCTTGCCACGACGCGACGTGGATGTCGGCAATGGCCGGTGCGTCGGCGGAGGTGGCCGCGCGGATGTCGAGTGCCGTCGTGTTCGGTGCCATGCGTACCTCGCCTGATCGTGCGCCGTGTGTCGCGTTGCCGTGCGCGGGATTCAATTCGCCGGATCCAGACTGGCGTCAATTGCGAAACTGTAGCCGAGATCCACTTGCGATGCGTCGCCCGGTGCGTTGGTTTGCTTCAGCACGAACTCGAACGCGATGTTGTCCGACAGTCGACGGGTTTCCTTGTAGCGCTTCAGCAGCAGAAGATCGCCGACGAGGAAGCAGTCGATCCGGTCGTTCACGACTTCGGAGAATTCATGTCGCATCGTCGTTTTTTTCGAGCGTGCCATGCCGCGAAACGCGTTGCGGCATGGCACGCGCGACGCGCTTACTCGCCGAGCTTCGACGCCACGCAGCCCGTGCTCGAGCATTCGCGCTCACGCTCGCGCAGGAACGACAGCCGCGACTGCGTCATGTCGTTCGCGCACTGGATATCGACGAGGTAGCTGTTGTTGCGCGTCTCGCTGCACTGCGCATCGCGCTGCTTCAGCCACGCAAGCTGGCCGGCCTTCAGCGTCGCCTGCTGGTCACCGCTCAGTTGCTTGCGCAGGCGGCCGTATTCGTCGTTGAGATCGCGATCGGATTGCGAGAACTGCGTGCTGGTGCAGTACACCTGGTCGAACGCGCTGCGCGGCTTCCCGCAGCCGGCCGCCTGTGCGGCGAACGGAACGGCGAGCGCGAGCAGCGCGCAGGATGCGAACAGATTCTTCTTTTTCATGACGATGCTCCTGACTGGGTGAAAACCGTTGAGCCCGACGGACGATACCGTCATTTACTTCGGTGCCGTGCACGCGTCGATCCCGCCCGCGATCGCGGTGGACAGGCGCTGGATCGTCTCGCGCCGCGCGAGCCGTGCTTCTTCGTCCGGATTGACGATCACGCCGGCTTCGACGAGCACGGCCGGAATCGGTGCGGTGCGCAGCACGACGAGATCGTCGAAGCGGTGGATGCCGAGTTGCGGGTCGATCAGCGGGCGGTTCTCGCCGCGGATCGGCTGTGCGTGATACAGCGACGGCCGTTCACCGGCCGCGACCAGCCGCTCGGCGATCGCCTTCGCGCAGCGCAGGCTTTCCGCGTAGTGCGGGTTGCGCTCCGACACGAACACCGAGAAGCCGCGGAATTCGCGCTGCCGGCCCGCGTCGATGAATTGCTGCTGCATCGAGTCGTGATGGATCGACACGAACAGGTTCGCGTCGGGCGCCTGCGTCGAGCGTTGTTCGAGCTTGATCTCGCGGCCGTCGGCCGACGTGCGCAGCACGCGGTCGCCGTGCGCGGCGAGCTTGTCGGCGACCGCGCCGGACAGGTCGAGGTTGTACAGGTATTCGACGCGGCCGCTCGCGCCGGTGGAGCCGGGGTGCGCGGGCGTATGGCCGGTATCGACGACGATGTAGCGCCCGGAGCCGGGCTCGGTGCCGGTGGTGCCCGCGGTGTCGGCCGCGCGCAGCGCCAGCGGCGCGCCGAGCAGCAGGGCGCATGCGAGCACGCGCGCGGCGGCGCGCACGAGCGGGCGAAGGCGTCGAAGGGTTCGGTTCGTCATTGTTGTTGTCGAGGAGGGCATGCGGCGCGTCGCACGGTGCGGTGCCGCCGGCCTGCTCAATGCAGTCGGAATGTCGCGCGATTATAGCGTTTGGCGGCGGCGCCGCAATGACGAAAAAGGGGCGTCAGGCCAGCACGCGCCGGGCCGCGAGCATGCCCCAGTACGACGCTTCCTCGAACAGCGACAGTCCGGACAGGTCGGCGTGCGCGAACACGACGGGGCCGTCGGCATCGCGCAGTGCGAGCAGGCCCGGGCGGCTCAGGAAGCCGACGTCGGGCGTCGCCATTGCGTGGCCGCGCACGGTGATCTCGAGCGCCGTCGCGTGTTTCCACAGCTCGCGCCCGTACACGGCCTGCAGGTCGATCGCGGCCTGTTCGCGCAACGCGTCGGGCTTTGCCTGCGCCAGCCAGCGGCGCGTGTCGTCCGGCGTTTGCGTACTCAACGCCTGGTACGCGGAAAATACCGAGCGCGTCGGCGGCGACATCCGGATCACCTGGTGGGTCGACACGACATAGCCGAGCGCCGCGCCGTCGTAGACGACGTTGTCCCACGCGAGCGGCACGCCGGCTTCTTCGGCCGGCATCCCGTCGAGCAGGAAATTGGACACGAGCCACGGCGCGCGCGGCGGCAGGTCGCGCGCGGGTTCGAAGCCGTATGCGGCAAGCTGCGGAAACACGCGCGCGGCGACGAACAACGGCATCGCGCTCACGACGCGCCGCGCCTTCAGCGTAAACGTCGACAGCGTGCCGTCGTCGCCGATGCGCGCGCACAGCACGTCGACGCCGCCCGCGCGTTCGGTCGCGCGCACCGCGAAGCCGTCCCGCGACCACGCGTTCGAGCCGGTGCGCGCGGTGATCGAATCGCCCAGCTTCGTCACCATCGTGTGCAGCCCGTCGGGCCAGGTCAGCACCGCGCCGTCGCTCGCATCGCCCGCATGGCCGCCGCGCGACGAGAAATAGTGCAGGCCGGCCCATGCCGATACATGCTCGTAGCCCGCGCCGTAGTCGTCGCGGCAGCAGTAGTTCAGGTACCAGTGCAACGCCTTCGCCGTGTAGCCCTCGTCGAGCAGCCACCGGCGGAACGAGCGCCGGTCGAGCGCGCGCCATCGCGGGTCGCGCGACGATTCGGCGATCGGGATGCAGAACACCTTGCGGCCGTCGGCGCCACGGGCGGTGCGCAGCCCGTCCGTGTACGCGAAGAACTTCGCCTGCTGCGCGAGCTCGTCGGTGCCGAGGCCGGCGGTCGGCACGATGCCGTCCTGCCACTGGCCGGCGATGAAGAGCCGTTCGTCGGGGGCATGCACGAGCGCGCGCTCGTCGTACACGGGGCGCGCGGAGAACGGCGCGGATTCGATCACGCGGAGATCGGCGAGCATGTCGCGCAGGTGCGACGATTCGAGCGACGGCAGCGGCAGGTAGTGCGCGCCTTTCGGATAGCCGAGATCGCCGAAGCGCCCGCCGGCCGCGTTGCCGCCGAATTCGGGGCCTGCGAGCACCGTGAAGCGCCTGTGGCCTGCGCGCGCGAGCTGCCATGCGCACGACAGCCCGGACGCGCCCGCGCCGAGGATTGCGACATCCGTCTCGATCGTGCCGGAAGGCGGCGGCAGCGTCGCATGATCGCGCAGCGCATGGCCTTCGCGCATGCCGGGGTAGCCGACGCGCGGCGTCGTCTCGATCCAGCCGGTGCGGCCGCATGCGGCGAGCGATGCGGCCGCCGACGCAACGAGGAACGTGCGGCGGTCCATCAGCGCAGCACGTGTTTCCAGTCGTCGTCGAAGCGGCGCACGAGCGGCTGGTCGTTGAGTTCGTTCGGCGACATCGGCAGCGCCGGCATGTCGGCCGGGAAGTGGAACATCTCGGTGGCCGTTTGCGCATCGAGCCAGCGCGTCGGCACCGAATAGTGCGTCGGCACCGTGAAGTCGCGGCGCTTGCCGGCGATCACGAACCCCCAGTCGCCGAACGACGGCACGTAGCAGTGGTACGGCCACGTGTTGAGCCCGGCCTCGTGCAGCGTCGCGATGATGGTCCAGTACGCGTGCGGCGCGAAGTACGGCGACGTCGACTGGATCACCACGTAGCCGTGCTCCGACAGGTGCCGCGCGAGCAGCCGGAACACCGGCACCGAATACAGCCGGCCGAGCCCGAAGTTGGTCGGGTCGGGGAAGTCGACGACGATCGCGTCGTACACGTCGGCATTCGATTCGAGCCAGCGCACCGCATCGTCGTTGATCACGTGCACGCGCGGGTCCTTCAGCGAGCCCTGGTTCAGCTTGACGAGCGGCGCGGACGTCGAGAACAGCATCGTCATCGCGGGATCGAGATCGACGAGCGTGATCTGTTCGAGATTGCGGTGCTTGAGCAGTTCGCGCACGGCGAGGCCGTCGCCGCCGCCGAGCACGAGCACGCGCTTCGCCCACGGCAGCGCTTCGATCGTCGGGTGGATCAGCGCTTCGTGATAGCGGTGCTCGTCGCGCGACGAGAATTGCAGGTTGCCGTTCAGGTACAGCCGCATGTCGTCGTGCCACTGCGTGAGCACGATGCGCTGGTACGGCGTCGTTTCCGAATAGATCGTCTCGTCGCCGTACACGCCGTGTTCGGCCCAGTGCGTGATGCGATCCGACAGCGCGAACCCGGCGACCAGGAGGCCGATCACGAGCGCCGCGCGCATCAGCTTGCCGCGCACGTTGCGGATCTCGTCGCGGAACAGGTGCGTCGTCCACAGCGCGACGAATGCGTTCAGGAGGCCGAACAGGAAGCTCGTGCGCAGCAGGCCGAGACGCGGCGCGAGCACGAGCGGGAAGATCAGCGACACGGCAAGCGAGCCGAGATAGTCGAAGGTCAGCACCTCGCTGACGGTATGGCGGAACGCCTGGCGCCGCTGCTGGAACGCGCGCATCACGAGCGGGATCTCCATCCCGATCAACAGGCCGAGCGCGAGCACGAGCGCGTAGAGCGCCGCGCGGAACGGCGCGGCGAGCCACGCGAACACCGCGAACAGCAGCGCGGCCGACACGCCGCCGAGCAGGCCGACGAGCAGCTCGATGTCGACGAAGCGGTCGAGCACGTCGTCGTCCTCGACGAACTTCGCGAGCCACGAGCCGATCCCCATCGCGAACAGGTAGCTGCCGATCACCGACGAGAACTGCAGGATCGAATCGCCGAGCAGGTAGCTCGACAGCGCGCTGCTGATCAGTTCGTAGCCGAGCCCGCACGACGCGAGCACGAGGATCGACAGGACGAGCGCACGCTTATGCAGCATGGCGCGTCCGTTGTGCAGTGTTCGGCAATGTGGATATACTGGCGCGGATTTTCGTGGGGCGGCCATCCGTCTGTTGGCCCCGCATAGTCCGGCCGGCGGCGGGGCGGCGAACCGAGCACAAAATCCGAGGGAAAGAATGAATAGTGCCTATCTCTATGCGGTTCATTTACTGTCGGCGTTCGTGCTGCTTCTTGTGTTCGCGGCAGTGTACCTGAAGGTCACCCCGTTCGACGAGCTGGCGCTGATCCGCGACGGCAACGCGGCCGCGACGCTGTCGTTCGGCGGCGCGCTGATCGGTTTCTGCCTGACGCTCGCGTCCAGCATCGCGCACAACTCGACGCTCGGCGAGGTCGTGGCCTGGGCCGTCGGCGCGATGATCGTGCAACTGATCACCTATGCGGCGCTGACGCGCCTGATGCCGGGCATGAATCACGCGATCGAGGATCGCAACGTCGCGATGGGCGGCCTGATGGGCACCGCGTCGCTCGTCGTCGGCATCATCAATGCCGCCTGCCTGACCTGACGCGCCACGCGTTTCGAGGAGACCGACATGAGTCTGGGTTCATTCATCCGCAAGCAGTTCATCGACGTCCTGCAATGGACGGAAGACACCGACGGCGTGCTGGCCTGGCGCTATCCGATGGAGGACCAGGAGATCCAGTACGGCGGCAAGCTGACCGTGCGCGAGACGCAGGTCGCGATCTTCGTCAACGAAGGCAAGGTCGCCGACGTGTTCCAGCCGGGTTTGTACACGCTGGAAACGAACACGCTGCCGGTGCTCACGTACCTGAAGAACTGGGACAAACTCTTTCAATCGCCTTTCAAGTCGGACGTCTACTTCTTCAGCACGCGGCTGCAGCTCGGCCGGCGCTGGGGCACCGCGCAGCCGGTGACGATCCGCGATCGCGAATTCGGCTTCGTGCAGGTGCGCGCGTTCGGCATCTACTCGTACCGGATCGTCGACGCGGCCGCGTTCCACCGCGAGGTCAGCGGCACGCGCGCGGCGTACACGGTCGACGATCTCGAGCAGCAACTGCGCAACCTGGTCGTCACCGCGATGAGCACGACGTTCGGCTCGGCCGACGTGCCGTTCGTCGACATGGCCGCGAACCAGTCGCTGCTGTCGCAGCGCGTCGCCGAGGCGCTGGTGCCGGTGTTCACGCGCTACGGGCTCGCGCTCGACGCGTTCGCGGTGGAAAGCGTGTCGCTGCCGGCCGAACTGCAGAAGGCGCTCGACCTGCGGATCGGCGCGGGGATGGCCGGCGATCTCGCCCGCGCCACGCAATACCAGACCGCGCAGGCGATTCCGCTCGCCGCGCAGAACCCGGGCGGCATCGCCGGGGTCGGCGCGGGCCTGGCTGCCGGTGCGGCGATCGGGCAGGCGATGGCCGGCCAGATCGCGGGCGCCGCGCAACCGGCGCCGGCCGCACCCGCTGCAGCGCCGGTGGCCGCAGCGCCGGCCGAGAGCACCGATTACGTGCAGCGGCTCGAACAACTGAAGGCGCTGTTCGACAAGGGCCTCGTGACCGAAGACGAATATTCGCGCGCGAAGGCCGAGATCCTCGCGAAGCTCACCCGGTAAGCATCGCGCATGTTCAGTACCTCGTGCCCCCAGTGCGGCGCGCCGGTCGAGTTTCGCTCGGCGGCGGCGGTGATGGCCGTCTGCGCGTTCTGCCGCAGCACGCTGCTCAAGCGCGGCGCCGACGTCGAGCGGATCGGCGAACTCGCCACGGTGCTCGACGATGCGTCGCCGATCCAGATCGGTACGGCCGGCCGCTACGGCAAGCGCGCGTTCACGGTGCTCGGCCGCCTCCAGATGACCTACGACGCCGGCGCGTGGAGCGAGTGGTACGTCGTGTTCGACGACGGCGCGTTCGGCTGGCTGTCGGATGCGTCGGGCCAGTACGCGGTCACGGTGCGCGAGCCCGGCGATGCGTCGGGCGGCGCGTGGCCCGCGTTCGGCACGCTCGAACCGGGCATGCGGATCGACCACGGCGGCCGCGCGTATCTCGTGTCCGACGTGCGTACCGCGCGGTGCACGGGCGGCGACGGCGAATTGCCGTTCCGCGTCGATGCCGGCTGGGAGGCGCGTGTCGTCGATCTGCGCACCGGCAACGCATTCGCGACCTACGACTATTCCGACGCCGATTCGAACGGCGGGAGCCCGGCCGTCTATACGGGCGAAGCGCTGGAGTTCGATGCGCTCGCGTTCACCGGGCTGCGCGATACCGAAAACGACACGCGCGAGAAGCGCGGCGCGGAGATGGTGCCGTTCGCATGCCCGAGCTGCGGCGCGCCGCTGTCGTATCTGCCGAACGTGGCCGACTACGTCGTATGCGGAAGCTGCCACGCGGGCGTGCAGTGCACGGCCGAGCAGCAGACCGTGTTCGCGGCGCAGCGCAAGCTCGACGCGGTGAAGGGCGCGCTGGAACTCGGCGCGATCGGCAAGTTCGACGGCGTGAAGTACACGGTGATCGGCATGATGCGTTGCCGCGTGCCGGGCGACGACGAGACCTGGGACGAATACCTGCTGCTGAATCCGAAGCGCGGCTTCCTGTGGCTCGTGCAGAGCGAAGGGCGCTGGGAACGCGTGCAGGTGCTCGACCAGTGGCCGACGATCGGCAGCGAGTCCGACGTGACCGACGGCGGCAAGACCTACCGGCTGCGCGAGCAATATGACTCGGAGGTCGTCTACGTGGTCGGCGCGTTCAACTGGCGCGTGCAGGTGGGCGATCGCACGTCGATCGTCGACTACGGCTGGCAGAAGGACAAGCTGACGCGCGAGCGCAGCGACGCGGAGATCGTCTGGTCGCGCGCACGGCCGCTGTCGGGCAGCGCGCTTGCCGAACGTTTCAGCACGCCGGCGCTGGCGACGGCTGCTGCTGCTTCGGGTGCGGCTGCATCGACGGGCCTGTTCGGCGGGAAAAGTCCGCATAGTTTTGCACCGCTGCCGTGGGTGTTCAGCGCGTTGCTCGTGATCTTCAACATGGGTTCGCTGTTCTCGTTCAGCGGCCGCACCGTCTACGTGCTGGTCGGTTTGCTGGTGCTGTGGCTGCCGGAATGGCTGTGGAAGGGTTTTGCGTCGGACGGGGGCAAGTCGTGATCCGGTTCATCCTCTACGGCATCTACGGGCTGATCGTCGTCACGTTGTTCAGCTGCGCATCGATCGGCGGCAGCGGGTCGGGCGGCAGCGGCTGGGGCAGTTCGTCGGCCCGCAGCGGCTACTCGTCGTACGGGTCGCACAAATGACCGCGCGCGACGGGATCGCGCCACCGCGCGCGACGCTCGGCTCGCACGTGCTGGCCGACCTGGCCGGCATCGATGCGGCGCTGCTGCGCGACGCCGCGCGGCTCGAAGCGATCCTCACCGGCGCCGCGCAACAGGCCGGCGCGCGCGTGATCGGCGCGCACTTCCATCACTTCGGCGGCGAGCATGGCGTGACAGGTGTCGTGCTGCTGGCCGAATCGCACATCACGATCCATACGTGGCCCGAGCATCGCTTCGCGGCCGTCGACGCGTTCATGTGCGGCGCGGCGCGCGCGGCCGAAGCGGTCGATGCGATTGCTGCCGCGCTCGGTACGCACGCGCAGGTCCGGCAGCAGGTGGCGCGTGGCGGGGCGTTGGCTTGAGCGCGCATTCCGCACCGTGACCGGCATGTTTGAAAGGACCCGCTTCACCGCGTGGCTCGTCTTTGCGCTGTTCACCGGCAATGTTGCCGCCGAGGTGCCGCCGAAGCCGCCCGGGCCGGTCGTGATGGTCCACTTCGACTACGACGAGAAGGACATGACGCGGCTTCACGCGCTGGAGCGGCGGTTGGATCGCGCGGTGCGGCAGGCCGGGGCGGGCGAGCTCGGCGAGACCGAACTTCATCGCGACGGCAACGACGGCTACCTGTACTTCTATGGCGCGAGCGCCGACCGCCTGTACGCGATCGCGCATCCGATCCTGAAATCGTCAGGATGGCTGACCGGTATGGAAGTGACGTTGCGCCGTGAATCGGGCACGGAAACGTTCATGACGCGCTAGGGCACGTTCCCCTGTTTGGAAAAATTCATTCGTGGGGCCAGCGCAAGCCCGTTATGAGCGGGAACAGGCCCTAGCGGTCGAACCGGAACGTCGACACGCTGTGCAAGGTTGCGTCGTCGGTGCCGACGATGCCCTGCGTGCCCGCGACGGCCGAGCGCTTGCCGTTGCTCAGTACGGCCCAGTAGCATTCGCCGCCAGCCGCGTGAAAGCCGGTTTCCGGATCGCTGATGCCGCACGTGATCGTCGCGCGCATGCCTTGCCAGCCGGGGCCGGAGAAGCGTTCGACCGCCTGCGGGATGCCGCGGCCGTACGACGTCACCCACTTGCCGTCGTCCTGCTTCACGAAGCCCGCTTCCTTCTCCGCGACCGGCTCCAGCGCGCCGTCGACGACCTCGAACGAGATGAAACTGCTGCTGTAGGTCATGTTGCGGCCGACGATCGCGACGCAATGGTCGCTGCCGCCTTCCGGGCAGGGCTTCTTCACCTGCCGGTTCGCGAGGTAGTCGAACGAGATGCCGAGCGCCGGATCGCGATAGGTTTTCCAGCCCGCGTGCTTCACCTGCTTCAATGCCGCGGTGCGGTCGCGGTACGCGGCGGCGATGCACGCGGCATCGCCGCATGCATCGCGCTGCGCGAGCCACGCGCGCTGCGACCGGATCACGGCCTGCTGGTCGGCGGCGATGCCGATGGCGTCGTAGTAGGCGTTCGACAGCGTGCTGTCGGCCGACACGAGCGCCTTGTCGCTGCAGATCAGGCGATCGGTGCGCGTCTTCGCGCGCGAGCAGTCGATGCTGTCGGCATGGGCCGACAACGAGAGGCCGATCGCGGCCAGCGTGAGCGCAACGCGAATGCCGAACACGGACATCTCCTCAGCGGGTTGGGGCGGCGGCTGTCACGCCGCCGTCATGTGACGCGCTGCCGCGCGCGGTTCGAGAGTCGTCTTCGATCCCGCGCGCCATGCATCGCCAGGCGTTTCAGCGATTGATCTCGTCCGCCGAGATCAGTTCGGCCACCAGCACTTGCGCGGGGCCCTGCAGGTAATACTCGTGCTCGAGCGGTTCGCGCAGCTTCATGTACGTTTCCGACCCGATCTGCATCGTTTCGCCCGCGTGCATCCGCGCGCCGCTGTCCAGCAGGTAGTGCATCACGTTGTTGAAGATGCCCGAATAGCGTTCGCCTTCATGATGGCCCGCCGCGAGCGCGGCGAAATCGGGCAGGCCGAACACGTCGGCGCCATAGGTGCGCATCCACACGCCTTCGACGCCTTCGACCTCGTATTTCACGAAGCCGCAGAAGAACAGGTTCAGCGGGATGTCGCGCAGCACGTCGAGGCTTTCTTCGCCGAGTTCCTTCGCGTTGAAGACGCCGGCCGGCAGCGACGTGTGCGCGTGCTCGTTCAGCACCGCGAGGCCGTTCTGCTCGGCCAGCGCGCCGGCGACGGCCACCAGCGCGACATACTGGTCGAGCGGGTTCGCTTCGTGTCCGGCGTAGTAGAGGATCACGTGGCTGCGGCTCGCGCGTACCTGCTGCTTCAGCTCCTGCCCGTAGTGGGCGGGCGCGACACACGTTTCCAGCGCGTCGGACGGATAGGGCGCATCGAAGCCGACCAGCCGGACGACGTGGTTGCCCCAGCCGGCGAGCCCGAATACCTGCTCCAGCGTCGGCTCGGTTTCGACGCGCGCCTGCTTCATGCTCGGGTGATAGGCACGCAGCGCCGCCGTCAGCGCGACGATATCGACCTGCAGCGGGCCGTCGAAGACGACCGTCACGCTCAGCGGATTCTCGACGTCGGGCGCCGCGACCAGCGCGACGGGGTTTTCGGGTTCTTCCTTGCGGCCAAAGAATCGGGATATCAGGCTCATCGGATTGTGTTTGTGTCGATGCCGTTACAGGGAGCGCACCCTGTTCTCTCGGTCAGGGCGTGCCGTCGGGATGACGGTGGCCCGTAGTTTCCCCGGGTTCGGCGAATCTGGCAAATGTCCGATGGCGCGGCCGGCGGCGCGCGCCGGTCAGCGCGGCAGCGCCTCGGCTTCGGCCCAGTGCTTGAACGAATCGAGACGCCGGCGCGTCTGTACGAGATAGAACGCGCCGATCAGCGGTTCGAGCAGCCAGCGCAGCCAGGACGGCTGGGCGCGGAAGTTGTACGTGAATTTCACTTCGGTCGACCCGGGCGTGTGCTCGGTGAAGTTCCAGCTGCCGCTGAAGCGTTCGAGCACCTTCGGGCCTTCGACCATTTCGACGGCGGCGACCTGCGGCGGGCGGTACGAGATGTAGCGCGACACCATCGTCGCGCCCGACTGGCTGCGGCAGAACGCGTCGACGCCCACGCTGGCCGTCGTTCCGTCGAGCAGATAGGCGTCGGTGAGGAAGCTGTCCCACACGAGCCGCCGCGCGTAATCCTGCGACCACGTGAAGAGGCGTCTGCGATCGACGCCGACGGTCCGGCTGACTGAGATCCTCATGATGGCGGGCGCCAAAGCGCGGATTGGGATGAAATCGAGTGTACCCCGCCAATAACGCGCGTTTCGTCAGACTTCGTCAAGTCGAGCATGCGCTCGAACGGGCCCGATTGACGCACCGAGGGATTTCCCCTAGGATTCATTTCAACCCTTCGGGACAGACCCGGAGCGTTTCAATCTCTTGAGGGAGCCTCATGAGTACGCAACAGAACCGGCGCTTCGACGCGCTCGTTTTCATTGGTCGTTTCCAGCCTCCGCATCGTGGTCACCTGAACGTGCTGAAGTCGGCACTGAGCCGGGCCGAACGCGTGTGCGTGCTGATCGGGTCGACCGACAAGCCCCGCACCATCAAGGATCCGTTCTCGTTCGACGAGCGCCGCCAGATGCTGGCTTCGCTGCTCGACGCGTCCGAGCGCGACCGCGTGACGGTCGCGCCGCTGCAGGATTCGACGTACAACGACGGCGACTGGGTGCGCTGGGTGCAGGAGGCCGTCGCGTCCACGCTCGGCGATATCGCGCAGCGCAGGGTCGGGCTGATCGGCCACGAGAAGGACGCCACGTCGTATTACCTGCGGATGTTCCCGCAATGGGAGCTCGTCGACGTCGATGCGACCGAAGACATTTCCGCCACCGAGATCCGCGACCAGTATTTCGCCGAACGCACCAACAGCTTCGTGCAGTGGGCCGTGCCGGAACCCGTGTTCGGCTGGCTCGAGCGTTTCCGCACGCAGCCGGAATTCGCGCAGCTGAAGTCGGAAGCCGAATTCATCGCCGCGTATCGCAAGGCGTGGGCGGCCGCACCGTATCCCGTCACGTTCGTGACGGTCGACGCGGTGGTCGTGCACTCGGGCCACATCCTGCTCGTGCGCCGCCGCAGCGAGCCGGGCCGCGGCCTGTGGGCACTGCCGGGCGGGTTCGTGAACCAGGACGAGCGGCTCGATGCGGCCTGCATCCGCGAGCTGCGCGAGGAAACCGGCCTCAAGCTGCCGGAGCCCGTGCTGCGCGGCTCGATCAGGGATCGCCAGGTGTTCGATCATCCGACGCGCTCGCTGCGCGGCCGCACGATCACGCACGCGTGCCTGTTCAACTTCCCGACCGGCGAGCTGCCGCGCGTGAAGGGCAGCGACGATGCCGACAAGGCGCGCTGGGTGCCGCTCAACGAATTCGCGCAAATGCGCAACGTGATGTTCGAGGATCACTTCGACATCGCATATCACTTCCTGGGGAAGCTGTGATCCGCTGATTCCCCGCATTCCGTCCGCCGCGACAGACGCGGCGGCACTTCAACGGCCTAGAGGAGCTCTAGCCATGCAAAACGATCTCGGCGGCTTTGCCGCGGTTCTCGCCAATCCGATCCTCAATACGGATTCCTACAAGGCTTCGCACTTCCTGCAATATCCGCCCGACGCGTCGGCGATGTTCTCGTACGTCGAATCGCGCGGCGGCCGTTACGACCGCACGGTGTTCTTCGGCCTGCAGATGCTGCTGAAGGAATATTTGTGCAAGCCGGTCACGCACGCGATGATCGACGACGCGCGCGATTTCTTCACCGTGCACGGCGTGCCGTTCAACGAAGCCGGGTGGCGCTACATCGTCGAACGCTACGACGGCTACCTGCCGGTGAAGATCCGCGCGGTGCCCGAGGGCTCGGTCGTGCCGGTGCACAACGTGCTGATGACCGTCGAATGCGACGATCCGCAGGTGTTCTGGCTCGCGTCGTATCTCGAGACGATGCTGTTGCGCGTCTGGTATCCGGTGACGGTCGCGACCCGCAGCTGGCACCTGCGGCAGACGATCCGCCGCTTCCTCGAAAAGACCGACGACGATCTCGCGCAACTGCCGTTCAAGCTGCACGACTTCGGCGCGCGCGGCGTGTCGAGCGCGGAGTCGGCCGCGATCGGCGGCGCGGCGCACCTCGTGAACTTCATGGGCTCGGACACGGTGCTCGGCGTGCTGGCCGCGAACCGCTTCTATCGCGAGCCGATGGCCGCGTACTCGGTGCCGGCGGCCGAGCACAGCACGATCACGTCGTGGGGCCGCGAAGGCGAGGCCGATGCGTACCGGAACATGATTAACCGCTTTGGCTTGCCGGGTGCGATCGTGTCGGTCGTGTCGGACTCCTACGATCTGTTCGCCGCACTCGATCTGTGGGGCGGCGAGCTTCGGCAGGCCGTGATCGACTCGGGTGCGACGCTCGTCGTGCGGCCCGATTCGGGCGATCCCGTGACGATCGTGCTGCAGACCGTGCGCGCGCTCGACGCGTCGTTCGGCTCGACCGTGAACGGGAAAGGGCGGCGCGTGCTGAACCGTGTGCGCGTGATCCAGGGCGACGGTGTCGACGAAGCGTCGATCGAAGCGATTCTCACCGCGCTCGACGATGCGGGCTACGCGGCCGGCAACCTCGTATTCGGCATGGGCGGCGCGTTGTTGCAGCAGGTGAACCGCGATACGCAGCGCTTCGCGATGAAGTGCTCGGCGATCCGGCGCGGCGGCGTGTGGCACGACGTCCGCAAGGATCCGGTCACCGATCAGGGCAAGCGTTCGAAGAAGGGGCGGCTCACGCTGCTGCGCAATCGCCGCACCGGCGACTATCGGACCGTGACGCTGCCCGTTGCGTGGGACGACCGCACGCTGGAAGGCGAATGGGACGATGCGCTCGAGACCGTGTTCGATACGGGGCGTTTGCTCGTCGATACGTCGTTTGCCGACGTGCGGGCGAGGGCGCACGCGGGCGAGGCGTGATGGAGGCGGGGGAGGCGTCGCACCTTCCCCGCCGTCCGCTTCGAGCATTTACGTGCCGTTCGCCTCCACCGGCACGCCGCTGCGATCGGCCGCCCGCGTCGCGTCCATCGCCCGCGCGAGCGCGTCGAACACCGCGGGCCCCTTGCAGCGCGACACGTTGAAGCGCATGTACGACGTCGCGCCGCGTGACGGACTGAACACGTTGCCGGGCGCCAGCACGACGTCGTGGTCCAGCGCATGGCGTGCGACGCGCGCGGCATCGAGCCCGTCGGGCAGTGCCGCCCACACGAACAGGCCGCCGCGCGGCTCCGTCCAGATGCCGAGCCCGGCGCGCGTCAGGCGCCGGATCGTTTCGCCCATCGCATCCGCGAGACGCGCGTGCAGGCTGTCGAGATGGCGCCGGTACGTGCCGTCGATCAGCAGCCGGTGCACGACGTTTGCGCCGATCTGCGCGTTGCCGAACGACGTCGCGAGCTTCAGGTCGACGAGTGCGTCGATCCATTCCGGGCGCGCGGCGACGAAGCCGCAGCGGATCGCGGCCGACAGCGTCTTCGAGAAGCTGCCGATCGACACGACACGCGACAGCCCGTCGAAGGCCGCGAGGCGCGGCGCGGGCGTGCTCTCGAAATCCGCGAAGATGTCGTCCTCGACGATCAGCAGCCCGTGCTCGGCCGCGAGCGTCAGCAGCCGGTGCGCGACGGGCGGCGCGAGCGTCGCGCCGGTCGGGTTGTGCAGCGCCGCGTTGGTGATGTAAAGGCGCGGGCGATGCTCGGCGAGCACCTGCTCGAAGCGCGCGAGATCGGGGCCGTTCGGCGTGTACGGGACGCTGACGATCCGCGCGCGGTGCGCACGCAGCAGCGCCTGGAAATTGAAGTAGCACGGGTCGTCGAGCACGACCGTGTCGCCCGGCTCCAGCAGCAGGCGGCACACGAGATCGAGCGCATGCGTGCCGCCGTCGGTCACCATGATCTGCGTGGGCTCGGCATGGACGCCATGCTGCGCGAGCCGCCACGCGAGCTGCTGGCGCAGCGCGGGCAGGCCGAGCGGCGTCGCGTAGTCGGTCAGCGCGTCGGCATCGTCGCGCGACACCGCGCGCAGCGCGCGGCGCAGGCTCTCGTCCGGCAGCCACGACGACGGCAGCCAGCCGCAGCCGGGCTTCACCGACGTCGGCGCCGCTTCGAGCGACTGGCGCGACAGCCACAGCGGATCGAGCTCGCGATCGAGGCGCGGGCCGAGATCGGCGAGCGCAAGCGGCGGCGCGTGGCCCGACACGTAAAAGCCCGAGCCGCGCCGTGCAACGAGCACGCCCTCGCTCGCGAGCCGCTCGTACGCGTCGACGACCGTCGATTTCGACACGCCCAGGCTGTCGGCCATCATCCGGATCGACGGCACGCGCGCGCCGGGCATCAGCGCGCGGCTCGCGATGCGCGCACGCAGGGTGTCCATCACGGTTTCGACGCGCGTGCGCGACGCGGCGGGCGGAACGGGAGGCGGGGCGGCTCGGCTCACGGGGCTCATGGCGAAGAATGAACTGTACGGCCGGTTGTCCAGTACAGTTTGTCGGAATTGTATTGGGCTGTAGCTTACGCGCTTTTCGCGGGCGGCGGATCATCGGTCATCCACTTTTCCCCGTTCAGGATTTCCCGTGCAAAAGACGACCGACGGATGGCTCAGCGGCTTGCTGGGCGTGATCATCTTCAGTGGTTCGCTGCCCGCGACGCGTGTCGCGGTGCAGGGACTCGATCCGCTGTTCCTCACCTTTGCGCGCGCGACGATCGCCGGTGCGCTCGGCCTGCTGCTGCTCGTCGTGCTGAAGCAGCGGCGGCCGACGCGGGCCGAGGCCGTGTCGCTGGCCATCGTCGCGCTCGGCGTCGTGGTCGGCTTTCCGTTGCTGACGGCGCTGGCGCTGAAGCACGTGACGTCCGCGCACGCGATCGTGTTCGTCGGGCTGCTGCCGCTGGCCACCGCGCTGTTCGGCGTATGGCGCGGCGGCGAGCGGCCACGGCTGCCGTTCTGGATCTTCTCGATCGTCGGCAGCGGCGCGGTGGCTGCGTTCGCGCTGCGCAACGGCGGGCAGGCGTCGGTCGTCGGCGACGCGCTGATGCTGGCCGCGATCGTCGCGTGCGGGCTCGGCTACGCGGAAGGCGCGCGCCTGTCGCGCCAGCTCGGCGGCTGGCAGGTGATCTCGTGGGCGCTCGTGCTGTCGCTGCCGCTGATGGTGCCGCTCACGTGGTTCACGTGGCCCGCGTCGTTCGTCGCCGTCGATGCCGCCGCGCTGTGGGGGCTCGCGTACGTGTCGCTGTTCAGCATGCTGATCGGTTTCGTGTTCTGGTATCGCGGGCTCGCGCTTGGCGGGATCGCCGGTGTCGGCCAGTTGCAGCTGCTGCAGCCGTTCTTCGGCTTCCTGCTGGCGGCCGGCCTGTTGCACGAGACGGTACCGCCGTCGATGGTCGTCGTGACGGTCGTCGTGGTCGGCTGCGTGGCGGGCGCGAAGTATTTCTCGAAGATGGCGCCCGTGCAGCGCGCCGGGTAACGGGCAAGCCGGAACGAAGGCGCGGGCGCGACCGGTCGTCGGCCCGCGCCGGTGCGCTTATGCGACGTGCGCCACGCCGTATTGCGCGGACAGGTACCGCCGGATATCGGCAGGCGAATCGATGAAGCGCCGGCCGTTGTGCTCGCGGATCGCAAGGGTGTCGTCGGCCGGTGCCGGTCCGGCGCCGAGTACGAGCACGGGCGCCGACTGGTTGTCCGCGCCGATCAGCGCGACGATCGGCTGGCGCGGACGCGGTGCGTCGATGTACTCGACGTCGACGGCGTCGCGCAACTGCGGATAGAAGCTCAGCAGCCCTTCGACGGAAACCGAATCGCCGCAGTAGAACGGACCTTCGGAGTCCTTGAAGAAACCGGGGCGAAGAATGAACAGCGTGTCTTTCATGATGATCTCGCTATGACAGAGGGAAAAACGTCGAGAAAAACGGGATGCGGGGCGGCGGGCGCGACGCCGCCGGAGGTCACGCTTCCGCGAGCGCGGCGGCGCGCATTCTCGCGAAGCCGGCGGCGAGGTCGGCAATCATGTCGTCCGGGTGCTCGAGCCCTGCATGAATCCGCAGCAGCGGGCCGGTTTCCGCCCATTGGGTGGCGGTACGGTGGCGCGACGGATTGGACGGGATGATCAGGCTTTCGAAGCCGCCCCAGCTGTAGCCCATGCCAAAGCACGTCATGCCGTCGAGCAGCGCGCGCACGGCTTCGCCGGCTTGCGGCTGCAGCACCACGCCGAACAGCCCGCACGCGCCCGTGAAATCGCGCTGCCACAGCGCGTGGCCTGCGTCGCCGGGGCGCGCCGGATACAGGATCCGCGCGACTTCCGGCTGCTGCGAGAGCCATTCGGTCAGCACGTGCGCGTTGCGCTGGTGCCGCTCGAGCCGGACCGACAGCGTACGCAGGCCGCGCAGCGCGAGATACGCGTCGTCGCCGCTGACGGTCATCCCGAGCTGCCGGTAGAAGCGCGTGACTTTCGGCGCGAGCGCCTCGGTCGTCAGGATCGCCCCCATCAGTACGTCGGAGTGCCCGGCGATGTATTTGGTCGCGGCGTGAATCGACACGTCGACGCCATGCGAGAACGAGCGGAAATTCAGGGGCGTGCCCCATGTGTTGTCGAGCAGCACGACCGCGCCGTGCGCGTGCGCGACACGGCTGATGGCCGGAATATCCTGTACTTCGAAGGTCAGCGAGCCCGGCGATTCGGCGAATACCGCGCGCGTGTTCGGCCGCATCAGCGACGCGATGTTCGCGCCGATCGCCGGATCGTAGTAAGTCGTCTCGATGCCGAGGCGAGACAGCGTTTCGTCGCAGAACGAACGAGTCGGGTCGTAGACGGAATCGGCCATCAGCAGATGGTCGCCCGGATTCAGCACCGCGAGCAGCGCGGTCGTGATCGCACCGAGGCCGCTCGGCGTCAGCAGCGCGGCGTGCGCGCCTTCGAGCCGGGCGAGCGCTTTCTCGAGCGCGCGCGTGGTCGGGCTGCCGTGACGCCCGTACGCGAGCGGCGTGCCGCGTACGGCATCGAGCGCATCGGTGCCGTGAAAGAGCAGCGTCGACTGGCGATAGACGGGCGGGTTCACCGGCGAACCGGGCTGGCCGTGCGCGCGGCCTTCATGGGCGAGAACGGTGTCGGTCGAATGCAGGGGGTTCAAGATGTCTCCTTTGAGTGTCGATCGATCGAAGCGGGGCAGTTGTCGTGCGGTCAGTGCAGGATCTTGTCGAGGAAGTCGCGCGCGCGCTCGGAGCGCGGCGCCGCGAAGAACCGGTCGCTGGCCGCATCCTCGACCACCGCGCCCTGGTCCATGAAGATCACGCGATGCGCGACCTTCCGCGCGAAACCCATTTCATGCGTCACGCAGACCATCGTCATGCCTTCGCGCGCGAGCTCGACCATCACGTCGAGGACTTCGTTGATCATCTCCGGATCGAGTGCGGAGGTCGGCTCGTCGAACAGCATCGCGACCGGGTTCATCGACAGGGCGCGCGCGATCGCGACGCGTTGCTGCTGCCCGCCGGACAACTGCCCCGGATACTTGTGCGCGTGCGCCTTCAGGCCGACACGGTCGAGCAGCTTCATGCCGTTCTCGACGGCCTCGTCCTTGCGGCGGCCGAGCACCTTGATCTGCGCGAGCGTCAGGTTGTCGGTGATCGACAGGTGCGGAAACAGCTCGAAATGCTGGAACACCATGCCGACGCGGGCACGCAGTTGCGCAAGTTTCGCGGCGGGATCGCCGAGCCGCGTGCCGTCGACGGTGATGCTGCCTTTCTGGAACGGTTCGAGGCCGTTGATCGTCTTGATCAGCGTCGATTTTCCGGAGCCGGACGGCCCGCACACGACGACCACCTCGCCCTTCGAGACTGCCGCGCTGCATGCCGACAGCACCTGATGCCTGCCATACCATTTCGATACGTTGTCGAGCGTAATCATGTTCTGTCCGTCGATGGAGTTCATGTGAATGCCGGGTGCGCGCTCAATGCGTGGACGGCAGCGCGAGGCGCGTCTCGACGCGACCCTGGAGCCGCGTGAGCAGCGTGCTGAGGACCCAGTAGATCGCGGCGGCGGCGAGATAGAGCGGCAGCGGCTGGAACGTCGCGGCGATCACTTCCTGCGTCGAGCGCAGCAATTCGGTGACGGTGATCACGGAGACCAGCGACGTGTCCTTGATCAGGCTGATCAGCGTGTTGCCGAGGCTCGGCACCGCGAGGCGCAGCGCTTGCGGGCAGACGATGTAGCGCAGCGTCTGTACGTGCGTGAGACCGAGGCTGTGGGCGGCCGCCCATTGCCCGCGCCCGATGCCGAGAATCGCGCCGCGCATGCTTTCGGACAGGTAGGCGCCCGCGTTGAGCGTCAGCGTGAAGATGCCGGCCGTCGTGGGGTCGAGCGTGATGCCGAGATCGGGCAACCCGTAGTAGACGACGAACATCTGCACGAGCAGCGGCGTGCCGCGCATCAGGCTGACGTAGCCCTGCGCGATGCTGGCGGCAAGCCGGTTGCTGCCGATGCGCATGATCGCGATCACGAGCCCGACGACGAGACCCAGCGCCATCGACGCGACGGCAAACTTCAGCGTGAGCATCGCGCCCTTGACCATCACGGGCAGCGTATGAACGACCAGTTGGAGTGCTTCCATTGCGTGTCTCCTGATTGTGTGCCGGGCGGGCTGCGTTATTGCGTCACCGGCTTGGTCGTGTCCGTGCCGAACCACTGCATCGAGATCTTCTTCAGCGTGCCGTCCTGCTGCAGCGATGCCACGGCGTCGTCGATCGCCTTCGCGAATTTGGGATTGCCCTTGCGGAACGGGATGCCCATCCGGTCCTCGCCGCCCGCGAGCACGGAACCGGGGCGCAGCGGCAGGTGCGAGTTCTTGATCAGGTAGTTGAGCATCAGGCGATCGTTGACCGCTGCGTCGAGTCGGCCGGCCGCGAGGTCACGCAGGTTTTCCGGCGTACCGGGGTAGACCTGCAGGTCGATCGCGGGCACGGTCTTGACGAGATCGACGTAGTTGCTGCCCATCGTCACGCCGACCTTCTTGCCCTTCAACTCGTCGAGCGACTTGAATGCGCGCGCATCGTTCTGCCGTTGCAGCAGCTGCGCGGACGAATACACGTACGGTGCGCTGAAGTCGAGCGCCTGCTGGCGCGACGGCGTAATCGCGACCTGGTTGACGATCACGTCGAACTTGCCGGCCTGCAGGCCGGCAAGAATGCCGCTCCATTCAGTCGTCACGAACTGCGGCTTCACGCCGAGGCGGCCGGCGACCGCCTTCGCGACGTCGACGTCGAAGCCTTCGAGCTGGCCGTCGGCATTGCGATAGTCGAACGGCGGGTAGGTGCCTTCCAGCGCGATCTTCAGCACGCCGGCCTGCTTGACGGTGTCGAGCAGGTCAGCGGCGTGCGACGTCGCGGTCGCGATGCAGAGGAGGGCGGCCGCAATGGCTTGCTTGAGCGTCGGGTTGAAGTGCTTCATGGTTGTCTCCGGGGTTGTTGTCGAAAATTCAGGGTGTGCGACGCCGCGGCGACGGGCGGCGTCGCCGTGGGCGGGAAGTCGGTGAGTCGTGAGGCGGCGAGCGTCGCCGGCCGCCGTGTGCGATGCCGTGCGTTACGGCATGCGTTCGGGCGCGATGAAGGACTGGCGTGCGTACGGATGGAGGCGGCAGGCGTGTGCGGCGAAGCGTTCAGGCGTGCGATTCATGATGACCCGTGCAGCATGGCGAGTGTGGTGGGCCGGGCGCATCGTCGATGCGTATCCGGCGACAGGAATGCGGTGCGACTGAGGCCAATCTTAGTTTTGTCAAAAGGGAATGTGTTTCCAAAGATGCATGCACTTTTCACGCGACGTGGAAAGTTTTTCTCTGCGTGACTGTGGTGGCGCATGTGATCTGCTTCGGTTGCGCGCGATGAGAGGAACAGGTGCTACGGCGCGGGCGGGCGGTTGCTCCGGGCCGCGATCCGGCCGTACGTCGAAAAGCAAAACGGCCAGGCTGCCGAGAGTGGCAAGCCTGGCCGTTGGCCTTCGTCACGCAGGAGGCGTGTTACTCGAACGTCTCGAGCGCGAGCAGTTCTTCAATGGTCTGCCGGCGGCGGATCAGCCGCGGCGCGCCGTGATCGACGAGCACTTCCGGCGCGAGCGGCCGGCTGTTGTAGTTCGAGGACATCGACGCGCCGTACGCGCCCGCATCGTGCAGGAACAGCAGGTCGCCGATTTGCGGTTGCGGCAGCTTGCGGTGCGTGACCACGCCGCCCGCGTCCTGCGTGAACACGTCGCCCGATTCGCACAGCGGCCCCGCGATCGCGAGATCGACGGCCGGCCGGCCGGCCGGCAGCGTGCCGTCGTGCGCGTGCACGGACACCGCGTGGTAGCTGCCGTACATCGACGGACGCATCAGGTCGTTGAAGCCTGCGTCGATCAGCACGAAATCATGCTTCGGCCGGCGGTTGACCGCCTGCACTTCGGTCACGAGCGTGCCGGCTTCCGCGACGAGGAAGCGGCCCGGTTCGATCTCGATGCGCACCGGGTGGCCGAGGTGCCGCTCGATCCGCTTGCGCGCGGCGTCCCACTGGCTGAAGTAGTGACCGACGTCGACACGCGGCTCGCCGTCGCGATACGGGATCGACAGGCCGCCGCCGGCCGAGATCGCGTCGATGTCATGGCCGAGCGACGTGACGAGATCGACCATCGCATCGCACACCTGCGACAGGTGGCCGTAGTCGACGCCCGAACCGATATGCATGTGGATGCCGACGAGCTTCAGCCCGTACTGGCGCACGATCTCGATTGCGCGCGGCACGTCGTCGATCCAGATGCCGTGCTTGCTCTGCGGGCCGCCGGTGTTGGTCTTGTTGCTGTGGCCGTGGCCGAAGCCGGGGTTCACGCGCAGCCACACGCGGTGGCCCGGTGCGTGCTCGCCGATGCGCGCGAGCATGTCGAGCGAACCGGCGTTGACGGTCACGCCGTGCTTCAGCACGGCCGCGAGCGTCGGGCGGTCGATCAGGTCGGCCGTGAACACGACGCCCTCCGGCTCGCCCGCCGGGCTGAAGCCTGCCGCGAGGCTGCGCTCGATCTCGCCGAGCGATACCGCGTCGACGCACGCGCCTTCTTCGCGCATCAGCTTCAGGATATGGACGTTCGAATTCGCCTTCTGCGCATAGCGGATCACGTCGAACTGGCGCAGTTGGGCAATGCGGTCGCGGATGACGTCGGCGTCGTACACCCACAGCGGGGTGCCGTATTGCTGCGCGAGCGTCGCGAGCTGGCGGGAATCGAGGGACATGGCGAATGAATCGGGTCGAATGAACGGATAGCGTCGATGATGCACCGGATCGCCTATCCAGTAAAATGCCTACGTATCGACATTCGATTCATTTTTGATATAGATAGCCATGCTCACGCACCGCCATATCGAGGTATTCCGCGCGCTGATGGTCACCGGCAGCACGACGCGCGCGGCCGAGATGCTGTACACGTCGCAGCCGACGATCAGCCGCGAGCTCGCGCGGATGGAGCAGGTGGTCGGCTTCGCGCTGTTCGAGCGCACGCACGGCCGGCTGCGGCCGACAATGGCCGCGCTCACGCTGTTCGACGACGTGCGGCTCGCGTATGTGGGGCTCGAACGCGTCGCGGCGACGGCCGCGCGCCTGCGCGAGTTTCGTGACGGCCAGCTGTCGGTGATCGCGCTGCCGGCGTTTTCACATGCGATCCTGCCCGGCGCGTGCCGCCGTTTTCACGACGGGCACGCGGGTGTCAGCGTGTCGGTCGCGACACAGGAGTCGCCGGTGCTCGAGGAATGGCTCACCGCGCAGCGTTACGACCTCGGGCTGACCGAGCACGACGTCGCGCCGGCCGGCACCGTGCTCACGCCGCTGCTCGAAGTCGACGAGGTGTGCGTGCTGCCCGACGGCCATCCGCTGCTCGCGCAGGACGCGATCGATCTGCTCGATCTCGCCGATCGTCCGTTCGTGAGCCTGTCGCTGAACGATCCGTACCGCATCCTGATCGACGAGGCGTTCGCGCAACTCGGCGTCGCGCCGCGCTCGGTGGTCGACACGCCGTCGGCCGTGTCGGTGTGCGCGTTTGTGCGGCAGGGGCTCGGCGCCGCGATCGTCAATCCGCTGACGGCGCTCGATTTCGTCGGGCGCGACCTGCACGTGCGGCCGCTGACGCGATCGTTTCCGTACCGCGTCAGCATGATCGTGCCCGAGCACCGGCCGAAGAGCCTGCTCGTCGATGCGTTCGCCGATGCGCTGCGCGGCGAGGCGAAGGCGATCCGCAGGCGGCTCGCCGCGCACCTCGGTTAGCGGCCCCGTATGATGGGCGTTTCGCCGCCACTGTCCTCACTTTCCGGAATCCCGTCATGACCGCTGCAGCGTCTTCCCTTGAACCACCGACCCTCTCCGGCGAACGCGTCGTCCTGCGGCCGCTCGACGCATCCGACCGGCAGGCGCTGCTCGATGCCGCGGCCGACGGCGAGTTGTGGAACCTGAAGGTCACGGTCGTGCCGGGCGCGGAGACGGTCGATGCGTATATCGATACCGCATTGCAGGGGCGCGCGGCCGGCACCGTGATGCCGTTCGTGATCGTCGATCGCGCATCGGGCCGCGTGATCGGCAGCACGCGTTTCTGGAAGATCGACCGCAAGAATCGCAAGCTCGAGATCGGCCATACGTGGCTGGGCGAATCGGCGCAGCGCACGCGTGCGAATACCGAGGCGAAGTGGTTGCTGCTGGCGTATGCGTTCGACACGCTGCAGTGCGTGCGCGTGCAGTTCACGACCGACGAGCTGAACGAGAAATCGCGCGCGGCGATCCTGCGGCTCGGGGCGAAACAGGAAGGGATCGTGCGTCACGAACGGATCATGCCCGACGGCCGCAAGCGCAATTCGGTGCGCTTCAGCATCATCGACGACGAATGGCCGGCGGTGAGTGCGCGACTCGCGGCGAAGCTCGCGACGTAACGTCTGACGTGCGTCGCGCCGCCGGCAGGGGAGGCGGCAGCGCGACGAAGGGGGAAGCAGTGCGCCGCGCACGAGGCGCGGCGCTGCATCGCGTTACTGCGCGGATGCGAGGTGGTGACGCTGCGCGAGCTTCTGCGCTTCTGCGTAGTGCGCTTGCAGGATCGGCAGCGACTGGCGTGCGACTTCCTTCAGCTTCGTGTCGCGGCCCGATGCGATTTCGGCCTGGAATGCCGAGATCGCCTTCTGCTGGCCGGCGAGCGCGACCTGCTCGATGTACGCCTTGTCGAACTCGGCGCCGCGCAGGTTCTTGATGCTGCCGAGCACGGCCGTGTCGGGGTCGTTGGCCGGCACGTCGACGCCGCGCGGGCTTGCCGCGCGCATCGCCTGGATGATCTTTTCATCGTCGGTCGACACGCGTTGCGCGAACGCCTTGACCTGGCTGTCCGACGTGCGCGAATCGGCGATGCGTGCCGCGTCGTGCTGCGTCGACACGGTCTTCGTGCCGTCCGTGATGAAGGCCTGGTCGGCTTCGTGGATGCGCGTCGCGGCGGCGGCCGGCGCAGCAGGCGCGGCCGGTGCCGGTTGGGCGGTTTGCGCGGTCGCCGTCACGGCGACGAGAAGCAGGCCAGCGGCAGACAAAGCAAGGCGCGAGATGTGGGGAAAGCGGTTCATGGGACCTCCTTTCGATCGGGGCTCTGGTTAAAAGACGGATGACGTGATCCGTAGCTGTGCGAGAGACCGGGCGCGCCCGGGCCGGATTCGACCGCCGCTCTGCCGCGGCGCCGGTCCGAAGTGTTTCCCGGCCCGACTGATTCTAGGAGAGCGGTCGGGTAGCAGGTGCAACCGTGCTGTGGCTTGTGTAACGGTTGGTAAGACGAATCGATGCGCACGTGTGCGGACAGGTATTGCGTACCTGCTGCGCGTGCGGTGGCGGCAATTTTTGCGTGCACGTGGCGCATGCAATGCATGAAATGCACGCGCGTGTCATCTGCATTTCATCGTCGTGCTGCTGTGTCGTGCACGTCGAGCGACGTGCCGGGTCGCGCATGCGACATGCGGGAAAGCGTCACACGCGATCGAGCAACGCATCGAGGCGCGGCAGCAGCGGGGTCGCGCAATGTGCCTGTAATGCGTCGGGTGCGGTGTAGCCCCACGCGACGCCCTGGAATGCGATGTGCGCGCGTCGAGCCGCTTCGGCATCGCGGATTTCGTCGCCGACGTACAGCACTTCGTCGGCACGCACCGCGGCCTCGCGAACGAGCGCGCGCAGACGGCGTGCCTTGCCGAACAGCGGAATGCCGCATGCGAAGGTGTCGACGTGTGCGCTGGCACGCGGGCCGAGCCGGTCACGCACGATGTCCTCGGTGTTGGACGTGGCGATCGCGATGCGAAGGCCGCGCGCGGCGAGCGCGTCGAACGTTGCGTCGACGCCGGGGAACAACCGCACTTGCGCGACGCGCGGCTGCATCAGGCGGCGCATGTCGATCGTCACGCGCGGCACTTTCCACATCGGGACGTCGAGCGCGCGAATGATGTCGCGCGCCGACATCCCGCGCAGCGCGGGACGCAGTTCGGGCGTGGCGTCGCGAAAGCCGTGCAGGCGCGACGCTTCCGACAGCGCCGCGAGAAAGCTGTCGAGCGAATCGGCGAGCGTGCCGTCGAAGTCGAATGCGATGAGGCGGAAGGTCATCAGGCGGCGCGACAGGGTTATGGGGCGGGTGACATTGTCACCGAATCGAGCCCCGTCGCCTGCACCGTCTTTTGCGCCTGCGGCGACGCGAGATAGTCGAGCAGCTTCTTCGCGTCTTCCGGATGATCGGCGCCGACCGGAATGCCGCCCGCGAAGCGCGTGACCGACTGCACCGATTCGGGCACCTTGCCCGCATACGTGACGCCCGGCACCGGCAGCAGTTCGCTGACCTGCTGGAAGCCGATTTCGTAGTCGCCGTTTGCGACGACGGACGCAACCGGGATGCGCGGCACCATCTTCGCCTTGGGCTTCACCTGATCCTCGACGCCGAGCTTCCGGAACATTTCCTTTTCCACGTAGACGCCGCTCGCGCTGTCCGAATACGCGACCGATTTCGCGTGCAGCAGCACGGCCTTCAACCGGTCGACGCTGCCGATGTCGGGCGTCGGCGCGCCGGCGCGCCCGACCATGCCGATCCGCGAAACGGCGAGCGCGACACGCGACGCGGGAATTACCTTGCCGTCCATG
>JAIRVP010000058.1 GCA_031253835.1 Burkholderia sp. | reverse complement strand
ACGCGGTGCTCGGGCCGGCGCGCGATCGCACGGCGCATCGCCTCGACGGCAAGCGGGAGGTCGTTGACGATGCCGATGTTCACAAGCGGAATTCTCCGGTCGGTTCGTAGTGTTGGAGGGTGGCCGGGTTCATGGAAGGGGCTGCCTGTTCGGCGCCGCCGGGCGGCATCTGCGGCCGGACGGCACGGCATTCTTTTTTGGTTGGCGACGCCCCGCATGCTGTCATGCGGCGCGGACGGCGGCAATCGAAAAATTCGCGCATTGTGCCGTTTCAGTGCGTTTCCTCTATGACGATGCGGTGTTTCCGGGCGACACATGGCGGCGGGCCGGTGCGCCCGTGCATGCCCGGCCATCGGATCGTGCCGGCGCAGCCCGCGGAAGCCGGCATGTTACCGTGCCGGCTTCGACAAAAAGGCAAGGGGAGAACCGGAGGACCGTGCCCGATGCCGTGCTCGTCAGACGCGACCCTTACGCGCCGATCGTGATCGAGCGCGACGGCCGGTTGCCGTACCGGATCACCATCGAGAGCGGGGATGCGTCGTTCCACCGCGATTTTCCGGTCGACCCGGACGCGGTGCGCGTGCTGCGCGACGACGCCGAGCGCGACTACTTCCTGTTCGCGGCGCTTCACCATCCGTACCCGCTGCACGCGACGAACCCGTCCGACGCCGAGTGCGAACGCTGCTTCGGCACGATCCTGTTTGCCGGCCGCGTAAAGGCCGCACCGGGCGGTCGGCCGCGCAGCGGATGCGCGGCCGCGTCGTCAATGGCTGCGCGCGTAGCCCTGGATCAGCGCGCGCATCATCCCCTCGACCGTCGCGTCGCGCAGGTCGCCTTCCTGCTCGGCTTCCTCGACGAGCGCGGCATAGGCCGTCGCGAGCGTCACGCGGTCGACTTCATGGCGTTGTTCCATCAGCGTCACCATCCCGTCCTTCGCCAGATGAGCGGAGAACGCGCGGCTGCCGATGGTCTGGAATACGTCAATCATGGCGGCTCTCCCGTCCGTTGCCGATGCTTTCCAGTTTAGTCGGCGGCCATGGGCTCCGCCACGCGCGCCGGCCGGCCGCCGTTTCGTCCGAGGAAACACCGCCGGTACACGGCCCGGGCACGGTATCTGCACGCTTCAACGTTTACCCGAAGCAGCAAATTGTCGACTTTTTATCGATAAAGTCTCGTGTTAGATTTCGCCGTCCGAGCCCGGTCGAAACCGGGCCGGCCGCGCGTTGCCTGGGTGCCGCGCATCCGACACAAGGAGGGGAAATGCTGGTGCTGATTGGGGTGCCGATCGTCGTGATCGGTTTCGCGCTGCGCTTCAACGCGCTGCTGGTGGTCACGATCGCGGGGCTCGCGACAGGGCTCGCGGGCGGGCTGAATCTCGTCGACATCGTCAGTGCGTTCGGCAAGGCGTTCACCGAAAACCGCTACATGGGGCTGATCTGGCTGACGCTGCCGGTGATCGCGCTGCTCGAGCGCAACGGGCTCAAGGAGCAGGCGAAGCGGATGATCTCGCGCGTGCAGGCGGCCACCACGGGCCGCGTGCTGATGCTGTATTTCGTGCTGCGCCAGGCCACGGCCGCGCTCGGCCTCACGTCGCTCGGCGGCCATGCGCAGATGGTGCGGCCGCTGATCGCGCCGATGGCCGAAGCCGCCGCCGTCAGCCGGCACGGCGAGCTGCCCGAGGCGGTGCGCCAGCAGATCCGCGCGCATGCGTCGGGCGCCGACAACGTCGCCGTGTTCTTCGGCGAGGACATCTTCATCGCGATCCAGTCGATCCTGCTGATCAAGGGCTTTCTCGAACAGAACGGCATCTCGATCGAGCCGCTGCACCTGTCGGTGTGGGCGATCCCGACCGCGATCGCCGCGCTGCTGATCCACTGCACGCGCCTCGCGCTGCTCGACCGCCGGCTGACGCGCGGCTTCGGGCTGGTGAAGCAGGAGGGCGCGCGATGATCGGCCTCGAATCGCTGTACACGCTCGCGGGGCTGATGTTCGCCGCGTTCGCGTGCTTCAACCTGACCGACCGCACGAACCCGCGCCGCGTCTTCAATTTCGCGTTCTGGGCGATCTATGCGGTCACGTTCCTGTTCGGCGCGCTGCTGCCGCACTTCGTGACGGGCTGCCTCGCGATCGCGCTGGCGGTGATCGCGGGCTCCGGCAAGCTCGGGCGCGGCAAGTCCGACGAAACCGGCGAAGCGGCGGCCGTGCGGCGCGAGACGCTCGCGCAGCGTTTCGGCAACCGGCTGTTCCTGCCCGCGCTGCTGATTCCGGTCGTCACGCTGATCGGCACGTTCGCGCTGAAGCTCGTGCCGTCCGTCGATCCGAAGAGCGTGACGCTGATCTCGCTCGTGCTCGGCACGATCGTCGCGTTCGTCGTCGCGCTCGCGATGCTGCGCGATTCGCCCGTGCATGCGCTGAAGGAAGCGCGCCACACGATGGACGCGGTCGGCTGGGCCGCGATCCTGCCGCAGATGCTCGCGGCGCTCGGCGCGCTGTTCGCGGTCGCGGGTGTCGGCGGCGTGGTGTCGGGGCTCGTGAGGGACTGGGTGCCGATCGATTCGCCGTTCGCGGTGGTGGCGGCCTACACGGTCGGCATGGCGCTGTTCACGATGATCATGGGCAACGGCTTCGCCGCGTTTCCCGTGATGACGGCCGGCATCGGCCTGCCGCTGATCGTCCACCAGTTCCACGGCAACCCGGCGATCGTCGGCGCGATCGGGATGCTGAGCGGCTTCTGCGGTACGCTGATGACGCCGATGGCCGCGAACTTCAACATCGTGCCGGCGGCGCTGCTCGAACTGAAGGACAAGAACGGCGTGATCAAGACGCAGTGGCCGACAGCCTTGCTGCTGCTCGCCGTGAACACGCTGCTGATGTATGCGTTCGCATTTCGCTTCTGACGAGAGAGGATGCCCTTGACCAACCGACTCACCCCCGAACTCGCCTCGAAATTCGCGTCGCTCGCGCTCGCGCACCTGACCCGCGAATATCCGAACAAGCTCACGCATTCGCTCGAAGGCCCGCACGACGTGCAGGGGCCGCGCGCGCTGCACCCGATCTTCTACGGCAGCTACGACTGGCACTCGTGCGTGCACGGCTACTGGCTCGTGCTGAGCGTGCTCGAACGCTACCCGGCATTGCCGGAGGCCGAACGCATCGTCGCGACCGTCGATGCGCACTTCACCGACGCGAACGTCGCCGGTGAGCGCGCGTATCTCGCGCTGCCGCACAACAGCGGCTTCGAGCGGCCCTACGGCTGGGCGTGGCTGCTCGCGCTCTCCGCGCAGCTCGAGCGGCTCGCGCTGAAGGGCGTGCTGCCGCAGGCCGCGCGCTGGGCGAAGACGATGGCGCCGCTCACCGACCTGTTCGTGTCGCGCTTCGAGACCTTCCTGCCGAAAGCGACCTATCCGCTGCGCGTGGGCACGCACTTCAACACCGCGTTCGCGCTGGCGCTCACGCTCGACTTTGCACGCGATACGCAGCGCGACGGGCTCGCGGCGCTGATCGTCGATACCGCGAAGCGCTGGCACCTGAACGACGTCGCGTGCCAGGCGTGGGAGCCGTCGGGCGACGAATTCCTGTCGCCCGCGCTGATGGAAGCCGAGCTGATGCGGCGCGTGCTGCCGGCCGCCGAATTCGACGGCTGGTTCGCGCGCTTCCTGCCCGATCTCGCGCGCGGCGAGCCGGCGACGCTGTTCGAGCCGGCGACCGTCAGCGACCGCAGCGACGGCAAGATCGCGCACCTCGACGGGCTGAACCTGAGCCGCGCATGGTGCCAGCGTGCGCTGGCCGGCGCGCTGCCGGAAGGCGATGCGCGGCGCGCGAAGCTGCTCGACGCGGCCGACCGGCATCTCGCGAGCGCGCTCGCGCACGTGGCCGGCGACTACATGGGCGAACACTGGCTCGCGACGTTCGCGCTGCTCGCGCTGGACGCGTAGCGCGCGAAACCCCGCCGGCGGCAAGGTCTTCGGCGCGCGGCTATACTCGCCGCTCGGGCCGTTTCGCGCAGCACGCGTTGCGCGAAGCGGCCATCCGCCAGTTCGCCGCCTCGCCATGGACAAGCTCATTTCCTACGTCGCCGCGATCCACGGGCTCGCCGGCCCGGTGCAGATCGTGTCGCATGCAACGTCGCACGACCGCTGGACCGACGACGATGTCGAGGTCACGCGCGACGAAACCGAATACCGCTTCGACAACGGCGCGATCGTGCGCCGCTCGGTCGAGCAGGATCGCGCTCCGTCCGACCTGCTGTGCGCCGAATGCTGGATCGACTACGACGTGCTCCACCATCCCGATGCACAGCCGATCAGCCCGTCGCGGCTGACGTTCGACAACGCGTGCCGCGAAACCTTCTGGCTGCGCTACCACCTCGCGTGAACGCGTGAGCGAGTGAGCGCATGCGGCCGCCTCAGCCCGGCTGCATGCCGTCGGCGCCATGCAGCAGCGGCGCGAGCCGGGTGGCCGCGTCGCGCATCTTCGGCACGTTCTCCAGCAGGTCGTTGAGCGTCGCGCGCGCGGTCGGCGCGTGCACGGCGAGCACCGCGAGCACGCGGCCGCTCGCGGCATCCTTCACCGGCACCGCGACGGCCACCATCCCGCGGACGAATTCCTCGTTGTCGATCCCGACGCCGCGCGCGGCGAGCCGGTCGAGTTCGGCCGCGAGCAGTTGCGCGTCGGTCAGCGTCCGGTAGGTCATCTTCTTCAGCGTGAGCCGCGCGAGCATCGCGTTGCGCTCCAGCGCGTTCATCTGCGACAGGAACAGCTTGCCGCTCGCCGTGCAATGCAGCGGCACGCGCATGCCGGGCCGCATTTCGAGCCGCAGCGGCTCGGTCGTCTCGACGCGTTCGACGTACAGCACCGTGTCGCCGTCGAGCGCGGTGAGGTTGCAGGTCTCGCCGAGCACGTCGACGAGCGCGCGCAGCACCGACCGGCAGCCGCGCGTGAAGGTGTTGTTCGACAGTGCCGCGAGCGCGAACTGCGCGGCGCGCGGGCCGAGCGCGATGCCGCGGTCGTGGCCGCGCGAGTCGGGCATGTGGATCACGTAGCCGCGCGTTTCGAGCGATTCGATCAGCCGCAGCAGCGTCGCCTTCGGGATGTGCAGCCGCGCGGCGAGCTGCGACAGCGTGTACGGCTGACCGGCCGACGCCAGCGCTTCGAGCACGGCGAGCGCGCGCAGCACGCGTGCGTCGTCGGCGGGCGCGCCATCGGGCGGCGCGGGGGCGGTGTCGCGCATGTGTCTCCTCCGTCGGGATCGGCGTGCGTCCCGGGATGGTGGTGTCCGGCAGAAATGAAACGAATTGACCGGTTTTTGTACCACATTCACGGCGTGAACAATAAATCGGCTTGTACGCGTGCCGTGCGCTCCATAAATTTGGACGAAACATACCGGATTTTTACAACACCCGGAACGGAGACACGGAATGACACGCAGCTTCGACTATGTCGTGGTCGGCGCGGGATCGGCCGGTTGCGTCCTCGCCAACCGGCTGTCCGACGGCGGCCGCCATACGGTGTGCCTGCTGGAAGCCGGCCCCGCCGACCACTCCATGTGGATCCACGTGCCGATCGGCTATGGCAAGACGATGTTCCACCCCGTGTACAACTGGGGCTTCCATACCGATCCCGACCCGAACATGCACAACCGCCGCCTGTACTGGCCGCGCGGCCGCACGCTCGGGGGAAGCAGCTCGATCAACGGGCTGATCTACGTGCGCGGGCAGCAGCAGGACTACGACCACTGGGCCGCGCTCGGCAATCGCGGCTGGAGCTGGCGCGAGTGCCTGCCGTATTTCCGGCGGCTCGAACACAACACGCTCGGCGACGGGCCGACGCGCGGCACCGGCGGCCCGTTGTGGGCGTCGGCGATCCGGCAGCGGCACGAGCTCGTCGATGCGTTCGTTGCCGCGTCGAACCGGCTCGGCGTGCGCACGGTCGACGATTTCAACACGGGCGACCAGGAGGGCGTCGGCTACTACCAGCTCACGACGCGCCACGGGCTGCGCTGCTCGACGGCCGTCGCGTACCTGAAGCCCGCGCGCGGACGGTCGAACCTGCACATCGAAACCGATGCGCAGGCGCTGAAGGTGCTGTTCGACGGTGCGCAGGCGTCCGGCGTGCGCTACGTGCAGCACGGCAAGGTGCACGAAGTGCGCGCGCTGCGCGAGGTGATCCTCGCGGCCGGCGCGCTGCAGTCGCCGCAATTGCTGCAGGTCTCGGGCGTCGGGCCGGCCGCGCTGCTGGACCGGCACGGGATTGCTGTCGTCGCCGATCGCAAGGGCGTCGGCGAGAACCTACAGGATCATCTGCAGGTGCGGCTGATCTACGAGGTGACGAAGCCGATCACGACCAACGACGAACTGCATTCGTGGGTCGGCCGCGCGAAGATGGGGCTGCAATGGGCGCTGTTCCGCGGCGGCCCGCTCGCGATCGGCATCAACCAGGGCGGGATGTTCTGCCGCGCGTTGCCGGACGAATCGGCGACGCCCGACATCCAGTTCCATTTCTCGACGCTGTCGGCCGATTCGGCCGGCGGCAGCGTGCATCCGTTTCCCGGCTGCACGTATTCGATCTGCCAGCTGCGGCCCGAATCGCGCGGCACCGTGCGGATTCGCACCGACGACGCGCGCGACGCGCCGTCGATCCAGCCGAACTATCTCGACACCGAGCGCGACCGCCGCACGACGGTCGCCGGCGTACGCTTCGCACGGCGCGTCGCGGCCGCCGAGCCGATGGCGCCGCTGATGAAGCGCGAGGTGCGGCCCGGCGCGGACGCGCAGACGGACGACGAGCTGCTCGAGTTCTGTCGCGAATACGGGCAGACGATCTTCCATCCGTCCGGCACCGCGAAAATGGGCGTCGCGAGCGATCCGCTCGCGGTCGTCGATGCGCGGCTGCGCGTGTACGGCACGCGCGGGCTGCGCGTGGTCGACTGCTCGATCATGCCGACGCTCGTGTCGGGCAACACCAACGTGCCGATCGTGATGGTCGCCGAGAAGGCGTCCGACATGATTCTCGAGGACGCGCGCGAGGCCGATCGCGGCCGCAGCGTCGCGCCGGCCGCCGAGGCAGCCGCGTAGGACGGGGCGCCCGCGCGGCCCGTGCTCCTGCGCCCGGACGGCCGCCGCGCGCTCATCGATGCCCCCGCCGGCACGGCGCCGGGGCAGGTTGCGGCGCATCCTTACCTGGAGAAGCTCGCATGGCAATCGATTCCCGGGTCGTCCGACGCGTGGCCGCGGCCAGCGTGATCGGCGCGACCGTCGAGTGGTACGACTTTTTCCTGTACGGCGTGGTGGCCGGCATCGTGTTCGACAAGCAGTACTTTCCGGCCGACGACGCGTTCGTGTCGACGATGCTCGCGTATGCGACGTTCGCGGTCGGCTTCGTCACGCGGCCACTGGGCGGCCTGCTGTTCGGCCATCTCGGCGACCGCGTCGGGCGCAAGTCTGCGCTGATCCTGACGATGCTGATCATGGGCGTGTCGACGGCCGGCGTCGCGTTCCTGCCGACCTACGCGCAGATCGGCATGTGGGCGCCGGTGCTGCTGCTGACGCTGCGCGTGCTGCAGGGCATCGGTCTCGGCGGCGAGTGGGGCGGCGCGGTGCTGATGGCGTACGAATACGCGCCGCCGCACCGGCGCGGGCTCTATGCGAGCCTGCCGCAGATCGGCCTCGCGATCGGGCTGTGCCTCGCGGCCGGCGTCGTCGCACTGCTGTCGCGCATGCTGCCGGACGCCGCGTTCCTCGCGTGGGGCTGGCGCGTCGCGTTCGCGGCGTCGCTGCTGCTCGTGGCGGTCGGCTTCTACATCCGCACGCGCGTGGCCGATACGCCCGAGTTCGTCGCGCTCAAGCGCCAGCGGCGCGACACGAAGCTGCCGGTCGTCGAGCTGCTCGCCAACTACCGGCAGGCGATCCTGCTCGGGATGGGCGCGCGCTATATCGACGGCGTGTTCTTCAACGTGTTCGCGGTGTTCTCGATCGGCTACATGACGCGCAACCTGTCGATCTCGCGCGGCGACGCGCTGCTCGGCGTGATGAGCGCGGCCGTCGTGATGTGCGTGTTCATCCCCGTGTTCGGCGGCCTGTCGGACCGGCTCGGCCGCGCACGGGTGTACCGGTGGGGCGCGACGCTGTGCGGGCTGTCGGTGCTGCCCGCGTTCTGGCTGCTGCAGACGCAGTCGACGAACCTGCCCGCCGTATGGCTCGCGCTGGTGATCCCGTTCGGGATTTTCTATGCGATGGCGTACGGGCCGGAGGCCGCGCTGTTCGCGGAGCTGTTCGACGCGAACGTGCGTTACACCGGCATCTCGTTCGTCTACCAGGTGTCGGGCATCTTCGCGAGCGGCCTCACGCCGATCGTCGCGACGGCGCTGCTGCGCGTGAACGGCGGTGCACCGTGGCTCGTCGGGGTTTACGTGATGTTGTCTGCACTCCTGTCGATCGTGTCCGCGCGGGCGATCGAGAAGCGCGGCGGCCTGGCCGGCGTCGCGGTGCGCGCGATGTGACGCCGCGCCGGGCGGGGCGGTGCGCGGGGCCGTATCGGCGAGCCGGTCGCCGGCGGCCTCGCGTTCTCGTTGTCAGCCGCTGCCCGGCGCCCCGTGTTCGCCCGGTGCGCGCCGGCCCGCGCGCTGGTCCAAGCGAATCCGGTCCACTGGCCCTACCTGCGAAAAATCGGCCTGCCTACACTTGCCTCGACAGATCGCCGCATTGAAGCATCTGCACACGATCGACCCGAAGAGCACGATCAGGAGACAGGCATGACCATCAGGCAGTCGGCAGCATCCGCCCGCGCCGCGAGCGCGCGTCCCGCATCAGTCAGTCGAATCGCCTCGTGCGCCCGGTGCGGCGCGACGGGCTCGCCCGCGTCGGAGGGCTGACCATGTCGACCCCTTCCATCGAACGCACCGCGAACGGCTTTGCCGGCGGCCGGCCGAACGATACGCGCTACGACCCGACCTACGATCCGCTCGTGTCGCCGGGCCCCGGGTGCGGCAGGCAGTACGCGCCGACCTACTGGGTCGCGACGGCCGGCACGCCGCCGCCCGACGACGGCCCCGTCACGCGCGATCTCGATGTCGACGTCGCGATCATCGGCGCCGGCTACACGGGGCTCGCGACCGCGCTGTGCCTCGCGCGGGATCACGGCATCAAGGCCGTCGTGCTCGAGGCCAACCGCACGAGCTGGGGCTGCAGCAGCCGCAACGGCGGGCAGGGGCAGAACGCGTCGGGCCGGCTGTCGCGCTCGCAGTGGATCGACCGCTGGGGCAAGGACGTCGCGCTGAAGATGCACGACGAGATCCTCGAAGGCTTTGAGCACTTCAAGTCGCTCGTGTCGGAAATCGACTGCGAGCCGCAGCCGGGCGGCCATTTCCTGATCGCGCATCGCCCGCGCATCATGGCGAAGCTCGCGGCCGAGGCGAAGGTGTGGAAGGACGTGTTCGGCTACCCGTCCGAACTGCTGAGCGCGGAGACGTTCCGCCGCGAATTCATCAACGATCATGAAGCGGCCGGCGCGCTGCACGAGCCGGAAGGCATCGGCATCCATGCGCTGAAGCTCGCGTTCGGCTATCTGCGCCTCGCGCGCGAAGCCGGTGCGAAGGTGCATACGAGCAGCCCCGTGCTCGGTTTCGAGACGATCGACGGCGTGCATCATCTGCGTACGCCCGGCGGCGTCGTGCGGGCCCGTGCGGTCGGCATCGCGACCGGCGCGTACACCGCGCAGACGCTGCATCCGTCGCTGCGCAGCAAGGTGATGCCGATCCTGTCGAATTCGATGGTCACGCGGCCGCTCACCGATGCCGAGATCGACGCGTGCAATTTCCGCACGACGCAGGTGCTGACCGATACGCGCACGCTGCGCTTCTACTACCGGTTCCTGCCCGATCGCCGCCTGCAGATCGGCAGCCGCAGCGCGATCACCGGCGACGATGCGCCGAACCCGCGCCATTTCGAATTGCTGAAGGAAGGGATGGCGCGCAAGTTTCCCGCGCTGCGCGGCGTGCAGATCGACTATTCGTGGTGGGGCTGGGTCGACGTGAGCCACGACATGATGCCGCGCGTGTGCCAGCCCGATCCGCGGCAGTCGGTGTACTACGCGCTCGGCTATGGCGGCAACGGCGTGTCGTACTCGCAGCAGGCCGGTCGGCGCCTTGCCGAGCAGATCGCGGGGAAGGGCGCCCGCCAGACGCTGCCGATCTTCACGTCGCCGTTGCCGGGCCACCCGTTCGCGCCGTTCCGGCGCCTCGGGCAGCGAATGCTCTACGTGTCGTACTTCAGGAACGACGAGAAACCCTGAACGCGGCGCATCCCGCCGGCGCAGCGCGCTTGCGCCGGTCGATCCAATACAAGAAAAGCAACAGAAATCCGTGCGGCCGGGGCTGCAGGCGCCCCTGCACGCGCCGTCGCCGGCGGCGCCCGCGTTCACCCGACGGTGATGCGCAGGCGGCGCCGGACAACTGGATATGGAGAAGACATGCAACCCTCGATGGAACAGAGTGACCTGAAATGTGGGCTCAAGCAGCGCCACATGACGATGATCGCGCTTGGCGGCGTGATCGGTGCCGGGCTGTTCGTCGGCAGCGGCGTGGTGATTCAGCAGACCGGGCCGGCCGCGATCCTGTCGTTCCTGATTACGGGCGGGCTGGTCGTGCTCGTGATGCGGATGCTCGGCGAGATGGCGTGCGCGATGCCGGCCGTCGGTTCGTTCTACGAATACGCGCGGCTCGCGTTCGGCAACTGGCGCGGGCCCGGCAAGATGGCGGGCTTCCTGACCGGCTGGATGTACTGGTATTTCTGGGTGATCGTCGTCGCGCTCGAAGCGGTGGCGGGTGCCAAGCTGATCCAGTTCTGGCTGCCCGACACGCCCGCGTGGATCATCAGCCTCGCGCTGCTGGTCGTGCTGACGCTCACGAACCTGATCTCGGTCGGCAGCTACGGCGAGTTCGAATTCTGGTTCTCGTCGATCAAGGTCGGCGCGATCGTCGTGTTCCTGTTCCTCGGCGGCCTCTACGTGCTCGGCCTGTGGCCCGCGACGATGCACACGACGGCCGTGCTGCCGACGCTGCTCGGCCACGGCGGCTTCATGCCGCTCGGCATCGGGCCGGTGATGAGCGGGGCGGTCGCGGCCACCGGGTTCTACTTCGGCGCCGAGATCGTCACGATCGCGGCGGCCGAGGCGAAGGAGCCGGCCAAGGCCGTTGCGAAGGCAACCAACTCGGTGATCACGCGCGTGCTGGTGTTCTACGTCGGGTCGGTCGCGCTCGTCGTCGCGCTGGTGCCGTGGAATTCCGCGCAGATGGCCACGCCGTATGTCAGCGCGCTCGAAGTGATGGGCCTGCCGGCCGCCGCCAACGTGATGAACGCGATCGTGCTGACGGCCGTGCTGTCCGCGCTGAACTCGGGCCTGTATGCGGCATCGCGGATGCTGTTCGCGCTGACCCGCCACGGCGACGCGCCGGCCGCGCTCGCGAAGGTCAACAAGCGCGGCGTGCCGGTGCGCGCGATCCTGCTCGGCACGGTGTTCGGCTACGTGTCGGTCGTGATGTCGTACGTGTCGCCCGACACCGTGTTCGCGTTCCTCGTCAATTCGTACGGCACCGTCGCGCTGTTCGTGTACGTGCTGATCGCGTTCTCGCAACTGCGCCTGCGCAAGCGTCTCGACCCGGTGGCCGCCGGGAAGCTGCGCGTGAAGATGTGGGCGTATCCGTACCTGACCTGGGTCGCGATCGTCGGCATGATCGGCATCCTCGTCGCGATGGCGTTCATCCCGGACCAGCGCAAGCCGCTGTGGCTCGGCGTCGCGAGCCTCGGCGTGCTGGTCGTCGCCTACGGGCTGACGCGCCGCAGCCGCCGCGAGCATCTCGACGACAGCGAGCTGCTGGCCTATCCGCCGCGGTAACGGGCGGTAATGCCTGACGCCGAAGGCCCGGTGCGCGCGCCGGGCCTTCGCGCGTGCAGATCCGGCGGGCGATCCGATGGATGGCGCGGCCAACTATCAGGCCGACCGATAGGACCGATCAGAGGATGCGACTTTATGTCGGCCGCGTGCCGGCATAGCATGGATGAACCGATTCACGGGTGCGCCCCGGCGGGGCGCGCCGTCATCCGCGAACGAGGACAGACGATGGAACACCGGGCACGCGAGCGCGACGAGCAGGCCGACATCAAGACGACGACGTGCTACATGTGCGCATGCCGCTGCGGCATCCGCGTACACCTGCGCGACGGCGAAGTGCGCTATATCGACGGCAATCCGCAGCATCCGCTGAACCAGGGCGTTATCTGCGCGAAAGGTTCGTCGGGAATCATGAAGCAGTACTCGCCCGCGCGGCTCACGCAGCCGCTGATGCGCAAGCCGGGCGCCGAGCGCGGCGACGCGCAGTTCGAGCCCGTGTCGTGGGAGGTCGCGTTCGACGTGCTCGAAAAGCGCCTGTCGCACCTGCGCGCGACCGACCCGAAACGCTTCGCGCTGTTCACGGGCCGCGACCAGATGCAGGCGCTCACCGGCCTGTTCGCGAAACAGTTCGGCACGCCGAACTATGCGGCACACGGCGGGTTCTGCTCGGCGAACATGGCGGCCGGGATGATCTACACGATCGGCGGCTCGTTCTGGGAGTTCGGCGGGCCCGATCTCGACAACGCGAAGCTGTTCTTCATGATCGGCACCGCGGAGGATCACCATTCGAATCCGCTGAAGATCGCGCTCGGCAAGTTCAAGCGCGCGGGCGGCCGCTTCATCGCGATCAATCCGGTGCGCACCGGTTACGCGGCGATCGCCGACGAATGGATTCCGATCCGGCCGGGCACCGACGGCGCGCTGTTCATGGCGCTGATGCACGAGCTGATCGCGCGCGATGCGTTCGACCACGAATTCGTGTCGCGTTTCACGAACGCGGGCGAGCTGATCGACTTGCGGGCCGATGCCGACACGTCCGGGCTGTTCGTGCGCGATGCCGGTGCGCCGGAGGTCAACGCGCTGTATCCGCAGAACCGGATGTGGTGGGACACCAGGACCAATCGCGCGGTGCTGCACCACACGGAAGGCGCCGAGCCGGCGCTCGACGGCCGTTATACGCTCGACGACGGCACGCCGGTCGCACCGTCGTTCACGCTGCTGCGCGAGCAGGTGGCCGACTGCACGCCCGAGTGGGCGGCCGAGATCACCGGCATCGCGGCCGACACGATCCGCCGCCTCGCGCGCGAGATGGAGACGGTCGCGCGCGAGCAGGCGATCGAATTGCCGGTGCGCTGGACCGATTCGTGGGGCAAGGAACATGCGACGGTGAAGGGCGTGCCGATCGCGTTCCACGCGATGCGCGGGCTCGCCGCCCATTCGAACGGCTTTCAGACGATCCGCGGGCTTGCCGTGCTGATGTCGCTGCTCGGCACGATCGACCGGCCGGGCGGCTTCCGCCACAAGGCGCCGTACCCGCGCGCGGTGCCGCCTTCGGCGAAACCGCCGAACGATCCCGGCCAGATCAAGCCGAACACGCCGCTCGCGACCGGCCCGCTCGGCTGGCCGGCCGGCCCCGAGGATCTGTTCGTCCATCCGGACGGCACGCCCGCGCGGCTCGACAAGGCGTTCTCGTGGGAATACCCGCTCGCGGTGCACGGGCTCATGCATTCGGTAATCACCAATGCGTGGCGCGGCGATCCCTATCCGATCGACACGCTGCTGATCTTCATGGCCAACATGGCGTGGAATTCGTCGATGAACACGACGGAAGTGCGCAAGATGCTGGTCGACAAGCGCGACGACGGCGAGTACCGGATCCCGTTCCTCGTCGTGTGCGATGCGTTCGCGTCGGAGATGACGGCGTTTGCCGACCTGATCCTGCCCGACACGACCTACCTCGAACGGCACGACGTGATGTCGGTGCTCGACCGGCCGATCTCCGAATTCGACGGGCCGGTCGATTCGGTGCGCGTGCCGGTCGTGCCGCCGACCGGCGAATGCAAGCCGTTCCAGGAAGTGCTGATCGAACTCGCGAGCCGGCTGAAGTTTCCGGCCTTCACGACGCCGGACGGGCAGCGCAAGTACCGCGACTATCCGGATTTCGTCATCAACTTCCAGACGGCGCCGAATTCGGGCACCGGCTTCCTGATCGGCTGGCGCGGCAAGGACGGCGACAAGGCCGTCGTCGGCGAGCCGAATCCCGACCAGTGGAAGCGCTACGCGGAGAACAACTGCGTGTACCACCACCGGCTGCCGGAGCCGCTGCAGTACATGCGCAACTGCAACGGCCCGTACATGCAGTGGGCGGTCGACAACGGGATGCGCAAGTTCGGCGTGCCGATCGTGATCCAGCTCTATTCGGACGTGATGCAGAAATTCCGGCTCGCGGCGCAGGGCCGCACGTCGGGCCGCCAGCCGCCCGACCACCTGCGCGAGCGCATCGCGCGCTACTTCGATCCGCTGCCGTTCTGGCACCGGTCGCTCGAAAGCGGGTTGACCGATGCGAGTCGCTATCCGCTCGCGGCGATCACGCAGCGGCCGATGGCGATGTACCACTCGTGGGATTCGCAGAACGCGTGGCTGCGGCAGATCCACGGCGAGAACCACCTGTTCGTGAACCCGGTGACGGCCGCCGCGCAGCAGATCGACGACGGCGCGTGGATCTACGTCGAATCGCCGTGGGGCAAGGTGCGGTGCCGCGCGCGCTACAGCGAGGCCGTCGAGCCCGGCACCGTGTGGACGTGGAACGCGATCGGCAAGGCGTCGGGCGCCTGGAACCTCGGGCCTGACGCCGGCGAATCGCAGCGCGGCTTCCTGCTCAATCACGTGATCACCGACGAGTTGCCGGATGCGGCGCGCGGCGGTGCGCGGATGTCGAACTCCGATCCGGTCACGGGGCAGGCCGGCTGGTACGACGTGCAGGTGCGGATCTATCCGGCCGAAGCCGATGCGTCAACGACGCTGCCGCAATTCGCGCCGATGCCGGCGCTGCCCGGCACGCCGCGCGTGCTGCAGCGCGTGCAGGCGTATTTCGCGGGAACCGGCGCATTCGCCGCGCGGCTGCGGCGCGCGGCGTCGGCCGGCCCGAAGTCCGACGATCGCTGAACGAAGGAGCACAACCATGACCCAGATGGCCCTCGTCATCGACCTGAACGTGTGCGTCGGCTGCCATGCCTGCGTGACCAGCTGCAAGGAATGGAACACGTCGGGCGAAGCCGGCAGTCTCGCCGATCTGCGCCCGTACGACGACGATCCGTCCGGCACGTTCTTCAACCGCGTGCAGACGTACGAAGCCGGCGTGTTTCCGATGACCGACACGATCCACTTCCCGAAGTCGTGCCTGCACTGCGAGGACCCGCCGTGCGTGCCCGTCTGTCCGACCGGCGCGAGCTACAAGCGCAAGTCGGACGGGATCGTGCTGGTCGACTACGACAAGTGCATCGGTTGCAAGTACTGCGCATGGGCGTGTCCGTACGGCGCACGCGAGCTCGACGAAGGGCGCAAGGAGATGACGAAGTGCACGCTGTGCGCGGACCGCATCGACAACGCAGCACTGCCCGAGCGCGACCGCAAGCCGGCCTGCGTGCTGGCATGCCCGACGTCGGCGCGGTTGTTCGGCGACGTGCACGATCCCGAATCGGACGTGTCGCGCGCGATCCGCGAACGCGGCGGCTATGCGCTGATGCCCGAATGGGGCACGCGGCCGTCGAACCATTACCTGCCGCGCGTGAAGACCGAAGCGTCGTGCGGGTGCGGGAGCAGCGGCGGATGCGGCAGCGCGTCGGACGGGCGCAATCAAGACGAATCGTTCGAGGCACGCGCGGCGCGCGGCGACATCGATCTCGTGTCGCTGGCGACGCCGCGCTGAGCGCCGCGCATTTCATTCAGAACCCTACGGAGTCCCCATGCGCCCAGCCTTTTCGGTCGTTTTTCTCACCACGCTGTGCGGCGCCGCACAGGGCCTGCTGCTGACACTCGTGATCGTCGAGGCGCTGGCGCGGCTGGCCGGCGTCGACGTGGCGGCCGCGTTCTACGTGACGGGCGCCGCGCTGTCGGTCGCGCTCGGCGTGCTCGGCCTGTTCGCGTCGTTCTTCCATCTCGGCCACCCCGAACGCGCGTGGCGCGCGATCGCGATGTGGCGCACGTCGTGGCTGTCGCGCGAATGCATCGCGCTGCCGGTGTTTCTCGCGGGCGCATTCGCGTATGGCGCGGCGCATCTGTTCGGCTGGCCCGGCACGCTGCTGATCGGTGCGGCGGGCGCACTCGCGAGCGTCGCGCTGTTCGTCTGCACCGCGATGATCTACGCGTGCCTGCGCTTCCTGCAGGAGTGGGCGAGCCCGCTGACGCTCGTGAACTTCGTGCTGCTCGGCTGCGCGTCCGGCTGCACGCTCGCGACGGCTTGCGCCGCGTGGCTCGCACCGGCGCTGGTCGGCCGGCTCGCGGTGGCCGCGTGCGTGCTGACGCTCGCGGGCTGCGTCGCGCGGCTCGCATCGCTCGCGCGCAATGCGCGACTGCGACCGAAGTCGACGGTGCAGAGCGCGACGGGCATCCGCAACGCGAAGGTCGAGCAGAAATCGCGCGGCTTCACGGCCAGCGCGTTCAATACGAAGGAGTTCTTTCACGGGCAGGGCAACGGCACGCTGCGCGCGGTGAAGGCTGGCTTCCTGGTCGGCGCGTTCGCGGTGCCGTTCGTGCTGACGGGGGCCGGTGCGCTCGCGCCGACGTCGGTCGCGGCGGCCGTCGCGCTCGGCGCGGCGTTCGTGATCCAGTATGCGGGGCTCGTCGCGGAACGCTGGTTCTTCTTCGCGGATGCGCGGCATCCGCAGAACCTCTACTACCAGCGCGCGTCGTGACGCCGGACGCGCGCGGCCGTGCGGGACTAGAAGGTGTCCGCGAGCGCGCGGGCCGCTTCCTGCAGGCGCGGCACGTGGTCGAGCAGCCGCGACAGCGGCGCGCGCGACACGGGCGCATGGACGGCGACCGCGGCGATGCATGCGCCGTCGTCGCCGAGGATCGGTGCCGCGATGCAGACGATGCCTGCGACGAATTCCTCGTTGTCGATCGCGACGCCCTTGTGCGCGGTGCGGTCGAGTTCGGCTTCGAGCAGCTCGGGGTCGGAGATCGTGTTCGGCGTGTGGCGCGGCAGCGCCATCGCGCGCACCAGCGCCGCGCGTTCGTCGCGCGGCAGCAGCGCGAGCAGCAGCTTGCCGCTGGCGCTGCAGTAAGCGGGCACGTGCGAGCCCGGTTTCAGGTCGAGCCGCAGCG
>JAIRVP010000081.1 GCA_031253835.1 Burkholderia sp. | reverse complement strand
TGGCTGCTGTCGTTCACGCTGTCGATCGACGACCTGGTGCTGTCGGCGTTCCTGTCGGGGCCGGGCTCGACGACGCTGCCGCTGGTGGTGTTCTCGCGCGTGCGGCTGGGGCTGAACCCAGAGATGAATGCACTGGCGACGCTGTTCATCACGGCCGTGACGATCGGCGTGATCGTCGTGAACCGGATGATGATCGCGCGCGAGCGGCGCCGCATGGCGGACCTGAAGGCGGCGTTCGCGATGGCGTGAGCGCACGCGTGATGACGTGACGAAGGCGACGGCGGGCGCATGACTGGCTCGCCGTTTGCATGTGACGCGTGTGTGCAGTGCGGGTTCGAGCCTTCGATGACCGATGGTTCGGCCGACGCGCTATAGTCGTCCGATGGCCGCTGACGGTGCGGCTCCTCCCACGCCCCTTTTTCACGCACGCGTTCCCACGATGACAGCCCTTCCCGACGTTACCCTGCGACTGACCGATACCGAGCAGCCGGCCGCACACGACTTCATCAGCCGCAAGCTCGGCGAATTCAATCACGCGATGACGGGGCGCGCCGATGCGGCCGCGCTCGACGTCTACGTGACCGATCCCGCTACCGGCGAGATTCTGGGCGGACTGACCGGCCGGACTTCGCTCGGTCTCTTCTTCATCGACCTGTTCTACCTGCCCGAATCGCTGCGCGGCGGCGGCTTCGGCAGCCGGCTGCTGCGCGAGGCCGAAGCGGAAGCGAAACGGCGCGGATGCGCGCGAGCGGTGCTCTACACGATCTCGTTCCAGGCGCCGGATTTCTACCGGAAGCAGGGTTACGAGGCATTCGGCGAAGTGCCGTGCGAGCCGGAAGGGACGTCGCGCGTGTTCATGGTCAAGGTGCTTTGACCCGGTTCGACCGGCTCGCGTCGCGCGGTCGGATTTTCGTGGCGATCGCGTTTGGCGGATAGCGGTTGCGGGCGACCGGATTCGCGCCCTTTTGCCATCGCGATGGGGCGGCTCGAACGCCGGCATCACGGTGCAGCAGGCGTTGCAGATAGCCTGCCGCACCGACCGGTATGGGGCGCACGCCACCCGCGTCAGCAATGCTCCAGCGCGTACGACAGGTCGGCGATCAGGTCATCCGGATGCTCGAGCCCGACCGACACGCGAATCAACCCTTCCGATACGCCCGCCGCGGCACGCGCATCGGCCGGCACGCCCGAATGCGTCGTCGACGCCGGATGGCAGATCAGCGATTCCGTGCCGCCGAGACTGACTGCCGACTTGAAGAGCGTCAGGTGGTTGATGAACCGGAACGCCTGCTCGCGGCCGCCGTCGAGGATGAACGCGAACGTCGAGCCGGGCCCGCTGCACTGGCGCTGATAGACGGCCTGGTACGCGAGATCGTCGATGAGCTCGGGATGCAGCACGCGCACCGGGCGATGCGGATTGCCGGCGAGCCAGCGGGCGACGGCGCTGCCGCTGCGCGCGGCCTGCTGCATGCGCAGCACGAGCGTTTCCATCGAGCGCGTGATCATCCACGACGAATGCGGGTCGAGCTGCGAGCCGAGCGTGCTGCGGATCGAGCGGATCTTCGTGATGAGGTCGCGGTTGCCCGTGACGCCGCCGGCGACGAGGTCGCTATGCCCGCCGATGTATTTCGTCAGCGAGTACACGCTCAGGTCGATGCCTTGCCGCGACGGCTTCTGGTACAGCGGCCCGAGCAGCGTGTTGTCGCAGACCGACAGCGGGCGGTAGCCGTGACGCGCCTCGAATGCGTCGATCTCGCGGCGCAGCCCGTCGAGGTCGAACAGTGCGTTGGTCGGGTTGGCGGGCGTCTCGACGTAGCACATCCGCACGTTGCCCTTTTGCGCGGCCGCTTCGAGCGCGGCGCGGATCGCGTGGGTGGACAGCCCGTCGGCGATCACTTCGGAGCGAATGCCCCACTCGGGCAGGAACTTCGAGATCAGCGTCTCGGTGCCGCCGTAAAGCGGCACGGACTGGACGACGCAGTCGCCCGGCCGCAGGAACGTCAGCAGGATCGCCGCGATCGCGGACATGCCGCTCGACGTGACGGCGGCGGCTTCGGAATCGTCGAGCAGCGCGAGGCGATCCTCGACGATCTCCAGGTTCGGGTGATTGAAGCGGCTGTAGACGAGGCCCGCGCCTTCGCCTTCCGGCGACGGCTTGCGCCCGGCCACGACGTCGAAGAACTCGGCGCCGTCCTCGGCCGTGCGGAACGCGAACGTCGACGTGAGGAACACGGGCGGCTTCACCGATCCTTCCGACAGGAACGGATCGTAGCCGTAGGACATCATCTGGGTTTCGGGATGGAGTTCCCGGTCTGCAATCTTGCGCTTGTGGTAGTTGCGAGTGGCCATGCAGTGCTCCGTGCAGGGGGGGAGGAACGGCCGTTGCAGCGGCGGCATCATGCGTGCGGCGCCGGGTAGGCGCCGTTCGTGACGGCCGCGTGTGCCGATACTAACCCTAAGGCACGGCTTCGTGACACGCTACTGACACTATGGACAGGGTGTCGCCCGCGCTATCGCGACGCGATTGCCGGGCCCAACGGCTATCCGGCACGCGACGACGGCACCGTGCTGCTGCCGTTCCCGCGCCTGTTCATCGTCGCGACGCGGAAGTGATGCCGCAATGACGCGCCGGGCGGCGGGGCGTCAGCGCACCGGCCGCACCGTTGCCGGGTCGACCGTGCGGCTCCGCGCGGTCTGCCCGTCGCGCAGGTCCTTGTACCAGAACAACGCGACTTCCCCGGCGTTCTCGCCGTCCGCGTACAGGAAGCGGTCGTGGCCGCCGAGCGCGAAGCCCGCGCGCGCATAGGTGGAGCAGGCCGCGACATTGTTCGCCTGCGTTTCGAGCCGCATGAAGCCGAACCCGTGATGGCGCGCCCAGGCTTCCGCTGCCGCCAGCAGGAATTGCCCGATACCGAGGCGTCGATGCTCGCGGTCGACGGCCAGTTCCGCGATTTCGGCCATGCCGTTCCAGCTCTCGGCGATCGCGACGAACCCGGCGAACCGCCCGCCGGCGGTCGCGCGAAACAGCGCCGTCTTGCCCGTCGCTTCGTCCGCCCAGCCGGCCGGATCGAACCCGTAGTCCTTGCGGCGCGCGGGCAGTGCACGCAGGTCGAGCAAATCCTGATACGGCGCATTCAGCTCCCAGGCGATGTCGAACGAGAAATCGCATTCGTCCAGTTCGTCGGCGGCAAGCGAGATCGCCGGTTCGATGCTGATGTGCTCGGCTCGGTCCATAGGTCGGTGTCCTGTCTTCTGCGGAGGGTGTGGTCTCGTCAGGGACGCGATCGTCGGCGCCCTGATGCGCGCCCGATCGCGTCCTCTTCTGTTCTTCGCTTTCTGCATCTGCACAATTCGCTGCGCGCGAAACCGGCACAGACCGGCTGCGTGCGCGGCTGTCGGTCAAGCGCCAGCCGTGCACCGGACGGTGTCGCACACGTTTGCGACCTGCACGCGCCGGCTGAGCGGCTTGTTCAACCGCCTGATTATGCTGGATTTCGGCGTCGCCACGGTGCCGGTACCGGTGCGAGGACGGCCGCCGCGCGTCGTGTTTTCGATCGGGTTCGTCCGTCGATCGCCTGTGGATGAAAGACGACAGGAACCCGAATAAATGTTTACCGTTTGGTGACAACTCGATATATTCCGAGAAATATATCGAAGGTCGTGATGCCGTCAGGCATCGCGTCGTCCACCCGCTCCACGAAAGCCGGAAGAGATTCTGACCTGCATCGCCGGAGCAACGCGTCGTCATGGCGTGCGCAACCGGTGCGCACGCTCCCGGCGCTGCAACACGAGCGGCCGCCCCGCGGCATGCCGCTTCAGCAAGCCCACACTGGCATCGAAACGGAACATCGTGCACGCGCATGAGGTGTTTGCGCGTCCCGTGATCCATCGGGTCGAATGGCTTGCGCTCGTCCGTCAACCGTTTTTTCGTCAATACGCTGCGCGTCTCGCTGCGACGCAGGCGCGCGCGTCCACAACAAAAGGAAGCAGCATGAAGAAGACCATCGTGGCCGTGGCCGCACTCGGGACGTTCGGCGCCGCCGCGCACGCACAAAGCAGCGTCACGCTCTATGGGTTGATCGACGCCGGCATCACGTATTCGAACAAGGTCGCGACGGCAGGCGGGCACGACAAGCTCGTCAAGTACGGCGACGGCGTGGCGTCGGGCAGCCGCTGGGGCATCCGCGGCACCGAGGATCTCGGCGGCGGGCTGAAGGCGCTGTTCGTGCTGGAGAACGGCTTCAGCAGCGGCGACGGCACGATCGGCCAGGGCGGCGCGCTGTTCGGCCGGCAGGCATTCGTCGGCCTGTCGAAGAACGGGGTCGGCTCGCTGACGTTCGGTCGCCAGTACTCGTTCTCGACCGACTACATCGGCGCGAACTACACGATGGGCAGCCAGACGCCGGCCGGCAACTACGCGTATCACATCAACGATCTCGACCAGCTGACGTCGAGCCGCATCAACAACGCGGTGAAGTTCCAGAGCGCGAACTTCGCGGGCCTCACGTTCGGTGCGATGTACGGCTTCTCGAACTCGACGCAGTTCGCCGGCACGCCGACCACGACCGGCGCGAACGGCGCGCAGGGTTCGTCGAGTGCGTACAGCTTCGGCGCGAACTACGCGCAAGGGCCGTTCGGCATCGGCGCCGCGTACACGAACATCCGCTTCCCGAACGGCGCGACGCCCGCGTTCGGCGTGAGCATCGCGAACCTCAACACGCAGGGGCTGCGCGACCTCGAGACGGTCGGCGTCGGCGCACGCTATGCAATCGCGGCGGCGCTCGTGTGGGCGAACTGGACGCATACGAAGTTCACGCCGCTGTCGGGCGAATCGTCGAAGCTGAACAACTACGAAATCGGCGGCCGCTATGCGTTCACGTCGGCGCTGAGCGGCGGCCTCGGCTATACGTTCTCGAAGCTCGACGGCCGCTTCGACGGCAAGTGGCACCAGGTCAATGCCGCGGTCGACTATGCGCTGTCGAAGCGCACGGACGTGTACGTGAGCGCGGCGTACCAGAAGGCATCGGGCAGCAACACGATCAACGGGCGTGCGGTGCCGGTGCAGGCCGAGATCGGCTCGTCGGGGTCGTTCATCGGCAACGCGGGCGCGAACACGCAGTTCGTCACGCGGATCGGCCTGCGTCACAAGTTCTGATCGACGCATGACCCTCGGGCGGGCGCCCTGTCCGGAGCGCCCGTCTTGCCGTGTCGCCCGACGAAGCGAGCTTCAGCGCCGGTTTGCAAATCGATATATTCTCATGTGTATATCGAAACGACGTTCGACCGACCCGACCCACCTTCACTGCACGGGAGTCTCCTCTTGAATTCGACGCAACGCGAAGCCGTCGGCGAGGTTTTTTCGCTCGATGCGATGCAGCATGCAAGAACCATGACCTGGCAGGCCGTCGACGCGATCGCCAAAGGCATCCGGCCCGGCATGCGGGAATCGGAGGCCAACGCGCTGGGGCTGCGCGTGCTGAAGGATCTCGGGATGGAGCGCATCTGGCACCCGATCCTCGTCCGCTTCGGGGAAAACACGCTGCGCACGTTCAAGGAGCGCTCGGTGGCCGACCCCGTGCTCGCCGCCGACGACATCTTCTTCATCGATCTCGGCGCCGTCTGGGACAAGCACGAGGGCGATGCGGGCGCGACGTTCGTGTGCGGCGACGATCCGGACATGCGGGCGTGTGCGCGGGCGGCAGGCGTGATCTACGGCGAAGTCGAGCATCACTGGCGGACCACCGGATGCGCGGGCATCGCGCTGTACGAGTTCGCCGCGCAACGCGCCGACGCGCACGGCTTCCGGTTGAACGTCGACATCAAGGGCCATCGCGTCAGCGATTTTCCGCACGCGATCTACCAGGCCGGCAATCTCGGCGATTTCGATGGCGCACCGGCCGCCGGCTTGTGGATCCTCGAAATCCAGATCGCGCACCCGACGCGGCCGTTCGGCGCGTTCTACGAAGACCTGCTCGTCTAGCGCGTGCCGGCCCCTTGAGGGCGGCCGGCACGGTCCGGCATGCCGTCAGATGTTGATCGTGACGGGGCCCGCGAGCGGCGTGTAGCCGTCGTCGAACAGGTACCACGCATCGTACTGCCCCGACGCCAGCGTGCTGTTTGCCGTGGACGAGAACAGCAGCGAGCCGGTGCTCTTCGGCAGGTACGCCCACGACTTGTAGCTGCCCTTGGTCGGCTGCGCGCCGTGCGCGAAGATGCCGACCCAGTTCTTCGGGCTGTGGCTCCACGGCGGCGCGACGTAGTCGAACCGCAGCGTGCCGAACGTCGAGCCCTGCGACGCGAGCGACGCGACGAACTTCCTGCTGGTATTGCCGATCGCGGAATCCGTGAGCAGGCCGCCGGATTGCGTCTGCACGCAACCGGCCACGCGGCGAAGGAAGTTCGGATCGTTCGCGTCGCGGATGCTTGCGTCGTACCAGCCGCCGTCGCCGTACCACGTGACGGCTTGCGTCGCGCCGGCCGCGACGATGATCGACTGCCCCGTGTTCATCCCGTAGGCGTTGTCGGTGAGCTGGAACGTCGTCGCGCCGGCCCCGGCCGAGTTGTCGAGCGTGATCTGCACGTTGCCGTTCGCCACGTCGTAGCACAGGCTGATTTCGGCGGTCGATCCCGTGTTGCCGGACGCCCCGATGCTGCCGCGGAATGTCTGCAGGAAACCGTTCGGCCCGTAGACCGAATAGTCGTAGCTGCCGCCGCTATTCAGCGCGAGCGAATCCGACAGGTTCGCGCACGGGCTCGCGCCGGCCGCGATCGTGTAATGCCGGGGGATCGTGCTCGTGCCGTCGATCCACGCCTGCAGGTGGACACCGGCGGCGCCGGTGTTGGTCATCGTCAGCGCGAGCGCGTGAGCGGCGCGGTCGACCTTGCCTTGCACGAAGAATTCGTAGGGCAGGCGGCAGGCGGCGCTGCGGCCGGCGCTTTGCGCCGGCACCGCGGTGGTGGTCGGGTAGGGGATCGGGACGGCCGGGCCGTTCGGGTTCATGTTGCTCGCCGGCGGCTGGATCGCGGGCACCGTCTGGTCGGCGTTCGAGAAATCGAAGGCCGACGTCAGGTCGCCGCACACCGCGCGTCGCCACGGCGAGATATTGGTTTCCTGAAAGCCGAATCGCGCCTCGAGGAACCGGACCACCGACGTGTGATCGAACACCTGCGAATTCACCTTGCCGCCCTTCGACCACGGCGAGATCACGAACATCGGCACGCGCGGCCCGAGCCCGATCGGCACGTCGCCGCTGGCCGAACCATCCGATGCGCTGCCGCTGCTGGCGACGAATTCCGCGGCCGTCGAGACGGTCGACTGGCCGGTGCCGGCAGCGGAGCTGGCCGGGACGGCGGGCGGCACATGATCGAACAGGCCGTCGTTCTCGTCGTACATCACGAGCAGGACCGTGCTGGCCCAGACCTTCGGATTCGACGTCAGCGCGTTCAGCACGTTGCTCACGTACCATTCGCCGCCGCTCGCGGCCCACGACGGATGCTCGCAGTACGCGTAAGGCGCGGCAATCCATGACACTTGCGGCAAGGTGTCGTTCGCGACGTCGGCCTGCAGCTGGCTGAACAGGTTCGTGTCGTACTCCTTGCCGCCGCCGCTCGGGTCGATCTGCGTGCCGTTGATCGCGGGCGCGAGCGGATCGCTGGCGCCGAGGTTCTGGTACTGCTTGAAGTTGAGAACGATGTTGTCGCCGTAGTTGCCGTTCCACCAGAGTGTGCTGCCGGCGCTGTTGGCATTGCCGTATGCATGGCCGGAATCCAGGCCGTTGCCCTTGTCCTGGTAGAACTTCCACGTGACGCCGGCCGCGTTCAGCCGTTCCGGCAGGGTTGTCCAGCCGGTGCCGGTCATCGTGTTGTCCGTGTACGGCGAATAGCCCGCCACGTTGCCGCAGCAGCCGGTCCACAGATACAGGCGGTTCGGGTCGGTCGGGCCGAGCATCGAGCAGTGGTAGTCGTCGCACACCGTGAAAGCGCTCGCCACTGCGTAGTAGAACGGGATGTCCTTCTGCGTGAAGTAGTACATCGTGCCGCTGGTCTTCGCGTCGGCCCAGTTGTCGTAGCGGCCGTTGTTCCAGGCGCTGTGCGTGGTGCTCCAGTCGTGCGGGAGGTCGCCGTAGTAGGTGTCGCCGTTCGCCGTGCCGGAGGGCGGGGACGGGTTGAACGGGAACACGTAGGACAGCATCCAGGGCTGTCGCCACACCGGATACCCGCTCGAAATCACGACCGGCCGCGGATCGCCGAAGCCGCGCGCGCCGCCCAGCGTGCCGAGGTAGTGGTCGAACGAACGGTTTTCCTGCATCAGGATCACGACGTGCTTCACGTCCTGGATCGTGCCGGTCACGGTGGCCGCCGGAATGGCCTGGGCGCGCGCGATGCTTTCGGGCAGCATGCCCGTCACCGCGGTGGCACCGGCGAGCTTCAGCGCATCGGCGAGGAACTGGCGTCGTGTTGTGGGTTTGTTTTGCATGATCGCTCTCTGTCTTGGGTGACTGGCCTTGCGGCCTGCGTCGGTCAGTGGCACGCGCTCGCGCAGTGCAGGACAGGCGTGGACGCCGAACCCGGTGCGGCCGCACGCGCGGCCGCCACGTTGGCTGCGGTGCCCGAGTCGCCGTCGCCGCAAGCGGCCAGCGTGCACAGGAGCGCGATCATGAAAACGCCGCGCCAGTGCGGAAAGCGGCTTTCCGGCCGGTGCGAGTTGACGATAGGCTTTCGATCCGGTTCGAATCGGATTCCTGATTGATCGGGATGGTTGCTGCGTGCTCCGTATTTCATTTCCCCTCCAGACATGAAAATGGACAGCAGAGAATATCGCCCGAATCAGAACAACTTCATGACAGGCCAGCCGCGTGTGCCGGCTACCTGGGAAAGCTTCGAGTCGGGATTGGTCGCGACCGGATGCGTGACGTAGTCGAGCAGCGGCACGTCGTTGATCGAATCGCTGTAGAAGTAGGTGCGTTCGAAATCGGACGGCAGGTAGCCGAGCGATCTCAGCCATGCCGCGGTGCGCACGATCTTGCCTTCACGGAAACTCGGCACGCCGATGCTGCGCCCGGTGAACTGCCCGGCCGGCGTGCCGTCGTCGGTATCGAGCTCGATGCCGAGCAGGTGCTCGATCCCGAACTCGGCCGCGATCGGCCGCGTGACGAACACGTTGGTTGCCGTCACGATGCAGCACAGATCGCCGTTCTCGCGATGCCGGTCGACCAGCGCGCGCGCCTCCGGTGTAATCGCCGGCCGGATCACCTCGTCCATGAACTGCGCATGCCAGCGTTCGAGCTGCTCGCGCGGGTAGCGCGTGAGCGGCGCGAGCGTCACGGCGAGATACGCGTCCATGTCGAGCGTGCCGGCCGCATAGTGGCCGTAGTGCTCGTCGATCAGCGCCGTATGCGCGTCGTCCTCCTGGCCGACCCGCGTGATGAAGCGGCTCCAGGCCTGGTCGCTGTCGAGCGGCAGCAGCGTGTGATCGAGGTCGAACAGCGCGAGATTGTTATGCATGGATGGTTCCCTGGATTGCGTGCTTACGCGCCGATGAGCTTCTCGATCGCGTCCTTCGCGTTCTTCCCGTCGATGGTCGTGACGCCGTCGAGCCACTTCGACAGCACGCCGGGATTCTTCTTCGCCCATTCCTTCGCGACCGCGACGGGGTCCGAATGATTCATGATCGGCACCATCAGCTGGTTCTCTTCGTCGGTCGTGAATTTCAGGTTGGTCAGCAGCCGGCCGACGTTCGGGCAGCGTTCGAGATAGCCGGGCGTGACGAGCGTGTAGACCTTCGCCGATCCGTAGTTCGGGCCGAACACGGTGTCGCCGCCGTCGAGGTACGCGATCTTGTAGTTGATGTTCATCGGATGCGGCTCCCACGCGAGGAAGACGATCATCCGATGCTCCTGCACCGCGCGCGTGACCTGGACGAGCATCCCGGCCTCGCTCGATTCCACCAGCTTGAAGCCGCCGAGCCCGAACTCGTTCCTGTCGATCATCCGCTGGATCAGCGCGTTGCCGTTGTTGCCGGCGCCGATCCCGTAGATCTTGCCGTCGAGCTGGTCGCGGAACTTCGCGATGTCGGCGAAGCTTTTGAGGCCCTTGTCCGACGCATACTGCGGCACGGCCAGCGTGTAGCGCGCACCGACCAGGTTCGGTTGCGGCAGCAGGTGCACGGCGCCGGCATCGACGAACGGCTTGACCGTCGGCGTCATGCTCGGATCCCAGTAGCCGAGGAACGCATCGATCTGCGCCTTCTTCACGCCGGCCAGCACGATCGGCGGCGACGCGATCGTCTTGGTCGCCTCATAGCCGAGCCCGTCCAGCAGCATCATCGCGACGCCGGTGGTGGCCGCGATGTCGCTCCAGCCGACATCGCCGAGCGTCACCTTCCTGCAGACGTCGCCTTCGGATGCGTGAACGGGGGCCGTAGCCAGCGCGGCCAGCAGCGTGGCTGCCAGCATCCATGCCTTCTTGATCATGATGGTCTCCTAAGCAAGTGTTTCGGATCGTGTTGCCTGATTGGTCTGACGATTGATCGTGTGGATCGGATGAAACAAACGAACTTGGGTCTGGCTTTGTCGTTTTGCGTACCGTATATTAGAACGCACAAAATCGCAAGATCACACAAAAATACAACTTGCCGAATACGGCGGCGGTTGGAAAAAGTCGGGCAGCGGTCCGTACGGTCCGCGCGTCATCAAATGCATCTGTAAGGAAGGAGACCTCGAATGATCAGTCAGCTGGAAATCATTTCCCGCCTGTTGCTGGCGGCCTTGCTCGGCAGCATCGTCGGTATCGAGCGCGAGCGCCTGTCATGGGCGGCCGGGCTGCGCACGCACATGCTGGTGGCGGTGGGCGCCGCGCTCGTGATGATCGTGTCGGCGTTCGGCTTTGCCGACATCCAGGAGGCGAAGAACGTGTCGCTCGACCCGTCGCGCGTGGCCGCGCAGGTCGTGTCGGGCATCGGCTTTCTCGGCGCGGGGTCGATCATGCTGCGCGGCGAGATCATCCGCGGGCTGACGACCGCGGCGAGCCTGTGGGTCGTCGCGGCGGTCGGGCTGGCGGTGGGCGGCGGCATGTATGTGGCCGCGATCGCCGCGACGGCGATCGTGCTGGCGATCCTGGCCGGGCTGAAGCCGATCGAGAAGCGCTTTTTCGCCGCGCGGCAGCGCTGGGGCGTGCGCATCCTCGCGAGCCGCGGCGCCGTGAAGCTGACGTCGCTGCAGTCGATGCCCGGCATCGACCAGGCACGCATTGTCCAGTTCATCATCGAGCAGGACGACGCGACGCCCGACGACGACCGCATCCACGTGGTGTTTTCGAAGATGACGAGCCGCGAATTCCAGGTGGTCCGTCAATCCCTGCAGACCCTCGTCGGCGTCAAAAAGATGGAAGAAAGCGCTGCGTAGACGGCCGTTCGAATAAGATTGACAGACATTTCCGAGGACATTTCATGTGGCAAGAAGAGCGATACCAGAGGATCCGGCTTCTGTTATCGAAGATGCAGCGCGTCTCCACCGACCGGATCATGGCCGATCTGAACGTGTCGCGCGAAACCGTGCGCCGCGATCTCGTCGACCTCGAGGCGCTCGGTGAACTGAAGCGCGTGCACGGCGGCGCGGTGCAGGTGGGCGACGAAGCGCCGATCGCCGAGCGTGCGCAGACGCACGTGAAGGCGAAGCTGGCCATCGCCCGCGCGGCGGCGCGGCTCGTCACGGGCTCGCAGACGCTGTTCATCGATGCCGGCACGACCACCACGCTGCTGGCCGAGGAGTTGTCGAAGCTGTCGGGCCTCACGATCGTCACGAACTCGATCGACGTCGCGCTGAAGATGCGCTCGAGCGACCCGGAGCACGGGAAGAACGAGACGATCCTGCTCGGCGGGATGATCGGCAGCCGCGCGGCCGCGACGGTCGGCGACGGCACCATCGCCGAGATCTTCCGCTACCGCGCCGATCTTGCGCTGCTGTCGCCGGTCGGCGTCGACCACGTTCGCGGCGCGACGAACTACGACCGGATGGAAACCGAGGTGGCGCGCGCGATGGTCAGCAACGCGGCGGAGGTCGCGATCCTCGCCGATTTCAGCAAGCTCGGCACGCACAGCCGGATCGGCTTCTGCGAGCCGGCACGCATCGGCACGCTGGTGACCGACCAGAAGGCGGAATCGGTCGACAGCTACAAGAGCATCAGGAAGGTCATCAAGAACATCGTGCTTTCATAGCGCCTGCCGGAACGGGGCGCGATCGGCCGCTGTATACCGTTCATGCGGCGCGCCTTCTGCCGGCCGGCCTTTTGGCGGCGTAATATACCCGTCGATACAACGCAGGCGCGCCAGGCGGCGGGCCGTCAGGGAGGCGGGCGATGGAGATGGCAGGGACGGCGGCGCCTTCGGCGCCTCAGGCGGCGGCAGGCTCGATCGCGCTGACGGGCGCATTCGTGCGGCCGATGACGGTGACGCTCGACGATCTGCGCCGGCACGCGAGCGCGACGGCCGAGCCGTTCGACCTGCGCTGCTTCACGACGAACCGTTTCATCCGCTCGGTCGCGCCGTATCGCGGCGCGCGGCTGAAAGACCTGCTCGACGCGGCCGGCCTGCGCAACGACGAACCCGGCGACTTCAAGCGCATGGTGTTCATCGCGCATGCGCACGACGGCTACGCGGTCACGTTTTCATGGCACGAGCTGTTCAATACACCGGTCGGCGAACACGTGATCGTCGCGTTCGAATGCGGCGATGTCCCGCTGTCGGCCGACGACGGCGCGCCGCTGCTGTTCTCGGGCGCCGACCTCCTGCCTGCGCCGCGCCACGTGAAGCGGCTGGCCGGCATCGTCGCGCGGGTGCTGGCGGTCTGAGCGCGGCGTTCGCCGTGCCGGCCATCGTGTATGCTTGCCCGCATCGATCACTCGGCGGACAACATGAAGACTTCGGCACACCCCAAGCCTGAGGTGCGGTTCAGGATGCGTATCCAGCAGGCCGACACGATCGCGCTCGGACCGGGCAAGGTCGCGCTGCTCGAAGCGGTGCGCGAGCACGGCTCGATTTCGGCGGCGGCGCGCAGCCTGAAGATGTCGTACCGGCGCGCGTGGCTGCTGATGGACGAACTGAACCGCTCGCTGAAATCGCCTGCGACGGTGTCCGAGCATGGCGGGCAGAGCGGCGGCGGCAGCGTGCTGACGCCGGTGGGCGAGGAGATCATCCGCCTGTATCGCGGGATCGAGGAACGCGCGTACGCGGCGTGCGCGGACGAAATCGCCGCGCTCACGAAAATGGTGCGTCGCTGAAACGTGCGTTGCGCCGACGCCGGCTTACCCGTGCCGCAGGCAGAAGCGTGACGTGTCGCTCGCGGCGCCATCCGGCGCGATGACCTCGCGCGCGTGCGCATCGAGCCGCCCGATCAGTTCGACGAAGCTCGCGACGCTGGCGGTCCGCAGCGGGTAGTACGCGATGTGGTGGCGCTCGCAGATGCGCTTGAGCAGGTTCATCGAATCGTGATCGATGCAGTCGACCGGGAACACGACCATCTGTGCGCCCGGCAGCGCAGCGGCCAGCAGGCCCTTGCGATCCTCGATGCCGCCGTCGTGCAGCGTCACGTCGCCGCCTGACGCCTCGACGATCCGCCGGATCGCGCGATTCGAACCGGGCCGCCCGCCGACATAGACCACGCGCCTGCCCTCCAGCATCGACAGCGAGTTCGCCGCCCGGTCGGCCGGATCGTCCGCCGACGCCTGCACCGCCTGTTCGATCGCGCTCGCTTCGGCGCGCAGCGTCTTCACCATCGCCATCAGGTCGTCGAGCCGCGCGCGCATCGCGCGGGCGCTCGCCTGTTCCGCGGCGATCCGCTGCTCGGCGGCCTCGCGGCGGCTCGTGTGCAGCGCGAGCCGTTCGTCGCGCGCGGCCAGTGCTTCGCGCAGTTCATGCACTTCGTCGCGCAACGCGCTTTCGTCGGCCAGCGGCTGCGCGTTCTGGCGCGCGTGAAGCGCATCCAGCGCCTGCAGCGCGGCATCGCGCTGCGTACTCATCTCGTGCAGGCGGGCCTGCTGACGCTCGAGCTTCGCGTGCAGTGCCGCATTCTCTTCCTCCAGCGCGACGAGCCGCCGGATATCGGCGCGATTGGCCGCGCCGACCAGGTGCGACAGCATGTGCAGGTCGCCGAACGCGGCCTGGCGCACGCCCATCGTCGTGCGCGGATGCGTCATCAGCGCCCAGTACGCGGGCGGGATGTCGCCGCTCTTGAGCGCTTCCTTCCAGCGCGCGACGAGTGCGTCCGCGTCCTTCGCATCGTCGAACGCGCGTATCGCACCCGCATAGCGCTCGTCGAGCGCCTTGTGCAGCGCCTTGGCGCCGGCCGTGCCGTCGATCGCGAGCTCGACGGCCGCGTGATGGATTTCGAGGTCGGTCGCCCGCTGCCGGTCGAGATCGGTGAACTTCGGGACGAGCTTGCGCAGTTCGTGTGTGGTCAGGCAGGTGCCGATGATCGAGCAGTGCAGGTTCGCATCGAGCTCGGACAGGCGCGCGCGGCGCTTCAGCTCGGCCTGTTGCGCGCGCGACGGCGCGCAGCACGCGTCGAACCGCACGCCGCTGGCCGCGGACGGATGGCCGCCGGACGACGAGAGATCCGCCGTGCGGGCGAGGCGAAAGGGCGGAGCGTGCATGTTGACCTCTATCCGGCACGATCGGACCGGAGACGGATGCGCGAAAGATTCGCGAAATATACCATGGAATATAACGGTGAACATGCCGGGGAAACCACCGGGCGCGGCCCGGTGGCGCGGTCAGCAGCGCGCCGTCGAAAGGCCGGTTGGCGGCAGGGCGGCCGGCGTCGCAGGCGAACCGGGGAGCGATGGCGGTGCGTGGCGCGCCATCACGGATTCGACGCACAGCCCGACGAACAGCACGTCGACGCGCTCCAGCGCGGCCACCGCGTCGCGCATCGCGGCCGGGTCGTTGCTGAACGATTCGGAAAACACGTCGTCGCGCGTGCGTTCGAGGCCGCGCGCATGGCCGATCGCGCGTTCGAGGTCGGGCAGGCGCGTGAAGCGGGCGGCGCGCGCTTCGTGTTCGAGCGTCGCCAGCAGTTCACGAAAGCCCAGTGCCGACAGCGCGTCGTCCGGCATCGCGCCGGTGTGTGCGGCCGAGAACATCCGGATGAAACGCACGATGCTGCCGCGCAGGCGCCTGAACGCGTCGACGACATCGGTGACCTGCTGCGCCCGCGCGTCGCTCGACAGCGGCTTGAGCGCGCTGATCCTGCGCGCGAGCGGTTGTTCGCGAGCGGTGCGCAGCGGGGCGCGATCCGTCGACATGCGGGCCATGCGGTTTCTCCGGGGGTGCAGGTTTCGATATATTCTACGGAATATATCGAGTGCGGAAAAAAAGACGACACCGTGCCGCGTGGCAGGGTGTCGTCAACGGCCTGAACGGCCGCGCTCTTCAGTTGATCGTGACGGGGGGCTGCCGCTTGAGCGTCACCGGCAGGACGGCGGGCCGGATGCCGGGCGTGTCGTCGACGGCCGCGCGTCCGCCGTCGCGGAAGAACGCCTGCTCGGCGGCATTGTTCATGACCAGGATGCTGATGCGGCGATTGGTCGGCTCGTCCGCCACGTCCCTGTCGAGCGGCAGCACGTCCGCGAGCCCGCGCACCTGCAACAGCTTCGCTTCCCGCAACCCGCCGGCGACCAGCGCGCGCCGCGCGGCGTTTGCGCGATCGCTGGACAGCTCCCAGTTCGAATAGCCGGTCGGCCCGTCGGGATACGGCGTCGAATCGGTATGCCCGGCGATCGACACGCGGTTCTCGACATCGTCGAGCGCCGCGCCGACCTGCGTGAGGATCGCGGTCGCATAGCTTTCCGGTTGCGAACTGCCTGATGCAAACATCGGGCGCTTGAGCGAATCGACGATCTCGATGCGCAAGCCCTCGTTGGTGATCGCGATCCGGATCTGGTCCTGGTACGCGCGCAGCGACGGGCTCTGTGCGATCGCGGCGGTCAGCTTCGCTTTCAGGCGCTCGAGCTTTTGCGTATCGACGCGGCTCGCGAGCGCCGCGGGCGAATCGGCCGGCGACGGCGTTTTCCGGTCGATCGCCGGCGCCGGGTCCGACATGTCGCGGCCGCCGCCCTGCACGATGTTCGGGCGCGGCGCTTCCGCGTCCTTGCCGCCGGACAAGAGCGTCGACAGCGGCGTGTTGAAGTAGTCCTCGATCCCCTGCTTGTCGTACTTGGACACCGAGCCAAGCAGCCACATCAGCAGGAAGAACGCCATCATCGCGGTGACGAAATCGGCGTATGCGATTTTCCATGCGCCGCCGTGGTGGGCGTCATGGTCGTCGCCCTTCTTGCGCCGCACGACGACGAGCGTTGCCGCGACGGATTGCTTCGACGAACCGGAACGAGGGTCGGCCATGGTGTCGGTGGTCTCCGTTACGCTGCCTTGGGCGTCTTGGTCGCGCGCACGGCTTCGTCGAGTTCCTTGAAGCTCGGGCGATCGGCCGTGAACAGCACCTTGCGGCCGAACTCCACCGCCACCGACGGCGCGTAGCCGCTCATCGACGCGAGCAGCACGGCCTTCACGCACTGGAACGGCTTGGCCGCCGCGCGGCCCTTCGCATTGAGGAGATCCGCGAGCGGGCCGACGAAGCCGTACGCGAGCAGGATGCCGAGGAACGTGCCGACGAGCGCGCCGGCGATCATCTTGCCTAGCACGGCGGGCGGCGCGCCGACCGAGCCCATCGTATGCACGACGCCCATCACCGCGGCGACGATGCCGAATGCCGGCAGGCCGTCGGCCATCTTCTGGATCGCGTTGGCCGCGACCGATGCCTCCGCGTGATGCGTATGCAGTTCTTCGTCCATCAGGTCCTGCATCTCCAGCACGTTCACGTTGCCGCTCGACATCATCCGCAGGTAGTCGACGATGAAGTCGAGCAGGTGATGGTCTTCGAGCACGTGCGAATACTTCTGGAACAGCGGGCTTTGTTCGGGCGCATCGACGTCGGCCTCGAGCGCCATCATGCCGTCCTTGCGCGCCTTCTGCAGCAGCTCGTACAGCAGTGCGATCAGTTCGACGTACTGTTGTTTCGTGTAGCCGCCGCCCTTGAAGCAGGTCGGCAGGGTCTTGATCGTCTTCTTCAGCGTCGTGACCGGATTGCTGACGACGAACGCACCCAGCGCGGCGCCGAAAATGCATAGCAGCTCGAACGGTTGCAGCAAGGCCGGCACATGGCCGCCGACGCCGACGAAACTGCCGATCACCGACCCGATCACGACGATCCACCCGATGGCTACAAACATGATTACCTCGTCCGCGACTTGCGCTGCTGCATTTGTTGTCGAAAAGCGAGCGGGACGCCTGGCGATCTCGCTCCTTGCCCGCGATGCCGGTCCGCGGGTGTTGATGCAATAACGGCGATCGTCCGGACGACTGAACCCGTGATTCCACGTATTCCGGGCGATTCGCGCCCGGCACACGTTTGCGAGCGCCGATGTGTGCGGGTTTCTTGATCGAGGTCAAAAAGCGCGCGACGCTCGCCCGAACGTCCATGCGGATGCGACCCTGAAACCGGGCGGCGCATGACGTAACCGTCCCCGGAGGAAGGTTCATCGCGGGATTCCGGGGAACGCGGCGTGCAGCGCGTATCGCCGGCCGGGCGGTGCGGTCCGCATGCCTGCAGGGTTTTCATCAGGACATCCGGGGCGCCGCACGATCCATCATGGAGAACGCACTGTCGCAGCCAACCGCAGGAGGGCGCACCGTGGCTCCCGATCCCACTCCCTCGACCGCCTTCGTGTTCGCCGGCGGCGGCAGTCTTGGCGCGATCGAGGTCGGCATGCTCCGCGAGCTGGTCGCGAGCGGCGAACGGCCCGATTGCGTCGTCGGCGCGTCGGCGGGGGCGATCAATGCCGCCTATTTCGCCGGCCGGCCGGACGCGGACGGCGTCGCAATGCTCGCCGCGCTGTGGTGCAGGATCCGCCGCCAGGACGTCATGCCGTTCTCGATGCGCAGCGTCGTCGCGATGCTGCTGCGCAACCGGCCGCATCTGGTCGAGGCCGATGCGCTGCGCCTGTTGCTGGAAAAGAACCTGCCGTACCGGCGGATCGAGCAGGCCGCGCTGCCGCTCCACATCGTCGCGACCGACATGCTGAACGGCCGCGAAGTCGTGCTGTCCGCCGGCCCGGTCGTGGATGCCGTGCAGGCCAGCGCGGCGATTCCCGGCGTGTTTCCGTCGGTCAGCATCGGCGGCGTGGAACTCGTCGACGGCGGCGTCGCGAACAATACGCCGATCTCCGTTGCGGTCGCGCTCGGCGTCAAGCGGATCGTCGTGCTGCCGGCCGGGTTCGCCTGTGCGTTGCGCGTCCCGCCGCGCAGCGCGATCGCGCATGCGACGCACGCGCTGACGCTGGTGATCGCGCGGCAACTGGTGCGCGACCTGGAGCTGTACGCGGCACGCGCGCACATCCACGTCGTGCCGCCGCTCTGTCCGCTCGACGTGTCGTCATACGATTATTCGAAGTGCGCGCAACTGATCGACGCGGCCGCGGAACGCACGCGCGCGTGGATCGATGCGGGCGGGCTTGCGCAGTGTGCGATTCCCGGCCAGTTGCGCGAGCACGATCATGCGGCGGCGCTGTCGCATTGACGGTTGCATGCGCGCCGCACCAACGCGCGACCGACGAACGCCGGTTGCGGGGCTGCAGAGTCCTCTCCGCGTCAATCTTCGAAAAAAAAGCGGCACCGTGCCACCGGCCACGGTGCCGCCAACGGCCTGAACGGCCGCACTGGTCAGTCGATCGCGCGCATCGCGTGGCGCAGTTCCTGATAGCTGCGCAGCCCCGTGACGCCGAGTTCGCGGCCGATCCCGCTGAGCCCGAAGCCGCCCCAGCACACGTGCGGGTAGATCAGCTGCGGCGCATTGATCCACACGAGCCCCGCGCGCACGCGCTGCTGGAACTGCTTCGCGATATCGGCATCGCGCGTGACGACGGTCGCGACGAGCCCGTAGCGCGTGTCGTTCGCGAGCGCGATCGCTTCGTCGTCGGTGCGGAACGACTTCACGCACGCGACGGGGCCGAATACTTCGTCGGTCCACAGCGGGTTGTCGGCGGCCGGCTCGGCGATCACGACGGGCGCCATGAAAAAGCCTTCGCCGCCGGCATCCGCGACCCGTCCGCTGAACGCAATGCGTGCGCCGGCGTCGATGCCCTGCTGGAGCATCGCTTCGACGCGTGCACGCTGCGCGGCCGAGATCAACGGCCCCATCGCGACCTGTCCGGCGGCCGGCGGCGCGACGACGAGCGCGCGCACGGCCGTCTCGAACGCGGTCATGAAGCTGCGGTAGATGCTGTCGTGCACGAGAATGCGCGCGGTGGCCGAGCACATCTGCCCCGCGTTCGTGAACGCGCCCGCGACGGCGAGCGACACCGCGACGTCGAGATCGGCATCGTCGCGCACGATCAGCGACGACTTGCCGCCGAGTTCGAGCGTCACGCGCTTCATGTCTTCGGCTGCGGCCTGCATCACCTTGCGGCCGGCTGCCGTGCTGCCGGTGAACGAGATCTTGTCGATCAGCGGATGCGCGGTGAGCGCCGCGCCGACGTCGGCGCCACCGTTCACGACGTTGACGACGCCGGCCGGCACGCCGGCCTCGACGAGGATGTCGAGCAGCGCGTGCTCGGTCGGCGACGTGAGTTCGGACGGCTTCAGCACGACCGCGCAGCCGGCCGCGAGTGCGGGCGCAAGCTTCCACGCGGTCGTGACCATCGGGAAGTTCCACGGCATCACCAGCGCGGCGACGCCGACCGCGTCGTGGAAGCGCTCGGCCGTGACGGCGTCGCTCGGCAGCGCGACAGGCTCGGCCGCGAACAGCGTCGGGTTGTCGCACAGCTGCGCGTAGTACGCGAACGTCGCGGCGACGTCGCCGACGTCGGCTTCGGCCTCGAACGGCGGCTTGCCGCTGACCTGCATCTGCAGCGCGGCCAGGCGGCCGCGCGCGGCTTCGACGCGCTCGGCGATCGCGGCGAGCACGCGGCCGCGCTCGGCGGGCGGCGTGTCGCGCCAGCCGGCGAACGCGTCGCGCGCGGCGCGCACCGCGGCGTCGACGTGCGCGGGCGTCGCGAATTCCTGCCAGCCGATCGTGTCGCCGGTCGACGCGTTGAAGATCGGCGCGCCGGCCGTGTCGGAATGCGAGCGCACGGGCTGGCCGGCGATGCGTGCGGCGGGCAGCACGAATGGCGTCGTGGCGCGGGAAAGTTCGGCGGTGGACATGAGGGGCATCCTGTCGATCGGGTTAGCGGTAGGCGACGCCCGGCATCACGCAGAGCATCTCGAACGCGAGGTTCGCGCCCGTGAGCGCGGTCGTGCCGGCGGGATCGTACGGTGGCGACACTTCGACGAGGTCCGCGCCGACAATGTTCAGGCCCTTCATCCCGCGGATGATTTCGAGGCCCTGCTGCACGGTGAGGCCGCCGATTTCCGGCGTGCCGGTGCCGGGTGCGAACGACGGGTCGAGGCCGTCGATGTCGAAGCTCAGGTAGACGGGCGTGTCGCCGACGCGTTCGCGCACCTGCGCCATCAGCGGCACGAGCGACTTGTTCCAGCATTCTTCCGCCTGCACGACGGTGAAGCCTTGCTGGCGGCACCAGTCGAAATCGTCCGCGTGGTAGCCGGTGCCGCGCAGGCCGATCTGCGTGACCTTGTCGCATTGCAGCAGCCCGTCTTCCACCGCGCGGCGGAACGGCGTGCCGTGCGCGATCTTCTCGCCGAACATCGTGTCGTTCACGTCCGCATGCGCGTCGATGTGCACGACGGCGACCTTGCCGTACTTCTTGTGCAGCGCGCGCAGGATCGGCCACGCGATCGTGTGGTCGCCGCCGAGCGTGATCGGCCGGCAGCCGTTCGCGACGATCTCGTCGTAGGCTTCTTCGATGCGGCGCACCGAGTCCTTCAGGTCGTACGGGTTGGTCGCGACGTCGCCGATGTCGGCCACCTGCAGCGAATCGAACGGCGCGGCGCGCGTGGCCATGTTGTACGGGCGCAGCAGCACGGATTCGGTGCGGATCTGGCGCGGGCCGAAGCGCGCGCCCGAGCGGTTCGACGTGCCGAGGTCGAGCGGCACGCCGACGAAGCACACGTCGAGGCCGTCGGTCGTCGCGGCCTGCGGCAGCCGCATCATCGTGGCGATGCCGCCAAAGCGCGGCATGTCGTTGCCGCCCATCGGTTGATTGAGTTCGCGGGGCATGGGGCCGTCTCCTTTTTATGAGGTAAAGCGATCGGCCGATGGTAGAGGAGAACGCCCGCGCGAAGAATGTTGAAGTCGCAACGTTTACATCGACGGGTCTCGATGCAAGCGGCGCCGCCGCATCGACGCGGCGCAACCGAACGCGGCCGCGCGGCCGGGCCCGGCCGGGTCAGCCCCGGATGGCCGGCGGCGCGGCGCCGTCGTGCGATCCGGCGGAAGGAAATGCGGTGGTCGCCGACCCCCACGCGGCGAGCTCGCGTTTGGTCCGCACGCCGAGCTTCGCGAACGCGCGTTTCACGTACGACTCGGCCGACGCGACGCGCACGCCGAGGATCTCGGCCGTTTCGGGCACGGTCTTGCCGGAGATCAGGTGCTTGCAGGTTTCGTATTCGCGCTTCGACAGCTTCAAGCCGTCGGCGGCGATGCGCGCGTCGAACTGCGCGAGCGGATGGACTTCCGGTGTCGGATGCGCGACGCGCCGCACGGCGGTGGTCGACGCGTGCAGTTCGAGCAGCGGGAACAGCACGTCGCTGATGCTGCGGAAGCGGTTCATCTCGGCGAGCGTGAACGGCGGCCGGTCGCGGCCGCGCTCCAGCGCGATCGAATGCTGCGAATAGCGCGTGCCGCGCGCAAGCACGCATTCATGGCCGATCTGGACGTCGTCGAACAGCCGCTGGCGGAATTCGCCGGGCGGGATCGCCGCGATGTCGCGCACGACGAGCATCGTGCCCGTCTTGCCGCGCAACCCCGCGAACAGCGGGTCGCTGTCGAGAAAGCGCTCGTAGTAGAGCGTCATCACGTCGGAGATTTCGTTGGATTCGGTGCCGATGCCGCTGCTGCCGATCCATTCGCATCGGTAGCCGGTGGGCATCGTGCCGTCGACGCGCGAGCGTTCGACGTGCGCGACGTCGAGCGGCACGACGTCGTTCAGCAGTTGCGTGAGGCGCGGCACGAAGTGAGGCGTGCCGACCGTCTCGATCAGCTCGCCCAGCGCCTTGAACGACACGTTGAAGCGGTCGTTGTCGCGGTGGAAGGGGTTCACGTTGAGCAGCATGCGGTTCCCCGGTGAAAAGCGGCGCGATTGTAGCGTCGGCAACGGAAAACGTCATTAGGGGGAAACACCGCCGGTTGTCCTGCCGACTCGTTTGCCCTGCAAAACATCGCTTGTCCCCCCTGGAGGGGGGCATACCGGGGCAGTGTAAATGAGTAACTTTGTCTCTGCTTTTTTCAATCGAGAGACGAACGATTCTGATGACCAAACTGATCAAGGACATCCTGCCGCTGGGCGCAGGCGTGGGCGAATTCACGAAGCTCGACTTCGGGATGGACGAAAGCGACTGGCGCGCGGCCGAAGGCAAGAGCGGCAACTACCTCATCGGCTGGTGGGAAGGCAAGGTCGGCTCGGTGGAGTTCCCGGAAACGGCAGCCGACGAGGCCGTGTGGCTCGTCGAGGGCCGGATCGCGCTGACCGACGTCGAAGGCAACCGCAAGGAATTCACGCCGGGCCAGGGCTACCTGCTGCCGGCCGGCTTCGCGGGCCGCTGGGAGACGATCGAGGACGCGAAGAAGTTCTACGTGCTGCTCGAGAAGTCGTGATGTCCGAAGCCGCCGCCGTGGTGTCGTCGTCCGTGTGACGCGAACCCGGCGGCGGTTTCGTTTCCGCGTGTGATGGCTGGGATCATGGAAATGGAAGTCAACGAAGCAAAACAGACTGCGCCGGTGCAGGCGCACGCGCTGCGTGGCGCGCCGGTCGCGCTGGGCGTCGAGGCGGCGCTCGCGAATACGAAGCTGTTCCCTTACTGGCTCGACAACCCGGCCGCGCCGGCCACCGAGCCGGAACTCGTCGGCGACGTGACGGCCGACCTGCTGATCGTCGGCGGCGGTTTCACGGGGCTGTGGTCGGCCGTGCAGGCGAAGGAACAGATGCCGCACCTGAACGTGGTGCTGATCGAGGCCGGCAAGGTCGCGCACGGCGCATCGGGCCGCGCGGGCGGGATCATCTCGACGTCGGTGATGCACGGGCTGCCGAACGCGGTGCGCGTGTTCCCGAACGACATCGCGGAGCTCGAGACGTTCGGCCATCACAACCTCGATGGCTTCGAGGAAACGCTGAAGCGCTACGACATCGACGCCGATATCGAATGGAACGGCGAGATGACGGTCGCGGTCGATCCCGAGCACATCGCGCACCTGAAGGGCGACTACGACCTGCATCGCGAGTACGGCCACGACGTCGTGCTGCTGAACCGCGAGGAAACGCTCGAACAGCTGAATTCGCCGATGTTCGCGGGTGCACTGTGGTCGCGCAACCGCAGCGGCATCGTGCATCCGGCGAAGCTCGCATGGGGGCTGAAGCGCGCGGCGCTGTCGCTCGGCGTGAAGCTGTACGAGCACACGCCGCTGACGACCGTGACCGACGAAGGCAGCACGGTGTTCGTGAAGACGCCGAAGGGCAGCGTGCGCGCGCCGCGCGTCGTGTTCGGCAGCGGTACCGCGAAGGTCGGGATTCCCGACATCAACCGCCGCGTGATGCAGGTGCGCGACCACGTGCTCGCCACCGAGCCGCTGACCGACGAGCAGCTCGCGCGGATCGGCTGGAAGAATCGCCAGGGCGTGTACGACACGCGCACGCAGCTCAACTATTTCCGGTTGACGAAGCACAACAACATCATCTTCGGCGGCCTCGTCAGCTATCACTTCGACGGCGATCCGGAACCGCACCAGGACGGCCAGCGCGAAACGTACTACCGGCTCGCGGAAGCGTTCTACCGCACGTTCCCGCAACTGAGCGACGTGCGCTTCTCGCACGCGTGGGGCGGCCCGATCGACTACTGCTCGCGCGGCTCGGTGTTCGCGAAGCGCTATCTCGGCGACAAGGCCGTGTTCGTCGCCGGCTATACGGGCTTCGGCGTCGCGGCGAGCCGGTTCGGCGCGTTCATGGGGCTGAACATCCTGTTCGACCGCGACAGCCCCGAGCGCAAGCTCGACATCGCGAACCAGAGCCCGAGCTACATTCCGCCGGAGCCGATGCGCTGGGTCGCCGCGAAGATCACGTTCCATGCGTTCGACGGCGCGGATGCCGAAGGCGGCTGGAAGCGCGCGTGGATCAGCGGCCTGAAGGCGATGGGCTTCCCGATGTAAGCGCCACGGCGGCCCGGGCCGGGCCGCCGCCATACCAGGCTCCCCCGAGGAGACGGTCCGCACGGCGGACACGGAGAGAGACATCGAATGAACGTGGTGAATCTGCAGGATGAAGCGCGACAGGAAAGCGCGCTGTTCGTCGTCGTGATGCTGCTGCTCGGCATTCTCGGGCCGACGGTCTTTCTCGGCCTGCCGGCGATCGTCGGGCAGGTCGAACGCCATTGGGGCTTCGGCGAAGCCGCGCTCGGGCTGTCGAGCTTCATCGAGGTGCTCGGCGAATCGTCGGGCACGCTGCTCGTCGCGTTCGTGCTCGGCCGCCAGCCGGTCCGGCTCGTGCTCGCGGGCGCGGTGACGCTCGCGGCCGGCGCGAACCTCGGCACGCTCGCGACGCACGGGCTCGTCGCGTATTCGACATTGCAGTTCATCGCGGGCGTCGGCTCGGGCGGGCTGAACGGCATCGCATTGCGCTACCTGTCGTACTCGCGCGCGCCGGAACGCAATCTCGGGATCATGCTGATGGGGCAGGTGATGTGGAGCATGGTGTTGCTCGCGTATATCTTCCCGATGCTGAGCGGCACGTGGGGCGCGCACGGCGTGTTCGGCTTCGTCGCGTGCGTGCTCGGCATGTTCGTGCTCGCGACGCCGCTGTTTCGCCGCGGCGAAACGATGGCCGCGCCGACGCCGGTCGGTGTCGCCGGCCGCATCGACCGCAAGGGCGCGATGCTCGTGCTGTGCGCGCAGCTCGCGCTGTACGGCGGTGTCGGCGTCGTGTGGACCTTCCTCGAGAAGATCGGCACCGATGCGGGCCTGAGCGGCAAGTCGGTGTCGCTCGTGCTCGGCATCGCGAACATCGCGAGCCTCGTGATCTGCGCGGCGATGCCGAAGCTCGGGGCCGGTGCGGGCCTGCGCCGCTGGACGCTCGTGAACCTCGGCGGCTGCGCGGTCGCGGCCGTGCTGCTCGCGATGCCGGCGTCGGTCGCGACGTTCACGCTCGGCGCGATCGTGTTCATCGGCTGCTGGACCGGCGGCGCGCTGCTGATCTACGCGACCATTCCGCAGTACGACCTGATCGGCAAGTCGGCGGCGCTGTCGCCGGGCTGCGTCGCACTCGGCTATGGCGTCGGTTCGGTCGCCGGCGGTTCGCTGATCGAGAGCGCGGGCACGCAGTCGGCGCTGATCGCGGCGATCGTGCTGTGCGCGGTGGCGTTCCTCTGCTACGGGCGGCTGCGGCCGGCCGTGTTCGGCATGGAGCGCGCGCTCGCGGTGGCATCGGAGTAACGGGGTTGCGACGCGCGCCGCTGCCGATGGCGGCGTGCGTCCGGTTCGGTTCATCGGCGAAGGCGGCGGGCGGGGCGCGTGAAGCGCGTCGTGCCGGCCGGGCAACGCGCGTACGCGCAGCGGCTTGACGCATGTTTTCGAATACCACCGATCTCGATCTCCGGCTCATCCGGGTCTTCCTGGCCGTCGTCGACGCACGCGGCATCACGGCCGCCGAGGCGTCGCTCGGCGTGCGGCAGTCGACCATCAGCACGCAACTGTCGGCGCTCGAGGCGCGCGTCGGCTTCAAGCTGTGCGATCGCGGGCGCGGCGGGTTTCGCCTGACGTCGAAGGGCGAGCGCTTCGCGGCCACCGCGCGCACGCTCGTCGCGGCGACGTCCGAATTCGTCGCGCGCGTGCGCGACATCGACCGCAAGCTGGTCGGCACGCTGTCGATCGGGTTGATCGGGCAGGCACCGCTCGTCGAGAACGCACGCGTGGCCGACGCGATCGGCGCGTTCCGCAAGCGCGACCAGGCCGTCACGTTCTCGATGAAGGTTGCATCGCCGCAGGAGCTCGAGGAAAGCCTCGTCAACAACCAGCTCGATCTCGCGATCGGCTATTTCTGGCATCGCGTGCCGGGCCTGCTCTATACGCCGCTGTTCACCGAGCAGCAGGTGATCTACTGCGGGCGCGGGCATCCGCTGTTCCATGCGTCGCGGCCCGTGACGGCCGACGACCTGCAACTGCACGACTGGGTGTGGCGCACCTATCCGGTGCCGGAGGAGCAGTATCCGCTGCCGGAGCGGCGCGTGACCGCGAGTGCGGACAGCATCGAGGCCGCGACGATCCTGATCCTGTCGGGCGGCCATCTCGGCTACCTGCCCGCGCACTACGCGGAACCGTTCGAGCAGCGCGGGCTCGTGAAGGCCGTCGGCCGCACGACGTTCAGCTTCGACGTGCCGCTGCATCTCGCGATGAAGCGCAGTACGAGCGACAAGCCGATCGTCGACGCATTCTGCGAGGACCTGCTGCGCGCGTTCAACATCAAGGCGGCCGCGCTGGCCGCGTAAGCGCGCAGGCGACGCGTTCAGCAGTCCACGAGCACCCAGTCGAACAGCTCGCGGCGGGTGCGCACGCCGAGCTTCGCGAACGCGCGCTTCACGTACGACTCGGCCGTCGACAGCTTCACGTCGAGCTGCTGCGCGGCCTCGGGCACCGAGCGCCCGCACAGCATCAGCCGGCAGATCTCGTGCTCGCGGCGCGACAGCTGCACATCCTGCCGTTCGAGGCGTGCATCGAAGCTCGCCTGCGATTCGACATTCACCGACACCGCCGCCACGCGCCGCGCCGCGCAGGTGCGCGCATGCAGCTCGAACATCGGGAACAGCAGGTCGACCATCTGGCGGAAGTGGAACAGCTCGTCCGTCGTGAACGCGGCGCGCCCGACGGTGCGCGCGAGCCCGAGCGCGTACTGCAGGTGCGCGCTGCCGTGCACGAGCAGGCATTCCTGCCCGATGCCGGGTTCGTCGAAGATCCGCCGGCGGAACTCGCCTTGCGCGATGCCGTCGACATGGCGCTGCACGAGCAGCGTGCCGGCCTTGCCGCGCAGCGGCGCGACCAGCGGGTCGGCCTGGCAATAGTCCTGGTAGTAGACATCCATCACGCGCAGCGTATCGGCCGCGAAGCGCAGGCTGCCGCTGCCGAGCCATTCGACCACGAAGCCCGACGTGCTGCCCGTGTCCGCGCGCCAGCGTTCGAGGTGCACGGCGTCGGCGTCGATGCTGTCGTTGACGAATTCCGTGACCGCGCCGACGAAATCCGGCGTGCCGACCGCGCGTAACGTCGCGCCGAGCGAGTCGGGACGCACGCCGATCAGGTAGTGGCCGCGGGCGGCAGGGTCGGGCTGGAGAAGTCGCATGGTCGGGCGGGGGCGGTCAAGGGACAGCGCGACGTTACGCGAACGCCGCGCAGGCGTCAGCCGGGAATTCACCGGATCCACCCGGCGGATTTCGGGCGTTGTCCCCAAAACGATGACAAGACTCTGCACGCGGCGGCCGGAATTCGCCGAAGCCCCCTTGGCGGGGGGGCATACCGGTGCCAATCGTCTGCCTATAGTGAAAGCGCTTCGAAAACCTGATGACCAGAAAGGACAGGCAATGCAGATTCAACCGACGCAGGCCGCCGCGACCCCGGCGGATTTCGTTCTGACCCACGCGAAGGTCTACACCGTCGATCCGCACAAGCCGTGGGCGCAGGCCGTCGCCGTGCGCGACGGCCGGATCGTCCACGTCGGCGACACGGCGGCCGTGCAGGCGTACGTCGGCGCGGACACGCAGGTCGTCGACGCGGGTGGACGGCTCGTGCTGCCGGGCTTCGTCGAGTCGCACTGGCACTTCGAGACGACCGCGTTCGCGTTCCAGGCGTTCGTGAACCACGAGGATCCGCAGAAGGTGCTCGGCGCGCTGCGCGCCTACGTCGAAGCGCATCCGGACGAGCCGGCGATCACCGGGATGGGCTGGGTGCAGGCGACGATCCCGCCGGCGATGCTGCGCAAGGAGACGCTCGACGCGATCTGCGCGGATCGCCCGGTGTGCCTGCTGTCGACCGATTTCCATTCGATGTGGGTGAACTCGAAGGCGCTGGAGATCGCCGGCATCGACGCGTCGACGCCGCCGGTGCAGGAGGGCGCGAGCTGGTTCGAGAAGGATGCGGTGACGGGCGAGCCGACCGGCCTGATCGTCGACGGCGCCGCGTACTCGCTGCTGATGCAGCGGATCAGCGCGGCCGGCCTGCTGCCGACCGGCATCGACCTGTACCTGAAGTCGATTCCGCCATGGCAGAAGAAGCTGTGCGCGGCCGGCGTGACGACCGTGTTCGATGCGGGCTTCTTCGATGCGAGCGGCGACCAGTCGCTGCTGTACGAGACGCTGCAGACGATGGAGCGCGCGGGCGACCTGAAGCTGCGCGTGGTCGGCAGCGTCGCGGTGATCGGCGAGATCGACGACCCGGTCGGCACGCTCGTCCGGTATCGCGAGCAGTACGATTCGCCGCTCGTGAAGGCGCGCGCGCTGAAGCTGTTCCTCGACGGCACCGAGGCGAACCACACCGCGTACCTGCTCGAACCGTACGCGGACCGCCCCGACACCTGCGGCGCGCCGACGATGCCGGCCGACACGTTCAACCGCTACCTGGTCGAGGCCGATCGCGCGAACGCGAACGTGATGGTCCATTGCGTCGGCGATGCGGCGGTACGGATGGCGCTCGACGGCTTCGACGAGGTCAACCGCTCGAACCCGCCGCGCGACCGCCGCCACGTGATTACGCACGCGTTCCTCACGCATCCGGACGACATCCCGCGCTTCCGCCGCGCGGGCGTGATGGCGAACACGCAGCTGCAGTGGGGCGTGGTCGACGCGTACACCGAGCAGCTGCGCGACCACTACGGCCACGCGCGCTGGAGCAACATGTACAAGTTCCGCACGTTCCTCGACGAAGGCGTGACGGTGTCGATCGGCATGGACGGCCTCGCGTGCCAGTGCCGCTGCCAGCACAAGCCGCTCGAACACATCGAGTCGGGCCGCACGCGCCAGCTCGCGGGCGAGCCCGATGCGCCGGTGTTCCCGGACATCGCCGAGCGCCTGAGCATTCCGCAGCTGATCGCCGCGTACACGATCCACGGCGCGTACCAGCTCGGGATGGAGCACGAGGTCGGCTCGCTGACGCCGGGCAAGCGCGCGGATCTCGTCGTGCTCGAGAACGACCTGTTCGAGGTCGGCCAGTACGACATCGGCCGCATCGACGTCGGGCTGACGATGATGGGCGGCCGCATCACGCACGTCGGTGACGATTTCGGTGCGCGCACGGGTATGCAGGCATCCTGACCGCGTATTCCGGCTGACGAAGCGGCGACGGAAGCTTTCAATCCGCTTCCGTTTTCGCGGGTCGGCGCATCCGGCCGGAACCGGATGCGCCGATTGTGCGGCGTGTCCCCCTATTGGCAGGGCAGACCGGCCAATTTCCTCTGGCTACATTTTTCCGGACCGAAGCACACCCCGTTCATCGCGAACGGATCATGATATCGACGGAGGAAAGCATGGCAGGGGACTGGAAACATCATCTGAAGGCGGCATGCGCGGCGCTCGCGCTGGGCGGTGTTGCGTGCGCCGGCGCGCCCGTCGCGCACGCGGCGGACGTCGTCAACGTGTACAACTGGGGCAACTCGATCGGCAAGGCGACGATCGCGAACTTCGAGAAGGCGACCGGCATCAAGGTCGTCTACCAGGAGTTCGATTCGAACGAGACGCTGCAGGCGAAGCTGCTGTCGGGCACGTCGGGCTACGACGTCGTCGTGCCGTCCGACATCTTCTGGGCGCGGCAGCTGCAGGCCGGCATCTACCGCAAGATCGACAAGAGCCAGGTGCCGAACTACGGGCTGCTCGATCCGGAAATCATGAAGGTGCTGTCGAAGGACGACCCGGGCAACCAGTTCGGCATTCCGTGGACGTGGGGCACCGACGGGCTCGGGATGAACGTCGAGAAGGTGAAGGCCGCGCTCGGCAGCGACGCACCGCTCGACAGCTGGTCGCTGCTGTTCGATCCGAAGTACGCGAAGAAGCTGAAGCGCTGCGGCGTGTCGGTGCTCGACTCGCCGGTCGATGCGTTCGGGATGGCGTTCGTGTACCTGAAGAAGGATCCGAACACGACGAACCCGGCCGACTACCAGGCCGCCTATGAACTGCTGAAGACGGTGCGGCCGTACATCACGCAGTTCAACTCGAGCAGCTACATCAACGATCTAGCGGGCGGCGACATCTGCCTCGCGCTCGGCTGGTCGGGCGACGTGAACTCCGCGCGGATCGCGGCGGCTGCCGCGAAGAAGGCGTATCACATCAAGTACGTGATCCCGACCGAGGGCAGCGCGATGTGGTTCGACATGATGGCGATCCCGAAGGATGCGCCGCATCCGGACGCCGCGCTGAAGTTCGTGAACTTCGTGCTGTCGGAGAAGGAGAGCGCGAACCTGACCAACGACACGTCGTATCCGTCTGCCGTGCCGTCGTCGCGGCCCCTCGTGCGCGTCGAAGTGACGAGCGATCCGGCCGTGTTCCCGCCCGCCGACGTGATCCGCAAGCTGAGCCTCAGCAAGCCGGTTCCGCCCGAGCTGATGCGTCTGCAGAACCGTCTGTGGACGAAGCTGAAGACCGAGTAAGCCGGCCGCCGCTCCCCGCACTCCCGCAACCCTTTCGCGCGCCCCGCCGCTGATCGCGGCGGGCGGGGGCGCGCTCGTCCCGACGACCACCCAGAACATGAAAATCAAACACATGACGGTGCTGTGCCTGCTCGCCTTCGAGGCGGCTTCGGCATTCGCGCACACGTCGCCGCAGGCGACCGACGCCGGCAAGAGGAAGGCGCTGCAGGCGCAGGTCACCGCGCTGCAGCAGCAGGTGAACGAGTTGCGCGCGAGCATGCTGGCCGCGAAGCCGGCCGGCGCCGCCACGACGGCCACTGCCGCATCGGGCGGCGCGACGATCGGCACGATCAGCACGGCAGCGGCCGCCGCGCCGGCGTTCACGAACGACGACCTGCAGCAGATGCGCGAGCAGATCGCGAATGCGTCGCTGAAGGTCGACTCGCTGCAGGAAGCCGCGACGACCGGCCCGCTCGCGGGCCTGAGCATCACCGGCTACGTCGATCCCGTGTACCTGTTCAACCGCGCGCAGCGCACGTCCGGCTTCCAGTTCCTGAATCACGATCCGGGCGCGTACGACTACTACAACAGCACGTTCGGCGACATCTACCTCGACATCAAGAAGACCTTCGGCGTCGGCCCGATGGCGCCGTCGGCGGAGATCGTGATCCAGCCGAACCGCGGCTTCGGCAACGTGTTCAGCAATTCGCACGGCGGCATCGGCAACAACATCGTCACGCAGGCGCAGGTCACCGTGCCGCTCAGCACGACGCGCACGTTCGAGATCGGCATGATGCCGAGCCTCGCGGGCTACGAGGTGCAGCCGTCGAACCAGATGCTCACGCTCACGCACGGGCTGCTGTACGACTTCAGCGAGCCGGGCAACCTGATCGGCATCGGGCTGAAGGGCTCCAACGCGGCGATGACGCGCTTCTGGCAGGTCGTGATCGGCAACGAGGTGCTGCGCACGGCCGGCGCGATCGCGAACGCGGCGAACAACACGACCAAGACCAACTGGACGCCGACGATCACCGCGCGCTTCGACAACGCGACGTCGACGGCGTTCGACTTCGGCATTTCCGGGATGCTCGGCCGGCAGTCGCTGTTCTCGCCGTGCGCGGTGGCGGGCGGCTACGGCTACCAGTGCAACGGCTCGTCGCCGACCGGCCTCTACAAGTACGTGGAAGCCGACATGACCTATACGCACGACAAGACGCAGGTCAACGCGCAGGTCGACTACGGCGAGCTGCAGAAGGGCGCCTGGAACGGCGGCACCGCGCGCTGGTACGGGATGTCGCTGCTGGGCCATACGAAGTGGACGACGTCGTGGGTCGGCCGCATGGGCGCGACGCTGCGCTTCGACTACCTGAACAACACGTCGAACGGCGGCGGCGGCACGAACATCCAGTACGGGCTCGCGGGCGGCAACCCGTCGGTGAACGGCACGAGCGGCTTCGGCATCGATCCGTCGTGCTTCCAGGGTTCGGCGGCGAACGGCACCGAGTGCAAGGGCGCGCAGCGCTATGCGATCACGGCCGACCTGTTGTTCTATCCGACGCAACAGATTACCGTGAAGGTCGAATACCGCCACGACGCGGCGAACCATCCGGTGTTCCTGAAGAGCAACGGCACGTACGCGCGCAGCAACGACCTCGCCGGCATGCAGTTCATCTACTCGTTCTGACGACCGGCGCGTGCCGATTTTTGAGTACCACGCAACACGTGCCGGGCCGCGCGGGCCCGGCGCTCATTCAACACAGGAGGTTTGATCTTGAAGCTGCACACATTCGCGACCGACATCACCGATCCGCGCGAGCGGGGCCGCCTGATCGGCGCGCGCTTCGCGGCGGAGATCCGCGAGACGGTCGCGCGCTATCTCGCGTTCTTCCCGAAGCTCGGCATCGATCCGCAGCGCGCGCGGGAGCTCGGCGAAGCGAGCCTGGCCGCGCTCGACGCATGGTGCCCGCGCCTGGCCGCCGAAGTCGAGGCGATCGCCGACGGCGTCGACCTGCCGCGCTGGCAGCTCGCGTGCCTGAACGCGCGCACCGAGATTCTCGCGACCGCGCCCGCGTCGGCCGAAGGCGAGTGCTCGACGACCGTCTACGCGCCGGCCGGCCCGCACGCGCCGCGCACGCTGCAGACATGGGACTGGCACGACAGCCTCGCGCCGCAGGGGCTGCTGATGCAGTTCGCGACGCCGCAGGGCCGCACGGTCAAGCTGTTCACCGAATTCGGGATGCTCGCGAAGCTCGGCGTGAACAGCGCGGGGCTCGGGCTGCATTTCAACATCCTGCATCACGCGAGCGACAACGACAGCGCGGGCGTGCCCGTGCACGCGATCGCGCGTCGGCTGCTCGAGGACGCGACGACGGTGCAGGAGGCGATCGAACTCGCACGCACCGCGCGCGTGAGCGCATCGACGGTGCTGACCGTGTTCACGCGGCACGACGCGAATCCGCGTGCCGCGAGCATCGAGCTGAGCCCGTCGGGTGTCGGTGTGGTCGTGCCGCGCCCGGACGGCTGGCTGCTGCATACGAACCACTTCCTCGATCACGCGTTGAGCGGCGGCGAATGCATGCCCGACAGCTCGACCACGCGCGAGCGCTTCGCGCACCTGAACGAAGTCGTGACGGGCATGACGGGCGCCGATGTGCGCGAACGCGCGGCGGCGATGTGCGGTGCGGCCGGCGACGCGGCCGTCGTGTGTTTCCACCCGGACCTGTCGATGCCCGACACCGAGCGCTGGGAAACGCTGCTGACCGTCGGCATCGATACCGACGCGTGCGCGCTCGACTACGTGGCCGGCAATCCGCACGACCTCGCGCGTGACGGGTTCGCGCGGTTCTGACGCGGCGCGCGGGCAGCGGTACGGCAGGGCGGCACGTGCGTGCCGCCCGCGAAACGCTTATGCGTCGATGCGTTCGACCTTGCCGACCAGCAGCCCGTACGACAGGCTGCCCGCGAGCGCCATCGCGGCGATGTAGGTGATCGCGCGCGAGAAGTCCGCGCCGTCGACCAGCAGCCCGATCACGATCGGCGTCGCGATCGCCGACAGGTTGCCGATCAGGTTGAATACGCCGCCCGTGAGGCCGAGCAGCCGCGCGGGCGCGAGCCCCGACACCAGCGACCATGTGATCGATGCGAAGCCGTTGCCGAAGAACGCGATCGTCATGAACGCGATCACCCAGCCCGTGGACGTCACGTAGTTCGCGCCGATGATGCAGGTCGAGATCAGCAGCCCCGAGATGATCGGCAGCTTGCGTGCGAAGCCCTGCGAGGCGCCGCGGCGCATCAGCCAGTCCGACAGCACGCCCGAGCACAGCACGCCGACGAATGCGGCGAGGAACGGCAGCGACGCGAGGAAGCCCGACTTGATGAAATCCATCCCGCGATACTTGACGAGGTAGGTCGGGAACCACGTGAGGAAGAACCACAGCGTCGAGTTCAGCGCGAACTGGCCGAGGTAGATGCCCCACAGCTTGCGCCGGCCGAGCACGACGCCGAGGTCGCGCCACGTCGACGGCGCGCGTTCGCTGCGCGCCGCGACGCGGTCCTCGAGATCGACGAGGCCGCCGCCGTCGCGGATCAGTGCGATCTCGGCCGCGTTGACGCCGCGAAATGCACGCGGCTCGCGATACACCGCATACCAGATCGCCGCCCACGCGATGCCGGCGAGGCCCGTCGCGACGAACACCATGTGCCAGCCGAGATGCACCTGCAGCCACGCGAGCACCGGCGTGAGGAACGCGAGGCCGACGAACTGGCCCGACGTGTAGCCGCCGATCGCGCTCGCGCGTTCGCGGGTCGGGAACCACGTCGTGACCACGCGGTTGTTGATCGGGTAGGCCGGCGCTTCCAGCGCGCCGACCGCGAGGCGCAGCACGATCAGCCCGACGAACGACCCCGCGAAACCGAGCAGCAGCGTCGCGGCCGACCACAGCGCGAGCGCGCCCGCATACAGCACGCGCGGCGACACCTTGTCGACGAGCCAGCCACCCGGAATCTGCATCAGTGCATAGGTCCAGCCGAATGCGGAGAACACGAGGCCTGCGCGCACCGGATCGATGTTCAGTTCCTTGAACAGCGCGGGCGCGGCGATCGACAGGTTGCTGCGGTCGAGATAGTTGATCACGACCGTGACGAACAGCAGCGCGAGGATCAGCAGGCGCTTGCGGCTCGGCTGAGTGGGCGCGGCGGCACGGGCCGTGGATTCGGGGGCGGTGCCGCCCTGTGCGGTCGAGCGCTCCGGCGGGTTCGCGTGGGTGCGTGACGCGGATTGGGCCACGGTTGTCTCCTGTGTTCTATGCCCGGCCGGCGCCCGCGAACGGGGCGGCCGAATCGAATGGCGTTGGGGCGAACGTTAGAGCCGTGGCGCGAAGCGCGTCAACATTTGAACAGGCATCCCTATTAATGGGACGTTGCGCGTTCAATATGTGGGAAAGGCGGCATGCGGGCCGCATGGTGGATCAGTTGGCCGTCGCTTCCTTCGCGTTGACCCAGCCCTGCACGGCGCCGGCGTGCGGATTGCGATACCGCACCTTCAGCCACTGGAAATCGTCGCTCGCGTCGATCACCTCCACCGTGTCGCCCGCGACGACGTAGCGGCGCGTGGGTGCATCGGTCATCGCGTCGTGCAGCGGCAGGCGTGCCGGGCGTACCTTGAACGTGACCTTGCCGGCGTCGTAGCCCTGCGGGCGGCGCGACACGCGCTTGCCGTGCGCGTCGTAGGTCAGCAGCATCGACGACGGGCCCGATTCGCCGTCGAGCAGGTCGCGCAGGTCGTCGGGGATCGCTTCGCTGGTTTGATACAGGTACATCCTGCCGCTGGCGTCGAAGCGGTACGCATCGGTGTACCAGATCGGGCCGCCGCGGCACGAGCTGTACAGCGTGCGCTCCTTCGGCTTCGCGTCGACGTTGATCAGGTCGTCGCAATTGCCGTGCGGCATGTCGTTCGCCGGCATGTGCAACGGCTCGAACTGCTGGCGCGCGGCGTCGTACAGGTAGATGCCGTAGCTTTCGTTGACCATGCCGAGCAGCGCATGCACGGCGAGATCGCGGTGGCCGTCGAAGTTGTAGTCGTCGGTCGCGAGGTGATAGTGGCCTTCCTCGTCGGTGGCCGTGACGTCGAGCGTCTGCGTTTTTCCGCTCGGCAGGAAACGGACCGTGATGTGTGTGCTGTCGGCGCGCTCGACACGCGCCGTGACGGTGTCGTCCACCTTGAACGTGAGCAGCGGCCTGGCTGCATGCGCAGCGGGGGCGATCGACGCGCAGGCGGCGAGCAGCAGCGCGGCGACGCGGGGAAGCGGGCGGAATCGCAGGGAGTGCGCCATGAGCGGGCGACCGATCAGCGTGGCGTGCTGTCGTCGCGATACCCGTTCTTGCCGACGAAGATCTCCTTCAGCGCGGCCCGCAGCGTGACCGGATCGTACTGGCCGGGCGCCAGCCGGATCACGTAGCGCGTCTGGCCGTCGAGTCGCGCGGCGATGCCCGGCTCGATCTCGACGTCGATCGTATCGTCGGTCAGGCGCACGGACAGATCCTTGACGCGCAGGTTGACCTGGTCACGCACCATCACTTCGATCAGCGCATCGTCCGGAAAGCGCGACAGCGCGAAGCAATAGTCCTGTTCCGCATCGTGACAGTAGATGTTGGCGAAGCTCTCGTCGTCGTCGAGGTCGGACGTTGCCGCGCCGACGGTAGCGTGAAGTTCCATGAGCTTGGGTTCCTGCATAAAGGTTATCGGGGGGAATGCATGCGCGTTTCGATTGCGGCCGCGGCTTCGGGATTCGCATCGGCCCGTGCATCGCGCGCCTTCAGCCACAGCCCGAATTCGCGCATGACGCCGACCACCGGCCGCAGCCGGTCGCCGTCCGCGGTCAGATCGTACTCGACACGCACCGGCACTTCCGGATAGACGGTCCGCCGCACGAGCCCCGCGTCTTCCAGCGCGCGCAGGTCGAGCGTCAGCATGCGCTGCGAGATGCCCGGCATGTCGCGCCGCAGGTCGCTGAAGCGCCGCGGCCCGTCGAGCAGATACGACACCAGCAGCAGCCGCCAGCGGCCGCCGAGCAGGCGCATCGCTTCTTCGACGGAACATCCTGTCGCACTCGTTTTCATCGTGCCGAACCCTGGTCGGTAAATTTTTTGTGACTACGGCACAAACGACTGCCGTCTTCCCCGCGCTGCGCCGATGCGAGATATTAGCGCCCGCGTCGCGGCGAATCGATACATGGACCACTCACGAAGGAAACGCATGAAGCTCTATCACGCTCCCGGCAGCTGTTCGCAGGCGATCTGCATCGTGCTGCGCGAAGGCGACATCGACGCGGAGATCGTCAAGGTCGACGCACGCAAGCATGTCGTCGAGGACGGCCGCAACTACTACGACGTGACCGAACTCGGCTACGTGCCGCTGCTCGAACTCGACGACGGCACGATACTGCGCGAGGGGCCGGTGATCGCGCAGTATCTCGCGGACCAGCGCCCGGACGCCGCGCTCGCACCGGCCTACGGCACGCTCGCGCGCTACCGGCTGATGGAATGGCTCAACTTCCTCGGTACCGAGATCCACAAGGGTTTCATCCCGCTGCTGTACGCGGTGCAGGCGGGGAAGTACGTCGAGCCCGTCCGGCAGAAACTCGACAGCCGCTTCGCATGGCTCGACCGCCAGCTCGACGGCAGGACGTTCCTGACGGGCGATACGTTCACGGTCGCCGATGCGTACCTGTTCGCGCTCACCGGCTGGGGCAAGGCCGACTGGATGCGCTCGGTGTACTACGCGGATATCGACCTGAGCCGCCATGCGCATCTGCGCGCGTGGTACGAGCGGGTGCGCGCGCGGCCGGCCGTGCAGGCCGTGCTGGCGGCGGACAACCTGCTGAAGTAAGGCGCGGCGGCGGCGCGTCATTCCGCCGTATCGATGTGCCGCCACGCGGCAATGGGCCGCGCTATAATCCCCGCCATGAAATGGCTTCGGACCTTCATCCTGCTGCTGCTGTGCGCGGTGCTGCCCATCACGGGGCTGGCAGCCAGCGGCTTGACCGGTGAATGTCCGATGCAGCACACGATGTCGATGAATGCGGACCCCGGCATGAACATGGCGATGTCCGCCGACATGAGCGGCTGCGATTCGATGCAGCCGTCGTCCGCGAATCACGCGAAGGCCAAAGCCAAGGGCATGGCCTGCAAGGTGACGGCCCAATGCCAGTTCGGCAGTCTCTATCACCCGGCCGCCCGCGCCGACGTGAGCCGTCCCGCTGCGTACGCCAGCACGATCGTCTTCCACTACACGCAGTCCGTCCCGGTCCGCGACCCGAGCGGGTTGTGGCGCCCTCCACGCATCAGCTGATCCCGATCTGACCGGTTCACCGCCCACGCGGTGAGGTTCGTCCTGTGCGCAGGACGTGGAATCCCTTTGGGTTCCGACTTGGGGTTACATCATGTCATTCGATTTCAGCACGCCGCGCACGCGGCGTGCGTGTCGGCGCGCGCCCGTGCTGTGGGCCGCGCTGCTGGTGGCGGGCGCCGTTCACGCGCAGCAGTCGCCTTTCACGCTGGACGCCGCGCTGCAGTCCGCGACCGATCATTCCGCTTCGATGCAGGCCGCGCAGGCGTCCGTGCTCGCGCGTTCCGAAGCGGCCGTCAAGGCCGGCCAGTTGCCGGACCCGATGCTCAAGGCCGGCATCGACAACCTGCCGATCAACGGCGGTCAGCGCTTCACCGTCGGCCAGGACTTCATGACGATGCGCCGCATCGGCATCGAGCAGGAATGGGTGTCCGGCGACAAGCGGCGGCTGCGCACGGCGCTCGCCAACGAGCAGGTCGGCCGTGAACGCGCGGGCTATCTCGCGCAGCTCGCCACCGTGCGCCAGCAGACCGCGACGGCGTGGCTCGACGCCGTCTACGCGAAGCAGGCGCTCGCGCTCCAGCAGGCGCTGCTCGGCCACATGCATCACGAACTCGAGGCCACGCAGGCGTCGTATCGCGGCGCGAAGGCGAGCGCGGGCGATGTCGTGCAGGCGCGCGCGATGCTCGCGCAAACGCAGGATCAGGTGCTCAAGGCACAGCAGGCGTATCGCACCGCGCTCATCGCGCTGGCCCGCTGGACGGCCGTTCCGGTGGCCGACGTGGCGGGGGCGCCGCCCGCGCCCGAATCCTTCGTGTCGTCGCTGCCGCCGGACGAACTGCGCCTGTCGCAGCCGGCGCTCGTCGCCGCGGCGGACGACATCGCGGTGGCCGAAGCCGACACGGCCGTCGCGAACAGCGAGCGCAGCCCGAACTGGACGTGGGAAATCGCGTACCAGCAGCGCGGCGGCGCGTATTCGAACATGGTGTCGGTCGGCGTCTCGATCCCGCTGCCGCTCAATCGCAAGAACCGCCAGAACCGCGACGTCGCCGAGAAGGCCGCGCTCGAGACGAAGGCGCGCCTGATGTACGAGGACACGCTGCGTCAGGTGCAGGCCGATATCCGCACGCAATCCGACACGCTGGCGAGCGGCCGCGAACGCATCGCGAACCTGAGCGCCGCGCTGCTGCCGGCCGCCGACCAGCGCGTGCAGCTCGCGACGGCCGCGTACCGGGCCGGCACGGGCGCACTCGCCGACACGTTCGCCGCGCGGCGCGCGCAACTCGACGCGCAGTTGCAGGTGCTCGATCTCAGGCGCGACGTGTCGCAGACCTGGGCGCAGCTCGAATATCAGGTCGTGCCGTCGACGATGGCCGCCGCGCAGTGAAGGAGATCACCATGACCAAGCAATCACTGGCGCGTGCGGCGCTGATGGCGTTCGCCGGTGCGGCGCTCGCGGGCGCCGGCTATTTCGCGGGCGTCCGCCATGCGGCGGGCGGTGCCGAGATGGCCGCTGCGTCGCCCGCGAGCACGCAGGATCCGCAGGCAGCACGCAAGGTGCTGTACTGGCACGACCCGATGGTGCCGAACCAGCATTTCGACAAACCGGGCAAATCGCCGTTCATGAACATGCAGTTGCAGCCCGTCTATGCGGACGAAGGCGGCAGCGCATCAGGCATCCGGATCGACCCGGGCCTGGAGCAGAACCTCGGCATCCGCTATGCGACTGTCCGCCGCCAGCAGACGGCCTCCGGCTTCGACGCGGTGGGCACCACGCAGTTCGACGAATCGCGCGCGGACGTCGTGCAGTCGCGCGTCACCGGCTACATCGACCGTCTGTACGCACGGGCGCCGATGCAGCGCATCGCGAAGGGCGCACCGGTCGCGTCGCTGTTCGTGCCCGACTGGCTCGCGCCGCAGGAGGAGTATCTCGCGCTCAAGCGCGGCGGAATGGACGGCAGCCTGCTCGATGCGGCGCGCGCGCGGATGCGGGCGCTGTCGATTCCGGACGGCATGATCGCGGCGCTCGACCGCACCGGCCGCGCGCAGACGCACGTCGTGCTCACCGCGCCGGAAACGGGCGTCGTCAGCGAGCTGAACGTGCGCGACGGCGCGATGGTCGCACCCGGCCAGACGCTCGCGAAGATCGCCGGGCTGTCGACGCTGTGGCTGATCGTCGAGGTGCCGGAAGCGCTTGCGCTGAACGTGCAGCCGGGGATGTCGGTCGACGCGACGTTCGCGGGCGATCCGGCGCGCCACTTCAGCGGACGCATCCGCGAAGTGCTGCCCGGCATCAGCACGGGCAGCCGCACGCTGCAGGCGCGCGTGGAGATCGACAACGCATCGCTGAAGCTCACGCCCGGCATGCTGATGCGCGTGCGCGTCGCCGCGAAGGACACGGTATCGCGCCTGCTCGTGCCGTCCGAGGCCGTGATCGCGACCGGCAAGCGCACGATCGTCATCGTGAAGAACGGCGACGGCCGGCTTCAGCCGGTATCGGTCACGGCCGGCAACGACGTCGGCGGCGATACCGAGGTGCTCGACGGGCTGAACGAAGGCGACACGGTCGTCGCGTCGGGGCAGTTCCTGATCGATTCGGAAGCCAGCCTGAAGAGCGTGCTGCCGCGGCTGGAACGCGCGGCGGGGGCCAGCGCGGCCGCATCGTCCGTCGCGGCAACCGCGCCGGTCTACGAAACGACCGGCAAGGTCGAGAAGGTCACGGCCGACGACATCACGTTCTCGCATCAACCGGTGCCGGCGCTCGGCTGGGGCGCGATGACGATGGCGTTCGGCAAGCCGTCGGCCCGGGCGTTCCCCGACGTGAAGCCCGGCCAGACCGTGCGTTTCGCGTTCACGCAGACCGACGACGGCTACCGGTTGACGAAGGTCGAGCCGCAGGGAGGCGAACGATGATCGCGCGCCTCATTCTCTGGTCGGTCCGCAATCGCTTCCTCGTGCTGCTGGCCACCGTGCTGATCGCGGCCTGGGGCGTTCATTCGCTGCGACAGACGCCGCTCGATGCGTTGCCCGACCTGTCGGACACGCAGGTGATCGTGAAGGCGTCGTATCCGGGCAAGGCGCCGCAGGTCGTCGAGGACCAGGTCACCTATCCGCTGACGACGACGCTGCTCGGCGTGCCCGGCGCGAAAACCGTGCGCGCGTACTCGTCGTTCGGCGACGCGTTCGTCTACGTGCTGTTCGACGACCACACCGATCCGTACTGGGCGCGTTCGCGCGTGCTCGAATACCTGAGCCAGGTGCAGAGCCGGCTGCCGGCCGGCGCGACCGTGTCGCTCGGGCCCGATGCGACCGGCGTCGGCTGGGTGTACGAGTACGCGCTCGTCGATCGCACCGGCCATCACGATCTCGGCCAACTGCGCGCGCTCAACGACTGGTTCCTGAAGTTCGAGCTGAAGGCCGTGCCGGACGTATCGGAAGTCGCGAGCATCGGCGGCATGGTGCGCCAGTACCAGGTCGTGCTCGATCCCGACAAGCTGCGCGCGTACGGCATCACGCAGGCGGCGGTCGCGGATGCGCTCGGCAAGGCCAACCAGGCATCCGGCGGGTCGGTCGTCGAGCTGGCCGAGTCGGAGTACATGGTGCGGTCGTCCGGCTACCTGCGCACGCTCGACGATTTCCGCCGCGTCGTGCTGCGCACCGACGACGCGGGCACGCCCGTGCTGCTCGGCGACGTCGCGCGCATCCAGGTCGGCCCGGCGATGCGGCGCGGGATCGCCGAGCTGAACGGGCAGGGCGAGGTGGCCGGCGGCGTCGTCGTGATGCGCTCGGGCAAGAACGCGCTGACGACGATCGACGCGGTGAAGGCGAAGCTCGCCGGCCTGAAGCGTTCACTGCCGCCTGGCGTCGAGATCGTCACGACCTACGACCGTTCGCAACTGATCGAGCGCGCGGTCGGCAACCTGAAGGACAAGCTGATCGAGGAATTCGTCATCGTCGGGATCGTCTGCGCGGTGTTCCTGTTCCATCTGCGCAGCGCGTTCGTCGCGATCCTGTCGCTGCCGCTCGGTGTGCTGGCCGCGTTCATCGTGATGCGCTACCAGGGCGTGAACGCGAACCTGATGTCGCTCGGCGGGATCGCGATCGCGATCGGCGCGATGATCGACGCGGCGATCGTGATGATCGAGAACGCGCACAAGCATCTGGAAGCGTACGACCACGCGCATCCCGGCGAACCGCTCACGGCCGCGCGCCGCTGGGAGCTCGTCGCGGCGTCGGCGGCGGAAGTCGGGCCCGCGCTGTTCTTCTCGCTGCTGATCATCACGCTGTCGTTCATTCCGGTGTTTTCGCTGGAAGGGCAGGAGGGCAAGCTGTTCGCGCCGCTGGCGTTCACGAAGACCTACACGATCGCGGCGGCCGCCGGGCTGTCGGTGACGCTGGTGCCGGTGCTGATGGGCTATCTCGTGCGCGGCCGTATTCCGCACGAGCATGCGAACCCGATCAACCGCGTGCTGATCCGCCTGTACCGGCCGCTGCTCGAAGCGACGCTGCGGCGCCCGTGGTTCGCGATCGGCGTCGCGGTCGTCGCGCTCGTGCTGACGGCCGTGCCGCTGTCGCGGCTCGGCGGCGAATTCATGCCGCCGCTCGACGAAGGCGACCTGCTGTACATGCCGACCGCGCTGCCGGGCATTTCGGCCGACAAGGCGAGCGAGCTGCTGCAGCAGACCGACCGGCTGATCAAGACCGTGCCCGAGGTCGACACCGTGTTCGGCAAGTCGGGCCGCGCCGATTCGGCCACCGACCCCGCGCCGCTCGAGATGTTCGAGACGACGATCCGCTTCAAGCCGCGCAGCGCATGGCGGCCCGGCATGACGCCGGAGAAGCTCGTCGACGAACTCGACCGGACGGTGAAGGTGCCGGGCCTGTCGAACGTGTGGGTGCCGCCGATCCGCAACCGGCTCGACATGCTGTCCACCGGGATCAAGACGCCGGTCGGCGTGAAGATTTCCGGGCCGGACCTCGCAGGGATCGACGCGATCGCGACGCAGGTCGAGGCGGCCGTGAAGCACGTGCCGGGCGTGACGTCCGCGCTTGCGGAGCGGTTGAACGGCGGCCGCTACATCGACGTCGATATCGACCGGCTCGCGGCCGCGCGCTACGGCTTGTCGGTCGTGGATATCCAGTCGGTCGTGTCGTCGGCGGTCGGCGGCGACGATGTCGGCGAAGTGATCGCGGGGCGCGAGCGTTTCCCGATCAACATCCGTTATCCGCGCGAGATCCGCGATTCGCTCGAGAACCTGCGGCAACTGCCGGTCGTCACCGCGCGCGGCGCGCAGATCCGCCTCGGCGACGTCGCGCGCATCGACATCGCCGACGGGCCGCCGATGATCCGCAGCGAGAACGCACGGCTGTCCGGCTATGTATACGTCGATCTCCGCGGCGTCGACCTGAGCACGGCGGTCCGCGCGATGCAGCAGGCCGTTGCGCAACAGGTCGCGTTGCCGCCCGGCTATTCGATCGCGTGGTCGGGGCAGTTCGAGTATCTCGAGCGCGCGGCGGCGACGCTGCGCACCGTCGTGCCCGTCACGCTCGTCGTGATCTTCGTGCTGTTGCTCCTCACGTTCGACTCGGCGGCCGATGCGCTGCTGCTGATGTCGACGGTGCCGTTCGCGCTGGTCGGCGGCTTCTGGCTCGTGTGGGCGCTCGGCCACGCGGTGTCCGTCGCGACGTCGGTCGGTTTCATCGCGCTGGCCGGTGTGGCCGCCGAATTCGGCGTCGTGATGCTGCTGTACCTTAAGGGCGCGCTGCAACGCCGGCTCGATGCCGGCGAACCGCTGACCGATGCGGTGCTGCTCGACGCGATCCGCGAAGGCGCGGTGCTGCGCGTGCGGCCGAAGGCGATGACGGTCGCGGTCGTGCTCGCCGGGCTCGTGCCGATCATGGTCGGCCACGGCGCCGGTTCCGAAGTCATGCAGCGCATCGCCGCGCCGATGGTCGGCGGCATGGTCACGGCGCCGCTGCTGTCGATGTTCGTCATTCCCGCCGCGTGGCTCCTGCTCCAGCGCCGTCGTGCGCGAAGCGCGAGCCGGGTGCGGCATTCCGATGCAGTTCCTTCCGGCACGAACGTGCCATCCATCCCAACCGGAGAATCACGATGAAGATGAATCAATTGATCGCCACCGCAACCGCAGTCGTCGCGCTCGGCGCGGTCGCCGTACCGGCGTTTGCCGCCGGCGAGATGTCGGGCATGGACATGTCCGGCATGAAGATGTCGCCGGACGGCGCGGCCGACTCGAATGCCGCGCTGACCGATGCCGAAGTGAAGAAGGTCGATGCCGCGACCGGCAAGATCACGCTGAAGCACGGCGCACTCGACAACGTCGGAATGCCGGCGATGACGATGGCGTTCAAGGCGAAGGACGCGGCGATGCTCGCGCACGCGCATGCGGGCGACAAGGTCAAGGTGCGGATCGAGAAGGTCGACGGCACGCTGACGATCGTCAAGCTCGTCAAGGGTTCCTGATCGTCCGGAGCGGGCGCAGCTGTCGCCCGCATCCTGCGTAGCGAAGCGCGCCGTGCCGACGGGTCCGTCGGCCGGCGCGCGGTCCTGGCGTCAGTGCATCAACGTGTCAACGCATCAGCGTGTCAGCGTCAGGACCAGATATCCCGCATAACCCGCACCGTTCGCGAGCAACGCCCAGATCGCGAGCCCGCGCGTGCGCGCATTGAAGCGCAGCCACGCGGCCGCCGCGAGCGTGATGACCACGCCGGTCAGCACTTCCGGGCGCGGCTCCCACGGCGTCAGCATGATGCCGATCGCCGGCAGCAGCGTGCCCTGGAACACCATCGCGCCGGTGATGTTGCCGAACGCGAGCGTGTCCTTCTTGCGGCGGATCCACAGCACGCTGTTGACCTTCTCCGGCAGCTCCGTCGCGATCGGCACGATGATTAGCGACAGCAGCAGCGCCGAGATGCCGAGCACGTGCGACACGCCTTCCACGCCGTGAATGAAACCCTTCGCGCCGGCGATCAGCAACGCGAGGCCGATCAGCAGCTGCAGCGCGATCGTCGCGAGGTTGGTCGGCAGGCCGAGGCGCGACAGGAACATCGCATGCGGCGCCTCGGTGCCGTGCCCGGCATCGACGAGCTGGTTCGACGCGCGGAACGTCATCACGACGTACATCACGTAGATGCCGACCAGCATCGCGGCCAGCAATGCACGCACGGCCCAGTTGTGATGCGGGACGAACATCGCCGCAGTGGCCAGCGAGAACGCGGCGAGGAAGTAGTTCATGTCGCGCACGAAGCCCGTGCGCTCCGGTGCGATCGTGCCGCGCAGCCCGCGCGAGCGGATCACGGCGAGCGTCATCAGGAACGTGGTGAGCGTCGCGAGCATCAGCGGCGCGCCGAGAATCGCGCCGACGCCGATTTCCTCGTTCACGGCCTGGTTCGCGGTGCCGCCGGCCAGTGCGAGCAGCGGCACCATCGTTTCGGGCAGCGCGGTGCCGACGGCCGCGAACAGCGAGCCGGTGACGCCTTCGGAAATCTTCAGGCGTTCGCCGAGATGTTCGAGCGCATTGGTGAAGACCTCGGCCGCGACGAGGATGACGATCAGCATGAACGCCAGTTCGAGGAACATGAGGGTCATGCGGCACCTCCGCAGGCACGTGCATGGCGGGCGGGGGAGCGCGGGGAGAAGGCTGCGGGGAACATGGGGACTCCGTGGTCGGACGCTGACGAACCATGGCGCATCCGCCGCCGTCCGACCAGGAACGACGCGATGCGCCCATGGTCTCGCCAAGCCGATCAGGCCGAACGCGCCACGGCCGCAGGCCGAGTGTGTTGACGCGTTCGCTTTCCGGAGGACGGAAAGCAGGCTACTCCCCAAAGACGAAGGGCAGTCTAGCCGAGCGGATTTCTTTCGACAAGCCTTCATCTCGAAAAAATATACCCCTCTCCCCTATATGGAATCCTTTCTGGAGATATACTCCCCTCCCCTATACAGGAGCCATCGATGAGTCATACCGTTCGCGACAAACAGAAGCTGCTGAACCGCGTGCGTCGTATCAAGGGTCAGGTCGAAGCGATCGAGCGTGCGCTCGAGGACGAGCGCGGCTGCAACGACGTGCTGCAGCAGATCACGAGCTGCCGCGGCGCGATGAACGGCCTGCTGGCCGTCGTGCTGGAAGACCACATCCGGTCGCATCTCGTCGATGCGGATACGCCCGACGCGCACGAAGGCAGCGCGACCGAGCAGCTGATCGATGTCGTCCACAGCTATTTCAAGTAACCGGACTGGAACATGAACGAATTCAAGAGCACGGCGGCCGACGGCTGGCACAGCCATGCGTTTCTGGGTGCCGCGCACGCGCAGAACGAGCGGAAGACCTGGATGGTCATCGGCCTGTGCACGGCGATGATGATCGCCGAAATCGTCGGCGGCACGCTGTACGGGTCGCTGGCACTGGTCGCCGACGGGCTGCACATGTCGACGCACGCGGGTGCGATGCTGATCGCGGCGCTGGCCTATACCTACGCGCGCAGGCATGCGAACGATCCGCGCTTCGTGTTCGGCACCGGCAAGCTCGGCGACCTGGCCGGGTTCACGAGCGCGATCGTGCTCGCGATGATCGCGCTGCTGATAGGCTATGAGGCGATTGCGCGTCTTCTGTCGCCGGTGCCCATTCATTTCGGCGAAGCGATTCCGATCGCGGTGCTGGGGCTCGTCGTGAATCTCGCGAGCGTGTGGCTGCTGAGCGGCGATCACCATCACGGGCATGGCCACGGCCATCATCATGCGCATGGTCACGATCACGATCACGACCACGACCACGACCACGCGCATCACGCGCACCACGATCACGGTTCGCACTCGGCGGCGCATCGCGACCACAACATCCGGTCGGCCTACGTTCACGTGATCGCCGACGCGGCCGTGTCGGTGCTGGCCATCGTCGGCCTGCTGCTCGCGCGGGCGTTCGGCTGGGTCTGGATGGATCCGCTGGCGGGTATCGTCGGCGCGCTGGTGATCGCCAACTGGGCCTACGGGCTGATGCGCGATACGGGCGGCATCCTGCTCGATGTCAACGTCGATCGCAAGCTGACGGACAACGTCCGCCGCGCGATCGAGGCACTCGGCGACAAGGTCAACGATCTCCACGTGTGGCGCGTGGGCCCCGGGCACATGAGCGCGATCGTATCGGTCGAAACGGGCGACGCCGCGCGCGACGCGCGTTTCTACCATGCGCTCGTCGCGGGCTTCGACGGCATGTCCCACGTGACCGTCGAAGTGATGACGCCCGCGAAGGCGGCCTGATCGTGGCCGTGAAATCGCCGTGCATCGACCTGTGCGCGTTCGACGGCCGGACGGGCTTTTGTGTCGGCTGCCTGCGCACGCGTGACGAGGCGCGCGACTGGAAGAAGCTGACCGACCATCGCCGGCACCAGATACTGAACGACCGTACGCGCCGGCAGGCGAAGATCCGGCGCGAGACGGCCGACTAGAACGGGCGGGCGACCACCGCAGCATGCGAGCGCGTCACGGGTCTGCAGTAGCATCACAGGCATTCAACGCCAGGATTCCTGGACCGGGAGCGGCCCATGCAGACCGAATCGTCGACCGGCATTCTTCGCCAGATTCCGCGCAGCGTCTGGGTGCTGGGCTGTGTGAGCCTGCTGATGGACGTGTCGTCGGAAATCATCCACAGCCTGTTGCCGATGTTCCTGATGGCGGGGCTCGGCGCGAGCGCGACGACGATCGGCCTGATCGAAGGGATCGCCGAAGCGACGTCGCCGGTCGTCAAGGTGTTCTCCGGCACGCTGAGCGACTACCTGCGCAATCGCAAGTGGCTCGCGGTCGCCGGCTACGGGCTCGGCGCGCTCAGCAAGCCGCTGTTCGCGATCGCACCGACGATCGGCGTCGTGGTGACGGCGCGGATCGTCGACCGGATCGGCAAGGGGATCCGCGGCGCGCCGCGCGATGCGCTGGTGGCCGATGTCACGCCGGTCCACCTGCGCGGCGCCGCCTACGGGCTGCGGCAGTCGCTCGATACGGTGGGCGCATTCCTCGGGCCGTTGCTGGCCGTCGTCATCATGCTGGCCTGGCGCGACGATTTTCGCCTCGCGTTCTGGCTGGCCGTGATCCCCGGCGTGCTGGCCGTGGCGCTGCTCGCGTTCGGTGTCGACGAGCCGGCGCGCGCGCCAGGCGAAAAGCGCGTCAACCCGATCCGCCGCGAGGTCGTCGCGCAACTCGGCGCCCGCTACTGGTGGGTCGTTGCGATCGGCGCCGTGTTCGCGCTGGCCCGCTTCAGCGAGGCGTTTCTGGTGCTGCGCGCAATGGGCAGCGGCGTGCCCGTCGCGCTCGTGCCGCTCGTGATGGTGGCGATGAACGTCGTGTACGCGGTGTCGGCCTATCCGTTCGGCAAGCTCGCCGACACGACGAGCCACACGAAGCTGATGGTGGCCGGGCTCGTCATGCTGATCGCCGCCGATATCGTGCTGGCACACGGCACGCACTGGGGCCTCGTGCTCGCCGGCGTCGCGTTGTGGGGGCTCCACATGGGGATGACGCAGGGGCTGCTCGCGACGATGGTCGCGCATGCCGCGCCGGCCGACCTGAGAGGGACGGCGTTCGGTGTATTCAACCTGCTCAGCGGCGTCGTGACGCTCGTGTCGAGCGTCGTCGCGGGCATGTTGTGGGACCGGGTGGGCGCCGCCGCCACGTTCTACGCGGGGGCCGTGTTCAGTGTGGCGACCATCGTGCTGCTCGCCTGCATTCGCGCGTCGTTCGGCACCGGGCAGGATCGCTAGCGGGAAGGCGGCGAGCGGCTTAACTGCTGGCGCCGCGCGGAAAATAAAGCGCAAACGTCGTGCGCCCGTCGCGGCTCGCGACCTCCACCTTGCCGCGATGCAGCTCCATGATCGACTTCACGATCGCGAGCCCGAGGCCCGCATTGCGCGCCGCACCGTGCCGCGACGAATCGATGCGGTAGAAGCGTTCGAAGATCCGTTCGACCTGCTCGGGCGGAATCGCGGCGCCGCGATTCGTGACCTCGACGACCGCGTAATGCGGTTGCGCCGACACGGCCAGCTCGATCGTCGACGCGGCTTCCGCGTGCTCGAGCGCATTCGACGCGAGGTTGCTGACCGCGCGCCGGAACAGCGTGGCATCGGCGACGACCGGCGCTTCGCCGCGCACGTCGATGCGCACGCCGGCCTCGTCGGCCAGCGCCTGGAAATACGACGCGAGCCGGCGCAGCTCGCTGCCTGCGTCGAGCTCGGCGGTTTTCAGGTGCTGCCGAGCGTTGTCGGTGCGCGCGAGAAACAGCATGTTCTCGATCATCCGCTGCAGCCGTTCGCATTCCTCGATGTTCGAATCGATCAGCGCTTCGTATTCCTCGGTCGTGCGCGCACGCGACAGCGTGATCTGCGACGAACTGATCACGTTCGCGAGCGGCGTGCGCATGTCGTGCGCGAGATCCGACGAGAACTGCGATAGCCGCACGAACGCGCGTTCGAGGCGGTCGAGCATCCGGTTGACCGACGTCGCGAGCTCGCGCAGCTCGACCGGGCCGCCGCGCGCGTCGAGGCGCGCGTTCAGGTTGTGCGCCTCGATGCGCGACGTCTGCCGGCCGAGGCTCTCGACCGGGCGCAGGCCGCGCGACGCGACCGCGTAGCCGAGCGCGCCGACCAGCAGCGCGCCGACGGCCGCCGCAAGCCAGATGTCGACGCGATAGCTTTCGAGCAGCGACTGGCGATCGGTCGCCGTGCGCGCGAGCGCGACCTGGATCGCTTCGCCGGACGGCAGCGTTTCGCGCGCATACACGCAGCGGGATGTGCCGATGCCGGGCGGCGCACACGTGAACGGGCCGGAGGCGCCACCGGTTGAATGCGGGGCCGCGATGACCGACGCCAGCGTGTTGCCGGCCTCGTCGGAATGCTCGACGAGCGGCCGGTTCTGCGCGTCGTAGATGCCGAGATAGACACCCGGATGCGACAGCAGCACTTCATGAAACACGGCCGGATCGGCGCGCAGCGCGGCCGTCGAGCCGCTGGCGTGCGCGAGCTGCATGAACTGGTTGAGCTTGCCGGAAATCTCGATGTCGTCGCGCCGCGTGAGTTCGGCGGACAGCGAGCGGTACAGGTACGCGCCGGTCAGCGCGAACACGAGCGCCGCGACGACCGCGAACGCGAGCGTCAGCCGCCGCAGCAGCGAATACGAAGCCGGGCTCGCGGTCACGAGCGATCCTCGAGCACGTAACCCATCCCGCGGATCGTGTGGATCAGCTTTTTCTCATACGCGTTGTCGATCTTCGCGCGCAGCCGCTTGATCGCCGCATCGACGACGTTCGTGTCGCTGTCGAAGTTCATGTCCCAGATCTGCGACGTGATGAACGTGCGCGTCAGCACTTCGCCTTCGCGCTCCGCGAGCAGCTGCAGCAGCGAGAATTCCTGCGCGGTCAGGTCGATGCGGGTGTCGGCGCGCCGCACGCGGCGCTTGAGCAGGTCGACCTCGAGATCGGCCACCTGCAGGATGTCGCGCACGTTGCGCGGCGCACGCCGCAGCAGCGAGCGGATGCGCGCGAGGAATTCGGCATACGCGAACGGCTTGAGCAGGTAATCGTCGGCGCCGAGTTCGAGCCCGGCGACCTTGTCCTCGATCGCCTCGCGCGCCGTGAGCAGCAGCACGGGCGTCTGCTTCTGCGCGCGCAGCCGCTTGAGCACCTCGAAGCCGTCCAGCTCCGGCAGCATCACGTCGAGCACGACGAGATCGAAATCCTCGTGCAGCGCGAGGAACAGCCCGTCCTTGCCGTTTTCCGCGATGTCGACCGTGTAGCTCGCCTCCATCAGCCCCTTCCGGAGGTACGACGCCATCTTGGGTTCGTCTTCGACTATCAGTATCCGCATGGTGAGGCAGGCTGTCCGTGATTCCAGCCGGTCAGTGTAACGCCTGAGCTTAAGGTGCCGCGCATGCGCGAAGGATGACCGCCGGATGACGGGGTTGTCATGAAGCGTCCGGGTGTCGCTTCGCCGGCGCTTCATGAAAATCCGGTCATGTTTCGGCCATGTCGTCGTCACCGCGGCGGCGATAAGCTGCAGCCGTCTTGTCCCCCGGTGCGCGCCGTCACGGCGCCGCGCCGGCCCAACCGGTCGTTGCCTGCCTGATTCCGCATCCATGTCGTCCTGGCGCAAATTCCTCCTCGTCGTGCTGCTGGCGCTGAGCCTGCCGATCCAGTCGTTCGCGGCTGTTTCGATGCCGTGCGAACGCGTTGCCGTCGCGCCGATGGAAGCGGCGCCGCATGCGATGCCGGCCGCGCAGGCGGGCCACGCAGGTCACGACAGCCACGCACCGCATGCACCGTCGTGTTCCGCATGCGTGTCCTGCTGCTTCGGCACGGGCATGTCGGGTGCCGGAGCGGTGCCCGCCGCAACGAGCGTCCGCGTCGCGATCGTCGCGCAGCCGCTGTCGGCCGTCGTCGTGTCGTTCCTGACCGGCGGCATCGACCGGCCGCCGCGCCGGATGCCCGCCTAGTCCCTGCCCGTGGCCGACCGGCCGCGACCTGCAATCCACGCTGGCGGCCGCACCAGGTCCGCCGGACGACTCACGACGAGACATTTTCATGCGACTGATTACTGCGGCGCTGTTGAGCGCGGCGGCCTTCGTGCCGTCGCTCGCGCCTGCGCAAACCGCGTTACCCGATCCGGCGGACGCCGCCGCGTCGGTGCCGGACGTCACCGTGACGTCCGCGTTCGACGGCTACCGGCCGTATCGCGACGACGAAGGCCCGGGCTGGAAGCAACTGAACCGCGACGTGATGGCGCGGCCCGCGAAGCCCGGCAAGGCGGCGCGCAACGGCGGCGCGCATGCGGCGCACGGAGGGGCCGCGCAATGACGAACCTGGCGATATCGCCGAGGATCGGCGCGGCCGCGGTCGCGCTGGCGTTCCTCGCGGGCTGTACGACGTTTTCGAAGGACGGCGGGTTCGATGCCGTGTCGTCCGCCGCATCCGAACGCATCGGGAAAGACGCGGTGGTCGTCAAGACCGACGCCGACCGCGAAGCCGTCGACAAGCGGACGAAGGAACTGCTGGCGAAACCGCTGTCGCTGGACGACGCGGTGCAGGTCGCGCTGCTGAACAACCGCGGCCTGCAGGCGTCGTACGCCGAACTCGGGCTGTCGGAGGCCGACCTCGTGCAGGCCGGCCGGCTGCCGAACCCGCGCTTCGCGTTCAGCCGCACGCGCGCCGGCGACGGCGAGCTGACGCTCGGCCGCACGTTCTCGGCGAACGTGTTCGCGCTGCTGACGATGCCGCTCGCGACGAACATCGAACGCCGCCGCTTCGAGCAGACCAAGCTCGAAACGGCCGACGCGATGCTGAAGGTGGCGGCCGACGCGCGCCGCGCGTACGTGGAAGCCGTCGCCGCCGAACAGGCCGCGAACTATGCGCAACAGGTGCGCGACGCCGCGAGCGCGGCCGCCGAACTCGCGCAGCGCATGCGGCAGGCGGGCAACTTCAGCCGCCTCGACTACGCACGCGAACAGGCGTTTCATGCCGACGCGGTCGCGCAGCACGCGAAGGCGCGCCAGCAGGCCGTGGCCGCCCGCGAGAAGCTCACGCGCGCGATGGGGCTGTGGGGCGAGCGCACGCAGTACGCGCTGCCCGAGCGCCTGCCCGACCTGCCGAAAGCGCGCCCGGACCTGCCCGATCTCGAACGCTTCGCGATGACCAACCGCTTCGACATCCAGGCCGCGAAGCTGCAGACGCAGGGCGTCGCGTCGTCGCTCGGGCTGAGCAAGGCGACGCGCTTCGTCAACGCGGTCGATCTCGGCTACGTGAACAACTATGAAACCGGCAAGGGTCACGAGCACGGCTACGAGATCAGCGTCGAGATTCCGCTGTTCGACTGGGGCGGCGCGAAGGTCGCGCGTGCCGAGGCCATCTACATGCAGTCGGCGAACCGGCTCGCGAAGACGGCGATCGACGCGCGTTCCGAAGTGCGCGAATCGTATGCGGCGTACGTGACGAGCTACGACGTCGCGACGCACTACCGCGACGAAGTCGTGCCGCTGCGCAAGACGATCTCGGACGAACTGCTGCTGCGCTACAACGGGATGCTCGCGAGCGTGTTCGAGCTGCTGGCCGATGCGCGCGAACAGGTCGGCGCGGTCAACGGCTACATCGATGCGCTGAAGGACTACTGGCTCGCCGAAACCGATCTGCAGATGGCCGTCGGCGGCCGGCTGCCGTCGTCGGACGCCGCGCCGCGCGCGACGAATGCCGCCGCATCGGCACCCGAATCCACTCCCAAGGCCGACGCTGCCCCGCAGCCGGCTTCCACCCCCGCGGCGCAACCGGCGCCCGCGACGCAAACGCATCCGGAAGGTCATTGACATGGTGTCCCGTCGACAATTTCTCAGCGGCTCGGGCGCCGCGCTGCTCGGTGCGGCGATGGTCAGCAAGGCCGGCGCCGCGTCGCTGCCCGAAGCGCCCACGATGGCGAAGACCGGCACGCAGCCGCCGCTCGTGCCGCCGAACGGCCGCCCGTACACGCCCGTCGCGACGCTGAACGGCTGGACGCTGCCGTGGCGGATGAAGAACGGCTGGAAGGAGTTCCACCTGACGGCCGAGCCCGTCGTGCGCGAGATGGCGCCCGGCATGAACGCGAACCTGTGGGGCTACAACGGCCAGTCGCCGGGCCCGACGATCGAGGCCGTCGAAGGCGACAAGGTCCGCATCTTCGTGACCAACCGGCTGCCCGAGTACACGACGATCCACTGGCACGGGCTGCGGCTGCCGAACGGGATGGACGGCGTCGGCGGCCTCACGCAGCCGCACATCCCGCCCGGCAAGACCTTCGTCTACGAGTTCCAGCTCGAATCGCACGGCACGTTCATGTATCACCCGCATGCCGACGAGATGGTGCAGATGGCGATGGGGATGATGGGCATGTTCATCGTGCACCCGAAGGATCGCGGCACGATGCCGGTCGATCGCGATTTCGTGTTCCTGCTCGCCGCGTACGACATCGATCCGGGCAGCTATACGCCGCGCGTGAACGAGATGACCGACTTCAACATGTGGACGTTCAACTCGCGCGTGTTCCCGGGCATCGATCCGCTGCCGGTGCGCGCGGGCGACCGCGTGCGGATTCGTTTCGGCAACCTGACGATGACGAACCATCCGATCCACCTGCACGGCTACAGCTTCGAGGTCGCGGGCACCGACGGCGGCTGGATTCCGCCGGCCGCGCGCTGGCCGGAAGTGACGGCCGATGTCGCGGTGGGGCAGATGCGCGCGATCGAGTTCACCGCCGATCGCCCGGGCGACTGGGCGTTCCATTGCCACAAGTCGCACCACACGATGAATGCGATGGGCCACCAGGTGCCGAACCTGATCGGCGTGCCGCAGAAGGATCTCGCGCAGCGCATCGGCAAGCTCGTGCCCGACTACATGGCGATGGGCAGCACGGGCGGCGCGATGGGCGGGATGGAGATGCCGCTGCCCGACAACACGCTGCCGATGATGACGGGCACGGGCCCGTTCGGGCCGCTGGAGATGGGCGGCATGTTCACGGTCTGCAAGGTGCGGCAGGGGCTCGGCCGCAACGACTATCGCGATCCGGGCTGGTTCCGGCATCCGAAGGGCACCGTCGCCTACGAATACACCGGCGAATTGCCGGACGGCTGAGCAGCAGCACGCGGCGGCCGCGCCGATGCGGCCGCCGGTTTCATTTCACTCACACGGGAGTCGACACGATGAAGAAGGGTCTGGTTTTGATGGCAATGGGTTGCGCGCTGGCGTTTTCCGCCGCGTCGTACGCGGCCGGCGACATGGCCGGCATGGACATGAGCGGCGGCGCGAAGCAGGGCGCCGACGCGGCGCAGCGCATGTCGCACGGTGAAATCCGCAAGGTCGATACGGCTGCCGGCAAGCTGACGATCAAGCACGGCCCGCTGGAGAACCTCGGAATGGACGGGATGACGATGGCGTTCAAGGTGAAGGACCCGGCGATGCTGTCGCAGGTCAAGGCCGGCGACAAGATCGACTTCGTCGCGGAAGAAGTGAACGGCGCGCTGACCGTCGTCGAACTGAAGAAGCTGTGACGCGGAGCACGAACATGACGATCACGACGCTCAAGCGGCTGGCCGGCCTCGCCGCGGCCGGTGCGATCCTCGCGGCAGCGCCCGTCGCGGCCTCGGCGCACGGCAAGCTGGAAAGCGCTGCGCCGGCGACGGGCAGCACGGTCGACGTGGCGCCCGACACCGTGCGGCTCACGTTCAACGAAGACCTCGAACCGGCCTTCAGCTCGGTGAAGGTGTCGGACGCGAACGGCAACGCCGTCACGCAGGACAAGGCGAAGGTCGATGCGTCGAACCCGCGCGTGATGACGGTCGCGATGCCGAAGCTCGCGCCCGGCGCCTATACGGTGCAATGGGCGGCGATGACGGCCGACGCGCATCGCACGAAGGGCACCTACACGTTCAGGGTGAAGGGATGAACGACGGCATCGTCGGCCTGCTGCGGCTCGTGGCGGTGGCGATCCAGAACGCCGGGTTCGCCGTCGTCGTCGGGGCGCTGCTCGGCAGCCACTGGCTCGCGCGCGGCGCATCGGCATGGCAGCACGGCGTCGCGCGGCGGCTCGTCGCGACGCTGCGCATCGCGTCCGCCGTGTCGCTGCTCGCGAGCATCACCGCGTTCTGGGCGCACTGCGCGCTGATGAGCGAAGTGTCGCTGCTGGACGCGGGGCCGGCCGTCTGCGCGATGCTCGCGGGCACGGGGTTCGGTCATGCATGGCTGGCCGGCGGCGTGTTCATGCTCGTCGTCGTGCTGCTGTCGTTCGTCAGGCGCGCCGACGATACGCGCGTGCCGTTCGCGATGTGGGCCGCACTCGCCTGCGTCGCGCTCGCGCGCAGCAACGGCGGGCATCCGGTGGATGCAGGCTTGTTCAGCGTGCCGGTGTGGATCGACTGGCTGCATCTGCTGGCGATCAGCGCGTGGGTCGGGCTCGTGCTCGTGACGGCATTCGGCGTGATGCCGCGGCTCACCGGCATGCCCGTGAGCGAACGCACGACGGGCGCATCGTTCGTGCAGTCGCTGTCCGATGCATCGACGTATGCGCTGATCGTGCTGTTCGCGACCGGCGCGTACAACGGCTGGCGCGGCGTCGATACGCCCGCCAACCTGCTCGCGTCGACGTATGGGCAGCTCCTGCTGCTGAAGCTCGCGCTGGTGCTGATCGCGGCGGCGCTCGGCGGGCACAACCGTTTCTTCGGGATGCCGAAGCTGTTGGCCGCGCTGAAGGATCCGGCCGCGGCGATGCCGACGATTTCGTTGAAACGGTTCGGCACAGTGTTGCGGATCGAGGCCGTCGTGCTCGGCGGCGTGCTGATGGTCGCGGCCGTGCTCGTGTCGAGCGCGTTGCCGGGGACGGCGTAGCGCGGCAGGCCGTGCGTGAACGCACGCGGGGGAATCGTCGCGAGCACGAAGCGGTTTTCGTCAGACGATTCCCCCGCATTTTCAGGCCCGAACAGGCGAGCGGTGGCGACCGCAGCGTGATAACGACAATTACATCGAGCTGTCTTTCGATTACCAAAAACTGTCATTGAGCGCCGCTAAGCTTTCGCCACCCTCACAACCGGGATTTCCCGTCATGCGCTCGACAATCCGCCTGCTTACCCCGCTATTGCTGCTCCCGACGCTCGCCGCACCGGTCCTCGCCGCCACCGCCGCCCCCGTCAGCCCGAACTGCGGCGGCAGCACGACGCCGATCGCCGATATCCAGGGGCCGGGCGCGCCGTCGCCGCTCGCCGGCCAGAACGTGTCGATCGAAGCCGTCGTCACCGCCGATTTCGGCGGCACGGACGGCTTCGGCGGCTTCTTCGTCCAGCAGGCCGACGCGCAGCGCCGCAACCAGCCGGGCGTGTCCGAAGGCCTGTTCGTCTATGCGCCGAAAGCGCGTGCGAAGGCCGGCGATCTCGTGCACGTGACGGGCAAGGTCGAGGAGAAATACGGGCAGACGCAACTGACGCTGTCGGGCGCGATCGCGGTGTGCGCGAACGGCCAGACGGTCACGCCCGCGACGCTCACGCTGCCGGTCGACAGCCCGAACGCGTTCGCCGCGTACGAAGGGATGCGCGTGCGCCTGCCGCAGACGCTGAACGTGACCGACAACTACGAGCTCGGCCGCTACGGCAGCGTGATGCTCAGCAACGGCCGCCTGCGTACGCCGACGAGCGTCGTGCCGCCCGCGCAGGCACAGACGCAGATCGACGCGAACGCACGCAACCGCCTGATCCTCGACGACGGCTCGAACAAGCAGAACCCGGCGACCGTGCCGTACCCGGCGCCGGGCCTGTCGGCCGCGAACACGCTGCGCGCGGGCTACACCGTGCGCGACGTCGAAGGCGTGCTCGAAGTGCGTTACGGCGCATGGCGCGTGCAGCCGCTGCCCGGCGCGGCCGTGCCGGCATTCGACACGCGTCCGAACCCGCGCACCAACGCGCCGGCGCGCGATCCGAAGTCGAACCTGCGTGTCGCGTCGTTCAACGTGCTGAACTACTTCAACGGCAACGGTCTCGGCGGCGGCTTCGACGATCCGAACAACCGCGGCGCGAAGAACTACCCGGAATTCCAGCGTCAGGAAGCGAAGATCGTCAGCGCACTGAAGGCGATCGATGCCGACGTGATCGGCCTGATGGAAGTCCAGAACAACGGCTACGGCGAACTGAGCGCGGTGCGCCAGCTCGCGGCGAAGCTCGGCAACAACTGGCGCGTGGTCGATCCGGGCTCGTCGCGTCTCGGCGGCGACGCGATCACCGTTGCGATGATCTACGACAGCCGCAAGGTCGAGCCGGTCGGCCGCGCGGCGACGCTCGCGATCGACGACAAGAACCGCCAGCCGCTCGCGCAGTCGTTCCGGCTGGTCAACGGCAACAAGCAGTCGCTGACGGTGGCCGTGAACCACCTGAAGTCGAAGAACTGCCCGGACGCCGCGAACGACGATCTCGACCAGGGCGACGGCCAGGGCTGCTGGAACCCGACGCGCACGCGCGCGGCGGCCAAGGTGGCCGACTGGCTGGCCGGCAACCCGACGGGTGTCGCGGGCCAGGGCGTGCTGCTGATCGGCGACTTCAACAGCTACACGCATGAAGACCCGATCCGCACGCTCGAATCGCGCGGCTATCGCAACCTCGTCGCGCGCTGGATCGGCGCGAACGCGTACAGCTACGTGTACAACGGCGAAGCCGGCTACCTCGATCACGCGCTCGCGACGCTGCCGCTCGCGTCGCACGTGAAGGCCGTGCACGAATGGCACATCAACGCGGACGAGCCGCTCGCGCTGCAGTACACGCTCGCGTACAAGTCGGCCGAACAGCAGAAGACGTTCTACGCGCCGGATGCCTATCGTTCGTCGGATCACGATCCGGTGCTGATCGATATCGCGCTGCCGGGCGGCGGGAAGTAATCGCCGGTTGACGCGCTGTGACTGACGACGTGCGGCGATGCCGCACGTCGTCATCCGCCCGGAAATGCCGATCGGATATCGGGTAAATAATTCCATCGAAACCGATTCAAATTAACGAAATCGGTATTTTGTGGGTGATGCCGTGCGCATCGGCATGGCGATTAAAGCAAGGTTGAAGTGAATCGAATCCTGGTGCGATGCGTGAATGTCGCCGTGCGGTATTAATCGGCCGCGAATAATAAAAATGAAAGAAAAATCCTGTCGGTCTGAAGGCTTTCCATGTGCCGCACCAATGCACGAAAGGCTTCCATGTTATGCGCGGAAAATAAAATACTCGGCGCAGCATTGCCGATAAAGCACACCTTGCACGAATAATCCCGCTTTCTTTCAAATGCCAGACACTGGCGGCCCATCGCATCATTGCGGGATTTTTAATATCGGAATGATCTTTGACAACGCGGCGCAGCACCGCCTATTTTTGTCATGTCGTAAATTTTGGTCATATAAAAGTCGTTCCAAACTGCAGGGGGCGCGTCCGAGCACCATTCTCGCCAGCAGTTTGCTGTGTCTGTATCAAGTTCAGTCTCGTAGAAGTCCAATCCCCAACCGCCGACTGCCGACCGTGCAACGCGAGTGGCGGGTAGACCTGCGCGTTTCGCGGGCGTTGGCGGCCTTTGTGAAGTGGTATCTGAACCAGCCACAAGGAATGAGATGAAACCAGACAGGAGCTGTACCGACAGCCGCCGTGCGCGTCACGGCCGGTTGGCCGGGCTAGGTGCATTGACCGTCATGACACTGGCGCTCGCGGCGTGCGGCGGCGACGATTCGTCGTCCGTCGGCGCGTCGAGCCTCGCGCAGGCCACGGCCAGCCAGCAGGCCAGCGCGCAAGCGGCCGGCAACCAGGCGCCGGCGGCCAACCAGCCGTACGTCGACCCGGTCGCGTACTCGATGAATGCGACCGACGGCCTCGCCGCGGCGCAGGTCTCCGAGAAAGCGGCCGTCATGCATTACCAGTGGAAGAGCGGCGGCACGACGGTCAGCTACACGACGACCACCGGCCACCTGACCGCGCAGGATGCGAGCGGCAATGCGGAAGCGTCGATGTCGTATGTCGCGTACACCGCGCCGAGCACCAACGGCAAGCCGCGTCCCGTCACGTTCGTCTATAACGGCGGCCCCGGCTCGTCGTCGATCTGGCTGCGGCTCGGCTCGTTTGCGCCGACGCGGGTGGCCACGCCCGATCCGCTGTTCGGCGCCAACTGGCCGAACTATCCGCTCGTCGACAACGCCGAGAGCCTGATCGACACCACCGACCTCGTGTTCATCGACCCGCCCGGAACGGGGCTGTCGGAAGCCGTGCTGCCGAACACCAACCAGAAGTACTGGGGTTCCGATGCGGACGTGAACATCATGCGCGACTTCATCCAGCGCTACCTGAACGTCAACAGCCGCAGCACGTCGCCGATCTACCTGTACGGCGAATCGTACGGCACGCCGCGCACCGACATGCTGGCGCTCGCGCTCGAATCGGCCGGCGTGCACCTGACGGGCATCGTGCTGCAGTCGGCGATCCTGAACTACTTCGCGGATGCGGTGGAAGCGGTGGCGATCACGCAGTCGACGGAAGGGCTGCTGCTCGAAACCGATACGGTGGCCGGCTATCTGCCCGGCTATGCGGCGGTCGCGGCGTACTTCAACCAGGTGTCGCCGGCGCCGGTGAACCCGGGGCTGTACGCACTGCAGACGGAACTGTTCACGACGCTGATCTACAACCAGCTGCAGAAGTACTCGCAGTCGTGGGTGTTGAGCCAGCTCGGCATTCCGGATGCGCTCGGCACGCCGGTGTTCCCGAGCGATGCGACGCTGAAGCTGTGGTCGATCCCGTCGAGCCTGACGCAACAGGCGCTGCGCGGCTACTTCAACGCGAATCCGTTCGGCACGAGCCTGCTGCCCGGCACGACGATCGGCCGGTATGACGGACGCGTGTCGTTGCCGAATTCCGATCCGCGGCTGCAGAACGACGGCGACCCGTCCGACATCCTGATCTCGCAGCCGTTCACGAACGCGCTCGCGACGCAGATGCCGGATTACCTCGGCTATACCGCGCCGAACGCGACGTACCTGCCGCTGAACGACAACATCATCGGCGTCTGGGACTTCTCGCACGACGGCCAGCCGATGCCCGACACGATCCCCGATCTGCTCGGTGCGCTGCAGCTCAACCCGAAGCTTCGCGTGCTCGCGGAGAACGGCTATCACGATCTCGCGACGCCGTTCTTCAACACCGAGAAGCAACTCGCGCGGCTGCAGACGGTGAAGGGCCTGAATCCGAAGCTGCAGGTGAACTTCTTCCAGGGCGGCCACATGACCTACCTGGACGACGTCGCGCGGCCGGAGATGAAGCGGGACCTGAAGACGTTCTACAAGGGCGCGCGGATTCCGACGGCGCTGACGCTGCACACGCTGCCGCCGCCGTGGCCGGATGAAAACCCGCCCAGCGTACCGACGGGCAGCATCCCGGGCGCAACGGCCGCGACGACGCAGGCGGCGGCGCCCTGAGCGACGGACTCCTTGTCAGCGGAACCCTCTATTCATCCATTGAATGCGAGTGATCATGTCCCTAATCAAATTGATGCGGCGTATGTCCCCGTTGATCGTCCTCGGTGCCGTGATGAGCAGTGCCTACGCGTTGCCGCCGCAAGCGGTGGCGCCGGTGAAGCTGCCGCACGGTGGGCGCGGTGTCGACGGTCCGTTCTTTCCTGCCACGCGCGCCGCGCCGGTGCTGCCGTCGACCGGCTCGGCGCTGCAGCAGCAGGCGCAGCAGCGCGTCGACGCCCGGCTCGGCGGCAATACCGTGCTGAGCAACGGCGCGGCCGTGACGAAGGCGCAGGCGCAGAGCAGCGGGCTCGGTTTCGTGTCGAAGCATTTCGACGAGATCGATGCGAAGCACACCGGCCGCGTGACGATGAGCGATGTGCGGCAGTTCATCCAGCAGCGGCAGGTGCAGGCGCAGCAGGAACAGCAGGACGAGTGACGTAGCAGGCGGGACGGCGGCCGGTGCGATCTCCGTCGCACCGGCCGCCGGATGGATCGTGAACAGGCCCTAGGCGGCCCGGTGCGCGGCGTAGCGTTTCGCCGTGGCCGACGGCAGCTCGCCGAACATCGCGCGATAGTCCTGCGCGAAGCTGCTCAGGTGCCAGAAGCCACACTTGGTGGCGGCGGACGTGACGGAATCGCCGAGCCGCAGCTCGCGGCGCACGTGATTCAGACGCACGGCCCGCAGATACGCAATCGGGTTCAGGTTCAACGTATCGTGGAACGCGTACTGCGCGGTACGCCGGCTGATGCCGAGCTGCACGCACAGTTCGGCGATCGACAGCGGGCAGGTCGATGCATCCTGCAGCCGTTCCTGCACCGCGTTCACCAGCGACCAGTATTTCGTCGGTCGCGCGGCCTGCACGCCGGCCTCCGGTGCGGCGGCCGTCATCACTTCCGAGATCGCGTACAGCACGGTGCGCTCCAGCAGTTCGATCCGGTCCTGGGTCGCCACGTCGTCGATGCGCGGGCCTCGTGCGGCGGCGGCCAGCGTCTGGCGCAGCAGGTCGCGCAGATGGTCGGCCACATAGGTCGCCATCGGGATCACCGGCGAATGGGGTTGCGCGCGCAGCGACGCGGCCACCGTGCGCATCGCCTCCGTCGACAGCTTCTCGGGCTCGATCTCGACATTCACGAGCACGTGCCGGTCGGGCGAGTAGAACTCGAATTGCGGCTGGCTCGAGAACACGTGCAGGCTGTCGCGCCCGCTCTTCTCGCCGCACAGGCGTGCATGGCCTTCGAGTTCCAGCGGCACGGCCACGGCGATCCGCTCCGACGGCACCGCGCCTTGCTGCAGGATGACCTTGTCGAGATCCTCGACCAGCAGCTTGATGCCGCCCAGCGACACGATCGACGACGAGCCGTGAAACAGCCCGCCCGAGATCTGCGTGTAGTTCATGTTCCAGCCGTCGAACGACCGTGCCTGCTCCTCGACGTCGGTGAACGCGCAGAACGCGACCGTGCGCGCGAACAGCGGGTCGCGGGAGAAATCGCTCGGATGGGCAGGCGGCGTCATCGGGGGCGGGAAGGGGCAGTCCGGACCGGTTCATTGTAGCCGCTCGCCCGGCCGGTCAAAAAGGCCGCAACCGGCCCATGCTCGTCAAAACCCTAACTTGCCGAAATCCGATAGTGAAAAGCCTGCCGACGCCCTACCTTTGGCACGACACCAACGCTGGAGCGACGTCGATGGAACTTCCCCGTGGCGGATTCTGGAGAAACTGGGTCGGCAACCAGTCGTGCGTGGCCGCGCATCTGGCCGCGCCGACCAGCGAGGCCGAGATTGCGGAGCTGGTACACACGGCGACGCGCCAGGGCAAGCCTGTCCGCTGCGCGGGATCGGGCCACTCGTTCACGCCGGTCGTCGCGACGAGCGGGCTGCTGCTGTCGCTGCAGGATTACCAGGGCATCGTCGATGTCGATCGGGGCCGCAAGCGCGTGACGGTGAAGGCCGGCACCAAGCTGAATGCGGTGACGCGCCACCTGAAGGAGGTCGGCCTGTCGCTCGTCAACCAGGGCGACATCGATTCGCAGGCGATCGCCGGCGCGCTCGCCACCGGCACGCACGGCACGGGGACGACGCTGGGCAACCTGTCGTCGCAGGTCGTCGGGATGCGCATCGTGCGCGCGGACGGCTCGATCATGGACGTGAGCGACCGGAAGGATCTCGACCTGCTGCACGCGACGCAGGTCAATATCGGCATGTTCGGCGTGGTGTCGGAGATGACGCTGCAGGTGACCGACGCGTTCTGGCTGCACGATCGCGTGTGGCGCGAGGACTTCGAAGCGTTGATGGAGCAGTACGACGAATTGGCGGCGACACACCGGCATTTCGGCTTCTTCTGGTGCCCGACGTCCGCGAGCCGCGACCTGTACTGCCTGCCCGACACCACGAAGGTATCGAACTCGAAGCAGGACTACGACGTGTGCGAGATCAAGGTGATGGATATCACCGACGAACGCACGTTCCACGAAGGCGAGCACGAGAAGATCGCGTACAGCTCCGAGGTGTATGCGATCCACTACGTGCCGAACTTCCACGAGCTCGAATACGCGGTGCCTGCGCAGCACGGCAAGGAGGCGCTGCGCCGCGTGCGCGACCTCATCCTCACGAAACATCGCGACTGCATCTTCCCGGTCGAATACCGCTTCACGAAGGGCGATCCGGCGTGGATCAGCCCGTTCCATCAGCAGGACAGCGTGACCATTTCATGCTCGGGCGGCCCGAACGGCGTCGACTACTGGCCGTTCCTGAAGGATGTCGACGACATCCTGCGCGACTACGGCTCGCGTCCGCACTGGGGCAAATTGCATTTCACGAACCGCGAAGACGTCGATCGCTGGTTCCCCAAGGCCGAAGCGTTCCGCGCGCTGCGCCGCAGCGTGGATCCCGAAGGCTATTTCCTCAACGATCACCTGCGGACCCTGTTCAGTTGAGCAGGCCGAACGAACCAGACTGGAGAACGACACATGAATGTCAAGATTGACGGCCGCCTGGCCGGCAAGGTCGCCATCGTCAGCGGCGGCGCCGGCGGATGCGGCGGCGCGGCGTCCGAACTGTTCGCCGCGCAGGGCGCGAAGGTGGCGATCGTCGACCGCGACGGCGATGCGGCCGAAACGCTCGCCGCGCGGCTGCGCGATGCGGGCCTGCAGGCGATCGGCCTCGGCGCGGACGTGTCGAAGCAGGCCGAAGTCCGGCAGGCGGTCGAGGCGGCGCGCAAGCAGTACGGCAACGCGGACATCCTGTTCAATCATGCGGGCACGCTGATCGTCAAGCCGTTCCTCGACATCGAGGAGTCGGAATGGGACTGGCTGATGGGCGTGAACGTCAAGAGCATGTTCCTGATGACGCAAGCCGTGCTGCCGCAGATGCTGGAAAAAGGGCGCGGCAGCATCGTCTGCACGTCGTCGATTTCGGCTGTCTGCGCGACGCCGGGCGAAGTGCTGTACGACGCGACCAAGGGCGCGTGCCACATGTTCGCGCGGGCCATTGCCGTCGAGTACCGCGATCGCGGGATTCGTTGCAACGCGCTGGCGCCCGGGTTCATCCGCACGCCGCACGGGATGCGCGAACTGAAGGACCTGCAGGCGATGGGTGTCGACGCGACCGAAGCGGCGATCGCGGTTCAGCAGGGCCGCCTGTGCGAGCCGTCGGAAGTCGCGGCGGCCGCGCTGTTCCTTGCATCCGACGAATCGAGTTTCGTCAACGGCACCCACCTGTTCGTCGACAACTGTTTTTCCGCCGTCTGATTACGGATGTTCGCAAGAAGCCGAAGGCAGGCGCTACGCCTGCCGCACGATCGGCCCGTTTCGTCGAAGGTTCCGCAGCGATGCGAACCTTCGATTTTTTTTGTTCGCCCGGCGCGCGGTGCGTCCTAGCGGATTGTCGCAATCCTTCTATCTGAACGGTGGCGCGTCTGCTGGAATGCGAAGGCCGAATCACCCTGCAGCCGGCATCCCGCGGTCAGTCATTCACTCTCTTTGGGTCAATCAGCATGTTCAATCGCACCACCAGCACCGTTGCCAACGTCGATCCGGAACTTTTTGCAGCGATCGAGCAGGAAAACCGCCGCCAGGAAGATCACATCGAGCTGATCGCGTCGGAAAACTACACGAGCCCGGCCGTGATGGCCGCGCAAGGCTCGCAGCTCACGAACAAGTA
>JAIRVP010000009.1 GCA_031253835.1 Burkholderia sp. | reverse complement strand
CGAGCAGGTCCTTCAGCGACAGGCTGTGGCTGTCCGCCAGCGCCTCGATCCGGAATTCGAACAGCCGGCCGAGTGCGTCGCTGCCGTCGAGCGTGTGGAATTTCAGGTCGTCGCCGTGCAGGCTGTCGAGGGTGAATACGCGATTCACGTCGTGGCCTCCTCGTCGAACCGGTAAGCAAATTCGCCATCGGCCGCGCTCACCTCGAGCGTCGCGCGCAGGATCGCCTGGCTGATGCGCGACAAGCACTTTACGTCTGAGATCGCATCGGTCAGCCGGCGGCCTGCGGAGTCCGAATCGCCCTCATGTGTTGCGCGCCACGGGACGAATGGTGTGGGCGACGGGGGCCTTGCGATCTGGAGCCATATCCTTCACTCCCCTCTTGCCGGGGCGGACAGGCACAACTCACAGTAGGACAATTAATCGTCGGACGAAAGGAGGGCCGCATTAATCGGTCGCCAAGCGTGATGATGTTTTGCGTTTGCGACACTCGACTTGCCGGCTCGCGTCAGCAACTCCGAAAATTAAAGGGCTCGAATGAAGTTCGCCGTTAAGCATTGCCCAATGCCTGTCATCGGCGAGGCTCGGCGAGAAGATTTGTGCGTCAGGATGGGAAGACCAGTCGGAAAGTGGCTGATTCGATTGACAGTTATTTTAGGGGCCGACCGCTAAGCGTTGTCACGCATACATCGGTCGACGCCCGTAAAACGCACCGAGATCAAGGAGATGCCCGGTTCCGCAGCCTCAAGGCGACATGGCAGCCCACTGTGGGGTACACGTCGGCGCAGGAAGCACACCGGGAGATCAGCCACTACCTGATGCACCGGTACAACTGGATACGGCCGCATCAGTTCAACGACGGACTGGCGCCGGCTGTTGCGGAAGAAAGACTTCACGCAGTATCCGGGACTAGTTGACCACTACAGTCGCCGACGACATCCAGCTCGAGAAAAGAAAAACGGACCTGGCGGTCCGTTTTTCGATTAATGCTCCAGCCGCCACTCCGGTAACTCTGGAAATGCGCTTCGCGTCGATGTCTTAGCACGCTTACGCAGCTGCGCCTTCATCTCGGGGGTGACGACGACCGTCTTCTTGCCAGAGCGCGTAAGACGCACCACGACGGTCGGCGTCGTCGACGCCTCCGGCCTAGGCTTCTTCAGGGTTTCGCTCATATCAACACCTTTTCACGAAGATAGTCTAGCAGCTTTGCCCAGGCCGGACTGTCCGCCGCAAGGTCAAACTCCATCCATCGTTGGGCACCGTTGTCGCGCCACCACGGCTCATCGATCGCCAGCAGGTCCTGGACCGACACGCAGGCCGCGAATTCCGGACGGGCACCGATTTCCTGGGGCTCCAGCGGCGCATCAAAGCCGAGCTTCGGTCAGAAAAAGTACCCGATCATGTTCGCATTGTGCCCGAGGCCACCGCCTGCGATCAGCGAGATGTGGGTAAGGCCGAGACGGTGCGCAACTATCGCACACAACGCAAAAGAGACCGTGCCGAGATAGTCCGGCGCCTGTCGACGGAGGAATAGATGGTCGACGTGGACCGCTCGCACCGGCTCCGCCCGCCCGTCACCTGAAAGCTCGACCGGAGGCCCGTTTTCGTCCGGCTGCCCCGGATCGGCGTCCTCGCCAAGATATAGCGACGCCCCGTCGCCTTCCTCCATATAGATGCCGATCCGGTTTTTATGCCCCTCGTGGATCACTTCCCGGTTGATGATCGTGAAATAGGTGCCGGGTGGCGCGTCGTCAACGCCGAAATCGTGCTGCTCCTGTTCGCTCACGCGGGACCCGTCGAAAACCATCAAAAGGTGTGCGGCCTCCCGGCTCGTCATCACGACGTCTTCGAGCTGGAACATGGACGCTCCGTCCAGTTCGTAGCCCTGAAACCGGAACACACCGTTCAGGTGAAGGGCGGCTGGAGGGGAAGCGCACAGCGCTTCGTAGACCGCGCGCAGCGTCTGCTCAAAAAACGGTTGTCGATAAAGGCATGGAAGAAGCAGTGGGCGAAGACACTCGCATTCTATCTGCGCCCGCCTCTTGTCACGCGTGCGCCGCCAGCGGATCCCGCCGGCCGACGATCGACACAACTAGTTGTGTGAGCACTCCCAAATTGGCGCACACGCACCGATGTCCTGAAATGAAGGGGAACATAGCCCTTACTATGTTCCCCTTCACCCCGCCGGCTCGTGCCTCGGAATGAACCACTACGGTCGAGCGCATCGCGGCGCCCTTTCACTGCACATCGGCGCACGTCCCAGCTCGCCTCCTAAAGTTTCTACGTAGAAACTGTCAAACCTCCCCATCCACACGCGCACCACGCGTCGGGCGCGCTAGCTTGCAAACTCATCCGTCTATCAATGCACATCAGACGCTCGGTGTGATTCGCGACCGCAGTCAAACAACGTTCGCGTCCCAGTCCGATTTGATCGGCAAGCCAAAGTCCGGATTCGCCACGCCACTCGGCGAACACTAAAAAAACACTAAAAATCGCGGTGCTAACCGGTGCTCGGTAAATATCGGCGGCTCCCCGTTCGAAGGCCCTTGCCAGTTGGCGCTCCGACGGATTCCACCGCCCGCCGAAGGAACACCCCGGATATCACAAATCGTTTATCTTTCTGTCGCTCGTGTTCGACAAGCCAGCACCGGCAACGTCTTCCGTTCCGGCCCTTTATCTGGATGCCTGGCCGTTCGCCTCGAACACCCGGTTGATACTGGAATCCACCGCCCGCCCGCGCCCCGCCCGCCGTCGCTGCGCGCGAGACGCCGGACTTGCCGGGTGCGGTCGCCAGGGTACGTACTCATGCGCACCATGACCACCTGAACGACCGCATCACGTCGACCTGCGCTTGCGGACGGGCTCATCCTCGAGCAGCACGGCCCCCTGCCCGCGCCCGCTCAACGCATCGCCCGGGTTCCTCAACGGGCAATCCTTCATCGACAGGCATCCGCAGCCGATGCACCCGTCCATCTGGTCGCGCAACTGGGTGAGCTTCCGGATCCGTTCGTTCAGCAGGTCGCGCCATCCAGTCGACAGCCGCCGCCAGTCCGCCGCGCTCGGCGCCTTGCCGGACGGCAGCTCGTCCAGCGCAGTCTTGATCGTGTCGAGCGGAATGCCCGCGCGCTGCGCGACCTTGATGACCGCGACCCGTCGCAGCACGTCGCGCGCGTAACGGCGCTGGTTGCCGTCGCTACGCCAGCCGTGAATCAATCCCTTCGCTTCGTAGAAATGGATCGACGACACGGCGACACCGCTGCGCCGCGCGACCTCACCGACGGACAACGGCACCTGCACATCGATTTTCATGATTCCCGCCTGTTGACCTCAACATTAGTTGAGGTTTTATAACGGATACCGATGACCCTTTCAAGCATCCGGTCGCCGCACGACGCGCGATCACGCATCGGAGAAGACATGAGCATCGACGACGTCACGAACCCGCCGCCTGCATCGGCCGCTCCGTCGAACGCGGGCTGGCGCGCGCTGCTGTCGGGCGCGAACGGCATGCGGTCGCTGGCACTGGCCGGCGGTGTCGCGCTGCATGCGATCAACATCTACATCGCGACGACCATCCTGCCGTCGGTCGTTCGGGATATCCGCGGGCTCGAATACTACGCGTGGAATACAACGCTGTTCATGGCGGCGTCGATCGTCGGCGCACCGCTGTCTGCCAATGTGCTCGGCCGCTGCGGGCCGCGCGCCGCCTACCTCGTTGCGCTCGTCGTGTTTTGCGCTGGCACGCTCGCGTGCGCGAGCGCGCAGACCATGCCGTGGATGCTCGTCGGTCGCACCGCACAGGGGTTTGGCGGCGGGATCCTGTTCGCGCTCAGCTACGCGTTGATCCGGGTCGTGTTCGATGCACGCCTGTGGTCGCGTGCGATGGCGATGGTGTCCGGCATGTGGGGCGGCGCGACGCTCTGCGGGCCGGCAATCGGCGGGATCTTCGCGGAGACGGGGTCCTGGCGGCTTGCGTTCGTCACATTGCTGCCCGTCGCCGCCGTGTTGGCGCTGATCGTGATCGTCAGGCTGCCCGCGCATGAGGCGTCCGGACAGCCGGTATCCCGGCTCGCACTCGGCAGGATTCTGCTGCTTGCCGCCTCGGTGCTCGTCGTGTCCGTGGCAAGCCTGTCGACGGCGCGCGCCGCGAACATCGCGGGTGTCGCCGCGGGCCTTGTGGTCGCAGCACTGATCGTGCGCGTCGAGCGCGACGCGACGATCCGGCTGCTGCCGACGGGCGCCTGCAGCATGCGCACACCGCTCGGCGCCATCTACGCGTGCATGAGCCTGCTCGTGATCGGGATCACGACGGAGGTGTTCGTTCCGTATTTCCTGCAGGTCATTCACGGCTACCCGCCGCTGATCGCCGGCTATCTGACCGCGCTGATGGCAGCGGGCTGGACGATCGGCTCGGTCTTCAGCTCTGGGCAACCCTCGCGTGCCGCGCAAGCGCTGGTGCGCGGCGGGCCGCTGGTCGTGATGCTGGCGCTCGCCGCACTCGCATTCGTCGTCCCGCAGCAGCACCCGTCCGGAAGCGGAGCCGGTACGGCCATCCTGTGCATCGCGCTCACGGCGGTAGGCGTCGGCATCGGCGTGGGTTGGCCGCACCTGCTCACGCAGGTCCTGACGCATGCACCGACCGGGCAGGAAGACCTCGCATCGACATCGATCACGACCGTGCAGCTCTATGCGACCGCGATCGGCGCCGCGCTCGGCGGGCTCGTCGCCAATCTCGCCGGCTTCTCGACGCCCGGAGGACTCGCCGGCGCGCAGCATGCGGCCGCATGGCTGTTCGGCCTGTTCTCGGCCGCGCCCCTGCTGGCCGCTGTCGTTGCACGCAGAGTACCTGTCCGGTGATGGCCGGGCCGCGCGCCTGTTATGATGGACTCCTTATAACTTCCAACCAGACTTGACGGAATCCCTGCCATGACCGCGTTCATCTCGGCCGTTCGATCGTGTCGATCGGGGTACCGAACATCGCTGCCGACACACGATCCACGACGCAGCTCACGCTGTCGGCCGAACGGGTGAAGACGCTCGTACAGGAAGCGTGAGGCTTGCCGGATGCACGGTGCGCGTCGCGGCGGGCCGCGGCCCGGCTGCCGACCGGTTCGACATCCTGCACGCGCTCACGGCGACCGCCTGAAGTAATGCTGTGCCAGGGCGACCCAGTACCGGACGCCGGCCGGAATGATGTCGTCGTTGAAATCGTATTTCGGGTGATGCAGCGCCGGCGCGGCCGTGCCGGCCGGCGCGTTGCCGATCAGCACGTAAGCGCCGGGGCGCTCCTCGAGCATGAAGCCGAAGTCTTCGGAGGTCATGTTCGGCGGCACGTCTGCGTAAAGCCCTGCGTCCCCGAATGTCTCGCGAATCACCGTTTCGCAGAGTGCAGTCTCGGCCGGCGTGTTGACCGTCGCCGGGTAGTACTGAAAGAACTCGACTTCGACCTGCGCGCCATAGGCCTGCGCCAGCGCCTCGCACGTGCGCTGGACGTCGCGCTGCAATTGTTGTTGCAACGCCGACGACAGGGTACGAATCGTCCCGCGCAGCTCGGCGCTGTCCGGGATGACGTTGTCCGTCGTGCCCGCATGGAACATGCAGACCGAAATGACGGCGGGGTCCACGGGATCCTTGTGCCGCGCGGCGATGGTCTGGCATTGCAGCACCATCGAACAGGCAAGCGGGACGGGATCGATGCCCAGGTGCGGCTGCGCCGCATGCGCGCCCTTGCCGGTTACCGTGATCCTGAACCGGGAGCCCGCGGCCATGATCGGGCCGGTGCGCAACCCGAAATGTCCGGCCGGCAAGCCGGGCCAGTTGTGCATGCCGAATACCGCCTCCGTCGGGCATTGCTCGAACAGCCCGTCGTCGATCATCTTGCGCGCACCCGCGCCGCCCTCTTCTCCGGGCTGAAACACGAAATGCACGGTGCCCGGCAACTGCGGCAGATCCTTCAGGACGCGTGCGGCCCCGAGCAACATGACGGTATGCCCGTCATGCCCGCACGCATGCATGACCCCTTGCTCGCCCGATGCGTGCGCGAAGTCATTGGCTTCCTGGATCGGCAACGCATCCAGATCCGCACGGAGCACGATTCCACGGCCCGGGTTCGCACCGGGCAGACTCGCGACGACGCCCGTGCCGCCCAGTCCGCGCGACACCGCATAGCCGAGATGCTCAAGCTCGCGGGCGACGACGTCGGCCGTCCGGTGTTCCTCGAATCGCAACTCGGGATGGGCATGCAGGTCGCGACGCAAGGTTGCCCAGTGCGCGTGATGCGTTTTCAACGACGTCTCGGGGACAGTGGCGTTTTCCAATTTCGATACCCTTGCAAGGCAAACCGATTCGAATCAGGACTGCGGCTGCGTCAATCATGAAAGCCCAGGATCGACTTGACCTCCATGTACTCTTCCATCCCTTCGATCCCGTACTCGCGGCCGTTGCCCGACTGCTTGTACCCGCCGAACGGCGCCTGCGGGTCCCAGGCCGGGTAGTTCAGGTGCACCTGCCCCGACCGGATGCGCGCCGCCACCGCGCGCACGCGTTCCTTGTCGGTGCCCTGCACATGCGCGCCCAGCCCATAGACCGTGTCGTTCGCGATGGCGACGGCTTCGTCGACGGTGTCGTACGGAAGGATCGCCAGGACCGGGCCGAAGATCTCCTGCTGCGCGATCGCCATGTCGGTGCGAACGCCGGAAAAGATCGTCGGCCGTGCATAAAAGCCGCGGTCGAATCCCGCCGGCCGGCCGGGGCCGCCGGCGATCAGCTTCGCCCGTTCGTCGATGCCCGCGTCGATCATCTGCGCGACCCGATCGAACTGCGCGCGATTGGCGAGCGGGCCATGCGTCGTCGCCTCGGCAAACGGATCGCCGACGACCAGCTGCTGCGTTGCCGCGACGGCCAGTTCCTCGACCGCGCCGAGCACGTCGCGCGGCACGATCATGCGAGTCGGCGCGCTGCACGACTGGCCCATGTTGCGGAAGGCGGCGGCCACGCCCGGCGCGATGGCACGCGGCAAATCCGCATCGGGCAGCACGAGGTTCGGCGACTTTCCGCCCAGCTCCTGTGCGACGCGCTTGACGGTCGGCGCCGCCGCCTGTGCAACGAGCACGCCGGCACGCGTCGACCCCGTGATCGACACCATGTCGACCTCCGGATGCGACGACAGCGCCGTGCCCACCTCCGCGCCGCTGCCGCTCACCAGGTTGAATACGCCGGCGGGCACCCCTGCGTCGGCGATCACGTCCGCGAACAGCAACGCACTGAGCGGCGACAGCTCGCTGGGCTTCAGCACGACCGTGCAGCCTGCCGCGAGCGCCGGACCGACCTTCGCGGTGATCTGATAGATCGGCCAGTTCCACGGCGTGATCAGCGCGCAGACGCCGATCGGCTCGCGCACGATCGCGGTCGTCCCGCGCCGTGTCCGGAACGGATAGCCGGCCAGATTGTCGCGCGCGACGCGAATATGTTCGGCCGCGAGCGGCACATGGGCGCTGCGTGCATAGCTGATCGGCGCGCCCATTTCCATCGCGAGTGCCATGGCGAACAGCTCGGCGCGCTCCAGGATCAGCGCGTGAATGCGGTCGAGCAGCGCGGCGCGTTCATGCGCCGAAGTCGCGGCCCAGCGCTCGAATGCATGGCGCGCGGCCTGCACCGCGCGGTCGGCGTCGCGGGCGTTACCGAGCGGGATCTCGCACAGCGTGTCTTCCGTGGACGGGCTGACGACCGCGAACCGGTCGCCGCCGTCGGGCATGACCCAGTCGCCGTCGATGAAGAACCGATCCAGCCTTCCGGCTTGCATCAGTCGACGAACCGGTGAATTGACGGGTGAATGCATGACTGGCGTGTCCTCGAGTCGATACCGTGCGCCGACGAACGGCGGAAACCATGGTTTGCCGAAGTGGCAGGAAAACGTGACGGCCGCATGCTAGAAATCCGCGACCTTGCCCCATGCCGACTCGGCGAACCGGCTGGGCCGATACGGCACCGGATCGACCAGCGGTTGCGCACCGGTCGCGATATCCGCGATCAGGTGCCCGGCGCCCGGGCCGATCCCGAAGCCGTGGCCCGAAAAGCCCGCTGCCAGGATCAGCCCCGGCACGCCCGGCACTTCGCCGATCCCCGGCACGCCGTCCGGCGTGCTGTCGACGAACCCGGCCCACGCGTGCGTGATCGTCGCTTCGCGCAGTTCGGGCAGCAGTTCGGCCGCACGGCGATACGTTTCGGCGACCGCCGCCATGTCGGGCCGCGGATCCAGGATGCGAACCGCCTCCATCGGCGTCGGCGCGTCGAGGCGCCAGCGCTTCAGCGTTTCATGGCCGCCGCGCACGCCTTCGAGGCCGCCCGGCAGAAGATTGCGCCAGCGCTTCGCGAACATCGGCACGAATTGCGGCGCGAAGCGCAGGAACTGCGGCGTCAGGTCCACGCGTGCGCGACCGCTGATCGCCAGCGCGTAGCGACCGTCGCTGCGGCGGGTCACCGACACGCCGGACGTGTACAGCGCATCCGGCAGCGGATGCGCGACGGGCGACACGCTCAGGATCGACTGACGGATCGACGCCTGCGGAAAACGGATGCCGAGCTGGCGGCAGAACGACGACGCCCAGGCACCGCCGGCAAGCACGACCGTCCGGGTCTTGATGACGCCGGCCTCCGTGACGACGGCGCTGACGCGCCCGCCCTCGAGTTCGATCCCGCGCGCCGCGCAGTGCTGGTGGACGCTGCCGCCGAGCCTCATCAACGCGGCAGCCACGGCCGGCGCGGCCTTCCCCGGGTCGGCCGTGCCGTCGCTCGGCGAGAACACGCCGCCTTTCCACTGCCGGCCGGTTGCATGCCCGCGCTCGGCTGCCTGCTTGCTGTCGAGCATATATGTCGTCACGCCCGCGGTCTTCGCGAACTCGCCCCAGCTGGCCCAGCGGGACAGCTCGGCCTCGTCATTGCTCAGATACAGCAACCCGCAGCGATGAAAGCCCGTGTCTTCGCCGGATTCGGCGGCGAATCGTTCCCACAGATCGATGCTCTTGCTGGCCATCGGCAATTCGCGCGCGTCGCGGTTCTGCTGCCGGCACCAGCCCCAGTTGCGGCTCGACTGCTCGGCGCCGATGCGGCCCTTCTCGAGCAGCGCGACCGACACCCCGCGCCGGGCGAGGTAGTAGGCGGTAAAGACGCCGATGATGCCGCCGCCGATCACGACGACGTCGGCCGATGCCGGGAGCGTGGGCGAGGTTTCGATATGGCGCAGCGGAGGTGACATGCTCAGTCTCGTTCGGTGGATACGTGGACGTTCTGCACGACGTAAAACTTCGCCACGCGCTCGCTGCTTTCCCACCCGATCGATACGCCGCGCGGCACGAACAGCGCGTCTCCGGCACCGAGCGACAGCACGCCGCCGTCGGGTGCGGCGAACCGGACGCTGCCGGCCAGCAGGAACATGAATTCGTTCACGCGATGCGGGCGAATGATCCGGTGATAAGGCGTCGAATCCCACGTACCGGCGCAGTACCCGGCGCCGTCGTCGACGAACACGTTGTCGCTGCGACACTGGGGCGCCGGGCCGAGCAGCACCTCCGCGGGCAGCGACGACGACGGCTTGAAGTCGGCATCGGCGCGCAGCGGAAACAGGCCGTGCTTCGTCGGTGTCGTGCACGCGGCTGCGCAGAACATGAGAAACACGCGCGAATCCGCGTGGATGCGAAGCGCCGTGCCGCTGCCGATGACGATCCCTTCCCCCGGACCGAGCACCAACGGGGCAGCGCCGGCCGCGTCGAGCGTCAGTTCGCCTTCGACGACCACCAGGGTCTCGATGTGCGGATAACTCGCAATGTCGAGCGCGCCGGCAAAGCGGATACGCCCGGCAGCCATCGCGTCGGGCCCTTCCCACGCCATCTCCCGATGCGAGGCAAAAGGATCGTTCTCGCCGAACGCCTGCTTGCGGAACCCGGTTGACGAAGGTGCGCCGTCGGCACGGTGCAACACGAAAGCTGCGGTCATTTCTGCTCCTGTGCAGTGCGCGACGGCCTGGTTGAAAACCGTCGCGCGATATCGGAAATCGCCGTTCGCCCGACACCCGTCAGGCGGGCACCCGGCTCGTGCGTGTGCCTACGCGGCGTGACACGACGCTTCGCGACGTTCGGTGCGGGTGCACGTCGACGACGTTCGCGCCGGCGTGCCGCCCGGTCGCGCGATCACGTAATCGCGCGGCGTGATCCCGAGCACCCGCCGGAAATGCCGGCACAGATGGCTCTGATCGAAGAAGCCGACATCGGTCGCGACGACCGACGGCGCGAGTCCGGCGCGCAGCAGGTCCTGCGCGCGCCGCACCCGCACGAGGCACAGATACCGATGCGGCGACAACCCGGTTTCGCTGCGAAAGCGCGCGGTGAAACGCGACACGCTCAACCCGGCCACCGCCGCGAGCGTGCCGAGGTTCAGCGGCTGCGCAAACGATGCGTCGATCGTGCGCAGCACATCGTCGATCGCCGGCGAGACGGGCCGCGCGACACGCAGTGCGCGGAGCGTCGCGCCGTCGACCGGGTCGTGAAACAGGTTGAGCATGCTTGCAGTCCTCATGCCGCCGCCTGCGTGGCGGCGGCCGACACGGCGAAACCCGCGAGCGGGCCAACGAAACGCACTTTCATATCGACTCCTCCCCGGCGCCCGCTTCAGTGCAGGAAATCCTGAATCCGGTAATACGCGCCGACGATCGGCAGGAACCATGCGTGCCCGAAATTGCCGGGCATCGCCGGCCACTCGAGCTCGCGCCACGGATTCGACGCGGCCGCGCCGTACAGCACGTCGGCCATCACGCGGCCCATGTGCACGGACATCTGCACGCCGTGACCGCTGTAGCCCATCGAGTAATAGAGCCCGTCGTGCTGGCCCGCGCGCGGCAGCCGGTCGGCGGTGATGTCGACCAGCCCGCCCCAGCAGTAATCGAGCCGCACGTCGGCCAGTTCCGGGAAATAGCCGGCCATGCCGGCGCGCAGGATGTCACCGCTCTTCGCGTCGGAGCGCGGGCTCGACATCGCGAAACGCGCACGGCCGCCGAACAGCAGCCGGTTGTCGGGTGTCACGCGGAAGTAGTTGCCGATCTGGCGCGACGTCACGTACGCACGGCGGTGCGGAAACAGCCGGTTCAGCTGCGCGTCGGGCAGCGGCTCGGTCACGACGATGAAACTGCCGACCGGCGCGAGGCGCCGCCGGAACCATGCGAACGGACCGTGCTGCGACGCGCCGGTCGCGACCAGCACGCGATCGGCGACGAGCGTGCCGCGCGTGCAGGTAATCACGTGGCGCTCGCCCTCCAGCCGGTCCAGCTGCGTGACGGCCGCATGCTCGTAGAGGCGCGCACCGGCACGCACGGCCGCCTGCGCAAGCCCGACGCCGAACTTGCCCATGTGCATCTGCGCGCCGTTGCGCTGCAGGAGTCCACCGTAAAAGCCGTCGGAGGCGACTTCATCGCGGATCCTCGACGGTTCGATCAGTTCGATATCCGGATCGACATCGCGCCGCAACGCGTCGAACGTCTTCGCGAGCCCCGCGAAATGCTGCGGCTTCGCCGCAAGCTTCAGTTTGCCCGCACGCCGGAAGTCACAATCGATCGCCTGCTCCGTGACGATCGTCTCGACGCTCTTGACCGCGCTTTCATAGGCGCGATAGAACTGCTTCGCCGGCTCGGCGCCGATTCGCGCGGCAAGCGACGCGTAGTCCTGGGCGACCCCCGTATTGCACTGGCCTCCGTTGCGCCCGGACGCTTCGCCCGCGACCTGCGCGGCTTCGAGCACGACCACCGATACGCCGCGCTGCGCCAACGCGAGCGCCGCCGACAGGCCGGTGAAGCCGCCGCCGATCACGGCCACGTCGGCACGCCCTTCGACGGGCCCTTCGCAACCGGCACGAAACGCGGGGCGGGTATCCAGCCAGTACGATTCGAATTTCATCGGATCCTGATCCTTCTCGAGCATTCCGGCAACGACGATCGGCGACCGTTCAATGGGAATCATTTAATCAGCGTCAAAAACCGCAGTTGCCGCGTATTCGCGCGCGGCACGCGCACAAATCGCCGTTTTGCGCGACTGCCGCAGCACACTATGCGGCGCGCCGGCCGCAGCGGAACGCGCGATGAACGGTTGGCGTCTCGCGCGTTACGGCTGTACCGGCTGCACCGGCGCGACGCCCGCCTGCACCGGCTCCGCCTGGAAACGCGCGAGGTCCTCCTCGCTGCGATGGCACAGCACCTGCGCGCCGTTGTCGAGCGTGCGCAGCACCGGTGCCGTCCGGTTGCAGACACCGTCCACCCGCATCGAGCAGCGCGACAGGAACGGACACAGCTCGGCGGCGTCCGCACTCGCGCCGATCGGCACGAGCGGACGATGGCAACGCTCGGCCGCATCGTCGAGCCAGCCCGCGCGCAGTTCCGGCGCGGACGACACGAGCAGGTGCGAATACGGGTGATAAGGCGGCGCGCACAGCGCGTCGCGGCTGCCCGTCTCGACCCGCCGGCCCGCATACAGCACGACGATGTCGTCGCTGATCGCGCGCACCTTCGCGATGTCGTGCGTGATGAACACGTACGACACGCCGAGCTTCGCCTGCAGGTCGCGCAACAGATCCATGATCGCGGCGCCGACCACCGTGTCGAGCGCCGACGTGACCTCGTCGCACAGGATCAGGTCGGGCTCGGCCGCGAGTGCACGCGCGAGGTTCACGCGCTGTTTCTGCCCGCCCGACAGCTCGCCGGTGCGCCGCGCGGCGACCGCCTGCGGCAGCCGCACGAGTTCGAGCAGCTCCGCGACGCGCTGCCGCGCACGCGCACCCCTGATCCCGTGATAGAACGCGAGCGGCCGCGCGAGCGTGCGCTCGACCGTATGCACCGGATTGAGTGCGGTATCGGCGTTCTGGAACACGATCTGCACGCGGCGGTGCTGCTCCTTCGTTCGCTTGCCGATATCGCGCGCGAGCGGCTCGCCGTCGAGCAGGATCTCGCCGCCCGTCGCCGGCACGAGGCCCGCGATCACCTTCGCGAGCGTCGTCTTGCCGGAGCCCGATTCGCCGATCACGCCGACGGTCTGCCCGCGCCCGATGCACAGGTCCACCTCGTGCAGGATCACCTTCGCGGGCCAGCCTTTCGCGGTACGGCCGCCGTACCCGGCGATCGCGCCGCGCACGTTGAGCAGCGGCGCCGGCACGGCAGGTTCCGGTTTCGCGTCGCGCTCGGCATCGTGCGGCGTCACCGCCGCGATCAGGCTCTGCGTGTACGGGTGCGTCGGCGCATGCAGGATCTGTTCGGTCGTGCCGGCCTCGCGGATCACGCCGTCGCTCAGCACGACGATCCGGTCGGCCATCTGCGCGACCACGGCCAGGTCGTGCGACACGTACACCGCGCTCATCCCGCAGCGCCGGATCACGCTCTTGAACGCCTGCAGCACGTCGATCTGCGTGGTCACGTCGAGCGCGGTGGTCGGCTCGTCGAGGATCACCAGCTCCGGATCGGTGATCAGCGCCATCGCGGCCATCAGCCGCTGCAACTGGCCGCCGGAAACCTGGTGCGGATAGCGCTTGCCGATCGTCTCCGGTTCCGGCAGCGCGAGCGCGCGGAACAGCTCGATCGCCTTCGCCTGCGCATCGCGCTTCGTCAGCGTCCGGTGAATCAGCGCGCTCTCGATCACCTGGTCGAGAATCGTGCGCGACGGGTTGAACGCGGCGGCGGCGCTCTGCGCGATATACGCGACCTTGCGGCCGCGCAGCGCGGTCAGCGCCGGTGCGGACAGCGTGCAGACGTCCGTGCCGCCGAGCTTCACCGAGCCGCCGGCGATCCGGCAACCGGCACGCGCGTGGCCCATCAGCGCCAGCGCGATCGTCGTCTTGCCGGAGCCCGATTCGCCGATGAGCGCGAGCACCTCGCCGCGGCCGATGTCGAAGTCGACGCCGTGGACGATCGTCGTTTCCTCGCCGCCCGGCCGTCCGCCGACCACGCGCAGCCCGCGCACCTCGACGAGCGGGTTCGATTCGTGTCGCATCAGTGCCCTCCGGCGGCGCCGGCCGCGCCCTTGCGGCGGCCGCGATGCGGCAGACCGTCGATCATCAGGTTGACGCCCACCGTCAGGATCGCGATCGCGACCGCGGGCATGATCGCGACGGCCGAGCCGTCGCCGAGGCTCGCGATGTTCTCGCGCACGAGCGAGCCGAGGTCCGCATACGGCGGCTGCACGCCGAGCCCGAGAAAGCTCAGGCCGCTCAGCAGCAGCACGACGAACGTGAAGCGCAGACCGGTATCGGCGAGCATCGGATGGATCATGTTCGGCAACATCTCGACGCAGGCGATGTACAACGCGCTCTCGCCACGCGCCTTCGCGACCTGCACGAATTCGAGCGTGCTGATGTTGACCGCCAGCGCGCGCGCGATCCGGTACGAGCCCGGCATGTAGCTGACCGCGGCGGTGAGGATCAGGAGCGGCAGCGACGAGCCGAACGCGGCGACGAACATCAGCGCGAACATCTTCGACGGAATCGACGTGAGCGCATCGAGCAGCCGGCTCATCGTCTCGTCGACCGCGCGGCCCGACACGGTAGCGAGCAATCCGAGCGTCGTGCCGGTCAGCGCGGCGAGCAGTACCGCCGCGAGCGCGAGCAGCACGGTCAGCCGCGTGCCGTACAGGATCCGGCTCAGCATGTCGCGGCCGAGGAAGTCGGAGCCGAACGGCAGCTTCGCGCTGAACGGCGCGAACACGTCCGGCGTGACGATCGCACCGAGATCGTGCGGCGCGAGCAGCGGCGCGAACACCGCGATGAACAGCATCAGGCTGACCATCGACAGGCCGACGCGGCCGCCGGTCGTCAGTTTCATGCGCGCGGCGCGGCGCTTGCGCGGCTGGTCGGGGGACGGCGTGGCGGGCGGCGGCGCGCCCCCCCACGGCGAGCGCGGTTCGCCTGACGGCGGCAGCGCGCTGCTGCGATGAACGGGTTCGGTCGGGTGCATGGGCGGCATCTCGGAAGAAGGACGGGACACTCAGGTCCGCAGTCGCGGGTTCGACACGATCGAGCACAGGTCGGCGAACAGCACGAGCGTCAGGTAGGCGACGCAGAAGATCAGCGTGCACGCCTGGACCAGCGGGAAATCGCGATTGCCGACGGCATCGACCATCAGGCTCGCGAGGCCCGGATAGTTGAAGATCGTCTCGACGACGATCACGCCGCCGAGCAGGTACGACAGGCTCAACGCGATCGCATTGGCGATCGGGCCGATCGCGTTCGGCAACGCGTGGCGCAGCACGACGCGCGCGGGGCTCGCACCCTTGAGCACGGCCATCTCGACATACGACGCGCTCAGCTGCTCGATCACCGCGGCGCGCGTCATCCGGGCCATCTGCGCGATCACGACCGCGCACAGCGTCAGCACCGGCATCGCGTATGCGCGCAGGAAATCGTGCAGGCTTTCGATCGGGCCGCTGTACGACAGCGCCGACAGCCAGTGCAGCTTCACGGCCAGCACGAGCACGGCGACCGTCGCGATCAGGAACTCCGGCGTCGCGACGAGCGACAGCGTGCCGAGGCTGATCACGCGATCGACCAGCGACTCGCGCTTGACCGCCGCGAGAATCCCGAGCAGCAGCGCGATCGGCACCGACACGGCGGTCGTGATCGCCGCGAGCGCGAGCGACTTCGGCAGGCGCCCGCCGATCAGCTCCGACACCGGCATGTCGCCCGACAGCGAGCGGCCGAAATCGCCGTGCAGCAGCCCCGCGAGCCAATGCAGGTAGCGCACGTGGGCCGGCATGTCGAGGCCGAATTGCTGGCGCAGCGCGGCGACCGTTTCCGGTGTCGCGGACTGGCCGAGCGCGGCCTGCGCGGCGTCGCCCGGCAGCAGGTTCGTGATCGTGAAGATGATCGCGGACACGATCAGCAGCGTCAGCGCGGTGACCGCGATGCGCCGGCCGATCAGTCCAAGCAGGATTCGATTCATGAAACGGCACTCCGGGAAAGATCGCGCGCGACCGGGGCGGTTGCCCGCTCCGGCCGCGCGGCGGCGTCATGCATCGGCGTCAGGCGTTCCACCATACGTGCTCGGCGAACATGAAGCCCATCATCCCGCCGGTCGGGATCGAGCCGAGGCCCGCGAGCCGCTTGTCGTAGCCGTCGAGGAAGCTGATGAACGCCGGAATGCCGATCCGGCACTGCTGCGACACGAGCACCTGCATCTCGCCGTACATCTGCTTGCGCTTCGCGTCGTCGGTCTCCGAGCGCGCGGCGAGCAGCAGCTGGTCGAACTTCGGGTTCTTCCAGCCCGACTCGTTCCACGGTGCATCCGACTTGAAGAACTGCGTGAACAGCACGTCGGCGCTCGAGCGCGGGTTGATGTTGCCGAAGCCGAGCGGATGCTTCATCCAGTGGTTCGACCAGTAGCCGTCGGCCGCGACGCGGTTCACCTGCAGGTTCAGCCCGATCTTCTGGCCGGCCTGCTGCATCAGCACGGCCATCTCGATCGAGCCGTTCGCGTCGGACGTCGCATAGACCGGCGGCAGCGTGGTGCCCAGCGCACCCGCCTTCTGGAACAGGAACTTCGCCTTGTCCGGATCGTGCGGCCGCTGCGGCAGCGACGCGTTGAAGTAGCGATGCCCCGGCGGAATCGGCTGGTCGTTGCCGATCACCGCATAGCCGCGGAACACCGCCGAGCGGATCTGCTCGCGATCGAACAGGTACTTCATCCCTTCGACGAAGTCGGGGTTCGCGGTAATCGGGTTGTCGCTGCGCATGATCAGGTCGGTGTACAGCCCCGACTTGGTTTCCTTCAGCGCATAGCCCGGCGTGGACGCGACCCGCTGCGTCGAGCGCGGGTCGATCGCGTTGATCAGGTGCACGTCGCCGGACAGCAGCGCGTTCAGGCGCGCGGCGCTGTCGGTGATGCCGATCAGCTCGATCTCGTCGAGATACGGCATCCCCGGCTTGAAGTAGCTGTCGTTGCGCACACCGATGGTCGTCACGCCCGGCTTGAACGACTTCAGCTTGTACGGGCCGCAGCCGATGCCGGTGCTGAAGTCGGTCGTGCCGTCCTTGGTGATCACGAGCTGCGGCGTCGCGAGGATCACCGGCAGGTCCGCGTTCGCGCTGGCGAGCACGAGCGTGACTTCGTCGGGCCCCGTCGCCTTCGCATCGGTGAACTGGTCGGCGATCGTCTTGACCTTCGACGCGGTGGCCGCGCTCTTGTGGCGCATCAGCGAGTACACGACGTCGGCCGGGCCGACCGGCTTGCCGTCGTGGAACGTGACGCCCTTGCGCAGCCTGATGACCCAGGTCTTCGCGTCGGTCGTGTGCAGGGACTCGGCGAGGTTCATCTGCGGGGTGAGGCTTTGATCCAGCTGCGTCAGGCCGCTGTAGAACATGAAGAAGCGGATGTAGTCGGCACCCGTCGATCCCTTGGCCGGGTCGAGCGTATCGGCCGTCGAACTCGATTCGTTCGCGACCCGGATCTTGCCGCCGCGTTTCGGCGCGGGCGCGGCGAAGGCAGTCACGGGATTCACCAGCAGTCCGCCGGCGCCGGCGGCCATCATGCCGCTCGCCGCCATGATCCGCATCATGTCGCGGCGCGTGAAGCCACCCTTGCCGCCGTTGTCGATATCGTCGCTCATCCGAACTGCTCCTGACTGTGGAAAGTGGGTCCTGGGATCCAGCGTGGTTCTTGAATCCCGCCGCACCCGCCTGCTGGTAGCGAATGCAACGTCGTACGCATTGAGTTCAATTTAAGCATCGCCAAAATGCGGGTTGTCGCGATTCGGGGCGGCTGCACGACACGATTCGACCGTTTTGGACCGCCTGCGCAGCATGATTTGCTGCGTGCCCCGGCGCACCGCCGTTTGCGCGATGCCGGGGCACGAGCGGCGGTCAAAAACGTTCGTCGGAAGATTGCCCGCTCCATCGCAGCCTGCCTGCCCGATGACACGCGCACGGCGGCCGGCCTGGCCGGCGCCGAACCCGCTTGTGGTGAGCCGCCGGTTCGTGATTCCGCGTGGCGACGCATTCGCTGCCGGCGGGTTCGAATGCCTGCCGCACACTTGCCGGCGCAACGTGAAGGAGTGGGAAGCGATGCGCTTTCTGCCTGACGCCGGCGTGTTTGCACCGGATGCCGGAGAGGCGATCGAATTCGGCGCGGACGATGCGCGGATGCTCGCCGCGCATGCCGACGGGCCGCGACCGCTGCGCGAGACGATGCGCAAGGTTCGCATGATGTTCCGACGCCGACGCCCGGCCGCGTGCGCGGGTTTTCCCGGGCATTGCGGCGGGCCGGCGGCAAGCTGCGCGACAGGACGCCGCGCAGCCGACATGCCGTTTACAGCCCGAGCTGCGTCGCGAGATGGCCGATGTCCGACACTTCGTAATAGTTGTAGAACGGCGTGCCCGGCTCGTGGCCGCGGTTCACGAACGCCTTGTGCTTGATCCCGAGATCCTCGGCGGTCATCAGGTCGTAGCGCAGGCTCGACGACACGTGCAGCACGTCCTCCGGCTTGCAGCCGAGCTTGCCGAACATGTATTCGAAGCCCTGCATGCGCGGCTTGTACGACTGCGCCTGCTGCGCGGTGAACACCGCATGGAACGGCGCGCCGAGCTTGTCGACGTTGCTCATGATCTGGTCGTCCATTGCGTTCGACAGGATCACCAGCTTGTACTTCGTCGCCAGCCGCGACAGCCCGGCCGGCACGTCCGGATGCGGCCCCCACGTCGGCACCGCATGATAGAAACGCTCGGCCTCGGCTTCGTCGAACCGCACACCGATGCGTGCACACGTGCGCCGGATCGCGTTGACGACGACGTCGCGGTACGGCTTCCAGGCCCCGAGCACCTCGTCGAGCCGATAGGCGGCGAACGCGCGCACGAATTCCTCCATCGCGACCGGCGACAGCCGGTCCGCGTAGATCTCGCGCGCCAGGTCCGCCATCCGGAAGCGGGTCAGCGTGCCGTAGCAGTCGAAGGTGATGAACTTCGGTTCAAACTGGATCATGGTGCGTCCTGTCGGTGTGAAGCCCCGGCAGGGCCGGGGACGGGCTGGGTTGTACGAAATTGAATCAGGGCAAAAAACCCGGTGCGCGTCGTTCGGCGCGGCCCAAAACGCACAATCGCCGCGTGTTGTGCGCGCTGCGCGGCACGATCTGCGGCGCACGCCGGAGTGGCGCGGCCGCGCCGGCAAGCGGCAACGGCACCGTTGCTTTCATCGTAGTGCCGTTCCCACAGCAGGCGCTGTCGGATTGACAGGCCCCGGCGGCACGCTGCGCGCGTTCGTGCGCACCGATCGAGCGGGTTTGCGTCGATCTCGCGCGAGCGGCCGTCGCCGCGGGGAAACAGGCGAATCGTCCTATCCGCGCCGCGGTGTCGCTGGCAGAGTGGACACGTCATTCCCACCCATCCGGAGTCCGGCGTGTCCGACCTCAATCCTTCCAGCGCGCTTGCCTATCGCCCGCTCGCCGAAACCGACCTGCCCGCCGCACATCGTCTGTCGGAGGCAGTCAAGTGGCCGCACCGGCTCGACGACTGGCGCTTCGTTTTCCAGCTCGGCAGCGGCTTCGTCGCCGAAGACGAGTCCGGCATCGTCGGCACCGCGCTCGGCTGGCGCTTCGGCGAATCGCACGCGTCGCTCGGCATGGTCATCGTGTCTCCCGAGCGCCAGGGCTGCGGCATCGGGCGCGAACTGCTCACCCGCGTGGTCGACAGCTTCGGTACGCGAACCATTTTTCTGCATGCGACGCCGGCCGGCGAACCGCTGTACGCGAAATTCGGCTTCGACGTGATCGATACGATCGACCAACATCAGGGCGCGGCCTTCCAGCCGCCGCTGATCTCGCTGCCGCCGGGCGAGCGCCTGCGGCCGATCGGCGCAAACGATGCCCCGCGACTCGCCGCGCTCGCGTCGCGCGCCGCCGGCTATCGACGCGACGAAGTGATCGATGCACTGCTCGGTGTCGCGAACGGCATCGCACTCGATCGCGACGGCGAATTGCTCGGCTTCGCGCTGTTTCGCCGCTTCGGCCGCGGCCATGCGATCGGCCCGGTGGTGGCACCGGACGCGCTGCGCGCGCAGGCGCTGATCAGCCACTGGCTCGCGCTGCACGAGGGCATGTTCGTGCGGCTGGACGTGCCGGGCGACAGCGGGCTGTCCGACTGGCTGCAGGGGCTCGGGCTGCCGCGCGTCGATACCGTCGTCGCCATGGCGCGCGGCGCGACGCCGGCGCGCGACCCGGCGTTGCATGCGTTCGCAATCGTGAACCAAGCACTCGGCTGAGCGGCAGGGAGATGAGCTTCCTGTACAAGGCCGACCCGGTGCGCGGCGCGCAATGGGCGCAGCGCTTCGCGCACATGGCGCCCGATCTCGCGTTCCGGATCTGGCCGGACATCGGCGACCCCGAAGCGGTCCGCTATCTCGCCGCGTGGCAGCCGCCGGATGACCCGGTCGTGCTGTTCCCGAATCTCGAGGTCGTGTTTTCCGTCGGTGCCGGCATCGATCAGTTCGACCTGCTGCGGGTTCCGGCCCACATTCCGGTCGTGCGGATGATCGAGCCGGGCATCGTCGACGGGATGGTCGAATACGTGACGCAGGCCGTGCTGACGATCCATCGCGACCTGTTCGACTATGCGGCGCAGCAGCGCGAGCACGTGTGGCGCGAGAAACCGGTGCGCGCGGCCGCGTCGCGGCGAGTCGGCGTGCTCGGGCTCGGCACGCTCGGGCAGGCCGTGCTCGACACGCTGCGGCGCTTCGGTTTCCCGTGTGCCGGCTGGAGTCGCACGCCGCGCACGCTCGACGGCATCGACTGCTACGCCGGCGACGCGGCGCTCGACGCGTTCCTGGCCCGCACCGACATCCTGATCTGCCTGCTGCCGTTGACCGACAGCACGCGCGGGCTGCTCGGCGCACGGGTGTTTGACGCGCTGCCGGCCGGCGCGTCGCTCGTGCAGGTCGGGCGAGGCCCGCAGCTCGATGCGGCCGCGCTGCTCGCCGCGCTCGACGGCGGCCGCCTCGACAGCGCGATCCTCGACGTGACGGACCCCGAACCATTGCCGGCCGGCCACCCGTTCTGGACGCACCCGCGCATCCGGATCACACCGCACATTGCCAGTGCGACACGGCCCGACACCGCGGTCGACGCCGTGCTCGCGAACCTCGCGCGCCATCGCGCGGGACAGCCGATGATCGGCGTCGTCGATCGCGCGCGCGGCTACTGACGCGCGCACCCGGCCCGGCGGGACACGCAGCAGAAAATGCCGAAGCGCCCCGCGCAAACACCGCTTTCGTACGTTTCAGCCCGCAAATTGAAGACGCGTGCGGATGGCTCGCCCGGTAGCATGGACTCACGCTGACACCTGACGAGAATCCCACCCTGCCATGAACCAAGCCGCGCTGATCGAAGCAGATCGTCAACACCTGATCCACCCTGTCGTCAACTATCGTGCGCACGAGGCGCGCGGCGTCACCGTGCTCGAATCCGCGGACGGCGTATTCCTGCGGGACGCCGACGGCCATACCCTGCTCGACGCGTTCTCGGGCCTGTGGTGCGTGAACGTCGGCTACGGCCGCGACAGCATCGTGAAAGCCGCCGCCGACCAGATGGCGAAGCTGCCCTACGCGACCGGCTATTTCCATTTCGGCTCGCAGCCCGCGATCGAGCTGGCCGAACGGCTCGCCGCACTCGCTCCGCCGTCGCTGAACCGCGTGTATTTCACGCTTGGCGGCTCGGATGCGATCGACTCCGCGGTGCGTTTCATCACGCACTATTTCAACGCGACCGGCCGCCCGTCGAAAAAGCAGATGATCGCGCTCGAGCGCGGCTATCACGGCTCCTCGTCGATCGGCGCCGGCCTTACCGCGCTGCCCGCGTTTCACCGTCACTTCGACCTGCCGCGCGCGGACCAGCATCACATCCCGTCGCCCTACCCGTATCGCCACGCGCTCGGCGACGATCCGCAGGCGCTGATCGCCGCGTCGGTCGCCGCGCTCGACGCAAAAGTCGCGGAACTCGGCGCGGACAACGTCGCGGCGTTCTTCTGCGAGCCCGTGCAGGGATCCGGCGGCGTGATCGTGCCGCCGGCCGGCTGGCTGAAGGCGATGCGCGAAGCGTGCCGGCGCCTCGGCATCCTGTTCGTCGCCGACGAGGTGATCACCGGCTTCGGCCGCACCGGCCCGCTGTTCGCGTGCGAGACGGAGCAGGTCGATCCGGACCTGATGACCGTCGCGAAGGGTCTGACCGCCGGCTATGCGCCGATGGGCGCCGTGCTGATGTCCGACGAAATCTACGAAGGCATCGCAGGCAGCCGCGCCGAGTCGGCCGCGGTCGGTCATGGCTATACGTATTCCGCGCACCCGGTCAGCGCGGCGATCGGCCTCGAGGTGCTGAAGCTCTATCACGAAGGCGGGCTGCTCGCGAACGGCCAGGCGATGGCGCCGCGCTTCGCCGCGGGCCTCGATGCGCTGCGCGCGCATCCGCTCGTCGGCGACGCGCGTTCGGCCGGCCTGCTCGGCGCGCTCGAACTGGTGGTCGACAAGGCGCGCAAGACGCGTTTCGACCCGGCGCTGAACGTGCCGGACAAGATCGCGGCGGCCGCGTACGCGAACGGCGTGGTGTTTCGCGCATTCGGCGACGGCGTGCTCGGTTTCGCACCGGCGCTGAGCTTCACCGCGGGCGAGTTCGAGCTGATGTTCGAACGCGTGCGCAAGACGCTCGACGACGTGCTGGCCGACACGGGCGTGCAGCGCGCGCTGGACGTCGCGCACGCGCAGCCGGCCTGACGGGCCAAGGGAAAGCCGGGCTTGTGGCGGCCATCGTTCGACTCTAAAGTAACCGGACATTCCATTTTTTCCCTCTCACGTGAACATGACGGACAGCAAGCTGGATCGCATCGACCTGCGGATCCTTTCCCAGTTGCAGAAGCGCGGCCGCATGACCAACGTCGAGCTGGCCGATGCGGTCGGGCTATCGCCCAGTCCATGCCTGATCCGCGTGAAGCGGCTCGAGAAGGCCGGCTACATCGGCGGCTACGGCGCGCACATCCAGCTCGAGAAACTCGGCGACGTGCAGGTCGTGTTCACCGAGGTCACGCTGGCCGACCACCGCCGTGAGGACTTCGACCGCTTCGTCGCGGCAATCCGCAACGTCGACGAGATCGTCGAGTGCCACCTCGCGAGCGGCGGCTACGACTATCTGCTGAAGTTCATCACACGCAGCGTGAGCCACTACCAGACGATCGTCGAAGGGCTGCTCGAGCAGAACATCGGGATCGAGAAGTATTTCAGTTACGTGATCATCAAGTCGCCGTTCGTCAAACGGCACTACCCGCTCGAATCGCTGTTCGGCGAACGGCACTGACCGCAGCGTGCGATCCCCTGAACGCGGCAACCCGCGGTCCGCGCGGGGTCGTCGCGCGCCCGCTCGGCCGCCGTCGCCGAACCGCTCCATCCAAGGACCTGTCATGCCGCTTACGCTGTCCCGAACCGAACTCGTTCGCACCGCCAACCTGATCGACGGCACCTGGCGCGACGCGCTCGACGGCCGCCGCTTCGACGTCACCGATCCGGCGACGCTCGAGACCGTTGCCGCCGCACCCGACAGCGGTGCCGCCGACGCGCGCGCCGCGACCGATGCGGCCGCACGCGCACTGCCGGCGTGGCGCGCGACGCCGGCTCGCGAACGCGCCGCGATCCTGCGTGCATGGCATGCGGCGATCGTCGCGCACACCGACGATCTCGCGAAACTGATGTCGCGCGAACAGGGCAAGCCGCTCGCCGAAGCGCGCGGCGAAGTCGCGTACGGCGCGTCGTACGTGCTGTGGTTCGCCGAGGAGGCGACGCGCACGTACGGCGACCTGATTCCGCAACAGCAGCGCGGCAAGCGGCTCAGTGCGGTGAAGGAACCGATCGGCATCGTCGCCGCGATCACGCCCTGGAATTTCCCGCTTGCGATGATCGCGCGCAAGATCGCGCCCGCACTCGCGGCCGGCTGCACCGTCGTCGCGAAGCCGGCGGAGGACACGCCGCTGACCGCCCTCGCGCTCGCCTTCCTCGCGCAGGAGGCCGGCGTGCCGCCCGGCGTGCTGAACCTGATCGCCGCGTCGCGCGAGCGCGGCATCGAGGCGGTGGGCGACTGGCTCGCCGACCGCCGCGTGCGCAAGATCACGTTCACCGGATCGACGCCCGTCGGCAAGCTGCTCGCGCGCGAATCGGCGGCGACGCTGAAGAAGCTGTCGCTGGAGCTCGGCGGCAATGCGCCGTTCATCGTGTTCGACGATGCCGAACTCGACGCCGCGGTCGACGGGCTGATGGCCGCGAAGTTCCGCAACGGCGGCCAGACCTGCGTGTCGCCGAATCGCGTGTACGTGCAGGCCGGCGTCTACGACGCGTTCGCCGCGAAGCTCACCGCGCGTGTCGCCGCGCTGAAGGTCGCGCCGGCCACCGAACCCGCCGCGCAGATCGGCCCGATGATTAATGCACGTGCGGTGGACAAGATCACGCGCCACGTCGGCAATGCCATCGAGCGCGGCGCACGCGTGCTCGCCGGCGGCAAGCGCCTGGCCGAACTCGGCCCGAACTTCTACGCGCCGACGGTGCTCGCCGACGCCACCGCCGACATGCAGCTGACCTGCGAGGAAACCTTCGGCCCGGTCGCGGCGTTGTTCCGGTTCGATACCGAGGACGAGGCCGTCGACGCCGCGAACGACACGCCGTTCGGGTTGGCCGCGTATTTCTACACGCAGGACGTGCGGCGCATCGCGCGCGTGTCGGCGCGGCTCGAAACGGGCATCGTCGGCATCAACGAAGGGGCACTCGCGAGCGAAGCCGCGCCGTTCGGCGGCGTGAAGGAATCGGGCTACGGCCGTGAAGGCTCGCGCTACGGCCTGGACGATTACCTGTCGATCAAGTACCTGTGCCAGGGCGGGCTCGACTGAGCCGGCAAAGCCTCCCGTATTCGTCGCCGCCGCGCTCCCGTTGCGCGGCGCGCCCCGGCCGCACACGTTTGTGGCCCTCCCGTGCAGTCATCGCTCAGCATGCCGGCCTCGATTTCCGGGTAACCGTGCCGTTAACCCGGATTTGACCGGCGTCGCTGTCGTCGCAGCCGGCTTCCCGCACGAGCACGAGCGCGAGCAATGCCTGCATCCACTTCGATCGAGAAAATTGCCGACTGGGCCGGCCGCCACCACCTGGTCGTCGGCGTGCTGGGGACGCTGATGTCGCTCGCGGCGCTCGGCATCAGCGCGGCGACGCTGTGGGCCGCGCGAAGCGAAGTCGTCGAGCATGCGCACGAGACGTCGCGCAATGTCGCGGCCGTCCTGGTCAGCGAGATCGCGCGCACCGTCGAAACGTCGAACAACGCGCTCGCGTCGCTTGCGACCGATCTCGGCAATCCCGCGATCGTGGGCATGGACGCCAGGCTGCGTCACGACGTGCTGTTCGAGCGCACGGCCGCGCAATACGTGACCGGCATGGGCGTGACGGACCGCAACGGCCGGCTGATCGACGGCTGTTGCGGCCCGATCCACAACTGGGACTTCAGCGATCGCGACTACTTCAAGGTCCATCGCGATGCGGACGACGTCGGCCTCTACGTGTCCGAGGCGTACCGGGCGCGTTCGCGCGGCGGCACGGAGTCCATCGCCCTGTCGCGGCGCATCGAACAACCGGGCCGCGCGTTCAACGGCATCGCGGTGGTCGCCGTCGACCTCGCCTACTTCGACCGGCTGCTGTCCCGCCTGAACGTCGGGCCGCACGGCGTCAGCGCGATCCTGCGCGCGGACGGCACGATCCTCGCGAGGAATCCTCGGTTGAGCGATCACCAGATGGTCCGCCTGCGCCACTCGAAGTCGTTCGAGCGGATGGTGAGCCGCGAGTCGGGCTTCTATGCCGCGCGCTCGAGCATCGACGGCACGTTGCGGCTGTATACGTACCAGCGGGTGCCCGGCACACCGCTGATCGCCGTGGTCGCGCCGGCCGAGCGCGACGTGCTGGCCGACATCACGCGCCTGACGTGGACGGTCGGCGTGTCGGCGTCCGTCATCGGCGCACTGTTCTGCGCGGTGATGTGGCTGCTCGCGTTCGCGCTGCGGGACAACCTGCGCAAACAGATGCTGCTCACGGACCTGACGCGCACCGACCCATTGACGGGCCTGCACAACCGTCGCGCGCTCGATGCCGCGCTCGCCGACGAATGGGCCCGGCTGCAGCGCGGCAGCGACGGCAACCTGTCGGTCCTGTTCATCGACGCCGATCACTTCAAGCAGTACAACGACCGGCACGGCCATGCGCAAGGCGACACCGCGCTGCGCTTTCTCGCCGAGTGCATGCGCGCGCAGATGCGGCGGCGCGGCGATCTTGCGGCGCGCTATGGCGGCGAGGAATTCGTCGCCGTGTTGCCCGATACGGACGAAAGCGGCGCCGCGCAGGTCGCCGAAGCGATTCGCCGCGCGGTGGAACGCAACCGGCTCGATGGATTCGACGCGACGCTTCCGGCTTTCACGGTCAGCATCGGCTGCGCGACCGCGCACCGCGCGCACCCGAGGTCCGTGCACGCGTTGTCGCATCAGGCGGACCTCGCCCTCTATGCGGCAAAGCGCCAGGGCAGAAACCGCGTGTGTCGCGCCGACGAGGAATCGTTCGCCCAGCCGGCGTGACGGGTCCGGTTCCGACCTTTTTCGAACGCATACGCACGGCCTGCCCCGGCATCGCTGACGGCGAATCGATCCGTCCGCAAACGTTCAGCATCACGAATTCACCAGATAGTGAGCATTCGGGCGCATCGACCGCGACCCGCAACAAATCCTTAACGGCTGCGTCACGATCGCCCATGACAATCCGCCATCTTCGACACTCAGGATGGAGTCTTGCATGTTTGCATCACGGAGCCGTTTCCCGCTGCACGTCGCAGCATTGTCGAGCGCGATCGTTCTCGCGGCCTGCGGCGGCGGCGACGACGTCGCGTCGACCACCACGACAAGCGCGGCCATGCCGGCGCCGCCGGCCGATCCCGGCTTCGTCGACAGCGCGCCCGTGCCGAGCGTGCCGGCCTTCGTCGACAACCTCGCGACCAACCAGCGCGGCGACGCACGCTATGCCACGCTGTCCACCAACGCCGCCGTGCGCGTGGTGAGCCGCTTCCTGGACCTGTGGCAGCCGGCAACGATGCTGGTCGATGCCGGCGTCAGCGCACCGGCTAACGGCGCGTTTCCCGCCGTCACGGCGTCGACCTGCTCCGGCCTGCCCGGCAGCGGTACGCCTTGCGGCACGAGCCTGAACGACACGGTGCTGGCCGCCAATGTCCAGTATGTGGTCAACGCCACGACCGCCCGCACGCAGCAACAGGCCGACGCCGCCTACTTCGACGACCGGCGCGGCAAGGGCTACAGCGTGACCGACGGCATGGGCCCGCTCACCGGTGCGTGGCGCACCGCGGCGCAGCAGACGACCAGCATCACCAGCGTGCCCGCCGACGCGACGACGGTGCTGTACAACGATTCCGGCAACAACATCGGCGTCGGCAGCAGTACGAACGCGAGCTTCGGCAAGGTCGTCGACCTGCTCAACGAAATGGGCAACAACGCGTCGACCGAACCCGCGAAGCGCTTCTACAAGTACGCGCGGCCGTATCGCTGGAGCACGAGCGTCGTCGTCGCGCCGACGCTCGTGCCGGCGGAAAGCACGACGCCCGCGACCGACGGCGGCTTCATCAGCGGCCACGAGGCCGAAGCGATGCGCGACGCGATGACGATGGCGTGGCTTGTGCCGGAGCGCTTCCAGGAGATGGTCAGCCGCGGCCTCGAACTGGGCGAGAACCGGATCCTCGCCGGCATGCACTCGCCGCTCGACGTGATCGGCGGCCGCATGTTCGCGCTGGCCGTCAGCGCGGCGAACCTGGCCGCGTATGCGGGCGACGCGCAGGCCGCGTACGGTCAGGCGCATCAGACCCTGCAGCAACTCACAGGGACGACCGGCACGACGTTCGCCGCCTTCGCGCACTCGGGCACGACGGCCACCGACCGGTTCGCCGACTACGCGACGAACAAGACGGCCTTCGCGCGCCGCCTGACGTTCGGCTTCGGCGCGATCGAGTCGACCGACGCACCGCCCGTCGTGCCGAAGGGCGCGGAGATCCTGCTGCAGACGCGCTTCCCGTACCTGAGCGCCGACCAGCGGCGCGTCGTGCTGAAGACGACCGAACTCCCGTCCGGGTACCCGGTCATGGACGATGCGGAAGGCTGGGGCCGCCTGAACCTGTTCGCCGCGGCCGACGGCTACGGCGCGATCAACGGCAACGTGATCGTATCGATGGATGCCTCGCAGGGCGGGCTCAATGCGGCCGACCTGTGGCGTAACGACATCGCCGGCGCAGGCAAGCTGACGCTGCAGGGCACCGGCACGCTGACGCTGGCGGGCAACAACCGCTATGCGGGCGGCACGCAGATCGGCGGCGGCACGCTCGCCGCCGCCTCCGCGACGGCGTTCGGCAACGGCGACGTATACGTGGGCGCCGGCGGCAGCGTGCGGATTGCGGCAGGCGCGCCCGTCACGATCGCGACGCGCTATACGCAGCTCGACAACACGACGCTCGAGCTCGACATCGACGGCAACGGCGGCGGGCGCCTGCGCGTCGGCGGCCCGCTCACCGTCGCAGGCGGCACGCTGCACGTGAAGTTCGTGAACGGCTATGTGCCGAAGGCCGGCGATACCATCGCGCTGATCGACGGTGCGGCGGCTTCCGCGAAGTTCTCGGCCGTGACGGTCGACGGGTTCAAGGCGACGCCCGTCTATACGGCGACGGGCGTGTCGGTCACGTTGTCGGCGTCGTAATCGCGACACGGCTGGTCGCGCGCGGCATTGCCGTGCGCGACCAGCCGTGTGTTTTGCCTTCCTGAATGATCCGCCCGGGCGGGCCCTGCCGTGGCCATCCCGCCACCGCTGCGCGACCCGCACGCCAGTCTTCAGATAGTAGGTAACGCACGCGTTCTTTGCGTATCTATCGGCGGCTGCGCTACGCTCGATCCGGCCTCATATCGCGGCCAAAATTTAAGCGCTTAAACCGGCTAGGCCCGCGATCCTTCGATCGATCGGCCGGGCCCGACAATGGAGGATGACGATGAACCGACGATCGATGTTGCGCTGGAGTGTCTCGACCGCGGCGCTTGCATGCGTCGACCTGACCGGCACGCTGCCGGCCGTCGCACAAGGTGTCGTGCGCGCCGCGGGCGGCGCCCCGTTCGCGATGGGCGCCGACGTGTCGACACTGCCGGAGCTCGAGGCGCACGGCGCGCAGTATTTCGACCGCGGACACCCGCGCGACTGCCTGAAGATCCTGCACGCGCACGGTGTCGATTCGATCCGCATCAAGGTATGGAACGATCCCGGCAATCCGGATTTCTTTCCCGCGAACCAGAGCGCCGCGGCCGGCTACAACGATGCAGCCCATGTCGTCGCACTCGCGAAGCGTGCGGCCGCGCTCGGCATGCGCATCCTGATCGATTTCCACTACAGCGACTGGTGGGCGGACCCCGGCAAGCAATACCCGCCGCATGCGTGGGCCGGCAAGAATCTCGCCGACACCTGCGCGCTGCTGTCGGCCTATACGACCGACGTGCTGCGCCGGCTGCAGCGCGCCGGCGTGCGGCCCGAGTGGGTTCAGATCGGCAACGAGATCACGGGCGGCATGCTGTGGCCGCTCGGCCGCTACGACCAGTGGGACAACCTCGCCCAGCTGCTGAAGACGGGCCGCGATGCGGTGAAGGCCGTCGATCCGCGCATCAAGGTGATGCTGCACATCGACAGCGGCGGCGACAACGCGAAAAGCCGCTGGTGGTTCGACAGCGCGACGCAGCGCGGTGTCGCATTCGACGTGATCGGCCTGTCGTACTACCCGCAGTGGCAAGGCTCGCTCGACGATCTCCGCAACAACGCGAACGATCTCGCGGTGCGCTATGACAAGGAACTGATCGTCGTCGAGACCGCGTATCCGTGGACTACCAGCGACGGCGACTCGGAACCGAACTCGATGACCAACACCGGCTCGACCGCGTTCCCGCCGTCGCCGGCCGGTCAGGCGCAGTTCCTCGCGGCGGTCACCGATATCGTGAAGGACGTGCCGGGCAATCGCGGCAAGGGCGTGTTCTGGTGGGAGCCGGAATGGATCCCGACGCCGGGGGTCGGCTGGAAGCTCGGCGCGGGCGATCAGTGGGACAACAACACGTTGTTCGACTTCCACGGCAACGCGCTGCCGTCGCTCGACGCGTACCGCCGGCGCTGACGCATTCGCGACGTCAGCGCATCACCGCACCGACGCCTCCCGCGTCAGTGCGGTGCATCGAAGCGGCGTCGAGCAGACGCCGTCGTACCGCTTGCGCCGCGCGTACCGCCCCGCTCGCTGCGCGCATCCCGGGCGAGCAGCACGAACGCGACAAGCGCAAGCCCGCAGCACCCCGCAAACGTCGCGCGAAAGCCGAACAGGTCGACGCACGCGCCCGACAGCACGCCCGACGCGATCGAGCCGACCCGCGCGGTACTGAAGAACATCGCGGTCGCGGTGCCCGGGCGCGTGGGCATCAGGTCGCACACGCGCGTCATCCCGAGGCACGACGTGATCGCGACCACGCAGGCGCTCAGCAGCTGCAGCGGCAGGATCATGTCCACTCGCGTCACCGCCGCGAGCCCGATGAAATACGCCGCATGCACGGCCGCGCACGCGGTCAGCCAGCGCGCCTTGTCGAGCCGCGTTGACCGGATGCCGAGCCACAGCATCATCGGGATCTCGAGCAAGGCAGCGAGGCCCAGCGCGGCCGATACGTTCGTCGGCGTGCCACCGAGCCCGCGCACGATGAACAGCGGCAGCACGATCATCGTCGCGTTCGCCGCGAGCCCCATCAGCGTGAGCGCGACGAGGGTTCGCCGCACGCTCGCGCGCGGCGCGACGACCGCCGCCACCTCGTCCGGCAACGTCGCAGCGTGTTCGACCGCACTCACGTGACGCGCCGCCGGCCGCCGCGCCGGCTCCGGAATCCGTGCGACGATCGCCGCGCACCCGACAAAACCCGCGGCAGCCGCGAGAAAAAGCCCGGCAAACCCCGTCTGCGCGAGGATCAGCGCGCCAAGCGCAGGCCCGAACACCCACGCAACCGACAGCATCGTGCGCAGCGCGGCCGACGCGAGCTCGCGCTGCGCATCGTCGTCGACCGGCAGCACCGCGCGCGCGAACGAAAAGATCTGCGACAGCGACACAGCCCCCGCGCCGAGCAGGATCGTGCCTGCCGCGATCACCGGCCCGTGCGCGCGCAGCACGCACAGCAGCGCGAAACCGAGCGCGGCAGCCGCAAGCGATGCGACGAGCAGCGGCCGGTGCCGGTCGCGACGATCCGACCAGCGCCCGGCCCAGGTGCTCGCGACGACACCGCTCGCCGCGATCAGCGTCATGAAGATACCCGCGAGCAACGGCGACATCCCCGCCGCTTCGACGCCGAACAGCGACAGGTATGGCGCCGTGAACGACATCGCGACGCCGAGCATCAGCGCCGCGGCGGACAGCGGCACGAAATGCGCGATCCCGGCAAGGCGCGCGACATGCGACCGTAGCAACCGCGGCGACTGCATCGCGTCAGTCCGGCTCGACCCATGCGGCGACGTCGACCGCACCGAGTTCGGGCCCGCCGAGCACGAAGCGCGCACCGTCCGGCGCGGGCAGCGTACACGGTGCGTCGCCGTAGTTGAACGCGAACACGACGCGCCCGCGCCGGCGCAAGCGCACGCCGTCCGGCAGCGCACGCACCGGCAGGCCGGCGTCGCGCGCGCAGCGGCCGACGATCGCGCGCAACAGCGTGCGATCGAAGCAGGCGGTCGCCATCGTCACGTGGCCACGGCGTACCAGTGCAGGCACGCCGTCGTCGCATGCCGCGAGCACGTCGATGCCCGTCGCCGATTCCAGATCGACGTGATCGCGCCATTTCAGCGCATGGCCGTCGACACCGTCGAACGCAACGCGCGGTGCGAGCGACGGCCGCAGCGACTCGACCTGGCCGATCCGTACCGGCAGCACGTCGCGCAGCTTGCCGGGCGCCAGGCCCGGCGCGATGGCGAATTCGGCCGTGCGCGAACCCGTGCGCGGCCCGAACAGCCAGTGTGCGTTCCCGCGCGCGGCCTGCTCGACGACGCGATCCGTGACGACCGGCAGCGTCGGCACGACGACGAGCGCATAGTGCGACACGTCCGCACCGGCCGCGACGATATCGACGTCGAGCCCCAGTTCGCGCAGCGCGCGATACCAGTCGAACGCATGGTGCTGATAGTCGAAGTCGGCGCCATGCGGCTGGATCCGGATCATCCAGTCGGCCTCGTAGTCGAACAGCAGCGCGGCACGGGCCGGCTCGCGCGCACCGGTGACGAGCGCGGAATCCAGTGCGGCCAGTTCGTGTGCGACGCGCGCCACTTCGTGGCCGCCCGGCGACAGCCGGTCGTCCGGCGCATTGAGCCCCGAGTGCAGTTGCTCCTGCGCATGCGGATACTGCCGCCAGCGGAAATACGACACGAGCTCCGCGCCATGCGCGAACGCTTCCCACGTCCACAGCCGCACAACGCCCGCGTGCGGCACCGGGTTGTACGGCCCCCAGTTGACGGGCCCCGCCTGTTGCTCCATCACCCACATCCGGCCATTGCCGACGCCGCGATACAGGTCGTGCGAGAACGCCGACACATCGGGGTGCCCGGTGCGCGCCCAGCGCCGCTTGTCGGATTCGTCGAGCGCTAGCACTTCGGTGCGCGGCACCGGGTAGCTGTCCCACGCGGCGACATCGAGGCCGCCGCGTGCGAACGCGTAGTGATCGAACTCGGTGAAAAAGCCCATGAAGTTGTGCAGCACGTCGCGACCCGGTGCGTGCGGCCGGATCGCATCGACCTGTGCCGCATGAAACCGCGCGACTTCGTCCGACTGATAGCGCCGGAAGTCGAGCAGGTGCGCGGGATTCGCATCGGTCGGCGTGTGGCGCGGCAGTTCGATCTCGTCGAAGCCGCGATATTCCATGCTCCAGAACACGTTGCCCCACGCACGGTTCAGCGTGCCGATGTCGCCGTAGCGCCCGGCGAGCCACACGCGAAAGCCGTCGAGCGCCGCACGCGTATAGCTCGGCAGCGTGTTGTGGCAGCCGATCTCGTTGTCGGTCTGCCAGGCGATCACCGCCGGATGCGCGCCGTAGCGCCGCGCCATTGCATCCGCGATGCGCACGCAGTGCTCGCGATACACGGGGCTCGCGATGTCGTAATGGCGGCGCGAGCCGAATTGCCACACGGCGCCGTCCGCGCCGACCGGCAGGATCTCCGGATGGCGATCGACGAGCCATTTCGGCGGCGCGGCGGTCGGCGTGCCGAGCACGATCTTCAACTGCTGGCCGGCGAGCGTATCGATCGCTTCATCGAGCCACGCCCAGTCGTAACGGCCGGGCTCCGGCTCCATCCGGCTCCACGCGAACTCGGCGATCCGCACGCGGGTAAGGCCCAGTTCGGCCATCCGCCGCGCATCGCGGTCCCATTGTTCGCGCGGCCAGTGTTCGGGGTAGTAGCAAACGCCGAGGTGCATCGTGGATTCCTTGCAGAAGAAAATGGATGGGACGGATCAGCCCTTGGTCGCACCGAACGTGAGCCCGGCGACGAAGTGCTTCTGCATCGCGAAGAACATCAGCACCGACGGCAGCGCGGCGAGCACCGAGCCGGCCGACACGATGTTCCAGGCGGTCGTCCACTGCCCCTTGAGCGCGGCGACGCCGACGGTGATCGGTGCCGCGTCGTCGCCTTGCGTGAGGCACAGCGCCCAGAAGTAGTCGTTCCACACGAACGTGAACACGAGGATCGCGAGCGCCGCGAGCGCCGGCCGCACCAGCGGCAGCACGACGCGCCAGTAGATCGCCCACTCGGACGCACCTTCGACGCGTGCGGCCTCGATCAGCTCGAACGGCAGCTCGCGGATGAAGTTGCGCAGGAACAGCGTGCAGAAGCCGGTCTGGAACGCGGTATGGAACAGCACGAGCGCCCACACGGTGTTGTAGAGGCCGACGCCGAGCATGATCTGCCGCACCGGGATCATCAGGATCTGGATCGGCACGAAGTTGCCGGCGACGAACAGCCCGAGCAGCACGAGATTGCCGCGAAACCGGTAGTTCGCGAGCGCGTGCCCGGCGAGCGACGCGAGCAGGATCGATGCGGCGACCGACGGCACCGTGATCAGGATGCTGTTCGCGAAGTAATGCAGCATCGGCGTCTGCGTGAGCGCGGCGCCGTAGTTGTCGACCAGCGCGAACTGCCTCGGCCAGTCCCAGTAGTGGCCGGCCATGATCTCGTCGGTCGAGCGGATCGACGTGACGAGCACCGCGAGCAGCGGCACGAGCCACAGCGCGAGCGCGCACGGCAGCGACAGCCGGTAGAGCCAGCGGGCGGGACGTCCCCAGCGGGACACGGGCATCGGATACATGTTTGTAATCCTTAGGGTCTGTTTACATATGGAACGCGCATGCGTTGCCACGAGAACGGCCGCTCGCGAGGCGCGCGACGCCGCGAATACTGACGTATTCGCAAGGAGCGCAACGCGGCGAGCGGCCGTTCTCGTGGCAACCCCAAAT
>JAIRVP010000026.1 GCA_031253835.1 Burkholderia sp. | reverse complement strand
GAATTGATCCATGTATCCGTATCGTTTCGGAGCGAAGACGGCGAACGCCTTTCGCGTGGGCGCTGCATGCGCAACGCAACGCGAGATTCTAACATGCGCCCATCAGCCGCCAATTCGCCACCCCCTCTATATATAAATAGCAAAAATCGCGGCGGCGGCGATTCGACCGAAATCGCACGCGACTCGACGTCGCAGGCAATCCCGTCACACTCGTTTCACGCGCACGAGTAAACAACCGCACACATTCGCGCAATTTCGCCGACACACTCTTGACAATCTCTAAAAGTTGCGGCAGGTCGGTGTTGCGCATGCACCACAAAGTTGGAGCGATCTTAGGGTGGGGAGGATTTTTTTTCGTAGGAAGGGAACGATATGGCAAAATGCCAACGCACTGAAAGTTAGACGCTGCTCGAAGTCTACACAGGAGCGGTGCCGCGTTTTTTGTGCCGCACCAATGTTATACTTCGAGCAATGTATGACTTGTCACCGTCAACAGGCTCGCAGTAAACCTGCGGTAATCTCAATTTCGAGAGGAGAAATATGAATAAACTTTCAAAGCTCGCGTTCATTGCAGCTACCGCAGTTATGGCTGCATCCGCTTCGGCACAGTCGGTGCCGGCGTCGCGTCAAGCCGTCAATGACAACTGGGTGAACGGCACGGGCGAATGGGTGTGGATGAACGGCACGAACGAGCTCTGCTGGCGCGATGCGTTCTGGACGCCGGCCACCGCCAACGCAAAGTGCGATGGCGCACTGGTCGCCCAGGCACCGCAGCCGCCGGTCGCTCCGGTCGCTCCGGCCATCACGAGCCAGAAGATCACGTATCAAGCTGACGCACTGTTCGACTTCGACAAGGCAACGCTCAAGCCGCTGGGCAAGCAGAAGCTGGACGAACTGGCTTCGAAGATCGAAGGCATGAACACGGAAGTCGTCGTTGCAACGGGCTACACGGACCGCATCGGTTCGGACAAGTACAACGACCGTCTGTCGCTGCGCCGTGCGCAAGCCGTGAAGTCGTACCTGGTCAGCAAGGGTGTGCCGGCCAACAAGATCTACACGGAAGGCAAGGGCAAGCGCAACCCGGTTACGACTGGCTGCAACCAGAAGAACCGCAAGCAACTCATCGCCTGCCTCGCACCGGACCGCCGCGTGGAAGTCGAAGTGGTTGGTACGCAAGAAGTCCAGAAGACGACCGTTCCGGCAAACTAAGCCGCGGTTTTCGACTGCTTCAAAGCCCCGCTCCGGCGGGGCTTTTTCTTTGACGCCCGTCCGGGCGCTCGCCGCTTCGCCGCTCGTCCGCTTCTTATATACTCGGGTCTGACGAACCGCAGCACCGCCCTCCTCCCGTAGCCCGTTTGCCGACATGACCAACGCCGATCCGCACGAACTCCAGAAATTCAGCGACCTCGCCCACCGGTGGTGGGATCCGAATGCCGAATTCAAGCCGCTGCACGAGCTGAACCCGGTCCGGCTCGGCTGGATCGATGCGCACGCACACCTGGCCGGCAAGCGCGCACTCGACATCGGCTGCGGCGGCGGCATCCTGTCCGAATCGATGGCCGGGCTCGGCGCCCAGGTAAAGGGCATCGACCTGTCGACCGAAGCGCTTGGCGTGGCCGACCTGCACAGCCTCGAAAGCGGCATCTCGGTCGACTACGAGGCCATCGCCGCCGAAGCGATCGCCGCGCGCGAACCGGGCACCTACGACGTCGTCACGTGCATGGAAATGCTCGAGCACGTGCCGTCGCCCGGCGATGTCGTCGCCGCATGCGCGACGCTCGTGAAACCGGGCGGCTGGGTGTTCTTCTCGACGCTGAACCGCAACCTGAAGTCCTACCTGTTCGCGGTGATCGGCGCGGAGTACATCGCGCAGATGCTGCCGAAGGGCACGCACGACTACGCGCGCTTCATCCGCCCGTCGGAACTGGCCGGCTTCGTGCGCGCGACGGATCTGCACATCGTGGAGATCAAGGGCATCACGTATCACCCGATCGGCAAGCGCTTCGCGCTGTCGAACGACACCGACATCAACTACCTCATCGCGTGCCGCCGCGCCGCGTGACCTTCCGACCGGCATGACGACTCCCCTTTCGACCGCGCGGGCAGCAGACGAACCGCGCCTGCTGCACTGCGATGCCGTGCTGTTCGACCTCGACGGCACGCTCGCCGACACGGCGCCCGATCTCGCGGCGGCCGTCAACAAGATGCAACGCGAGCGCGGCTTGCCCGAAACGTCGCTCGACGTGTTGCGGCCGCTGGCCTCGGCCGGCGCGCGCGGCCTGCTCGGCGGCGCGTTCGGCATCGATCCGCATACGCCCGGCTACGACGCGATGCGCGACGAGTTCCTGACCAACTACGCGACCGATCTCTGCGTGCATACGACGCTGTTCCCCGGCATCGGCGACGTGCTCGACGAACTCGATGCGCGCGGCGTGCGCTGGGGCATCGTCACGAACAAGGCGATGCGGCTCACGGCGCCGCTCGTCGACCTGCTCGGCCTCGCACCGCGCGCGGCCTGCGTCGTCGGGGGCGACACAACGCCGCACCCGAAGCCGCACCCGGCCCCGCTGCTGCACGCAGCCGATCAGCTGACGCTCGCGCCCGCGCGCATCGTCTACGTCGGCGACGACCTGCGCGACATTCAGGCCGGCAGCGCCGCCGGCATGGCGACGGTCGCAGCCGCGTACGGCTATTGCGGCGACGGCGTCGCGCCGACCGACTGGCAGGCGCAGCATCTCGTCGATACGACGCAGGAACTGCGCGAACTGTTGCGCGATGTTGGGCTATAATGATTGATCTTATCCGCGGGGGCGACCTGGTTTCGACAGGGGTTGTGAAGCGGCTAGGGCATGTCGAGGACCCGTCACCTCGTTAATCAATGGGAAAATCGTAACTGCAAACGACGATACGTTCGCACTGGCAGCCTAACGGCCGCCGTCCTCTGCCTAGTTCACTGACGGGCTAGTGTCGCAAGACCGGTAGCAATACCGCCAGAGGTCATTTACGTCAGTTAAGCCCTGTCGGCGTCGCGACGCCAGGGTCGAAAATCTAGCGAATCGCCGTAGTGCAGCGTGTTCGTCCGCGTCGCTGCGGTTAAATCAAAAGACTGGACTAAACATGTAGAACTAGTCGTGGAGCGCTTCTGGACGCGGGTTCGATTCCCGCCGCCTCCACCAAATTCCGCGCTCGCCGCACGAACCCCGCATGACGCAAGTCTGCGGGGTTTTTTGTTGCCGGCGACACGCATGCGTCCCTCTCCTGCCGAAAAAGCGCCCAGCCACGGACGGGCGGCCGGGCGGAATGCCGCCGGTGCTCCGGCGACAGGAGGTGACGGATGGTCGGCCGCCCCCGCGCAGTCATTCGCTGCGCCTGGCGGCGGCCCGCCCGGCTGCCGCGACCTCGGGCACGACGCATCGTCGCACCCGGCGCTCATGCACACCGGGCAATGCGCGACTTAGCTGCCGCGATACAGCGACTTCATTTCTTCAGCGCTGGCCGGACGCACGCCCATCGCGCGCGAACCCGACGCCGAGGCGCCCTGCGCCTGCGCGCCATAGCCGCTGGCGTCGGCGCCTTGCGCCTGCGCCAGCGCACGCTGCTGCTCTGCAACACGGGCCGTCGCGGCCTGGATCGCTTCCGGATAGTGCGGATCTTCGCCGCGGGCGGAGTTGTACCCGGCCTGCTGGAGCTGGACCAGTTCGGCACGGACCTGCGCGCGGGTGATCGTCGAGCCCGACTGGGCGAACGACACGACCGGAGCAACGAGAGCAGCGGCAACGACAACAGCTTGAACGAGCGACTTCATGATGACCTACCTCCAGATTTGTCTGTGTTCGCGGTGAACACCTTGTTCATCGCTGACAAACCGAAGTTTATGTAGGCGGATGCTTAAGAATAAGGCAGGTTTCTGGAAGACATCCTTTCTGAATTACGGGTTAACCCTAGATTGGCCGACGGAACGGCAAGGCGCGCAAGCGGCGGCTTCACATGGCACCGCGATGGATGCCGGCCCGCCGCAAAGCACGAGCCCCGCGAAGCGGCAACGCTTCGCGGGGCTCGAGAACACGGTCAGGTCCGGGGACGGCGCTCGTGCGGCCGTCGATCGGTTGATCGGGCCGTTACGCGCAAGCACGGCGCCCCACCCCGGGACGCAAACGCGCCGGTCAGCGCATTACTGCGTATCCATCGGGCACTTCAGGTTGCAGCCGTTCGGATCGCCGAGGTCGCCCTTGCGGCGCAACGCCGACTTCTTGCTGCCCTGGTATTTCTGCGACGGCGCCGACGCAGCGAAGGGCATCTGCGGATGCTCGTTCAAGCGAAACTGTTCGCTCAGGATGCCGCCGGGCACACCCGGGGAATTCTGCGCGAGCGCAAACGGCGAAGCGACGACCAGCAGCCCCGCGGTCAACGCTGCCGCGGCGAGGGAAACGGAAAATTTCATGGCGGAATGACGCCTGAACGGCGTGCTTGTTGGAACGTTGATCAAGCGGCAAGCGTAGCGCAAATCCCCCGCTGCTGCAGCGCGGCTCGATCGCGTCCCCGTTACCGCGAATTGCCGTCCTGCGCATGGGCGCCGTCGCCGCCGGCCAGCCCGGTCGCGATGCTCGTCAGCGTGCCGCACGCGGCCGGATCGTAGCCGTCCAGATGCGCGACGCGCTCGACGAAACGTGCGTCGCGCAGCAGCGCCAGCACGCCGGCGAGCGGCCGCGCGTCGAGCCGCGCACGTTCGCATGCGAAGTAATAGTCCTCGTCGACGACCGGAATGAAATCAAGCCCGAAATGATGCGCGGCCGGCTCGACGCCGAAGCCGAGATCGGCCATTCCGCTCGCGACGAACGCCGCAATCGCCGAATGCGTGAGCTCGGCCGATGCATAGCCGTCGATGCGCTCCGGATCGATGCCGATCGCGCGCAGCGCGAGGTCCAGCAGCATGCGCGTGCCCGACCCCGGCTGCCGGTTGACGAAGCGGATGTCGTTGCGCGCGAGGTCCGCGAGCCCGCGGACCTGCTTCGGGTTGCCGCGCGGCACGAACAGCCCCTGCTGGCGGCGCGTCAGGTGGATCAGCACGTGGCGCGCGTCATCGAGCCAAGGTCGGTAGATCTGCGCGCACTGCGCGCGGAACGCGCCACGCGGCAGGTGGAAGCCGGCCAGGTCGCATTCGCCGCGCGCGAGCGCCTGGACGGCCTCGACGCTCTCGCGATACTTGATGTCGACGGCGGCCTGCGCATCGACGAGCGCGGACACGAGCGTCGCGACCGCGTAGCCGTGCGACGCGTGGATGCGCACGGCGCCGTCGCGCTGCGCGAGCCGCCGGTTCAGGTCGCTCGCCACTTCGGCCGCCAGCGTGCGCAAATTCCCGTCGAGCCGGCTGCGCGCGAGGCGCTGCGCATCGACGACCGCCTGCCCGAGCGCCGACAACGTCGACCCCTTGCCGCGTGCCGTTTCGATCAGTTCGCCGCCGACGCACGCCTCCAGCGCGCGGAGCATGCCCCACGCGTGCCGGTACGACAGCCCTTTGGCCTGTGCCGCCTGCGCAATGCTGCCTGTGTCGGCCACGAGTTCCAGCAACGGCGCGACGTCCGACAGGCTGGCCGACCGGCCTTCCGTGTCGCGTACGGTCAGATACGCGTCGCATTCGATTCGAATCAATTATGCACTCCGATTTCCTATTGCGACCGCGAAATCTTCCGCTTATCGTTGGTCAAAATCAATCAGAACGAAGTCGCAGTGCGCACTATATGAATTTCGAGCGCATATGAGACTTTGGAGGAGCATAACCGATGTCCCCGAATTCCCCTGCGCCCGACGCGCTGGTCGAGCGTCATGCGCGCGCCGGCCAGTCGCTCGTCGCGATCCTGCACGCGATCCAGGACGACGCCGGCTACGTGCCGCCGGGCTGCGTCGCGCCGCTCGCCAAGGCACTCAACCTGTCGCGCGCGGAAGTCCACGGCGTACTGACCTACTACCACCACTTCCGCACCGCGCCGCCCGCACGCGTGACGATCCAGATGTGCCGCGCCGAAGCGTGCCGCAGCATGGGCTGCGAGGCACTGGCCGCACACGCGGAAGCACGCACGGGCTGCCGGTTCGATGCAGCGCACGGCGACGCCGCGGCTGCACACGCGCCGGACGCCGTCGCGCTCGAATCGGTGTACTGCCTCGGCTTGTGTGCGCAGTCGCCGTCGCTGACGGTCAACGGCGTGCTGCACGCGAAGGTCACGCCGGAGAAATTCGACGCGCTGCTCGCCGACGCGGTCGCCCACACGCCGGAGGCCGCATGACGACCCGCATCTACGTTCCGCGCGATTCATCCGCGCTGGCGCTCGGCGCCGACGCGCTCGCGGCGGCGATCGTCGCGGAAGCCGAACGGCGCGGCGCCGCGATCGAACTGGTCCGCAACGGCTCGCGCGGGCTGCTGTGGCTCGAGCCGCTCGTCGAGGTCGGCACGGCCGCCGGCCGCGTCGGCTACGCGAACCTGTCGGCCGCCGACGTGCCGGCCCTGTTCGACACCAACTGGCTCGACGGCGGCACGCACCCGAGCGCCGTCGGCCTCGTCGATGCGCTGCCCTATCTCGCGCGCCAGCAGCGCCTCACGTTCGCGCGGATCGGCCTGACCGACCCGCTGTCGATCGACGACTACCTGGCGCACGAAGGCCTCGCGGGCCTGAAGAATGCGCTGGCGCTCGACGGCGATGCCGCATGCGAGACGCTGCTCGAATCGGGACTGCGCGGCCGCGGCGGCGCGGCGTTCCCGGCCGGCATCAAGTGGCGGACCGTGCGGCACGCGCACGCCGCGCAGAAGTACATCGTCTGCAACGCGGACGAAGGCGATTCGGGCACGTTCTCCGACCGCCTGATCATGGAGTGCGATCCGTACTGCCTGATCGAAGGGATGATCATCGCGGGCATCGCGACGGGCGCGACGATCGGCTACATCTACGTGCGCAGCGAATACCCGCACGCGATCGCCACGCTTGAAGCCGCGATCGTCCGCGCGCGCGAAGCCGGCTGGCTCGGCGACCACGTGCTCGGCTCCGCGCACGCGTTCGAGCTGCACGTCGCGAAAGGCGCGGGCTCGTACGTGTGCGGCGAGGAAACGGCGCTGCTCGAATCGCTCGAAGGCAAGCGCGGCGTCGTGCGCGCGAAGCCGCCGCTGCCCGCGCTCGCCGGCCTGTTCGGCCAGCCGACCGTCATCAACAATGTGATCACGCTCGCGACGGCGCCGGTGATCTTCGCGCGCGGTGCGGCGTTCTATCGCGACTACGGGATGGGCCGCTCGCGCGGCACGCTGCCGTTCCAGCTCGCGGGCAACATCCGGCAGGGCGGCCTCGTCGAACTCGCGTTCGGCGTCACGCTGCGCGAACTGCTGTTCGACTTCGGCGGCGGCACGGCCAGCGGCCGGCCGGCCCGCGCCGCGCAGGTCGGCGGCCCGCTCGGCACCTACCTGCCCGACCACCAGTGGGACGTGCCGCTCGACTACGAGGCGTACACGGCGATCGGCGCGGTCGTCGGGCACGGCGGCATCGTGCTGCACGACGACACGTCGAACCTCGCCGAGCTCGCCGAATACGCGATGAAGTTCTGCGCGATCGAATCGTGCGGCAAGTGCACGCCGTGCCGGATCGGTTCGACGCGCGGCGTCGAGACGATCGCACGCATCCGCGAAGGCGACACGGCGGAGCGCCAGGTCACGCTGCTGCGCGACCTGTGCGACACGATGCTGGCCGGTTCGCTGTGCGCGATGGGCGGCATGACGCCGTACCCGGTGCTGTCCGCGCTCGACCATTTCCCCGAAGATTTCGGGCTCGCTGCCGGCAAGGATGCCGCGTCGGGCCCGGTCAAGGCTGCGGCCTGACCCAGAAGGAGCCCTGCATGTCCCTCGACACGAACAACGTCCGCCAAGGCGGCTGCGGCTCGGGCCAATGCGCGTGCAAGAGCGCCGCGCAGGCGCGCGAGCGCAACCCGTTCGACGATACCGACTACGGCACGCCGCAACGGCATGCCGATACCGACGTCACGCTCGAAATCGACGGCCAGCCGGTGACGGTGCCGGCCGGCACGTCGGTGATGCGCGCGGCGATCGAGGCCGGCGTCAACGTCCCGAAGCTCTGCGCGACCGATTCGCTCGAACCGTTCGGCTCGTGCCGGCTGTGCCTCGTCGAGATCGAAGGCCGGCGCGGTTATCCGGCATCGTGCACGACGCCTGCCGAGGCCGGCATGAAAGTGCGCACGCAGTCGGACCGGCTGCAGTCGCTGCGCCGCAACGTGATGGAGCTGTACATCTCCGACCATCCGCTCGACTGCCTCACCTGCCCCGCCAACGGCGACTGCGAGCTGCAGGACATGGCAGGCGTCGTCGGGCTGCGTGAAGTGCGCTACGGCTTCGACGGCGCGAATCACCTGAAAGACCGCAAGGACGAATCGAACCCGTACTTCACGTACGACCCGTCGAAGTGCATCGTCTGCAACCGCTGCGTGCGCGCCTGCGAGGAAACGCAGGGCACGTTCGCGCTGACGATCGCCGCGCGCGGCTTCGAATCGCGCGTCGCCGCGGGCGAAAACGAATCGTTCATGGCGTCGGAATGCGTGTCGTGCGGCGCGTGCGTGGCCGCCTGCCCGACGGCCACGCTGCAGGAAAAATCCGTCGTGCAGCTCGGCCAGGCCGAGCATTCGGTCGTCACGACCTGCGCGTATTGCGGCGTCGGCTGCTCGTTCAAGGCCGAGATGAAGGGCACGCAGGTCGTGCGCATGACGCCGCACAAGAACGGCCTCGCGAACGAAGGCCACGCGTGCGTGAAGGGACGCTTCGCGTGGGGCTACGCGACCCACAAGGACCGCATCACGAAGCCGATGATCCGCGAGAAGATCACCGATCCGTGGCGCGAAGTGAGCTGGGACGAAGCGCTCACCTACGCGGCAACGCAATTCCGCAAGCTGCAGCAGAAGTACGGCCGCGATTCGATCGGCGGCATCACGTCGTCGCGCTGCACGAACGAGGAAACCTATCTCGTGCAGAAGCTCGTGCGCGCCGCGTTCGGCAACAACAACGTCGATACCTGCGCTCGCGTGTGCCATTCGCCGACCGGCTATGGCCTGAAGACGACGCTCGGCGAATCGGCCGGCACGCAGACCTTCGCATCGGTCGGCCAGGCCGACGTGATCGTCGTGATGGGCGCGAACCCGACCGACGGCCACCCGGTGTTCGGCTCGCGGATGAAGCGCCGCGTGCGCGAAGGCGCGAAGCTGATCGTGATCGACCCGCGCCGCATCGACGTCGTCGACGGCCCGCACGTCAAAGCCACGCATCACCTGCAACTGCGCCCCGGCACCAACGTCGCGATCGTCAACGCGCTCGCCCACGTGATCGTGACCGAGGGGCTCGTGGCCGACGCATTCGTCGCCGAGCGCTGCGACACGCGTGCATTCGAGCAGTGGCGCGAATTCGTGTCGCGCGAGGAGAATTCGCCGGAGGCAACCGCCGACGTGACGGGCGTGCCGGCCGAACGCGTGCGCGAAGCCGCGCGCCTCTATGCGACGGGCGGCAATGCGGCGATCTATTACGGGCTGGGCGTCACCGAACATGCGCAGGGCTCGACGACGGTGATGGGTATCGCGAATCTCGCGATGGCGACCGGCAACATCGGCCGCGAAGGCGTCGGCGTCAATCCGCTGCGCGGCCAGAACAACGTGCAGGGTTCGTGCGACATGGGCTCATTCCCGCACGAACTGCCCGGCTACCGGCACATCAGCGACGAGGTCGTGCGCACGCAGTTCGAGCAGGCGTGGTCGGCCACCCTGCAACCGGAACCGGGGCTGCGCATCCCGAACATGTTCGACGCGGCGCTCGACGGCAGCTTCAAGGGGCTCTACTGCCAGGGCGAGGACATCGTCCAGTCGGACCCGAACACGCAGCACGTGTCGGCCGCGCTGTCGGCGATGGAGTGCATCGTCGTGCAGGACATCTTCCTGAACGAAACCGCGAAATACGCACACGTGCTGCTGCCGGGCTCGACGTTCCTCGAGAAGGACGGCACGTTCACGAACGCGGAGCGCCGCATCTCGCGCGTACGCAAGGTGATGCCGCCGCTCGCGGGCTACGCGGACTGGGAAGTGACGCTGCTGCTGTCGCAGGCGCTCGGCTACGACATGCACTACACGCATCCGTCGGAAATCATGGACGAGATCGCGCGGCTCACGCCGACCTTCTCGGGCGTGTCGTACGAGAAGCTCGACGCGCTCGGCAGCATCCAGTGGCCGTGCAACGAACACGCGCCGGAAGGCACACCGACCATGCACATCGACGCGTTCGTGCGCGGCAAGGGCCGGTTCGTGATCACCAAGTTCATTCCGACGCCGGAAAAGGTCACGCAGCGCTATCCGCTGATCCTGACGACGGGCCGCATCCTGTCGCAATACAACGTCGGCGCGCAGACGCGCCGGACCGAAAACGTCCGGTGGCACGAAGAGGACCGCCTCGAGATCCATCCGCACGACGCGCAGGATCGCGGGATCCGGACCGACGACTGGGTCGGCATCGAATCGCGCGCCGGGCATACGGTGCTGCGCGCGCTCGTGACGGAGCGCATGCAGCCGGGTGTCGTGTACACGACCTTCCACTTCCCCGAATCGGGCGCGAACGTGATCACGACCGACAGCTCCGACTGGGCGACGAACTGCCCGGAATACAAGGTGACGGCCGTGCAGGTGATGCCGGTTGCGCAGCCGTCCGACTGGCAGCGTGCGTACGCGCGTTTCAACGCGGAGCAGATCGACCTGCTCGAGCGCCGCGCGGCCACGCCCGACACCGTGACGACAGGCAAGTGAGGCAGCGATGGACCACGAACACCTGATCGACATGGCCAACCAGATCGGCGCATTCTTCGAATCGATGCCCGATCGCGACGAAGCGCTGGCCGGCATCGCCGACCATATCCGGCGCTTCTGGGAACCGCGGATGCGCCGCGCGTTTCTCGCCGCGCTCGACGATCCGTCGGGCGAAGGCGCGCAACGCGCGGCACCGATCGTGCGCGACGCGATCGCCGCGCACCGCGCGTCGCTCGTGCCCGCCGCCGCGAGCGCCTGACCGCACGCTACGCGGACTGCGTCATGCCCGCGAACCAGGTTTCGCAGTGGCGCAGCAGCGCGTTCGCGTCGGTTGCCGTGCGCCCGCGCACGGCAACATAACCGTCCGGCCGCAACAGGTAGAACGACGGCCGCGAGCGGCCGTATTCCTGTGCCAGCCCGGCAGCTCCATCGCCTGCGGCATCGGTGACGCGCCACATGCGCACCGCATCCGGCATGATCCGTTCGAGCCCCTGCACGATCGCCTGCGCATCGGCCGCGAGGGTCGGTACATCGCCGGCATCGGCATTCAGCGGCTCTTCCAGCAGCAACAACGTGAAGCTCGCCGGGTCGACAAGATCGTATAGCCGTGCCGTCCCCGGTGCGCGGCCGAGCGGCCCGTCGAGCACATGCACGAGGGCATCGGGCGCCCGCTCGCCGGCGCGCGGCCCGCCGTCGAGCACGCGCTCGAGCGTGAGCGGACTCTTCCGGTACTGCACGCCAAGCTCGCTGACCGTGCGCCGCACCGCGTCGCGCATCGGCCCGAACGACGCCAGCAGCGGCACGACGTGGTCGCGCAACAGCCTCATCGCGCCGCGCTCGGCTTCGACCATCTGCGTGACGAAACCGGTCTGCCGCAACACGTCGCGCTCGATCGGATGGCGTTCCGCGTGATATGTGTCGAGCAGCCGCTCGGGCGTACCGGCGGCAAGCACGCGTGCCAGCTTCCAGCCGAGATTGAACGCTTCCTGGATGCCGGTGTTCATGCCCTGCGCGCCGGCCGGGCTGTGGACGTGCGCGGCGTCGCCCGCGAAGAACACGCGGCCATGACGCAACCGGTCGACCATCCGGCTATGCAGGTGAAAGTAGGACGACCACGCGAGATCGCTCGGCGAAATCGACGCGCCGGCACGCGCACGCACGATCGCGTCGCACTCCGCGAGCGTCGGCGCAGGCGCGTCGGCCGACGCGTCGCTGCCGGGCGGGCGATCGGCCACGAGCCGGTAACGGCCGTCGCCCATCGGAAACAGGCCGGCCATGCCGTCGGGCGACGTGAACAGGTGGATCTCTTCGTCCGGCCAGTCGGGTATCGCCGCGAAATCGGCGAGCAGGAACGTCTGTTCGAACGCCTGCCCGGCAAAGCCCAGGCCGAGCAGATGCCTGACCGTGCTGTGCGCGCCGTCTGCCGCGATCAGGTACGACGGCGCGAACGACTCGTCGCGGCCGTCCGCACTGCGGATCGACACGTCGAGCGACGTGCCGCCGCTGTCGCACGCGGTGAGCGTCGCGCCGCGCTCGACCGTCACGCCAAGCCGCGCCAGGTGCTCGGCCAGCAGGCGCTCGGTGACGCTCTGGTCGAGAAACAGCAGGTATGGATAGCGCGTTTGCAGAGGATCGAAATCGAGCCGCGCGATCACGCGGCCGTCGGCATGCAGCGCGGCCGCGTGCGCGCGATGACCGAGCGCGAGAAACGGTTCGACCGCGCGATGCTGCTCCAGCAGCTCGAGGGTGCGCGCCTGGATGCCGATCGCACGCGAATACGGCGCGGGCGCTGCGAGGCGATCGATGATGCGCACCGGCACGCGAGCCCGCGCGAGGCTCATCGCGGCGGCAAGACCGGTCGGCCCCGCGCCGACGATCAGCACGGGCGGGATATCGGGCAGTGTGTCAGCCATGAGAACCTCGATGACACGCGACCCTGCAAGTCTACGCCGCTCCGCGTGACGGGGCCATATGCCAACCGGCCGAAGCGCGACCGCGGCTCGCGGTGTGGGAAAATACCGGCTTTCCGTCAGTTTTCGCGTCATGGATTCCGCATTCGACCGGGCATACGCCGCACACCGCGCGGGCCGCCTCGCCGAGGCCGAGCACGGCTATCGCAACGCGCTCGCCTCCAACCCCGCCGACGCCGACGCGCTGCACCTGTTCGGCGTGCTGCGGCACCAGCAGGGCCAGCATGCCGAAGCCGTCGATCTCGTCGGCCGCGCCGTCGCGCTGCGTCCGGGCGATGCCGCGCTGCAGCTCAATCTCGGCAACGCGCTGAAGGCGCTCGGCCGGCTCGACGAAGCAATCGACCGCTTTCGCAACGCGCTGACGCTCGCGCCCGAATTTCCGCTCGCGCACTACAACCTCGGCAACGCATATGCGGCACTGCAGCGTCACGACGATGCGATCGATGCGTTCGGCCGCGCGCTGCGGCTCACGCCCGACGACGCGTCGATCCACAACAATCTCGGCAATGCGCTGAACGCGCTCGGCCGCCACGACGACGCGCTCGCCGCCTTCGGTCGTGCGCTCGAACTGCGCCCCGGGCATGCGGGCGCGCACAACAACGTCGCGATGGCGCTGAACGCGATGGGCCGCGCCGACGACGCGATCGCGCACTTCCAGGCCGCGATCGCCGCGCAGCCGCGTTTCGTCGCCGCGCATTTCAATCTCGGCAACACGTTCGAAGCGGTCGGCCGGCATGCCGAGGCAGCCGCCGCGTTCGAAGCCGCGCTCGCGTTGCATCCGCCGTTTCCGCTCGCGCTGTTCGGGCTCGCGAATGCGCTGTGCGCACAGGCGCGCCATCGCGACGCACTGCCCTACTACGAGCGCGCCGTCGGTCTCGATCCGTCGTTCGGCCTCGCGTGGCTGAACCTCGGCAACGCGCATCACGCGCTCTGCGCGCACGAGATGGCGCTGCGCGCGTTCGACCAGGCACTGCGCGTCGCGCCCGATCTCACGCTCGCGCGGCTGCACCGTGCGGTCACGCTGCTGACGCTCGGCGATTTCACGCGCGGCCTGCCCGCGTACGAAGCGCGTCACGAGACCCCGGGCGCGACATCGCTCGGCACGCTGCCGCGCTGGCAAGGCGAGCCGATTGCGTCGCGCACGCTGCTGATCCGTGCGGAACAGGGGTTCGGCGACACGCTGCAGTTCGTCCGCTTCGTCCCGCTTGCCCGCGCACGCTGCGCGCACGTCGTGCTCGAAGTCCAGCCGGAACTCGTGCCGCTGCTGGCGCCGGCCGCGTCGCGCTGGCGCGTGACGCTCGTCGCACAGGGCGCTGCCAGGCCGCCTGCGGCGGACATCGCCTGCACGCTGATGAGCCTGCCGTTCCTGCTCGGGCTTCAGCCGGACGACATCGTCGGCGGCTCGCGCTACCTCGACGCGCCCGACGGCGCCCGCCGGCAGTTTCGCGGCTCGCTCGGCGGGCAGTCGAAGCGCAAGTTCGGCCTTGCATGGTCGGGGCGCCGGCAGGCGCAGGAAAACCGCTCGATGCCGTTCGATGCGCTCGCACCGCTGCTCGCGCTGCCGGACATCGACTGGATCGTGCTGCAACCGGCCCTCGACGACGACGAACGCGCGCGCGTCGACGCGCATCCGCGCGTGCACCGCCTCGACGGCCGGCTGAACGACTTTGCCGATACGGCCGCGCTGATCGAGCGGCTCGACGGCGTCGTCACGATCGACACGGCCGTCGCGCACCTTGCGGGCGCGCTCGGCAAGCCGCTGTGGGTCATGCTGCCGTTCGCGCCCGACTGGCGCTGGTTCACCGGCGACGACTGCCCGTGGTATCCGCAGGCGCGAATCGCTCGCCAGCCTGCACCGGGCGAATGGCTCGACGTGGCGGCGAAGGTTGCCGGCAAGCTGCGCGAAGCCTGAACGCGGACGAAAAAAGGGAGCGCGGTGCGCTCCCTTTTTCAATGTGATCGACGCGGCCCGCGCCGCGCGACGTGCGCGCGGTAAAAGCGCCCGTCAGGCCGCCTTGTACTGGTTGCGCGCCTCGGACGTGCGATACAGCACGAGCGTCGCGATCAGCCCGCAGATCGCGGCCACGCTCAGCCACAGCCCCGGCGCCGCCTTGTTGCCCGTCTGGTGGATCAGCAGCGTCGAGATCGCCGGCGTGAAGCCGCCGATCGTCGTGGCCAGGCTGTACGCAAGCGAGAAGCCGGCCGTGCGCACGTCGGCCGGCATCACTTCGGTCAGCGCGACGACCATCGCGCCGTTGTACGACGCATACAGGAACGACAGCCACAGCTCGACCGCGAGCAGCCGCAGGAACGACGGATCGCCGACGAGCCACAACACGGCCGGGTAAGCCGTCAACAGCGTCAGCACGGTGAACGCGATCAGCACCGGGCGGCGGCCGATGCGGTCGGACAGCGCGCCGGACAGCGGCAGCCACACGAGGTTCGAGATACCGACGCAGACCGTCACGACCAGCGCGTCGAGCGACGACAGGTGCAGCACTTCCTTGCCGAAGGTCGGCGTATAGGCGGTGATCATGTAGAACGACACCGTCGTCATGATCACCATCCCCATGCCGGCAACCACGACGCCCCAGTTGTCGAGCATCGAGCGCATGATCTCGCCCATCGTCGGGCGATGACGCTTCGCGAGGAATTCGTCGGTCTCCTTCAGCGAACGGCGGATCAGGAACAGGAACGGCACGATCAGGCAGCCGATCAGGAACGGAATGCGCCAGCCCCACGCGGTCATCTCCTCGGCCGGCAATGCGCGGTTCAGCAGCACGCCGACGAGCGCGGCGAACACGACGGCCACCTGCTGGCTGCCCGACTGCCACGACGTGTAGAACCCCTTGTGCCCCTTCGTCGCGATCTCCGACAGGTAGACCGACACGCCGCCGAGTTCGACGCCGGCCGAAAAGCCCTGCAGCAGCCGGCCGAGCAGCACGAGCACCGGCGCGAGCACGCCGATCGTCGCGTAGCCCGGTATCGCGGCCACCGCGAGCGTGCCGATCGCCATCAGCCCGAGCGTCAGGATCAGCCCCTTGCGGCGGCCGTGATGATCGATGTACGCGCCGAGCACGATTGCGCCGACCGGCCGCATCAGGAAACCCGCGCCGAACACCGACAGCGACAGCATCAGCGACGCGAATGCGTTGCCGCTCGGGAAGTAGGTTTTCGCGATGGCCGACGCGTAATACCCGTAGACCATGAAGTCGTACATTTCCAGGAAGTTGCCGCTGACGACCCGGAACACAGTGCGGACTTTCGATTCCTGCGCGATGGCGTGTGACGCTGTGGACATGTTTTTCTCGCTCAGCTCGGATGGCGCGAATCCGCGCCAAATGGACCCGACGACGCGCGCCGCGCCGGGCCGGCGCGCACGGACATCGCTGCCCGCCGGCGGCGCATCGCACAACGACGCGTGCACCGGCATGGTCCGCGAATGATGCCATGCGAAGCCGACATTTGCCTTGTGGCGCCGCTGTCGTTGCCATCGCGGCATCCGCCTAGTACGAGTCGTCCCGGAGCGGAAGTAAAAATCAGATTGATCCGATCGACCGGCCTTCGCCGGCTGACCACAATGTCACGATTTGCGACGACACTTCCGCGCCGCACCGGCACGGTTGCCCGTGTCGCACGGCGCACCGCCCTCATGACCCCATCGCTCCTCGTCCCCGTCGAAGGCGCGCTCGCCCGCCCTCGCGTCGCCCCGCTCGACCACGTCCCGCCGTTCGGCCGCGAATGGAAGTTTCGCGGCGCGCCCGGCGCGCGGTCCAGCAAGAACTGCCTCGCGACACTGACGACGTCCTGCATCGACGTCGACCGGCCGCACAGCGCGTGCCGCTGGCAGCCGATGGCGGCGGCTTCGGCCGGGGCGCCCGTCGCGTCCGCTGCCGCCGCCGCCGGCCAACGCTTCCCCCGTACCGCCGGCAACCGTCGAAACCGGCGCGCGATGTACGCCACTTGCTGGAGCATCGGCGCACTCGGCATCATCGGCTGGCTGATCGCCGCGCATGAACCGTCCACGCGTTTCGGGCCCGCATACGCAATTCAAGCGGCGGATGATGCTCGCAGCCACGCCACGTCTTCGACCGGTACCGGGCGGGTCGCTGCGGTTCAGCCGGGCACGTCGACGAACACTTCACTGCAGCACACGGCGGCGGCACCGGTCGCGAAAACTGCAGCGTCGCGATCGGCCACGCATCGCGATACACCTCGCCCTGCGTCGCTTCACCCGCAGGCAACGTCCACGGTACAGCGCGTTGCGACGGCATCACCGGCATCACCGGCATCACCGGCATCGCCGCATCGAACAACGGGCTCGCACACGGCAGCGGCGCCGGCCCGAACGCCGACTGCCCCGCTACGGTCTGCACGTCGGCCCTCCGTCAACGAACCAGTCCGGACCCACCCACGCGATCGGCTCGCCCCACCGCCGCGTGCAGCAGCCCCCCGCGAAGCCAGCGTCACGCTCGACGATCCGCTCACGCTGATCGCGACAGCAAACGCGCTGCGCTCCGCGCAACCTGCGCGCGCGATGCCCGCTCCCGCCTCCGGTTTCGACTGGACGTCCCGGCTGTCCCACCGCCGGTTGACCGACACGCCGGAAGCATTCGCGCGCTGACGACTCACAAAAAGACCGCCCAATAAAAAACCCGGCGAAGATCGCTTCGCCGGGTTTCGCTCGCCCTTCCCGTCCATCTGACGAATCGTTACTTGTGCGCGGGCAGCCCTGACTCGGTCTGCTTCTCGAGTTGCCGCACCTGCTCCTGCAGATCGCGCAACTGCATCTGCGCGGCGCGCTTCTCGACCTGCAGCGCCTGCGTCTGCTCCTGCGCCGACTTCTGGCGCTGCGCGACTTCGGCCTGCTGGCTGCGCGCGACGCTCAGGTCGGCCTGCAACTGCTGCGCACGGTTCGCCTGCAGCGCGATCACGCGTTCGAGAAATGCCTTCTGCGCCTGCAGCTCGGTACGGCGGATCTCGAGATCGGCGAGTTGCACGGTCTGCTGGACGAAGTTCGCGTAGACCATCTCCGCGCGGTTCTTCTCCTGCGACCGGATCACGCGCCACAGATTCTTGTCCTGGAACAGCGCGACGTAGTACGTCATCTCGCGCGAATCGAACATCAGGCTCGCACCGTAGCTGCCGTTGTACGTCGTGCGCATTTCGACGATCCGGCCGTCGTGCAGCATCTGCGTCAGCTCGGCGACGTTGCCTTGCGCGGTGACGTCCGTCGCGGCCGCCGCCGGCGCCGCGCTGCCGCTCAGGCTCGTGACTGCCGGACGCGTTCCGGCGACGGGTGCGGTCGCGTCGGCGGACCAGGCCGCGCCTGCTTGCGCGCAGGCAACCAGCGCCACGATCCACGCGGCGCATCGTGCAGGGGAGAAATTTCGGAAAGCCAACGTCAGACTCCGGCGAACGAATCGGGAGTCGCGATTATCGTTCAAAACGAAACGGCCGCATCTCGAATTTATCGCGATGCGGCCGGCCTTCGTGCCACGCGGAAAAACGCGGCTTGCTACAGGCGCGTCTCGCGCGCCGCACGCAGGAACGCATCGAGCAGCGGCGTGCAGTCGAGCAGCTCCGAACCGCCCGCACGATGGAACTCGGGGTGCCATTGCACGCCGACGACGAACGGCGAACGACGGTGGCGAATGCCCTCGATGATTCCGTCGCCGGCCGATACGGCCTCGATGTTCAGGTCGCGGCCGAGATCGCGGATCGCCTGGTGGTGGATCGAGTTGACGATCGCTTCGCTGCGCCCGGGGAACATGCTCGCCAGCGTCGATGAATCCGGGAAGCGGATCGCGTGGCGATGCTGGTCGTAGTGCTCGCTCACGTGCGCATTCGCGGTCGGCACATCGGTGGCGATGTCCTGGTACAGCGAACCGCCGAACGCGACGTTGATCAGCTGGCAGCCGCGGCACACGCCGAGGACGGGTTTGCCGGATTCGACGAATTCATGCAGCAGCTCGAGTTCATACATGTCGCGCACGCGATCGCCCGGCCATTCCGGGCGCACGTCCGAGGCCGCGTAGGTTTGCGGCGACACATCGGCGCCACCTTGCAGCAGCAGGCCGTCGAGATGCTTCGCGTAGTCGCGCAGGCGGATGTTGCTCGGGTGGATCATGCCCTGGTGGCCGACCGTCGGAATCATGAACACGAGCACGTCGCGCGACATCACCCAGTGGGCGATCGATTCCTCGAGATACTGCAGCGTCTTGCCGCGCAGCCCCTTCGCGCCCGGTTCCGGATGGAAGATCCGCGCCGACACGCCGATGCGCAGCGTGCGTTGCGTGATGCGCTGGCCGGCGCGGTCGAACAGCCGGCGTGCCCGCGCCGCGACGATCCGGCCGAACACCGACCATGGCGTATCGCTCTGCTTCAGGTAGGCCGGCGGTGCGTTCTGTGCGCTCGCGGGCGGCGGCCGCGGTGTATCGAAATCGGGTTGTGCGCCGAATCCGGGCGGCGGCGCACCCGGCTTCGGCGGCGCGGCAACGCCATCGGCGGCGGCAGCCGCCGCGCCGGGCGCACCGGGCTCGGATGCGGCCGTGACCGGCGACGCGCCGTCCGCGGCGACGTGCTGCGCGGCGGCCTGCGCGGCCGGCGCATCGGGCGTTTTCGCCGAAGCGGAACGGAAGGAATCGGAAGAAGCGGAAGAGGTGCCGGGCAGACCGGCCGGGGAAGGCGTGTTTTCGCTCATGACGATGGTCTGGTACGTCGCTCGCGCGTATGGGTAGACGAGGATTCATTATGCTTCAGTGCACGATCGCGCGGCAAACCTGCAACATCCTGTCGCTATTGTTGCAAGTCGAGGCAAGCGGCGCCGGGGCGCATCCCCGTTCGCGTGCCGGCGCCACCGGTGTCTCGTCGCCCGCACTGGACACCAGTGATATATCACAATAATATCCAGACATCGTCCACGCTCCCGAACGCCCGCGCCATGATCGCGCCCCGCCCGGCCGCCGCGCCGCACCCTGCATGAGTACCCTGACCGACGTCATCCGCGACCGCCACGCCGCGCCGGCGGCCAGCCTCGCCGACCGTGCGTACGCGCTGATCCAGCGCGACATCATCACGATGCGCCTGAAGCCGGGCGCCGCGCTCAACGAAGCCGACCTCGTCGCGCGCACGGGGATCGGCCGCACGCCGGTGCACCAGGCCGTGCACCGGCTCGTGCTCGAAGGGCTGCTGTCCGTGATGCCGCGCAAGGGCCTGATGGTGCAGCCGCTGTCGCTCGACGACATCGTCGCGGTGATCGACGTGCGGCGCATCAACGAAGCGCACTGCGCCGAACTCGCCGCGCGCCACGCGACGCCGGAGGATCTCGCGCGCATGGCCGCGCTGCTCGACGACGGACAGGCCTGTGTGGACACGCACGACGTCGAGGGAATGATGGAACTCGACCGCGCGTTTCACCAGGCGATCGCCGCGGCCGCGCGCAACGCGGTCCTCGCCGAGATCCTGCGCGCGCTGCACGAGCGCTCGCTGCGCTTCTGGTTCGTCACGCTGTCCGAACCGCACCACCTCGCCGACGTCCAGCACGAGCATCGCGAGCTGTTCGAGCGGCTGTCCTCACGCGACGCCGCCGGCGCGCGCGCAGCCGTCGAAGGCCATATCGATTCGTTCCGCTCCACGCTTCTTCAACATCTTCGCCCCTGAGCCGCCCATGACCACCTTCACGCCCTTCCCCCCGCTCGCCCAGCTCGCCGCCGACCTCGCGGCCGGCCGCACCACGAGCCGCGCGCTCGTCGACACCGCGCTCGACCGGATCGCCGATCCGTCGGGCCAGGGCGCCGCCGTCTTCACCGAAGTCGACGCCGACAACGCGCGTGCGGCCGCCGACGCGCACGACCGTCTGCGCGCCGCGGGCACCGTGCTGTCGCCGCTCGCGGGCATCCCGGTGTCGGTGAAGGACCTGTTCGACGTCGCGGGCCAGGTGACGCGCGCGGGTTCGCGCGTGCTCGACGGCGCGCCGCCCGCGCGCACCGATGCGGTCGCCGTCGCGCGGCTCAAGCGTGCGGGCGCAGTGCTGGTCGGCCGCACCAACATGAGCGAGTTCGCGTTCTCGGGGCTCGGGCTGAATCCGCACTACGGCAATCCGCGCTCGCCGTACCACCGCGACGTGCCGGGCGATGCGCGGATTTCCGGCGGTTCGTCGTCGGGGGCGGCCGCGTCCGTCGCCGACGGGATGGCCGCCGTCGCGCTCGGCACCGACACCGGCGGCTCGATCCGCATTCCGGCCGCGCTGTGCGGGCTGACGGGCTTCAAGCCGACCGCGAGCCGGATCCCGACGCAAGGCGGCGTGCCGCTGTCGACGACGCTCGACTCGTTCGGCCCGATCGGCCTGACAGTCGCATGCTGCGCGCTCGTCGACCGGATGCTCGCGGGCCTCGAGCCGCACGTGCCGGCCGCCCGGCCGCTCGAAGGCGTGCGGCTCGGCGTGCTGACGAACTACGTGACGGATGGCGTCGACGCCGACGTCGCGGCCGCGCTCGACACCGCGCTTAAGCATCTCGAAGCCGCCGGCGCGATCGTCACCGAAGTGCGCTTCCCTGCGCTCGACCGGCTGCCGGAGATCAACCGCTTCGGCTTCTCGCCAATCGAGGCGTACGCATGGCATCGCCCGCTGCTCGCCCAGCATCGCGACCAGTACGACCCGCGCGTGCTCACGCGGATCCTGAAGGGCGAACCGGCGAGCGCGGCCGATTATCTCGACCTGCTCGCCGCGCGCGCCGCGATGCTCGACGAAGCCGCCCATACGGTCTGGGCACGCTTCGATGCGCTCGTCGCGCCGACGGTGCCGGTGGTGCCGCCGCGCATCGCCGACCTCGAAACGGACGACGACGCGTTCACGCGCACCAATGCGCTGATCCTGCGCAATCCGAGCGCGTTCAACTTCCTCGACGCGTGCGGCCTGTCGCTGCCGTGTCATCCGCGCGACGCGGCGCCGGTCGGCCTGATGCTCGCGGCGGCGCCGCATCGCGACGACGCGCTGCTCGCGATCGGCCAGGCGGTCGAGGCCGTGCTGAACACGATCCGCTGATCGCGCCGGCCGATCGCCGGCGGGCCATGCGCGTGGTGCGGCAGGGTGCCGCACGCGCGCTGTCAGTTTCGTGCCAGACCGTTCGCGCTAAAATCGCGCGATTGTTTTCCGGACCGACCGACGAGGAACCCCGCCGACATGAACGACTACACGCTTGCGCTACGCCGTGAACGCCGCCTGCTGATGCTGCTCGGATGGGCGTGCATCGCCCTGCTGGCCGGCGCGCTGTACCTGCAGTACGTGAAGAACGAAGATCCGTGCCCGCTGTGCATCATCCAGCGCTACTTCTTCTCCGCGATCGGGATCTTCGCGTTCCTGGCCGCCGGGATCCGCAACTGGCGCGGCATCTGGGTGCTCGAACTGCTGATCGCGATCGCCGCGGCCGGCGGTGTCGGCACGGCCGCGCGGCACCTGTCGATCCAGATGAATCCGGGCTTCAGCTGCGGCTTCGACACGTTGCAGCCGATCGTCGACAGCCTGCCGCCCGCGCAGTGGTTCCCCGGCATGTTCAAGGTCGCCGGGCTGTGCGAGACCGTCTACCCGCCGATCTTCGGCATCCTGCTGCCCGGCTGGGCGCTGATCGGCTTCGCCGTGATCCTGGTCGCGGTCGTCGCGAGCCTCTGGCGGCATCGCCGCAAGCTCGCGGGCTGACCTGACGGCCGCTTTGCCGGCCACCGGCATGTGCGGCCTGCGTGAGCGGGCCGCACGCCGCCGGCCCCAACCGACGCTTCCGTCGGCCACCTCCGGCCGGCCACGCGTAAACACCTACTCCGCCGCCGCCCGGATCACCGGACGCACGCGCGTCGCGCAACCGACGCGCCCACGCCCCGTCACGCGTGCGTTTCAGCCCGATGTGCACGCACCGGCGCCCCGATCCCGCGCGGCGGGCCTATGATCGACATGATCGCCTCCTGATAGCCCGGATCACCGCCCGGCCATGTTCGCGCCGCGTGGCGGTGCTATCTTCGGGACTGGATGGCGATCTACGTGCGCGAGGCCAGGCGGTCTCACCACCCCTGCGTAACGCGCGCCCGATCCGCAATGTCGACTGGATTCATCATGACAACGCAAACCATCCGCATCCGTCACCCTCATGGCGTCCGCGTGTCCGGCGGCGCCGTTCGCGCGCGTCGTCAGCGCGCTGCCGTCGCACTGCTTCAGCCGTGCGGCCGGCCCGCCCTCCCGTCCGTCCTCGTCACCGCCACGCCCGCCAGCCCGCGCCGCGTGTCGTGCCGCGTCGTTCCGAACGGGGTGTGCTGATGGAAGCCTGGCTCGGCGATCTGCAGCAACTGCTCGCGCACGGCGAAGCGGCCGTGCTCGTGACGGTCGCGCATACCGACGGCTCCGCGCCGCGCGAAGCCGGCACCAAGATGCTCGTCACGCGCGACATGGCCCGCCATACGATCGGCGGCGGTCATCTGGAATGGAAGGCGATCGAGATCGCGCGGCATCTGCTGAAGGATGGCGCGCACGTGCCGCACGCACGCCGGCTCGAGCGGCTCGCGCTCGGCCCGAGCCTCGGCCAGTGCTGCGGCGGTGCCGTGGTGCTCGCGTTCGAGCGGCTCGACGTCGGCGATCTCGGCTGGATCATGTCGCTCTCGAAGCGCGTCGCGGCCGGCGCCGCAACCGTGCGTAGCGTATCATTCGGCCCCTCGCCGGGCGCGCCGCTGTTGAGCGAGCCCGAATCGGAAGCCGCGCGCGCCGACTGCCTGCTGTGGGAAACCGGCGGCGTGTCGCTGATGACCGAAACGATCGCGCCGTATGCGTTCCCCGTCATGCTGTTCGGCGCCGGGCACATCGGCACCGCGCTCGTGAAGGTGCTGGCGACGCTGCCGTGCCACGTGCGCTGGATCGACGGGCCCGATGCGGTGTTCCCGCCGGCCGACGCACTCGCCGGCATCGGCAACCTCGCGATCGAAGCGGCCGCTGCCCCGGCCGACGCGGTCGACGCCGCGCCGCCGCAGTCCTACTTCGTCGTGATGACGCACGACCACGCACTCGATTTCTTGCTGGCCGAGCGCATCCTGCGACGCGGCGACTACGCGTACTTCGGGATGACCGGCTCGCACGCGAAACGCGTGCAGTTCGATCATCGCCTCGCGGCAATCGGCATCGACCCGGCCCAGGTCGCGCGGATGCGCTGCCCGATCGGTGTCGAAGGCATCATCGACAAGGCGCCCGAAGTGATCGCGATCTCGGTGGCTGCGCAATTGCTGCAGGCCGTCGAGGCGAATGCGTCCGCGCAGGCTTCCCCTACCTACTGACCGACCAAGAACGACGCCATGACCCCGACATTCAAGGACAAGATTGCCCGTGCGCCGAAAGCGGAGCTGCACATCCATATCGAAGGCTCGCTCGAGCCCGAACTGATTTTCGCGCTCGCGCAGCGCAACGGCGTGAAGCTCGCGTACGACTCGATCGACGCGCTGCGCGCCGCGTACGCGTTCACCGACCTGCAGTCGTTCCTCGACATCTATTACGCCGGCGCGAGCGTGCTGCTGACCGAGCAGGATTTCTACGACATGACGGCCGCGTACTGCGAACGCGCGCTGGCCGACAACGTCGTCCATACCGAGCTGTTCTTCGACCCGCAGACGCACACCGAGCGCGGCGTGCCGATCGAGACGGTCGTCGCGGGCATCGAGCGCGCGCTCGCCGATGCCGAACCGCGCGGGCTGTCGAGCAAGCTGATCCTGTGCTTCCTGCGCCACCTGTCCGAAGAGGACGCGCTCGCGACGTTCGAATCCGCGCTGCCGCTGTTCGAGCGCTATCGCCACCGGCTGATCGGCGTGGGCCTCGACTCGTCCGAGCTCGGCCATCCGCCGACCAAGTTCGCGCGCGTGTTCGAGAAGGCGCGCGCACTCGGGCTGAAGCTCGTCGCGCACGCGGGCGAGGAAGGCCCGCCGGCCTATATCTACGAAGCGCTCGACGTGCTGAAGGTCGACCGGATCGACCACGGTGTGCGCAGCATCGAGGACGCGGCACTCGTCGAACGCCTCGCGAAAACGCGCATCGCGCTGACCGTCTGCCCGCTGTCGAACCTGAAGCTGTGCGTGTTCGACGACATGGCGAAGCACACGCTGAAGGCGCTGCTCGAGCGCGGCGTCGCGGTGACGATCAACTCCGACGATCCGGCGTATTTCGGCGGCTACGTCAATGAAAACTACTTCGCGACGGCCGAAGGGCTGCAACTCACGGATGCCGAAGTCCGCGCGGTGATCCGCAACGGCTTCGAGGCGTCGTTCATCGAACCGGCGCAGCGCGACGCACTGTACGCGCGCCTCGACACGTACTGGCAGGCCGCGTGACGGCCCGCATCGAGGAACGCTAGACAGATGAGACACGGCAACGGCATCCGCTTCGCGCTCAACGGTCCGGCCTCGCGCCGGGCCGGTCGCGGGCGTGCACGCGTGGCGACGGCGCTGTCCGTCGTCGCCCGCCTGTGCCGGCCGTCGCGGCGTGCCGTTCCGGTCGCCGCCGCATCGGTCGCGAGCGGAATGGCTGCGGGGTTCGCCGGCAACCACTGGCCGGCGGCTTCGGCCGCCACGTTCGCCCGCGCAATCGCCTCCGGTCGTGCCGCACGCAGCGTGCCGCCACCGCTCGCGAAGCACCGTGCCGCCCCCGTGCGGCGTCGATCGCTTTCTTCTGTTCGCCTTACCTTGATGCAGGACCATTCGTCATGACGCAAACCGCTTTCCGTTCCCAGCTGCTGACCTTCAACGGCGACCCGGCGCAATCGAGCCAGGCCGCGAACCACGAGACCGACGGCCTGCTGATCGTCGCCGACGGCAAGGTCGTCGCGGCCGGCCCGTATGCGCAGCTCGCGGCAACGCTCGCGCGCGACGCGGTCGTCCACGACCTGCGCGACAAGCTGATCGTGCCCGGCTTCATCGACACGCACATCCACTATCCGCAGACGGACATGATCGCGTCGCCGGCGCCGGGCCTGCTGCCGTGGCTCGACAAGTACACGTTCCCGACCGAGCGCCAGTTCGGCGATCCCGAGCACGCGCGCGAAGTCGCCGATTTCTTCGTCGACGAACTGCTCGCGTGCGGCACGACGAGCGCGCTCGTCTACTGCACGGTGCACAAGCAGTCGGCCGATGCGCTGTTCGCGGCGAGCGACGCGCGCGACCTGCGGATGATCGCGGGCAAGGTGCTGATGGACCGCAACTGCCCCGAGTTCCTGCGCGACACCGCGCAATCGGGTTACGACGACAGCGCCGAGCTGATCGACCGCTGGCACGGCAAGGGCCGCCAGATGTATGCGCTGACGCCGCGCTTCGCGCCGACGTCGACCGAGGCACAGCTCGAAGCATGCGGCGAACTCGCGCGCCGCCATCCGGACGTGTTCGTGCAGAGCCACGTCGCGGAAAACGTCGACGAGGTGAAGTGGGTGGCCGAGCTGTTCCCCGGCCATCGCAGCTATCTCGACATCTACGACCGCTACGGGCTGCTGCGTCCGCGCGCGGTGTACGGCCACTGCATCCACCTCGACGACGAGGACCGCCGCCGGATGGCCGAGACGCGCACCGTCGTCGCGCACTGCCCGACGTCGAACTTCTTCCTCGGCAGCGGGCTGTTCGATTTCGACAAGGCCGGCGAACACGACGTGCCCGTCACGCTCGCGACCGACGTCGGCGGCGGCACGTCGTTCTCGATGCTGCAGACGATGAACGAGGCGCACAAGGTCGCGCGGCTGTCGGGCCACCACCTGACCGCGACGCGGATGTTCTGGCTCGCGACGGCCGGCGCCGCGCAGGCGCTCGACCTCGCCGACACGGTCGGCACGCTGAAGCCGCGCACCGAAGCCGACTTCGTCGTGCTCGATCCGCAGGCCACGCCGCTGCTCGCGCGCCGCACGAAGCGCGCGGATTCGCTCGAGGAACTGCTGTTCGCGTTCGCGCTGCTCGGCGACGACCGCGCGGTATACCGCACCTATGCGGCCGGCGAACTCGTGCACGAACGCGGCGCCGCGCGCCGCCCGGCCGCCGCGTAACGGTCACGCCCCGCCGGGGCGCAGTCCCGGCAGGCGCGGCACGTTCGCCGCTGTGCCTGCCGGTCAGCCGATCAGGCCCCCAAGCCCGCCCGGCCGCCTTCCCGCACGCAATGCGCCGTGCTAGAATTCGCCGCTCATTGGGGAGTAGCCGCTCCGCTCGATGTCCCGCGCCCCCGGCGCGCATCGTGACGGAGGCGTCCGTCAACAGACTTGGCCGTTTGGCCATGGCGGACGCAGCCATGTTGGCCTGGCGAGACCGATGGTTCACAGCGCGCCGCATCAGGGCCCGGCGCGCCGTGGATCGTCGCTCGCACGTACAACATCGGCCCGTGGAACCCCATCCGTGTCTCAAGCCTTCCTGATCTCCACCGGCGCCGTCGCCCTCGCTGAAATCGGCGACAAGACCCAACTGCTTTCCCTCGTCCTCGCCGCGCGCTATCGCAAGCCGGTGCCGATCATCCTCGGCGTGCTCGTCGCGACGCTCGTGAACCACGGCTTCGCAGGCGCACTCGGCGAATGGCTCGGCGCGCTCGTCACGCCGTCGATCATGCGCTGGGCGCTCGCGTTCTCGTTCATCGCGATGGGGTTGTGGATCCTCGTGCCCGACAAGCTCGACGCCGACGAAGCCAACGCCAACCGTTCGCGGCTCGGCGTGTTCGGCGCGACGCTCGTCGCATTCTTCCTCGCGGAAATGGGCGACAAGACGCAGATCGCGACCGTCGCGCTGGCCGCGCGCTTCCAGGATTACATCGGTGTCGTGGCCGGCACGACGTTCGGGATGATGCTCGCGAACGTGCCGGCGATCCTGCTCGGCGACCGCTTCGCGCACCGCCTGCCGACCAAGCTCGTGCACGGGATCGCGGCCGTGCTGTTCGTCGTGCTCGGCGCGCTGGCGCTGCTGGGTATCGGGGCCTGACGGAAGGGGATGGCCGGCGCGGCCGGGCGGCCGCGCCGAGCGGGATACCGCGCTACTTCGCGACGGCCGCGCCCGACGCCGGCGCAGCCGGCACCGCGCGCTCGTTGGCGGCCGGCGCCGCCGGCCCGCCGCGCTTGTCGACCGGCAGCCGGACCGAGCGGACCGCGCCGTTCGACAGCGGGAAATCGGCGAGCGCGCTGCGCGCGAGGAACGGCATCGCATACAGCAGCGTGCCGTTGTCGCCGGTCGTGCGCGCGGACACGTTGTACACCTCCTTGCCCGTCGCGCGCTCGGTGATGCGGATGCCGAGCGTGTAGTCGAACACCTGGTACGTCTGCGCGACATAGCCGGCCGGCATCGGCCCCCAGGGGCCCCACGGGCCCCACGGGCCCCACGGCCCGCGCCGCCAGTACGGACCGGGCGCGAACCACGGGTCGTAGTAGACCGGCTGCGGCACCGTCACGAGATCGCTGCCGACCGCATAGGTCAGCCCGACGAGATAGCGCGCCTGCGCCGGCGGCACCTGCCGGAACGCATACGCGGACAGCTCGTTCGCGACGATCGGCTCGTAGGTCGACTGCTCGATGCTGTTCTTCTGCGCATCGGTGCGCGTGAACGCATAGGTGCGTGTCGCGTCGCTGCCGCTCCAGTCGGAGAAGGCCGTGACCTGGGTCGTCACATAGCTGGTGCAGCCCGTCAGCAGCGCCACGCACAGCGCCGCCGCCCAGCCCGCACCGCGAAAAATCCATTCGCGTTTCATGTTGATCCTCGTCGATCCGTCACCCGTTCGTCGCACCGCGCGAACCGTAACGGGATGCCGATAATACGCGGACTGCCGAAAGCGGTAAAAAGTTCGCCCGGCGCGCAGCCGCAAGCCTTTGTACAATGGCCCGGTTCGCCTGGCCCGTCTTGCGGGCCCGTCCCCCACTCCACCGATCTCGACGACCATGTCCGACAACGCCTCCTCCACCGTGATCCGCCGCGCCGACTACACGCCGCCGGCCTTCCTCATCGATTCCGTCGCGCTCGAATTCGATCTCGCGCCGGCCCGCACGATCGTCAGGAATACGATGCGCGTGCGCCGCAATCCGGATGCCGCGCCCGCGCCGCACCTGGAACTGATGGGCGAGGCGCTCGAATTCGTCGGCGCATGGCTGGACGGCGCGCCGCACGGCGCCGTGCGCGCGCACGAGCACGGGCTGACGGTCGAGAACGTGCCCGAAGCCTTCGAGCTGACGCTCGAAAGCGCGTGCGCGCCTGACCAGAATACGACGCTGTCGGGCCTCTACGTGTCGAGCGGCAACTTCTTCACGCAGTGCGAAGCCGAAGGCTTCCGCCGCATCACCTACTTCCTCGACCGCCCCGACGTGATGGCGTCGTACCTCGTCACGCTGCGCGCCGACAAGGCCGCGTACCCGGTGCTGCTGTCGAACGGCAACCTCGTCGACTCGGGCGACCTGCCCGACGGCCGCCACTTCGCGAAGTGGGAAGACCCGTTCCGCAAGCCGAGCTACCTGTTCGCGCTGGTCGCCGGCAAGCTCGTCGCGATCGAGGAGAAGATCACGAGCGGCTCGGGCAAGGAAAAGCTGCTGCAGGTGTGGGTCGAGCCGGCCGATCTCGACAAGACGCGTCACGCGATGGATTCGCTGATCCACTCGATCCGCTGGGACGAGAAGCGCTTCGGCCTCGAGCTCGATCTCGACCGCTTCATGATCGTCGCGGTCGGCGATTTCAACATGGGCGCGATGGAGAACAAGGGGCTCAACATCTTCAACACGAAGTACGTGCTGGCGAACCCCGAGACCGCGACCGACACCGATTTCGCGAACATCGAATCGGTGGTCGGCCACGAATACTTCCACAACTGGACCGGCAACCGCGTGACCTGCCGCGACTGGTTCCAGCTGAGCCTGAAGGAAGGCCTGACGGTGTTCCGCGACCAGGAATTCTCGGCCGACATGGCCGCGGGCGACGACGTCGAATCGGCGGCTCGCGCGGTCAAGCGCATCGAGGACGTGCGCGTGCTGCGCCAGCTGCAGTTCGCCGAGGACGCGGGCCCGATGGCGCACCCGGTGCGTCCCGAAAGCTACGTCGAGATCAACAACTTCTACACGATGACCGTCTACGAAAAAGGCTCGGAAGTCGTGCGGATGTACCAGACGCTGTTCGGCCGCGACGGCTTCCGCAAGGGGATGGACCTGTACTTCAAGCGCCACGACGGCCACGCGGTGACCTGCGACGACTTCCGGCACGCGATGGCCGACGCGAACGGGCGCGACCTCGCGCAGTTCGAGCGCTGGTACAGCCAGGCCGGCACGCCGCGCGTGTCGGTGCGCACCGCGTACGACGCGGCCGCACGCCGCTATACGGTCACGCTCGCGCAGGGCTACGGCGACGCGTCGCCGGCCGCGCGCGACACGCAGCAGGGGCCGCTGCTGATTCCGTTCGCGATCGGCCTGATCGGCCGCGACGGCCTCGACCTGCCGCTGCGCCTCGACGGCGAAGCCGCCGCATCGGGCACGACGCGCGTGCTCGACTTCACCGACACCGAGCAGACCTTCGCGTTCGTCGACGTGCCGGAAGCGCCGCTGCCGTCGCTGCTGCGCAATTTCTCGTCGCCGGTGATCGTCGAGTACGACTACAGCGACGACGATCTCGCGTTCCTGCTCGCGCACGACAGCGATCCGTTCAACCGCTGGGAGGCCGGCCAGCGCCTCGCGACGCGCGCGCTGCTGACGCTCGCGTCGCGTGCCGCCGCGAACGAGCCGCTCACGCTCGGCGAGAACTTCATCGCCGCGTTCCGCCGCGTGCTGACCGACGCGACGCTGTCGCCCGCGTTCCGCGAACTCGCGCTGACGCTGCCGTCGGAAACCTATCTCGCCGACCAGATGGCCGAGGCCGATCCGGCTGCCGTGCATCGCGCGCGCCTGTTCGTGCGCCGCCAGCTCGCGACCGCGCTGCGCGCCGAATGGCTCGCCGCGTACGAACAGCACCAGACGCCCGGCGCGTACGAGCCGACGCCGGAGGCCTCGGGCCGCCGCGCGCTGAAGAACCTCGCGCTCGCGTATCTCGCCGAACTCGAGGATCCGGCCGATGCCGTGCGCCTCGCGACCGCGCAGTACGACGCGGCGAACAACATGACCGATCGCGCGGCCGCGCTCGGCGCGCTGCTGTCCGCGGCCGCCGCCGGCGCGAACGAGCCGGCCGATCATGCGCTCGCCGACTTCTACCGTCGTTTCGAGAAGGAAGCGCTCGTGATCGACAAATGGTTCGCGATGCAGGCGGCGCAACGCGGCACGGCCGCGCAGCCGACGCTCGCGAAGGTGCGCAAGCTGCTCGCGCATCCGGCGTTCAACCTGAAGAATCCGAACCGCGCACGCTCGCTGATCTTCAGCTTCTGTGCGGCCAACCCCGCGCAATTCCACGCGGCGGACGGGTCGGGCTACGCGTTCTGGGCCGAACAGGTGCTCGCGCTCGACGCGATCAACCCGCAGGTCGCCGCCCGCCTCGCGCGCTCGCTCGAACTGTGGCGCCGCTTCACGCCGGCGCTGCGCGACCGGATGCGCGGCGCGCTCGAGCAGGTCGCGGCCGGCGCGAAATCGCGCGACGTGCGCGAGATCGTCGAGAAGGCGCTCGCGTAACGCCATCGCCCGCATCGCATTCGCGCGATAAAGCCGGCGCCGCCTGATGCGGCGCCGGCTTTTTTATTGCACGGGCATGGCCGGAATCGGACGCTATGACGGGGTCCGACCGCGCAGCCGGCCGCCGCTGCGATACGCGCCCCGCCCGCCTCCACCGCCGGAAACCGGGCCGGCTCGGCCGCCCGGCGATGTAACCGGACGAAAAAAGCCGGCGGCGCGGGAGGCGCGACGGGTAAAATTGCGGCCATTCAAGGATTCTTTGGCCTTTCGGAGTCTGTCATGTCCATTGCCCGCCGCACCACGCTGTCGAAGTTCCTGATCGAACAGCAACGTGAGACCAACAACCTCCCCGCCGACCTGCGCCTGCTGATCGAAGTCGTCGCACGCGCGTGCAAGGCGATCAGCTACAACGTGTCGAAGGGCGCGCTCGGCGAAGCGCTCGGCACCGCCGGCAGCGAGAACGTCCAGGGCGAAGTGCAGAAGAAGCTCGACATCCTGTCGAACGAAATCCTGCTCGACGCAAACGAATGGGGCGGCAACCTCGCCGCGATGGCATCGGAAGAAATGGAAACGTTCTTCCCGATCCCGGCGAACTACCCGCGCGGCGAATACCTGCTCGTGTTCGATCCGCTCGACGGCTCGTCGAACATCGACGTGAACGTGTCGATCGGCACGATCTTCTCGGTGCTGCGCTGCCCGGACGGCAAGCAGGCGACCGAAGAATCGTTCCTGCAGCCCGGCACGGAGCAGGTCGCCGCGGGCTATGCCGTGTACGGCCCGCAGACGGTGTTCGTGCTGACGACCGGCAACGGTGTGAACTGCTTCACGCTCGACCGCGAAGTCGGCTCGTGGGTGCTCACGCAGAGCAACATGCAGATCCCGGCCGATACGCGCGAATACGCGATCAACGCATCGAACGCGCGCCACTGGTACGACCCGGTCAAGCGCTACGTCGACGAACTGAACGCCGGCAAGGACGGCCCGCGCGGCGACAACTTCAACATGCGCTGGATCGCATCGATGGTCGCCGACGTGCACCGGATCCTGAACCGCGGCGGCATCTTCATGTACCCGGCCGACAAGCGCACGCCCGATCGTCCGGGCAAGCTGCGCCTGATGTACGAAGCGAATCCGATGTCGTTCATCGTCGAACAGGCAGGCGGCGCCGCGACGACCGGCACGCAGCGCATCATGGAAGTGCAGCCGACGGGCCTGCACCAGCGCGTGCCCGTGTTCCTTGGCTCGAAGAACGAAGTCGAGCGCGTCACCGGCTATCACGACGAAGCAAAATAATTGCACTGCAGCACTAGACGGAGGTGCGATGCGCAAGTACAATCGCGCCTCTTGATGTGGCCCTGACCGGTTGCATCACAGTGAAGTGAAAGCGGGAAGTCCGCCGGATCGAGGGTTGCGCGAAACAGCAGCAGCAAGCTGAAAAAAAGTTCGCAAAACCTATTGCCAAGATCTCGGATTTCACCATATAATTTCATTTCTCTGCTGCCGGTGTAGCTCAGTTGGTAGAGCAGCGCATTCGTAATGCGAAGGTCGTAGGTTCGACTCCTATCTCCGGCACCAAGACATAAAGGTCTGACAAGCATCGCTTGTCAGACCTTTTCTCTTTTCCGGCGCCGAAATCGTGCGCACGCCCCCCTCCCCGACACACCTCCGCTTGCGGGCATCCCCCGACTCACGCACCGCGTGCCGCCGATTACAATCGCCGGACCACTTCACCCTCTTCCCCGCATCATGCGCACCTGGCGTCTCGAGCGACCGACTCTCAACGCGCAGCTGGACATCTTCCGCGCGACGCGCCTCGTCGCCGCGATCGGCGGCCACGAGCCGAACGCGTTCGCGGCCGAAGTCCTGAAGCTGTTCGACGACGCGCTGTCGATCACGCAGTGCACGATCTTCGCGTACGAGTTCGGCAATCGCCCGCGCACGATGTCGGTTGCCGATCATCGTGGCGGCCGCTACCTGCGCGACGTCGCCGACACCTACGCACGGCACTTCTACGCACTCGACGGCAACCAGCAGATCGTATCGAGCGCCCATCGCGGCGCGCGCCGGCACGACTTGCTGCTGCACCAGCAGGCCGGCGACGAGATCGACCACGAAGCGTATCGCGCGGCATGCTATCGCGGCCCCGACGTATCCGACCGGCTGGCGCTGCTGATGCAGCCCGACGATGCGACGTGGCTGTCGATCAACCTGTACCGCGCGCATCGCAGCGGCGCGTTCCAGCCACGTGAAATCGCGACGATCGAAACACTCGCGCCGCTGATCGCGCAGGCCGCGAAGCATCACTACGCACTCGCCGGGGCGACGCAGATCGGCATCCCGCAACGGATGCTCGCGCGGCTGCGCCACGCATGTCCCGAACTGTCCAAGCGCGAGCTCGATGTGCTGCGCGGCGTGCTCGAAGGCCAGACCGCGCACGAGATCGGCGAGACGATCGGCGTGAAGGCATCGAGCGTCGTCACCTATCAGAAACGTGCGTACCGGCGCCTCGGCATTTCGAGCCAGCGCGAGCTGTTTGCGCTGTGCATGCAGGCCTGACCCGTTTCCGTTCGCGCCGAGCGTAGCGCGGGTGCCCTGCTGTACCCGAAATGGGGACAACGGCGGCACGACCGGCTTCCATACTGCATCGACCCGTTGCGCCCATCGGCACCGCCGATGCGCGCACATCGAACCAGACCACCGCGGAAGCCTGTGATGACCATCGCGTTCAAACCCTACCCGTTCGTCGCCGAACACTATCCCGCGCAGCTGCCCGACCGCGTCGATGGCATCGAGATGCATCGGCATCGCGTCGCGATCGTCGGCGGTGGCCCCGTGGGCCTCGCCGTCGCGCTCGGCCTCGCGAATCACGGCATCCGCAGCGTGCTGATCGAAGCCGACGACTCGGTCTGCCACGGCAGCCGCGCGATCTGCATCTCGCGGCGCAGCCTCGAGATCATCGAGCGGCTCGGCGCGCTCGACGAATTCCTGCGCACCGGGTTGCCGTGGACCGGCGGACGCAGTTTCTATCGTCACGACGAAGTGCTGCATTTCACGATGCCGCAGGACGAGAACCAGAAGCTGCCGCCGATGGTGAACCTCGCGCAGTACCACATCGAGCAGTTCCTGCTGGATGCCGCGCGGCGCCGCCCCGATCTCATCGAGATCCGCTGGCAGACGAAGGTTACCGGCGTGACGCGGCAGCCGGACGGCGTGCGTCTGGACGTCGACACGCCACTTGGCCGCTACGCGCTCGATGCCGACTGGGTCGTTGCATGCGACGGCGGACGCAGCACGATGCGCGATGCACTCGGCCTGTCGCTTCAGGGCACGAGCTACGAGGGCCGCTACGTGATCGTCGACATCGCGCTCGACAGCAACCGGCCGACCGAACGGCTCGCGTACTTCGATCCGTCGTCGAACCCCGGCTCGACGGTGCTCGTCCACAAGCAGCCCGACAACGTGTGGCGCATCGACTACCAGTTGCGCGACGACGAGGATGCCGAGGCGGCCGTGAAGCCCGGGAACGTGATCCCGCGCGTGCAGAACCTGCTCGACATGATGGGCGAGCGCGGCGCGTGGTCGCCGATCTGGATCACGATCTACAAGGCGAACGCCCTGACGCTCGAACGCTACCGGCACGACCGCGTCTTGTTCTGCGGCGACGCCGCGCATCTCGTGCCGATCTTCGGCGTGCGCGGCGCGAATTCGGGTATCGACGATGCCGACAATATCGCGTGGAAACTCGCATACGTGATCCGCGGCATCGCGTCGGACGCCCTGCTCGACAGCTACTCGGACGAGCGCGTGTTCGCGACGCACGAGAACCTGCGCTACGGCACGAAGAGCACCGAGTTCATGGCGCCGCCGTCGTTTGCATTCGAACTGATGCGCAAGGCCGTGCTGACGCTCGCGGTCCGGCATCCGGCACTGCGTTCGCTGATCAACCCGCGCCAGACCTCGGCCATCGCGTATGCGGCGTCGCCGCTCAATGCGGCCGAACGCGACACGTTCGCGGCCGGCCCGGCGCCGGGCACGGTACTCGCCGAATGTCCGCTGATGCTGCATGCGGCACCGGGCGGCGACACGCGCCGCGGCCACCTGACCGATCTCGTCGCACCGCGCTTCACCGCGTTCTGCTTCACGAGCAACGGCGTGCCCGATCCGTCGCTCGCCGAGCTCGAGCGACGCCTGCAGGACGCACACGTGCCGTTCGCGCTCGTCACGCTCGCACGGCATGCAGCGCCGCGGCACCCGGCCTGCGGCGGCCATGACGACGACGGCCGGCTGTTCGACCTGTACGGCGCACGCCACGGCACCGTCTATCTCGTGCGACCGGACGGGCACGTACTCGGCCGCTGGCACGACGCGCGCGCCGACGATCTCGCCACCGCACTCGAACGCGCGCTCCATCCGCGCACGCCAACCGAAACCGATCTTCAGGAGACCGCATGATGACGGACACCGAACGCGACATGCTCTATACCGACCTGTGCCGCACGATGACCGGGATCGGTGAAGCCGATGCGTCGCTCTTTCTCGCCCGCTTCGCACTCCTGTCGATCGAGGCGATCGGCGAACCCGCGACCGTCACACGGCTGATCGCCGCCGCAGGCGAAGGACTGCCCGATGCAAACGTGCCGGCAGCGACACACGGACAGCGAGACGACTGACCGGCCGGGTTCACCTTCATTCATTTATTACAAACTCATTTCGTCGCGCGTCGCCACCGCACGATCCGCGTCTTAGGCAGACGAATTCCCTGGAAAATCCGCTTGAGGGTGCATAACATTACTTAACGATTCTGACCCGTCTATCGCGTTACATTGCGTGGGCGGCGCGGCGGGTCGCATGCCGCTTTCACCCAGCTTGCGGCGCACGACAGCCGACGCCCGGTCATTTCGACTCAACCCAAGGAGAGGACCACCATGACTCATGGCTTGATTATGTGGCTCATCATCGGCGCGATCGCCGGCTGGCTTGCCGGCTTGCTCGTCAAGGGCGGCGGCTTCGGGCTGATCGTCGACATCATCGTCGGGATCGTCGGCGCGGTGATCGGCGGCTGGCTCGCCGGGATACTCGGCATCAGCGTCGGCAGCGGCTTCATCGGCTCGGTGATCGTCGCGGTCGTCGGTGCGGTGATCCTGCTGTTCGTGATCCGGCTATTCAAGCGAGCGGCCTGACGCTTCTCTCCACGCGCCTTCGGGCGCGTTTTCGCATCAGGCCGGCGCGCGGCCCGATCGCCGCGCGCCACCCGCTCGTTCAATGCATCGCGTGCACCCGTGCGCCCGATCCACACGGTGCGCGGCACTTCCCCTCTCCCTCCCGCACCCATCCTGCATCCGGTGCCGCGAGCCACGGCCCGCAGCCTGCCGCGCACGACTTCACAGCGACCATTTCAGTTCTCCATAGAAAGTGCGACCGGGATACGGGTGGAACACGTAGTAGCGGCGGTCCGTCAGGTTGTCGATGCCGAGCGACGCGGTCCAGTGACGGTCGACGCGATAGCGCGCCTTCAGGTCGACGACCGTGAACGAGCTCGTGCCGCCATAGACGTCCGGATTCACGTCGCTGTTGTCGAGCGTGTTGAACTGGCGGCCCGAGTAGCGCACGCCGACGCTCGCGAGCCAGTGCTCGTCGAAGCGATACGACGCGAGCAGGTTCGCGCGCACGCGCGGAATGCGCGGGAAGCGCGAGCCGACGTAGGCCGGGTTCGCGGCATCGGCGAGGATCTGCGCGTTGCTCGCCGATACGTTCGCGTCGATCGCGAGCCCGCTCAGCCCGACGTTCTCGCCGCTGAACGCGAGTTCGACGCCGCGGACGCGCACGCGGTCGACGTTCGAGATGTTGGTGACGGTCGTCGCGCCCGACACCGTCGTCTGGCTGTAGATCGAATCGCGCAGGTCGCTCTGGAACACGCTCGCGCGCACGACGCCAACGCCCACGTCGCGTTCGGCCGTGAAGTCCCAGTCGATCGCCTTTTCCGGCCGCCGGTTCGGGTTGTTGTTGACGATCGCGTTGTTCGAGATCGTGCCCTGGAACAGCTCGCCGACCGTCGGGAAGCGCGTGCCGGTCGCGAACGACAGCCGGAAGCGCCAGACGTCCGTCGCGTCCCATTGCAGCGCGACTTTCGGCGACAGCGCATTCGCGCCGCGGTCCGCATAGCCGAGCGTGCCATTCGCGTTGCCGAGCGCGCCGCCGTAGGCATCCCAGCGCTCGTAGCGCAGCCCGAGCGTCGCCAGCCAGCCAGGCGCGAAACGCCAAGCGTCCTGCGCGAACAGCGCCTGCGTGCGCGTGTCGCCCCGGTAGACGTTCGCGACCGACGTGGTCGGCCCGGCCAGCCAGTCGGCCGTGTTGTACGTGACGTTGCGCAGGAAATAGTTGTCGTAGTGATAGCCGAACGTGAACGTGTGGCCCTTCACTTCCGGCGCCTCGGCCTTCAGGTCGAGCGTGCGCCAGCCGGTGCCGTCGCCCTGGAACAGCGTGCCCGCCCCGCCCTGCACGGTCGACGCCGCGCGCAGCACGTCG
>JAIRVP010000012.1 GCA_031253835.1 Burkholderia sp. | reverse complement strand
GTCGAACAGCGTCATGTTGTCTTCCTCGGCCTTGCGCTTGAGCCATCCGGTCAGCTCCAGCACGTTCTGCCAACGCGTCTGCGCGGGCCGCTCTTCGAACAGTTCGTACAGATGGCGTTCGTACTGGATCGCCTGCACCAGGTCGTCCAGGATCACGCCGGCGGGTTCGGCCGGCGCGCCATCGGCGCCGGCGGTGGCGCCACGGCCGGCGCGCCACTGCATGCGGCGGATGAAGTCGGTGAAGGTGCGCAGCGGTTCGAGCTGGCGCGGCGCCAGCAGGCTCTCCAGCCCGGTCTCGTCGACCGCGGCCAGCAGCGACAGCTCGCGGGTGGCCGCGTACTGGCCCAGCGTCTGCAAGGTGGCCTGGCCGATGCCGCGCTTGGGCGTGGTGGCGGCGCGGATGAAGGCCGGATCGTCCTCGTCGTTGGCCAGCAGCCGCAGATAGGCCAGGATGTCGCGCACCTCGGCCTTGTCGAAAAAGCTCTGGCCGCCCGCGATCGTGTACGGGATCTTCAGGTTGCGCAGCGCCTGCTCCAGGATGCGCGACTGGTGGTTGCCGCGATACAGGATGGCGAAGTCCTTCCACTGCGCCTGGCGCTCGAAGCGCGAGGCCGAGATTTTCATGGCAATGGACTCGGCCTCGTGTTCCTCGCCGTCCATCGCCGAAACGACGATGGGCTCGCCCACGCCCAGGTCCGACCACAGCTTCTTCTCGAACAGCTTGGGGTTCTTCTCGATCACCTGGTTGGCCGCGGCCAGGATGCGCTGCACCGAACGGTAGTTCTGCTCCAGCTTGATGAGCTTGAGGTTCGGATAGTCGGTGGTCAGCTTGGCAAGGTTTTCGATGGTGGCGCCGCGCCAGGCGTAGATGGCCTGGTCGTCGTCCCCCACCGCGGTGAACATGGCGCGCGGGCCGGTCAGCAGCTGCACCAGGCGGTACTGGCACACATTGGTGTCCTGGTATTCGTCGACCAGCAAGTAGCGCACGCGGTTCTGCCAGCGCGTGCGCACCTCTTCGTTGTTGGCCAGCAGCAGCGCCGGAATGCGGATCAGGTCGTCGAAGTCCACCGCCTGGTAGGCGGCCAGCGGGGCGGCGTAGCTGCGGTAGACGTTGGCCGCCTCCACGTCGCCCGGCGTGATGGCCTCGCGCGCGGCATCGTCCGGCTCCATCAGCGCGTTCTTCCACAGCGAGATGATGCCCTGCACGTGGCGCAGGCGGCCCTTGTCGGTGGTGGCCAGCAGTTCCTGGATGATCGCCATGGCGTCATCGGCGTCGAGGATCGAGAAGGTCGGCTTCAGGCCGGCGTTGCGCGCCTCTTCCCGCAGCAGCTTCACGCCCAGCGAGTGGAAGGTGCTGATGGTCAGGCCCTTGCCCAGCTTGCGGTCCACCAGCGTCCTGACGCGCTCGTCCATTTCGCGCGCGGCCTTGTTGGTGAAGGTCAGCGCCACCACGTTGCGGCCCATGTAGCCGCATTCGCGCAGCAGGTACGCGATCTTCTGCGTGATGACGCGCGTCTTGCCGCTGCCGGCGCCGGCCAGCACCAGGCAGGGGCCGTCCAGGTACAGCACCGCCTCTTTCTGCGCGGGGTTCAGGCCGTGGCCGATGGGTTCGTGTGCGGACATGGGATTCGGGGAAAGGGGAACGACATAGAGTAATCGGACGGGCGCGGCGCCCGGTCAGATTTCCAGCGGGTCGACCTCCAGCTGCCAGCGCACCCGGGCCTCGTTGGCCAGGTACGGCAGGTGGTGCGACCACGACGCCAGGAAGGCCTGCAGCGCCGGACGGCTGGTGCTTTCGACCAGCAGCTGGGCGCGCTCGACGTTGGCCACCCGCACCACGCGCAGCGGCACCGGGTCGTACAGCATGACCGCGTCCAGCCCCGGGAAGTCGGCGGCCCATTCGCCCTCGGGCAGGGCGCGCGCCTGCTGCAGGAAGGCCTGCGCCACCGCCAGTTCGCGCGCCTCGGCCGTCAGCAGCGCCTGGTAGGCGAACGGCGGCAGGCCGGTGCTTTCGCGTTCCTGCAGCGCGTGGCGCGCGAACCCCGCGTAGTCGTGGCGCAGCAGCGCCTGGTACACGGGCTGCTCGGGATAGCCGGTCTGGATGATGACCTGGCCGTTGCCCTGGTGGCGCCCGGCGCGGCCGGCCACCTGCATCAGCTGGGCGAACAGCCGCTCGGGTGCGCGGAAGTCGTGCGCGAACAAGGCGGAATCGGGATTGAGCACGCCCACCAACCCGAGCCGCGCGAAGTCGTGGCCCTTGGACACCATCTGCGTGCCGACCAGGATGTCGACCTCGCCCGCGTGCACGTCGGAGAACAGCGCCTGCGCGCTGCCCTTGCGGCGCGTGCTGTCCGCATCGATCCGCAAGATGCGCGCGCCCGGCACGGCCTCGGCCAGTGCCTCCTCGATGCGCTGGGTGCCGCGCCCGAGCGGCGCGATGTCGACGTTCCCGCACTCGGGGCACGAGCGCGGAATGCGCGCTTCCCAGCCGCAGTGATGGCAGCGCAGCGCGTGCTCGGGCTTGTGCAGCACGACGTACGCGCTGCAGCGCGGGCACCCCGCGACCCAGCCGCATGCGTCGCACGCGAGCTGCGGTGCATAGCCGCGCCGGTTCAGGAACACGAGGCTCTGCTCGCCGCGCTCCAGCCGCGCCTTCAGCGCCGCGACGAGCGGCCCCGACAGCCCGCCCATCGACGCACGGCCGCGCCGCCGCTCCTCCTCGAGATCGATCAGCCGCACGGTCGGCAGCGTCGCGTCGGCCACCGCGCGGCGCGACAGCGTGAGCCGTGTGTAGCGCCCCTGCTCGGCCTGCCACCAGCTTTCGAGCGACGGCGTGGCCGAGCCGAGCACGACCGTGATGCCGAGCTGCTTCGCGCGCCACACGGCCAGATCGCGCGCCGAATAGCGCAGCCCTTCCTGCTGCTTGTACGCAGGCTCATGCTCCTCGTCGACGACGACCAGCGCGAGCGTCGGCATCGACGCGAGCACCGCGAGGCGCGTGCCAAGCACGATCCGCGCGCGCCCCGTGTGCGCGGCAAGCCAGTTGCGCGCCCGTTCGCCCTCGGCGAGCCCGCTGTGCAGCGTGACGATCGCGTCGTCGGCGAGCGCGCCCGCGAAGCGCGCGCGAAACGCGGCCTCGAACTGCGGCGTCAGGTTGATTTCGGGCACGAGCACGAGCGCCTGCGCGTCCGGCCGCGCATCGAGCAGCGCCGCGAGCGCATGCAGATAGACCTCGGTCTTGCCGCTGCCCGTCACGCCGTGCAGCAGGAACGGCGCGAAGCCCTCTGCCGCGCGGATCGCGTCGAGCGCCTCGGCCTGCTGGTCGGTCAGCGCCGGCGGCACAGTTCGTCCACCGCTTGTCGACAGGTTATCCACAGGTTTGGCCACAGGCGCATCGGCCCAGCCGATCTCCTCGACGTCGACCCAGCCGCGCGCCGCCCAGTCGTCGAGCGTCGCGGCCGCCTTCGGATGCAATGCGCGCGCGTCGGGCAGCGTCAGCGAGCCGGTATCGACGAGCGCCTGCGCGAGCCGCCGCAGCGCGGCACCGCGCGCGGGCAGCGCATCGGGCAGCGCCGCACGGCCGGCTTCGGTCGGCTGGTAGCGCACTTCGGGCGCGAGCAGGCGCCCCCAGCGCCCGGCGTCGCGCAATGCCTGCGGCAATGCCGGCAACGCGACCTCGCCGCGCCCGCGCTGATAGTAATCAGCGGCGAACGACACGAGCGCGAGCCAGTCGGGCGACAGCGGCGGGAGATCCGCGCAGATCGCGTCGACCGCGCGCAGCCGCGACGGCGGCACATCGGTGTGAGTCGTGACTTCGCAGACAAGCCCGACGGCCTGCCGCTTGCCGAACGGCACCTGCACGAGCGTGCCGGGCACGGGCGCCGGCTGCGCGTCGCAGCGGTAGTCGAACAGGGTCGCGAGCGGATGGTCGAGCGCGACGCGCAGGTAGGTGCCGCTCATTGCGGCGCTCCGGCGGCAGCGGGACGCGAAGTACGGGCGGCTTGCATCCGCGCCCGCATCGCGGCGGCGAACTTAAAGTAAAACGTCAGATTCGGCGCTAAGTTTTGGATTCGCATTAGGAATCGCCGTATACCCTGCCCAGCCTGTGGATAACTTTGTTGAGAACTCGCCGCTCAATGGCTGCAACGCGCGCGGGGCCGTGCTTTCCGCTGTTTTTCGCCGCGTCTTGCGCCGCCCCGCGGAGCCTTATTCCATAAGGCTGCTATTCAAATTACCGAACCATAGCGAGACAAATTGACCGATACAGGGCTCTACCGCGCTGCAACGTGGAAAATGTGTATAAGTCAAGTCTTGACAAGCACCGAATCGGCAACGGGTGCGGGGTTGCGCCCTGTTTAGTGCCGGCAACGAAACGCTGTCACCCCGCAGTGCAGCATGACAGCGCTTGCGTTCAGCCGGCGGCTCCGCTACGCATCGCGCGGCTGTGGCTATGCACTTCGTCGACGAGTTCGGCGACGTGATCGGGCGACGTGAATTGCGAAATGCCGTGGCCGAGGTTGAATACATGGCCCGGATGATTGCCGTAGCTGTCGAGCACCGCGCGCGCCTGTTCGCGCACCGCAGCCGGCGGCGCAAACAGGATCGTCGGATCGAGGTTGCCCTGCAGCGCGACGCGCCCGGCAACGCGCTCGCGCGCGGCGCCGAGGTTGACCGTCCAGTCGAGCCCGACCGCGTCGACGCCGGTCGCCGCGATCTCCTCGAGCCACAGTCCGCCGCCCTTCGTGAACGTGATCACCGGCACGCGCTCGCCGTCGTGCTCGCGCTTGAGCTGCGACACCACGCGGCGGATGTAGTCGAGCGAGAAGCGCTGGTACGCGCCGTCCGCCAGCGCGCCGCCCCACGTATCGAAGATCATCACGGCCTGCGCGCCCGCTTCGATCTGCGCGTTCAGGTACGCGGCCACCGACTGCGCGTTCACGTCGAGGATCCGGTGCATCAGGTCGGGGCGCGAATACGCCATCGACTTCACCGTACGGAAATCGTCCGACCCGCCGCCTTCGACCATATAGCACGCGAGCGTCCACGGGCTGCCCGAGAAGCCGATCAGCGGCACGCGCTGGCGGCCTTGGCCGTCGGTGAGCGCGCGGCGGATCTCGCGCACGGCGCCCGTCACGTAACCGAGCGTCTCCTCGATGTCCGGCACCGCGAGCTTCGCGACGTCGGCCTCGGTGCGCACCGGATGCGCGAACTTCGGCCCTTCGCCGACCTGGAAATCGAGGCCAAGGCCCATCGCGTCCGGAATCGTCAGGATGTCCGAGAACAGGATCGCGGCGTCGAGCGGGAAGCGGTCGAGCGGCTGCAGCGTCACCTCGGTCGCGTAGTCGGGATTCTTCGCGAGACCGAGGAAGCTGCCGGCACGCGCGCGCGTCGCGTTGTATTCGGGCAGGTAGCGGCCGGCCTGGCGCATCAGCCAGATCGGCGTGTAGTCGGTCGGCTCGCGCAGAAGCGCACGCAGGAAGGTGTCGTTGAGCAGGTTATGGGCCACGGTAGGAGCGACGATGCGAAGGCAAAGCGGCATTTTACCGGACTGCCGCCCTGAGGCTGCGCATGCCGATGCGATGGCGGCCATATGACGCGCGCGATGGCTCCGTTATGATCGGACGCTCATATCGAACGAAACGAAGGAGGAGACCGATGAAGACATTCGCCACGCTCGCCGCGGCCGCGCTGCTGTGCTGCGCCGCCGCGCACGCGCAGACCGCCACGGGCACCGCCGCCGCCGCGCCGGGCGCCGGTTCGCGGCTCGACGACGTGCTCGCGCGCGGCACGCTGCGCGTGTGCACGACGGGCGACTACAAGCCGTATTCGTACTACCGCACGGACGGCCGCTTCGAGGGCATCGACATCGACATGGCCGAATCGCTCGCGAAGTCGCTCGGCGTGAAGACCGAGTTCGTGAAGACGAGCTGGCCGAACCTGACCGCCGATTTCGTCGCGAAATGCGATATCGCGGTGGGCGGCGTATCGACGACGCTCGAGCGCCAGAAGCGCGTGTTCTTCACGCAGCCGTACGTCGTCGACGGCAAGACGCCGATCGTGCGCTGCGCGGACGCCGACAAGTACCAGACCGTCGCGCAGATCGACCGGCCCGAGACGCGCGTGATCGTGAATCCGGGCGGCACCAACGAGCGCTTCGCGAAGCAGTTCTTCACGCATGCGAACCTGACCGTCTATCCGGACAACGTGACGATCTTCAAGCAGATCCTCGCGGGCAAGGCCGACGTGATGGTGACGGATGCGTCCGAGACGCAGCTGCAGCAAAAGCTGAATCCGGGGCTGTGCTCGGTGCATCCGGACAAGCCGTTCCAGTTCGGCGAGAAGGCATACATGGTGCCGCGCGGCGATGTCGTGTTCCAGCAGTACGTCGACCAGTGGCTGCATCTCGCGCTGTCGACCGGCGAATACCAGACGATTTCGGACAAGTGGCTGAAGTAAATGCGCCCGCGCGCGGCGGCCGATAACGGGCACCGACCCCGTGGCCGCCGCCTGCTGAATGCGCGGCATCGCGGCGGCAAACGTGCCGCCGTTACACATCGCCATCGCGCCGTCTCGCTTCGCCACCCGCACGAAACCACCCGAATCGGCCGATCGGCCGACTTCCGCGCATTCCAATCACGTTTCAAAATCTTTCTGACGAATGAATCGTCATGCGCGGTATCGGTCATGCCGCGCACTTTCTCGCGTGAAAATCGGCAATTCATCGCGCCCGATACGCATGAAAAACGCATCGCGCGCATGCGCTGAAAACGCTGATGAAAATATGGGTAAAAATGACCTTTTTCAGGATCCCGAAAACAGCAAAAAATCCCGGGAAGCCTTATCTGGCGGGCGTTACAACCTGAAACACTTTGTTACCGCGACGGGTCATTAATTCGCCCACAATGGCCTCAACGGTTTCAACACGGATGCGGTCTCGTGTGCCAAGTGTGAGCGGACGCGAAGCGCTGCGAGCCAGTCGGTCACGTACCGAAGCCCTTCCGAGGGGCATCCTTGTTGGAGTCGTTTCCGGCCCCCCGCCGGACTCGGTTTCATCTTTGGTCTCCTCGCGCTAACCCCGTAGCGTGTGGTTTTTAGCGGGCTAATAAGCCCGCTTTTTTTCGTCCATCGAAAACGTAACGGCCCGCAGGCCGCCACGTCTTCTCCCGCATTTTTCCCGCACCGTCCCGCTTCAAGCGGTCTTCTGCACGTCGAGCTTCAGCTCCTCGATCATCCGGTCGCGCATCACGAACTTCTGCACCTTGCCTGTCACCGTCATCGGCAGTTCGTCGACGAAGCGGATGTAGCGCGGGATCTTGTAGTGCGCGATCTGTCCGCTGCAGAACGCACGCACGTCGTCCTCCGTCATCTGCTCGTCCGCCCGCAGCACGATCCACGCGCACAGCTCCTCGCCGTACTTCGCGTCGGGCACGCCGAAGACCTGCGCGCTCTGGATCTTCGGATGCCGAAACAGGAACTCCTCGATCTCGCGCGGATAGACGTTCTCGCCGCCGCGAATCACCATGTCCTTCAGCCGCCCGACGATGTTGCAGTAGCCGTCCGCATCGAGCGTCGCGAGATCGCCCGTGTGCATCCAGCCGTCGACCAGCACCTCGCGCGTCTTCGCGTCGTCGTCCCAGTAGCCGAGCATCACCGAATAGCCCTTCGTGCAGAGCTCGCCCGTCGAGCCGACCGGCACGATGTCGCCGCTCGCATCGACGATCTTCACTTCGAGGTGCGGCTGGATGCGGCCGACCGTCGTCGTGCGCTTCTCGAGCGGATCGTCCGTCGAGCTCTGGAACGACACGGGGCTCGTCTCCGTCATCCCGTAAGCGATCGTGATCTCCGACAGGTGCATCTGCGACACGACGCGTTTCATCGTCTCGATCGGGCACGGCGAGCCGGCCATGATCCCGGTGCGCAGCGTCGACAGGTCGAACGTCGAGAACGCCGGATGATCGAGCTCCGCGATGAACATCGTCGGCACGCCGTGCAGCGCGGTGCAGCGCTCGCCGGCCACGGCCGCGAGCGTCGCGACCGGGTCGAACGCTTCGCCCGGGAACACCATCGCCGCGCCCTTCGACACGCACGCGAGCACGGCCAGCACCATCCCGAAGCAGTGATACAGCGGCACGGGGATGCACAGCGTGTCCTGCTCGCTGAAGCGCATCGCGGTCGCGATCGAGCGCCCGTTGTTGACCACGTTGCGGTGCGTGAGCGTCGCGCCCTTCGGGCTGCCCGTCGTGCCGCTCGTGAACTGGATGTTGATCGGGTCGTTGGCCGTCAGCGTCGCGCCGATCGCATCGAGCAACGCGGGATCGACGGCCTGGCGGCCGCGCGTCATCACGTCCGCAAAACGGAACATGCCGGCCGGCGCGACGTCGCCCATCGACACGACCGTGCGCAGGCTCGGCACGCGTGCCGCGTGCAGGTCGCCCGGCGTCGCGGTCGCAAGCTCCGGCGCGATGGTCTGCAGCATCTCGACGTAGGCCGACGACTTGAAGCGCTCGGCCGTGATCACGGCCTTGCAGCCGACCTTGTTCAGCGCGTATTCGAGCTCGGCGAGCCGGTAGGCCGGATTCAGGTTGACGAGCACCGCGCCGATCCGCGCGGTCGCGAACTGCGTGAGCAGCCATTCGCTGCGGTTCGGCGACCAGATGCCGACGCGGTCGCCCTTCACGATGCCGAGCACGGCCAGCCCGGCCGCGAGCACGTCGACCTCGTTCGCGAACTCGCGCCAGGTCCAGCGCACCTGCTGCTCGCGGAACACGACGGCCGGGCGGTCTGGAAAGCGGCCGGCCGTGTCGAGCAGGAACCGGCCGATCGTCGCTTCGGATAGCGGCACGTCGGTCGCGCCACGCACGTACGACAAGCCGTTCTCGGGCGCGATCAGCGCGCCCACGCCAAGGTCTGCTGCCATGAATGTCTCCGTCCTTTTGGTCTGATCGGCCCGCGCGCGCCTGTTGCGCCCGCCTCCGCCGCCTGATCGCGACGGACAGCCTCACCGCGGATGATGCCGCGCTCCGCTGACGACACTCTGACATCAATTCGCGGCGGACGGATGAAATAGCACGACCGGACGGAATGATCCGGCCCGCAATCCGCAGACGAAAAAAAAGCAGCCCGAAGGCTGCTTTCTTTCGCGGGATACGCGGCGCGGCTTAGTGCCGGCTGCGGATCTTCGCCAGACGCTGGATCGCTTCGAGCTGCGCCATCGCGGTCGCGAGCTCGGATTGCGCCTTCGCGAGGTCGAGATCCGACTTCGCGTTCTGCAGCGTTTCCTCGGCACGCTTGCGCGCTTCCTCGGCTTTCGCCGCGTCGAGGTCCTTGCCGCGGATCGCGGTATCGGCGAGCACCGTCACGGCGCCCGGCTGCACTTCGAGAATGCCGCCCGCGACGAACACGAATTCGTCGTTGCCGCCCTCGACTTCGATGCGCACCGCACCCGGACGAATCCGCGTAATCAGCGGCGTGTGGCCCGGCAGAATACCCAGCTCACCCGTTTCGCCCGGCAGCGCGACGAATTTCGCCTCGCCCGAGAAGATCTGCTCTTCCGCGCTGACGACGTCTACTTTGATGGTTGCCATATCGACTCCTGCCGACGGGAGTTAGCGCTTTAGCGCTTACTCCTGTCCCATGCCGCGCTTGAAAAGAGTGGGCGCTTCAGCGCTTACTCTTTCCTCGCGGCGGTCGATCGGAGCGGGCACTTGCGCGCCTGCACCGATCCCATGCACGGCGGGTTGAGCGTGTTGCGGTCGGCGTGACTGCCCGAATTATCAGTCGGACTGTTAATCCCGGTCGGACCACGCCGGCACTACTCACTCGAACCCTTACGAGATCTTCTTGGCCTTTTCGAAGGCTTCGTCGATCGTGCCGACCATGTAGAACGCCTGTTCCGGCAGGTGGTCGCACTCGCCGTCGACGATCATCTTGAAGCCGCGGATCGTTTCCTTCAGCGGCACGTACTTGCCCGGCGAGCCCGTGAACACTTCAGCAACGTGGAACGGCTGCGACAGGAAACGCTGGATCTTACGCGCGCGCGCGACCGACAGCTTGTCTTCCGGCGACAGTTCGTCCATGCCCAGAATCGCGATGATGTCGCGCAGTTCCTTGTAGCGCTGCAGCGTCTGCTGAACGCGACGGGTGATCGAGTAGTGCTCTTCACCGATCACGTTCGGGTCGATCTGGCGCGACGTCGAGTCGAGCGGGTCGACCGCCGGGTAGATACCCAGCGAAGCGATGTCACGCGACAGAACGACGGTTGCGTCCAGGTGGCCGAAGGTCGTAGCCGGCGACGGGTCGGTCAAGTCATCCGCAGGGACGTACACGGCCTGGACCGACGTAATCGAGCCCTTCTTGGTCGACGTGATGCGCTCTTGCAGCTTGCCCATTTCTTCAGCCAGCGTCGGCTGATAGCCCACTGCCGACGGCATACGGCCGAGCAGTGCCGACACTTCGGTACCGGCCAGCGTGAAACGGTAGATGTTGTCGACGAAGAACAGCACGTCGAGGCCTTCGTCACGGAAGTGCTCGGCCATCGTCAGGCCGGTCAGCGCGACGCGCAGACGGTTGCCCGGCGGCTCGTTCATCTGGCCGTACACCAGCGCGACCTTGTCGAGAACGTTCGAGTCCTTCATTTCGTGGTAGAAGTCGTTCCCTTCACGGGTACGCTCGCCCACGCCCGCGAACACGGAGTAACCGCCGTGTTCCTTCGCGATGTTGTTGATGAGCTCCATCATGTTGACGGTCTTGCCCACGCCAGCACCGCCGAACAGGCCAACCTTGCCGCCCTTTGCGAACGGGCAGATCAGGTCGATAACCTTGATACCCGTTTCGAGCAGTTCGGTCGACGGCGACAGTTCGTCGAACGCCGGCGCCTTCTGGTGGATCGAACGCGTCACTTCGCTTTCGATCGGGCCCGCTTCATCGATCGGACGGCCGAGGACGTCCATGATCCGGCCGAGGGTCGGCTTGCCGACCGGCACCGAGATCGGCTTTGCCGTGTTCTTCACGGTCAGGCCGCGGCGCAGGCCGTCGGATGCACCCAGACAAATGGTACGGACCACGCCGTCGCCCAGCTGCTGCTGGACTTCGAGCGTCAGTTCCGAGCCATCGAGAATGAGCGCGTCGTAGATCTTCGGCATGCTGTCGCGCGGGAATTCCACGTCGATAACGGCGCCGATGCACTGTACGATCTTGCCTTCTACCAAAGCAGCAGTACTCATCGCTTTTCCTTTAAATACCTGATTCTTTACTCGCGCAAAGGCGCAGTTGTCGTCCCGGGCGCGCGCTTAAACAGCGGCTGCGCCGCCGACGATCTCCGACAGTTCTTTCGTGATCGCGGCCTGACGGCTCTTGTTGTACACGAGCTGCAGTTCGCTGATCACCGTCTTCGCGTTGTCGGACGCGGCCTTCATCGCGACCATGCGCGCCGATTGCTCGGACGCCATGTTTTCCGCGACGGCCTGGTACACCAGCGCCTCGACGTAACGCACGAGCAGTTCGTCGACGACTGCCTGCGCGTCCGGCTCGTAGATGTAGTCCCACGACGTGGCCGGCGTACCGTCATCGGCTTCGAAGTGTTCCGACGACAGCGGCAGCAGCTGCTCGATCACGGCTTCCTGCTTCATCGTGTTGACGAAGCGCGTGTAAGCGATATAAACCGCCGACAGCTTGCCTTCCGAGTACAGATCGAGCTGCGTCTTCACGGCGCCGATCAGCTTGTCCAGATGCGGGGTGTCGCCGAGGTGCACGACCTGCGACATCACCTTCGCGCCGAAGCGGTTCAGGAACCCGAGGCCCTTGCTACCGATCGCGGTGGCTTCGACCTTCTGGCCCTTCTCTTCCAGCTCCTTGAACTTCTGAACCGTCGCACGCAGCACGTTGGTGTTCAAACCGCCGCACAGACCCTTGTCCGTCGTGACGAGAATGATGCCGGCCGTGTTCGCGCCGTCGTTTGCCACCATGAACGGGTGGCGGTACTCCGGGTTCGCACGGCTCATGTGCGCGGCGATGGCACGGACCTTGTCTGCATACGGACGAGCGGCGCGCATGCGTTCCTGCGCGCGACGCATCTTCGATGCAGCCACCATCTCCATCGCCTTCGTGATCTTGCGCGTGTTCTGCACGCTCTTGATCTTGCCGCGAATTTCCTTCATTCCAGCCATAGCTTGCTCCTTGACCGAAGCGGCGCGGGCGCATCAGCACCCGCGCGGCCTCAGTGTGTCACTCGCGGATCAATAGGCACCGGACTTCTTGAAGGATTCGATCGCCGAGCGCAGTGCGCCTTCGTCGTCCTTCGAGAGATCCTTGGTGTCTTCGATGCGCTTGATGAGGTCAGCGTGGCTGGTCTTCAGGTTTTCGCGCAGGCCCTTCTCGAACGACAGCACTTGCTTGACGTCGAGGTCGTCGAGGTAGCCGTTGTTCGCGGCGTACAGCGACACGGCCAGTTCCCAGACCTGCAGCGGCTGGTACTGCGGCTGCTTCAGCAGTTCCGTCACGCGGCGGCCGCGCTCGAGCTGCTTGCGGGTCGCTTCGTCGAGGTCCGATGCGAACTGGGCGAATGCGGCCAGTTCACGGTACTGCGCGAGGTCGGTACGGATACCGCCCGACAGCTTCTTCACGACCTTCGTCTGAGCGGCGCCACCGACGCGCGACACCGACACGCCGGCGTTGATTGCCGGGCGGATGCCTGCGTTGAACAGGTCGGTTTCCAGGAAGATCTGGCCGTCGGTAATCGAGATCACGTTCGTCGGAACGAACGCGGTCACGTCGCCAGCCTGCGTTTCGATGACCGGCAGTGCCGTCAGCGAACCGCTCTTGCCCTTCACTTCGCCGTTCGTGAACTTCTCGACGTACTCTTCCGACACGCGAGCCGCACGCTCCAGCAGACGCGAGTGCAGATAGAACACGTCGCCCGGGTACGCTTCACGGCCCGGCGGGCGGCGCAGCAGCAGCGAGATCTGACGGTATGCCCAAGCCTGCTTGGTCAAGTCGTCATAGATGATCAGCGCGTCTTGGCCGCGGTCGCGGAAGTATTCGCCCATCGTGCAGCCGGCGTACGGTGCGAGGTACTGCATCGCAGCCGAATCCGAAGCCGAAGCGGCGACGACGATCGTGTATTCCATCGCGCCCGTTTCTTCGAGCTTGCGAACCACGTTCATGATCGACGAAGCCTTCTGGCCGATCGCGACGTAGATACAGATCAGGTCCTTGCCCTTCTGGTTGATGATCGCGTCGAGCGCCACTGCGGTCTTGCCGCACTGACGGTCGCCGATGATCAGCTCGCGCTGGCCACGGCCGATCGGCACCATCGCGTCGATCGACTTGATGCCCGTCTGCACCGGCTGCGACACCGACTTGCGCCAGATCACGCCCGGGGCGATCTTTTCGATCGCGTCGGTCAGCTTGGCGTTGACCGGGCCCTTGCCGTCGATCGGGTTGCCGAGCGCATCGACCACGCGGCCGACGAGTTCCGGACCCACCGGGACTTCGAGAATGCGGCCCGTCGTCTTGACGATGTCGCCTTCCGAGATGTGTTCGTATTCGCCGAGAATCACCGCGCCGACCGAGTCGCGCTCGAGGTTCAGCGCGAGACCGAACGTGTTGCCCGGAAACTCGAGCATTTCGCCCTGCATCACGTCCGACAGGCCGTGGATACGCACGATACCGTCGGTCACGGAGATCACGGTGCCCTGGTTGCGAACGTCTGCGCTCGCTTCAAGGCCCTGGATCCGGCTCTTGATCAGCTCGCTGATCTCAGAGGGATTGAGTTGCATTATTCGCTCCTGATAGTCAATTCTGTTGCGTGCCGGCGTGGCGCTCAGGCGGTCAAGGCAGCCTGCATCGATGCGAGGCGCGCGCGAACCGAGGTGTCGAGCACTTCGTCGCCGACCGTCACGCGCACGCCGCCGATCAGCGACGAATCGACTTCGACCGTCGGCTTCAGCTTGCGCTTGAACTTGCGTTCGAGGCCAGAGACGAGGCTTTCGAGATCCGCGCCGTTCAGCGGGAACGCGCTCACGATCTCGGCGTCGGCTGCACCTTCACGTTCGTTCTTGAGCGCCTCGAACTGCTCGGCAATTTCCGGCAGCAGCGCGATGCGATGATTGTCGACCAGCATCTGCACGAAGTTCTTCGCTTCGGCGCCGGCTCCGAGCGGCGACTTCACCGCAGCAAGCAGCAACTCGGCTACTTGCGTGCGCGTCACCTTCGGGCTCGACGCGACCGACAGCACTTCCGGCAGACGCGCAACCTGGGCCAGCTCTTGCACGAGCGTGGACCAGGCGGCGATGTCACCTCCCTCGGCCACGCGGAACAGCGCTTCTGCGTAAGGGCGGGCGATGGTTGCAAGTTCGGCCATGATCAGAGCTCGGCTTTCAGTTGATTCAGCAGTTGGGCGTGGGCCGTTTGATCGACTTCGCGCTTCAGGATCTGCTCGGCGCCCTTCACGGCCAGCGAGGCGACTTCGCCACGCAGCGCTTCGCGCGCCTTCACGATTTGCTGTTCTGCTTCCGCCTTCGCCTGAGCGACGATGCGGGCGGCTTCAGCCTGGGCGTTGGCCTTGATTTCCTCGGCGACCGCCTGGGCACGCTTTTCAGCGTCGGCGATGCGCTGCTGGCCGTCATTGCGGGCCTGCGCGAGTTCCTGGTCCACGCGCTTGTGCGCTGCGTCGAGTTCCGCTTTGCCCTTCTCGGCGGCGGCAAGGCCGTCGGCGATCTTCTTCGAACGTTCGTCGAGGGCGTTGATCAACGGCGGCCACACGAATTTCATCGTGAACCACGCGAGGACCAGGAACACGACCATTTGCGCAAACAGAGTTGCGTTGAGATTCACGGTGTTTCCTTATCTGCTATTCCGGAAAAATGAAACGGTAAGGCGCTCATCGAGTTGCATTCGATCAGCGCCCCAAGTCTCCGTTCCGCCCTGCGCCGGCTTGCGCCGGACGCATATTTCCGAGGAACCTTAGCCTGCGAGCTTCGACAGGAGCGGGTTCGCGAACGCGAACAGCATTGCGACACCAACGCCGATCAGGAATGCAGCGTCGATCAGACCAGCCAGCAGGAACATCTTCGTTTGCAGCGGGTTGATGAGTTCCGGCTGACGTGCGCAGGCTTCGATGTACTTGCCACCCATCAGCGCGATACCGATACAGGCGCCGATTGCACCCAGGCCGATGATGATGCCGATACCGATGGCGGTCAGACCCTGGATGTTGGCGATGTAAGCTTGCATGATCACTCCTTTGTGAAAAGACTTGGAACTGAGATTTAAAAAACTAAAACGGAAACTCTTTCTTGCACGCCGCGCTTAGTGCTTGTCGTGCGCCTGGCCGAGATACACCAGCGTCAGCATCATGAAAATGAATGCCTGCAACAGAACAATCAGGATGTGGAAGATTGCCCAGACGCTACCCGCGATCACATGGCCAACGAAGCCGAGGAACGTTGCGTCGCCACCGAAGCTCCACATGCTGCCGAGCAGGGCGATCAACAGGAACAACAGCTCACCCGCGTACATGTTGCCGAACAGCCGCATACCGAGAGAGACGGTCTTCGCGAGATATTCGACAATGTTGAGCGCGAGGTTCGGGATCCACAGCAGCGGGTGTGCGCCGAACGGTGCCGACAGCAGCTCGTGCACGAAGCCGCCCGCGCCCTTGATCTTGATGCTGTAGTAGATCATCAGGACGAACACGCCGAGCGCGATGCCGAGCGTGCCGTTCAGGTCGGCCGTCGGGACGATGCGATGGTGGGAAATCACGTCCGACAGACCGAGCAGGCCGATCACGCGGCCCGGCAGGTCGACCGGGAGGAAGTCGAGGGAGTTCATCAGCGCGACCCACACGAACACCGTGAGGGCGAGCGGCGCGATGAAGGTACGATTGCCGTGGACGATGGCCTTCGACTGGTCTTCGACCATTTCGACGAGCATCTCGATTGCGCACTGGAAACGGCCCGGCACGCCCGACGTCGCCTTGCGGGCGGCCAGACGCAGCACGAGGATCGTCACGATGCCGCACACGATCGACCAGAACAGCGTGTCGAGATTCCAGACGTGGATGTCGAAAATCGACGTCTGATGCGAGGTGGAGAAATTCTGCAAGTGGTGCGCAATGTACTCGGACGGATCCGGACCGCGCGTGCCTTCGCTAGCTGCCATATCGTTAATGCCACCCAAATTGTCGAAAATCGTTTTGCCTGTTCCGCAACACGCTATTGCGGGAACGGGCCGGTGCGGTTCGTTGTCGAAACCGCACGCTGCTTGTTCCTTACCGCCAGGCCAGCGCGATCCAGTACGTCTTCAGCACGACGAGGTACGTGACGAGGAACGGCACCCAGTGCACGCCGGCCCAGCCGAACGCCACTGCAGTGAACATCCCGATCGTCAGAGCGAGCTTCAGGGCTTCGCCCATCACCCAGCTCATCACGGTGGCCGAGCCACCTGCCTTCAGTCGTGCCACGAATACCGCACTGGGCACCCAGCCGATCGCTCCGCCCAGAAACGCGGATTGCGCAGCGGCGCCCGGCGACTTCGAAAACAGCCACCACGCCAGCGTTGCAACCAGGGACAGGACCACTTGCGCGAACACCACCTTGTAGGGGGTCACGCGCGAGGGCTTGCTCACGTTCGGACCGAACAGCCTCTCGGCTTCTGTCCGTGTAAGCGGAACGATGTTGTTATCTTGCTGCTCGACATCCCAGTCGTCGGAATCGCGCCACTCACCGGCCGCCGAAGCGGGGCGTTGCGTGCGCTGATCATCGTGCCTGTCGTCCGGCGCCTGACCCGCCATCGCAATCTTCCGCAAAGTCCTTGAACCCGACCCCAAGCTTTCTGAAAGCTTTCAGGGGTGCCTAGCTAACAAATCCGGGCGATTGTAAGCGATAGTTGCAAGTGATTCAAGGCTTTAGAAGCGACAAAAACCTGCATAAAACGACGCCTCATCATGTGGAAAAACGCCCGATTCAACGACGTACGATGACAGTTGTAAGGTCGGTTTTTTGCACCGGTATTTCTTGCACGAAAAAAGCCGGCGATGGGGGGAATGACGGGGAATCGATGCCCGATACGGGCCCGGACGGAGCGGCACGATCGCCGCGGGGAATGCGCGGAGACGCGCCCATCCCGAATGACCCGGCGCGACGCCCCGGAACACGCGAAACGCTGTGGCCGATCGGCCGCGCGCGACGTGCGAATTTCGACCGGACGCTCATGCATCGATACGTCCAATCAGTTGTCGCGCCACCACAGTTGTTCGACTGTGGGTTGCTGCACTTATCAACAGCCTGTAGCCACTGCCGAGGCTGTGCACCCTCCCCGCCAATCGACTCGCGCATCTGTGCCGCACTCACCCGTTTCGCTCAACCGTGAACGAGCAGCCACGCGCCGAGTACCGCGCTCACGAGCGCGAACGGAATCGACACCAGATGGAACGGCAGCCACATGCGCGGCTCCTTCGCGAGACGCACCGCGATCAGGTTCGCGAGCGAGCCGATCGCGAAACCGAAACCGCCGACCGATACGCCGAAGGCAAGCGCGCGCCAGTCGTGCGTGAATTCCGACAGCAGGATCGCGGCCGGCACATTGCTGATCGCCTGTGACAGCACCGCGCCGGCGGCATAGACGCGCAGCGGCGAATCGAGTCGTGCATGCGCGATCGTGTCGTGCACGACGGGCAGCGCAGCCGCAGTGCGCAGCACGACGAACATCAGCACGAAAATCAGCAGCAGCAGCCAGTCGATCTTTAGGACTGCGTCGCGTTTGACGGCGAGCAGCACGATGGCGACACCGATGAGGCCCGGCAGCGGATGATGCGCATCGGCAAGCAGCACGAACGCGGCGAACAACACGGCCGCGATCAGCGCGTGCATGCGTTGTACAGGCAATGCGATGGCATCGCCGGACAGGTCGAGCGGTTTCGCGCGAAACATGCAGGCAGTCAGCACGAGCAGCAGCGCCATCAGCGCGAGTGCGAGCGGCCCGAGCGTGACCACGAAGCGGCCGAACGACACGCCGCTCAATTGCCATAGGAAAAGATTCTGGGGATTGCCGAGCGGCGTCGCGACGGACCCCGCGTTGACGGCCAGCGCGACGACGATCACGAGGCGCCGGAACGGCAGCGGCGTCAGTGCACGCAACGACACCATCAACGGCACGACGACGAACAGCGCTACGTCGTTGGTGAGCCACATCGACAGCACTGCAGCGAACCCGACGAGCAGCATCGCGAGCCCGCGTTCGGAATGCACGCGATGAACGATGCGGTGCGCGAGCCACATCAGGCAGCCGGACAGCTCGAGTGCCTTGGTCAGCATCAGCAGGCCCGCGAGCGTCGCGACGGTCTGCCAGTCGACACGACCGGCGAGTACTGCAAATGGTTGCGGGCGCACCCATTGCAGCACGATCAGGCCAAGCGCAAGGACCGACAGAACCGGTTCCTGCGCAAGCCAGCCGAGCCACCGGCGAGGCGCCGGTGCGCCCGTCCCCTCCATCGGCAGCCCGTTACTCTTCGGTCGCGACGTTACCGCGCAGCCGCACGAGAATGCCCTCGAGCGCGTCGAGGTTGCCGAAGTCGATCAACACCTGCCCGCGCCCGCGGCGGCCGAGCTTGATCTTCACGGTCGACGCGAGCAGGTCAGACAACTCCTCCTCGAGACGGCGTGTATCGCGGCCACCGTCGTCTTTCGCGCGCGCCTTCACGGCCGGCGCTTCCTTCGTCGTGTGCGACACCAGCTTCTCGGTCTCGCGCACCGACATGCGCTTGTTGACGACCTGGTGCGCGAGCGTGATCTGCGTTGCGGCATCGACAGCGAGCAGCGCACGCGCGTGGCCCATGTCGAGATCGCCGGCCAGCAGCATCGTCTGCACCGGCGACGCGAGGTTCAGCAGGCGCAGCAGGTTCGATACCGCGCTGCGCGAACGGCCGACCGATTCGGCCGCCTGTTCGTGCGTGAAACCGAACTCGTCGAGCAGGCGCTGGATACCGTGCGCCTCTTCAAGCGGGTTCAGATCCTCGCGCTGGATGTTCTCGATCAGCGCCATCGCGGCGGCAGCCTGATCGGACACGTCCTTCACGAGTACCGGCACTTCATCGAGACCGGCCAGGCGCGCCGCGCGGAAGCGCCGCTCGCCCGCGATGATCTCGTATTTGTCTGACGAAATGGGCCGTACCAGGATCGGCTGCATCACGCCCTGCGCGCGAATGCTCGCCGCGAGCTCCTGCAGGCTACCCTCGTCCATCCGCGTCCGCGGCTGGTACTTGCCGGCCTGCAGCTTGCCGAGCGCGAGCGTGTTCGGTGCCCCTTCGATCTTCACCGCTTCGGTGATATCGGCACTGCCGCCGAGCAGCGCTTCGAGGCCACGTCCCAAGCCCTTCTTCTTTGGTACCGCGTTCATGTCTTTCTTCCTCGCTTCGCTCATGTCCGGATCACGACACCTCGAACGCGCGAACGCGTTCGATCATCTCGGCGCCGAACTGGAGATAGGCTTGCGCACCGCGCGAGTTGCGGTCGAACACGACGCCCGGCAACCCGTAACTCGGCGCTTCCGCCAGGCGCACGTTGCGCGGAATCACCGCGTCGAACACCTTGTCGCCGAAGTGCGCTTTCAGTTGATCGGAGACTTGCTGCTGCAGCGTGATGCGCGGATCGAACATCACGCGCAGCAAGCCGATGATCTTCAGGTCGCGGTTCATGTTCGCGTGAACCTGCTTGATCGTGTTGACGAGGTCCGACAACCCCTCCAGCGCGAAGTACTCGCACTGCATCGGGATCACGACACCATGTGCCGCGCACAGCCCGTTCAGCGTGAGCAGCGACAGCGTCGGCGGGCAATCGATCAGCACGAAATCGTAGTCGTCGGCCACGCGCTCGAGCGCGGCCTTCAGCCGGCGCTCGCGGTTGTCGATGCTGATCAGTTCGATCTCGGCACCGGACAGCTCGCGGTTCGCAGGCAGCACGTCATAGGTGACGCCTTCCGGACGGATGCGCGCGTCGGTGACCGACACGCCGTCGACCAGCACCTCGTACACGGTCGCTTCGCAAGCGGCCTTGTCGATCCCGCTGCCCATCGTCGCGTTGCCCTGCGGGTCGAGATCGATCAGCAGGACTCGTTGCTCCTGCGCTGCCAGGCTTGCGGCGAGATTGACCGATGTCGTCGTCTTGCCGACGCCCCCCTTCTGGTTCGCAACGCAGAAGATCTTTGCCATCGTTGGTGTGTTCCCTTTACCTTCAAACAAACGGCACGCTACCGCGTGCCTTCAATTCGCGTCGTCGACGGCCACTTCGAACAGATGCCGTTCGGCATCGAGCAGCGGCACCGCCAGCCGTATCGTCTGCTTCACGCGGCTGCCTTCCGGCAAGCGCGCAATTTCGTCATCCGGGTGGACGCCTTTCATTGCCCAGATCGATCCGCCCGGCGCGACCAGATGTCGAGCAAGTTTAACGAAGTCGGACAGATCCGCGAAAGCGCGGGATACGATCATGTCGAATTTTTCCGGCACTTCGACACCCGGCTGCAGCGATTCGACCCGACCGGTGACGACCGACAGGTTCGCGAGCTTCAGCTCCGCGCGCATCTGCGTCTGGAATGCAGACTTCTTCTGCACGATATCGTTCAGCGTGACCTGCCAGCCCGGCTCGACGATTGCCAGCACGATGCCGGGCAGCCCGCCGCCCGAGCCGACGTCGAGCACGCGCGCCGATGCACGGCCGCGCAGATGCGGGACGATCGAAAGCGAATCGAGGATGTGCTGGATCAGCATCTGCTTCGGGTCGCGGATCGCGGTCAGGTTGTAGACCGCGTTCCACTTGCCGAGCAGCGCGACATAGTCGAGCAGCTGGTTGCGCTGTGTATCTGTCAGCGTAAGGTCGAGCGCCGTCGTGCCTTCGACGAGCATCTGTTCCAGTACGTCCCGATTAACCGCCGGCGCGCGACGCGCCGTCATTGTTGCGTCGGGACAGCGCCGTCCCCCTGCTCCGTTGCCTCAGCGGCAGTGCCATTCCGGCGGCCCAGGCCGCGACGCTTCAGGTGCACCATCAGCAGCGAGATCGCCGCCGGCGTGACGCCCGAAATGCGCGATGCCTGCCCGATCGTTTCCGGCCGGAACTCGTTCAGCTTCTGGCTCACTTCGAACGACAGCCCGCGCACTTCGCGGTAATCGATACCGTCCGGCAAACGCGTGTTCTCGTTCGCGTCGTTGCGTTCGATCTCGGATGCCTGGCGCTCGATATAGCCCTGATACTTGATGCCGATCTCGACCTGCTCCTTGATCTGCTCGAGCAACACCGGATCGTCGGTGAGCGGCTCCGCAGGGCCGCATTCGCCACCCTTCAGGCCACACACGCCGTCGTAGCTGATGCCCGGGCGGCGCAGCAGCTCGGCGAGACTGTATTCGTGATCGATCGCCTTGCCCAGCAGCGCAGTCGCCTCTTCCGGCGGCAGCGTCTTCGGCGTGACCCACGTCGACTTCAGGCGTTCGGTTTCACGTGAAACAGCGTCACGCTTCCGGCTGAATGCGTCCCAGCGCGCGTCGTCGACGAGCCCCAGTTCGCGGCCGACCTCGGTCAGGCGCATGTCGGCATTGTCTTCACGCAGGCTCAGGCGATACTCGGCGCGGCTCGTGAACATCCGGTACGGCTCGGCCACGCCGCGCGTGACGAGATCGTCGACCAGCACGCCCAGGTAAGCCTGGTCGCGACGCGGGCACCATGCGTCCTTCTCCTGCACGTAGCGGCCCGCATTGAGGCCGGCCAGGAGGCCCTGCGCAGCCGCTTCTTCGTAGCCCGTAGTGCCGTTAATCTGGCCCGCAAAGAACAGCCCGTTGATCGCCTTCGTCTCGAGCGACGCCTTCAGCGCGCGCGGGTCGAAGTAGTCGTACTCGATCGCATAGCCGGGGCGCAGGATGTGCGCGTTCTCGAGGCCGCGCATCGAGTGCACGAGCTCGAGCTGGACGTCGAACGGCAGGCTCGTCGAGATCCCGTTCGGGTAGAACTCGTTGGTCGTCAGCCCTTCCGGCTCGAGGAAGATCTGGTGCGATTCCTTCGACGCGAACCGGTGGATCTTGTCCTCGATCGACGGGCAATAGCGCGGCCCGACGCCTTCGATCACGCCTGTATACATAGGCGAACGGTCGAGACCACCGCGAATGATGTCGTGCGTGCGCTCGTTCGTGTGCGTGACCCAGCACGGCAGCTGCTGCGGATGTTGCTCCGCGCGGCCCAGGAACGAGAACACGGGGATTGGATCGAGATCGCCCGGCTGCTCGTCGAGCTGCGAGAAGTCGATCGTCCGGCCGTCGATACGCGGCGGCGTCCCGGTCTTCAGGCGGCCCTGCGGCAGCTTCAGCTCCTTCAGGCGCGACGACAGCGACACGGCCGCGGGATCGCCCGCGCGGCCACCCGTGTAGTTGTTCAGGCCGACGTGGATCTTGCCGTCGAGGAACGTGCCGGCTGTCAGCACGACCGCGCGGGCGCGGAAGCGGATGCCGATCTGCGTGACGGCGCCCACCACGCGGTCGCCTTCGACCATCAGATCGTCGACGGCCTGCTGGAACAGCCACAGGTTCGGCTGATTCTCGAGCCGGTGGCGGATCGCGGCCTTGTACAGGATGCGGTCGGCCTGCGCGCGCGTCGCCCGCACGGCCGGGCCCTTCGACGAATTGAGGATCCGGAACTGAATACCGCTCTCGTCCGTCGCGGCGGCCATTGCGCCGCCCAGTGCGTCGACTTCCTTGACCAGATGGCCCTTGCCAATGCCGCCGATCGACGGATTGCAGCTCATCTGCCCGAGCGTTTCGATGTTGTGGGTCAGCAGTAGCGTCTTCGCGCCCATACGGGCGGACGCCAGCGCGGCTTCCGTGCCGGCATGACCGCCACCGACGACGATGACGTCAAATTCTGTGGGAAAAAGCATGGTGGATTCCGCACGCAGGGCTGCGCACGAACCTATCAGAGAAATGTATGGGCCGAATTATAGCGGGTTCGCTTTTCGCCCGAATGCCGTCCGAATGGTAGGGTCTGTGCATTTCGTCGTTTTTTCGGCTGTGGACAGGTGAATTCGGGGTGTCGGACCCGCTCTGGCAATGGCTGTGGACGATTCGGCACACATCGTTGTATCCGTGCAAAAACTTGGCGATGAGGAACACGTCACCTGATCGATGCCTGTGACCTGCGAGGCAGAACAAACGCGGCATGCTGTGCCCCCCCCCTCCTCCTCACAGCATTTCTGTCGGTTGCCACAATTCTTGTCCACCGAGGCGCCGCGCATCGTCGGCCTGTGGAGCGAGCCGCCCCTGCACAGGGCTTGAGACTATTCCCGCGACACTTATCCCCAGACCTCGCGCCATCAAGACCTCGCCCACAAACAAAAACGGCGTGTTTCACGTGAAACACGCCGCCCGTTTCCCGCCAACTGTCCCGACAATCAAGCCGTCTTCTTCGCCAGCCCAAGGTACGTTTCGATCACGCGCGGATTCTGCGCCAGTTCGGCAGCCGGCCCTTCCAGCGCAAACTCTCCCGTCTCCAGCACATAGCCGTAGTCCGAGATCTGCAATGCCGCCCGCGCGTTCTGCTCGATCAGCAGCGTTGCCACACCCGTCCCGCGCAACGCGCTGATGATATGAAAGATCTCCTTCACGATCAGCGGCGCGAGCCCGAGGCTCGGCTCGTCGAGCATCAGCAGGTCGGGCTTGCCCATCAGCGCGCGGCCGACTGCAAGCATCTGCCGCTCGCCGCCTGACAGCGTACCGGCCGCCTGCTTGCGGCGCTCCTTCAGCCGCGGGAACAGCGCGAACACGTGATCGAGCTGGTCTAGGAAGTTCGATTCGCCGGCCTGCTTGCGGCGATATGCGCCCAGTACGAGGTTGTCTTCGACCGTCATCGTGCTGAACAGCTCACGCTTTTCCGGTACGAGGCACATCCCGCGCGCGACACGCTGCTCGACCGGCAACGCGCCGACGTCCTTGCCGCGATACACGACCGCGCCCGACGCATGTCCCGTTACCGGCAACGCACCCATGATCGCGTTCAGCAAAGTCGACTTGCCGGCGCCGTTCGGGCCGATCACGCTGACGATCTGCCCGGCACCGACCTTGATCGCCGCGCCGTGCAGCGCCTCCACCTTCCCGTACCGCACCGCCAGCCCGCGCACTTCGAGAATCGGCATCGTCGTGTCCGTCATCACTCCACCCCGCCCAGATACGCTTCGAGCACGGCCGGATCCTGCTGCACATCCTGCGGCAGCCCTTCCGCGATCCGCGTGCCGAACTCCATCACCACCAGCCGGTCGGTGAGATTCATCACGAAATCCATGTCATGTTCCACGAGCAACACGCTCATGCCTTCTGCCTTCAGCCGTCGCAGCAGGTCGGCAAGCTGTTGCTTCTCCTGATAACGCAGCCCGGCAGCCGGCTCGTCGAGCAGCAGCAGCGTCGGATCGCAGCACAGCGCACGCGCGATTTCGAGAATCCGCTGCTGGCCGAGCGCGAGGCTGCCCGCTTCGTCGTACATGTGCTTCTCGAGCCCCACGCGGCGGATCTGGCGTGCGGCTTCGGCCAGCAGCTGCGCTTCCTCGTGTGCATTGAGCCGCGCGATGCTGCGCCACACGCCCGTATGGCCGCGCAGATGCGCACCGATCGCGACGTTCTCGAGCACCGTCATCGCCGGCAGCAGCTTCACGTGCTGGAACGTCCGGCCGATGCCGCGGCGGACGATCTGGCGCGACGTGAGCCCGTCGATACGCTCGCCACGGAACGTGATCGTGCCGCCCGTCGGCTTCAGCACGCCCGTCACGAGGTTGAACGTGGTCGACTTGCCGGCGCCGTTCGGGCCGATCAGCCCGATGATCTGCCCCGCTTTCACGTCGAAGCTGACGTCGTTGACGGCCACGAGCCCGCCGAACTGCTTGCGCGCGTTGTCGACGACGAGCAGCGGCTCGCCGGCCGCCGGCTTCGCACGCTGCGGCAGCGGGTCGGCCTGCTCGGGCACATGTGCACGCGGCCCGCGCGGGAACAGCCGCGCAACGAACGGCCACACGCCCTGGCGCGCGTACTGCAGCAGCAGCACCATCAGCACGCCGAACACGATGATCTCGAAGTTGCCTTCCGAGCCGAGCAGCTTCGGCAGCAGCGTCTGCAGGTAGTCCTGCAGCACGGTGAGGATCGCCGCGCCGAGCACCGCGCCCCACACGTGCGACACGCCGCCGACCACGGCCATGAACAGGAATTCGATCCCGTGGTTCAGGCCGAACGGGGTCGGGTTCACCGCACGCTGCAGGTGCGCGTACAGGAAGCCCGACACGGCTGCCAGCACCGCTGCGTAGACGAAGATCACGACGCGCATCCACGCGGTGTTCACGCCCATCGCCTCGGCCATCACGCCGCCGCCGCGCAGTGCGCGGATCGCGCGGCCCGGGCGGCTGTTCAGCAGGTTCTGCACCGACACGATCGCGGCCAGTACGACGGCCCAGATCAGGAAGTACAGGCTGCGGCCGCTTTCGAGCGTGATGCCGAACAGGTTCAGCGCCGGAATCCCGTTGATCCCGTCGTACTTGCCGAGCAGCTCGAGGTTGCCGAACAGGTAGAACAGCGCGAGGCCCCACGCGATCGTGCCGAGCGGCAGGAAGTGCCCGGACAGCCGCATCGTCACGGCACCCAGCACGAGCGCGACGAGCGCCGTCAGCACGACGCCGACGATCAGCGCGAGCCACGGCGACACGCCGTAGCGCGTCGTCAGGAACGCGGTTGCATACGCGCCGATGCCGACGAACGCGGCCTGCCCGAAGCTCGTCATCCCGCCGACGCCCGTCAGCAGCACGAGCCCGATCGCGACGATCGCATAGAGGCCGATGTAGTTCAGCAGCGTGATCCAGTACTCGGGCACCTGCAGCGCGCCGGGCAGCACCGGCAGCGCGAACAGCACCACGAGAAACACCCAGAAGGTCTTGTTGCGTACCATCGTCTTCATCGCGTCACTCCTCTTCCTCTTCCGCGTGCGGCGTCACGAAGCTCCGCCACAGCAGCACCGGAATGATCAGCGTGAACACGATGACCTCCTTGTACGCGCTCGCCCAGAACGACGAATACGATTCGAGCACACCGACGAGCAGCGAACCGGCGGCCGCGAGCGGATAGCTGACGAGCCCGCCGATGATCGCGCCGACGAAGCCCTTCAGGCCGATCAGGAACCCCGAGTCGTAGTAGATCGTCGTCAGCGGGCCGACGAGGATCCCGGACAACACGCCGAGTCCAGCCGCGAACGTGAACGCGAGCCGCCCCGCTTCGGTCGTGCCGATGCCGACGAGCCGCGCGCCGAGTCGGTTCACCGACGTCGCGCGCAGCGCCTTGCCGGCGATCGTGCGGCCGAAGTACACGTAGAGCGCACCGATCAGCACGAGCGCCGTGACGACGACCAGGATGCTCTGCACCGACACCGTCATGCTGCCGATCGCGAGCGACGCATCCGAGAAGCCGTTGGTGCGCGAGCCTTCCGCGCCGAACATCACGAGCCCGAGGCCGACCATCGCGAAGTGGACGGCAACCGACACGATCAGCAGCAGCAGCGTCGTGCCTTCGGCGATCGGCTGGTACACGAGCCGGTAGACGAACGGCCCCATCGGCACGACGATCGCGAGCGTCAGCGCGATCTGCGCAAGCATCGGCATCGGCTGCGCGGCAAAGCTGCGCGTGATCGCGAACACCGCGAGCGGCAGCAGGATGTAGCGGCTGCCGAGCGTCGCGAGCGTGCGGCCGAGCGGGTGGCGGCGTTCGCGATGCCGGATCAGGCCGCCGACTTCGAGCAGGAAGCACGCGATGCCCATCACGAACAGCAGCCAGCAGGTGGCGGGAAATTTCTGCGCCTGCAACGCGGCCAGCGTCAGCGCACCGTAGGCGACGAATTCGCCCTGGGGAATGAAGATCACCCGCGTGACGGAAAACACCAGCACGAGCGCCAGAGACAGCAATGCATAAATGGCGCCGGTCGTGATGCCGTCTTGCGCGAGGATCGCCGCAATCGAGAGATCCATACGTTTCGTGTATCGAGAATGCTGCGGAGAAACGAAAGACGGAACGGCCGGGATGTGGGCGGCAAACTGGCGCGTCACGCGCCATGCGTCGGGCCCCGGACGTTCCAGGCGGCACGGATGCGGGCCCGTCAGGCCCGGCGCCCTGCCGACGGCATGCACGGCACCGTTCGCGCCGCGCATGCCGGTTTCACGTGATGCTTACTCGGCCTGCAGCTTCCACTTGCCGTCGACGATCTGCACCATCACGCGCGCGCGCGTGTCGAAGCCGTTGTGATCGGTCGGCGTCATGTTGATCACGCCGTGCGACACGGGCAGGTCCTTCACGCTTTCGAGCGACGCACGCAGCGCTTCGCGGAACGCCTCGGTGCCCGGCTGGCCCTTCTTCAGCGCTTCCGGAATCGCCCGCTGCAGCAGCAGCCCCGCATCCCACGCATGGCCGCCGAACGTTGCCAGCGAGCCCGCACCGTAGGCCTTCTCGTACGCGGCCTTGTAGCCGAGCGCCGGCTTCTTCACCGGGTTCGAATCGGGCAGCTGGTCGGTCACGAGCACCGGGCCGGCCGGCAGGATCTCGCCTTCGCAATCCTTGCCGCACACGCGCAGGAAATCGTTGTTCGCGACGCCGTGCGTCTGGTACACCTTGCCCTTGTAGCCGCGTTCCTTCAGCGTCTTCGCCGGCAGCGCCGCCGGCGTGCCGGAGCCCGCGATCAGCACCGCATCCGGGTTCGAGCCCATCAGCTTCAGCACCTGCCCCATCACCGACGCGTCGGTGCGGTTGAAGCGCTCGTTCGACACGACCTTCAGGCCGTTCTTCGCGGCCGCCGCGTTGAACGTGTTGTACCAGCTGTCGCCGTACGCATCGGCGAAGCCGATGAAGCCGACCGTCTTCACACCGTGCTTCGCCATGTAGCCGGCGATCGCGTCGGCCATCAGCTGGTCGTTCTGCGGCACCTTGAACATCCACGCGCGCTTCGCGTCCATCGGCGCGATGATCTGCGCGCTTGCCGCGAGCGAGATCGTCGGCGTCTTGCCCTGCGATACGGGGTCGAGCATCGCGAGCGAGTTCGGCGTGACGGACGAGCCGATGATCGCGTCGACGTGATCCTCGTCGATCAGCTTGCGCACGTTCTGCACCGCGCGGCTCGTGTCGGAAGCATCATCCAGCACGATGTACTGCACGCTCTTGCCCGCGATTTCCTTCGGCAGCAGCGCGATCGTGTTCTTTTCCGGGATCCCGAGCGACGCGGCCGGCCCGGTGGCCGACAGCGTCACGCCGATCTTCACCTGCGCCGACGCCGTTGCCGCCGCGCACACGAGGCCCGCGGCAAGCACGGCCTCCATCCATCGATTCATCTTCATTTACGTTGTCTCCAAACGCTGCTCGAAAAAGCCACGGGTCGCTCGGGCGGCTCCCGGTCCCCAAACAAGTTAATATCTTAATTATCCAGCCAAGCCGCGCCCATGCTCGTTTTCCCGTGAAACGCCGCACCCATGCGTCGCATGCCGGCCGAAACGGTCGTTCGACCGTCACGATGCGCAACAGCGATGTCGTCAGGATGAAGCAGGCGAATAAATGCGGGATCGTGCGGAAGATCGATGCGTGCGCAACGATGGCGGGAACGCACGCCAATCCGGCCCGATGCGGCCGGATGGACGAACGGTGAAACGTCGGAAAACCGGCAGGTCATGAGGATGCGGATACGGATGCGAGCGCAACGACCCGCGATGGCGTCGCAACGCGCATACAGGCCGCAGAACGGCTCGGGAAAGCCGCGAGGACCTGTCCCCCACCCCGCGACGAACGAGCGGCGCCAGCCGCCCTTCCTGCCCCGAACCAACGTCCTGCGCTGCTCATCCAACCGTACTCCCTCTTCTGCATTCTGCTTGTAGGAGAACTGCCGACCGTTTTCCCGACCGCGCGGTCGGCGAAAGCTGAGTGTAACGGACGCGTTTCGCGCACGCCAACCGGGTAAGCCCGGACAGCGAGTGCGCAATGGCGCGCTGTCTGCAAACGAATGACGGGAACAGGGAAAACGGGGGACGCGGCGAAGCGCGGAAGAGAGGCGGTGCGAATGCCGGCGCGGGGAAAGCTATCGCGCAGGCCGATGCACCATCGCGGGAAATCCGTGCACGCAAATGAAAAAGCGCTGTTGGATTCCGTCCAACAGCGCTTTGGGGTCCGGGCACTTTGTGCCTCGATTGTCTCCTCGTTCTCCACCTGCAAATTCGTTTCGCGGTGCATCAGAACTAGGGTGAAGATTAAAGGACCTTTCACACTGCGACAACTTAGCATTTACCCCTATGGTGCATCGCCGCACGAAAATGGGGCACCAGCCTGCCGCGTGGCGCCGGCCCGGGCCCGCTGCGACGCCCTTCCGGAGCGGGCCGGATGGTGCTTCGCATCAACGCCCGGTGACGCGCGCCGCACGCGTTCAGGACGCCCTGAGCGGCTTGATCCGCGCGACCATCTCGCCGACGATGCCGCGCCGGAATGCCAGCACGCATGCAATGAAGATCAGCCCCGTGACGATCGTCGCCGATTCGCCCAGCGAATGGAACCACGCGACGCCCGTCGTGGACGCGAGCCATTCGCCGATGTCGCCGAGCCGGTCTTCCAGCGCGACGATCAGCGCCGCACCCAGCAACGGCCCGAACAGCGTGCCCATCCCGCCGACCAGCGTCATCAGCACGACGAGGCCCGACATCGTCCAGTACGCGTCGGACAGCGTCTCGAAGCCGAGCACGAGCACCTTCAGCGAGCCGGCCAGCCCCGCGAGCCCGGCCGACAGGATGAACGCGAGCAGCTTGAAGCGGTCGGTGTCGTAGCCGAGCGAAATGGCACGCGCTTCGTTTTCCTTGATGGCGACGAGCACCTGGCCGAACGGCGAATGGACGACGCGCACGATGAACGCGCACGCGGCGACGACCACCGCGAGCACGACGTAGTACAGCGCGACATCGTTCGACAGGTCGAGCAACCCGAACAGGTGGCCGCGCGGCACGCCCTGCAGGCCGTCCTCGCCGTGCGTGAACGGCGCCTGCAGGTAGATGAAGTAGACCATCTGCGCGAACGCGAGCGTGATCATCGCGAAGTAGATGCCCTGCCGGCGGATCGCGAACAGTCCGACGACGAGCCCGAGCAGCGTCGCGGCGACGGTGCCGGTCAGCACGCCGAGCTCCGGCGTGAAACCGAGCGTCTGCATCGAGTAGCCGGTCGCGTAGCCGGCCGTCGCGAGGAACATCGCATGGCCGAACGACAGCAGCCCCGTATAGCCGATCAGCAGGTTGAACGCGGCCGCGAACAGCGCGAAAGTGAGCACCTTCATCACGAACACCGGATACGCGCCGATGAACGGCGCGGCAAGCAGTGCGGCGAGCAGCACGCCGTAGAGCACTTTTCTCTGCATCATTTTTCCTTGCCGAAGAGGCCCGCCGGGCGGAACAGCAGCACGATCGCCATGATCACGAACACGACGGTCGCCGACGCTTCGGGATAGAACACGCGCGTGAAGCCCTCGATCACGCCGAGCAGCAGGCCCGTGACGATCGAGCCGAGGATCGAGCCCATCCCGCCGATCACGACCACCGCGAACACCGTGATGATCATCGGCTGGCCCATCAGCGGCGACACCTGGATCACCGGCGCGGCCAGCACGCCCGCGAACGCGGCGAGCGCGACGCCGAAGCCGTAGGTGAGCGTGATCATCATCGGCACGTTCACGCCGAACGCCTCGACGAGCTTCGGGTTCTCGGTGCCTGCACGCAGGTACGCGCCGAGGCGCGTCTTCTCGATCACGAACCACGTCGCGAGGCACACCGCAAGCGACGCGACGACGACCCACGCGCGATAGTTCGGCAGGAACATGAAGCCGAGGTTGGTCGCGCCGGACAGCTGCGACGGCACGTCGTACGGCTGGCCCGACGATCCGTAGATCGACCGGAACACGCCTTCGACGACCAGCGTGAGGCCGAACGTGAGCAGCAGCCCGTACAGGTGATCGAGCTTGTACAGCCAGCGCAGCATCGAGCGCTCGATCGCGATCCCGAACACGCCGACCACCAGCGGCGCCAGCACGAGCATCGCCCAGTACGGCAGCCCGAAATACGACAGGCCCATCCACGCGAGCATCGCACCCAGCATGAACAGCGCGCCGTGCGCGAAGTTGATCACGTTGAGCAGCCCGAAGATCACTGCGAGCCCGAGGCTCAGGATCGCGTAGAACGAGCCGTTGACGAGCCCGAGCAGCAACTGGCTCAGCATCGCCGGCAACGGAATGCCAAAGATTTCCATCGACTTAGCCGTCAGAATGAGTGTCGTTGCGTGCGCAACCTTCCTGCGTGGCACACGCGGGCGGCGCAGCGGGCACATCGCTGCAGCCGCCACCGAGCGGCGCGCCCGTGCGCGCCGCTACGCCCTGCTTACTTCCACGCCGCGCAGCGCGATTCCTGCTTGGTCGCGAACGCCTGCTCGCCCGGAATCGTCGCGAGCACCTTGTAGTAGTCCCACGGCTCCTTCGATTCCGACGGCTTCTTCACTTCCATCAGGTACATGTCGTGGATCATGCTGCCGTCCTGGCGGATGTAGCCCTTCGCGTAGAAGTCGTTGATCTTGATCTTCTTCAGCTCGGCCATCACCTTGTCGGAGTCGGTCGTGCCGGCGGCCTGCACGGCCTTCAGGTAGGTCGTCACCGACGAGTAGTCGGCCGCCTGCAGGCTCGACGGCATCTTCTTCATCTTGCCGAAGTAGCGCTGCGCCCACTGGCGCGACGCCGCGTCGCGGTTCCAGTACCAGCTGTCGGTCAGCACGAGGCCCTGCGTCGTCTCGAGGCCGAGGCTGTGCACGTCGTCGATGAACATCAGCAGCGCGGCGAGCTTCATCGTCTTCGTGATGCCGAACTCCTTCGCGGCCTTGATCGAGTTGATCGTGTCGCCGCCCGCGTTCGCGAGGCCGAGGATCTGCGCCTTCGACGCCTGCGCCTGCAGCAGGAACGACGAGAAATCCGATGCCGACAGCGGGTGGCGCACCGCGCCGAGCACCTGGCCGCCGTTCGCCTTCACGACATCCGACGTGTTCTTTTCGAGCGCCTTGCCGAACGCGTAGTCGGCCGTCAGGAAGAACCACGACTTGCCGCCCTGCTTCACCACCGCCGAACCGGTGCCCTTCGCGAGCGCCATCGTGTCGTACGCGTAGTGGACGGTGTACGGCGTGCACTGCTCGTTGGTCAGCGTGTCGGCGCCCGCGCCGATGTTGATGTAGACCTTCTTCTTCTCGGCCGCGACCTGGTTCATCGACAGCGCGGTGGCCGAGTTCGTGCCGCCGACCAGCAGGTCGAGCCCGCCGCGGTCCATCCATTCGCGCGCCTTCGACGCGGCGATGTCGGCCTTGTTCTGGTGATCGGCGTAGACGACCTCGATCGGCTTGCCGAGCACCTTGCCGCCGAAGTCGGCAACCGCCATGCGGATCGCCTCGAGGCCGCCCTGCCCGTCGATATCCGCGTAAAGCCCCGACATGTCGGTGATGAAGCCGATCTTCACGGTATCCGCCGCGTGTGCGGCGCCAGCGGTGAACGCGGCGGTCGCGAGCGCGAGACAGGCCTGTGCGAGGGTCTTCATTTTCATTGACGTCTCCTGTTGTTCTGATGCGTTGTGGTTGTTCGAGGGCCGCCACGGCTAGCGGCAAGGGAAACGGGGCGGCGTCACACCCCGAGCAGGTCGTGCAGGGTCGGCATCTTGCTTTCCAGTTCGGCCGCCTGGAAATGCTCGACGATGTTGCCGTGCTCCATCACGTAGAAGCGGTCGGCAAGCGGCGCGGCGAAGCGGAAATTCTGTTCGACCATCACGATCGTGTAGCCGCGCGCCTTCAGCGCGACGATCATTCGCGCGAGCGCCTGCACGATCACCGGTGCGAGGCCTTCGGAAATCTCGTCGAGCAGCAGCAGGTTCGCGCCGGTGCGCAAAATCCGCGCGACCGCGAGCATCTGCTGCTCGCCGCCGGACAGCCGCGTGCCCTGGCTCTGCCGGCGCGACGCGAGGTTCGGGAACATCGCGTAGATCTCGTCGAGCGACATGGCGTGCTCGCGCGGCCCGATCAGCGGCGGCAGCATCAGGTTCTCCTCGCACGACAGGCTCGAGAAGATCCCGCGCTCCTCCGGGCAGTAACCGATGCCGAAATGCGCGATGCGGTGCGTCGCGAGGCCGATCGTCTCGTTGCCCGCGACCTTGATCGACCCGCTGCGGCGGCCCGTGAGGCCCATGATCGCGCGCAGCGTCGTCGTGCGGCCCGCGCCGTTGCGGCCGAGCAGCGTGACGACCTCGCCGCGATGCACCGTCAGGTCGACACCGTGCAATATGTGGGATTCCCCGTACCAGGCCTCCAGGCCCGTGATCTCCAGCGCGGGCGTACCGCTCTCGACGCCGCTCAATTCGCGTTCCTCCCGTTCGCTGTGCTTCATGCGTGCGCCCCCGCGAGCGCCGCGTCGGCACTGCCCATGTAGGCCTCGATGACGAGCGGATTCTTCGATACCTCCGCATACGAGCCTTCGGCCAGCACCTCGCCGCGTTGCAGGACGGTGATCGTGTCGGAGATGCCCGCGATCACGTTCATGTTGTGCTCCACCATCAGGATCGTGCGGCCGCTCGCGACCTTCTTGATCAGCGCGGTCACGCGGTCAACGTCCTCGTGGCCCATCCCCTGCGTGGGCTCGTCGAGCAGCATCAGTTCGGGTTCCATCGCGAGCGTCGTCGCGATCTCGAGCGCGCGCTTGCGGCCGTACGCGAGCTCGACGGTCGGCACGTGCGCGAAATCGGTGAGGCCGACCTGCGTGAGCAGGTCCATCGCGCGATCGTCGAGCCGTTTCAGCGTGCGTTCGCTGCGCCAGAAGTGGAATTCGGTGCCGAGCGCGCGCTGCAGGCCGATGCGCACGTTCTGCAGCGCGGTCAGGTGCGGGAACACGGCCGAGATCTGGAACGAGCGGATGATGCCGCGCCGCGCGACCTGCGCGGGCCGCTCGTCGGTGATGTCGATGCCGTTGAAGACGATCTGGCCGGCCGTCGGCGTCAGGAACTTGGTGAGAAGGTTGAAGCAGGTGGTCTTGCCCGCGCCGTTCGGCCCGATCAATGCGTGGATCGCGCCGCGACGCACACGCAGGTTGACGCCGTTCACGGCGGTGAAGCCCCTGAATTCTTTTGTCAGTCCGCGTGTTTCCAGAATCGTGTCGCCGAGAATCATGTTCCCTTCCGTACGAAGTCAGGCGAAGCACCGGGATGCCTGGCGCAAGCGGCCGCGAACAGGTCAGCGGATCAGCAGGCTGCCCCCGGGCGCCGTGGTACGCCTCGAGGGTTGGTCTCCCGCGCCGACGCGTATGCACATTGCGCAACATTGTCGCGCCGTTGGTGCAGTGCAATCATCGGGATTTGCACTTATAGGGCTGGCCGCCCTGTCGCACGCGGCTGTGCGCGATTTTTCGCCATGCTTTTTTGACACGTGCATCATCGCGCGTTGACCTTCCGACAGGCCCCGCACGCGCGCAATGAAAAAAGCCGCGCGACTGCGCGACTTGCATGGATCGTGCCGTGCAAGCGAACGCAACGGCAGCTTGTTTCGCATAGCGAATCAGCGGGCGCTTTCATGACGGCCCGCTGTCGCGCGTGTCAGCGTGCCGTCACGCGGCCGTCACCGCCGGCTCGGTTCGCACCGGCGTCGCTTCGCGCGCCGCGCGGCGATCGGCGCGGATCATGTCGCTCGCGCGCTCGGCGATCATCAGCGTCGGCGAATTGGTGTTGCCCGACGTGATGAACGGCATCACCGATGCATCGACGATCCGCAGCCCGGCGATGCCGCGCACGCGCAGCCGGCTGTCGACCACCGCGCGCGCATCGTCGGCACGCCCCATCCGGCACGTGCCGACCGGGTGGAAGATCGTCGTGCCGACGGCGCCGGCCGCTTCGATCAGCTCGGCTTCGCTCCGGTATTGCGTGCCCGGCAGGATTTCCGCGGGACGATAGCGCGCGAGCGCCGGCGCGGCCGCGATCCGGCGCGTCAGGCGCAGCGCGTTCGCGGCGACCTGGCGATCGTGGTCGGTCGACAGATAGTTCGGCGCGATCGCCGGCGCGATGCCCGGATCGGCGCTCGTGACGTGCACGCTGCCGCGCGACGTCGGCCGCAGATGGCACACCGACGCCGTGAACGCGTTGAAGCTGTGCAGCGGCTCGCCGAAGCGTTCGAGCGACAGCGGCTGCACGTGGTATTCGAGATCGGGCCGCGTGAGCGCGGGATCGTCCGGATCCGATTTCGCGAATGCGCCGAGCTGCGACGGCGCCATCGACATCGGCCCGCGCTGCAGCAACGCATATTCGGCGCCGATCATCAGCTTGCCCCACCAGTGCGCGGACAGCGTGTTGAGCGTGCGCACGCCTTCGACGCGATACGCCATCCGCAATTGCAGGTGATCCTGCAGGTTTTCGCCGACGCCCGGCAGATCCTGCACGACGTCGATGCCGAGCGCCTGCAGCCGCCGGCCGTCGCCGATCCCCGACAGCTCGAGCAGCTGCGGCGAATTCACCGCGCCCGACGTCAGCAGCACTTCCGAGCGCGCCCGCGCGACGTAATCGGTGCCGCCGCCGTGGTACTCGACGCCGACCGCGCGCCGCCCGTCGAAGATCACGCGCTGCGCCTGCGCGCCGGTGATCACGGTCAGGTTCGGCCGCGCCATCGCGGGCCGCAGGAACGCCTTCGACGTATTCCAGCGCACGCCGCGCTTCTGGTTCACCTCGAAATAGCCGACCCCGGTATTGTCGCCGCGGTTGAAATCGTCGGTGGCCGGGATGCCCGTCTGCTGCGCGGCCTGCGCGAACGATTCGAGGATCTCCCAGCGCAGCCGCTGCTTCTCGACGCGCCAGTAGCCGCCCGCGCCGTGCGCATCGCTCGCGCCCGCATGGTGATCCTCGCTGCGCTTGAAGATCGGCAGCACGCTGTCCCACGACCAGCCGGCGTCGCCGGTGGCCTCCGCCCAGCCGTCGTAATCCTCGCGCTGGCCGCGCATGTAGATCATCCCGTTGATCGACGAGCAGCCGCCGAGCACGCGGCCGCGCGGATACGACAGCGCGCGGCCGTTGAGCGCCGCTTCGGGTTGCGTCTTGTACAGCCAGTCGGTGCGCGGGTTGCCGATGCAATACAGATAGCCGACCGGGATATGAATCCAGTGATAGTCGTCCTTGCCGCCTGCTTCGAGCAGCAGGACGCGGATGTCGGGATCCTCGGTCAGGCGGTTCGCGAGCACGCAGCCCGCGGTGCCCGCGCCGACGATCACGTAATCGAATTCGCCTTCGAGCGTACGTGGAGTACTCACGGCGTGTCCCCTTCTTCCTTGTTGTGCGCCGCGCAGCGCGATGCCGCGCGCATTTTCAGCATAGTGCGTCGCGGGCCGCGCTGGCGGCCGCACGCGCCACGATCCGGGGAAGCGTACTCCCGCAGCCGGACGCCGATCCAATGAGTTATGCTGAACTGCGTTATAAGCCGCGCTCATATCACGACGATGGATCTCACCCTGCTCCGCGCGTTCGCGACGGTCGCACGCGAAGGCAACCTGACGCGCGCCGCCGTGCAGCTGCACCTGACGCAGCCGGCCGTCAGCCTGCAGATCAAGCATCTGCAGGAAACGCTCGGCGTCACGCTGTTCACGCGCACGTCGCGCGGGCTGGCGCTCACACGCGACGGCCAGACGCTGCTGCCGCATGCGGAACGCGCGCTCGCCGCGGCCGCCGACGTGCAGCGCGCCGCTGCTGCGCTGCGGCACGAGGTGCGCGGCCGGCTGCGGATCGGCACGATCCTCGATCCGGGCTTCCTGCGGCTCGGCGGCTTCCTGCGCGCGCTGGTCGAGACCCATCCGCAGATCGAGACGGCGCTGCGGCACGGGATGTCGGGCTGGGTGATCGAACAGGTGCGTGCGCGCTCGCTCGACGTCGGCTACTACATCGGCCGGCCGGGCGAGGACGATCCGCTCGACGGCGCACTGTTCCACGCCGTCACGCTCACGCATTTCCAGTACCGCGTGCTCGCGCCGGCCGGCTGGAAGGAGCGCGTGCAGCGCGCGCACGACTGGCGCGCCCTCGCCGCGCTGCCGTGGATCTGGACGCCGCCGGCGTCCGCGCACCACCGGCTGCTGTCGCGGCGCTTCGCGGACGCCGGCGCGCAGCCGGTGAAGGTCGCCGAGGTCGACCAGGAGCAGTCGATGCTCGACCTCGTCAAGTCGGGGATCGGATTGACGCTCGCGCGCGACTCGACCGCGCTGGCCGAAGCGCACGCGCATGCGCTGACGATCGTCGAGCGCGTGACGGTGCCGACCGAACTGACGTTCGTGACGCTCGCCGAGCGGCGCGACGAACCGGCGATCGCGGCCGCGCTGCGGGTGATCGAGGCCCAGTGGGCGATATGAGCGGCGCTGATGACGCGGCGGCCGGGCCCGTGCGCGTCATCCCGCCACACCGGCCGTCACGCCACCGTCTCCGCGTTTTTGCTAGATTGTGCGTTCGCACACCGCGAGACCCTGATTGAAGGAGACCCGCATGGCCCGCAACATCGAGATCAAAGCCCGCGCCCGCGAATTCGACCGGCTGCGCGAACAGGCTGCCAAGCTCGCGACCGAAGCGCCGCTGTTCTACCGCCAGCAGGATTTCTTCTACGACGTGCCGCGCGGCCGGCTGAAGCTGCGCCGCTTCGAGGACGGCACGCCGGCCGAGCTGATCTTCTATCAGCGCGACGACCGTGACGGCCCGAAGGCGTCGTACTACACGCGCAGCCCCGTCACGAACCCCGACGCGATGCATTCGCTGCTGGCCACCGCGCTGACCACGCGCGGGATCGTGACGAAGGAACGGCACGTGTACCTCGCGGGCCGCACGCGCATCCACCTCGACCGCGTCGACGGCCTCGGCGATTTCATCGAACTGGAAGTCGTGCTCGGCCCGGACGACGACGAAGCCGGCGGCGAAGCCGAAGCGCACGACGTATTCGCGAAGCTCGGCGTGGCGCAGGACGATCTCGTCGCGGTCGCGTACGTCGACCTGCTGAACGCCGGCACGCAGCACGAAACCGCTTGATCCGGCCCCACGACGGGCGGTGCAGCACGCACGGCCCTCAGCCCCGCCGCGGCGTCATGCGGCGCCGGGCGCCAGGTGCGCGAGCGGCAGTGCGCCGTTGCGCTTGAAGGTCGTCAGCACGATGTTCGAGCGCACGCTGTCGACGCCCGGCACGCGCATCAGCTTCTTCATCACGAACTGCGACAGCGCGTTCAGGTCGGGCGCGACGATCCGCAGCAGGTAGTCGGCATCGCCCACCACTGCGTGGCATTCGAGCACTTCGGGCAGCACGTCGATCTGCTGCTGGAACTGCTCGATGATCGAATCGCCGTGGTGCTTGAGCTTCAGGCTCGTGAACGCGGTGACGCCGAGCCCGAGCTTTTCGGGGCGCAGCATCACGCGGTAGCCTTCGATCACGCCGGCCGCCTCGAGCCGCTGCAGCCGCCGGCCGATCTGCGACGGCGACAGCGGCACCTCCTCGCCGAGCTGCTGATGTGTCGCGCGACCGAAGCGCTGCAGCACGTCCAGCAGCGCGAGATCGAAGTGATCGAGTTCCAGCATGAGCATTCTCCGCATTGATTCGTGATTTGATGCGCGATTATCGCATCATCCACCGAATCAACGCCAACTATGCGCCCATTCCGCGCGCAGCCCGCTCTACACTTGCATGGTTCCCAACCACAGCGTGCAGAGCCTGATCATGTCCACCGTCGTCACCGCGAAACTGCAGGAGCAGTTCGATGCGGGCCTCGAAACCCGCGCAGATTTCACCATCGACCAGCCGCTGCAGCGCTACGGCCAGGTCGACCACGCGGTGTGGACGCAGCTCTATGCGCGCCAGTCGGCGCTGTTGCGCGGGCGCGCGTGCGACGCGTTCGTCGCGGGGCTCGGCAAGATCGACCTGCCGGCCGACCGCGTGCCGTCGTTCGCCGACGTGAACCGCCAGCTGAAGCCCGCGACCGGCTGGGAGATCGTCGCGGTGCCGGGCCTCGTGCCCGACCTCGTGTTCTTCGAGCACCTCGCGAACCGGCGTTTCCCGGTCACCTGGTGGATGCGCCGCCCCGACCAGCTCGACTACCTGCAGGAACCCGACTGCTTCCACGACCTGTTCGGCCACGTGCCGCTGCTGATCGACCCGGTGTTCGCCGACTACATGCAGGCGTACGGCCGCACCGCGCTCGCGGTCGCCGACGACGAAGCGGCGCTGGCGCGGCTCGCACGGCTCTACTGGTATACGGTGGAATTCGGGCTGATCCGCGACCCGCGCGGCACGAACGGGCTGTCGATCTACGGCGCCGGGATCGTGTCGAGCAAGGGTGAAAGCCTGTACAGCCTCGAAAGCGCGGCGCCGAACCGGCTCGGGTTCGACCTCGAGCGCGTGATGCGCACGAAATACCGGATCGACACGTTCCAGAAGACCTACTTCGTGATCGACGATTTCGCGCAGCTGTTCGCGCTCGCCGACGTCGACGGCCGTGCGCTGGCCGACCGGCTCGCGGCGCTGCCCGAATTCGCGGCCGGCGCCGTGCTCGATACCGATCGCGTGCTGCACCGCGGCACGGGCGAAGGCTGGCCCGACGACGCCGACGCGTGACACGCCGGGGCGCCGCGGCCGGCGCCCGTCACCCTTCCCGCAACTATGAAACAATGAACGGCGCCGGCTTCGCCGCGCGGCGCAGCCGTGCGCGGGCGCCGTTACCGAACGAGAGGTGCAAGATGATCCACAAGCTCACATCAGAAGAACGCAAGACGCGGCTCGAAGGCCTGCCGCTCTGGACGGCCGTATCGGGCCGCGACGCGATCCAGCGCAGCCTGCGCTTCGCCGATTTCAACGAAGCCTTCGGCTTCATGACGCGCGTCGCGATCAAGGCGCAGGAAATGAACCACCATCCGGAATGGTTCAACGTGTACAACCGGGTCGACATCACGCTGTCGACCCACGACGCCGACGGCCTGACCGAACGCGACATCGAACTCGCGCTGTTCATCGACCGTGCCGGCGCGCACGCGCAACCGGCCGCCTGACGCTTTCCTCTACCGCCGCGCGTCTTTCGATGCGCGGCGCGTCAACTTTTCATTTCGATGAACGTTTTCTAGGATGTAGTCAGCGAAAGCCTTCAGCTTTCCAAGCCATCCTTAAGGCGCACGTAAGTCTCGTAGGCTTTCCGTGCCTTGGGGTCCAAACCTTCCAGTTGCAGCGCGCTTTCGCGCTGTACAATCAGCAGCGCATACGGCTTGGAGAGCGCGCTGGCCTCTTCGCAGAGTTTGAGTTCGTCGCCGCTCGACGGCGAGCGGGCGCGCCAGAAATTGATCGCGGCTTCTAGGTCGTGGATCGAAATATCGGACATGATTGGATTTAATCGTTCGCTGGCCGCCATGCTTGATGTCAGGCGATGCGGCGCCCCTGTGGAAACGGCGTCGTGCTGTCCGCGTGCCTGAACCGCCAACCCATTGTACTTGAGCGAACTTCATGCGACTCCTTCTGATCGAAGACGACCGCCCCATCGCACGCGGTATCCAGAGCAGCCTCGAGCAGGCTGGCTTCACCGTCGACATGGTGCATGACGGCATTTTTGCCGAACAGGCGCTGGCACAGAACCGCCACGAACTCGTGATCCTCGACCTCGGCCTGCCGGGCATCGACGGGATGACGCTGCTCACGCGTTTCCGCCAGACCAACCGCCACACGCCCGTGATCGTGCTGACCGCACGTGACGAGCTGAACGACCGGATCCAGGGCCTGAACTCCGGCGCCGACGACTACATGCTCAAGCCGTTCGAGCCGGCCGAGCTCGAAGCACGCATCCGCGCGGTGATGCGCCGCAGCGGCCCGCACAGCGACATGCCGCGTCCGGAAGTGTCGCTCGGCGGCGTCCGCCTGTCGGGTGTCGACCGCCGCATCTTCAACGACGACAAGCCGCTCGAACTGTCGCCGCGCGAATTCGCGGTGCTCGAGATGCTGCTGCTGCGTCACGGCCGCGTCGTCAGCAAGGCCCAGCTGCAGGATCACCTCACGCACTTCGGCGGCGATCTCGGCGACACCGCGATCGAAGTCTACGTACACCGCGTGCGCAAGAAACTCGAGCAGTGCCGGGTCGAAATCGTCACGGTGCGCGGCTTCGGCTACCTGCTGCAGGAAATCCGCCAGACGGCGAGCGTCTGAGCGGCGCCGCGCGCCGGCCGGCCGCGTGCCGCCGCCGGCGTGTGTGCACCCCGCTCCGTTTCGCCGCCCGGCGTACGACCGCGCCGCTCCCCGTGAGCGGTGCTTATCCATTTGCCCGTCGAAATGTCTCCTGATCCGGCTGTGACCACCAGCCTGCGCCGTTCGCTGCTCCGGCGCCTCGCCGCCCCGCTGTCGATGCTCGCGCTGATGAGCGGCCTGATCGCCTACTGGCTCGCGTGGCAATACACGCAGCACGTGATCGACCGCTCGCTCGCCGATCTCGCCACCGCCATCTCCAAGCAGATCCAGATCGCCGGCCCCGACGCGCCGTTCACGGTGCCGCCGCTCGCGCAGGCGATGTTCTCCGATCCCGCCGAAGCGCTGATCTACCGGATCAGCGACGGCGAGCAGGAACTCGCCGGCGATCCGAAGCTGCCGCTGCAGGGCATCAACGTGCGCCGCATGCATCACGCGTACGTGTTCGAGGCCGAGTACGACAACCGCGCGGTGCGCGTCGCGCAGGTACGCGTCGACGACGTCGAGGGCGGCAAGCCGATGGTCGTCGAAGTCGCGCAGCCGGTGCGGCACCGCTACCGGATCGCGGCCGAATTCCTCGTCGCGATCATGATGCCGCTGCTGCTGCTGCTGCTCGCCGGCTGGGGCATCGTGTGGCGCGTCGTGAACCAGCAGCTGGGCCCGCTCACGCATCTCGCCGATTCGCTGAACCGGCAGACCCACACGTCGCTGGAGCCGGTCGACGAAACCGAGGTGCCGCTGGAGATCCGGCCGCTGACGAGCGCGATGAACGCGCTGCTCGGCCGCCTGAAGACCGCGCTCGACGCGCAGCGCAAGTTCATCGCCGATGCCGCGCACCAGCTGCGCACGCCGCTCACGGCCGTGAAGCTGCACGCGGAACAGGCTGCCGTCGCGCGCGATCCGCACCAGACCTTCGCCGCGGTGCGCGAGCTGCGCGCGGCCGCCGACCGCGCGGTGCGGCTGTCCAACCAGCTGCTGTCGCTTGCCCGCGCGGAACCGGGCGAGCAGGCCGCCCGCTTCGTCGACGTCGACCTCGCGGCGATGGCGTTCGAGACCGGTGCCGAATGGGTGCCGCGCGCGCTCGCGTCGCATGTCGACCTCGGCTTCCAGCGCACCGACGGCGCGGACGACGACGAAAAGCTGACCGTGCGCGGCAACCCCGTGCTGCTGCGCGAGGTAATCGCGAACCTGCTCGACAATGCGCTGAAATACGTGCCGCTCGCGCGGCCGGACGGCGCGCGGATCACGGTGAACGTCGCGCGCGGCGCACTCGAGGACGGCCAGCCGGCCGCCGAGATCGTCGTGGAAGACAACGGCCCCGGCGTACCCGCGAACCAGCAGGCCGACCTGTTCAAGCGCTTCTTCCGCGGCGACGCGCAAAGCGGCAACGGCGTCGAGACGGGTGCCGGGCTCGGCCTGGCGATCGTGCACGACATCATCGCGATGCACGGCGGCACCGTGTCGTACGAGGATGCGTCGGAAGGCGGGTCGCGCTTCGTGGTGAGGGTGCCGCTCGCCGCGCCCACGGAGAAGCCGGCCAGCGAAACACCGGCTGCGGCGTCGACGCACTGAGCGCGAGCCGAACGATTCGCGGCGGGCAGCCGTCCGCCCCAAACGACAACGGCGGCGCATGGTGCGCCGCCGCCTGTCTTACTTCCGGCTCTTCCTGTCTTTCGACCGGGACTCGGACTTGCCGTCCTTCTTGTCCTTCTTCTTTTTCTTCTTCCCGCCTTCGTCCGATGTCGCGAGCAGCGTGCCGCGGCACGACGGCGCGCCGCAATGGCACGCGTATTCGCGCTTGAGCGTCTTCGTCAGCTTCGCGTCGATCACGAGGCCGTAGTCGTAGAACAGCTCCTCTTCCGGCCCGATGTCGCGCAGCGCATGGATGAACACGCGGCCTTTGACTTCCTCGGCTTCGCAGTTCGGCGCGCACGAATGGTTGATCCAGCGCGCGCTGTTGCCGTCGATCTTGCCGTCGATCACGCCGCCTTCGTCGAGTGCGAAGTAGAACGTATGGTTCGGCTCGCTCGGGTCGTGCGGATGGCGGCGCAGCGCTTCCTTCCACGAGATTCGCTCGCCCTTGTATTCCACTACGCGCTCGCCGGCCTTGATCGGCGCCACGGCGAACACGCCCTTGCCGTGTACTCCCGAGCGGCGCACCGCGATCCTGCGTGAACTCATCGAACGAATCCTTGTGAAGACGACTTGAATGGAAGCGGCCGCGATCGCGGCCTGGCGTCGCACCAAACGAAAACGCGGCACCGGTCGGTGCCGCGTCGGGGCATGCGGCGAATCACCCGCATCCTACACGTTCACGATTGCTTCGTTCAACATCGCGCGCAATATTGCGCGCCGGACGCTCAACGCTGGCCGAATGCGATGTCGCCGAACAACGCCTTGTGCTCGCGCGGCTGCGAACGCCAGTATTGCGGCGGCGCCGTCACCTGCGCGCCGAGCGCGGCCGCCGCATGCCACGGCCAGCGCGGGTCGTACAGCATCGCGCGCGCCATCGCGACGAAATCGGCATCGCCGGCTTCAATCAGCCGGTTCGCATGCTCGGGCTCGTTGATCAGGCCGACCGCCATCGTCGGCATGCCGACCGCACGCTTCACGGCCTGCGCGAACGGCACCTGGTAGCCGGGCGACAGCGGAATCTTCTGCAGCGGCGACACACCGCCGGACGACACGTCGATCCAGTCGCAGCCGCGCCGCTTCAGCTCGTGCGCGAACGCGATCGTATCGTCGAGCTCCCAGCCGCCTTCGACCCAGTCGGTCGCGGACACGCGCACGCCGACCGGCCGGTCCGCCGGAAACGCCGCGCGCACGATCTCGAAGATCTCGAGCGGAAAACGCATCCGGTTTTCGAGCGAGCCGCCGTATTCGTCGGTGCGCTGGTTCGCGAGCGGCGACAGGAACTGGTGCAGCAGGTAGCCGTGCGCCGCATGCACTTCGAGCGCGTCGATGCCGAGCCGCGCGGCGCGCTTCGCCGACGCGGCGAACGCTTCGCGAATGCGGTTCAGGCCCGCGGCATCGAGCGCGAGCGGCGGCGTCTCGCCGTCCTTGTGCGGCACGGCCGACGGCCCGTGCGGCAGCCAGCCGCCGTCGGCGACCGATACCAGCTGGCCGCCCTCCCACGGCACGGCGCTCGACGCCTTGCGCCCCGCGTGCGACAGCTGCATCGCGATGCGGACCGGCGAATGCTTGCGGATCGCGGCCAGTACGGGCTTCAGCGCTTCTTCGGTCACGTCGTCCCAGAGGCCGAGGTCACCGTGCGTGATGCGCCCGTCGGGTTCCACCGAGGTCGCCTCGATGCAGAGCAGCCCCGCGCCCGACAGCGCGAGATGGCCGAGGTGAATCATGTGCCAGTCGGTCGCTTCACCGCGTTCGGCCGAGTACTGGCACATCGGGGAGATCACGATCCGGTTCGGAAGGGTCACGCCGCGCAGCGTGAACGGAGAAAACAGCGCAGTCATGGAAGCCGCTCGCCTGGAAAGGGAAAGAGCGGACGAGCGTAGCACGCAGGCCTGAACCGTGCAGACGGTGCAACCGGCAGTAAGCGGATGGTCAGGTAGGGCCGGCGGCAACGTGCCGACGATGCGGACAATGCGTGGCGTACAGCAGTGCGCCGGCCCGCAACGGATGCAGGCCGGGCCCAACCTTCGCGGCGAACGGTGTCGCCGGCGGCGCTATAGCCCGACGCTGTCGAGCCACTCCGCGAACATGCGTCGCGCAGCCGTTTCGAGCACGGGGCCGTGCTGCGCGGTATCGGTACGCAACTGGCGCGCGTCGATGCCGGGCATCGCCGCGATTTCGCCGGCGTTCGCGATCAGCCAGGGTTCGAAACGGTCGGTGCGGATTTCCGGATGGCATTGCAGCGCCAGCACGTGCTGCCCCCATGCGAATGCCTGGTGGCGGCACGCCGGTGTCGACGCGAGATGGATCGCCCCGCCCGGCAGGTCGAACGTATCGCCGTGCCAATGGAGCATCGATGTCGCCGCGCCATCGAGATGACGCAGCGGCGACGCGCGCCCGGCATCGGTGAGCGCCAGCGGCGCCCAGCCGAGTTCGTGCTGCGCGGCCGGATAGACGCGCGCACCGAGCGCCCGCGCGATGAACTGCGAGCCAAGGCAGATGCCGAGGATCGGCAGTCCTGCGTCGATGCGCTGCCGGACGAGCGCCAGAAGCGGCGCGATCGTCGGATACTGCGCATCGTCGTACACGCTGATCGGCCCGCCGAGCACAACGAACAGCGACGGCTCGAGCACGTCGAGCACCTCGACCCGCGACGATCCGACGTCGACATAGCGCACCCGCCTCCCCCGTTCGCCGAGCACCTGCTCGAAGCTTCCGAGATCCTCGAAATGCACATGGCGGATCGCCACGACTTCAGCGTTCATCATCGGCCTCCCGGTCGATCGACGGACGTCAGCCTGCGAAAATCTTCCAGGTCTTCTTCTGCGTCGCCGCGTCGGCTTCTTCCTGCACCGAGCAGTCGAGACGCAGATCGCTGTCCGACATCGAGATGTCGAGCGCCGCGCAGTGATGCACGGTCTTCTTCGACAGCTTGCCCGGCTGGAAGTGGGCGCACGTCACGCACATGCGTTGCGGCGGCGTCGCACCGGCCACCTGCAGCTCGCGCAGCGTCTTCAGCAGCGCGCGATACAACGCGCCCTGCTCGTCCGCGCCGAGCTTGCCGACCGCCTTCGTCAGGAATTCAGGCCATTGCAGCGCCTTCTTCGCGGCCGTCCGGCCACGCGCCGACAGACGCACGGCCAGTGCACGGCCGTCGTCCAGCGCACGGCGCTTCTCGACGAGCCCCTTCGTCTCGAGCGTGCTGACCGCATCGCTCGTGGTGGCCGCGGTGAGCTGAGTCTCGCGCGCGATCTCGCCGAGCCGCATCGGGCCCTTGCGCTGCAGCAGCAGCACGAGAATCTCGCCCTGCGTCGGCGTGAGGCCAGCGCCTTCCGCCCAATCCCATGCCTGGCTTCGCATGGCCGTACTCAACCGCAGCAGGCTGTGGGTCACACGACCCGAAGCCTGGTTCCCGTAAACGCCTTCGCTCATAGTCTTTTCGCTTTGCCGCCGCCCGGGTAGCCGAGCGGCCGTAGTGTGGAGATCGAATGTCTATCTCAAAACAGACGCGCTCTCTCGAGTGCGTCAGCACGGCCGTCGCGAGGCACACGCGGCGGTCGCGTTCGCGGCGACCGGAGAGACACGCGTCGTTCCGGTGTCCGCAAAGCCGACATTCTAAGCGAGAGCGGAAAATCGCACAGCTAAGTTATCCCCTGCATTCTGTGGAAAATCGCTGGATAACTGAAATTTTTCGTTGTGCCTGCAATGCCGCGCGCCCGCGGAACGGGGCGCGCCAGCATTTTCCTGTTCGGATCGGCCATCGGTCGGATGGATTTGATCCACCGGGTTATCCCGCGCACAGATCGTTGACTTTGCAGCGGAATATCGGGTTATCCACAGATTTTCAGGACGACTGGCAACGATTTCGGCCTGACATGGCACAGACCGTCGTTCAGCGAATCGCGACGCGGTCGAGCCTGCAATCTGCAAAACATTTTTTCATTCACGCCAACGTAAGCACTGCTGCCGGACCGTCTCGTTCAGCGATTTTTCCTGTTTGAAAACGGTTCTCAACCACGATGCGTCGTTCACGCGTGCCTTTGCGAGCGCACCGATCTCGTCGAGCGCCGCGCGCGAGCCGAGCGCGGCCGCATGCGGCGCGATCCGGTCGAGCGTGTCGAGGATGTCTTCCGCGATCGTGCGGCGTTCACCCGTCTGAGGATTCACGCAGGTGCCCTCGAGCCCGAAGCGGCACGCTTCGAAACGGTTGAACGTGTAGACGAGATAGTCGTCCTCCGACAGCTTCAGCGGCCGGTCGGTCAGCAGGTAGCGTGCAAGCGTCTGGATGTAGCAGGCGATCGCCGCCGCGCGGTCGACCGACAGCGGCGTGTCCATCACGCGCACCTCGATCGTGCCGTAGCCGGGCTTCGGGCGGATGTCCCAGTAGAAGTCCTTCATCGAGTTGACGACACCCGTGTTCACCATCTTCATGAAGTACTCCTCGAAGCTGTCCCACGTCAGCACGAACGGCGCGCGGCCCGACAGCGGGAACGCGAACACCGAATTCAGGCGTGCCGAATGGAAGCCCGTGTCGACGTTCTGCACGAACGGCGACGACGCGGACAGCGCGATGAAGTGCGGAATGAAGCGCGACATCGAGTGCAGCAGGAACAGCGCGCTGTCCGGATCGGGACAGCCGATGTGCACGTGCTGGCCGAACACCGTGAACTGCTTCGCGAGATAGCCGTACAGCTCGGAGATGTACTGGAAGCGCGGCGCATCGTAGATCTGCCGGTCGCTCCATTGCTGGAACGCATGCGTGCCGCCGCCGGCCAGCCCGACGTTGAGCTGGTCGGCCGCCTTCACGAGCACGTCGCGGATCGCATGCAGCTCGCTGACGGCCTGCTCGTGCGAATGGCAGATGCCGGTCGACAGCTCGATCATGCTCTCGGTGATTTCCGGCGTGATGTTGCCCGGAAAGGTCTCGCCCTGGATCAGGCGCATCAGGTCGGATGCCGCCTTGGTCAGGTCGTAGTTGTGCGTGTTGACGACCTGGATCTCCAGTTCGACGCCGAACGTGAACGGTTCGGAATTGACGAAGGTTTCGAGTGCCATGGCAGGTTCCGGAATCAGTTGCTGTCGCTGCGTTCACCGACCGCCGACAGGCAGCGGTAGACGACGAACGGGCTGACGAGCTGCAGGATCACGATCGAGCACATCACGATCGCGCGCAGGTGCGGGTCGAAATTCGGGTAGAGCTGGTACGTATCGTCGACGAGCAGGTACGACAGCGCGGACATCGGCGTCAGCGCGATGCCGAGCGCGATGCCCTGCTTCATCCCGAGGCCGCTCGGCTTCGCGAACGCGGCGACGCCGCCCAGCTTCGCGACGAGCCGCGTGACGATCAGCACGATCGCGAGCAGCCCGCCGAGCGCGATGTCGCCCCACGTGAACGACGTGAGCGTCAGCACGAACAGGATCACCGTCAGCAGCCAGCCGGCCGTGCCGAAATGCTCGGGCCACAGCTGCGGCCGCGCTTCGAGGTTCTTCACGATGATGCCGGCGAGCAGCAGCGTGAGCAGCGTCGACAGCTTCAATGCCTGTGCGACCGCGATCGCGAGCATCACGAGCCCGAACAGCGCGACGAACGAATGCTCGTCACGCATCGTCGACGTCATGTGGCGGAACAGGTAGTTGCACGAACGCGCGACCAGGTACGCGACGATGAACGAACCGACGATCAGGTACAGCGGCTGCAGGATCGTCGCGAAAACGTTGCCGTACGCTTCCTGATGGAGCCAGCTCGTCACGAGCTTGGTCAGCACGATCGCATACACGCTGTTGAGCGCGGTGAGCGTGATGAGACGCTGCGACACCTGCCCTTCCGCGCGCAGCTCGGTCTTCAGCTGGATCACCATCGACGGCGACGTCGCGATCGCGATCGCCGACAGCACGAGCGCGACCATGCCCGACACGCCGAGCGCGAGCATCACGAACAGCACGAGCACGAACGTCAGCGTCGCCTCCGCGAGGCTCGATGCGATCAACCATGGATTGCGGCGAATCCATTTCAGGTCGAGACGGCTGCCGAGCTCGAACAGCAACAGGCCGAGCGCGACATTCATCAGCAGACGCGACGTTTCGTCGGTGCTGGCATCGATCACGCCGAATCCGAACGACCCGGCGATCAGGCCGATCACTGCATAGCCCGTGATGCGCGGCAGGCGCCACGCGCGGTAGCACAGCTCGCCACACAGGCCGGCCGCGAACAGCGCGAGCCCGGCCCAGAACACGGCATCCGGCGCGAGCGGCCAGTTGGGCAGGAATGAGAACGCCGACTTCATCGTGGTGACTTCTCCTTTGGAAGCAACCGCCAGCGACGCGGGGTCAAGCGTCAAAAAATGGATGCGCGCCGGCTGGGTATCGCCCCGAATGTGATTGTTGTGGTCGACGACGGCGGTACATGGGATCCGCCTGTTCCGCCACCGGGCGGAACGTCGTTCAGATTGCCGATCTGGATTGTCGGCCTGGTGTGTGAACGGACAGCGCAGTCTCGAAGATTCAGATTCGAAATCGTGCCGACCGTTCCATTGAAGCATGTCCGGCGCCTGGCCGAACGAACGCGAAGGAAACCGATTGTGCCACAGCTTTTTCGCTCTGGAACCGATTGAATCGACCCGCGGCGCTGTGCGGCATCGCAGGTCTTTGGTTTCAAAGGTTTACTTGTATATATACGTAGTAGAAGTTAACAAAGGACGCACAGTTCTGTGGATAACTTCGGTTTACGCTGACAGATCAAGGCCTTGGCGAAACCATAACCGGTTGCACAGGCTGTTCGTGCACAGACGTTTGAGTTGAGCAACTTTCGGTCCGTTGCACAGCTGTGCCGAGTTGCCCAGTTTACGTCCACTGTGATTGCACACGAAGTGCGCGCGGATTCCGCGCGGTTATCCACAGCGTTGCGTGGATAACCTTGCATGAAGAAATCGGGAGACTGTGAGCGATTTGCGTGCCGGTCAGCCGGCGGAACCGACGCGGCGTGCGCGCAGTGCGCGGATCAGGAAGCGTGCGGGATCGACGGCGTCGGCGAGTTCGCGCTCGAGCGGCCACGGCTCGCCTTCGAGTTGCGACGCGATCAGTTCGGCGCCGAGCGCGGCCCAGACGAGGCCGCGCGAGCCGAAGCCGAATGCACCGTAGAGGCCGGGCGTGCGCGGCAAATCGCGCGCCTGCGCACCACCCAGCGCGCGGGCGTTGGCGAGCGCCTGCGCTTCGTCTGCGAGCGGGCCGAAGAGCGGCAGGCGGTCGCCGACGACCCAGCGGAACGCGACGCGGCCGCGCAGCGTGGCGGGATCCGGCAGGTCGCCGATCAGGCCCGGCAGCAGGTGCCGCACACGATCGAGGTTTTCGACGTGGCCGGCCGCCCGCATCGCGGGATCGACATCGTCGGGTTCGAACGTCGCGCCGATCAGCAGCGTGCCGTCGTCGAGCGGTACCGCGTAGCCGTCGCCGATCGTCGGGCACGGCAGCGGCGCCGTGGTGCCCGGCGGCAGCAGCGTGAGCTGGCCGCGCACCGGCTGCAGCGCGACATGCTGCAACCCGGCGAGACGCGCGGCGTCGCCCGCGTTCGCGAGCACGACGACGGGTGCTTCGGCGAGTGTCGCGCCCGTATCGTCGAGTGCATGCCATGCATCGCCACGCCGCTCGAGCCGCGCGACGCCGGTGGAGGCCTGCAGGCGCACGCGCTCGCCGGCCGCCGCGTATTGCGCGGCACACAGCCCGGCCGGCCAGACGGCACCGCCGTGCGGAAACAGCAGGCCGCCATGCGCGACCGGCAGGTTCAGATGCGCACGCGCGGCGTCGGTATCGAGCAGCGTCACATAGTCGGACGGCGCGCCGAACGCATCGAATGCGTCGCGCATCCGTGCGAAGTCGTCGGCGGATTCCGCGAGATGAATCATCCCGTGCGTGCTGCGCGCGAATGCATGGCCTGCGCGTTCGAGTGCGCGCCAGCGCGCGATCGCGTGCAGGAAGCCGGTGCGTGTGAGGCGGCTCGCGACGTTGTCGTCGCGCGTCATCAGCGGATGAAATACGCCGGCCGGATTGCCCGACGCTTCGCTTGCGATCCGTTCGTGCCGCTCGATCAGCGTGACGTCCCAGCCGCGCGCGGCCAGGCGTTCGACGACCGCGCAACCGGCGAGGCCCGCGCCGATCACGATCGCGCGACGCGTCGCAACGGGCAGTGCACGAGGCGGTTCGTGCCGGCGCGCACGCCAGCGCGGCGCATATTCGCCGACGAGCCGATCGTCGACGTCGCGACACGTGAAACCTGTTTCGCCGAGTGCGTGCTTCATGTCGTCGGTACGTGCACGCGTTGCAAACGTTGCATCGTCGCCGGCCATCTTCGCGAGCGCGCGGATCACGTCGGTCGATGCCGCGGCGCCGTCGAGATAGAACGCGTCGGCGCGCACGACGAGCTTCTTCAACATGTCGAGCGCATCGCCGAACGCGAGCGTGAGCACCACGCGCCCTTCGTCGAATTCGAGCCGGTGCAGGCCCGGCACGAGCATCGGCCATGCGTCGACCAACGCATCGGCATCTGCCGAAATGGTTGTGTCAGCAACTATATGAGCAATCGCGCTGCGCAGGTCTTCGCGCGAAAACGGATGCGGTTCGACCGCGACGAAATGCAGCCGCTCGCAGCGCGCGGGATCGTCGCGCCATGCGGCCCAGGTCGCGAGGAAGCCGGCGCCCGCGCCGAATGCCGTCGCGACGATCGTGAACGTGCGACGTTGCTGCCAGCGCGCCGGCAGCCCGTTTTCCGCGACGAACGCGTGATGCGCGAGCGTGCCTGATGCACTGCGATGGAGCTCGCCGAACTCGGGCGAGACGAGCGTGCCGTCGTCGCGAAGCGCGAGCGTGGCGGGTACAAGTCGGTCGGGCATGCGAAACAAAAAACGTGGCAGCCAAGCCTGGCAAGGGATTGCGCGGAGCCGTCCGACCGGCCGTTGGAAAAGGGCAACGGCGCGGCGCACGGGCGGACCGCGCTGCGTATCCTGTCCGGTTGGCGCAGGTCAAAAAACGGGCAATCGACGATTCATTCGGCGAAATACCGATGAAAATCTTTGAAACCCTTGTCGTTATTGGGTTTGCGCTGCGCTATCATAGCAACGCCGTACCGCGGGGTGGCCGCCGGCAAGCCGGAGGGCGCGTCGCGCGGGCCAGGATTCGGCGCTGTGCCGTCGGAGTCTGACTCTCGACGGCACGGTTCGCGCACGTATAATCGGCGCGTTCGCGCTGTTCGTGTCAACCTAACCTGATAAAGGAACCTTAATGAACAAACAGGAACTGATCGACGCCGTCGCCGCCCAAACGGGCGCCAGCAAGGCTCAAACCGGCGAAACGCTGGACACGCTGCTCGAAGTCATCAAGAAGGCCGTGTCGAAGGGTGATGCGGTTCAGCTGATCGGCTTCGGCAGCTTCGGTTCGGGCAAGCGCGCAGCACGTACGGGCCGCAACCCGAAGACCGGCGAAACCATCAAGATCCCGGCAGCCAAGACGGTCAAGTTCACGGCTGGCAAGGCGTTCAAGGACGCCGTCAACAAGCGTTAAACCAGCGCCTGTTCCAAGAAAAACCCGCCTTTCGGCGGGTTTTTTGTTGGGCGCGCGCGGCATTTTCGCCACAGTCCGCGCCGCTCTTGCAAAAGTTAACGGTTACTTTTACAAGCCGTTACGACGCGCTCAAGCGTGCACGATCTGCGTGTCGCCGTGATCGTCGTCGTCATGCGAATCGACATCCCATGCCGGGAACGGATCGTCGAATGCCGTCCACTGCGCCGCGCCGAGTGCGAATTCCGCATCGGTCAGCAGGCACGCATCGAGCTTCGCGCGCCACGCATCGGCGTCGAGCGCGATACCGATCAGCACGAGTTCCTGACGGCGATCGCCGACCGCGCGATCGTCGAGATCGCCGAGCCATTCGGCGCGGATTTCACCGAGCAGTTCGTCGTCGTCCGGCCATTCCGCGCGATCCTGAGCAGCCCACCAGAGACCGGCCGGACCATGCCGGCATACACCGCCCGCCTGCGACAGCGAACCGGCGATGTCGTTGCGCGTCGCGAGCCAGAAGAAGCCCTTGCTGCGCAATACGCCCGGCCATTCCTGATGCAGCAGCGCCCAGAGTCGTGCCGGGTGAAACGGCCGGCGCGCGCGGTAAACAAAATTGCCGATGCCGAATTCGTCGGCTTCGCCGTGCACGTGCGCATGATGTGCGTCATGGCAGTCGGGATCGTCGCAATGCGTGTGATCGTGATCGAGCGATGCGAGCCAGCCCGGTGCGTTCGCGGCTTCGTCGAAATCGAAGCGGCCGGTGTTCAGCACTTCGTCGAGCGGCACGCTGCCGAACGTCGACACAACCTGGTGCGCGCGCGGATTGAGTCGCGCGAGGATGTGCTGCAGGCGAGCGAGATCGTCGGCGCTGACGAGGTCGGCCTTGTTGATTACCAGCACGTCGCAGAATTCGATCTGCTCGATCAGCAGCTCGACGAGCGTGCGGTCGTCGTCTTCCGACGCGGCGATGCCGCGCGTCGCGAGCGCATCGTCGGAGCCGTAGTCGCGCAGGAAGTTGTAGGCGTCGACCACGGTGACGAGCGTGTCGAGCCGCGCGATGGTCGACAGCGACGTGCCGTCGTCGTCGACGAACGTGAACGTTTCGGCGATCGGCATCGGCTCCGCGATACCGGTCGACTCGATCATGATCGCGTCGAAGCGGCCTTCGGATGCGAGGTTGCGGATCTCGACGAGCAGGTCGTCGCGCAGCGTGCAACAGATGCAGCCGTTCGACATCTCGACGAGGCGTTCCTCGACATGCGACAGCGCCTGCGCATCGCGCACGAGCGATGCGTCGATGTTGACCGCCGCGAGATCGTTGACGATCACGGCGACTTTCAGGCCCGCGCGGTTCGCGAGGACGTGGTTGAGCAGCGTGGTCTTGCCGGCACCGAGGAAGCCGGACAGCACGGTGACGGGCAACGGCTGGTTCATTGCCGGATTCATGATGATATGCACCAACGGAAAAGATGAAAAAGCGGCCGCGGCGCCCTTCCGGGGCGCGATCGGCCCGCGGACGGGCGAAGTTGCGGCGTGAGATCCGCATTGTGCATCAAACGCGCGCCGGCCGGCCGGCACCGCGTCAGGCCGCGATGCGGCGCAACGTCACTGCACGGGCGGCAGCAGCTTCCACTGCGACAGGATGCCGGCGATCTGCCGCGCATATTTGTCGCGCAGCGACGGCGTTTCCGAATGATAGGCGCCGACGGCCTGCCACGTGTTGCCGTAGCGGTTCATCTTCTGCTTGAGATGCCACGCGGCGATGTAGACGTTCTTGCACGGCTCCATCAGCGTGTCGCGGCCGATGCCGTAGCGCGACAGCGCGGGCAGGTGAATCGAATTGATCTGCATCAGGCCGTAGTCGACCGAGCCGTTCGTATTCTTGTTCAGCGCACCGGGCCGGTTGCGCGACTCCTGCCACGCGATCGCGCGCAGGATCAGCGGATTGACCTGCTGATATTTAGCGGCTTCGTCGAAACAATCCGCGCGAGCGTTTGCACTGGCGAACCACGCACCAGCGGCGACCAACGCGATCGAAGCGAACCGTCCTCTGTTCATCGTGCGGAAACGAAAAGGAATTGCGCGAAGGTCGGGAAAACCCGTGCCTGTTATTAGTGCGACGAGAAACGCGCCGCCCGTATCATACCGGCAGACCGTCAGATTGCGACATGCAGGAATACGGCAGCCCGTTATACCGCATTTCCATGTCGGTTCATCGCGAATCGGGGGCGATGGCCGGCATGCGGCGGGCTGCACCTATTCTTACATATTGCATACGATTCGCCGGACACATGTCGTATGTGAGACAGTCCTCGGATCAATGTGATATTTCGGACATGAAAAACTGCTAATGTCGCCTCTTTCGGACTTGGATCCCAGCACTACCGCCGGAAGTGGCCTGAGCCGGCATCGACCCATTCATCCATGACAAGAAATCGCTTCGTTATGCGGCGCGTTGCCACGACCCTCCTCGTCGCCGGCATCATCGTCTCGCAGGCCGCCTACGCTCAGGTCACGCTCAACTTCGTGAATGCGGATATCGACCAGGTCGCGAAAGCGATCGGCGCCGCAACCGGCAAGACCATCATCGTCGACCCCCGCGTGAAGGGGCAGCTCAATCTCGTGGCCGAACGGCCGGTGCCGGAAGACCAGGCGCTGAAGACATTGCAGTCGGCATTGCGCATGCAGGGCTTCGCCCTCGTGCAGGATCACGGCGTGCTGAAGGTCGTGCCGGAAGCCGACGCGAAGCTGCAGGGCGTGCCGACCTATGTCGGCAATGCGCCGCAGGCACGCGGCGACCAGGTGATCACGCAGGTGTTCGAGCTGCACAACGAATCCGCGAACAACCTGCTGCCCGTGCTGCGGCCGCTGATCTCGCCGAACAACACGGTGACGGCCTACCCGGCGAACAACACGATCGTCGTGACCGACTATGCGGACAACGTGCGCCGCATCGCGCAGATCATCTCGGGCGTCGACAGCGCCGCGGGCTCGCAGGTGCAGGTCGTGCCGCTGCGCAACGCGAACGCGATCGACCTCGCCGCGCAGCTGCAGAAAATGCTCGACCCGGGCGCGATCGGCAACAGCGACGCGACGCTGAAGGTGTCGGTCACGGCCGACCCGCGGACCAACTCGCTGATGCTGCGTGCGTCGAACGCGGCGCGCCTCGCGGCCGCGAAGCGCCTCGTGCAGCAGCTCGACGCGCCGAGCGCGGTGCCCGGCAACATGCACGTCGTGCCGCTGCGCAACGCCGATGCGGTGAAGCTCGCGAAGACGCTGCGCGGGATGCTCGGCAAGGGCGGCAACGACAGCGGCTCGTCGGCATCGTCCAACGATGCGAACAGCTTCAACCAGAACGGCGGCTCGTCGTCGAGCGGCAACTTCTCGACCGGCTCGTCCGGCACCCCGCCGCTGCCGTCGGGCGGCCTCGGCGGTTCGTCGTCGTCTTCGGCGTACGGCGGCGGCTCGTCCAGCAGCGGCGGCCTCGGCACCGGCGGCCTGCTCGGCGGCGACAAGGACAAGGGCGACGACAACCAGCCGGGCGGGATGATCCAGGCCGACGCGGCGACCAACTCGCTGATCATCACCGCGTCCGATCCGGTTTACCGCAACCTGCGCTCGGTGATCGACCAGCTCGACGCACGGCGTGCGCAGGTCTATATCGAAGCGCTGATCGTCGAGCTGAACTCGACGACGTCCGGGAACCTCGGGATTCAATGGCAGGTGGCGAGCGGCCAGTTTCTCGGCGGCACGAACCTGGCGGCTACGGCCGGCTCCGTTGCAGGCAACAGCATCATCAACCTGACGACGGGCACGGCGGGCTCCACCGGGGCCGGCCTGGCGGCGAATCTGTCGTCGCTGAACCAGGGCCTCAACGTCGGCTGGCTGCACAACATGTTCGGCGTGCAGGGCCTTGGCGCGCTGCTGCAGTATTTCGCGGGCGTGAGCGACGCGAACGTGCTGTCGACGCCGAACCTGATTACGCTCGACAACGAGGAAGCGAAGATCGTCGTCGGCCAGAACGTGCCGATCGCGACCGGTTCGTATTCGAACCTGACGAGCGGCACGACGAGCAACGCGTTCAATACCTACGACCGTCGCGATGTCGGCCTGACGCTGCACGTGAAGCCGCAGATCACCGAAGGCGGGATCCTGAAGCTGCAGCTCTACACCGAGGATTCGGCAGTCGTCAGCAGCACCACGACCGCACAGACCGGCCCGACCTTCACGAAACGCTCGATCCAGTCGACGATCCTGGCCGACAACGGCGAGATCATCGTGCTCGGCGGCTTGATGCAGGACAACTACCAGGTGTCGAACAGCAAGGTGCCGCTGCTCGGCGACATCCCGTGGATCGGCCAGCTGTTCCGTTCGGAATCGAAGCAGCGCCAGAAGACCAACCTGATGGTGTTCCTGCGCCCGGTGATCATCTCGGATCGCAGCACCGCGCAGGAAGTCACGGCCAACCGCTACGACTACATCCAGGGCGTGACGGGGGCGTACAAGTCGGACAACAACGTGATCCGCGACAAGGACGATCCGATCGTCCCGCCGATGCCGCTGGGTCCGAGCCAGGGCGGCACGCCGGCCGGCAACCTGTTCGATCTCGACAAGATGCGTCGCCAGCAGGTACAGCGCCAGGTGGCACCCGTGCCCGCACCGGCGCCGGTCCCCGCACCGGAACCGGTGCAGCCGCAGAGCGTGCCGCAGCAAGCCGTGCCGCAACAGCCGCTGACCGCCACGCCGGGAGCCTCGCAGTGAGCGACGTGCTCGCGTCTTCCGCCCACGACGGCGCGCCGGGCGAACGCCAGCCGCCGTCGCCGCTCGCCGCGCGGCTGCTGCCGTACGGCTTCGCGAAGAGCGGCCAGGTGCTGATCGCGCACCAGCTCGACGACACGCTCGAGGTGTGGATCAGCGAACGCACGAGCGATGCCGCGCTCGCGGAAATCGCGCGCAACTTCGGCTCGATCGCGGTGCATCACGTGCCGGCCGACGAGCTCGCGCAGGCGATCAACCAGGCGTATGCGCGCCAGGACGGCAGCGCCGCGCAGGTGGTCGGCGAGGTCGAAGGCGAAGTCGACCTGTCGCGGCTGATGCAGGACATCCCCGAAGTCGAGGATCTGCTCGAGTCGGAAGACGACGCGCCGATCATCCGGATGATCAACGCGCTGCTCACGCAAGCCGCACGCGAACAGGCGTCGGACATTCACATCGAGCCGTTCGAGAATGCGTCGGTCGTGCGCTTTCGCGTCGACGGCACGCTGCGCGACGTCGTGCGCCCGAAGAAGGCACTGCATGGCGCGCTGATCTCGCGGATCAAGATCATGGCGCAGCTCGACATCGCGGAGAAACGCCTGCCGCAGGACGGCCGCATCACGCTGCGCGTCGGCGGCCGGCCGGTCGACGTGCGCGTGTCGACGCTGCCGACCGGGCACGGCGAGCGCGCGGTGCTGCGTCTGCTGGAAAAGGATGCGCAGCGCCTGAACCTCGAGGCGCTCGGCATGGGCCGCGACACGCTCGTGCAGTTCGACAAGCTGATCGGCCGCCCGCACGGCATCGTGCTCGTCACGGGCCCGACCGGTTCGGGCAAGACGACCACGCTGTATGCGTCGATGTCGCGGCTCGAAACCGCGACGACCAACATCATGACCGTCGAGGATCCGATCGAATACGACCTCGGCGGCATCGGCCAGACGCAGGTGAACGAGCGGATCGGGATGACCTTCGCCCGTGCGCTGCGTTCGATCCTGCGCCAGGATCCGGACGTGATCATGATCGGCGAAATCCGCGACCTCGAAACCGCGCAGATCGCGGTGCAGGCGTCGCTGACGGGCCACCTGGTGCTCGCGACGCTGCACACGAACGATGCGGCTTCCGCCGTCACGCGCCTGACCGACATGGGCGTCGAGCCGTACCTGCTCGCGTCGTCGCTGCTCGGCGTGCTCGCGCAGCGCCTCGTGCGCCAGCTCTGCCCGGTCTGCAAGGAAGAGCGGCACGAGGACGGCCGCACCGTGTGGCATCCGGTCGGCTGCGACAAGTGCGGCCATTCGGGTTATGCGGGCCGACGCGGCGTGTACGAACTGCTGCTGGTCGACGAATCGATCCGCTCGCTGATCCACCGCAACGCGGCCGACGCCGAGATTCTCGCCGCCGGCCGTGCGGAAGGGATGCGCACGCTGCGCGACGACGCCGAGCGCTGGCTCGCGTCCGGCGCGACGTCGCTCGAGGAAGTGCTGCGCGTGACGGGAGGCGCATAGCGCGATGCCGGCATTCCGTTTCGAAGCAATCGATTCGGCGGGGCGCGCGCAGAAAGGCGTCATCGACGCCGACAGCGCGCGCGCCGCACGCGGCCAGCTGCGCACGCAGGGGCTCACGCCGCTCGTCGTCGAGCCGGCCGCCAGTGCGACGCGCGGGGCGCGTTCGCAACGGCTCGCGTTCGGCCGCAAGCTGTCGCAGCGCGAACAGGCGATCCTCACGCGCCAGCTCGCGAGCCTGCTGATCGCGGGGCTGCCGCTCGACGAGGCGCTCGGCGTGCTGACCGAGCAGGCCGAGCGCGACTACATCCGCGAACTGATGGCCGCGATCCGCGCCGAGGTGCTCGGCGGCCATTCGCTCGCGAATGCGCTGGGCCAGCATCCGCGCGACTTTCCGGAAATCTACCGTGCGCTGGTTGCGGCCGGCGAGCACACCGGCAAGCTCGGCATCGTGCTGTCGCGGCTGGCCGACTACATCGAGCAGAGCAACGCGCTGAAGCAGAAGATCCTGCTGGCGTTCACCTATCCGGGGATCGTCACGCTGATCGCGTTCGGCATCGTCACGTTCCTGCTGAGCTACGTCGTGCCGCAGGTCGTCAACGTGTTCGCGAGTACGAAACAGCAGCTGCCGATCCTCACGGTCGTGATGATGGCGCTGTCGGATTTCGTGCGGCACTGGTGGTGGGCGATCCTGATCGCGTTCGTGCTGGTCGTGTGGTTCGTGAAGGCGACGCTGTCGCGCGACGGGCCGCGGCTCGCGTTCGACCGCTGGGTGCTGACCGCACCGCTCGCGGGCAAGCTCGTGCGCGGCTACAACACGGTGCGCTTCGCGAGCACGCTCGGCATTCTCACCGCGGCCGGCGTGCCGATCCTGCGCGCGCTGCAGGCGGCCGGCGAGACGCTGTCGAACCGCGCGATGCGCGCGAACATCGACGATGCGATCGTGCGCGTGCGCGAAGGCTCCGCGCTGTCGCGCGCGCTGAACAACGTGAAGACGTTTCCGCCGGTGCTCGTGCACCTGATCCGTTCGGGCGAGGCGACGGGCGACGTGACGACGATGCTGGATCGCGCGGCCGAAGGCGAAGCGCGCGAGCTCGAGCGCCGCACGATGTTCCTGACGAGCCTGCTGGAGCCGCTGCTGATCCTGGCGATGGGCGGCATCGTGCTCGTGATCGTGCTGGCGGTGATGCTGCCGATCATCGAGCTGAACAACATGGTGCAGTGACGTGACGGCCTGACTGTCAGGCCGTCGCCGTTCAACGCATGTAGATCGCGGGGGACGGCGTGTTCGCCGGGAGCTGGATTTCGGCGCGGGCGCCGTTGCGGTCGACGATGATCGAGCGCGGGCGGACTTCGGCGAGCTTCGCGCCGGGCGTGACGTCCGCGCCGAGCGACACGGCGCGCGGCGGTTCGCCGCCGACGCCGACGATCGCGGCGCCGCCATGGTCGAGCGCGAGAATGCCGAACAGGTGGATGTCCTGGACGGGATTCTTGTCGAGCTGGCCGCCGAAGAGCGCCGCGGCGTCCTCGGTGCGGATCGGCAGCCGCGCGGCGGCGGCGGGCAGCGGCGCTTCGCGGGCCGACAGCGTGACGACCCAGTAGGTGGCCGTCGCGCACAAACCCGCGAAGAGGGCGAGGGAAAGGATCCGGATCGAGAGCGCGTTCATGCGCGCTATTGTACGGATGTATATGAAATTTGCGTTGGGTGAAAGCCCTCGACGATGCGCGCCTTACAATGCGTGCTCCGCGCCCGCGGGACCGGAAGCTTGCTGTCAGGCAATCGTCCGGCGCGCGGGGTGCGTCACTCAATCGACGACATTTTTTGGAAGAGGTAGTCAGTCATGCAAACGTGGATCACTCGCCGCAACGCGGCCGTGCGTCGTCAGCGCGGTTTCACGCTGATCGAGATCATGGTGGTGGTCGCGATCCTCGGGATCCTGGCGGCGCTGATCGTGCCGAAGATCATGAGCCGCCCGGACGAGGCGCGCCGCATCGCCGCGAAGCAGGACATCGGCACGATCATGCAGGCGCTCAAGCTGTACCGTCTCGACAACGGCCGTTATCCGACCCAGGAGCAGGGCCTGAATTCGCTGATCCAGAAGCCGACCAACGATCCGATCCCGAACAACTGGAAGGACGGCGGCTATCTTGAGCGCCTGCCGAACGATCCGTGGGGCAACGGGTACAAGTACCTGAACCCGGGCGTGCACGGCGAGATCGACGTGTTCAGCTACGGCGCCGACGGCAAGGAAGGCGGCGAAGGCAACGATACCGACATCGGTTCGTGGCAATAAGCCGGCACTGACCGGCCCGACGCTCCATCCCCGTTCTTCATGCCCGCCATTCGCACGACCTCCCGCTGCGGTCGCGATCGCCGTGTGCGTCGCGGCGCGGTGTCGTCCGTGCCGGCACGCGCCGACGGCGGGCCGAGGCAGCACGGCGCGCCGCGTCATCGCGCGCGCGGCTTCACCCTGCTCGAAATGCTGGTCGTGCTGGTGATCGCGGGGCTGCTCGTGTCGCTCGCGTCGCTGTCGCTGACGCGCAATCCGCGCACCGACCTGCGTGAAGAAGCGCAGCGCGTCGCGCTGCTGTTCGAGACGGCCGGCGACGAAGCGCAGGTGCGCGCGCGGCCGATCGCGTGGCAGCCGACCGCACACGGTTTCCGGTTCGACGTGAGCTCGCCCGACGGCTGGCGCACGCTGCGCGACGACCTGCTGCGCCCGCGCGACTGGGACGGCGGCGTCACCGGTGCCGACATCGACTATCCGGGTTCCGACACGCACGCGAGCCGCGTCGTGTTCGGCATCGAGAGCATCGACACGCCGGTGCGCGTGACGCTGCATTCGGCCGTCGGCAGCGCGACGATCGTCGGCACCGGCAACGGCCGCTACGAGGTGCAATGACGATGCGTCGTCGCCTGCCCTCTTCCGTTTCTTCATCGCGCGGTTTCACGATGATCGAGGTGCTCGTCGCACTCGCGATCATCGCGGTCGCGCTCGCCGCGTCGATCCGGGCGGTCGGCACGATGGCAAACAACGCGTCCGACCTGCATCGCCGGCTGCTGGCCGGCTGGAGCGCCGACAACGCGCTCGCGCAGCTGCGGCTCACGCACGCGTGGCCGGAGGTCGGCGAGCAGAGCTTCGACTGCTCGCAAGGCAACGTGCAGCTCGTCTGCACGCAGCGCGTGAGCACGACGCCGAACCCGGTGTTCCGGCGCGTGCGGATTTCGGTGAGCACGCCCGGCCATTCCGGCGTGCTCGCGCAAATGGTGACGGTGGTCGCGAATGAAACCAGCCGTCCGCTCTGACGCGCCGATGCGCCGCCCGCCCGCCCGCCGCGCCCGCGGCTTCACGCTGATCGAGCTGATGATCGCGATCGCGATCCTCGCGGTGGTCGCGATCCTCGCGTGGCGCGGGCTCGACCAGATCATGCGCGGCCGCGACAAGGTCGCTTCCGCGATGGAAGACGAGCGCGTGTTCGCGCAGATGTTCGACCAGATGCGCATCGACGCGCGGCTCGCCGCGACCGACGACGAGGCCGGCCAGCCGGCGATCGGGGTCGCCGGCAATACGCTGCAGATCGTGCGCGAACTCGAGGTGCCGGGCGCCGCGCCGCGGCTGCAGGTGGTCCGCTACCGGATCGCCGGCGGGCGCGTCGTGCGCTATGCATCGCCGCCGATCGACGACGCGAACCGGCTGCGCACCGTGCTGAAGGACAGCAGCGTCGAAGGCTGGAGCTGGGTCGCGCTGATGGGCGGCGTCGGCGCGATCGACGCGAAGCTGTACGTGCCGCGCGTGGGCTGGACCACCAACCTGCAGACGGCCGACGACGCGCTCGCGCAGAACAACGATGCACTGAAGGTGCCGCAGATCGGCAACGCGCCGCCGACGCGCGCGGTGACGGGGCTGCAGGTCAGCATCGGCGCGACGTCGCTGCGCGTGCCGGTCACGCGCATCTTCCTCGTCGGGGAATGACGATGCGCGCGCGCCTTTCCCGTCCGCCCTCCTTCAACCGCACTGCCGCACGCGTGCAGGCACGCGGCCGCCAGCGCGGCGCGGCGATCATCACGGCGCTGCTCGTCGTCGCGCTGTCCGCGATCCTCGTCTCCGGGATGCTGTGGCGCCAGCAGGTGCAGATCCGCCGGATCGAGAACCAGCGCGTGATCGCGCAGGCGCAGTGGGTCGCGCGCGGCGCGCTCGACTGGACGCGGATGATCCTGCGCTCCGAAGGCGACACGGCGCCCGGCATCACCTATCTCGGCGGGATCTGGGGCGTGCCGATCGCGAAGACGAAGCTGTCGGATTTCCTCGGCCGGATCGGCGCGCCCAACGACAGCGGCGGCGAAGACACCTATATCTCCGGCTCGATCGAGGACGCGCAGGCGAAGTTCAACCTGCGCAACCTCGTGTCGTCGCCGGCGCCCGGCGTGCTGCAGCTGAACGTCACGCAGCTCCAGGCGTTCCAGCGCCTCCTGACGACGCTCGGCTACGACGGCGCGTTCGCGAAGCGCATCGCGCTGCAGGTGCGCGCGGGCCTGCTGCATTCGGCGACGCGCTTCCAGATGCCGAACCTGCCGGGCGGCGGCACGGCGCCGCCGGTCACCGCGCCGGTGGCGACCGATCAGCAGGGCGGCGGCGGCTTCACCGACGATCCCGGCATGACGGGCGGCGATCGCGGGCCCGCGCCGCTGATGATGACGAGCGTCGACAGCCTGCTCGACGTCGACGGCGTGACGCCCGAGATGGTCGCGCGGCTGCGCCCGTTCGTCACCGTGCTGCCGACCACGACGCCCGTGAACATGAACACCGCGCCGGCCGAAGTGATCGCGGCGCTGGTGCCGGGGATGAGCGTGTCGTCCGCGCAGGCGCTCGTGTCGCGCCGCGAGACCGTGTTTTTCCGGAACGTCGGCGACGTGCAGCTCGCGCTGCGCGGTGCCGGCGCGCCGAACGTGACGATCGACTCGAGCCTCGTCGACGTCAATTCGAGTTATTTCATCGTGCATGGCCGGATCCAGCACGATCGCGCGGAGGTCGACCGCACCTCGCTCGTGTATCGTGATCCGACCACGCACTCGACGCGGGTCGTGCGTATCCGCGACCAGCTATAACGACGCCAATCGGGAGAGGAGCTCTTGTGAGCACGTTGATTGTTTCTTTGCCGCCGCGCGAGCCTGCCGTGCCGTTGCAGGAATGGCAGTGGCCCGAACTGCCGTTCACGCTCGTCGACAAGGCCGGCCAGGTGCAGCGCGCGGGCCGCGCCGCGCTCGCGCTGCTGCCGCGCGCGAACGCGACGGTGCTGATCGTCGCCGCGCGCGACGTGCTGCTGCTGGCCGCGACCGTGCCGCCGCTGAAGGGGCCGAAGCTGCGCCAGGCGCTGCCCAACATCGTCGAGGATCAGCTGATCCAGGATCCGCTCGGCTGCCACATCGCGCTCGATCCGGCCGCGCTGCCCGACGGGCGCCGCGTGCTGGCCGTCGTCGATCGTGCGTGGTTCCGCACGATCTGCGAAGCGTTCACGGCGGCCGGCCACCGGCACCTGAGCGCGGTGCCCGCGACGCGCTGCCTGCCGGCGCCGCGTGCGTCGGCGGAAACGGCATCGATCGCGCCGATCGACGGTGAAGCCGCCGACGCCGCCGCGCTCGCCACGGAAGCGACCGAGCCGGTCGCCCGTCCGGCGACGGTCGCTGCGGTGCTCGGACTCGCGACGTCGGTCGAACCGGTGCTCGTCGAGGCCGGCGCGCAGCCGGCCGCGGCCGGTGCGCCGCGTCTTGAGCTTGCAGTGGCGCGCGGCGCACTCGGCGAAGGCTTCGCGGCGCCCGCGGCGCGCGCGGCCGGCACGCTGACCGCGCTCGCACGCGGTGGCGACGTCGAACTGTACGAACTCGGCGAACCGGGCGCGGAGCCGCGGCTCGCGTCGGTCGGCCGACCTGACGCGGCGCTGTTGCCGGGCGCCGCCCCGCTGCCGTTCGACACGTTCGCGCGCCGCGCGCTCACCGAGAAGTTCGATCTGTGCCAGTTCGAATTCGAATCGCAGCCGTGGCGCTTCGACCGCGCGACGGTGAAGCGCCTGCGCGTGCCGCTCGCGCTCGTCGCGGCGACGCTCGGCGTCGCGGTGATCGGGATGAACCTGCACTGGTGGAAGCTGTCGCGCGAGCGCGATGCGCTGTCCGCGCAGATCACCGAGACGCTGCTGTCCGCATTCCCGAAGACGACGACGGTGCTCGATCCGCCCGCGCAGATGCAGCGTCAGCTCGACCAGCTGCGGCTCGCGGCCGGCGAGCTGTCGCCGAACGATTTCCTCGCGCTGTCGAGCGGGCTGTCGCGTTCGATGGGTGCACTGCCGCTGAACGGCATCGCGTCGCTCGACTATCACGACCGGAAGCTCGACGTCGGCTTCAAGCCGGAGGTCAAGGTCGATCCCGATTTCACGCAGCGCCTCGCGCGTAACGGACTGTCCGGCGAAGTCGACAGCAACACGGGCAAATGGACGATCCGGAGCCGCTCATGAAAACCGAACAACTGAACCAGACGCTGGCCCAGTTCTGGGGTGAGCGCTCGCCGCGCGAGAAGACGCTGCTCGGCTGGGGCGGCACCGTGCTGGCCGTCGCGATCGCGTATTCGGTGCTGTGGTCGCCCGCGCAGGAAGGCCGCGCACGGATCCAGCGCGAGCTGCCGTCGATGCGCCACGAACTCGCGCAGATGACCGCGCAGGCGAACGAGGCGAAGTCGCTGACGGCCGCCGCGCAGGGCGTTGCGCCGACCGGCCTCGCGCTGAAGGACGCGCTGACCGCGTCGCTGTCCGATCACGGGCTGCAGGGTGCGCAGGTGCAGATCGTCGGCAACGGCGTGCAGGTGCAGATGAAGAACGTGTCGTTCCCGGCGTGGACGCAGTGGCTCGACGATGCGCGCCGGCAGTTCAAGGTGCAGGTCGGCGAGGCGCACGCGACCGCGCTGAAGGACGACGGGCAGGTCGACCTGACGGCCGTGATGCAACCTTCCGTACAGAAATAAATGACGCAGTGGATGACGCAAGCGGCGGTCGGCCGATGAGGCCGGGGATGAAACGGCTCGCCGCCGTATTGCCGTGGGTACTGGCGGGCGGTTTCGCGACGGCGGTGACGCTCGTCGCGCTCGCGCCGGCCGCATGGATCGCGCCGCAGTTCGCGCGTGCGACCGGCGGGCACGTGAATCTCGTCGACCCGGACGGGTCGCTGTGGCACGGCTCGGGCACGCTGATGCTCGCACCGGGCGCCGACCAGAGCGCGGCGACGCTGCTGCCCGGCCGGGTCGAATGGACCACGCGCTTCTGGCCGCTGCTGACCGGCCGCGTGCAGATGCGCATGCGGCAGACCGAGGCGATGCCCGATGCCGTCACGCTCGATGCGACGTGGCGCGGCGCGGTGCTGTCGGCGGGCACGATGGCCGTGCCCGCGTCGCTGCTCGCGGGGCTCGGCACGCCGTTCAACACGCTCGACCTGCAGGGCGACGTGCGGGTCGGCTGGAGCGACTGGCGGCTGTTCGGCAACAACGCGTTCGGCCAGCTGACGGTGACGATCGATTCGATGAGTTCGCGCGTGTCGCGCGTGAAGCCGCTCGGTTCGTACCGCGCGGTGCTGCAGGCGAAGGGCGCGGGCGCCGATCTCGACCTGTCGACGACGCAGGGCCCGCTGTTCCTCGACGGGCACGGCAACTTCGGCCCCGGCCAGGGATCGTTTCGCGGCACCGCGCATGCGGCGCCCGAACAACAGGCGAACCTCGCCGGGCTGCTGAACCTGCTTGGCCACCCGCTCGGGAACAACGAGGTGTCGCTGATCTTCGGCGACGCGCAGCGCTGACGCGCACGTCGCCCGCTTTCGTTACTTCTGCGCGAGCGGCGTAGCGGCCGACGGTGCGGTGGCCGCAGGCGCGGCCGCACCGGACGCCGGCACGGGGGGCGGCGCCGCCATGCCGCCGTTCTCGCGAGCGATGTCCGCCACGTCCCAGCCGCCGCCGAGCGCCTTCACGAGCCCGACCGACGACACCATCCGCTGGCCGGCGATCGTCGAGAGCTTCTGCTGCGCGGTGAACGCGGTGGTCTGCGCGGTCAGCACGTTCAGGTACGCGACCGTGCCGGCCTTGTACTGGTTCGTGACGATCGCGAGCGAGTGCTCGGCGCTGTCGACGGCCTGCCGCTGCACGTCGATTTCCTGCGCGAGGATACGCTGCGACGCGAGGTTGTCCTCGACGTCCTGGAACGCGGTAAGCACGGCGAGGCGATACGCGGCGACGTCCTGGTCGTAGGTCGCGCGCGCGGCGTCGGTCTGCGCGGCGCGCAGCCCCGCATCGAACAGCGTGGCCGCGAGCTGCGGGCCGACCGTCCAGAACCGTGCCGGCAGCGTGAACAGCTGCGACCACACCGAGCTCTGGAAGCCGCCGGTGGCCGACAGCGTGAGTGTGGGGAAGAACGCGGCGATCGCGACGCCGATCTGCTCGTTCGCGGCCGCCGCGCGGCGCTCGGCCGCCGCGATGTCGGGCCGGCGCTCGAGGATCGCGGAGGGCACGTCGACCGGCGTGATCGGCGGCTCGGCCGCAAGCGGGGACGGCGGCAGCGAGAAGGTCGACGCCGGTTCGCCGATCAGCGTCGCGATCGCATGCTCGTACTGCGCCCGCGCGACGCCGTTGTCGATCTGCGCGGCCTGCGCGCTCTGCAGCTGCGTCTGCGCCTGGATCACGTCCGCGCGCGCGGCGACGCCCTGCGCGTACTGGTTCTGCGTAAGCTTCAGCGACTGTTCGTACGATTTCACGGTGTCGTCGAGCAGCTTTTGCAGCGCGTCGGACGTGCGCAGCTGGAAATAGGTCTGCGCGAGCAGCGCCTGCTGCGACAGCCGCGCGTTCGCGAGATCGGCCGCCGCCGCCGCTTCGCCGGCGCGCTGTGCGCTGACGGTGCGGCTCACCTTGCCCCACAGGTCGGGTTCCCAGCTGGCGTCGAGGCCGACGCTGTAGCTGTTGTTGATCGACCCGGACGACCCGCTGCCGAAACTCGACGACGAGCCCGACGACACCGACGTGCGCGGCGTGCGGGCACGCGAGCCCGACGCGGTCAGCCCGACGGTCGGGAAATACGCGGCGCGCGCCTCGGTGACGAGCGCGCGCGCCTGCCGGTACGCGGCTGCCGATTGCGCGATGGTCTGGTTCGATGCGTTGAGCTTGCCGATCAGCGTATCGAGCTGCGGATCGTTGTAGACCGTCCACCACGGGCCGCGGTCGGTGCGGTCGGCCGGTTGCGCGACTTTCCAGCCGGCCGGCGCTTCCTTGAAGGCGGCGGGAATCGACGTGTCGGGCCGGTGATAGTCGGGCCCGACGGCGCAGCCGGCGAGCAGCACGGCCGTCGCGACGGCGACGGCGGCGCTCAGCGGGCGAAGGGCGCGCGGGAGGGGGGCGTACGGCATGGTGGTTTTCCTGTCTGGGCGTGACGGCCGGCGAGCGGCGTCGCGCGATGCGGTCGTCGTGCCGCTGGCGGACAAATGGTAACTGACGGCGGGGAAGCTGCGCAGCCCTAAGGGTACGGTGCGCGAAGGCCGGAATGTGTTACCGGCGCGGCCGGCCGGTTTACCGGCCATTACGGATCGCTTGCGGGAAGACGGGCGCGCAACGCCGGCCACGCGTGGCGCGGCCGGCGGCCGGTTCAATCAGGCGGGACAGCGGATGCGGTGGTGCGGCGTCAGTGGCAGCGCACCGGCACCGGGATGGGCTCGGCGGCGGACCGCCATGTCGACGGCTCCGTGACGGCCGGCTGGCTCGTGCGGCGGGCGCCGCCCTTCGTGTTGCGCTGCCGGCGATGATCGAACCACGCGAACCCGAGCGCCGCGAGCGAGCCGCCCGGCACGACCAGCATCGTCACGTACAGCGCGATCTTCCAGCCGCGGTGCGGCCCGGAAAACACATGATGAGCGGTATCGGTCAGGTTGCGGCGCAGCGCGCCGGCGGCATTTTTCAGGGACAGCATCGCGAACATCCTCGGGTGCCCGGCAGCGCGGGCGAATCGGTCAGAACATCGTCTCCGGCAGTGCAACATGCACGTCGTAACTGGTTGCCTCAAATAATATTGACTAAGCAATCATTTTTCAAGATACTGGGCGCGTTTTAACCTGAAACGCACTATTGCTGCGCGCGCAATCGTATGACCGGCGGCCTTTACGATCCCGAGAACATCGCGCTTGAAACGAGCCTCGGCTATTACCTGTCGAAGGCGAAGCAGGCGCTCGTCGAGCGAATGGATCGCGCGCTCGAGCCGCTCGACCTCACCGCGCAGCAGATCGGCGTGATCCTGCTGCTGTCGCGCGGCTATGCGCGCACGCCGTTCGAGCTGTCGCGCAAGATGTCGTACGACAGCGGCTCGATGACGCGGATGCTCGACCGGCTCGAACGCAAGGGGCTGATCGCGCGCTCGCGCAGCGAGCAGGACCGCCGGATGATCGAGCTGACGCTGACCGAACGCGGCGCCGAAGCCGCCCGCGCGCTGCCGTCGCTGATCGCGACCGCGCTGAACGCGCAGCTCGACGGCTTCTCGGCCGACGAACTCGCGACGCTCACCGGCCTGCTGCAGCGCTTCATCGCCAACGGGCCCGGTACGACCGGCTGCCCGAAGCCCGACGAAGACGCCTGAGGCGCGCGGAGGCCCCATGTCTAGGTTAAGCATTCGCTTATTTCTCTGTCTGGGCAGAAGATGACAGGACACGCGCTCCGCTTTTTCCCTTTTTCGTTCCACCCGGCCGGGCCGCGCTGCGTCGCACGCCCGTGCGTTGTGCCGGCGCGTCGCGCGCGCCGCGTCTAGGAGATTCCGATGTCCGCCACCACGGCATCCGCCGCCTCCCCCGCCGCACCCGCGCCGCTGTCCGGCGGGACGCTCGCGCTGCTCACCATCGGGCTCGCGCTCGGCACCTTCATGGAAGTGCTCGACACGTCGATCGCGAACGTCGCGGTGCCGACCATCTCGGGCAGCCTCGGTGTCGCGACCAGCGAAGGCACGTGGGTGATCTCGTCGTACTCGGTTGCGTCCGCGATCGCGGTGCCGCTGACCGGCTGGCTCGCGCGGCGGGTCGGCGAGGTGCGGCTGTTCACGCTGTCGGTGCTCGCGTTCACGATCGCGTCGGCGCTGTGCGGCTTCGCGACCAACTTCGAGACGCTGATCGCGTTCCGGCTGCTGCAGGGCCTCGTGTCGGGACCGATGGTGCCGCTGTCGCAGACGATCCTGATGCGCAGCTATCCGCCCGCGAAGCGCGGGCTCGCGCTCGGGCTATGGGCGATGACGGTGATCGTCGCACCGATCTTCGGCCCGCTGCTGGGCGGCTGGATCAGCGACAACTACACGTGGCCGTGGATCTTCTACATCAATTTGCCGATCGGCATCTTCTCCGCGGCCTGCGCGTATTTCCTGCTGCGCGGCCGCGAGACGAAGACGTCGAAGCAGCGGATCGACGCGATCGGCCTCGCGCTGCTCGTGATCGGCGTGTCGTGCCTGCAGATGATGCTCGACCTCGGCAAGGACCGCGACTGGTTCAACTCGTCGTTCATCGTCGCGCTCGCGCTGATCGCGGTCGTGTCGCTCGCGTTCATGCTCGTGTGGGAGGCGACCGAGAAGGAACCGGTGGTCGACCTGTCGCTGTTCAAGGACCGCAACTTCGCGCTCGGCGCGCTGATCATCTCGTTCGGCTTCATGGCGTTCTTCGGCTCGGTCGTGATCTTCCCGCTGTGGCTGCAGACGGTGATGGGCTACACGGCCGGCAAGGCCGGCCTCGCGACCGCGCCGGTCGGGCTGCTCGCGCTCGTGCTGTCGCCGCTGATCGGCCGCAACATGCACCGGCTCGACCTGCGGATGGTCGCGAGCTTCGCGTTCATCGTGTTCGCGGGCGTGTCGATCTGGAACTCGACGTTCACGCTCGACGTGCCGTTCAGCCACGTGATCCTGCCGCGGCTCGTGCAGGGGATCGGCGTCGCGTGCTTCTTCGTGCCGATGACGACGATCACGCTGTCGAGCATCTCCGACGAGCGGCTCGCGAGCGCGTCGGGGCTGTCGAACTTCCTGCGCACGCTGTCCGGCGCGATCGGCACCGCGGCCAGTTCGACGTTCTGGGAGAACGACGCGATCTATCACCACGCGCGGCTGTCGGAATCGGTGAGCGTGTACGCGCAGAACACGACCGACTACCAGGGCGCGCTCGCGCAGCTCGGCATCGTCGGCCAGACGGCCAACGCGCAGCTCAACCAGCTCGTCACGCAGCAGGGCTTCATGATGGCGACCAACGACTTCTTCCTGTTGTCGGCATTCATGTTCGGCGCGCTCGCGGTGCTCGTGTGGATCACGAAGCCGAAGAAGGGCGCGGGGCCCGCGATGGGGCACTGAGCACGCAACGGGCGGCCGCGATGAGCTGACCCCGTAAAGTTGGACGGGTAAATTAGGCCGCCAGGGGCTGAGTTCTGTACTGCACGGGACTCAGCCCTTTTAGCTTGAGCTTGATGCGGTCGTGATTGTAGTAGCGG
>JAIRVP010000073.1 GCA_031253835.1 Burkholderia sp. | reverse complement strand
GGAACGCGCATGCGTTGCCACGAGAACGGCCGCTCGCGAGGCGCGCGACGCCGCGAATACTGACGTATTCGCAAGGAGCGCAACGCGGCGAGCGGCCGTTCTCGTGGCAACCCCAAATTTAAAAAAAGACATTCCACGGGAATGCCCGAAATCGCCCGCCTGGCGGCGTCGCTCGTCGCTTGTTTGGCTCGCCAAGCGACGCTCCTCGCTTCTTGCCAGGCGGGCGATTTCGGGCATTCGCATGTGCGTTCCACATGTAAACAGACCCTATCACGATCGTGCGTGTATTGTAGCGAGCGCGTTACAATCGGTTGAAACATCGAACGGATTTCCATGACTCTGCCCTCGAAGCTGCTTCAGAAGCGCCCCGCCGCCGTGCGCGGCGTGCGCGCCTTCCCGGTCCGCCGTGCACTCGGCGCAGCGCTGTTTGCCGCCTGGACCCTCACCGCCTTCCCGGCCCACGCGCAGGATCCGGCATCGGACGACGCGGAGCCGCAGGGCGCGTTCGAGCATGTGATGCCGGACGAGCAGAAGAATCTCCCCGGTGTGCCGCTGACGAGCCAGATCGTCTACCAGGTGCTCGCCGCCGAGGTCGCGCTCCAGCGCAACCAGCCGGCGCCGGCGTACCAGACCTACCTCGCGCTTGCCCGCGACACGCGCGATCCGCGCATGGCGCAGCGCGCAACCGAAATTGCGCTCGGCGCGCAGAGCCCGGCCGACGCGCTGTCCGCCGCGAACCTGTGGCGCCAGTACGCGCCGGATTCGAACCGGGCGTCGCAGGTCGACGCCGCGCTGCTGGTGCTCGCCGGCAAGCCGGCCGACGCACAGCCGATGCTCGCGCGCGAGCTGGCCCGTGCGACCGGCGAGACGCGCGGCCCGGCCATCCTCGCGCTGCAGGCGCTGCTCGTGCGCGGCCCCGACCGCGTCGGCGGCCTCGCGGTGCTGAAGGACATGCTGAAGAGCGACATGAACCGGCCCGAGGCGCAGCTCGCGATCGCGCGGCAACAGCTCGCGGTCGACGACAAGGACGGCGCCGCGCAATCGCTGAAGCAGGCGCTGGCGCTGCGCCCCGACTACCTGCCGGCGGCGCTGATGCTGTCGCAGATGGGCCCGGCGGAGCGCGCGGCCGGCATCGCGTCGTTCGAGAAGTATGTTCAGCAGAATCCGAAGTCGCGCGATGCGCGGCTGGCGCTGTCGCAGCTGTATCTCGCCGACGACCGCCTCGACGACGCGCAGAAGCAGTTCGAGACGATGCGCAAGCTCGACTCGAAGGATCCGACGCCGTTGATGGCGCTCGCGCTGATCAAGATCCAGCAGAAGAAGCTCGACGAAGCGACTGCCTACCTGAAGCAGTACGTGCAGCTCGGCGACAAGCAGCCGAACCTCGACGTCGGCCAGGGCTACATCTACCTCGCGCAGATCGCGATCGACCAGAACAACGACGCGCAGGCGTCGCAATGGCTCGACAAGGTCGACCAGACGAGCCAGCACTACCTGCCCGCGCAGATCACGCGCGCGCAGCTGCTGCAGAAACAGGGCAAGACCGACGAGGCGCGCAAGGTGCTCGACGACCTGCCGATCACCGATCCGCGCGACGCGGCCGTGGTCGCACGCACCGACGCGTCGATCCTGTTCACCGCGAAGCGCTATCCGGAAGCCGAGGCCCGGCTCGGGCAGGCCGTCCAGGACTTCCCGGACGATCCCGACCTGCGCTACGACTACGCGATGGCGGCCGAGAAGACCGGCCACTACACGACGATGGAAAAGCAGTTGCGCGAGCTGATCCGCACGCAGCCCGACAACCCGCAGGCGTACAACGCGCTCGGCTATTCGCTGGCCGACCGCAACCAGCGCCTGCCCGAAGCCAGCAAGCTGATCGACAAGGCGATGACGCTCGCGCCGAACGACGCGTACATCATGGACAGCCTCGGCTGGGTGAAGTACCGGATGGGCGACACGGCCGGCGCGACGAAGGTGCTGCGGCGCGCGTACGAACTGCAGCCGAACGCCGAAATCGGCGCGCACCTCGGCGAAGTGCTGTGGAAGAGCGGCGCGCAGGAAGACGCGCGCACCGCGTGGCGTGACGCGCAGAAGCTCGAACCCGACAACGACACGCTCGTGCAGACGCTGAAGCGCCTCCAGGTCAACGGTCTCTGATGCGGATGTTCCCGACGCTTTCCCTGTCCTCCCGCGCGCAGCGCACGCTGGCCGCGGCCGGCGCGGCGCTCGCGCTCGCCGGCTGCGCGAGCACGCCGCCGTCGGCCAGCGCGCCGACGCCGGGCGCGATGCTGCAAACGGCCGCGACACACGCTTACCACGGCCGCTTCGCGGTGCAGTACGACGACCGTCTCGGCAAGCAGCAGCACGTGTACGGCAACTTCGACTGGCAGGAGCACGGCGACGACGTGTCGCTCGAGCTGCGCAGCCCGCTCGGCCAGACGCTCGCGATCGTGAAATCGACGCCGCAGGCGGCGTCGCTCGAACTGCCGAACCGCCCGACGCAATATGCGCCTGACGTCGGCGACCTGATGCAGAAGACGCTCGGCTTCGAACTGCCGCTCGCCGGCCTGCGCTACTGGCTGCTGCCCACGGCCGCGCCCGCGACGCGTGCGGAAACCGTGCGCGACCCGGCCGACGGCACGCGCGTCAAGCAGATCCGCCAGGACGGCTGGACGATCGACTACCTTGCCTACGCGGATGCCCCGGCCACGGGCGTCAAACGCGTCAACCTCGTGCGCGCGACACCGCCGCTCGACATCAAGCTCGTGCTCGACCAGTGAGCACGCGCCCAGCCCAGACCTACGCATGACCGATTCGACCCGCTCGCTGCGCAACTGCCTTGCGCCCGCGAAACTCAACCTGTTCCTGCACATCACCGGCCGTCGTCCGAACGGCTATCACGACCTGCAGAGCGTGTTCCAGCTGCTGAACTGGGGCGATACGCTGCACTTCACGCTGCGCGACGACGGCCGTGTCTCACGCGTCACCGACGTGCCCGGCGTGCCCGAGGAAAGCGATCTCGTCGTGCGCGCGGCCAACCTGCTGAAAGCGCATACGGGCATCGCGCACGGCGTCGACATCGAGATCGACAAGTGCCTGCCGATGGGCGCCGGCCTCGGCGGCGGCAGCTCCGACGCGGCGACGACGCTGCTCGCGCTGAACCGCCTGTGGCAACTCGACCTGCCGCGCGCCGAGCTCCAGTCGCTCGCGGTCAAACTCGGCGCAGACGTCCCGTTTTTTATTTTTGGAAAAAATGCGTTCGCAGAGGGTATCGGAGAAGAATTAGCTGAGGTACAATTGCCGACTCGCTGGTTCTTGGTTGTGACGCCAAGCGTTCATGTCCCCACCGCTGAAATATTTTCAGATGAGTTGTTGACAAGAGATACGAAGCCCGTCACAATTGCTGACTTTCTTGCACAGCAAACCAGCGATGCGGGATGGCCAGATAGCTTCGGTCAGAACGACATGCAGGAAGTTGTAACAAGGAAGTACGCGGAAGTTGCGCTGGCGGTTAAATGGTTGTATGATTTGACCCCCGCGAGGATGACCGGCTCCGGAGCAAGCGTGTTTGCAGCGTTTCACAGCAAGCACGAGGCAGAAGCGGCGAAAGCCAAGCTGCCCGCCAGTTGGAATGGCGCTGTTGCCGAGAGTCTGAACGAGCATCCGCTCTTCGCTTTCGCGTCATGAAGTTTTACTTTGCCGAACGGCCTACACGAGTTCGGCGAAGCAGTCAGTTAAGTGTAGGGGAGTCGCCAAGTTGGTCAAGGCACCGGATTTTGATTCCGGCATGCGAGGGTTCGAGTCCTTCCTCCCCTGCCAAAAATTTTCCCGCATTTCCCGCCCAAGCCTGAAGCAGGTGCACGATGAGCAGCCACAGCCATGATGGCCTGATGGTCTTTACTGGCAACGCGAATCCCGCGCTCGCCCAGGAAGTCGTCAATATCCTTGGTATTCCCCTCGGCAAAGCAATGGTCAGCCGTTTCTCCGACGGCGAGATCCAGGTCGAGATCCAGGAAAACGTGCGCGGCAAGGACGTCTTCGTCCTGCAATCCACGTGCGCACCGACGAACGACAACCTGATGGAACTGATGATCATGGTCGATGCGCTCAAGCGCGCATCCGCCGGCCGGATCACTGCAGCCATCCCCTACTTCGGCTATGCCCGTCAGGATCGACGCCCGCGTTCGGCGCGCGTCGCGATCTCGGCGAAGGTCATCGCGAACATGCTGGAAATCGCCGGCGTCGAGCGGATCATCACGATGGATCTGCACGCCGACCAGATTCAAGGCTTCTTCGACATCCCGGTCGACAACATCTACGCAACGCCGATCCTGCTGGGTGACCTGCGCAAGCAGAACTACTCGGATCTGCTCGTCGTGTCGCCGGACGTCGGCGGCGTGGTGCGTGCCCGGGCACTCGCGAAGCAGCTGAACTGCGATCTCGCGATCATCGACAAGCGTCGTCCGAAGGCGAACATTGCCGAAGTGATGAACATCATCGGTGAAGTCGAAGGCCGCACCTGCGTGATCATGGACGACATGGTCGATACGGCCGGCACGCTCTGCAAGGCCGCGCAAGTGCTGAAGGACCGCGGTGCGAAGCAGGTGTTCGCGTACGCGACGCACCCCGTGCTGTCGGGCGGCGCCGCGGATCGCATCGCCGCATCGGCACTCGACGAGCTCGTCGTCACCGATACGATCCCGCTGTCGGCCGAATCGCTGGCCTGCTCGAAGATCCGCTCGCTGACGAGCGCGAGCCTGCTGGCCGAGACGTTCTCGCGGATCCGCCGCGGCGATTCGGTGATGTCGCTGTTCGCGGAATCCTGATCGCGAATCGACTGAACAAAGCATGCGCGGAAAGCGAAGCGGCGACGCTTCGCTTTTTGCACAATCGGACGGGATAGACGAAACCCCGGCCGTTTCATCAGGGGCCGCCGTTTGACGGCCCCGTTTTACTGCCTGGTCGCGGGCAGCCATTGGAGAATCATATGAAAGTCGTCGCTTTCGAGCGCCAAGAGCAAGGTACGGGTGCGAGCCGCCGCCTGCGCAACGCTGGTAAGACCACGGGTATCGTTTACGGTGGCGAAGTTGCCCCGCAAAAGATCGAACTCGATCACAACGCCCTGTGGCACGCCCTGAAGAAGGAAGCTTTCCACTCGTCGATCCTCGACCTCGAAGTGGCTGGCCAGTCGCAACAGGTCCTGCTGCGCGACGTGCAATACCACCCGTTCAAGCAACTGGTGCTGCACGTGGACTTCCAGCGCGTTGACGCGAAGAAGAAGCTGCACACGAAGGCACCGCTGCACTTCCTGAACGCGGAAGTCAGCCCGGCCGTGAAGCTGTCGAGCGCGATCGTTTCGCACGTCGCGACGGAAATCGAAATCGAGTGCCTGCCGGCTGACCTGCCGGAGTTCCTCGAAGTCGACCTGTCGAAGATCGAAGCCGGTCAATCGCTGCACGCGAAGGACATCACGCTGCCGAAGGGCGTCGCGCTGGTCGCGCACGTCGACGCGGAAAACCCGGTTGTCGCATCGGCGACGATCCCGGCTGGTGCCGTGTCGGACGCAGCTGAAGGCGAAACGCCGGCTGCGTAAGCGGCTGCGTACGCGCCCCATCGATCCGTTTCACGAAACGGTCGACGCAACCCGCCGCGGCTTGCCCGGCGGGTTTTTCTTTTTCTGCGCCCAGGCGGCCGCTGCCGCCTTCGAAACGTCATGATCAAACTGATCGTCGGCCTCGGCAATCCCGGGGCGGAATACACCGCGACGCGCCACAACGCCGGCTTCTGGCTGATCGACCAGCTTGCCCGCGAGGCCGGCACGACACTGCGCGACGAACGCCGTTTCCACGGCTTCTACGCGAAAGCGCGCCTGCACGGTGAGGAAGTCCATCTGCTCGAGCCGCAGACCTACATGAACCGCTCCGGCCAGTCGGTCGTCGCGCTCGCGCAATTCTTCAAGATCCTGCCCGACCAGATCCTCGTCGCGCACGACGAGCTCGACCTGCCGCCCGGCACCGTGAAGCTGAAGCTCGGCGGCGGCAGCGGCGGCCACAACGGCCTGAAGGACATCTCCGCGCACCTGTCTTCGCAGCAGTACTGGCGGCTGCGGATCGGCATCGGCCATCCGCGCGACCTGATTCCGGAAAGCGCGCGCGCCGGCGCGAAGCCCGACGTCGCGAACTTCGTGCTGAAGCCGCCGCGCCGCGAAGAGCAGGACGTGATCGACGCGTCGATCGAACGCGCGCTCGCCGTGATGCCGATGGTCGTCAAGGGCGAACTCGACCGCGCGACGATGCAGTTGCATCGCAACTGACCGCACCTCGCACCGGCCCGGTGCATCGGGCCGTCCGGCGTCGCCGGGCGGCACCGCCCGCCCCACCGCGACGCGCACATGCGGTACTCTCGACGTTTTGCCCGACAGGAGCCAAGCGGTGAGCCGTTACTGGAGCGACGTCGTTCAGCAACTCGTGCCTTACGTGCCGGGCGAGCAGCCCGCACTCGCGCACCCCGTCAAGCTGAACACCAACGAGAATCCCTATCCGCCGTCGCCGCGCGTCGTCGCGGCGATCGCACGCGAACTCGGCACGACCGGCGACACGCTGCGCCGCTATCCGGATCCGGTCGCGCGCGCACTGCGCGAGACGGTCGCGGCCCATCACCGCATCCAGCCCGACCAGGTGTTCGTCGGCAACGGTTCCGACGAGGTGCTCGCGCACACGTTCCAGGCGCTGCTGAAGCATGACCGGCCGCTGCGCTTTCCGGACATCACGTACAGCTTCTATCCGACCTACGCACGCCTGTACGGCGTCGAGACCACGATCGTGCCGCTCGCGGACGACTTCTCGATCCGCGTCGACGACTATCTCGACGACGCCGGCGGCGTGCTGTTTCCGAACCCGAATGCGCCGACCGGGCGCGCGCTGCCGCTCGCGGATGTCGAGCGGATCGCGGCCGCGAATCCGTCGTCGGTCGTCGTGATCGACGAGGCGTACGTCGACTTCGGTGCGCAGTCGGCGATAACGCTGATCGACCGTCATCCGAACCTGCTCGTCGTGCACACGACGTCGAAGGCGCGCTCGCTCGCGGGCATGCGCGTCGGCTTCGCGTTCGGCGACGCCGCGCTGATCGACGCGCTGAACCGCGTGAAGGACAGCTTCAATTCCTACCCGCTCGACCGGCTCGCGCAGGCCGCCGCGCAGGCCGCATATGAAGACACCGACTATTTCGACGCGACCTGCCGGCGCGTGATCGACAGCCGGACGCGGCTCACGCATGCGCTCGGCGCGCTCGGCTTCGACATCGTGCCGTCGGCCGCGAATTTCGTGTTCGCGCGCCATCCCGCGCACGATGCGGGCACGATCGCGGCGAAACTGAAGGAACGGGAGATTTTCGTGCGGCACTTCCGGCTGCCGCGGATCGACCAGCACCTGCGCATCACGATCGGCACCGACGCCGAATGCAACGCGCTCGTCGCGGCGTTGCGCGAGCTGCTGGCCTGATACGGAAGAACCGGCGCCGGGCGGCGCCGATCTGAAAGCGGAACGCGCGCGCCTATCAACGGGCGCGCGTCACCGCAAGGTCACGACGCGTCGTCGCCCTTCACGGCGATCAACGCGTGATACTTCTCCATCAATTGCGCGTGCGATTCGTCATGCTGCGGATCGCGCGGAATGCACTCGACCGGACACACCTGCTGGCACTGCGGTTCGTCGAAATGGCCGACGCACTCGGTGCACTTGTTCGGGTCGATCACGTAGATGTCCGGGCCCATCGAAATCGCGCCGTTCGGGCACTCGGGCTCGCACACGTCGCAATTGATGCACTCGTCGGTAATCATCAAAGCCATACTGATCTCGCTTCTTCAGGCCAACGGCCGGCTTCGCGACGAAACCGGCCGGCGCCGCATCACGCGGCAGGGCCTCCCATCGCCGTCACTTTCTCGGTCAGCCACTTCTCGACGGACGGGAACACGAACTTGCTGACATCGCCGCCCAACTGCGCGATTTCGCGCACGATCGTCCCCGAGATGAACTGGTACTGATCGGACGGCGTCATGAACATCGTCTCGACGTCGGGCAACAGGTAGCGGTTCATCCCCGCCATCTGGAACTCATACTCGAAATCGGACACGGCACGCAGGCCGCGCACGATCACGCGCGCGTTGTTGGTCCGGACGAAATCCTTCAGGAGGCCGGTGAAACTCATCACCTTCACGTTCGGATAATGGCCGAGCACCTCGTTCGCAATCGTCAGACGTTCTTCGAGCGAGAAGAACGGCTTTTTCGCGCGGCTGTCGGCAACGCCCACAACCAGCGTATCAAAAATGCTCGACGCACGCCGCACGAGGTCTTCGTGCCCGCGCGTCAGCGGATCGAACGTACCGGGATACACGGCGACTACCATGTCGCTCCTCCTGTCATCACGCAAACGGGATGGCAGCCGCGCGATGCGCACGCCACTGCCGAGATGGGCATGCGTCGCCTTTGCGGCGCGCCGCCTCGTATGGAACGCGCATTATTCATCATTTTCGCGCCGCAGCAAATGATAGTGAACCGCACCTGCCTTGCCGTGCTTCACCACCTGCCAGCCGGCGAGCGCATCGTGCGCGGCCGGGTCGAGTTCCGCCCCCGTTTCCACGTACAGCGCGCCGCCCGCCGCGACGAGCGGCGCCGCCAGCGCGATCGCACGATCGAGCACGGCCGGTTCGCCGAACGGCGGATCGAGGAACACGACGTCGAACGCACCGGGCGTGAGCCCGGCCGCGAGCCGCAGCGCGTCGGCCTCGGCCACTTCAACCGCACGCGCGCCGAGCTTGTCCTTGATCGCCCGCAGCTGCTGCGCGGCGCGCGGGTGGCGCTCGACCATCACGACGCTCGCCGCGCCGCGCGATGCGGCTTCGAAGCCGAGCGCGCCGGTGCCCGCGAACAGGTCGAGGCAGCGGCGGCGTTCGAGATCCTGGCCGAGCCAGTTGAACAGCGTCTCGCGCACGCGATCGGGCGTCGGCCGCAGGCCGTCGAGATCGAGCACCGCGAGCGGCGTGCGCTTCCAGTCGCCGCCGATGATGCGGATCGTGTGCGGCTTGCCGCGGGCAGGAGGGGCCGCCGGGCGGCCGGAAGAGGAACGGGACATACGGAATATCGACGACGGAGGGACCGGGCGCGCGCAGGGGCGCACCGCCAAACAGGCGCACGTTACCACAGCGGCAGCGCGCACTGACGCGAGCGCCACGCCGCACTGATAAAATGCACGGTTTCGGCCGCCGTGCGCCGCGCCCGCGCGAACGCAGAACGGCCCGTCCGGCGCCCCGCCCCTCTCGGCGGGCCTGCCCTCTTCCCGACGTCAGACCATGTTCAGTTTCTTCAAACGATTCAAGAAATCGCAGGAGCCCGATCCGGCGGAATCGCAATCGGCCGACGCGCAGCAAGCGGACGAGCCGTCCGATGCGCCGCCCGCGCTCGAGGCCCCGCCCGCGGCCGACGTGCCGCAAGCGCCCGCGCAACCGGCCGCGCCGGCCGTCGTGATGACGGTCACGCCGACCAACGACGGCCGCGACGAAGTCGTCGAGACGGTCGAGATCGTTCCGCCGCCGCTGCAGGACGCGTCCGCGAAGAAGTCGTGGCTCGCACGCCTGAAAACGGGGCTCGCGAAAACGGGCTCGAGCATCACCGGCGTCTTCGTCAACACGAAGATCGACGAGGATCTGTACGAGGAGCTCGAAACCGCGCTGCTGATGTCCGACGCGGGGGTCGATGCGACCGAGTACCTGCTCGGCGCGCTGCGCGAAAAGGTGCGCACGGCCCGGCTGACCGACCCGCAGCAGGTGAAGGACGCGCTGCACGACCTGCTCGTCGAGCTGCTGACCCCGCTCGAGAAATCGCTGATGCTCGGCCGCGCACAGCCGCTCGTGATGATGATCGCCGGCGTGAACGGCGCGGGCAAGACGACCAGCATCGGCAAGCTCGCGAAGCATCTGCAGAGCTTCGACCAGTCGGTGCTGCTGGCCGCCGGCGACACGTTCCGTGCGGCTGCACGCGAGCAGCTCGCGGTCTGGGGCGAACGCAACAACGTGACGGTCGTGCAGCAGGAAAGCGGCGATCCGGCCGCGGTGATCTTCGATGCCGTCAGCGCCGCGCGCGCACGCAAGATCGACGTGATGATGGCCGACACGGCCGGCCGCCTGCCGACGCAGCTCCACCTGATGGAAGAGCTGAAGAAGGTGAAGCGCGTGATCTCGAAGGCGCACGACGGCGCGCCGCACGAAGTGCTGCTGGTGATCGACGCGAACACCGGCCAGAACGCGCTCACTCAGGTGAAGGCATTCGACGACGCGCTCGGCCTCACGGGCCTGATCGTCACGAAGCTCGACGGCACCGCGAAGGGCGGGATCCTCGCCGCGATCGCGCGGCAACGCCCGGTGCCCGTCTACTTCATCGGCGTCGGCGAAAAGGTCGAAGACCTCCAGCCGTTCAGCGCGGTGGAATTCGCGGACGCGCTGCTCGGCTGAACCTCGCCGGCACGCATCGCACGGGGCGCCTTCGGGCGCCCTTTTTCATGCGCGTCCGCCGATCGCCACGGGCGCGCCGCGCTCATTCCGCGTCGGGCTGCACGCCGGGTTCGGCGGCCTTGAACGCAGCGAGCGTCGCGGCATGGTCGACGATCCGCTGGATCGTCGGAAAGCGCGTGGTATCGATCGAGAAGCGGTTCGCGTTGAACACCTGCGGCACCAGGCACACGTCGGCGAGCGTCGGCGTGTCGCCGAAGCACAGCTTGCCGGTGCGCGGATCGCTCGCGAGACGCGTCTCGAGCGTCTCGAAGCCGGCCTCGATCCAGTGCCGGTACCACGCGTTCTTCGCTTCCTCGGGCACCTGCAGCGTGTGCTTCAGGTACTTCAGCACGCGCAGGTTGTTGAGCGGATGGATTTCGCACGCGATCTGCAGCGCGACCGCGCGCACGTACGCGCGATCGACCGGCTGCTTCGGCAGCAGCGCGGGCTCGGGATGGGTTTCCTCGAGATACTCGATGATCGCGAGCGACTGCTGGAGCGTCGCGTCGTCGTCGATCAGCGTCGGCACGACCGCATCCGGATTCAGTGCGCGGTACGCGTCCTTCAGTTGCTCGCCGCCGTCGCGCAGCATGTGCACAGGGACATAGTCGAACGGCAGCTGCTTCAGGTTCAGGGCAATCCGCACGCGGTACGACGCGGAACTGCGGAAATAGCTGTAGAGCTTCATGGGATGTCTCTCGTAGTCGTATTCGGCCGGCAACGGCACGGGCGCGGCGCAGCCGGCGCGCGCACCGCCGGGACCCAGAGTGTAGCGCGGCACGATGGGCGGCCGCGCCCATGCGATACTCGGGGCATTCCTCACCGCTCACCGCGCGGCCCGATGCCGGCCGCCCGCCCCACGCCCCGATGACCGCTTCCCTCGATCCCGCCGCCGCTCCGTTCCCTTGTGCCCGCTTCATCAAGGAAATCGGCCGCGGCCCGCACGGCGCACGCGCGCTGTCCGCCGAGGACACGTTCGAGCTGTATCGCGCGATGCTCGACGCACGCGTGTCGGACGTCGAACTCGGCGCGATCCTGATCGCCTATCGGCTGAAAGGCGAATCCGCCGACGAACTCGCCGCGATGCTCGCCGCCGCGCAGGCATCGTTCGAGCCCGTGCACGTGCAGGACGCCGCATTCCGCCCGGTGGCGATCCCGAGCTACAACGGTGCGCGCAAGCAGCCGAACCTCGTGCCGCTGCTCGCGCTGCTGCTCGCGCGCGAAGGCGTGCCGGTGCTCGTGCACGGCGTGGCGCGCGACCCGGGCCGCGTGACGAGCGCGGAGATCTTCTCCGCGCTGTCGCTCGCGCCGTCGACGTCGCACGATGCGATCGAGGACACGCTCGCCGAGCGCCGCGTCGCGTTCGCGCCGATCGAAGTGCTGGCGCCGCGCATTGCACACCTGCTGTCGATGCGCAGCGTGCTCGGCGTACGCAACTCGACGCACACGCTCGTGAAGATCCTGCAGCCGTTCGCGCCGGCCGGGCTGCGGCTCGTCAACTACACGCATCCGCCGTACCGCGACAGCCTCGCGCAGCTGTTCCGCGATCATCCGGACGCCGCGCTCGGCGGTGCGCTGCTCGCGCGCGGCACCGAAGGCGAAGCCGTCGCCGACACGCGCCGCCAGGTGCAGGTCGACTGGCTGCACGACGGCGTGTGCGACACGCTGATCGAGGCCGAACGTTCGTCGACCGATGCGCCGCCCGTCGCGCTGCCCGAATCGCGCGATGCGGCGACCACGGCCACGTGGACGGACGCCGTGCTGCGCGGCGAGGTAGCGGTGCCGGACACGGTGGCGCGGCAGGTCGCGACGATCGTGCAGATCGCCCGTATCGCGCGCTGACGGCATGGGCGGCGACCCGCCCCTTTATCCCGACCATTTGACACACTGCCGCATCCTGGCATAGAGTGGTTGCCATGCGTTCCTTTCCGAACACCCTCCGAATTACCTCCGGCCGCCTAGCGCGGCCGCTATCGCTACGACTAGCCTAAGGCTGTCGTAGCGCCGTGTGCTGTCCGCACGGTCCCTCCCAGCAGTTCCTCGCAGTACCCCTCTCGTAGTTTTTACAACCGAAGTCGTCAGCATTCGTCCGTCTATCCGTCGGCCGATTCGCGAAGATCATCCGCATCCGCGGCGCCATGGCGCGCGGCGGTGCGAGGCAGCGCCAACCGTCGCCCATGCCGCCCGTCTTCGCTCGCGACTTGAGACCCGAGGTCCAGAAGATGCAGCGCAATCCGCAAGACAAGTACCGTCCGTTCGAGCCCGTCCGCCTCAATGGCCGCCGCTGGCCGTCCCGCACCATCGAGCGTGCGCCCGTGTGGATGAGCACCGACCTGCGCGACGGCAACCAGTCGCTGATCGAACCGATGAGCATCGAGCAGAAGCTCGAATTCTTCGAGATGCTGGTTGCGATCGGGTTCAAGGAGATCGAAGTCGGTTTTCCGTCGGCGTCGCAAACCGACTTCGATTTCGTCCGCAAGCTGATCGACGACAAGCGGATTCCCGACGACGTGACGATCGAGGTGCTCGTGCAGTCGCGCGAAGACCTGATCGCCCGCACGTTCGACGCGCTCGAAGGCGTGCCGCGCGCGATCGTGCACCTGTACAACGCGGTGTGCCCGTCGTTCCGCCGCATTGTGTTCGGGATGTCGAAACACGACGTGAAGGCGCTCGCGATCGACGGCACGCGCATCATCAAGGAACACGCGGCCGCGCGTCCCGACACGCAGTGGACCTTCCAGTACTCGCCGGAAACCTTCAGCATGACCGAGCTGACGTTCGCCCGCGAGATCTGCGACGCGGTCGCGCAAACGTGGCGCCCGACCCGCGACCACAAGATGATCGTCAACCTGCCGGCCACCGTCGAAGCCGCGAGCCCGAACGTGTTCGCCGACCAGATCGAATGGATGGACCGCAACCTCGCGTATCGCGACAGCATCGTGCTGTCCGTGCATCCGCACAACGATCGCGGCACCGCGGTCGCGGCGGCCGAACTCGCGCTGCTCGCGGGCGCCGACCGCATCGAGGGCTGCCTGTTCAGCAACGGCGAGCGCACCGGCAACGTCGATCTCGTCACGCTTGCGCTGAACCTCTACACGCAGGGTATCGACCCGGGCCTCGATTTCTCCGACATCGACGCGGTGCGCCGTGTCGTCGAGCGCTGCAACCAGATTCCCGTGCATCCGCGCCACCCGTACGCGGGCGACCTCGTGTTCACCGCATTCTCGGGCTCGCACCAGGACGCGATCCGCAAGGGCTTCGCGCAGCAGCGCGCCGACGCGATCTGGGAAGTGCCGTACCTGCCGATCGACCCGGCCGACCTCGGCCGCAGCTACGACGCGGTGATCCGCGTGAACAGCCAGTCCGGCAAGGGCGGCGCGACGTTCCTGCTCGAACGCGGAATGGGCTTCACGCCGACGCGCCGCGTGCAGATCGAATTCAGCCAGGCGGTGCAGACGCTCGCCGACGCATCGGGCGAGGAAGTGACGGGCGACGCGATCTGCGCGCTGTTCACGCGCGAATTCTTCGAGACCGACGGCCCGGCCGCGCGCCACGGCGGCGGTGCGCGCTGGCGAAACCGCGAGATCGCGGCGGCGGCACCCGCCGCCGATGCGACGCCCGAGGACACCGTGCGACGTTTCGCCGCGGCCTTCGCGGCGGCGGCCGGCGCCGCGATCGACGTCGCGTCGTGCGAACCCGTGCGCACGACGGACGGCCGGTTCGCGGTATCGGTCGGCTGCCGGGTCGGCGAGGCGCCGTTGCGGCACGGCGTCGGCGTGCATGCCGATGCGGCGGGCGCCGCGCTCGACGCGGTCGTCAGCGCGATCAACCGATCGGCCTGGCACTGCACGGACCGCCGCGCGGCGGCCTGACGGCCGGGCATCGACCCAGGGTTCAAACGTCAGCGAGCGGGACGTGACCACCCGTGCGCCGCGCGATCCGCGCCGCACGGGCCAGCAAAAAGCGGCCCAGAAGGCCGCTCGATCGGGGGACATGAAAAAGAGCGCGACGCGCGCTCATGTCTCGGTCGCGCACCGCGTCGCCTGCCACGCAAGCAGGCACCAGCGCCCCTGCTCCTCGGTATGGACGGACGTATAGGCAATCGGGAAGACCAGGCCGCCGTTGTTCGTTTCCATCTCGATCAACGCGCGCCCGGTGACGATGCAGGTGTCGCCGCCGACCGGCAGCACGTCCTGCGACTGGATCTCGATCTGGCGATAGCGGCGGCGGCCGGCGACGATGGCGTCGATGAACTGCTGCTTGGTTTCGCGTTTGCCGTTGGTGTGCACGAAGAACACCTTGTCCGACAGCAGCGCACCGAGCGCCTCGCCGTCCCCGTCCACCATCGCCCGGAACCGATCGCGCTCGAGCGCGCGGATCGCATCGACCACCTTCGCCATCGCCTGACTCCTCGGCAACGCGCCCGCCGTGCGCGGGCGTGCGGATCAGAAGTTGTACTGCACGTAGAACTGGTGGAAATTTATACCAGGATTCGGCTCTTTGATACCCGCGTTAGACACATGTTCAAAACGGTAGCCGACCTGATACTGTTGCCGTTGGCCGAACTGCACGCCGACGCCCGCGGTCGGCGCGAACTGGAACGCGGTCGACAGCGAGAAATTGTTCGAAATCGTCGGATGAGTGAGAAGCCGGACGCCGCCGCCGGCCTCGATGAACGGGCGAATCTCGCCTGCACTCTTGATGAAGCGGAACATCGGCGTCACGCCGAATTCGCCGATGCTGCTGTGGACGTTGCCGCCCGTGTGCCAGTAGCCGACGTGCCCTTCGACGACGAACGCGAAGTGCCAGCCGCCGACCTGCCACCAGTTCCAGCCCGGATCCCACACGACGCCGAGATCGCCCTTGTCGATCCCGCGACGATCCGAAAACCCGCCGCCCGCCTGGATCCCCCAACGATCCGCGAACGCCGCACCCGATCCGCCCAGAAGTGACGCCGCCAGCAACGCATGCAGCGCAAGCCGGCTGCGGGGCCGGCGATTCTTCTTATTGTTCATTCTGACACTCCAACTTTTTGGGTTGAATGGAGCCTGCCGCGACGGCCTGGCCCGAGCGAACTGAATGGTATGGTAAAGGACTTTTCGGATCGGCATCACGAAGCGAAATGGCTTCCTTCCAAAACGACAAAAATCGAAATCGTCTACTGATTACCATCAGAAACAACGACTTACGGAACTTCGCGTCGCGCCCCCTGTCGCAGATTAGACTATCGATTCGACTTCCTCGATAGAAAAACCGGGAACTCGGATGCCCACGCCCGCTCTAAGGAATTAGCACTCGTCTTGCGGGAGTGCTAAGATGGCCCACGGAATCTCATTCGAGACCGGGGGTTTGTCCCTGATTCCAAAGGAGTTTTTTTAGTGAGCAACGCCCTGACCCTCCCGAATACCCTGAGCCCGACGCCGGCCAAGGCCGAATCGGCAGGCTCGCTGGCGCTCGCAGCCCAATCGATGTTGCCCGGCCAGCTCGGCAACATCGACGCGTATATCCAGGCCGTCAACCGCATCCCGCTGCTGACCGCCGAAGAGGAACGCCAGTACGCAACCGAATTCCGCGAAGGCAACAACCTCGACTCGGCGCGCCGCCTCGTGCTGTCGCACCTGCGTCTCGTCGTGTCGATCGCGCGCAACTATCTCGGCTACGGCCTGCCGCACGGCGACCTGATCCAGGAAGGCAACATCGGCCTGATGAAGGCCGTGAAGCGCTTCGATCCGGCGCAGAACGTGCGTCTCGTGTCGTACGCGATCCACTGGATCAAGGCCGAGATTCACGAGTACATCCTGCGCAACTGGCGCATGGTGAAGGTCGCGACGACGAAGGCGCAGCGCAAGCTGTTCTTCAACCTGCGCAGCCACAAGAAGTCCATGCAGGCGATGTCGCCCGAGGAAATCGACGGCCTCGCGCAGGAGCTCAACGTCAAGCGCGAAGACGTGACCGAGATGGAAACGCGCCTGTCGGGCGGCGACATCGCGCTCGAAGGGCAGGTGGAAGACGGCGAGGAGTCGTACGCGCCGATCGCCTACCTGGCCGACTCGCACAACGAGCCGACCGCCGTGCTCGCCGCACGTCAGCGCGACATGCTGCAGACGGACGGCATCGCGCAGGCGCTCGAGGCACTCGACGCGCGCAGCCGCCGCATCATCGAGGCGCGCTGGCTGCACGTCGACGACGACGGCTCGGGCGGCTCGACGCTGCACGATCTCGCGGCCGAATTCGGCGTATCCGCGGAACGCATCCGCCAGATCGAAGCAAGCGCAATGAAAAAGATGCGCACGGCCCTCGCCGAATACGCGTAAATCCCCGGCGATCTAGAGCGCTTCATCGAAAACCGCTGCCCGACCGGCAGCGGTTTTTTTTCGCCTGTCTTTTCCACGTGCTTTCACGCGCTTCCGCATGCGTTTCTCCGCCCGTTTCTCTGCCGATTAATTGACCTGATTCATCAGGTATTAGGCCGTTTGCGGGCCCCTTCCGCATAACCTTGATCTGCCTCAACTTTTACCCCGTGTTTCGCGACGGTCTGCCGCAGCGCAGCACTCGGCATCGGAAAGCCGTCCTTTTAAAATTGGCATGTCAGGCGCAAAAGGATTAAAACAGCTTCACGGCCGTCATAAATCCGACGTAAAGTCGCCCCAAATCCGACCTAAATCGATTCAGGATAATCGCCTTGATCTCGATCAATAAAGAGCCTGCGCCGCCGCCTCCCCCGCGGCCGGCCGGCACGATCGGCTGGCGCGCGCGCATCGCCGCGTGGGCACGCGGCCCGACCCTCGCCCGCGACATCACCCTGGTGCTGATCGTCAAGCTGATCCTCCTGATGTCGCTCAAATACGCATTCTTCAATCATCCGCAGGCCGAGCACATGTCGCTTCCGCCTGCCGCCGTCGCCGAGAAGCTGCTCTCGGTACCGGCGCCTGCATCTACCGAGGGAGACCACCATGATAAGTAGCGAAGTCGTCGATCTGTCACGTCTGCAGTTCGGCATCACGGCGCTCTACCACTTCCTGTTCGTGCCGTTGACGCTCGGCCTGTCCTGGCTGCTCGTCATCATGGAAGCCGTCTACGTGATGACCGGCAAACAGGTCTACAAGGACATGACCCAGTTCTGGGGCAAGCTGTTCGGCATCAACTTCGCGATGGGCGTGACGACCGGCATCACGCTCGAATTCCAGTTCGGTACGAACTGGTCGTACTACTCGCACTATGTCGGCGACATCTTCGGCGTGCCGCTCGCGGTCGAAGGCCTGATGGCGTTCTTCCTCGAATCGACGTTCGTCGGCCTGTTCTTCTTCGGCTGGAACCGCCTGTCGAAGGTCAAGCACCTGATGGTCACGTTCCTCGTCGCGCTGGGCTCGAACCTGTCCGCGCTGTGGATCCTCGTCGCGAACGGCTGGATGAACAACCCGGTCGGCGCCGAGTTCAACTACCAGACGATGCGCATGGAGATGACGAGCCTGTTCGACGTGCTGTTCAACCCCGTCGCGCAGGTGAAGTTCGTGCACACGGTGTCGGCCGGCTACGTGTCGGCGGCGATGTTCGTGCTCGGCGTATCGTCGTGGTACCTGCTGAAGAAACGCGACGTCGACTTCGCGCTGCGCTCGTTCGCGGTCGCGGCCGGCTTCGGCCTCGCGGCGACGCTGTGCGTGATCGTGCTCGGCGACGAATCGGGCTATACGACCGGCGAAGTGCAGAAGATGAAGCTCGCCGCGATCGAATCCGAATGGGAAACGCAACCGGCGCCCGCGTCGTTCACGCTGATCGGGATTCCGAACCAGGAAGAACAGCGGACCGACTACGCAATCAAGATCCCGTATGCGCTCGGCCTGATCGCGACACGCTCGATCGACGAACCGGTGATCGGCCTGCGCGAGCTCGCGAAGCACAGCGAGGAGCACATCCAGAGCGGGATGGTCGCGTACGGCGCGCTGCAGAAGATCAAGCAGGGCGACACGAGCGACGCGACGCGCGCGCTGTTCGACCAGCACAAGCAGTATCTCGGCTACGGGCTGATGCTCAAGCAGTTCACGCCGAACGTGGTCGATGCGACGCCCGAGCAGATCAAGGCCGCCGCGAAGAAGACGATCCCGCCGGTCGCACCCGTGTTCTTCTCGTTCCGGATCATGGTGGCCCTCGGCTTCCTGTTCGTCGCGACGTTCGTTGCCGCGTTCTGGTTCTGCGCGCGCCGCGAACTGCTGCAGGACAACCGTCGCTGGTTCCTGCGCTATGCGGTGTGGGCGATCCCGCTGCCGTGGATCGCGATCGAATTCGGCTGGATCGTCGCCGAGCTCGGCCGCCAGCCGTGGACGATCGCCGGCGTGCTGCCGACGCACCTGTCCGCGTCGAGCCTGCAGCCGTCCGACCTGTACCTGAGTCTCGCGGGCTTCATCCTGTTCTACACCGCCCTGTTCGTGATCGAGATCAAGCTGATGTTCAAGTACGCGCGCCTCGGCCCGTCGTCGCTGCATACCGGCCGCTATCACCACGAACTCGCGGCCGCCAGCGAGCGCGCCCCGGCGTGAGCACGCACCTGAAACGGAACAAGGAATCGCTATGGACTATGCAACTCTCAAGCTGATCTGGTGGCTGCTCGTCGGCGTGCTGCTGATCGGCTTCGCCGTCACCGACGGCTTCGACATGGGCGCGACCGCGCTGCTGCCGTTCCTCGGCAAGACCGACGACGAGCGCCGCATCATCGTCAACACCGTCGGCGCGACGTGGGAAGGCAACCAGGTGTGGCTGATCACGGCCGGCGGTGCGATGTTCGCCGCCTGGCCGCTCGTCTACGCGGCGTCGTTCTCCGGCTTCTACTTCGCGATGCTGCTCGTGCTGTTCGCGCTGTTCTTCCGGCCGGTGGGCTTCGACTACCGCAGCAAGCGGCCCGACCCGCGCTGGCGCGCGGGCTGGGACTGGGGCCTGTTCATCGGCGGCTTCGTGCCGGCGCTCGTGTTCGGCGTCGCGTTCGGCAACCTGCTGCAGGGCGTGCCGTTCAAGTTCGACAGCGACCTGCGCGTGACCTACTACGGCGGCTTCTGGGCGCTGCTGAACCCGTTCGCGCTGCTGTGCGGGCTCGTCAGCCTCACGATGCTCGTCGCGCACGGCGCCGCGTTCATCAAGATGAAGACCGACGGCGTGATCGCGCGCCGCGCATCGATCGCGCTGCGCGTGGCGTCGTTCCTCGCGGTCGTGCTGTTCGCGCTGGCCGGCGTGCTGATCGCATCGTATGTCGGCGGCTTCCACATCACGCACGCCGCGCCGAACGACACCGTCGCGAACCCGCTGCTCAAGGACGTCGCCGCCGGCTCGGGCCTGTGGCTCGCGAACTACGGCGAATTCCCGTGGATGATCGCGGCGCCCGTCGTCGGCATCGCGGGCGGCCTGCTCGCGATGCTGCTCGCCGGCTCGAAGCAGGAGAAGACGGCATTCTTCTGCACGGGGCTGATGATCGCCGGCGTGATCCTGACCGCGGGCTTCTCGATGTTCCCGTTCATCATGCCGTCGTCGCTCGACCCGCGCAGCAGCCTGACCGTGTGGGATTCGACGTCGAGCCACATGACGCTGCAGGTGATGCTGTTCGCGGTGATCGTGTTCCTGCCGATCGTGCTGCTCTACACGAGCTGGGTGTATCGCGTGATGCGCGGCAAGGTCACGCGCCAGACGCTCGAGGAAAACAAGCACTCGATGTATTGAAGAACCGGGCCGGGGCGCGCCCGCGCCCTCGCCCACCGTTTCGCAAGGAGTCGGATCATGTGGTATTTCAGCTGGATTCTCGGTATCGGCGTCGCGCTGTCGTTCGGCATCGTCAACGCGATGTGGCTCGAAGCACGGCAGAAGACGCAGGAAGCGCCCGTGCGCGCACGCCGCGACTGATGCCCGCCTGACGCGGGCGGCCGAGCGCGCCGCCGCCGTCCGGAACGAACCTCGCCCTGCGCGAGGTTTTTTTTCGTCCGGCCCGTCCGGACGGGCGCGCCACGTCGATGCCAATTTAGCGCCAGATTGATACCACTTGAATACCAATAAAAGGTTTCATAAGATCTTTGGACACGGCCGCTGACAGGCCGATTCCTTCTGGGTGGGGGAGACATGCGAATCCCGTGTATGGCGCGCGCCTGCGCGCCGTGTCGACGCCTGCGTACCGCGGCGTCCGCCGTCGTGCTCGCGCGCGTGCGCAGCCGGCCGAACAGGGTCGGCTGCGGTCGGCTCGCCGCTGCCGTGATTGCGGTGCGCCGCCGATGATCATGCGCACACCGCCCCGCCGATCCGATCGGCACGCGTGCCCGCCTCCCGTTCCGTAACGCACGCCCCCGCGTGCAGAGGGTGCGCGGTGCAGTCGCATCGCCCCGCGTGCCGGTATCTCCCGCAGCTCCACTGAAAGACCCGATCGCAGCGACGTCGCCTCATGACGCCGCTACGCCCCCTTTTTTTCAGGAGTTCTGATGAAGCGCATCTTGCCCTCCCTTCTTGCAAGTCTGCTGATCGCGGCGCTGTCGCCAGCCGTGATGGCGGCCCAACCAGCGCCGGCCGCAGCCGGCACGACCGCCGGCACCGCGCTGGCCACCGCGCAAGCAGCCAGTCTCGCGACGCTGCTGTCGAACGGCCTCGCGTTGCGCGTCGCCGTCGACAACAACCACGCGGCCACCGCCGGCGTGCCGTGCGCCGATCTCGGCGCCGACGGCGCGGCCTGCGCGACGGGCCGCCTGATCCTGCAGAACCGCGGCCACCAGGTCATCGCCGACGGCGGCTGGAAGCTCTACCTGCACAGCATCCGCCGGCTGCTGCGGATCGACCGTCCCGGCTTCGCGCTCCGACGGCTCACCGGCGACCTGTACGAACTGACGCCGCAACCCGGTTCGGTGCGGCTCGCGCCCGGCGAGCGCCTCGAGCTGCCGTTCGTCGCCGAGTACTGGCTGCTGCGTTACAGCGACGTGATTCCGCGCCCGTATGTCGTCGTCGACGGCGCGCCGCCGGCCGTGCTGCGCTACAACGACACCGACGACGAGCTGCGCTACGTCGAATCGCTGCCGGCCGACGCGCAGAACAACTCGACCGGCAATGCGCCGCCGGTAGCCGCCCGCCCCGACGCGAGCCGCGCGCTGCCGAGCGTGAAGCGCGAACAGCCGCTGCCCGGCACGCTCGACCTGCGCGGCGTCGAGCTCGCGCTGGCGGACCTGCCGGATGCGCAAGTCGCGGCGCTGCGCGACCGCGCGACGACCCTCGGACTCGACGGCGCGCGCGTGCCGGTCCGGGGTGCCGTCGCGCCGCGCCGGCTGCCGGCCGACATCGCGACGCCGGGCGGCTACCGCCTCGCGATCGGGCCGCGCGGCGTGCTGATCGAAGGCTACGATCGCGCGGGCCTCTACTACGGCGTGCAGACGCTCTACTCGCTCGTACCGGCCGGCGGCGGCCCGATCCCGGCGATGCTCGTCGAGGATGCGCCGCGCTTCACGCATCGCGGGATGCACGTCGACCTCGCGCGCAACTTCAAGCACCCGGCGACGCTGCGCCGCCTGATCGACCAGATGAGCGCATACAAGCTCAACCGCCTGCACCTGCACCTGTCCGACGACGAAGGCTGGCGCATCGAGATTCCCGGCCTGCCCGAGCTGACCGAGATCGGCGGACGCCGCTGCCACGACCCGAGCGAGACGCGCTGCCTGTTGCCGCAGCTCGGCTCGGGTCCCGACAACCGTTCGGGCGGCGGCTACCTGACGCGCGACGACTACGTGGCGCTCGTGCGTTACGCGGCCGCGCACTTCGTGCAGATCATCCCCGAGATCGACATGCCGGCGCATGCGCGCGCGGCCGTCGTGACGATGGAAGCGCGCTACCGGCGGCTGCATGCGGCCGGCCGCGAGCAGGAGGCGAACGCGTACCGGCTGCTCGACCCGCAGGACACGACGAACCTGACGACGGTGCAGTTCTACGACCGGCGCAGCGACCTGAACCCGTGCGTGCCGGGCGCGCTCAATTTCGCGTCGAAGGTGATCCGCGAGATCGCGGCGATGCATGCGGACGCGCAAGCGCCGCTGCGTACCTGGCACTACGGCGGCGACGAAGCGAAGAACATCTTCCTCGGCGGCGGCTTCCAGGCGCTGAACGGCACCGACCCGAACAAGGGGCGCATCGACCTCGCCGCGCAGGACAAGCCGTGGGCGCGTTCGCCCGCGTGCACGGCGCTGCTCCAGCGCGGCGAGATCAAGTCGATCGACGAGCTGCCGACGCGCTTCGCGAAACAGGTGAGCGCGGCCGTCAACGCGAACGGGATCGACACGATGGCCGCATGGCAGGACGGCATCAAGCATGCGAACGGGCCGCAGGACTTCAGCACGCGCCACGTGATGGTGTCGCTGTGGGACACGATCTTCTGGGGTGCGTCGGACAGCGCGCGCGACCTGAGCGGCAAGGGCTACCTGACGGTGCTCGCGCTGCCCGACTACCTGTACTTCGACTTCCCGTACACGCTCAACCCGCGCGAGCGCGGCTACTACTGGGGCTCGCACGCGACGGACGAGTACAAGGTGTTCTCGCTCGCGCCGGAGAACCTGCCGCAGAACGCCGAGGTGATGGGCGACCGTGACGGCAACCCGTTCGAGGTGACCGGCACGGGCCCCGCGCCGCGCATCGAAGGCATGCAGGGGCAGGCGTGGGGCGAGGTGATGCGCAACGACACCTTCCTCGAGTACATGGCCTATCCGCGGCTGCTCGCGCTCGCCGAGCGCGCGTGGCACCGGGCCGACTGGGAGCTGCCGTATGCGGCCGGCGTGCGCTTCAAGCGCGGCGACACGCATCACGTCGACACGACCGCGCTGCAGCGCGACTGGGCCGGCTTCGCGACGCTGCTCACGCAACGCGAATTGCCGAAGCTCGACCGCGCCGGTGTCGGCTACCGGAAGCCGACCTTCACGCTGACGAATCCGTGACCGGCTGAACGCTCGGGCGATGCGCGATGCGGGCGAACGCATCGCGCCATCGCCCGCCCCAAAGAAAAACGGCTTGCGACGCATCGCAAGCCGTTTTCGCTTTACCACCCGGCCGAACCCGCCACGCGGATCCGGCCGGCTTCATCGCATCACGCCGGCTGCACGGCAGCGCCGCCGCCCGACGGCGGCAGGCGCGCGCCGAGCTGTTCGGCATAGCGCGCGGCCGCGTTGCCGCAGACGATGTGGAACGTGTCGAGCGACACCCACGCGACGTCGAGCGCAGCGAGGCGATCGCGATCGACTGCCGACGGATCGCGCACGACGACGCGCAGGCGCGTGGTCGCCACCGCGTCGAGCGATGCGACGTTGGTCGCGCCGCCGAACACCGCGAGCCAGCGCGTCGGTTCCGGATCGAGCGGGCCGGCGGCCGCGCCCGTAACGGGCTGTGCGGCAGCGGCCGCCGCGGCCGGCACCGCGCCGGTCGCACCGCTGCCGATCGCGGTACGCATCTCGTCGGCAATGATGTCGGCCTCGGGCCCGATGATAACCTGCACGCTGTTGCCGCCGCGCTTGAGCACGCCGCGCGCGCCGATCGACTTCAGTTCCGGCTCCGAGACCTTCTCCGGATCGACGACGGTCAGGCGCAGGCGCGTCGTGCAGGCGTCGACGACCGACAGGTTGCCGGCACCGCCGAGTGCGGCGATGTAGCGTTGCGCGCGCGGTGCGGCGGCCGTCGCGGCGGCACCCGCGGCCGGCGCGACGAAGCCGCCCGATGCGTACGATTCAGCGGCCGCATCGGCCGATGCCGGCTCGCGGCCCGGCGTCGCCATGTTGAACTTGCGGATGAAGAAGCGGAACAGCCCGTAGTACGCGACGCCGTAGGCGATGCCGAGCGGAATCGCGATCCAGCCCTTCGTCGACAGCCCGTAGTTCAGCACGTAGTCGATCGCGCCGGCCGAGAACGTGAAGCCGAGCTTCACGCCGAGGATCTGGCAGATCGCGAGCGACAGCCCCGTCAGCACCGCGTGGATCACGTACAGCACCGGTGCGAGGAACATGAAGCTGAATTCGATCGGCTCGGTCACGCCGGTCAGGAACGACGTGAGCGCCATCGACAGCAGCAGGCCGCCGACCATCGCGCGGCGCTCCTTCGGCGCTTCGTGCAGCATCGCGAGACACGCCGCCGGCAGGCCGAACATCATGATCGGGAAGAAGCCGGCCATGAAGGTGCCCGCGGTCGGGTCGCCCGCGAAGAAGCGGTGCAGGTCGCCGTGCACGATGTCGCCGCCGGCCGGCGGCGTGAAGTTGCCGAACACGAACCAGGCGAGCGAGTTGAGGATGTGGTGCAGGCCCGTGACGAGCAGCAGGCGGTTCAGGAAGCCGAACACGAACGCACCGATCGCGCCCGCCGTCGTCAGCCACTGGCCGGCCGCGTCGATCAAATGCTGGACCGGCTGCCACACGTACCCGAACACGATGCCGAGTATCACGCACACCAGCCCCGTGATGATCGGCACGAACCGCTTGCCGCCGAAGAACGCGAGGTAGTCCGGCAGCTTGATGTCCTTGTAGCGGTTGTACAGCAGGCCCGCGACGACACCCGCGATGATCCCGGACAGCACGCCCATGTTCAGCTTGGGATCGATGTCCTTCATGATCGCGGTTTCGATCAGGTAGCCGATCGCGCCCGCGAGCGCCGCCACGCCGTTGTTGTCCTTCGCGAAGCCGACCGCCACGCCGATCGCGAACAGCAGCGGCAGGTTGTCGAAGATCGCACCGCCGGCGTCGGCGATCATCTTGATGTTGAACACGTCCGGCTGGCCGAGTCGCAGCAGGATGCCGGCGACCGGCAGTACCGCGATCGGCAGCATCAGTGCCCGGCCCAGGCCCTGTATTTTCAGAAACGGATTCCCGTTCATTCAGTCCTCCAATCCTTGTCTCGTCATTAATCGTCGTTGAGCTGATTGCTTTCGTCGTAATACGGGCCGCGAACCTGCCGCCGACGTTCAGTCGAGCGGCCAGACCTCGCGGCTTGCTGCCCTTACCGCCTGTGCCGAATCGAGCGCGAGCAGATCCTGCGCGCGCTGACGGCACAACTGGTAATCGAGACGGCGCACACGCGCCTTGATGCCCGGCACCGATACGGGGTCGACCGACAGTTCGGTCACGCCGAGGCCCACCAGGATCGGCACCGCGAGCGGATCGCCGCCGAGCGCACCGCACACGCCGACCCACTTGCCGTGCTTCGCGGCGCCACGCACCGCGATGTCGATCAGGCGCAGCACGGCCGGATGCAGGCCGTCGGATTGCGCGGCCAGATCGGCCTGGCAGCGGTCCATCGCGAGCGTGTACTGGGTCAGGTCGTTGGTGCCGATCGACAGGAAATCCGCGTGCTGCGCGAGCTGGTCGGCCAGCAGCGCGGCCGACGGCACCTCGATCATCACGCCGACCTCGATCGGCTCGGTGCGGCCCTGCGCACGCGCGAACTCGTCGATGCGCTTGCGCAGCCGCACGAGCTCACCGGCGTCGGTCACCATCGGCAGCAGGATGCGCACCGCGCCGAGCGGCTTCACCGCGAGCAGGCCCTGCAGCTGGTCGTCGAGCAGATCGGGGCGTACCTGTGCGAGGCGGATGCCGCGCAGGCCGAGCGCCGGGTTCGGTTCGGGCGGCAGCGTCAGGTAGTCGACTTCCTTGTCGGCGCCGACGTCGAGCGTGCGGATGATCGCGGTGCGGCCCTGCAGTGCGTCGACGATCGACTGGTAGCTCTGCTGGTGTTCCACGACGGTCGGCGCAGCCTGGCGATGGATGAACATCAGCTCGGTGCGCAGCAGGCCGACCGCGTCGGCGCCGTTGTCGACCGCGGTGTTCGCGTCGTCGAGCGTCGCGATGTTCGCGGCGACCTCGATCGCGCGGCCGTCGACCGTCTCGGCTGCAACTCCGGCCAGTTGCCGGTTCGCCTCGCGCACGCCGTCCAGGCGCTGGCGTTCGTGCCGCGCGCGCTCGACGTCGAGCGCGGTCGGTGCATGTTCGAGCCGGCCCGCGCTCGCATCGACGACGACCTGCGTGCCGTCGGGAATCGCGTACAGCGCATCGCCGACCGCGACCAGCGCCGGAATGCCGAGCTGCCGCGCGATGATCGCCGCGTGCGACGTCGCGCCGCCGCGCGCCATCACGAGCGCGGTCACGCGCTGGCGATCGAGCGACGACAGGTCGGACGGCGTGAATTCCTCGGCCGCGAGCACGGCCTCGTCGGGCAGCGCACGCGCGGCGCCGTTCGTGTGGCCGAGCGCACGCAGCACGCGCTTCTCGATGTCGCGCAGGTCGGCTGCCCGTTCGGCGAGCAGCGCGTCGTCGAGCTTCGACAGCGTGTCGATCTGCGTGCGGATCGTCGCGCGCCACGCGAAGCCCGCGCTCTTGCCGAGGCTGATCAGGTCGCGCGCCGCGTCGATCAGCGTCGGATCCTCGAGCAGCACGCGATGCACCGCGAAGATGCCCGCTTCGCCGACCGCGCCGCGCGCCGATGCGTTGCGCACCGTTTCGTCGAGTTCGGCGTCGACCGCCTTCAGCGCCTGGTCGAGCTGGCGGCTTTCGGTGGCCGGCGTGCCGGCGGCCTGTTCGGGCGGCACGATTTCCGCATCGTCGAGACGCACCAGCGTGCCGACCGCGATGCCGGGCGCTGCGCACACGCCTGCGAGCGTGTTCGGGTCGATCTGCGCGCCGGTGTTGCGCGCGATCGTCTGCGGCACGGGCGACGTCATCCGCGCCGGCTTTTCCTCGACTTCGCCGTGCGCTTCGCGCAGCAGCTCGTGCTCGACCGCGTCGACAGCCTGTTGCGCATGCGCGCCGCGGCCGACCAGCTCGACCGTCGCGCCTTCGCCGGCACCGAGGCCGAGCAGGCCGACGACGCTCGCGATCGACGCCTTGCGGCCGTCGAACAGCACGTCGACGGTCGCGTCGAACCCGCGCACGGCTTCACGCGCACGCGCGGCCGGCCGCGCATGCAGGCCGCCCGGCTGCGCGAGCACGATCTCGCGGCGCACTTCGTTCATGGCCGCCGCGCCGGTCTGTGCCGCCTGCGCGGCGGCTGCGCCCTTGCCGCGCAGCGCGAGCAGCGGCGTCTCGCCGGCCGTCGCGAAACCGCTCGCGCGATCGACGACCTCGAACGCGTCGGAATTCGCAATCGCGATCACCGACACGAGCGAATGCGCACTGCGCGCCACCGCGTCCTGGTCGAACTCGATCAGCAGCGTGCCCGCCTCGACACGCGCGCCGGCTTCGACGTGCGCGATGAAGCCCTGCCCGTTCAGCTCGACGGTGTCGATGCCGATGTGCAGCAGCACTTCCGCGCCCTGCGGCGTCGTGATCGTCACCGCGTGGCCCGTGCGCGCGAGATGCGACACGACGCCCGCGCACGGCGCGACGAGCTTGCCCGCGAGCGGGTCGATACCGATGCCGTCGCCGAACATCCCGCCGGAGAACACCGGATCGGGCACGTCGGCCAGCGCGACGATCGGCCCCGTCAAGGGGCTAAGCAGGACGATCTGATCGTGGGTGGGGCTCTTCAACTGGGACTCCTCGGCGCGTCTCATCGGCTGTCTCGGCTATCAGTGCGTTTCGGTGACTTTGTTCAGGTGGCGCGGCGTGTCGGGATTGCGGCCGCGCGCGACGGCGAGATCCGCCGCCATCACGTAGAACGAAAGAATGGCGGCGATCGGGTCGAGCGCCGGATGGGCGGACTGCGCGAGCGGCAGCGTCGCGCCGGGCGTGCCGGCCGGTGCCGCGAGCAGCACGGCCGCGCCGCGTGCGCGCATGTCTTCGGCAAGCTGCAGCAGGCCGGCCTGCTCGGGCCCCGGCGGCGCGAACACGAGCAGCGGATAGTCGCGGTCGATCAGCTCCATCGGGCCGTGACGGACTTCGGCGCTCGAGAACGCCTCGGCCTGGATGCCGGACGTTTCCTTCAGCTTCAGCGCGGCTTCCTGCGCAATGGCGAGACCGAGGCCGCGGCCGATGACGATCATCCGCTCGATACCCGTGAGCGCGGCGACGGCCTGCGACCAGTCGAGCTGGCCGGCGCGCGCGAGCACGTCGGGCAGCCCGCGCAGCGCGTTCATCAGCGCGGCGTCGCGCTGCCAGTACGCGACGATCTGCGCGGACAGCGACAGCATCGCGATATAGCTCTTCGTCGCGGCGACCGACAGTTCGGGGCCGGCGAGCAGCGGCAGCTGGTGCTCGCATGCATCGGCGAGCGGCGACGGCAGCACGTTCACGGCGGCGACGGTGCGTGCGCCGGCTTCGCGCAGCGCGGCCATCGTGTTGACGAGGTCGGGGCTCTTGCCCGACTGCGAGAAGGCGATCGCGAGTTGATCCTGCACCTTCAGCGGCGCCTGCTGCAGCGTCGCGACCGACATCGGCAGCGACGCCACCGGCACGCCGAGGCGGCTCATCGTCAGGCTCGCGAAATAGCTCGCGGCGTGATCCGAGCTGCCGCGTGCGACCGTCAGCGCGACGGCCGGCGGGTGATCGAGCAATTGGCCGGCAAGCGCTTCGACGCGCGAGGTGTCGGCGATCTGCGCGGCGACGACCTGGGCGGACTCGCGCGCTTCCTTAAGCATATTCGACAATCGATTCTCCTTCGACGTAGGTCGCGGTGAGGTTCAGGTCGCGGTCGAACACCGCGAGGTCGGCCCATGCGCCGCGCTCGAGGCGGCCGCGATCGGCAACGCCGAGGTAGTCGGCCGCATAGCGCGACATCCGGTTCGACACGTCGGCGATCGGCAGGCCGAGCGACACGAGGTTGCGCAGCGCCTGGTCCATCGTCAGCGTGCTGCCGGCGAGCGTGCCGTCGGCCAGCCGCACGCCGCCGAGGCACTTCGTCACGTGCTGGCTGCCGAGGCGGTATTCGCCGTCGGGCATGCCGGTGGCCGACGTGCTGTCGGTCACGACATACAGACGCGGGATCGCGCGCAGCGCAGCACGAATCGCGCCCGGGTGCACGTGCAGCAGGTCGGGAATGATTTCCGCGTATTCGGCGTGAGCAAGTGCCGCGCCCACGAGGCCCGGGTTGCGGTGATGCAGCGGCGACATCGCGTTGAACAGGTGCGTGAAACCGCATGCGCCGTGCTTGAGCGCGGCGACGGCGTCGTCGTAGGTCGCGAGCGAGTGGCCGAGCTGCACGCGGACGCCGCGCGCGGCCATCTCGCCGATGATCTCGATGTGGCCCGCGATTTCCGGCGCGAGCGTGACGACGCGGATCGGCGCGATCGACAGGTACTTCAGCACTTCGTCGAGCACGGCCGACACGGCCGCGTCGGGCTGCGCGCCGAGCTTGCCGGGGTTGATGTACGGCCCTTCGAGGTGCACGCCGAGCACGCGCGAGCCGCCCGGCGTGCGCGTGCGCGCAACGCTGCCGAGGTTCGCGACGACCTGCATCAGTTCGTCGCGCGGCGCGGTCATCGTCGTCGCGAGCAGGCTCGTCGTGCCGAATTGCGCGTGCGTGCGGACGATCGTCTCGATCGCGTCGCCGCCTTCCATCACGTCGGCGCCGCCGCCGCCGTGCACGTGCAGGTCGATGAAGCCGGGCAGGATGTACGGCGCGTCGTTCTTCGCGGGATCGACGGGCTTGCCGTCGAGCGTGGTGATGCGGCCGTTCTCGCTATCGAGCGATCCGTAGATCCAGCCGTCGGGGGTGAGGATGTTTCCAGTCAGCATGACGTTCTCTTGATGATCTGGTGACGCGTGCATCCGCGTCGTGATTTGCAAATTCGTGTCGTGGCTGCTCGCCTGTCGCGCGGGCAGTCTCGCGTCAGCGTTTCAGTTCGGCGACGAAGTCGTAGTAGTCGTCGCGGCAATACGTTTCGCTCACTTCGATCGCGCGCTGGTCGGCGCCGTAGCCGATCCGCGTGATCACCAGCAGGGCCGAGCCCGGCTTCACCGCCATCCATTTCGCGATCGCGTGCGTCGCGTTCGCCGCGCGAAAGTGCTGCAGCGCGCGCACGACGGTCATGCCGCGCGCGTCGAGGTATTCGTACAGCGACGCGCCGAGCACCTGCGGATCGGGCACCACCGCCGCCGGCAGCGTCGAGTGCTCGACGGCCATCACGATGCCGTCCGCGCGGCGCAGCCGTTCGAGCCGCGCGACCGTCGCGCCGGGCGCGAGGCCGAGACGCGTGATCTCGTCGCGGCTCGCGGCGCGCAGCGTGCGCGACAGCCACACCGAATCGGGCACGAAGCCGCGCTGCTGCATCTTCGCGGTGAAGCCGACGAGACGCGACAGCGGATCGGCCACGCGCGGCGTGATGAAACTGCCCGCCCCGCGCGCCCGCTTGATCAGCCCCTGTTCGACCAGCAGCGCCAGGGCGCGACGGGCCGTGATCCGCGACACGCCGACCGACACCGACAGCAGCCGCTCCGACGGCAGCGCCTCGCCGGCCCGCCACGCGCCGCCGTGGATCGCGCTCGCCAGGTTGCGGGCGAGCTGCAGATAGAGCGGCGTGTCGCTGAGGGAATCGGGCGCCAGTTCGGACCAGCCGGTTTCCATGTGCCTCCGGGTGTCGGACGACGACCTCGGGCCGTCGAAAGTGAACGCATTATATAACCACCATAATACCAGTCAACGAACTGGTATTAGCGTTGCGAAAATCCCCGGAAGCCTTGCCCGGCAAGCGTTTTAGTACCGATAAAGCCTTTGTTTACAATGCAGTGCGGGATAGGGATTTACCCGAAGTGGTATGCAAGGGGACAGTTCCAGTGCGCGGTTTGGCCGGGTTTCAGGTGCGAATATGAGACCGGAATAGAACCAGTTGAGCCGACTGGTATGCATCGGCGGCGGGGGTGCCGGTGCGACTCGCGTATCAGTGGAACTCGCGGCTCGACGTGCGCAAGCCGCCGAGCAGCGGCGTCAGATCCTCGAAATGCTGCGCGACGAGGTGCCTCACGTCGCTCGCGACCTGCCACACGCCGGACACCGCGAGCAGCCGCGAATCGAGGGTTTCGCGGCGCTGCCGCGCGAGCAGCTCGGGCCGGACGATCAGGTTCACGCAGCCCGTTTCGTCCTCGAGCGTCATGAACATCACGCCTTTCGCGGTGCCCGGCATCTGCCGCGCGGTCACGAGCCCGCACGCACGCGCGAGCCGGCCGTCGGGCCGGTCGTGCAGTTCGGCCGCGGACGACAGCCGCCGCGCGCGCAGCGCGGGCCGCAGCAGCGCGACCGGGTGGCGGTTCAGCGTGAGGCCGGTGGTGTGATAGTCGGCGAGGATGTCGTCGGCTTCCGACGGCGCGCCGAGCGCGGGCTTCTCCGCTTCGTCGATCGGCGCGGCGGCAAGCAGGTCGCGCTCCGGCGCCGCGGCGACGGCCTGCCACAGCGCATCGCGGCGATGGCCGGCGAGCGTCGCGAGCGCGTTCGCGGCGGCCAGCGCTTCGAGGTCGCGGCGTTCGAGCTGCGCGCGGCACGCGAGCGTGTCGACGGTGTCGAACGGGCCGGCCGCGCGTGCGGCTTCGATGCGGCGCGCGGCGGCTTCGCCGAGGCCGCGCACGAGCGACAGGCCGAGCCGCACCGCGGGCTGGCCATGCGGCGGCAACTGGCCGGGCAGCGCTTCGAGCGACGCTTCCCAGTTGCTTTGCGTCACGTCGATCGGCATGACCTGCACGCCGTGGCGCTTCGCATCCTGCACGAGTTGCGACGGCGGGTAGAAACCCATCGGCTGGCTGTTCAGCAGCGCGGCGAGGAAGATCGCGGGTTCGTGGCATTTGAGCCAGCTGCTCGCGTACGCGAGTTTCGCGAAGCTCGCCGCGTGGCTTTCGGGGAAGCCGTAATCGCCGAAGCCCTTGATCTGCTCGAAGATCTGCTCGGCGAATTCGGGTGGATAGTCGCGCTCCCGCATCCCGTCGACGATCTTGCGGTGGTACTGCTCGAGATTGCCCTTGCGCTTCCAGGCGGCCATCGCGCGACGCAGCTGATCGGCCTCGCCGGGCGTGAAGCCGGCCGCGATCATCGCGATCTGCATCACCTGCTCCTGGAAGATCGGCACGCCGTACGTACGTTCGAGCGCAGGCTTCAGGTCCTCCTTGGGATAACTGACCTTTTCGATGCCCTGGCGCCGTTTCAGGTAGGGATGCACGGCCCCGCCCTGGATCGGCCCCGGCCGCACGATCGCAACCTCGATCACCAGGTCGTAGTAAGTCCGCGGGCGCAGGCGCGGCAGCATCGACATCTGCGCGCGCGATTCGATCTGGAACACGCCGACCGTGTCGGCACGGCAGATCATGTCGTAGGTCGCTTTGTCATCCTGCGGGATGTGCTTCAGCGTGAACGGCTCACCGTCCGGCTCCGGCGGCCCGCGCCACGCGGTGCGCATGTCGAACGCGCGATGCAGCGCCGACAGCATGCCGAGCGCGAGCACGTCGACTTTCATCAGCCCGAGCGCCTCGAGATCGTCTTTATCCCACTGGATCACGCGCCGCCCGTCCATCGCCGCGTTCTCGACCGGTACAAGCCGCGTGAGCTTGCCGCGGCTGATCACGAAGCCGCCCGAGTGCTGCGACAGGTGACGCGGAAAATTGAGAAGCCGCGCGGCGAGTCGGGCCCACGCCTGGATGAGCGGCGTCTGCGGATCGAGCCCGATCGTCCCGAATTGTTGCAGCAGGTCGCGACTGCCGTCGAACCAGCGATGCCCTTTCGCGACACGATCGACCAGCATCGGATCGACACCGAGCGCCTTGCCGGTTTCGCGCAGCACGCCGCGCGGGCGATAGGTCGAGACGGCAGCGGCAAGTGCTGCGCGGTTGTGCCCGTATTTTTTGTAGATGTGCTGGATCACCTCTTCCCGGCGCTGATGCTCGAAGTCGACGTCGATATCGGGCGGCTCGCCGCGTTCCGCGCTGATGAAGCGTTCGAACAGCATCGTGCTCTGCTCGGGATTCACCTCGGTGATGCCGAGGCAGAAGCAAACGACCGAGTTCGCCGCCGAGCCTCGCCCCTGGCACAGGATGTTCTGGCTGCGCGCGTATTTGACGATGCCGTAGACGGTCAGGAAGAACGGTTCGTAGCTCAGCTTCGCGATCAGGTCGAGTTCGTACCGGATCTGCTTCGCCACTTTCTCCGGCACACCTTGCGGATAGCGCGTGGCCGCCCCGGCCAGGGTTTCCTGCTCCAGGTAGCTCGTCGGCGTGAGCCCCTTCGGCACGATCTCGTCGGGATACTCGTAGCGAAGCGAGTCCAGTTTGAAATCGCACGCATCGAGAATCGTGCAGGTCTCCTCGATCTCCGCCGGCGAATACAGATTCCCGATCCGGTTCCGCGCGCGCAGATGCTGTTCCGCATTCGGCGCAAGCGCATACCCGCACTCCGAAACCGGCATGCCGACGCGGATTGCCGTCATCACGTCCTGCAGCTCCTTGCACGAGCGCCGGTGCATCGTCACGTCGCCCAGCGCGACGATGCGCACGCCGCGCCGCTCGCCGGCCGCGCGAATCTCCTCGCGCTGCGCCCCGTCCAGTGCACGCTGAAGCTGCACGAGCCCGAGCCGCGCACGTTCGCCGAACGTCGTGCGAAACCACGCGACCTGCGCATCGAGCACGTCCGCACGCACCGGATACGTGGGCACGAGAATCGCGAAGCAGTCCGCCATGCCGCGCAAGTGCGCGAACTCCGCAGGCGGCGCCGACAGCATCCGCGACGTCAGCGTGTAGGTCCCCTTCGGCGACGCCATCCGCCGCCACGAAATCAGTTCTGAAAGATTGCCGTACCCCTCGCGGTTCTGCGCGAGCAACACGAGCCCGAACGCACCGGGGCCCGGGTCGTGGCCGGGCGCGACGTCGTCCGGCGTGACGTCGAAGTACGAACCGATGACGAGCGGCAGCCCTTGCGCCTTCGCGGCGACATGCATGCGCGGCGCGCCTGCCAACGAGCATTCGTCGGTGATCGCGATCCCGCGATAGCCGAGTTCCGCCGCGCGCTCGACCAGTTCGTCCGCATGCGACGCGCCATGCAGGAACGAAAAGTTCGAACGGCAGAACAACTCCGCGTAATCGGGCAGCCAGCTGAATTCCGCAACCATCTCCGTTCACCCGAACAAGCCGTGCAGGAACCAGTGCGGCTCGGACTCGCTCCCCGCCCGCTCCCTGAACACCCAGTAGCACGCACCGGCTTCGTCCTGCGCGACGTGGTAATCGCGTGCGGCGAGCTGGCCATCGAACCACCCGGCCTCGATCCGCTCCGCCGACGACATCATCCTGAGCGGCGTATGAAAGACCGGCCGGTTCTCGCGCATCAACAACGGCAGCGGCTCGGCGAGCAGCCACGCGGGCCTCGGCGGCACCGCGGGCGGCCCGCCGGCCGGCTTGCCGGCCTGCGCATCGAGCGGCAGCCAGCGGTTCGCGGCCTCGGGCCGGTGATCGGCAACCGGCGCCGCACGCAGTACGTTCTCCGCGCCGAGCCGCGCGACCAGCAACTCGAACAGCCGCGCACGCGTCTCGCGCGTGCCGCCCGGCTCAGGGAAAAGATCGTCGGCCGGCGGCGCGACCGACTCGACGCGCGTCGCCGTCAGACGCACCGCGATCACCGCGGCCGGCAACTCGGTGCGCGCGAGCCGCTCGCCGAGCAACCGCATGAAGTGCACCTCGTCGCGCACGGGTGCGGCGAACGCGAGCTCGAGCGGCGTCGGCGGCACGGCCTGGCGGCCGCGCTCGTGTTCGAGATCGAACGTCATCGCGGCCAGCGACAGCTGCCGCGCGGCCAGCCAGCCGCACAGCTGCACGACGAGCCGCCGCGCCGCGAACAGCACGGCTTCCGCGTATTCGACGCGCTCCGGCAATTCGAGCCGCACGTCGAACACGGGCGGCACCGCCATCCATGCCAGCGGCTCGACCGCGTCGCCGTACGCGCGATCGAGCGCGGCCAGCAGCGCGGGGCCGCAACGGCGCTGCAACCCCGCGCGCGGCAGGCCGCGCAGATCGGCGAGCGTGCGGCAGCCGAGGCCGTCGAACCAGCCCGCATACGGACGCGCATCGGGCAGCAGCACGCAGGGCAGCCGGTCGAGCGAGCGGACGAGCGAGGCCCGGCCGGCGACGCGGCGCCGGATGCGCGCCCGCGCCGACATGCGCGCGAGCAGCCACGCGCCGCGCCCGGTCGGCGCGGCGGACAGGCGCGCCGCATAGCCGAGCGCCGCGAGCGTCGCGCGCACCTGGCGGCACAGCGACGGCAGGCCGCCGAACAGGCGCAGGCTCGGGCCGACGTCGACGAGCAGCGTGGCTTCGTCGTCGAGCGCGACGCACGGCGAGAAACGCAGCAGCGCGAGCGCGACCGCGCGCAGCGCATCGGCCTCGCGCGCGGGATCGCGTTCGACGAGCTGCGTCTCGGGCGCAAGCGTGAGCACGCCGCCGCGCTTCATGCCCGCGCGCACGCCCTGCTGCTGCGCGGCCGCATCGGCGATCAGCACAACGCCCTGCTCGAGCACCGCACATCCCGCGCCGCCGGCCGCTGCGTCAGACGGCGGCGGGGCGCACACGTCGAGCGGCAGGCGCGGCAGATGGATGCCGAGCAAGACGCGCATAGCGGCTCTCCACGATGGGCGACGGCAGGTCGAGCACGAGCGGCTCGCTGCGCGCGGGCCCGCGACGCTTGACGATGTCGAGCGACACGCCGCCCGGCACGGGATACAGCGCGACGCGCAGCACCGCCGGCGACGGCTGCCGCGCGGCCGGCAGCGGGCGCAGCATCACGAACAGCGTGTCGCCCGTGCGCGCGGCCGCGAGATGCAGGCGCCGCAGCGCATCGGGCCGCGCGTCCTGCCAGAGCAGCAGCGCGCCGCAACAGCCTGTTCTGAGCGCCTGCTCGGCGGCCCATAGCGCATCCGTCCTGCTGCCGGCGCGCAGCCACAGCAGCGCGTCGGCCGGCACGCCGAGACTGGCGAGCGCGGTGGCATGCGGCGATTGCGGCGGCGCGACGAGCGCGAGCGGACGCCGGGCGCTGACGGTGCGGGCAAGCGCGGGCGCGAGCAGCCGCATCTCGCCGCAGCCCGGCTGCGCGGCCAGCAGTTCGACGAGCCCGCCGACCGGCCAGCCGCCGCCCGGCAGCTCGGCCGACAGCGGCGCGAAGCCGGTCTCGATCGTGCGCGGGCCGCCGCGCGCGAGCTGCGAGCCGCGCCAGAGCGACGGATGAAGGGATTCGGGAGAAATGGAGGATGCGAGCATGACGCCACCCACAACTGTATGGATATACAGTATATGGCAATGCGCCCGCGTCGCACAGCACCGGTGCGAAACCGGTTTTCATCAGAAGAAAAACCGGGAGGAAGCCGGCGCGCGCGTCATGTCACCGCGCGCCGGCCCGCGTGCCGCCCGTCAGCCGAGCAGCAGCGCGTCGTCGTCGAGCTGCTCGTGACGCACCTTCTCGAACATCTGCAGCAGATCCGGCACGTCGAGGCCCTTGCGCGCGTCGCCCGACACGTCGAGCACGACCTGCCCCTGGTGCAGCATCACCGTGCGGTCGCCGTAGTCGAGCGCCTGCCGCATGCTGTGCGTGACCATCATCGTCGTCAGCTTGCTCTCGGCGACGATGCGCGCGGTCAGCTCCAGCACGAACGCGGCGGTTTTCGGGTCGAGCGCGGCCGTGTGCTCGTCGAGCAGCAGGATCCGCGACGGCCGCAGCGACGCCATCAGCAGGCTCACGGCCTGCCGCTGGCCGCCGGACAGCAGCCCGATCCGGTCGGTCAGCCGGTTCTCGAGCCCGAGGTTCAAGAGCCGCAGCTTGTCGCGGAACAGCTCGCGCGACGGCCGGTCGAGCGCGGTACGGAAGCCGCGCCGCACGCCGCGCGCCATCGCGAGCGCCATGTTCTCCTCGATCGTCAGCGCCTCGCAGGTGCCGGCCATCGGATCCTGGAACACGCGCGCGACGAGGTGCGCGCGATCCCACGCGGCCTTGCGCGTGACATCCGCGCCGTCGATCGCGATGCGCCCCGCATCGACCGGCTGGTCGCCGCTGACCGCATTGAGGAAGGTCGACTTGCCGGCGCCGTTCGAGCCGATCACCGCGACGAACTGGCCGTCGGGAATCTCGAGCGACAGCCCGCGCAGCGCGCGCGTCTCGATCGGCGTGCCGGGATTGAACGTGAGTTTGAGATCTTGTGCGGACAGCATGTCATGCCCCTCCGTTCTTGCGCGCGAACAGCTTCTTGCGCGTCGCCGGCAGCACCAGCGCGATCGTGACGAGCGCGGCCGTCACGAGGTTCAGGTCCTGCGCCTTCAGGCCGATGAATTCGCTGTTCAGCGCGAGCGCGATGAAGAAGCGGTAGACGATCGCGCCGAGCACGACCGCGAGCGTCGTCAGCACGAGCCGGCGCGCGGGCAGCAGCGTCTCGCCGATGATCACGGCAGCCAGCCCGATCACGATCGTGCCGATCCCCATCGAGATGTCCGAGCCGCCCTGCGTCTGCGCGAACAACGCGCCGGCGAGCGCGACGAGCGCGTTCGACAGCGCCATCCCGGCGAGCGTCGCGCGGCCGGTCGCGATGCCTTGCGCACGCGCCATCCGCGGGTTCGCGCCGGTCGCGCGCATCGCGAGGCCGAGCTGCGACGAGAAGAACCAGTCGAGGCCGAGCTTCGCGACCACGACGACGATCGCGAGCAGCGCCGGGCGCAGCACGTAGTCGGGCATCCAGTCGGGCTGCAGCACGGTGAACAGCGTCGGCTCGGTAATCAACGGCACGTTCGGCCGGCCCATGATCCGCAGGTTCACCGAATAGAGCGCGATCATCATCAGGATACTAGCGAGCAGATCCATGATCTTCAGGCGCACGTTCAGCCAGCCGGTGATGAAGCCGGCCACCGCGCCCGCGGCGATCGCGAACAGCGTCGACGTGAACGGGTCGTAGCCGGCCGAGATCAGCGTCGCGGCGACGGCGCCGCCGAGCGGAAAGCTGCCGTCGACGGTGAGGTCGGGGAAGTTGAGGATGCGGAACGAGATCAGCACCCCGAGGGCGACGAGACTGAAGATCAGGCCGATCTCCAGTGCGCCCAGAAACGAGAACAGAGACATGATGGGGAAATCCTGTTGCTTCCCGGCCGGACGTGTACGGCCGGGCGAAGCGAACGGGCGGCCCCGGGTGGGAGCCGCCCGTCCGGCGATGTCGTCCAGGCCCGGATCGGGCCTGCAAGCGCGGCGGTCGGGCCGCTTACTTGATGACTGTCTTCGCTTCCTTCACGAGATCCGGCGCCAGCGTGACGCCCTGCTTCGCGGCCGCGCCCGTGTTCACGAACAGTTCGAGGTTGCTGCTCGTCTCCGACGCGATCGCGCCCGGCTTCTCGCCCTTCAGGATGCGCGCGACGACCTTGCCCGTCTGGCGGCCGAGGTCGCCGTAGTTGATGCCGAGCGCCGCGATGCCGCCGCGTTTCACGCTGTCGGTGTCGCCTGCGACGAGCGGGATCTTCGCTTCGTTCGCGACCTTCACGAGCGCTTCGTACGCGGACACGACGTTGTTGTCGGTGTTCGTGTAGATCACGTCGACCTTGCCGATCAGGCTCTTCGCGGCCGGGCCGATGTCGACGGTACGCGGTGCGGCCGCTTCCTTCAGCGTCATGCCCTGCTTCGCGAGGATCTCCTTGAGCTCCTTCACGACGACGACCGAATTCGCTTCGCCCGGGTTGTAGACCATGCCGACCGTCTTCGCATTCGGCACGACGCGCTTGATCAGCGCGACCTGGCGATCGAGCGGCAGCTTGTCGGACACGCCCGTCACGTTGGCGCCCGACGGGCCCCAGCCCTTCACGAGCTGCGCGGCGACCGGATCGGTGACGCCCGAATAGACGACCGGCACGCTCTTCGTCGCGGCGACGACCGACTGCGCGGCCGGCGTCGCGATCGCGACGATCACGTCGGGCTTGTCGCCGACGAACTTGCGCGCGATCTGCGCGGCCGTACCCGTGTTGCCCTGCGCGCTCTGGTATTCCCACTTGAGCTTGTCGTCGCCGTAACCTTCCGCCTTCAGCTCGGCGCGCACGCCGTCGCGGATCGCATCGAGCGCCGGATGATCGACGATCGACAGCACCTTGACGGTCTGTGCATGCGCGGCACCTGCCAGCGCGAGTGCGGCGACGCCGGCCGTGATCGAACGGATCGCGAAAGTCTTGAATCGCTTCATGGGTGAGTCTCCCCCGTATTGTGTCGGTTCTGGATGATGGATTCCCGCCGCCGTCGGGCGGGCGCCGCCGCGCGTACGACGCGCCGGCGATCGGCCCGCGCACGCTCCGGGAAAGCGTGCAGCGGCGAACGCACGAGGATACCATTTCCGCAGACCACCGCCTGACTCCACGCTTTCGCGCAGCGCGCCGGATCGCGGCCCCCGCCGGGGCCGGAGAATGCGTGCAAGGCCCGTCCGGCGGCGGCTCCGGCCCGCGCCGGCCAACGCGTCAGCCGCGCTCGCGGCTTTACGTTATGCTGTCGGCCGACCCAATCCACTCCATCGGAGGGCAGATGAAACGGGGGATCCGAGCCATCGTATTCGCGGCCGTCACGCTGGCGCTGCCCGGTGCGGCATTCGCGCTGACCGACGGCAGCGAGCCATACGACAACTGCATGCTCAATGCGCTGCGCGAAAGCCGCAACGGCGCGGCGGCGCAGCTGATCCAGCGCTCGTGCGACGCGCTGTACCGCAACAACGCGATGCTGCTGCCGCGCGAACGGCGCTTTCACGAGTGCGTCGTGCAGTCGCTACCGGGCGTGCGCGACAACTATGCGATCCAGCAGATCATGTCGATCTGCTCGCGGCGCGGCGAGATGTGAACGGGCGCTGACAAATCCCGCGCCCCAATGAAAAAGGGCCTGCACGATGAGCTGACCCCGTAAAGTTGGACGGGTAAATTAGGCCGCCAGGGGCTGAGTTCTGTACTGCACGGGACTCAGCCCTTTTAGCTTGAGCTTGATGCGGTCGTGATTGTAGTAGCGG
>JAIRVP010000035.1 GCA_031253835.1 Burkholderia sp. | reverse complement strand
TGGCTGCTGTCGTTCACGCTGTCGATCGACGACCTGGTGCTGTCGGCGTTCCTGTCGGGGCCGGGCTCGACGACGCTGCCGCTGGTGGTGTTCTCGCGCGTGCGGCTGGGGCTGAACCCGGAGATGAATGCACTGGCGACGCTGTTCATCACGGCCGTGACGATCGGCGTGATCGTCGTGAACCGGATGATGATCGCGCGCGAGCGGCGCCGGATGGCCGACCTGAAGGCGGCGTTCGCGATGGCGTGACGACGCACCTTCCGCTTCAGAAATAACAAGCACTGCAGAAAAACAAGGCGCGCTGCCCCAGGGGGGCGCGCGATTCGTTCCCGATTTGACAGGCGCACGACAAGGAGAATCCGCAATGAAGAAGAAACTGATCTGCCTGCTGGTGGCCGGCGCGTTGCCGGGCATCGCGCTGGCCGACTCGACATCCGCCGAGATCAAGGCGCTGCAGGCGCAGGTCGCGGCGCTGCAGAAACAGATGAAGGCGATGCAGGCGCAGCTCTCCGCGAAGCCGGGCGGCACTGCGGTCGCGACGGCCGGTGGCAGCAAGGCCGTTGCGGTGGCCGTCGATCCGAGCTCGCCGGATTACGGCAAGGCGCAAGCCACGCTGACCAACGACGAGGTCGGCGAAATGAAGCAGCAGATCGCGAACCAGCAGCTGAAGGTCGATTCGCTGACCGACGCGGCCAACACCGGCCCGCTGGCCGGCCTGTCGGTCACCGGCTACATCGACCCGACTTACATCTACAACCGCGCGGCCGGCACGTCGTCGTTCCTGTTCGCGAACCACGAGAACGCGTACAACTACTTCAACAGCACGTTCGGCGATCTGTACCTCGACATCAAGAAGACGTTCGGCGTCGGCCCGATGGCGCCGTCGGCCGAGATCACGCTGATGCCGAACCGCGGCAACGGCATCACGCTGCTGCAGAACTCGCGCGGCTCGATCACCGACAACCTGCTGAACACGGCGGTCGTCAACGTGCCGATCACCGCCGAAACGACGCTGGTCGCCGGCTTGATCCCGAGCTTCGGCGGCTACGAGGTGCAGCAGTCGAACCAGATGCTCACGCTCACGCACAACCTGCTGTACGATTTCTCGGATCCGGGCAGCTACGTCGGCGTCGGCGCGAACTACACGAAGGGCAACTGGGCGTGGAAGTTCTTCCTCGGCAACGAGCAGTACCGCACGTACGGTTCGGTCACGACGACGGGCACCAATGCGCTCGGCGATCCGATCACCACCAGCAACAAGGTGCCGACCTTCACCGCGCGCGCGGACTACACGTGGTCGAGCGCGCTTGACCTCGGCGGCTCGTTCAACATCGGCCGCCAGACGCTGGCGAGCGCGATCGATGCGAACGGCGTCGTCCACTACGGCCCGGGCGGCGCGGCACCGAGCGGCTACGGTTCGTTCTTCTTCGGCGAACTCGACGCAACGTACACGCTCGCCGATATTCAGTACAACGCGGAAGTCGACTACGGCCGGCAGCAGCATGCGGCGTTCAACGGCGGGCTCGCGCAGTGGTACGGCCTGTCGCTGCTCGCGCACCGCAAGTTCAACGCGCCGGTGGTCGGCCGCATGGGCGTGACGCTGCGCTACGACCTGCTCGCCAACTCGAAGAACGGCGGCGGCGGCGGCGGCATCGCGCTGAACGGCAACGGGATGGACCCGAGCAACGGCTTCGGCGTCGACGCGGACTGCCTCGCGCAGTCGAAGGCCGGCGGCGGCCTGGGCTTCGAGTGCAAGGGGGCGGTACGCCAGGATGTCGCGCTCGACCTGCTGTTCTATCCGACCCAGCAGATCACCGTGAAGGTCGAATACCGGCACGACTGGGCGAACAACAAGGTGTTCCTGCGCAACGACGGTTCGTACGGCAAGTCCAACGACCTGCTCGCCACGCAGTTCATCTATTCGTTCTGACGCAGGACACGCGGGACGCCGTGCCGCGCGCACGGCGTCCCGCGCCGTTTTCAGGGGCGGCTGCGGGCAGGTTGCAGCCTTTTCGAGGGAGTCGTTTTCATGACGCAGTCTTTCACCCGCCGCGCCGATGCGCTCGCGCGCGACTCGTACTACGAAGCAACGGCCACGCGGCCCGCGGCCGACGACCCCGTACTGGAGGCGGCGATCGACGTCGACGTCTGCGTGATCGGCGCCGGCTTCGCGGGCCTGTCGACGGCGCTCGACTGCCGCGCGCGCGGGCTGTCCGTCGCCGTGATCGATGCGCACCGGCCCGGCTGGGGCGCGTCGGGCCGCAACGGCGGCCAGGCGATCACGGGCTTCGCGAAGGACGAGGTGATCGAGCGGCAGCTCGGCGCCGACGGCGCGCGTGCCGCGTGGTCGCTGTCGCTCGATGGCGTCGCGCTGATCGCCGAACGCATCGCGCGCTACGGGATCGACTGCGACTTCACGCGCGGCTACCTGACGGTCGCGACGAAACCGCGCCGCATCGACGACCTGCGCGCGTGGATGGAAGCCGCGACGTCGCGCTGGGGCCATCCGTCGCTCGCGTGGCTCGACACCGGCGAGATCCACGCACGCATTGCATCGACGCGCTATCTGGCCGGCGTGCACGATCCGCTGTCGGGCCACCTGCATCCGCTCAAGTACTGCCTGGGCCTCGCCGATGCCGCACGCCGCGAAGGCGTCGCGCTCTACGCGCACACGCCGGCGCTCGATGTCGTGCGCGGCGCGCGGCCCGTCGTGCGCACGCCGTCGGGCGAGGTGCGCTGCCGCTACGTCGTGTCGTGCTGCAACGCGGGGCCCGGCGGCATCCTGCCTGCGGCGACCGCCGCGCGCATCGCGCCGATCGCGTCGTACATCATCGCGACCGAGCCGCTCGGCCAGGCGCGCGCCGACGCGCTGATCGCGCAGCGCGAAGCCGTGTGCGACAACAATTTCTTCCTCGACTATTTCCGGCTGTCGGCCGACCACCGGATGCTGTTCGGCGGCCGCGCGAACTCGGCCGGCGCATCGCCCGCCACGCTCGCCGAAACGATCCGGCAGCGCATGGTCGGCGTGTTCCCGCAGCTCGGCGACGTGCGCGTCGACCACGCGTGGGGCGGCTTCGTCGACGTCACGCGCAACCGCGCGCCGGACTTCGGCGCACTCGATCCGAACTTCTTCTATGTCCAGGGCTTCAGCGGGCACGGCGTCGCGCTCACCGGTATCGCCGGACGCGCGATTGCCGGCGCGATCGCGGGCGACACGCGCGCGTTCGACCTGTTCGCGCGCGTGCGTCACCGGCGCTTTCCCGGCGGCGACGCATGGCGGCAACCCGCGCTCGAGCTCGGAATGCTGTACCACCGCGTGCGCGAGCTGTTCTAAGCCCTCCCCTTTCTCCGCTCTCCTGACCATGCAGACATTCGCCAACCAGCCGCACGTCGCGTCCTACTACGCGGCGACCGCCAACGATACGACCCGCCACGCGCCGCTTGCCGGCACGATCGACGCCGACGTGTGCGTGATCGGCGCGGGACTCACGGGCCTGTCCGCCGCGCTCAACCTCGCCGAGCGCGGCCATTCGGTGACCGTGCTCGAAGCGTCGCGGGTCGGATGGGCGGCCAGCGGCCGCAACGGCGGCCAGCTGATCGGCGGCTTTGCATGCGACATCGACACGTTCGCGCAATTCATGCCGGAAGGCGACGTGAAGCGCATGTGGGACATGGGGCTCGAAACGCTGTCGCTCGTGAAGTCGCGCATCGCGCAGCACGACATCGACTGCGCGCTGGTGCCCGGCTACCTGACCGCCGCGAACACCGAGCGCGACGCCGATTCGCTGAAGCGCTGGCGCGACGAAGCCGCGAAGCGCTTCGGCTACGACCGCTTCCACTTCGTCGAAGCCGACGAACTCGGCGACTATGTGCAGTCGGCCCGCTATTGCGGCGGGCTGTACGACCCCGACAGCGGCCACCTGCATCCGCTCAACTACACGCTCGGCCTCGCGCGTGCGGCGATCGATGCGGGCGTGCGCATCCACGAGGACAGCTGCGTGACGCGCGTGCGCGACGTCGCCGGCGGCCACGTGGTCGAGACGAGCGGCGGCAACGTGCGCGCACGCTTCGTCGTGCTCGCGTGCAATACCTACATCGGCACGCTCGCGCCCGCGCTGTCGAAGAAGATCATGCCGGTCGGCACTTACGTGATCGCGACCGAGCCGCTCGGCGAAGCGCGCGCTGCCGCGCTGATGCCCGCACGCGCGGCGATCTGCGACAGCCGCTTCGTGCTCGACTATTTCCGGCCGGCGCCCGACACGCGGCTCGTGTGGGGCGGCAAGGTCAGCTATTCGACGCGCGAGCCGCGCGATCTCGCCGCGGCGATGCGCGCGGACATGCTGAAGACGTTCCCGCAGCTCGCGGACGTGAAGGTCGACTATGCGTGGGGCGGCTTCGTCGACATCACGATGAACCGCGCGCCGCACTTCGGCCGCATCGCGCCGACGATGTACTTCGCGCAGGGGTTTTCGGGGCACGGCGTGAACACGACCGCGCTCGCGGGCAAGCTGATCGCCGAAGCGATCAACGGACAGGCGAACCGCTTCGACCTGTTCGACAAGATCCGGCACCGCGACTTCCCCGGCGGCGAAGCGCTGCGCACGCCGGCGCTGGTGCTCGCGATGAGCTGGTACCGGATGCTCGACGCGTTCGGCGTGCATTGATCGACGTACACGCCGCGCCAAAGCAAGACGGCCGCGCATCTGCGCGGCCGTATCGTTACGTCACATCGATGCGGCAACGCGCATCGCTCAGTCCGTGCCGTACTTCGGCGAATGCGGGCCGTACAGCAAGCCGACCGGCGGCCCGGCCGACAGCAGGCGGCCGCTCGTGAATGCGGCAACGTCGTGACTCTGGTCCATCAACGTATTCGCGATCTGCTTGACCGCGGCCACCACGAGCATGCCGATCAGGCCGCCGCCGCCGCCGTTGCCGCCTTCGTCGCTGCTCGCGCTCGCCCGGCCCTGCCACAGCACGTCGCCGGTGCGCAGATCGACGAGCTTCGCCGACGCCGACACGACCGTCGCGCTCGCGAGAATCCGGTAGACGGTGCCGTACTGCGATACCTTCGAATACAGCGCGGCGTCCGCGCCGAAGATCTCGCGCAGCTTCGCGGGCGGCGTCTCCTGGATCTCGGCGGCATTGGTCAGGCCGTTCTGCTTGAAGGTCTCGTCCATCACGGCGACCGGCACGACGTAATAGCCGGACTCGGCGAGCGGCAGCGTCATCTGCGACAGCATCCCGTAGGTCGCGCCGACGTCGGAGGTTTCGTTGACGGGCGGCAGCACGAGAATCGAGCGCGGCTGGCTCTTCTTGAACGCCGCGTAATCGGGCCGTGTCACCGGCTGCGCGCATGCGCTCAGCAACGCGACGAGCGACAGCACGGACAGCAGCTTGAATGAGAGGGTCTTGAACATGGCTGGCGCGTCGCTCACGGTTTGGCGGTGGTCGGATCGGCGTTTTTCTGGCCGGCGACCGTCTGGTCGACGGCCTTCTGGCCGGCCGCCTTCGGGTCAGCGGCCTTCGGCGCGCCGGCTTTCTTTTTCAGCAGGAAATCCATGTAGGTCGCGGACTCCGGAAACAGCTGCTTCTCGGCCTGCAGCTCCTGCTCCGCCTGCTGCTCGCTGCCGATGCTCGCGTACAGCATGCCGAGATGCGCATGGAAGCCCGGCGGCGGCGTATGCCCCTTGCCGCGAATGTCCTGCAGGGCTTTCTCGAGCGCGTCGATCTGCTCCTGCGGCGACTTCTGCCCCTTGAAATATTCGTACACCTGCGGCTGATAGCCGGTCCACTGATAGAGCGGCGGCGTGGAACTCGCGCAGCCGGCGAGCAGCAAGGCGGCGGCCGTCACCGGCAGCCAGTTACCCCGTTTCATGGTCTTTTCTCTTTTTGATGTCGTGGTGAATCGGTCCAGCGCGGCGCCGGTTCCGGCGCCCGCTGCGGCATGTCGAGCGACGGTTACTGCGCCGCCTTCAACGCGCCGGCATCGACCTGGTCGGCCAGATGGTTCACGGCTTCCTGGATCGCGAGGTCGAGCACCTTGCCGTTGAGCGTCGAGTCGTAGCCGGCCGTGCCGCCGAAGCCGATCACCTCGCGATTCGACAGGCTGAATTCGCCGGCGCCCTGGCTCGATGCGACGACTTCCGACGTCGTCGTGTCGACGATGTTCAGGTTGACCTTCGCGTACGCGACCTGCGTCTTGCCGCGACCGAGAATGCCGAACAGCTGGTGATCGCCGACGTCCTTGCGACCGAACTCGGTCACGTCGCCGGTCACCACGTAGTTCGCGCCCTTCACGGCCTGCGCCTTCTTCATGAAGCCGGCTTCCTGCTTGATCTCGTCGAGGTTCTCGCGATCGAGCACGTTGAAGCGCCGGCTCTGCTGCAGGCGCGTGACGAGAATCGTCTTCGCCTGCCCGCCGAGGCGGTCGATGCCGTCGGAGAAGATGCCGCGCATGTAGCTCGAGCGGTTGTCGAACTTGCCGACCGCGATCGCGACGGGCTTGCCCGCATACGGCTTCTGCGCGCTGCTGACGGCCGGCACGTCGAGCGTGCGCGACGATTCGGTCGCGCAGCCGGACAGCGCTGCGACGACCGCGGCCGCCACGAGGACGGTGCGTCGTGTCTGAATGTTCACTGCTGGTCTCCTTGCGTGGAAAGAATGCCCTGGGCGGGCGCGCCGGCTCGCGGACGATCCGGCGGTCGAAACGGCTACCGCGCAAACGGGCGCGCACGCATCGGCGCGATGCGCGCGCACGCATTCATCGCCGGACGGGCGATCGCGGTATGTGATGGATGAGGGCGCGCAACGGATGGGTTGCGGCGCGAAGCGGATGGCTGATGCGGTACGCGACAGGCTCGCGTACGCCGGTTACCCCGTCATTCTGAGTGCTGCGCTGTTGATCGCGCATGATTGGCCCCGTCTGTGATTTTTCGCGATCATACCAAGTCCGGTTATCGAGACGGAGATTCTTGAAAAGAATTGACGAATTTCAGACGGATATGAGGCGCACGATTGCTCCCGGCGCATGCCGTTGCGAGGCAACGCGCGCCGACACGGGGGCGGAGCACGTCGTCGGGCTGCCGCCATCACGGCGGAGGGATGCTCGATCGATCCGCTGATGTGCGATCGGGCCAACCGGCAGCGCACGCACACACCGTTCGCGCTAGTCGGCCACCTTCTGCCGCATCGTCACGAATTCCTCCGCCGCGGTCGGATGGATGCCGATCGTGTCGTCGAACTGCGTCTTCGTCGCCCCCGCGCGAATCGCGATCGCGATGCCCTGGATGATCTCGCCCGCGTCGCGGCCGACCATGTGCGCACCGACCACGCGCTGGCTGTCGCGCGCGACGACGAGCTTCATCATCGTGCGCTCGTCGCGGCCCGACAGCGTATGGCGCAGCGCCTTGAACGACGTGCGGTAGATGTCGACCTCGCCGTGCGCGTGACGCGCGTCGGCTTCGGTCAGGCCGACCGTCGCGACCTCGGGCTGGCTGAACACCGCCGACGGCACGTACGCATGATCGGCCGCGACGCGCGACCCGCCGAACAGCGTGCGCGCGAGCAGCCCGCCGTCGCGCGTCGCGACCGGCGTGAGCTGCGGCCGCGACGTGACGTCGCCGATCGCGTGGATCGACGGCACCGACGTCGCCGAATAGGCATCGACGGCGATCGCGCCGCGCGCGTCGAGCATCACGCCCGCCCGCTCGAGCCCGAGCCCGTCGACGTTCGGCACGCGGCCGGTCGCATAGAGCACCTGGTCGTACGGCCCGTGCCGCGTATCGCCGACGCGCACGCTCAGCGTGCCGTCGTCCGCGCGCTCGATCGACTCGACGACCGCACGCGCGTGAATCGCGACGCCCTGCTTCGTCATCTCGTCGGTCAGGAACTGGCGCACGTCGTCGTCGAAGCCGCGCAGGATCTTCTCGCCGCGATAGAACAGGTCGACATGACTGCCGAAGCCGTTGAAGATGCCCGCGAACTCGACCGCGATATAGCCGCCGCCGACCACCGCGATGCGCTTGGGCAGCGTCGCGAGCGACAGCGCCTCGCGCGACGTGATCGCGTGCCCGATGCCGGGCCGCGCCGGCAGCGACGGGCGCGAGCCGGTCGCGATCGCGATGTGGCGCGCGCGGATCGTGCGATCGCCGATCGCGACGGTATGCGCATCGACGAGCGTCGCGCGGCCGGCGTGCATGTCGACGCCCGATTGCCGCAGCAGGTTGATGTAGATGTCGCTGAGGCGGTTGATCTCGCGATCCTTCGCGGCGATCAGCGCGGACCAGTCGAGCGTGCCGGCGCCGAAGGTCCAGCCGAAGCCCTGTGCGTCCTCGACTTCATGCGGATAGTGCGATGCGTAGACGAGCAGCTTCTTCGGGATGCAGCCGCGCAGCACGCAGGTGCCGCCGATCTGCTCTTCTTCCGCGATGCCGACGCGTGCGCCGTATGACGCGGACATCCGCGCGAGCCTCACGCCGCCGGAGCCGGCGCCGATGACGAACAGGTCGTAGTCGAAATCCATCGCATTCCCTCATCGCAGTTCGGATGAAGGCACGATAGCAAGATTCGGGGATTCGTGCGGCGCACGGCGCGCCCAGGCGCGCGCCCAATAAAAAACGGCGAGAGACGTGGCCTCTCGCCGGTCAAACCGGCTGCCGGTTTGTCATGCGTCACCGATCGACCGCATGCCCGACCTGCCGGCTGCGCGGCACCGGTCCGCCCGGGCGCGCGAAGGGCGCGCCCGCGGCCGGACCAGCCGCCATGCTCAGGCCTGCGACGTGTCGCTGCCGTCCGTCGCCTGCGTGTCGTCTGCCTGCTGGGGCTGCTCTTCCTTCTTCTCGAGCATGCCTTCGATCGCTTCGGCGCCCTTGAAACCGGCGACGGCCGCGGCCGCCTTGGTCAGCAGGCCCGCATCCGGATCCAGCTTTTCCGCGCCTTCGACGGCTGCCACTGCGCCAGCGATTTCACCCACGGTGTTCAGGATACCCATCGTCATCCCCTTTCAAGAAAATCGTGAGCGCATCGTCCCACGAAAAAAAACCGGCAGACCGCGATTGTCATCACCGGATACACAAGTTACGCACCTGGCCGGCCGCGCTCGCCGAGCGCCACCGGAACGACGCACGCGCGAGCCTCTCGGCACGCAGCGGGCGATGCACGCAGCGTAGCGGAAAGCCTTCGCGCGTACTGTAAAAGTATGTTCTGGAATGCCGACGGAACCCTTACGGCGCGGGACTTCCGCAATGGAGCGATTGCCGAATAGTCGGGTGCGCGTATGAAGGTCGCGTGACGAAAAAAAAGAGGCCCCTCGCGGAGCCTCTTCGATGCGCGCCGGGCGACTGCCGGCGCATGCGTTCCGACGTTCGTCAGAAGATATTGCGCAGGCCGATCGCGATGCCCGTCTGGTTGCTGCGGCCGGGCAGCTCGACGTTCGCCGCGCCGTTCGTCTTGTTGAAGTCGACGGTGCCGTAGACTTCGGTGCGCTTGCTCAGCGCATACTCGGCGATGCCGACGACCGCGTAGCGGTTGCCGCTCGCGAGCGTGCCGTTGGTGGTCATCGCATTGCGCATGTGGTCGTAGTAGAACGCGCCCGTCAGCGTCAGCGGCGCGCTGACCTGCCAGCTCACGCCCGCGAACGGACCGTCGTCGATCCGGCCCGTGCCCTTCGCGACCGGAATCGTCTGCTGCGCGAGCAGGCTGTCGACGAAGCCCGTGTCGTCCTTCGAGCGCAGGTAGCCCGCGTAGATCTTCGCCTTGCTGAACGCGTACACGACGTTCGCGTGGTAGATCGTCTGCTTGCGTGCCGAGTTGTCGCTGTTCTGCTGCGCGCCGGCCGCGATGCTGAGCGGACCCATCACGTACGACAGCGACACGCCCCACGCATTGCCCTTGCCGAGCGAGCCCGGGATCTGGCCCGAGAAGCCGCCGGCGCCGGTCGATTCGTAGTTGGTGCCGGTCGAGTACATCGCCTTCGCGGTCAGGCCGTCGAACTTGCCCGTGTACTTGATCTGGTTGTCCGCATACAGGCCGCCGCCGAGTGCGACCGGCAGCCATGCGTTTTCGAGGTAGTTGCCGACCGTCAGCGGATCGTAGGTATCCGACAGCAGGTCGAACAGCGGCGTCTTCTGGCGGCCGAGGGTCACCGTGCCGTACGGGCTCTGCAGGCCGACGTACGCTGCGCGGTTGAACAGGCGGCCGCTGTCGGCGAATGCGCCGTTCTGCAGGTTCACGCCGCTTTCGAGGTTGAACACGGCCTTCAGGCCGCCGCCGAGGTCTTCCGTGCCGTAGATGCCGAAGCGGCTGTTCGTGATCGCGCCGTTGGTCATCGACAGCAGGCCGTCGTTCTTGGCGTTGGCGTTGGTCAGGTAACGGATGCTGGCGTCGGCGACGCCCCAGAGCGTGACCGAGCTTTGTGCGGCCGCGTACTGACTGGCAAATGCGAGCGCGGCGCCCCCTGCGATGGCTGCGAGTCGGGTGGTCTGCTTCATGAGCTTTCCTTTTTGTAGGTGTCTCCATTCATGGCCGGCCGCGTGCGCAGCCGGGTGGCGATCGCGCCCGTTCTTGGCGCGCGCGATATGGCCTGAATCATATGACGAGTGCGATCGCTGAAAGAAATTGAAATGCGCGGTAACGGCGGAACTGTCGCCCGCGCACAACGTTACGCGCGGGAGGCTTGTCCGGCGGGCGGCGGGCGCTGCGCAGCAGCAACCGGCCGCGCGGCTTTCGGGGTGTCGGGTCTGTAAGGTTCGCGCGGCAGGCGCCGCGGAACGGGCGGACGCACGGGGGCGCCTGCGGGGTGCGCGGTCACGCCGCCGCCGGCCCGCCGTCGGCCGTATGCCGGCGCCACGCGCGCCGCACGATTTCGGCGAATGCGCCGACCAGCAGCAGCACCGCGCCCCACAGCGCGATGTCCGGCACGAGCCGCGTCACGAGGCCGCCGACCACCGCGCCGGCCAGGAAGCAGAAGCTGATCGTCGCGAGCAGCGCCGAGTCGTGCAGCGCGCCCGCGTCGTAGCGCGGGATCAGCCCGACGAACAGCTTCTGCGCGGCGCGGCGCAGGTTGCCGGTCGTCATCACCGACGTGTACGACAGTTCCTCGAGATGGGTGAACGACAGCGTCTGCAGCGTCGCGACGAACGAGATGCCTGGAATCAGCCACGCGCTCGACGCACCGACGAGGCCGCTCGCGGCAATGCCGAGAAACGCGATCTCGACGATCAGGCTCGCGAACGCCGTGTGCCGCATCCAGCCGCGCTGTGCGGCGAGGCCGAGCAGGTGCGCGACGAACACCGCGATCACGAAGCCGACGAGCGGCGGCACGTGATGCAGCGCGGCGGCCCATTCGCCGGCCGACAGGTTGATGCCGAGCAGCGCGACGTTGCCGGTCATCGTGTTCGCGAACACGTGGCCGTGGCCGACGTACGTGTACGCGTCGAGGTAGCCGCCGGACAGCGTGAGCAATGCGGCGACGGTGAGATTGCGGCTGGCGCCGTCGAGATCCATCGATCCTCCCGTGGTGCGCGCCGCCCGGCCGCGCGCGGCGGGCGGTGCGAGATTCAGTCCTGCCGGCGGGCGCGAAACACCGCCGGCGCTGCGCGGCCGGGCATCGCCCGCGTGCCGCGCGCCAATATAATGCTTGCCGTCGGGGAGCGGATTCCCGCCGCGCAGCGCCACGCGCAGGAACCGGTCGGCCTGGCGGTTCTCGCCGCCGTGCCGGAAAACCGGCCGAGTATACCGGGCCGACCTGCCCCGATTGCGCCCCGACCGCCGTCCCGCACCGCTTCACCGAGCCTTCGAATGACACTCGCGACGTTCTTCCTGCGCTACACCGTGATCCCGTTCGCCGCGATCGTGCTGGTGGCCGTCTGGGCGTTCAACCGCGAATCGGGCGAGATCGATGCGCGCCAGTACGCGGCGCTGGTGGCCGCCTACCCGTCGTTCACGCCGACGCTGAAGCACGAGGTGGCCGACGCGTTGCGCGGCGGCAAGGTCGGGAAGGCCGATTACGGCACGCTCATGCGCGACGCGCTCGACGCGGGCTTCGTGGTCGACTGGCCGGCCGTCACGGACGACGTCGGCAGCGAGCGCGGCCGGCTGCTCGGTCTCGTGAACAGCGACCTGCCGGCATCGCAGTAGCCGGCGGCCGCAGGCCGCTCACTGCCCGATGCCCGTGAGCCCGATCAGCGCGCCGCCGGCGAGCAGCCACAGCGGATGGATGCGCGTGCGCCACGCGAGCACCGCGCACGCGGCCGTGATGCCCCACTGGATCGCCGTGCGGTTCGACGCCTCGGAGATCAGCATCGCGCTCGCCGCGACGAGCCCGGCCGTGACGGGCATCATCCCCTGCTGCACGTAGCGGCGCCACGGCCGGTCGCGAAAGCGCTCCCACGCATGCAGGGCGAGCACGGTGACGATCGACGACGGCCCGAACTTCGCGAGCGACGCGACCAGCAGCCCGGCCCAGCCGGCCACGTGCCAGCCGACCAGCGACACGATCATCATGTTCGGCCCGGGCGCCGCCTGGGCCAGCGCGAACAGCGCGGTGAACTCGTGCGCGCTCATCCAGTGATGGACGTCGACGACCTGCCGCTGCATCTCCGGCAGGATCGTGTTGCCGCCGCCGAAGGCGAGCAGCGACAACTGGCTGAAGATCGTCGCGATGGCGACCAGCGTGTCGCTCATGGCCGGTCTCCCGGCTGCGTCTCCCGCGCAGCAGCCTGCGCCGGTTGCGGCGTGCCCGCGTCGCGGCGGCGCGACGCGAGCCACACGCTGACGGGCGTCAGCACGAGCATCGTGGTCAGCAGCGGAATGCGCAGCACCGCGATCGCGACGAACGCGAGCGCCGCGATGCCGGCCGCCGCAGGTGCGTGCCGCAGCGGCTTCGCGACCTTCACGGCCATCGCGACGAGCAGCCCGGCGGCCGCGGCGGCCAGCCCCGCGAACAGGTGCTGCACGTGCGGATCGTTCTGCGTCTTCGCGTACAGCACGCCGAGCGCGACGACGACGAGCGTCGGGCCCGCGATCAGCCCGAGAATGCCGGCGAACGCGCCGGCCACGCCGCGAAAGCGCATGCCGACGGCGACCGACAGGTTGATCACGTTGCCGCCCGGCAGGAACTGGCACAGGCCGAGCAGATCGGTGAATTCGTCGGCGGAGAGCCACTTGCGCTCGTCGACGATCGTGCGCCGCGCGAACGGCAACGCGCCGCCGAACGACATCAGGCCGAGCGACAGGAAACCGGTGAACAGCTCGGCGAGGCCGACGCTGCGGGGCGCCGCGACAGACGGCGGGGAAACGGATTGCATGGTGATCCTCACTAAACGGTGAACCGAGGTTACCGCCGTTCCGGATCGTGGCAAAACGATTTTATCGGCACGCCCTTGTGATCTAGAATCACAAGCATGGCACGCGATCTCCCGCCCTTTTCCGCGCTTCGGGCCTTTGAAGCCGCGGCACGACACGAAAGCTTCAGCGCCGCCGGCGACGAGCTGCATGTGACTCATGGTGCCATCAGTCGGCAGATTGCCGCGTTCGAGGCGTGGCTCGGCAAGCCGGTGTTCCACCGCTACGGCAAGCGTGTGAAGCTCACCGACGAAGGCCGCCGCTACCTGGACACCGTGCGCGCGGCGTTCGACAGCATCGCGCACGCGACCGAGCAGTTGCGCAACACCGGCGCGGCGCGCGTGCTGCGCATCAACGCGCTGCCGACCTTCGCGATGAAATGGCTGCTGCCGCGCCTGTCGCGGTTCCAGCGCGACGTGCCGAACGTCGAGCTGAAGCTGTCGACGTCGAATGCGCCGCTCGACACGCTGAACGGTTTCGATGTCGCGATCCGCCGCGGCCCCGGCCACTGGCCGAACTGCACGAGCGGCCACTTCCTCGACGAAAGCGTGATCCCGGTCTGCAGCCCCGCGCTGCTCAAGCGCGCGCCGATCGTGCGCGCGGACGATCTCGCGCGGCACGTGCTGCTGCATTCGGATACGCGGCCGGAAGGCTGGCGCGACTGGTTCGCGGCGGCCGGCGTGGCGATGAAGGGGCGCAAGCGGCAGTCGTTCGACCACTTCTACCTCGCGCTGCAGGCGGCCGTCGACGGGCTGGGTGTCGCGCTCGGCCCGCTGCCGCTGATCGACGACGAGCTCGCGAGCGGCCGGCTCGTGATGCCGCTCGACGGGCCGCGCATCGCGACGCGCAGCTACTGGTGGATCGCGCCCGGCGCACCGGCCGACGATCCGCTCGTCGCGCAGTTCTGCACGTGGCTGCAGGCGCAGTCGAATATCGGCGCGTGAGCGCGCGCCGGCGGGCGGCATGGCGCCGCCCGCACCCGGTCAGACCACCGGGCCCGGTTCCTTTTCCTTGCGCAGGATCGCGTACAGGATGATCGCGCCGAACGTCGCGGTGCCGATCCCGCCGAGCCCGAAGCCGCCGATCTTCAGCGAGAAGTCGCCGGCGCCGAGCACGAGCGTGACGGCCGCGACGATCAGGTTGCGGTTGTCGGAGAAGTCGACCTTGTTGACGACCCAGATCCGCGCGCCCGTCACCGCGATCAGCCCGAACACGACGATCGACACGCCGCCGAGCACGGGGCCCGGGATCGTCTGGATCACCGCGCCGAACTTCGGCGAGAAGCCGAGCACGATCGCGATCACCGCGGCGACCGCGAACACCAGCGTCGAGTAGATCCGCGTGACGGCCATCACGCCGATGTTCTCCGAGTACGTGGTGACGCCCGTGCCGCCGACGCTGCCCGACACGATCGTCGCGAGCCCGTCGCCGATGAACGCGCGGCCGATGTAGCGGTCGAGGCTGGTCCCCGTCATCGCACTGACGGCCTTGATGTGGCCGAGGTTCTCGGCAACGAGGATCACCGCGACCGGCGCGAGCATCAGCATCGCGTGCGGATCGAACACCGGCGCGGTGAACGCTGGCATCCCGAACCAGGCGGCATGCGCGACGATCGAGAAGTCGACCGGCTTGCCGAGGCCCATCCCGTTGGTCGCGATCGCATAGAGCGCGTACGCGATGGCCAGCCCGACGAGGATCAGCAGGCGCTGCATCATCCCGCGCGCGAACACCGCGACACCGCCGACGCACAGCACCGTGACGAGCGCCATCACCGAGTCGAAGGTCGACGCCGACACGCCCTTCACCGCGATCGGCGCGAGGTTCAGCCCGATCACCGCGACGACCGCGCCGGTCACCACGGGCGGCATCAGCGTCTCGATCCAGCGCGTGCCGATCACCTGCACCAGCGCGCCGAGCGCGACGTACACGACGCCGCACGCGACGATCCCGCCGAGCGCGACCGGAATGTTCGCGTTCGGGCCGCTGCCGCCGTAGCCCGTCACCGCGATCACGAGGCCGATGAACGCGAAGCTCGAGCCGAGGTAGCTCGGCACGCGGCCGCCGACCAGCACGAAGAACAGCAGCGTGCCGATGCCCGACATGAAGATGCACAGGTTCGGGTCGAAGCCCATCAGCAGCGGCGCGAGCACGGTCGAGCCGAACATCGCGACGACGTGCTGCACGCCCATCGCGACCATCTGCGGCCACGGCAGGCGCTCGTCGGTGCCGACCACGCGCGAGGCCGCGCCGGTCGATTGGACCCGCCAGCGCGGGAAATAGGAATCGGACATGGGGAAAGGGCTCCTGTCGGTCGCCGGCTGCCAAGGATGCGCCGGTCTGGAATCTGGCGCGAGTTTACGGAGCGGAAATGGGGCTGGCAAGCGGGCTGACACGCAGGGGCTCGCCGCCGGCTGGCCGGCGCGCGACGCGGCTGGCCGGACCGGCGAACCGGTGCGCGGCCGCGCGACCCGGTGAAGCGGCCGCCCGCGCAGGGCACGCAGGCGGCGAATGGCGCCGGCGGCGACGCAAGCGTGCGCTCACATCGCCGCCGGCGTACCGTGCATCAGGGATTGATGTACTGGAACAGCGACATGTTCTGCAGCTGCACGTAGGCCTTCTGCGCGCCGGTCAGCGCGTTCTGCACCTGCAGGTACTGGCTGATCGTCGTGACCATGTTGGTGCTGGTCAGGTCGGACAGGTTGCTGGTCGTCTGCAGCGTCGCCGTCTGGTTGACGGTCTGCATCGCCTTGACTTCCTGCTCGCGGCCGCCGACCGATGCCTGGATCGTCGTGACGTTGCGCATCGTGTTGCCGAGCTTGGTCGAGCCCGTCATCAGCGCGTTCTTCAGCGCCGCGCCCGCCACCGCATTGCCCGTCACGGGCGTCTTCAGCGCCGAGATCATCGCGTCGAGCGACGAGAACACGTCGGCGCCGCCGCTCGCCTGCGGCGCGGGCGAGACGGCGAACGTGTCGCCGGCAGCCGGCGTGCCCGATACCGCCACCGTCATCCCGCCGCCGAGCGAGATCGCCGAGCCCGCCGAGTAGGCCTGCGCCGGCGTGGTGGTCGGCGGGCTGGCCGAGTTGTCGGTCACCGTGTAGGTCGGCGCGGCGGCCGTGCCGCCGAACGTGATCGAGAACTGATGGCCGTTCGTCGCGATCGACGGATTCGTCACCGTGACCGCCCCGATCGTGCCGGTGCCCGTGTTGCCCGCGCCGGCCGACGGCACCGGCGAGCTGCCGATCGCCGGCACCGACATGAAGACGGCCGCGCCCGTATCGCCCTGCGACACGGTGCTCGAATCGGCGATCTGCACCTGGCGCGTACCCGTGTCGCCGACATAGGTGACGCTGCCGCCCGGCGTCGTCGAAAACGGCGCCGCCGAGTTCTTCGTGCCGGCGAACAGGTAGTTGCCCGCGCCGTCGTTGGTGTTCGCGAGCGTCATCAACTGGTCGCGGTAGCCCTGCAGCTGCGTCGCGAGCGCCGAGCGGTCGCTGTCGGACAGCGAGCCGTCGCCGGCGCGCACGAGCAGCGTCTGCGCGCTCGTCAGCACGCTGCTCACGCTCTGCAGCGTCTGGTCCTCGGCCTGCAGCGACGCAAGCGCGGCGTTCTGGTTGGTCGCGTACTGCGACAGCGTCGCCGACGTCATCGACAGCTGCACGGCCTGCGCCGCGCCGGCCGGGTTGTCGGCCGCCGTCTGCAGGCTCACGCCGCTCGAGATCTGCTGATACAGCTGCGCGAGCTGGGCCTGCTGGTCGTTCATTTGAGAAACGTTCAGCTGGAAGAACTGGGTGCTGGAAATCCGCATCGCTTCTATCCCTCGAATCCGGTCAGTTGAACAGGCCGAGCACGGTCTGGAACAGCGTCGCCGCCGTCTGGATCACTTTCGCGTTCGCCTGGTAAAGCTGCTGGTACTGCATCAGGTTGGCCGCTTCCTCGTTCTGGTTCACGCCCGACACCGACTGCTGCGCCTCGGTGATCTGGCCGATCAGCCCGGTCTGCGCGGCGCTCGACGATTTCAGCTGGGTCGTCTGGTTGCCGATGCCGTTCACGTAGCTCGCATACGCACCGGTGAGCGTCGCCGTGCCGTTGCCGAGCGCCTTCGCGTTGACCAGCTTCGACAGCGCGAGCGCGTTGGAGCCGTCGCTGGTGCCGCCCGCGTACGGTCCGATCGTGAACGAGTCGCCGGTCGCCGGTGCGCCGGACAGCGTGACGCTCACGCCGTTGAGCGCGCCCGCGGCCGTCCCCGACATCGTCATCGTCGCGCCGGCCGCCGGGTCGTACGGGACGGTGTCCGTCGGGTTGTTGATCGTGACCGACGTCGGCGGCGTGGTGCCGATCGTCACCGTGGTGCCGACCGGGAAGCCCGTCAGCGTCTTCGCGGTCGCGTCGTAGGTCAGCTTGGTCGTCGGCACCTGGTAGCCCGCGGTCACGCCGCCGAGCGTGATCTTGCCCGTGCCGGTGTTGGTGCTCGCCGCCGACGTGACGGCCGGCGACGCGGCCGCGATCGCCAACGCGCTCGTCGTCGCGAGGCCGAAGCCGTTCAGCGCGCCGCGCGTCGGCAGCACGGTGAACTTGTCGCCGGCATTCATCGAGCCCGACGGGGTCGAGAAATTCAGCCCGCCGAGCGAGACCGGCATCGGCCCCGCCTTCTGGTCGACCACCGCGCCGCTCGCGCGGTCGGTCAGCGTGTAGTTCGTGCCGTCGTAGGACAGCGTGTAGTCGCTCGTCGTCGGCTGCGACGCGTTCGCGAACGACACGGACAGCGACGCGTTGCCGGTATTGCCCTGGTTCGAGTACACGGTCGGCGACGGCGTCGTGAACAGGTTGCCGCCCTTGTTGCCCGACAGGTCGATGCCGAGCGCGTTCTGCGCGTTGACCTGCGCGGCGAAGCTGGTCGCGATCGCGCCGAGCTGGGCCTGCGCGGGGTCGAGCGTCTGGCTGCGGAACGCGAGCAGGCCGCCGAGCGTGCCGCCCGACAGCGACGAATCGGGCAGCGCCTGGTTCGGCCCCTGCGGGTTCGCGCCGGCGATCCCCTGCGACACGACGGTCAGCTCGCTCGGATCCGACGGCGACGTGACGGTCGCGAGCTGGTAGCTCTTGTCCGCGACGACGAGCGGCTGGCCGCCCGACAGGAACACGCTGTAGCCGCTGTCGTTGCGCACGACCTGGATGCCGGCGAGGCCCGACAGGTTCGACACCGCGAGGTCGCGCTGGTCCATCAGCTGGTTCGGCGGCTGCCCCTGGCTGCTCGCGGCCGCGATCTGCTGGTTCAGCTGCGCGATCTGCGCGGTGTACGTGTTGATCTGCGACACCGTGCTGGTGAGCTGCGTGTTCACGCTCTGGCGCAGCGCGTCGTACTGCTGGCCGGCCGCGTTGATCTGGTTGGCCAGCGTCTGCGCGTTGCTGATCGCGGTCTGCCGCACCGACGGGTCGGACGCGTTGTTCGCGACGTTCTGCAGCCCGGTGAAGTAGCTCGTGATCCCGGTCGAGATCCCCGCCGTCGGGCTGCCGATGTAGTTGTTCAGCTGCGCGACGAGCGTGTACCACGTCGACAGCGCGCCGCCCTGCGTCTGCGCGGTGTTCAGCTGGTCGTTCAGGTACTGGCTGTACTGGCGCTGCACGGTGACGGTGCTCACGCCCTGCGGCATGTAACCGCTGCCCGTGTACTGGCCGCTCGTTTCGGCATAGACCGGCCGCTCGACCGAATAACCGGGCGTCGCGGCGTTGCTGATGTTGTTGCCGGTCGTCGTGAGGCCCCAGAGCGCGGCATTCAGGCCGCTGACGCCGAGGTTCATGAGTGTGTTGGACATGCGCGATCCTGATGAGCCGGCCGCGCTGCGGCCGCCGGGTTGCGTGACTCCCGGTATAACGGCCGCCGATCGGAAAAATTGAGGAAAAAATGCACGCGCGACGCGCGCGTGCGCGTCGCCGGTCGAAGCGTCCGGCAGGTGGGACCGGCGGAGGGTCGCGCGGCGTGCCGGGCAAGGCCGGCGGCCGCAGGCGCGTCAGGCCCGCGCGAGCGAGCGGCGCTTCATTTCGAGCTGCGTGATGAGCCGCTGCAGCGTGTTTTCCGCGCTGCCCGGCAGCGACATGTAGCGGAACCCGAGCTGGTAGCGCCGCGAGCCGTTCGGCATCTGCGTCGAGCGCTGCGACACGAGCTGCAGGTCGAGCGACAGCTTGCCGTGGCCGGTCAGCTCGAGCTCGACGTCCGGCAGCAGCGTGCCGACCTCGAGCGCCTCGACGCGTTCGTCGGCCGTGCGCAGCCCCACGCCGCCGAGCGACAGGTTGTGCACCTCGAACAGGAAACTCTCGCCGTCCGGCAGCTTGCCGCGGCACAGGAACGGATCGACGATCGGCGCGTCGACACGGAAATATTCGCGACGCTGGATGCAGACCAGCACGTCGGGGAAATCGGCGACGAACGCGGGCAGCCCCTCGTAGCGCGTCTCGCGCGGCGTGCCCGTGGTGAATTCGACGCGCACGCCCTCCGGCGAGGCCGCGAACGTGCAATGCGACGCGCCGAGGATGCCGGCGTTCTGCTCGGACAGCGCACCCCAGTCGAACGTGAACGTCCGCGCCCCGACATCGACCTCGAGCAGGCGCGTGACGAGCTGGCCGCCCGGGTACTGGACGGTCAGGAAATCGCCGCGATTCACGAGGTTGCGCAGCTGCACGCCGATTTCCAGTGGATTGCGGCGGGCATAGTCGGGCCCGGAGTGGCCTGCATCCAGGCTGGGGTCCGTCGACGTTTCGATATTCATGGCTAGCCGGTCTTTCTTGTCATGAGCGCCCGGACAACCGGTGCGCAGTAAAACCGGGCCAGATCATGGGCCCGGTCACAGGTCTCTCACACTTAGCGGCAGTGCTGACCGAAAGTTTAGATCGAATTGGCGAATTTTTTCGCGCAAACGTTGAAACCGCGCGCGGCGGGCTGCCGGGCGCGGTCCAAGGGGGGAAACGGAGGGCGGCGGGCGCCCGTTTTCGGCGAAAGCGGGCGCGGGCCGTCAGCCGATCTGCTGCATGATCGAGATCAGCTTTTTCGCGTAGTTCGGGTCGGTCGCGTAGCCGGCCTTCTGCATCCCGTGCGCGAAGCCCTCGACGCTGCGGCTCGCGCTGAGCACGCCCGAGTAGCGCGGATTGTTCTTCAGCAGGTTCGCGTAGTCGGTCATCGCGTGCTCGTACGAGTCGTACGCACGGAACTTCGCGACCACGCGGCGCGGCGTGCCGTTCACGTATTCGGTCGTCAGCGCCGACACCGTGCGGCCCGTCCAGCCCTTGCTCGCCTTGATGCCGAACACGTTGTAGCTGGTCGAGCCGTCGGACGCGCGGATCTCGCGCTTGCCCCAGCCCGATTCGAGCGCGGCCTGGCCGACGATGAAGCGTGCCGGGATGCCGGTCGTCGCACTGGCCGCCTGCGCGGGGCCCGCGAGCCGGTCGACGAATGCGTCGGCGTCCTGCACGCCGCTCGCGCCCTTCAGCGGCGGCGTCAGCGCGCTGCCGGCCGAGTAGCCGCGCGCGCCGGCGAGGCCGCCGTTGTTCGCCGCGTTCGCGTAAGCCTTCGCCATCGCGTTCATCGCGGCGAGGCTGCCTTCGTTGCAGGCCGTGCCGAGGCCGCCGGCGCCCATGCCGCCCGCGCCGACGCCGGCCGCCGTGTCGCTGCCCGCGCCCGCACCGGCGTTGCGCAGCAGCTGCTTCATCAGCGCATCGGCGACGCCCATCCCGCGCGTCGACATCTGCTGCGCGAGCTGCTGGTCGAGCATCGACGTGTACATCTTCGACGTATGCGAATCGAACAGGCCGCCGTCCGGCGACGCGTCGCGCATGCTCTTGAGCATCATCTGCGTGAACATCGCGTCGAACTGGCCGGCGACCGCCTTCGCGCCGGCCTGCGGCGACTGCTTCGCCTGCGCGCGCAGCGCATCGAAACCCTGCACGTCGAGCGCGAAGCGCTGCGTGAGGTCGTTCGCGTTCGGAAGGTTCGCCGCCATTTAGATCACCTCCAGGTCGGCGCGCAACGCGCCGGCCGCCTTCATCGCCTGCAGGATCGACATCAGGTCCGCGGGCGTCGCGCCGAGCGTGTTCAGCGCCTTCACGACGTCGGCGAGATTCGCGCCGGCCGTCACCATCTTCAGCGCGCCGTTGTCCTGCTTCAGCTGGATCTGCGACTGCTGCGCGACCACGGTCTGCCCGTTCGAGAACGGCCCCGGCTGCGACACCACCGGCTGCGTATTGACGACGACCGACAGGTTGCCGTGCGCGACCGCGCAGCTCTGCAGCGTGACCATCTGGTTCATCACGATCGAGCCGGTGCGCGCGTTCAGGATCACCTTCGCCGCGGCCTTGTCCGGGCTCACGTCGAGGTTCTGCAGCCGCGCCATGAACGCGACCTGCTGCGCCGAATCGGCCGGCGCCGCGAGCTGGATCGTGCGGCCGTCGAGCGCCGTCGCGGTGCCCGGGCCGAAGCTCGAGTTGACCGCGGACACGATCCGCTGCGCGGTGCCGTAGTCCATGTCGTTCAGCTGCAGCTGCAGCACGCCGTTCATCTGCGCGATCGCGTTCGGCACCGCGCGTTCGACGATCGCGCCGCCGACGATCCGGCCGGCCGCGAGCTGGTTCACCTGCACGCGGCTGCCGTTCGCGCTGGCGCCCGCGCCGCCGACCGCCATGTTGCCCTGCGAGAGTGCGTACACCTGCCCGTCCGCGCCCTTCAGCGGCGTGAGCAGCAGCGTGCCGCCGCGCAGGCTCTTCGCGTTGCCGAGCGACGATACCGTCACGTCGAGCGCCTCGCCCGGCCGCGCGAACGGCGGCAGCGTGGCCGTCACCATCACGGCCGCGACGTTCTTCAGCTGCATGTTGTTCAGCGACGACGGGCCGCCGTTCGCCGAACCGTTGTTGATCGAGATGCCGAGGTTCGCGAGCATGTTCGCGAGCGTCTGCGTCGTGAACGGCGTCTGCATCGTCTGGTCGCCCGTGCCGTCGAGACCGACGACGAGGCCATAGCCGATCAGCGGGTTGTCGCGCACGCCCTGGATCTGCGCGAGGTCCTTCAGGCGTTCCGCCTGCGCGGGCGCCGCGCCGAGCACGCAGGCGGCAGCCACGGCCGCGAACGCGACGGCGAGCCGCGCGGCGGCTTGCGCGCGGGCCGACAGGCGGTGGATCAGGGTCGTCTGCATCGTCATCACCACGGCGCGATGTTGAGGAAGAAGCGCTGCAGCCAGCCCATCGTCTCGGCTTCGTTGATGTAGCCCTTCGACGAGTATTCGATCTTCGCGTCGGCGACCTGCGTCGAGTAGACGGAGTTCGCGCCCGAGATCGTGTTCGGGTTGACGACGCCCGAGAAGCGCACGAATTCGTTGCCCTGGTTGATCAGCATCTGCTTCTCGCCGCTGACCACGAGGTTGCCGTTCGGCAGCACGTTGGTGACGGTCACCGTGATCGTGCCGTTGAACGTGTTCGCCGCGCTCGCGCCGCCGGTCGCCGCGAACTTGTTGTTGCCGGAGGCCGACAGGTTCGCCTTCGCGAACAGCCCGCCGAGGAACCCGGCCGTCGGCACGTTGAAGTCGGTGTTGCCCTGCCGGTTCGTGTTCGCGCCCGACGACTTGGTCGCGTTGATGTTCTCCGCGATCATGATCGTCAGGATGTCGCCGATGTTGCGCGGCCGCTGATCCTCGAACAGCGGCCGCCCCGCGTAGCCGGGGTTGTAGATCGAGCCGGGCGCCTGCATCGACATCGGCGTCGGCGGCTGTGCCGTCATCGGCTGCTGGATGATCGGATCGCGCGGGATCTGCGCGCAACCGGCGAGCGCCGCCACCGCGACCGCGCATGCGGCGCGGACGGGGGCTGACGGGAGGAGGCGAACCTGCTTCATGGCGACGACGGGACTTTCCGGTTAGCTCTTCATCTGCGTGACGGTCTGCAGCATCTGGTCGGACGTCGTCACGGCCTTGCTGTTGATCTCGTAGGCACGCTGCGTCTGGATCATGTTGACGAGTTCCTGCACGACGTTCACGTTCGACGCTTCGACGTAGCCCTGGTTGAGCACGCCCGCGCCGTTCAGGCCCGGCTGCGACACGTTCGGCGCGCCCGACGACGTCGTTTCCGCGAACAGGTTCTCGCCCTTCGCCTCGAGGCCGGTCGGGTTGATGAAGGTCGCGATCTGCAGCGAGCCGATCTGCACCGCGTTGCCCGAGCCCGGCTGCGTGACCGACACGACGCCGTCCTTGCCGATCGTCAGCGACTGCGCGTTCTGCGGCACGGTGATCGCCGGCAGCACCTGGTAGCCGCTCGACGTGACGAGCTGGCCCTGCGCGTTGGTCTGGAACGAGCCGTCGCGCGTGTACGCGTTCGTGCCGTCCGGCATCAGCACCTGGAAGAAGCCCGCGCCGTTGATCGCGACGTCCTTCGAGTTGCCGGTCTGCGTGAGGCCGCCCTGCGTGTACAGGCGCTCGGTCGCGACCTGCTGCACGCCGGTGCCGAGCTGCAGGCCCGACGGCAGCTCGGTCTGCTGCGTCGAGTTCGCGCCGGGCTGGCGGATGGTCTGGTACAGCAGATCCTCGAACACCGCGCGCGACGCCTTGAAGCCGTTCGTGCTGGTGTTCGCGAGGTTGTTCGAAATCACGTCCATCTGCGCCTGCTGCGCATTCATGCCGGTGGCGGCGATGTAGAGCGAACGGTTCACTTGTAAGGTCTCCTGCGTAGGCTGGCGCGGGCGCTCAGCTGAAGTTGAGCAGCTGGTTCGCCGACTGCTCGTTCTGGTCGGCCGTCTGGATCAGCTTCGACTGAAGCTGGAATGCGCGCGCGTTGTCGATCATCGCGACCATCGCGGTCACCGGGTTGACGTTGCTGCCTTCGAGCGAATTCGGCGTGACGACCACGTTCGGGTCGGCATCGGCCGGATTGCCGTCGGCCGTGCGGAACAGCCCGTCGTTGCCGCGCGTGAGCGTGGCCGGATCGGGATTGACGAGCTTCATCTGGTCGACGATCGCGACGGCCGTCGGCGGGTCGCCCGGCATCAGCGCGGACACCGTGCCGTCCTTGCCGATCGTCACTTCCGCGTTCGGCGGCACCGAGATCGGGCCGCCGTTGCCGATCACCGGCAGGTTGCTCGCGTTGACCAGCTGGCCGTTCTCGTCGACGTGCAGGTTGCCGGCGCGCGTGTACGCCTCGCTGCCGTCGGCAACCTGCACCGACAGCCAGCCGGCGCCCTGCACCGCGACGTCGAGCGGGTTGCCGGTGCGCGTGATCGGACCCGGTGCGTAATCGGCGCCGGGCGTCGACGCGAGCACGTAGGTCCGCGTCGTCGTCGGGTCGATCGCGCTGCCGTCGCCGAAATTCATCGGCACCGCGCGATACGTCGCGAGCTGCGCGCGAAAGCCCGTCGTCGACGCGTTCGCGAGGTTGTTCGCGACGATCGCCTGCTGGTCGAGCGACTGCGACGCGCCCGTCATCGCCGTGTAGATCAGTCGGTCCATGGCTGCCGGTTATCCGCGCTTACAGGTTGATGAGCGTCTGGTCGACGGTCTGCTGCGTCTTGATCGTCTGCGCGTTCGCCTGGTAGTTGCGCTGCGCGGTGATCAGGTTGACGAGCTGCGACGTGAGGTCGACGTTCGAGTTTTCCAGCGCGCTGCCCTGCAGCGTGCCGTGGTTCGTGCTGCCCGGCGCGGAGATCTGCGGCACGCCCGATGCGGAGGTTTCCGCATACTGGTTGCCGCCGAGGTTCACCAGCCCGTTCGGGTTGTTGAAGTTCGCCAGCGCGATCTCGCCGAGCACGGCGGTCTGGCCGTTCGAGTAGTTGCCCGTCAGCTTGCCGTCGGCGCCGATCGAATAGGTCGTCAGCGTGCCGCTCGCGTAACCGTTCTGCGCGAGGTTGTTCACGCCGTCCTTGCCGCCGTACTGCGTGGTGCCGGTCAGGTCGAGCGTGAGGTTCTGCGGCGTCGCCGAGCCGTCGGTGTTCGGCACGGTGAACTGGAACTGGCCGACCGAGGCGGTCGGCGTCGGCGGCGTGCCCGTCGTCGTGCTCTTGATCGCGCCCGACGTATCGAACGTGACCGTGCCGAGATCGGTCGTCGTGCCGCCCTGGACGCCCGCGTACGCTTCCCACGTGCCGGCCGCCGACTTCACGAAATACATGTTGACCGCCTGCGAACCGCCCAGCGAGTCGTACACCTGGATCGACGTCGAGTAGTTGTAGGTCGTGCTGTCGGTTGCGCTGAACGGCGTCTTGGTCGGCACCGTGTCCTGCGAGTTCAGGTTGAACTGGCCGGTGATCTTGGTCGTCGCGGTCGGCGCGATGTTGGTCGTCGGCGCCTGCAGCGCGACGGTCTGCGCGGTGTTGATCACGCCGCCCGCGCCGGCCGCATAGCCCATCAGGTTGCGGCCCTGCGAGTCGACGATGTAGCCGTTCTTGTCGCGCTGGAATGTGCCGTCGCGCGAGTACGTCGTCACGCCGTTGTTCGACATCTGGAAGAAGCCGTTGCCGTTGATCGCGACGTCGAGCGACGAGTTCGTCGTGTTGATCGTGCCCTGGCCGAACTGCTGCTGCACCGACCCGAGCGACGTGCCGATGCCGATCTGCGTGTTGACCGACGTCGCGACCGAGTTCGCGTACATGTCGGAGAACTGCGCGGTGCTCGACTTGAAGCCGACCGTGTTCGCGTTCGCAATGTTGTTGCCGATCACGTCGAGTGCGTTCGAGGCACCGGCGAGGCCGCTCAGACCCTGTTGATAACCCATTTCGGTCTCCGTTTCGAGAAAGCTCGATCAGTTGGTGGTGGTGTCGCCGGTCGTGGACGACGTCTTGACGTTCGGGAAGATCGACGCGACCTGGGTGAGCCCCACCGTCGTACCGTTCGACAGCACCAGCCCCGCCGTGCCGTCCGCCTGCTTGATCACGCTCTGCACCGTGGCGGCCGCCAGCACGGTCGGTGCGTAGCTCTTGCCGTCGGTGCCCGTGTACTGCGCGCTGACCGTGTACGCGCCGTCCGGCAGCGCATTGCCGGCCGCGTCGGTCGGCGTCCAGTTGAACGGCACGGTGCCGGCCGACTGCTTGCCCGCGTTGATCGTGTTGACGACGACGCCCGAGCTGTTCTTCACGGTGATCGTCAGGTTCGACACGTCGCTCGTGAGCGACACGCCGAACGGCGACGCCGCGCCGCTCTTCACCGCGACCGCGTTGCCCGGCGCGAGCACGTTCGTGCCGATCAGCAGCGCGGCCTGCGTCTGCTGGCCGGCCGTGAGCTGCGTCGACAGCGACGTCAGCGACGTGTTCAGCTGCGCGATGCCGCTCACCGTATTGATCTGCGCGAGCTGCGACGTCATCTGCGAGCTGTCGACCGGGCTCGTCGGATCCTGGTTCTGCAGCTGCGTGACGAGCAGCTTCAGGAACGTCGCCTGCAGGTCGCTCGCCGACGTGCCGTTGGTCGACGACACTTTGTTGGTGTTCATCGTGTCGGTCGGCAGGTTCGACACGTTCGTGCCGTTGCTGCCGATCGTCGTGTTGGAGGAAGTCATCCTGGTTGGCCTTCTGTCGAAACTGTCGGGTCTGTGAGGTCGGGGGGCGCGCGGCTTACGAGCCGATCGTCAGCGTCTTGAGCATCAGCGTCTTCGCGGTGTTCAGCGTCTCGACGTTGGCCTGGTACGAGCGCGACGCCGAGATCATGTTCACCATCTCCTGCACCGGATCGACGTTCGGCATCTGCACGTAGCCGTTCGCGTCGGCGGCCGGGTTCGCCGGGTCGTAGGTCGACTTCATCGGCGACGGGTCGTCCATCACCTTCGTCACGCGCACGCCGCCGACGCCCTGGCCGGACGCGGTGCGCGCGCCGCCGATCGGGTCGGTCGCGAACACGACCTGCTTGGCCTTGTACGGCTTGCCGTCGGGGCCGGTGGCGCTGTCGGCGTTCGCGAGGTTCGACGCGGTGACGTTCAGGCGCTGCGATTGCGCGGACAGCGCCGAACCGGCGACGCCGAAGATGTTCATCAACGAAGGCATGGTGGCTCCTGGTGCTTGTGCTCGGGTTCGGTTGCGCTTACGAGTTCGTCGAGATCGCGGCGATCATCGCCTTGATCTGCTGGGTCATCACGGTCATCCCGGTTTCGTAGTGCAGCGCGTTGTTCGCGAACTGCACGCGCTCGACGTCGAGATCGACCGTGTTGCCGTCGAGCGACGGCTGCAGCGGCATCCGGTACTGTGCGCGGCCGTAGTCGTCCGACGGGCCGCCGGTCGGGATCAGCTTCGCGGTGCCGGCCATGTGCCCGGCCGCCGTCGACACCATCGACATGCCGTTCGTCACGCCGGCCGGCTGCGCCATCGGCAGCTGCGCGGCGTTGCTCGGCGCCAGGCCGCCGCTCGTCTGCTTCAGCGAGCGCGCGAGCGTCGACGCGAAATCGACGTCACGGGCCTGGTAGCCGGGCGTGTCGGCGTTCGCGATGTTCGACGACAGCAGTTCCTGCCGGTAGGCGCGCACGTCGAGCGCCTGTCGGCCGAACGCGAATTCCGCATCGAGTTTGTCCAGCATGTGTGCGTCTCTCCGTATGAAGCGCTGCACGCCCCTCGCGCCGGATGGCGACCCGAGAGGCTTTTTTCCATGACAGCGATGGTAGGCGCCGGACGCAACCGGCAATCGGGCGAATAACGCGGCAAAGGCCCCCTCTATTCATCGTTTGCGCGGCCGCCCGGCTCCCTAGAATGCAAATCGGATCAACGGATCGAGGACACGGCGATGACTGGCAGCGCACTTCGCGGAAGGAACGGGCGGCTCACGCACGTCCGGCGTGCGTTTGCGCTCGCCGCGGCGCTGTGGATCGCCGCACCGGCCGTGCACGCGGAAGACGGGATGATCGTGATTCCCGGACGCGGCGAGACGGCCGAGACCGCGCACGCCAACGCGGCGAACGGCGGGCAGTTCGGCGGGAATGCGGGGATGGCTTCGGGTGCGGGCATCGCGCCGGAAGCGGGCCGCGCGGCTTCGGGTGCAGGTGCCGCGGCCGGCTACGCGGCGCAACCGGCCGGCGCGATGGTCGTGACGATCGTTCCGCCGCCGGCGCCCGCCTACGCCGCCGCCCGCACGAACGCCGGCTACGGCGCGCCGCCGCGCGCCGCCGACCCCACCGCGATCGCGACGGTCGTCGCCGGCACGGCCGAGCCCGCGTCGCATCCCGCCCGGCCGGCGCAACCGTCGGCCGCCGCCGCACGCGTCGCAGCGGCCCGCGCCGCATCGGCCGCGCCGGCGCCGCGCGCGGCGGCGGTTTCCGCGAACCCGGCACCGGCCGCCGCCGCGGCCCCGCCCGTCACACCGCCCGGCCAGCAGGATCCCGAGACGATCCGCCGCGCGGCCCTCGCATTCCTGCAGCAGCAGATCGCCGGCCTGCCCGGCAAGACGACCGCAACGGTCACGACCGCGTTTCCGCGCGGGCTCGCCGCGTGCACGACGCTCGAGCCGTTCCTGCCGACCGGCGCGCGCCTGTGGGGCCGCACGACGGTCGGCGTGCGCTGCGCGGGCGAGCGGCCGTGGACCGTCTACCTGCAGGCGAAAGTCGCCGTGCAGGCCACCTATTACGTCGCCGCGCGCCAGATCGCGCCCGGCGAGCCGCTCTCCGCGGCCGACCTGGTCGCCCGCGACGGCGACCTGACGGTCATGCCGCTCGCGGTGATCACCGATCCGGCGCAGGCGATCGGCTCGACCGCGCTCGCGCGCATCTCGGCCGGCCTGCCGCTGCGGCAGGACATGCTGAAGAGCGCGGCGTCGGTATCGGCCGGCCAGACGGTGCGGGTCGTCGCGGCCGGGCCCGGCTTCACGATTTCGGCCGAAGGCAGCGTGCTCGCGAATGCGGCGCCGGGCCAGTCGGTGCGGGTGCGGATGGCGGCGGGCCAGATCGTCACGGCCATCGTCAAGGACGCCGGCACCGTGGAAATTCCGCTATAGGGACGGATTCCGCCGCAAGAGTGTAAAGAATTGTTTATTCGGAGCCATTCGGGCTCGCGATGCTAAAGTTCGGGCCGACCCGGCCGTTATCTGGGTCATACCGTACAGGAAACCCATCGTGAAGATCGATTCCACTCCGAACCCGAGCCCCCTGGCGCCGACCGGCAACGGCGCGTCCCGTGCGCAATCCGGCACGGCCCAGTCGTCCGCGCAGGCGGCCGATGCCGGATCGACCGGCGGCGACACGACCGTGAACCTGTCGGGTCTGTCCGGCCAGTTGCGTTCGGTATCCGCGTCGGGCGACGCCGATATCGACACCGGCCTGGTCCAGTCGATCAAGGACGCGCTGAACAACGGCACGTTGACGATCGATGCGAACAAGATTGCCGACGGCGTATTGAACACCGCCCGCGAGCTGCTGCAGCAGCAGCGCCCGCAGGGTAACTAAGCCGGCCTCGCGGCCGGTTCCACCGGTTTGCCGGCGCGCGCCACCGCGCGCACCGGCGCGACGAGCATGACGCGATGAGAGAAGAGCTGCTGGCCACGGTCAACGACGAACACGCGACGGTCGAGGCATTCGCGTCCCTGCTCGTCTACGAGGAAAAGGCGCTGACGACGGCCGAGCCGCTCGAGATGCTGCCCGGCATCGTCGAAAAGAAAAGCGCGCTGATCGACCGGCTCGCGCACCTCGAACGCACGCGCGACACGCAGCTTTCCGCACTCGGCTTTCCGGCCGGCAAGAAGGGCATGGACCAGGCCGCCGAGCGCGATGCACGCCTCGCGGGCCGCTGGCAGTTGCTGCAGCAGGCCGCCGAACGCGCGCGCCAGGCCAATGCGAACAACGGGATGCTGATCCGCATCCGGATGGACTACAACGAGCGCGCGCTCGCGGTACTGCGCTCGGCGCCCGCACCGACCGGCGTCTACGGCCCGGACGGGCGCGTGTCGGCGCTGGCGCGCTGACCGGCCGGCGGCACCGCCGCTGCCGTATTCACCGCCGCTCGCCGCCGTTCGCGGCCATTCACGTTTCGACAGACCGGGCCCGAGCCCGGCACCCACGGTCCCTTCCGATACACGGCTGCGCAACCGCGCCGCCGTCCCGTCACAACAATCAGAAGAGGGCCGCATGCCATATTTCCGTATTGCGTTGTCATCCCGCATCGTCGCCGTTTCCGCTGTCGCGGCGCTGGGCGCCGCGCTGACGCTCCCCGCCGCCCAGGCCGCCGGCCCCGCGCCGCTGCCCACGCCGACGGGCGACATGTCGCTGTCGCCGGCCGGCCCCGACGTCGCGCCGCCGGCCGCCTCGAGCGCGCCTGGCGCGACGCCGCGCGCCGCGCGCCGCGGGTCCGACACCTACACGTACCTGCGCTGCTGGTACCGGATCGACGCGGATCCGCTGAAGCCGGCCGCGACCTACGAATGGGCGCGCGACCCCGCCGGCGGCGACTGGTATCGCGTGCCCGGCTACTGGTGGGCCGACGGCATCACGCAGTGGAAGAACATGTTCTACAGCACGACGACGCAGGACGCGCTCGCCGACGTGTGCCGCAAGACGCTGGCCGCGAAGGGCATCCGGTCCGGCCTCACGCAGGCGGTCGCGGCCAACAACGCGCTGTCGTTCAACTACACGGTGTGGACCATCGATGCCGCGCAGCAGGACGCGCGCGTCAACAAGCTGATCGTGTTCGGCGACAGCCTGTCCGACACGCAGAACATGTTCAATGCGAGCCAGTGGAAGCTGCCGAACGGCACGAGCTGGCATGCGGGGCGCTTCAGCAACGGCCCGGTGTGGGCCGAATATCTCGCGACCGCGCTGCGGCTGCCGTTCTACAACTGGGCGATCGGCGGCGCGGCAACCGACCAGCACCTCGTCGTGCCGGGGCTCGTGCAGCAGATCGACTCGTGGCGCGAATACATGGATCGCGCACCGGACTACCGGCCCGCCAACACGCTGTTCGCGGTGTTCGCGGGCGGCAACGATCTCGTGAACTACGGGCGCTCGCCCGAGCAGGCGGCGAATGCCGTGCGCGACAGCCTCGAGCGGCTCGCCGCGGGCGGCGCGACGCGGATCATGCTCGTCACGCTGCCGGATGTGTCGCGCGCGCCGGTGTTCGCGACCCGCACCGACACCGCGAGCGTCGCGGCGCAGGTGAAGGAGTACAACACGCGCCTCGCCGACGTGGCCGCCGCGCTGCGCGCCCGCTACGGCGCGACGCTGCGGCTCGAGGTATTCGACGCGTACGCGCCGTTCGACGACCTGCTGAGCCACCCGGCCCAATACGGCTTCGACGACGCGACGCGCGCGTGCCTCGACATCCCGAAGCCGTCGTCGCTCACCTACCTGAGCGCGCAGACGCCGCGCGCGGACTGCCGCGATCCCGCGCGCTTCGTGTTCTGGGACACGCTGCACCCGACGACGCGCACGCACGCGTGGCTCGCCGAGCGGATCGCCCCGTTCGTGCGCGCGCGCCTGCTGAACTGATCGCGGCGGGCGGCGGCGCTTACAGCAGCGGACACGCAGTGACCTGCGTGCCGCGTTCCACGCAAAGCCGCTCGTAGTCGCGCAGATACGCGCGCTCGTCGTCGTCGAGCAGGTCGAGATCGATCAGGTCCCAGTCGTAGCCGACCGTCACGATGTTCTCGAACGTCACCGTGTCCGGCTGCGCTTCGTCGGCCCGGATGATCACGATGTTCTCGATCCGCACGCCGCCCTTGCCTGCCAGGTAGATGCCCGGCTCGACCGAAATCACCGCATTCGGTACCAGCCCGTACTTCGCGCCCGGCGCGAACCGCACGCCGCCTTCGTGCACGTGAATCCCGACGCCGTGCCCGGTGCCGTGGCCGAAATCGTGGCCGTGGTCGCGGCACACCTGCCGCACGAGCGCGTCGACGTCGGCGCCCGTCGCCGTGCTCGGGAAGCGCGTGACGAGCCCCTTGATGCAGGCCTTCAGCGCGACCGTGTAGATCTCGCGCTGCCACGGCTGCGCAACGGTATCGGGGCGCGTGCGGCGCAGCACGACACGCGTGCAGTCCGTCGCGAAACCGGCTTCGTAGTACGCGCCGCTGTCGAGCAGCACGAGTTCGCCTTCCGCCAGCTCGACGCCGGCGCTTGCCGCCGTGTAATGCGCGAACGCGCTGTTCGCACCGTTCGCGGCGATCGACGGGAACGTCAGCGCGACGGCCGAACGCGCGCCGTACGCGTCGTTGATCGTGCGCGCGAGGTCGTATTCGGTGTGCCGTGCGCCCGGCTCGCCGGTCTTCGCCCAGCGCATCGTCTCGGCGATCGCGGCCGAGCTGCGCGCGAACGCGTCGCGGAACCGGTCGAGCACCGCCGGCGTCTTGCTCGCCCGCATCGCCTCGACCGGGTTGAAATCGGCATGCCGCGCGTGCGGCCACACGCGGCTCACCGCGTCGACGAGCGCGCAGTTCACCGATTCGAAGCCGTAGCACACGTGCTCGACCGTGAACTGCGCGAGAAAACGCTCGAGCGCAGCCACATCGCGGCGGATCACGTGCAGCGCCGGATACGAAGCGAGCGCGACCTCGCAACCGTCGCAACCTTCCGGCAGGAACAGCGCGACCTGCCCGCCGACCGCGAACAGGAAGCCGAGGTGCGACGACGCATTCGGAATGTGATAACCGCGGCTGTTCAGCAGATACGCGAGATCGTCCGATGCGCACGAGAAGAACGCGGTCCTGCCGTCGGCCGCACCGGTATGCGCGGCGAGCCGGCGGTTCAGCGTGTCGAGGTTCTGCGCGACGCTCAGGCCGGTCATCGCTTCCGGCACCTCGAAGATCGGCCGCTCGACGATCCAGCCCGGCAGCGCGATCGCGCGGTCGATCTCGCGATCGGCGAGGCTCGTCCAGTCGAGCGACGCGGCCTGCGTCTGCGCGAGCAGCCGGTCGCGCTGCGCGACGCTGATCCGCAGCGCGTCGTAGCCGACCCGCGCGAGCCGGCTCGCATGCGCGACCAGCCAGTCGGCCATCGCCTGCCAGATCGTCACGTTCATCCCGAGCTTCTCGATCTGCACGCGGGCCGGATCGCATTGCTGCTCGGCCTGCAGGTGGTAACGGCCATCGACGAACAGCACGAACGGCGGCACGCCGAGCGCCTGCGCGGTCGCCGCGCTCAGGAAGATCCCGCAGCCGGCCGAGCCGTCGAAGCCGGACACTGCGTAGCGCGGGTTGTTGCTGCGCGGCAGGTATTCGGTCACGTATTCATCCTGCGACGTGATCACCACCGCGTCGAGCCGCGCGGCGTCGAGCAGGCGCGACAGGCCGGCCTGCGTGTCGGCGACGGACGCGTCGTACTGGGGAAGGCCGGAGAAGCTGTATTTCAGTCGATCGATCATCGTGTGCCCGTTATTCATTGTTGTCGGCGGCCGGCGGCGTGACGCGGCATGGCGCATGCCTGAAGCGACACGCCGCCGTGGCGCGGATCACGCACGGCCCGGCGCGCAGCCGGGCCGCGGCGCCGTGCCGGCGGCAGGCCTTCGGGGAATTTTTGTCTCACTTAACTTTGTTTGATGCGCGACAGAATCTAGAGCACGCGGAAATTGAGGTCAAGCTAAAATTTTCGTAGGACTAAAATCGGCGTGACGGCTGCGGATCCCGGCACAACGTCAATTCACCCGGCGACACTGCACGGTACAATGCGCCGGCATCGCCGCCCCGACGGCCGTGCTTCGTGCGATGCGCGGAAAGCAAGTCCCGGCGACTGCACCGCCTCGCCGCTCGCCTCCCGACTCGTTGCCACGAAAGAGATTCATGGATTCAGACATCATGCGTATCGGCCTGCGCATTCGCCGCCTGCGCCGGGAAGCGAAGAAGACGCTGCTGGAAGTCGCGACCGAAGCGAAGCTGTCGGTCGGGTTCCTGTCGCAGGTCGAGCGGCATCTCACCGGCATCTCGCTGTCTTCGCTCGTCAACGTCGCCAAGGCGCTCGACGTGCCGCTCGGCGCGCTGATCGACCAGCCGCGCCAGGCGCAGCCCGATTCGCACGAAGGCAGCCGCAAGCCGTACGCGCTCGACGCCACGTCGCAGTGGTACGAGCGCCTCTCCACCACCTTCGACGGCAGCCAGGTCAACGCGCTCAAGGTGCGGATGATGGAAGGCTACCGCTCGGAGTGGGTGTCGCACGGCGGCGACGAGTTCGTGTACGTGCTGGCCGGCCGCATCTGCTACACGGTCGGCAAGAAGGTCTACCCGCTGGCGCCCGGCGATTCGCTGCACTTCGATGCGCGCAAGCGGCACCGCGTCGCGAACGTCGGCGACGGGCCGGCCGAGCTGATCGCGGTCGGCACGCTGCCGCTGTTCGACGACAGGTGTGCCGAACTGGTGTCCGCGACGATGGAAATCAGGCAGCCGGCGCCGGGCGAGCCGCGCGTGAGCCGACGCGCCGCGCCGGCCGCCAAACGCGGCGATCGCGACGCCGATGCCGCACGGCCGGCCAGGGCCGGCGCCGCAGACACGAAGGCGTCGGCGAAGCCGCGCGCTGCCGCCGGCAAAGGCCCGGCGGCCGCCACCCCGGCGCGCAGAAAGCAGTCGTAGCGGCCGCGGGCGCGCGCCGCCCTGTGCCCCCTATTGCCGCCCTTATTCGCCGATCTCGAGCGCCTGCGCGACGGCCTCGATCCGTGCGCGATGCACGGCATCCTTGATCTTCTCCGCGTCGTTGCCGATACCGCGCGCGATCGCGCCGGCATCGACGCTGCGCGCGGCCGCGAGCGCGACGCGCAGCCGCTCGGCCTGCGGATACGGTTGCGCATCGAGCCCGAGCCGCCCGCGCGCATCCGATTCGCACGCCTGCAGCATCTCGGCGAAACGCGCCGGCTTGCGCAGCGCATCGCTGCGCTCGAACAGCCGCACCAGCGCGGCCGCGCCCATCTCCATCACGCGATGCAGGTTGCCGTGCTCGCGCGCGACCACGAGCGCGAGATCGCGGCATTCGTTCGGCACGCGCAGCCGCTCGCACAACGGCTTGAGCAGATCGACGCTGCGGCCTTCGTGGCCGACGTGGCGCGGCAGCACGTCGGCGGGCGTCGTCGCCTTGCCGAGATCGTGCGTGAGCGCCGCGAAGCGCACCGGCAGCGAATAGCGCTGCTTCGCCGCATAGTCGACGACCATCATCACGTGCACGCCCGTATCGACTTCCGGGTGGTAGTCGGCGCGCTGCGGCACGCCCCACAGCGCATCGACCTCGGGGAGGATGCGCACGAGCGCGCCGCATTCGCGCAGCACCGCGAACATCCGCGACGGCTTCGCTTCCATCAGCCCGCGCGCGATTTCCTGCCACACGCGCTCGGGCACCAGCGCGTCGACCTCGCCCGCGTCGACCATCCGCCGCATCAGCGCGAGCGTTTCGTCCGCCACCGTGAAATCCGCGAACCGCGCGGCGAAGCGCGCAATCCGCAGGATCCGCACCGGATCCTCGACGAACGCGTCGCTCACGTGCCGGAACACGCGCGCGCGCAGGTCGGCCTGCCCGTCGAACGGATCGATCACGGGCCCGACCAGCGCGCCTTCCGGGTTCACCTCGCGCGCCATCGCGTTGACCGTCAGGTCGCGCCGCGCGAGATCCTCGTCGAGCGTCACGTCCGGCGCGTAGTGGAACTGGAAGCCGTGATAGCCGGCCGCCGTCTTGCGCTCGGTGCGCGCGAGCGCGTACTCCTCCTGCGTCTGCGGATGCAGGAACACCGGGAAATCCTTGCCGACCGGCCGGAACCCCTGCGCGGCCATCTGCTCGGGCGTCGCGCCGACCACCACGTAGTCGCGGTCCTGCACGGGCACGCCGAGCAATTCGTCGCGGATCGCTCCGCCTACTGCGTAAATGTTCATGGCGTCGGCTCGTAGTCGGCGATCACGTTCGTTTCGCGGCGTGCGGCGTCGATCCAGCGCTGCACGGCCGGCAGCGCCGTCACGCGCGCCGCATAGCCGGCCGCGTCCGGCGACAGGCCCGGCGCGTACGTGTTGAAGCGCATCACGACGGGCGCGTACATCGCATCGGCAATCCCGAATTCGCCGAACAGGAACGGCCCGCCCGACGCCTCGAGACACGCGCTCCACAGCGCATCGATACGTGCGACGTCGGCGAGCGCGACCGGCGTCGCACCGCGCCCCGGCATCGACGCGCGCACGTTCATGCCCATCTGCGTGCGCAGCGCCGCGAAGCCCGAATGCATCTCGGCCGACACGCAGCGCGCATGCGCACGCTCGAGCGGATCGGCCGGCCACATCGGGAACTGCGGATAGCGCTCGGCGAGCGTCTCGGCGATCGCGAGCGAATCCCAGATCGCGACGCCGTGATCGTCGATCAGGCACGGCACCTTGCCGGTCGGCGAGTATTCGCGGATGCGCGCGGCCGTGTCGTCGCGGCGCAGCTCGATCGCGATCTCGTCGAACGGGATGCCGAAATGCGCGAGCAGCAGCCATGGCCGCATCGACCACGACGAGTAATTCTTGTCACCAATGACGAGTTTCATGACGGGGTTCCGGACAACGCGAAAAGGGAAAGGAAAGGGCCGGACGACGGCAACGCACGCGAGCGCTAGCGGCGCGAGCGGAACCAGTCGAACCGCGAGCGCTTCGTGGCTTCGCCGAGATACGCGGGCGCGATGCTTTCGAGACTTGCGGGCGCGATCCCCAGTTCCGGCGCGAGCGGGCCCGACAGCACGTTCGGCACCGACATCGTCGCGAGATTGTCGCGCGTGAGCACGGGCTCGCCGGGCAGGCATTCGAACACGCTCGCCTGCAGCCGCGCGAGCGCGTCGGGCAGCCGCACGATGCGTGCCTGCCGGCCGACCAGCGTGCCGCAATAGCGCACCAGCTGCTCGAGCGTGTAGACGGTCGGGCCGCCGAGTTCGTAGGTCTTGCCGTGCGCGGCCGCGAGATCGAGCGTGTTGACGAACGCGCGGACGACGTCGCCGACGAACACCGGCTGGAAGCGCGCATCGGGCATCGCGAGCGGCAGCACCGGCACCGTGCGCTGCAGGTTCGCGAACGTGTTGAGGAATGCGTCGCCGGGGCCGAACACGACCGACGGGCGGAAGATCGTCAGCGCGAGCGAATCGGTCGCCGCGATCGCATGCAGCGCCGCCTCGCCGTCGCCCTTCGAGCGCTGGTACATGCTCGCCCCGCGCGAATCGGCGCCGAGCGCGCTCATGTGCAGCACGCGCCGCACGCCGACCTCGGTGCAGGCGCTCGCGAGCGCGGCCGGCAGCGCGACGTGCGCGCGCTCGAAGCCGGGCCCGTACGGCGTGCCGCGGCCGCCGTGCAGCACGCCGACCAGGTTGATCGCCGCGTGCGCGCCGGCGACGAAGCGCGCGAGCGTGCGCGTGTCGAGGCCTTCGAGCTCGACGATCTCCACCGGCAGCATCTGCAGGTGGCGCGCGTGGTCGCGCCGGCGCGTGCCGATCCGGACCTGCTTGCCGGCGTCGATCAGCGCATTGACGAGCCGGCTGCCGATGAAGCCGGTGCCGCCCAGCAGCGCGACGGTCTGGCGATCCATATGTTCGGGACCTCAAAAGAACACTGCCGCGTCTCGCGCGGCAGTGTGAAGATTGCGTATCAGGGCGAGATCATGCCTAGACGTTTCTTCAACGACTGCGGTTTGCCCTCGAAGAGCGCCGCGTAGTAGACGGTATTCGACAGTACGTTCTTCACGTAGTCGCGCGTCTCGTTGAACGGAATCGTCTCCGCGAAGATCGCGCCTTCGACCGGCTGCGTCAACACCTGGCGCCACTGGCGCGGCCGGCCCGGGCCCGCGTTGTAGCCGGCGGTGGCGAGCACCGGCGAGCTGTCGAAGTTGTTGAAGATGTCCGCCAGATACCAGGTGCCGAGCTGGATGTTGGTATCGATGTCGTGCATCTGCGCGCGCGTGATCGTGCCCATGCCGAGCTTCTTCGCGACCATCTGGGCCGTCGCCGGCATCAGCTGCATCAGGCCGCCCGCGCCCACCGACGAACGCGCGCTGATGATGAAGCGCGATTCCTGGCGGATCAGCCCGTACGCCCATTCGACGTCGAGGCCCGTCGATTGCGCATAGCGCTCGACGATGTTGCGGTACGGCGACGGGTAGCGCAGCGTGAAGTCGTGCTCGGCCTTCGTGCGGTCGGCCGTGTTGACCGTGCGGTCGAGCAGCTCGACGCGCTTGCCGTATTCGGCGGCCGCGAGCAGCTGGCGATCGGTCATCCCGCGCAGCGGCCAGTTCCATTCGCGGTTGCCTTCGAGGCGCAGGTTCAGCCCGTAGAAGCGTTGCGCGAGCGCGAAGCCCGGAATCTTGCCCATCGCGTCGATCTCGGCGTCGCTCACCTTCGTGCGCGGCGGGATCGACGTGCGCTGGCCGAGCTCTTCACCGGCGAGCTGCCCGTAGAAGTTGAACTGGCCCGCGACCTGCTCGAATTCCTGGTTCGCCTGCAGCGTGTCGCCGCTCTGCTTGAGCGCGCGCGCATGCCAGTAGATCCACGCCGGATCGTCGCGCAGCGACGGCGGCATCTGCTCGATCGACCAGCGCACCATCGGCCAGTTGCCGGCGAGCAGCGCGGCGCGCGTGCGCCATTCGTAGCCCGGGTTCGACAGCGGCGCATTCGTGGATTTCGCGTACCAGACCGACGCGAGCGGCGAGCGCTTGATCGCGCCCTGGTAGCCGATCGCGCCCCACGCGATCGCCTGTTCCGGCTTGGTCAGCGACGGCGCGACCGTCGTCAGCATGCCGGCGGCGGCATCCGGATCATTACGCGCCATGCGGCCGAGCGCGATCAGCGCGAGCTGGTGCGACGTCGCATCGGCGCCGACGCCGCGCGCGAGGTACAGCGGCGGCGCGCTCGTCGCCTGGTCGAAGCCGACCGGGCGCGGGCCGAGCGCGTCGACGATCTTGCCGCCGAGCGTCGTGTAGTTCTGCTCGTACGCGAGGCGCGCCTGCTGCCACACGTCGTCGCTCGTGAACTGCTGGTTGACGGTCAGCGCGGTAATCAGGTCGACGCATGCGTCGCCGTAGTTCTTCGGCTCGACGAGCAGCGCACGTGCCGCATCGGCGACGTTCTCGCCGCGCGCCGCGCGCGATTCGAGCGCATAGCACTTGACCTGCGTGTCGTCGTCGAGCACGAAGCGCTTGTACTGGTCGTCGAAGTTGCGCCAGTCGTGGCGCGCGCCGAGCACGAGCAGGTAGTCGTTGCGCAGGCGATCAGCGATCGCCTGGCCGTCGTAGCGCTGCAGGAACGACTGCACCGGTGCGTCCGGCGCATCGACGCGCGCGCGGCCCGTCGAATCGAACAACTGCGGCTTGATCTGGAAATACTCGACGTAGGACGGGACCGGATAATTCGGGATCATCGACGCAAGCTGCGCGGCTTTCGCGGCGTCGTTGCGGCGTGCGGCTTCGCGAAGCTGCACGAAGATCTGGTCATCCCCGGCGACCGTGTCGTCGCCCGGTGCGGCACACGCGGCCGTACCCGCGACGAGCGCGGCGGCGGAAAGCGTCAGCGCGACCGCGCGATATACTCGGAAAAGGCTGTTCGACATCGTTTTGAATGGAGCACGAAGTGAGCGAAAGCATAGCACGCAACCCTGTGCCGAACCCGAAGGTTGCGCTGCGCAAAACGCTGTCCGGCGCGCGTCGCGACGCCGCGTCGCAGCCCGCCGCGAACGCCGCGCTCGACGCGCGGCTGCGCACGCTGCTCGACCGTCTGGCGCCGCGCACGGTCGGGTTCTACTGGCCGCTGCCCGGTGAATTCGATGCGCGCAATGCGGTGCTCGCGTGGTGTGCGGCAGGCGCCGGCCGGCGCGCCGCGTTGCCGGTGATCGGCGAGCGCCACACGCCGCTCGCGTTCCATGCGTGGGATGCGCACACGCCGATGCGCGATGGACATCACCGGATTCCGGAACCGGCGTCGGGAATCGTCGTCGTGCCCGACCTGTTGCTGATTCCCTGTGTGGGATTCGATCCGCAGCGCTACCGGCTCGGCTACGGCGGCGGCTACTACGACCGCACGCTCGCCGCCTGGCCGGGCGACGTGCTGCCCGTGACGGTCGGCATCGCGTATGAAGCGTGCCGCGTCGATGCGCTGCCGGCCGAGGCACACGACCTCGCGCTGCGCTGGATCGTGACCGACGGCGCGCTCTACCCGTCCGCCGGATGACCCGGCGCGCGGCGCCGCGGTCGTCGTCGCACGCCCGTCAGCGCAGGCCCGCGCGCAACAATTCCCGCAATCGTTTACAGCGACGCCGCCGCGCGCGCGGCCGTGTCGTAGAGGCCCGATGCGTGGCGCAGCAACTGCGCCGCGTCGCCGATCTGCTCGTTGGTGAGCCCGCTGTCCTTCAGCGTCTCGATCAGGCAGTGCTCGCGCACCTCGCGATATTTCAGGCACAGGTCGCGGCCCGCGTCGGTCGCGAAGAAGAACGCTTCCTTGCCGCTCTTCTCGCTCTTCACATAGCCGCGGGCGATCAGTTTTTTCAGCGCATAGGTCGCGACGTGCGTATCCTCGATATTGAGCACGAAGCAGATGTCGGCGAGCTTCTTCTTGCGTTCGCGATGGCTGACGTGATGCAGCAGCGATACCTCGACCGCCGTCATGTCCTTCGCGCCGGCCGCCGACATGCAGCGCACCATCCAGCGGTTGAACGCGTTGCCGGCCATGATGAGCCCGTATTCGAGCTCCGACAGCTCCGCGCTCGAATCGGAAACGAGGTGTTCGGATGACACGATCTTGGTCGGAGGACGCTTCATGGAAAGGCGGCGCAAGCGGGATGTCAGGGTGTGCCGAGTGTACGCCAGAAGCCTCGGTATACGGGCTAGGCGAAAACGCTTATTGGTAACTTATCGATATCTTATTGACAATGTGCGCTAACATTGCCGCCCGAACCGTGCCAGTCCGATGACGCAACCCCGCATTTATCCGCTCGGCGATGCCGCCCTCGTCTGCGAGGTGCCGCCGCCCGCCACGCTCGATTGCCAGCGCCGCGTCTGGGCCGTTGCCGAGGCCGCGCGCACGTGGCCCGACGTGATCGACGTCGTGCCCGGCATGAACAACCTGACCATCGTGTTCGACGCGCTCGCCGCGACGGCCGAGTCGCTCACGCCCGCGCTGCGCGATGCGTGGGAGACGGCCGACGTCGAACACGCGGACGGCCGCGAGGTCGAGATTCCGGTCGAGTACGGCGGTGCCGCCGGCCCCGACCTGGCGGCCGTCGCCGCACACACGGGCCTGCCGGCCGACGAGGTCGTCGCCCGCCACGCGGCCGGCGAATACGTCGTGTTCTTCGTCGGCTTCCAGCCGGGCTTCGCGTATCTCGGCGGCCTCGACGCGTCGCTGCACACGCCGCGCCGCGCGGCGCCGCGCCTCGAGGTGCCGGCCGGCTCGGTCGGCATCGGCGGCGCGCAGACGGGCATCTACCCGGCCACGTCGCCCGGCGGCTGGCAGCTGATCGGCCGCACGTCGCAGGTGCTGTTCGACCCGGCGCGGCCGCAGCCGACGCTGCTGCTGCCCGGCGATCGCGTGCGCTTCACCATTGCGGGAGTCGACGCGTCATGACCCAGAGCAACGCACCGGGCACCATCGAGGTGTTGCGCGCCGGCCCGCTGTCGACCGTGCAGGATCTCGGGCGCCGCGGCGCCCGCCACCTCGGCGTCGCGCAGGGCGGCGCGCTCGACGGCCTCGCGCTCGAGGTCGGCAACCGGCTTGTCGGCAACCGCCCCGACGCGGCGGCCGTCGAAGTCACGATCGGCCCCGCCACGTTCCGCTTCACGCGCGCGACGCGCATCGCGATCACCGGCACCGAATTCGGCGCCACGCTCGACGGCCAGCGCGTGTATTCGTGGTGGAGCCTGCCGGTCGAGGCCGGGCAGACGCTCGTGCTGCCGGCCGCGAAACGCGGGATGCGCGGCTATCTGTGCATCGCGGGCGGCATCGACGTGCTGCCGATGCTCGGCTCGCGCAGTACCGATCTCGCGTCGCGCTTCGGCGGCCTCGGCGGCCGCACGCTGCGCGACGGCGACCGGCTCCCGGTCGGCGTGCCGCCGGCCGGCGCGGGCTGCCTCGCGGCCGATGCGCCCGAATTCGGCGTGAAGGCGCCCGCGTGGTGCGCGTTCGTGCGCGTCGACGAGCCGCCGCGCCGCCACCGCCCTGCGCATGCGCCGTGGGCGATGCCCGTGCGCGTGCTGCCGGGCCCCGACTACGCGTCGTTCGCGGCCGATTCGCAGCAGGCGTTCTGGGACGAGGAATGGCTCGTCACCGCGAACAGCAACCGGATGGGCTATCGCCTCGCCGGCGCCGAGCTCGTGCGCGAGCGGCCGGTCGAGCTGCTGTCGCACGCGGTGCTGCCCGGTACGATCCAGGTGCCGCCGAACGGCCAGCCGATCGTGCTGATGCACGACGCGCAGACCACCGGCGGCTACCCGAAGATCGGCACGGTGATCCGCGCCGATCTGTGGAAACTCGCACAGGCGCGGCTCAACCTGCCGATCCGCTTCGTGCGCACGACCCCCGACGCCGCGCGCGCCGCCCTCTCCGCAGAACGTGCCTATCTGCGGCAGATCGACGTAGCGATCGACATGCGAGAAGAAGCGCGCCGCCGCGCCCAATCGCGCGCAGCGTGACAATGGCGGAAGCAGTAACGAAAGACGCGCCACGCCATCAGTGGACGAGGAACAACATGGAAATCGATCTGAATGCCGATCTCGGCGAAGGATGCGGATCTGACGAGGCGCTGCTCGACCTCGTCACGTCGGCGAACATCGCATGCGGCTGGCATGCAGGCGGCGCGAATGCGATGCGCGACTGCGTGCGCTGGGCCGTGCAGAAAGGCGTGTCGATCGGCGCGCACCCGAGCTTTCACGATCCGGAGAATTTCGGCCGCAAGGAAATGCAGCTGCCGGCCGGCGACATCTACGCGGGCGTGCTGTACCAGCTCGGCGCGCTGTCGGCGATCGCGCAGGCCGAAGGCGGACGCATCGCGCACGTGAAGCCGCACGGCGCGCTGTACAACCAGGCCGCGCGCGACCCGATGATCGCCGATGCGGTGGTGTCCGCGATCCACGATTTCGATCCGTCGCTCGCGGTGTTCGGGCTCGCGAACAGCGTGTTCGTCGCGGCCGCGCGGCATGCGGGGCTCGCCGCCGTGGAGGAAGTGTTCGCCGATCGCGGCTACCGCGCGGACGGCTCGCTCGTGCCGCGCAACCAGCCCGGCGCGTTGATCGACGATGAAGACGCGGTGCTCGCGCGCACGCTCGACATGGTGCGCAACCGGCAGGTGCGCGCACTGAGCGGCGAATGGGTGCCGCTCAACGCGCAGACCGTCTGCCTGCACGGCGACGGCCCGCATGCGCTGGCGTTCGCGAAGCGTATCCGCGCGGCGCTGGAAGCCGCCGGCGTCGACGTCGTCGCGCCCGGCGCGCTGCAGGCCGACGAAGGCGCGTGACGCGGATTCACCCGGTGCAACGCGCGTTGCACGGATCGGCCGCACAAAAGAAAAAAGCGCCCTCGTGGCGCTTTTCCGTTGGCGCAATCGCTGCGGCTTCGCCGTCTGTCGATTCACCCCCCGAAACCGTCTTTCGACGGTGACCGGAAAAATCTTCCGGATTAAAAAACGTCCGCCGCCGCCCGATCACTGCATTCCCCGGTCAGACGACGGAACGTTGCTTATCTGCAAGTCGGTCTGCATGCATTCTTGTTGTCCGACGATGATTGGCCCCGCCGTACACACAGACACTTTCCGCGGCCGGCACGTATGCACCACGTGCCGGCAACGCGCTAACCCCGCGCTTTATTTTCTGCTACCCCGTAGAACTTTTTCTATTCTTTTCATTTTTTCAACTTGTGGATCGAAGAATAGATATTGGCGGAACGGGATGTCAATCGTTTGAAACGCTATTTTCCGACGAATCGAGGGTTTTCCTTATCGAATCGCGTGCCCATACAGGCGTTTGACGTTGCGCGGGCGACGTCGATCAAACAGGGGAGGATCGGTTCGGACGCGACGACGACGATCAGTTCGCGTCGACGCTGTAACCTTGTTGACGCAACAATTCGAGCACGCCGCGCGGGCCGCCCAGATGCAGCGCGCCGATCGCGACGAACAGCGGCCGGTTCGGCGCGGCGATTGCGGTCATTCGTGCAACGAAGCGCCGGTTGCGCTCGTACACGATCTTGTTGTCGATCGACGCCGACAGCGCCTTCGAGCGCGCGAGCCGCTCGCTCTTCGCGACAGCCCACGCGGAGATCGCATCGGCGTCGCCAATTCGCCACAGCCGGTGCAGCGCCTTGATGTCGTCGGCGTTCTGCGCGGGCGTCTGCACCATGTCCTGCGCGAGCATCTCGCGCTGCTCGGCCAGCGTCAGCCCGGTGAACGCGCGCATCTGTTCGGCGAGCGTCTCGAGCCCGATCACGCGGCCGCCCTTCTTCTTCAGGAATACGTTCTGCAGCTGCGCCTCGGTGCCGTACTCGGTCTGCAGGCCGGCCGACAGCGAATCGTAGGTCTCGACGACGAGCGCCGCGAGCCACGGCCGCATCTTGCGGATCTCGACGAGCGCGGCCGGGTTGCCGCGCAGGCGCGCCGCGAGCCGCTGCCACAGCGGCTCGGGCAGCAGGCGCTGCAGGCACGGGTAGCGGCACACGCCGTACTTCGAGACATCGTCCTGCGATTCGAGCAGGTCGTCGGGCGACAGCTCGAGCGCGAGCGTCGGCGACGCGGCGAGCGCCGCCAGGATGCGCGGCCGGAACGGCTGCGCGCTCGGGTAATCGGACGGGTCGCCCGTGTGCAGCGTGCCGAGCACGTACAGCGTGACGTTGCCCTTGGTCGCGACGTAGAACGGCATGCGCGCGGGCTGCACGCGCACGGTGCCGCGCGACACCGTGCCGTCCGATACGGACGGGGCGTGGAAGCCCGGCAGGCTCATGCCGGGCGGCGGGACTTGCGACGGATGGATCGGTGAAGTGGCCGGCGCGCGCCCTTCGGCGCGCGCGGATTCGACGGGAACCACGAGGCTGGCCGCCACGCACGCGCCGGCCAGCGCCACGCCCGTGACGGTACGCACGCTCCAGCGCCGCGCGTCGCGGTACGCGCGCATCACGCGCGCACCGCTCGTCCCCGCACGGCGCACGCCGGACACGCGCGCCGCCAACGCTTCAGGCATTCGCCTCCCCTACCTCCTCGGCGCGATGGCACGCCACCTGCCGGCCATCGACCTCGCGCAGCTTCGGCTCCTCCGCGCGGCACCGCTCGACCGCATACGGGCAGCGCTGGTGGAACGCGCAGCCCGACGGCGGATTGAGCGGCGACGGCAGTTCGCCCTGCAGCTTGATCTGCACGCGGCGGTCTTCCTCGAAGATCGCCGGCGTCGCCGACATCAGCGCCCGCGTGTACGGGTGGCGCGGCCGCGCGTAGATCGTCGCCTTGTCGCCGAGCTCGGCGACGCTGCCGAAGTACATCACCATCACGTCGTCCGCGACGTGCTCGACCACCGACAGGTTGTGCGAGATGAACACGTAGCTCGTCTTGAACTGCTCCTGCAGATCCATGAACAGGTTCAGGATCTGCGCCTGGATCGACACGTCGAGCGCGGACACCGGCTCGTCGGCGACGACGATGCGCGGATCGAGGATCATCGCGCGCGCGATCGCGACACGCTGGCGCTGGCCGCCCGAGAACATGTGCGGATAGCGCTTCGCATGCTCGGGCCGCAGGCCGACCGTGCGCATGATCTGCGCGATGCGCTGCGCGCGCTCGGCAGCCGTCAGGTTCGCGTTGATCTCGAGCGGCTCGGAGAGCGTCTGCTCGACGGTCTTGCGCGGATTCAGCGACGCGAACGGGTTCTGGAACACCATCTGCACGCGGCGGCGCAGCTCGGCGACCGTGTCGCGGCTCGCGCCGGCGACGTTCTTGCCGTCGATCGTCAGGCTGCCCGACGTGGGCGCCTCGATCATCGTGAGCTGGCGCGCGAGCGTCGACTTCCCGCAGCCCGATTCGCCGACCACGGCAAGCGTCTTGCCGCGCTTCAGCGAGAACGACACGCCGTTCAGCGCCTTCACGGTGCCCCGCCCGAACATCCCGCGCTTCACCGAATAGTGCTTCGCGAGGCCGTCGGCCACCAGGACGTCCTCGTCGGACGCGGCACGCGTTTCGTTGACTGCATTCATCGTGCGCCTCCCGTCAGGTCGAGGTTGGAAACATTGAGCGGCTTGATGCAGCGCGCGCGCATCGCATCGTTGCCGGACACCAGCGTGTCGAGCGCCGGCCGCGCCTTGCGGCAATCGTCGACGACATACTTGCAGCGCGGCGCGAACAGGCACCCGGACGGGCGATCATCGCGGCCCGGCACCATGCCGGGCAATGCGGCAAGGCGACGCGCCCCCTGATTGTGCTCGGGAATCGCCGCGAGCAACGCTTCCGTGTACGGATGATGCGGCGCGCGGAAGACGTCGGGCACGCTGTTGGTCTCGATGATCTCGCCCGCGTACATCACCGCGACGCGCTGCGCGACCTCCGACACCACGGCCAGGTCGTGCGAGATCAGCACGAGCGCCATCCCGCGTTCCTTCTGCAGCTTCACGAGCAGATCCATGATCTGCGCCTGGATCGTCACGTCGAGCGCGGTGGTCGGCTCGTCGGCGATCAGCAGCTTCGGGTTGCACGCGGCGGCCATCGCGATCATCACGCGCTGGTTCATCCCGCCCGACATCTGGTGCGGGAACGACGCGATGCGGTTCTTCGCATCGGGAATGCCGACCTGGTCGAGCAGTTCGAGCGCGCGCCGGTGCAGCGCGTCGCCGCGCAGGCCTTCGTGCAGCTTCAGCACCTCCTTGATCTGGTAGCCGACCGTGTAGCTCGGGTTCAGGCTCGTCAGCGCGTCCTGGAACACCATCGCGATGTCCTTGCCGACGATCTTGCGGCGCGCCTTCGGCGACGCCTTCAGCAGGTCGACGCCGTTGAACGTCACCTCGTCGGCCGTCACCTTGCCCGGTGCGTCGATCAGGCCCATCAGCGCCATCATCGTCACGCTCTTGCCCGAGCCCGATTCGCCGACGACGCCCACCACCTCGCCCGGCGCGACCGACAGGTTGATCCGGTCGACAGCAGGCAGGCCGTTGAAGTTCACCGCGAGATTGCGGATGGTCAGAAGATTGTTGCTCATGTCAGGCCATCCGTTTCAGTTTGGGATCGAGCGCGTCACGCAGCCCGTCGCCGAGCAGGTTGATCGCGAGCACCGAAATCAGGATCGACAGGCCCGGCATCGTCACGATCCACCACGCGTTGTCGATGTAGTCGCGCGCGGAAGCCAGCATCGCGCCCCACTCGGCGGTCGGCGGCTGCACGCCGAGGCCGAGGAAGCCGAGCGCGGCCGCGTCGAGGATCGCCGACGAGAAGCAGAGCGTCGCCAGCACGATCAGCGGCGCCGTGCAGTTGGGCAGCACCTGCGAGAACATCAGGCGCAGCGTGCCGGCACCGGCCACGCGCGACGCCGTCACGTATTCCTTCTGCAGCTCGCCGAGCGCCGAGGCGCGCGTGAGGCGCACGTAGGCCGGCAGCGCGACGATCGCGATCGCGAACATCGTGTTGGTGAGGCCCGGGCCGATGATCGCGACGACCGCGACCGCGAGCAGCAGCGACGGCAGCGCGAGCAGCACGTCCATGATGCGCATCACGGGCGTGTCGGCCCACTTCTGGAAGAACGCGGCGACGAGCCCGAGCACGACGCCGGGGACCAGCGCGAGCACGACCGACACGAAGCCGATCCAGAACGACATCCGCGCGCCGAACATCAGCCGCGAAAGAATGTCGCGGCCCGCTTCGTCGGTGCCGAGGATGAATTTCCAGTTGCCGCCGTCGAGCCAGGCGGGCGGGATCTTCACGTAGTCGCGGTATTGCTCGACCGGGCTGTGCGGCGCGAGCAGCGGCGCGAGCAGCGCGACGAGGATCAGCGCGATCACGACGATGCCGGCGCCGACGGCGCCGCGGTTGCGCGAGAAGTTGGCCCAGAACTCGCGCAGCGCGAGCGCACGGCCGCCGACCGGCGCGGATTCGGTCGGCAGGGTGTTTTGCAGATTGCTCATGGGATTACCTCGTGTGGCGGATGCGCGGATTCAGCACGCCGTACAGCAGGTCGACGACCAGGTTCACGACGATCACGAGCGTCGCGATCAACAGGATGCCGCCCTGGACGACCGGATAGTCGCGGCGGCCGATCGCATCGATCAGCCACTTGCCGACACCGGGCCACGAAAAGAGCGTCTCGGTCAGCACCGCGCCCGCGAGCAGCGTGCTGATCTGCAGGCCGATCACGGTGACGACCGGGATCAGCGCGTTGCGCAGCGCATGCACGACGATCACGCGCACGGGCGACAGCCCTTTCGCGCGTGCGGTGCGGATGTAGTCCTCGCGCAGCACTTCGAGCATCGACGAGCGCGTCATCCGCGCGATCACCGCGAGCGGGATCGTGCCGAGCACGATCGCGGGCAGGATCAGGTGGCTGACCGCCGACTTGAACGAGCCTTCGTCCGGCGCGAGCAGCGCGTCGATCAGCATGAAGCCCGTCGGGTGCGGGAAGTCGTATTCGACCGCGATGCGCCCCGACACGGGCGTCCAGCCGAGGTACGACGAAAACACCATGATGAGGATCAGCCCCCACCAGAAGATCGGCATCGAATAGCCGGTGAGCGCGGTGCCCATCACGCCGTGGTCGACGACCGAGCCGCGCCGCAGCGCGGCGATCACGCCGGCCGGCAGCCCGACCGCGAGCGCGAACACGAGCGCGCACAGCGACAGCTCGACGGTCGCCGGGAAACGCGCGAAGAATTCGCCCGCGACGCTCGTGTTGGTGATGATCGACGTGCCGAGATCGCCGTGCAGCGCACGGCCGATGTAGTGGAGGTACTGCACGGGCAGCGGCTGGTCGAGCCCGAGGCGTTTCATCGCCTCTGCGTGCATCGCGGGATCGACGCCGCGCTCGCCCATCATCACTTCGATGGGGTCGCCCGGTATCAGGTGAATCAGCGCAAACGCCAGGATGGTGATGCCGATGAAAGTCGGAATCATCATCCCCACGCGGCGCAACACGAATCTGAACATGATGCGTCTCGTATTTTCTTGTGGGAAATGTGCGACCGGCGACGGGAAGCTTTTGGCCTCCCGCCGCCGGATGAGTTAGCCGGTCTTCGCGACAGCTTACGACAGGCGTGTTACTTCACGCTAACACCGTCGAAGCGGGCATAGCCGAGCGGTTCGATACGCATGTCGACCACGTTCTTGCGCACCGGCTGGTAGACCGTCGAGTTCGCGATCGGCGAGAACGGCAGCTGTTGCGCGAAGATCTGCTGGGCCTGCGTGTAGAGCTTCGTCCGCGCGTCCTGGCCCGTCGTCGTGCGGCCCTTCTGGACCAGCTCGTCGAACGGCTTGTAGCACCAGTGCGAGAAGTTGTTGCCCTTGATCGCTTCGCAGCCGAGCAGCGTGCCGAGCCAGTTGTCCGGATCGCCGTTGTCGCCCGTCCAGCCGATCAGCATCGTGTCCTGCTCACCCGAGTGCGCGCGCTTGATGTACTCGCCCCACTCGTACGTGACGATCTTCGCCTTCACGCCGATCTTCGCCCAGTCGGCCTGGATCATCTCGGCCATCAGGCGGGCGTTCGGGTTGTACGCGCGCTGCACGGGCATCGCCCACAGCGTGATCTCGAAACCGTTCGCATAGCCGGCCTTCGCGAGCAGCGCCTTCGCCTTCGCGGTGTCGTAGGCGGCCATCTTCAGGTTCTTGTCGTACGACCATTGGGTCGGCGGCACCGGCGCGGTCGCAGCCTGGCCGGCACCCTGGTACACGGACTCGAGGATCGCCTTCTTGTTGATCGCCATGTCGAGCGCCTGACGCACTTCGAGCTTGTCGACCGGCTTGTGCTCGACGTTGTACGCGAGGTAGCCGAGGTTGAAGCCGGCCTGCGACGGCATGTCGATGCCCGAGTCGGCCTTCAGCGTCGAGATGTCGGCCGGGCGCGGATAGCTCATCACCTGGCATTCGTTGCGCTTGATCTTCTGCACGCGCACGCCCGGATCCGGCGTGATCGAGAAGATCAGCTTCGACAGCTTCACTTCGCCCTTCTTCCAGTAATCAGGATTGCCGTCGAAACGGATCGTCGCGTCCTTCGTGTAGCTGCGGAAGATGAACGGGCCCGTGCCGACCGGCTTCTGGTTGATGTCGGCGGCCTTGCCTGCCTTCATCAGCTGGTCGCCGTATTCGGCCGACAGGATCGATGCGAATTCCATCGCCATGTTCTGGATGAACGGCGCATTCGGCTCGGCCAGCGTGAACTTCACGGTGTACGGATCGACCTTCTCGACCTTCGTGATCAGCTTGTCGAGGCCCATGTCGGTGAAGTACGGGAACGACACCGGGTAGGCCTTGCGGAACGCCTGGTTCGGGTCGAGCATGCGCTGGAACGTGAACAGCACGTCGTCCGCGTTGAATTCACGCGTCGGCTTGAAGAAGTCGGTCGTGTGGAACTTCACGCCGTGGCGCAGGTGGAACGTGTACACCTTGCCGTCGGACGATACGTCCCACTTCTCGGCGAGGCCCGGCTCGACCTTCGTGCCGCCGCGCTCGAATTCGACGAGACGGTTGTAGACGGTGAACGTGGCGGCGGTGAAATCAACGCCGGTCGTAAATTGCGCGGAATCAAAACCCGCCGGGCTGCCTTCTGAGCAGTAGACGAGCGTTTTGTTCGGGATCTGTGCGAATGCAGAGCCCGCGACGCCGAGCGATGCCGCTGCCACGCCTGCAATGGCGGTAACACGCAGGGTGTGCAACAGACGGTTGTATTCCATGTTTCCTCCAGGTCTCCAGATCGGAACCGGTCCCGCCAGGGGCCGGCGTACGCGGATATTACTTGAGCTAACGACGTGGCAACAAGCTGGAGAAAAAACTCTTCTAGATACCCACGCACGGGTTTTTGCCGATGTTTGGTGTGGGTAAAAAATGCGAAAACGCGCGCGAGCGACAGTTCCGTTCATCCGGCGCAAGTTTCGTTCGGCGACTAAACAATTCGGGCGCGAACGCGTGGGTTCGGCCGGCTGTTTTCATCGTTTGGCCGCCCATCATTGCGATTTGCGAAACGATCCGATGACCGTCTTCAATCCGTCATGCGATCACGCCGGCGCGTCGAGATCGGCACTGCGCGCGGGCACGAACGCGACCGCGACGATCGACAGCGCGATCCCGGCCATCACGTAGTAGGTCGGCGCGAGCGGCGTGCCCGTGACCTTGATCAGCCACGTGACGATGAACTGCCCGAAGCCGCCGAACAGCATCACCGCGACGTTGTATGCGATCGACAGCCCGGTCGAGCGCACGTTGGCCGGGAACAGCTCGGCGATCATCGCGCCGAACGGCCCGTAGTAGCCCGCGAGCGTCACCGACAGCACGGCCTGCACCGCGATCAGCCGCCCGATGCTCGGCGCCGCGTCGAGCCACGCGAACAGCGGATACATCAGCGCGAGCGTCAGCACCAGCGACCACAGCGACAGCCCCTTGCGGCCGATGCGATCGGACCATGCGCCGGCGACCGGCGACAGCACCATCAGCAGCAGGTTGCCGACGATCACCGCGTAGAACGATTCCGCGTACGGCAGCTTCAGCTGCTTCACCGCGAAGGTCGGCAGATAGCTGATCAGCACGTAGATCGTCACCGTCAGCGCGATCACCGAGCCGAGCCCGCACAGCACCTCGCGCGGGTGGCGCGTGAACACTTCGCCGAGCGTCGCGCGGCGCGCGCTCTGCTGCGCATGCAGGAACGCTTCGGAATCGGCGAGATGGCGGCGGATGTAGAAGCCGATCGGGCCGATCACGAGCCCGAGGATGAACGGCACGCGCCAGCCCCAGCTGCGCAGCGCGTCGTGCGACAGCCCGCGCGTGACGGCCGCGCCGACGAGCGCGCCGATCAGCAGCGCGGCCGCCTGGCTCGCCATCTGCCAGCTGCCGTAGAAGCCGCGTTTCGAGAACGGCGCGGCTTCGATCAGCAGCGCCGTCGCGCTGCCGAATTCGCCGCCCGCGGAGAAGCCCTGCAACAGCCGGCCGAGCACGATCAGGATCGGGCCGCCGATGCCGATCGCCGCATAGGGCGGCGCGATCGCGAGCAGGAAGATGCCGGCCGTCATCAGCAGGATCACGAGCGACAGCGCGGCCTTGCGGCCCGCGCGGTCCGCGTACAGCCCGAACACGATGCCGCCGATCGGGCGCATGAAGAACGCGACGCCGAACGTCGCGGTGGTGAGGAGCAGCGACGAGTATTCGCTGGACGTCGGGAAGAACAGCTCGGCGATCACGACCGTCATGAAGCCGAACACCGTGAAGTCGTACCACTCGAGCGCGTTGCCGATCACGGCGGCCGCCACCGCGCGGCGGTTCAGCGCACGCTCGGGCCGGATCGTTTTCGTTGAATTCGCAATCGTCGCCATGCGTGCCTCGTCCTCGTGAATTCGCCGTGTCGGGCGGTGCGGCGCGCGGGTGGGCCGCGGCGCGCAGGTTTGCAGCGAGTGTAGAAAGCGACGGAACCGTTTTCAAGCAATAAAAAACGCCCGCCATCGTTCGACGGCGGGCGTTTTGCGGTTTTCGCCACAATGCGGCATCGCACGATGCCGCACGGACTCAACCCATCTTCGAGAAGGCGCTGCACCAGCCCTTCGCCGACACCTGCTTGCCGGGGAAGGCGCCGCACGGGCCCGATGCCGAGCCCTTCTTGCCCTGGTACAGCATGCAGGCCGCACAATCCTGGCCCGCTGCGTATTTCGGGTACTTCGTCTTGTCGACCTTCGTGGCATCGGCCTTGTAGCCGAGCGCCACGGCGGTCGGATCCGTTTCCGACAGCATCGGCGCATCGGCCAGCGCTTCGCGCGACAGCGCCAGTGCGGACACGGCACCAATGCTCGTAATCAGGAAACTCCGACGGGATGTTTTCATGGGGGACTCGCTCCAACGTTATTGGTTTGAAAGCTGTTCCAGGGTCTGTCTACCGATGGAACACGCATGCGAAGGCCCGAAATCGCTCGCAGGGCAAGGAGGACGGAGCGCCGTTTGGCCGAGCCAAACAAGCGACGACCGACGCCGCCATGCGGGCGATTTCGGGCCTTCCCGTGGACACAATTTCGATTAGGGGTTGCCCCGAGAAGGGCCGCTCGCCGCGTTGCGCGCCTTGCGAATACGTCCAGTATTCGCGGCGGCCCGCGCCTCGCGAGCGGCCCTTCTCGGGGCAACGCATGCGTGTTCCATCGGTAGACAGACCCTGTACAGCCGTTCGACAGAATAACGCTCAAGCGAATAAATGTGCGCGCCGAAATTCCAGAGATAAGGAATTTCACACGGCCGTCACGCGCGCGCCGCGTCAGCGGTAGGCGGTCATCTCGCCCACGCGCTGCGCGAGCGCGAGCGACGCGGTGAGCCCCGGCGACTCGATGCCGAACAGGTTCACGAGCCCGCGCACGCCATGCTGCGCGGCGCCCTGCACGATGAAATCGGCCGGCGGCTCGCCGGGCCCCGCGAGCTTCGGCCGGATGCCCGCATACGCCGGCTGCAGCGCGTCGTCGGGCAGGCCCGGCCAGAACGCGCGGATCGACGCATAGAACGCGGTCGCACGCGCCGGATCGACTTCGTAGCGCAGCGAATCGCACCATTCGACGTCCGGGCCGAAGCGCGCCTGCCCGCCGAGATCGAGCGTCAGGTGCACGCCGAGCCCCGCGCGATCGGGCATCGGGTAGATCAGGTGCGAGAACGGCGCACGGCCCGACAGGCTGAAGTAGTTGCCGCGCGCGAGATAGAGCGGCGGCACCCAGCGCGGGTCGAGGCCGCGCGTGCGGCGCGCGAGCGCCTGCGCACCGAGGCCCGCGCTGTTGATCACGCACGCGGCCTCGATCTCGGTCGGCGCGTCGCCGCCCGTGCGCACCACGAAGCGCCCGCCGCGCAGCACGTCGATCGATTCGACCGGGGATTTCAGCGCGCACATCGCGCCGTCGCGCTCCGCGTCGCCGAGCAGCGCGAGCATCAGCTGGTGGCTGTCGACGATGCCCGTCGACGGCGAGAACAGCGCCTCCACGCATTCGAGCTGGGGCTCGAGCGTCTGCGACTCGGCACGCGTGAGCGGCATCAGGTCGAGCACGCCGTTTTCGGCCGCGCGCGCGGCGATCGCCTTCAGCTGCTTCACCTGCGCGGCGCTCGTCGCGACCAGCAGCTTGCCTGAGCGCCGGTGCGGCACGTGGTGCGTTTCGCAGAATTCGTACAGCATGTCGCGGCCATGCACGCACGACATCGCCTTCAGCGACCCGCGCGGGTAGTAGAGCCCCGCGTGAATCACTTCGCTGTTGCGCGAACTCGTGCCCGTGCCGATCGCGTCGGCCGCCTCGAGCACGATCGTTTCACGCCCGCGCGCGGCCAGTTCCCGCGCAATCGCCAGACCGACGACACCTGCGCCGATCACGACACAATCCATCTGCTCCATGACATTTCGCGCCGCTAGCGCGTCGAAGGGAGAGAAGAGAATTGTACGTCCCGGTTCGCCCGCTTGCCGAACGCATCCGCATCGCGTCGCGGCGACGCGGCCGGCGACGCGGCGCGCGCACGCGGCAGCCGTGCGCGCGCCGCCGTGTCCGAAGCCGATCGGCCGGCGCTTCGCGGCGCCCTCGTCCGCGCGGATGTCGTGCGGCCCGATCGCATCGCGGCCATCGAGCCGCGCGGCGCCGAATGCATGCAGCAGCGCGCGGCGCATCGTGCGCGGCGGCGTCGCGGCCAGCACGTCGAGCGCGTCGTCGCCGAGCGTGTCGGGGAAGCGCCGCCCCCACGCATGCGACGTGCGGATCTCGTCGTAGATCGTCTGCGCGATCCGGCGTGCGCCGGCCGCATCGGGCGGCGCGATCTCGTACACGTTCATCCGGTTGAGCAGCGGCTCCGGAATCGCCTGCGCGTCGTTCGCGGTCGCGATCCAGATCACGTTGCCCGCATCGATCGGCACTTCGGCGAATTCATCGACGAATGCGCGCGCGGTGTCGTGCTCGAGCAACGCGTACAGCGCGCCGAGCGGATCGTATTGCGCATCGCTGCCGGCCTTGTCGATCTCGTCGACCGCGATCACCGGGTTCGCGTAGCTGCCGTTCACGAGCGCCTCGAACACCTTGCCGGGCTTCGCGTTCTTCCATTGCGACGACGCGCCCGACAGGATCCAGCCGGCCGTCAGCGAACTCATCGGTACGTAGTGGTACGCGGTGCCGAGCAGCTGCGCGAGCGCCTTCGCGAAATGCGTCTTGCCGATCCCGGGCGGCCCGAGCAGCAGGATCGGCATCAGTTCGAGCCGGTCGTCCGTTTCGAGGCACAGCGCGACCTGCTTGCGCACGTCGTCGAGCGGCTCGCCGAAGTTCGGCAATGCGTCGCCGAGTTCATCGAACGACGGCATCCGGTTCGGCTTCACGCAGAAGCGCAGATTCCCCGTCTTGAGCATCCGCTCGTAAGTGGCGCGCAGTGCGTCGCTCGCGCTCTCGTTCAGGTCGCTCAGCGCCGTCTCGACCTGCTCGAGGTCGTACACCGTGCTGAAGGACGCCACTGCCAGTTCCTGTTTCACCATCGCCGTCGTCATACCAACCTCGCTGCACTTGCCGTCACACGATCATCAGACCCTTACGATTTCAGTGTAGCGATCCCGCATCCCCGTGCAAGCAAGCAGCCGCCCGAGTCTGCTGCTAACACTTCGCGCGCGCTGCACGGCCACGCGCCGCGGCGTATGATCGTTGGTTCACCCACCCGCCGCGCCGGCCTGGCCGACGGCGCCCGCACGGCGCGTCGCGCGATGCCCCAAAGGTATGCCGATGTCCGTCCCCGCTGCTTCCCCGCGCGTCGATGCCGATGCGATCGACGCCGTCGACGCGGCGCTCACGTCGCGCCGCGCGATCCGCGCATTCCTGCCGACACCCGTGCCGCGCGACACGCTCGAGGCGATCCTCGAAGCCGCGAGCCGCGCGCCGTCGGGCACCAACATCCAGCCGTGGCGCGTGTACGTCGCAACGGGCGCCACGCGCGATGCGCTCGCCGCCGCGCTGACGGCAGCGCACGACGATCCCGCGCGCGACGAGAAATACGTCGCCGAATACGACTACTACCCGCGCGAATGGGTGTCGCCGTATATCGACCGGCGCCGCAAGGTCGGCTGGGACCTGTACGGGCTGTTGAACATCGGCCGCGACGAGAAGGCGCGCATGCATGCGCAGCACGCGCGCAACTTCCGCTTCTTCGATGCGCCGGTCGCGCTGTTCTTCACGCTCGACCGCGTGATGACCCACGGGGCCTGGCTCGATTGCGGGATGTTCCTGCAGGGCGTGATGACGGCCGCGCGCGCACGCGGGCTCGATACCTGCCCGCAGGCCGCGTTCGTGCCGTTTCACCGGATCGTCGCCGACCACCTCGGCATTCCCGCCAACGAGCAGTTCGTCTGCGGGATGTCGCTCGGCCATGCGGACCCCGACGCGATCGAGAATCGCCTCGTCACCGAGCGCGCGCCCGTCGCCGAGTTCGCGCGCTTCTTCGCTTGAAAATGCGTGCCGCGGCCCTACCTGTCCGGCAGGACCGCATCGTGCGGCGAACCTGTCGCCGTCAGCCCTGTCACATCACGATCGAAATCGATCGGGCGTAAGATGTGCGTCCGTTCCCCGCTATTGCGCGTTTCCGGAGACGTTTCATGCTGAAACACGGCCTGGCCGTCCTGCTTGCGAGCGCCGCGCTCGCCGCCCATGCGCAAAGCCCCGCGCCGGCCTCCGTCGCGTGGGAGATCCAGGTGGCGCGCGACGGTCAGACGATCGACACGTTCCAGCAACGCACCACCGTGGGTCAGACCCGCACCGATACCCATCGCTATCCGTCCGCCGTGCCGGTCGGCTGCGGCAATGCCGCACGCGTCGTGCCGACCGAGCGCACGCGTTCGGTCACCGTCGCGCCGCTCGCCGTCGACGCCAACGCGAACACCGTGTCGCTCGCGCTCGACGTGCAGGAAACGCTCGACGACGAAAACGCGACGCGCAGCGATCCGTGCGTGCCCGCGTCGCCGCGGCAGATCGTCGCAAGCCATCCCGGCCTGTCGGTCGGCGCCGATGCCTGGACCGACTGGACGCTCGTCGAACAGCATCCGCATCTCGTGTACCGCGTGCGTGCGCACGTCGCGAAGGACTGAGCGTCATGTCCGTCGACGCCCTGTCCCTGCCGTTCGCCGAACCGCACGCCGCACCCGACGAAATCACCGCCGTCAGCTGGAACCTGCACAAGGGCCGCTCGCCGCTCGGCTTCACCGCGTGGAACGCGATGCGCAACTGGATGCAGTCGACGCACGCCGACGTGTATTTCCTGCAGGAAGCGATGGCGCGCCGCATGCCGCGCCCCGTGCTCGCGCCCGGCTTCGGCGCGCAGATGGACGACGCGGTCGACGACGTCTGGCATTGCCAGGCCACCGAGATCGCGCATGCGCTCGACTGGCAGATCGCGCTCGGGCCGAACGTGTTCAAGCCGTCATGGCGGCACGGCAACGCGATCCTGTCGCCGCATCCGCTCGACCTCGGCGGCCGCTGGGACATCTCCGCGCACCGCTTCGAGCGGCGCGGGCTGCTCGTCGCGCGCGCGACGCTCGCGGGCGCGCGCCCGGTCACGCTGCTGTGCGCACACCTCGCGCTCACGCGCGCCGCGCGGCTGCGCCAGATGCACTGGATCGCGCACTGGATCGTACGCAATGCGGGCGACGGCCCGCTGATGCTCGCCGGCGACTTCAACGACTGGCGCAACGATTCGGTCGCGCTGTTCGGCGAGATCGGGATGTCCGAGGTCGCGACGCTGCTCGGCGAATCGGGCCGCACGTTCCCCGCGTTCTCGCCGGCGCTCGCGCTCGACAAGATGTTCGTGCGCGGCCTGACGCCGCTCGAATGGCGCGCGCCGTCCGGCGAAGCCGCGTGGCTGTCGGACCACCTGCCATACATCGCGCGGCTGCGCCTCGATCCGCAGTAGTTCCTCGGTAACGCCCCGATCGCGCGCTCCACCGGAGCACCATCGCGCCGCGCGCGCTACAGTAGCGGCTTGCCCAATCCGCCACCGCCCCGCCGCCGGGCCGCGCCGCCATGACCTACCTGCCGATCCTGCTGCAAATCGCCGTCGTCTACCTCGTCGCGGCGATCACGCCCGGCCCGAATTTCTTCATGATTTCGCAACTGTCGCTCGCGGGCCGTCGCAGCCTGGGTGCCGCGTCGGCGCTCGGCGTCGGCACCGCGTCGGTCGCATGGGCGACGCTCGCGATGCTCGGCCTTGCGGCCGTGCTGCACCAGGTCGAATGGCTGTACGAGGCGATCCGGATCGGCGGCGCCGTGTATCTCGTGTATTTCGGCTTCAAGCTGCTGCGCTCGGGCGTGCGCCGCGACGCGGCGCCGGCCGACGCACCGGGCGCCACCGCACCGCTGGCCGCGCCGCAGGCGCGCGACTACCTGCGCGCGTATCGCAGCGGCCTGTTCACATGCCTGACGAACCCGAAATCGTGCGCGTTCTGGACCAGCGTGTTCGCGGCGATGCTGCCCGCGCACGTGCCGCTGTGGTTCAACGGCGCGGTGCTGGTGACGATCGGCGTGCTGTCGGCCGGCTGGTATTCGTGCGTCGCGTACCTGTTCGCGAGCCCGCGCGCGCAGCGCGGCTACCGGCGCGTGCGGCGCCCGCTCGACGCGCTGTGCGGCGTCGCGCTCGTGGGTCTCGGCGCGAAACTCGCGGCCGACCGCTGAAAGCGCGTTGCAAGGATTTGTTGCGCCAAATCCGCGCAGCCACGGGGGTCAAGCCCGCGATCCGCGTCAACAGGGTAAAATAACGAGTTCCTCAAACGTCTGTCATCGAGAAGGCGCGTGTCCGACGCGCCGGCCGGCCGATCCGCGATCGGGCCGTCGCACTCGGTTTTTTTGCCCGTTTTTGGGCCCGTTACACGCGTCCGCTACGCGCGTCCGTTTTCAAAGCCATGAGCAAATACGACACCGCCACCGTCCAATCCGTCCATCACTGGACCGACACGCTGTTCAGCTTCACCTGCACCCGTGAGGCGAGCCTGCGCTTCAACAACGGCGAATTCACGATGGTCGGCCTCGAGGTCGACGGCAAGCCGCTCGCGCGCGCCTACTCGATCGTCAGCCCGAACTACGAAGAGCATCTCGAATTCTTCAGCATCAAGGTGCAGAACGGCCCGCTGACGTCGCGCCTGCAGCACCTGAAGGTCGGCGACACCGTGCTGATCGGCAAGAAGCCGACGGGCACGCTGGTCGCCGACAACCTGCTGCCGGGCAAGACGCTGTGGATGCTGTCGACGGGCACGGGCCTCGCGCCGTTCATGTCGATCATCCGCGATCCGGAGATCTACGACCGCTTCGACAAGGTGATCCTGACGCACACGTGCCGCCTGAAGGGCGAGCTCGCGTACATGGACTTCATCAAGCACGACCTGCCGGGCCACGAGTACCTGGGCGACATCATCAAGGAAAAGCTCGTCTACTACCCGACGGTCACGCGCGAAGCGTTCGACAACGAAGGCCGGATCACCGACCTGATCGCGACCGGCAAGCTGTTCACGGATCTCGACGTCCCGCCGTTCTCGCCGGAACACGACCGCGTGATGCTGTGCGGCAGCACCGCGATGCTGAAGGACACGACCGACCTGCTGAAACAGGCCGGCCTCGTCGAAGGCAAGAACAGCGCGCCGGGCCACTACGTGATCGAGCGCGCATTCGTGGACTGATCGATCCCCCAATTTGCGCGTCATCAAGAACCGGAGCAAAAGCTCCGGTTTTTTTTCGTCCCTACTTGGCGAATTCGTAACAAACTGGGACCATCTCATCTCAAATAGTTACATTTGGATACGTCACCGCCGGGTGTTCGGGTGTCAGTGTTTTTCCTACAACACGTTCATTCCGATTATTCACATTTACCCTTAAATGTCCGCCCGACATGACCTTTTCGGAAATTTTGAGATATTATTCGCCGCGCGTGGTTGCCGTTTGAATGAGAGTGGAAGGGTCGGATGCAAGTGTTACAAGGTGTAACTTTTGTTACCTCGGCATGGAGCGATTCTCTGGCGGCGACCGTCATCGAAACGGCAGCCGAGTCACGCAGCCAGCCGGTGTCTGAACCGCTTTCTGACAGCAGGGAGAGTCATGGATACGTCGCTTAACGCGCCCTCGGGCGCCCACGCCCCGTTCCCGCCGCGGCAGCTTGTGCACAGCGGCACCGTTACTCCGCCCATCGCCGGCGCAGCGTCGAAACGCGGCGCCTCCGCCGCGCGGATCGCGGCGCTGTCCGCCCAATTGCTCGCCGCCGACGAAGCAGCCCGCCGCCACCTGGCCGGCGAGCTGCACGACGGACTCGGCGCCGAATTGACCGCTGCGCGTTTCGCGCTCGCAAACGTTCAAACGTGGCTGCCGGCCGATGCGCCGGACGGCTGCCTGCGCGCGCTGGAGCTGGCGCAGCAGGCGCTCGACGCCGCCACCGACGCGAATCGCCGGCTGATCGACGAACGCGACACGCCGGCGCTCGACGCGGGCATGATCGGCGCGCTGTCGTCGTGGATCGACACGCACGCGGCCCGCACGGGCCTGCGCACGAGCTTCGTGTGTGCGGCCGACGCGCGCCTCACGCAGATCGCCGGCGCCAGCGCCCTCGCGGTATTCCGCGTCGCGCAGGAAGCGCTGTCGAACGTCGCGAAGCACGCCCGCGCGACGTCGGTCGACGTGCGGATCGTCACGGACGGCACGCATCTGTCACTGATTGTCGCCGACGATGGGACCGGTTTCGCCCGCAGCCGCCGCAGCGGCTACGGCCTCGCCGGCATGCGCGCCCGCTGCGAGGCGTTCGGCGGCAGCTTCGAGACGGCCACGCCGGAAACCGGCCACGGCACGCGCGTCACCGCGCGCTTCGCGTGGGATTCGCTGCGCCCCGCGCCTGTCGCGGCCCGCCGCGCGTCGCTTTCGTGAGGTCGTCATGAGCCTGAACATCCTGCTCGTGGACGATCACGCGATCGTCCGGCAAGGGATTCGCCAGCTGCTGATCGACCGCGGCATCGCGCGCGACGTGACCGAGGCCGAAACCGGCGGCGACGCGATGGCAGCCGTCGACAAGCAGGAATTCGACGTGATCCTGCTCGACATCTCGCTGCCGGACACGAACGGCATCGAGGTGCTCAAGCGCCTCAAGCGCAAGCTGTCGCGCACGCCGGTGCTGATGTTCTCGATGTACCGCGAGGACCAGTACGCGGTGCGTGCGCTGAAGGCCGGCGCGGCCGGCTACCTGTCGAAGACGGTCAACGCCGCGCAGATGATCGGCGCGATCCAGCAGGTCGCGGCCGGCCGCAAGTACGTGAGCCCCGCGATGGCCGAGGCGCTCGCCGAATACGTGTCGTTCGAGAACGAACCGCTGCCGCACGAGAAGCTGTCCGACCGCGAGTACCAGACGCTCTGCATGCTCGCGTCGGGCAAGCGGCTCACCGACATCGCGAACACGCTGTCGCTGTCCGTGAAGACGGTGAGCGTGTACCGGTCGCGGCTGCTCGAGAAGATGCGGCTGTCGAACAACGCGGAACTCACGTTCTACGTGATGAGCAACCGGCTCGTCGACATGGCGCCCGCGGCCGGCGCCTGACCGGCCCGGCTCGCCTTCGCCCGATAGCTCGGATTCGTCCGATTCCATGGCGCGGCGCACGCCGCGGCGCCTTCAACCACCGCCCGTTTTGCGCGCAAGCGCTTGTTTTATCGGACGATTCCGCGACGCGCCGCTGCGCCGCAGCGGGTCTTGTTCGTCAAATCGGCTAAAATTACGGGTTTTCACTCAGTCAGCGCCCCCGCGCCTGCGCGCGCTGGCGATTCATCCGCAATGTCTCTCTTCCGCAAGAAAAACGTCGATCGCATGATCGCCGGCGCACACGCCGCCGGGCTCAAGAAAGCGCTCGGCGCGATCGACCTCACCTTCCTCGGCATCGGCGCGATCATCGGCACCGGCATCTTCGTGCTGACCGGTACCGGCGCCGTGCAAGCCGGCCCCGCGCTGATGCTGTCGTTCGTGATCGCCGCGATCGCGTGCGGCCTCGCGGCGCTGTCGTACGCGGAATTCGCGTCGACGATTCCCGTTGCCGGCTCGATCTACACGTATTCGTACGCAACGCTCGGCGAGCTCGTCGCGTGGATCATCGGCTGGGACCTGATGCTCGAGTACGGCCTCGCGTCGTCGGCCGTGTCGGTCGGCTGGTCGGGCTACCTGCAGTCGCTGCTGCAGGGCTTCGGGCTGTCGCTGCCGACCGTGCTGACGGCCGCACCCGGCGCGGTGCCGGGCGTCGTCACGTGGTTCAACCTGCCCGCGTTCCTCGTGATGATCGTGATCACGACGCTGCTGTCGATCGGCATCCGCGAGTCGACCCGCATCAACAACATCATGGTGTTCATCAAGGTGTCGGTCGTGCTGCTGGTGATCGCGGTCGGCCTGTTCCACGTGACGCCCGCGAACTGGAAGCCGTTCATGCCGCACGGCTGGAACGGCGTGTTCGGCGCGGCAGCCGTGATGTTCTTCGCGTTCATCGGCTTCGACGCGGTGTCGTCGGCGGCCGAGGAAGTGAAGAACCCGAAACGCGATTTGCCGATCGGCATCATCGCGTCGCTCGCGGTATGCGCGGTGCTGTACGTGACGGTCGCCGCGGTCGCGACCGGCATCGTGCCGGCGGCCCAGTACGCGAACATCTCGCATCCGATCTCGTACGCGCTGCAGGTGGCCGGCGAGAAGTGGGTCGCGGGCTTCATCGATCTCGGCGCGGTGCTCGGCATGCTGACCGTGATCCTCGTGATGAGCTACGGCCAGACGCGCGTGATCTTCGCGATGTCGCGCGACGGGCTGCTGCCGGCGATGCTGTCGCGCGTGCACCCGCGCTACGCGACACCGTTCCTGACGACCTGGCTCGTCGGCCTGTTCTTCGGGCTGATCGCCGCGCTCGTGCCGCTCAACGTGCTTGCCGAGCTGATCAACATCGGCACGCTCGCGGCGTTCTCGATGGTGTCGATCGCGGTGCTCGTGCTGCGCCGCACGCACCCCGACCTGCCGCGCGCGTTCCGCTGCCCGGGCGTGCCCGTGGTGCCGATCCTCGCGGTCGCGGCGTGCCTGTTCCTGATGCTGAACCTGCAGCCCGTCACGTGGGCCGCGTTCGGCATCTGGCTCGTGATCGGCCTCGTGATCTACTTCCTGTACTCGCGGCACCACTCGAAGCTCGCGCACGGCCACCACGACGCGCACTGAGCGCCGCCGTGCCGCACACGGCACGGTGCGCACCCGCGGGGCCGGATATCGGCCCCGCACTCCCCCTCCCCCTGCTTCACGCGCCACACCGCCACGTTGCTTTTCCTGCAACGATCCGCGCGTCAATTCCGATTTTCATTTGTTGTTTTTCGAATACCGACATATTCGATTCCGATCACAAAGCCGATTGATTAAAAACTCAACCCGATTGAATTGAATATTAATAGAAGAAAATAATATCGCGGCCAGCATTGAACTCTTGCATCGGCCAAACTAGTATTCAAGTCGGCTGGCCGCGCGCCTCACCCAGCCCAGACCAGACGGGGCGCGCACCGCAGCGGGAGCGCGGCGCGCTGCAATCGATTTCATCGAAGCGTCTTTTCAGCAAACGGAAATTCATCGCGCATTCAAAAACGAATTTTCAGCACATTTTTAACTAAAACAATTTAAACCGGTTAATCCGGTCGCTGGTATCGAATTGCCTCCAGCCGGAGGCATGTTGCTGCACCTGTCCGAAGTTCAACAAGAACCAGAGAGGTCTTTCATGAGCAATACATTGGTCAACGTCACGGCGAAGGTCGAAATCAGCGCGGCCAACCAGACGATTACGGGGCTCAAGGATTATCAAAGCAAGAACTGGGCGATCGGGCTGAACGGGGATACGCTGGCACCGGACGGCTTCCTGACGTTCTTCACCGAGCGCAACCTGCCGTTCAGCTACTACGTCCGCGCGCGTGGCGTCTCGGTCGGCGAGCCGAGCGCATACCAGGCGAACATCGAAACGCTGACGCAGCGCATCGCCGCGATTCGCGCGTCGGAGACGAACCTGGTCCAGGCGACGATCCGCGATCTCGAACTGTACAAGTCGAGGAACTGGGCGATCGGCCTGAACGGCACGACGCTGCAGCCGGACAACTTCCTGCCGTTCTTCGGCACCCGCTCCGTGCCGTTCGAGTACTACGTGCGCAGCGGCGGCGTCGAGCTTGGCTCGCCGAACGCGTATGACAACAACATCCGCAACCTGACGCAGTACCTGGGCTCGCTCTGACGCATTGCCCCGCCGGGCGGATGCCTCCGCCCGGCAACCTGCCGACGGCCCCGTCACGGGCCGTCCTGCTCGCCTTCCTTGACGCTGCACTTCTCCCTTCCCAGTTTTGCGCCTTCCCCGTCGCCTGCACGCTTGCCGCGGCCGGTTCATAATCGCGCCATCGAACGGCGGTCCGCATCGGCGGGCGCGCCCGGCAACAGGAAAACATGATGGAAAGCGTCGATCTCGATGTACTGAAATCCAGCGCGCGCTGGCTCGAAGAAGGGCGCCGCGTGCTGCTCGTGACGGTCGTGAAGACGTGGGGCTCGTCGCCGCGCCCCGAAGGCGCGATGCTCGCGGTGCGCGAGGACGGCCTGGTGGTCGGCTCCGTGTCCGGCGGCTGCATCGAGGACGACCTGATCGCCCGCGTGCACGCGAGCGGGATCGCGGCCGATGCGCGCCCGGAAGCGCTCAAGTACGGCGTGACGGCCGAGGAAGCACACCGCTTCGGGCTGCCGTGCGGCGGCACGATCCAGCTCGTGCTCGAACCGCTCACGCGCGACAGCGGGATTGCCGCGCTATGCGCGGACGTCGAGGCCGGCCGCCTCGTCACGCGCACGATGACGCTCGCGACCGGCCGCGCGTCGCTGTCGCCCGCGCAGGCGGCCGACGGGCTCGGGTTCGACGGCGAGCGGCTCGTGACGATCCACGGGCCGCGCTACCGGATGCTCGTGATCGGCGCGGGCCAGTTGTCGCGCTATCTGTGCCAGATCGCGGTCGGGCTCGACTACCAGGTGACGGTGTGCGATCCGCGCGAGGAATACACGGATGCGTGGGACGTGCCGGGCACGCGCGTCGTGCGCACGATGCCAGACGATACGGTGCTCGACATGAAGCTCGATGCGCGTTCGGCCGTGATCGCGCTGACGCACGATCCGAAGCTCGACGATCTCGCGCTGATGGAGGCGCTGAAGACGCCTGCGTTCTACGTGGGTGCGCTCGGTTCGCGGCGCAACAACGCGGCGCGGCGCGAACGGCTGCGCGAATTCGACCTGAACGAAGCGGAACTGGGCCGGCTGCACGGGCCGGCCGGCATCTACATCGGCAGCAGGACGCCGCCGGAAATCGCGATCTCGATCCTCGCCGAGATCACCGCCGCGAAGAATCACGTGTCGCTGCCGACGATCCTGCAGGTCGAAGGGGCGAAGGCCGCCAGAGAAATCGCGGCGAACAGCGGCGCGGCCTGCGGGCTCTGATCCGCCGCGGCAGCCAACGAAGATCGCGCCGGCGACTGCCCGGCGCGAACCTCGCTCAGGTCAGGCCGGCGGCGAGCGCCGCGGCGACCGAACCGACCACCAGCACGACGCCGACCGTGCGGCGCTTGTTCAACTCGGTCCACAACAGCACGCCGGTCAGCGACAGCAGGATCAGCGACCCCGCGATCGTGTCCATCAGCAGCACCCAGCCGAGGTTCATCCCGACGCCGCGATGCAGGTTGTTCAGCGTCGTCAGGAACGTATTGCCCGTGCGCTTCACCGACACGTAGCCGTTGCCGACCCAGTACTCGGCCTGCAGGTTCTGGTGCGGGCCGAACACGCCGAACTGCCAGTGCTCGGGCTGCATCACGCGCTTGTCGCCCCACGCGACGGCCTGCGCGGGCTCCTTGCGCATGCGGCCCGGCTTGCCGTCGAAATGCAACTCCTGCTGCAGCCACTTCGTCATCGCGGCGGGCGTCTTCGGCACCGGATCCGGCAGCGCGATCTGAATCTCCTCGACCTGCGGCTCGCCGGTCGATATTTTCAGCGGCGGCGCGCGGTGATTGAGCAGCACGCCCGTCACGCCGAACAGCAGCCCGAGCACCGCGCCCCACAGCCCGACCCAGCCGTGCACCTTGCGCAGCCACTTGATGAAGGTGGCGCGGCGCGAGCGCTGGCGGCGCGCGGCCAGTTCGTCGTCGCTCAGATGGCGGCCTGCTGGGTGCAGCACGGTGACGCCGGCGCGCGGCATGCCCGCCTTGGGCGGGTCGATCGTTTCGGGCGCGTTCACGCGAAAGTATCCATTCGTTCAAAACAACGGCCGGCGCGCAGCGTGTGCGCGCCGGCCGATCAACATGAAAATGAGAATGGATATCATTACATAAATCTATGGCAGGCTCAATCCGTCAAGGTCCTCGGCGGCGGAGCCAACGCGCGCAAAAATGCGATCGATGCGCGCACGTTGCACGGAAATGCCAATAGATAGCCGGAAAATACCGCCGGAATGGCCCCGCAAGGCCGAGACAGCATTTCGTAAGAAGCCGCGCGATCCCAGGCCGGTCAGCGCAGCGGCGGCAGCGGAAAGCGCGGCGTGGCGTCGTCCGGTGCAGGCTCGGTGCGATCGAGCGCGTACAGCCACGCCAGCAGATCGGCGACGGCCTGGTAGAGCTGCGGCGGAATCCGGTCGTCGAGATCGACCTGCATCAGCAGCGACACCATCTCCGGCGCCGTATGCACGTACAGCCCCGCATCGCGTGCGCGCGCGACGATCATCTCGGCGAGCAGGCCATACCCCTTCGCGACCACGCGCGGCGCCGTGTCGCCGCCTTTCGGGTCGTAGACGAGCGCGGCCGCGCGCTTGCGGGACGTCATGCTCATCGCGGCGCCTCGTCGTCGGCCACGTGCGTCGGCTGGCCGCCGGCCGCCCCGCGCGCATACGCGGCGGCGGCCGCCTGGGCGGCGAACAGGTCGAAGCCGTCCGGCCCGTCGTCGACCGCGCGGATCGACAGTCCGCCAACCTTGAGCCCCGATCCTTCGAGCCGCTGCCGCAGCGCGGCCTCGTTGCGCGTGAGGCGGTCGGCGCCCGCCTGGTTCGCGCGCAGCCGCGCGACGAGCTGCGTGCCGTTCAGCGCCAATTCCGCATCGACCGTGCCGAGCGACGGCAGCGTCAGCGTCAGGCGCGTGCGCCAGGCAATGCCGTCGCCCGCGTCGTCGCCACCGCCGCGCTGCCCGCGGCTGCCGGGCTCGTCGGGCTCGATCGTCCAGTCGAGCCGCGCGCCCGGCCAGGCCTCGCCGGCCCAGCGAAACTGGTCGGTCGCGAGCGCATCGAGCTGCTGCCTGACGATCGGTACGGCGGCCGGATGGACGGTCGCGAGCGTCTGCGCCTGCGGATCGGACGACGCAGCCGCCAGGTCGGCCCGCGCGGGCGTCCAGCGCGGGTCGGCATGCGCGCCCAGCGGATCGGCGGGATCGGCCGGCAACGATGCGCCCTGCCGGGCGGCCGCCGGCATCGCCTGCGCGGGATCGCGGGCCGCTGCGCCGCCCTGGGCCGGCATGCCCGGCTGTGCGGCCGCCCGCGCGGTCGCGGGCAGCGGCGGACGCTGCGCCAGCAGTTCGTCGAGCACGTCGGTCGAGCCGGACGGCAGGGCATCGGGATCGGCCGGTGCGAGTGCGGCCGTCAGGCGCGCCTGCGGCTCGCGCATCAGCGCCGCGAGCGGACGCTGGCCGGCCAGCCACTGCGCCAGATGGGATTCGTAGAAGAGGCCGCTCTCGCTCACGGCCTGCGCGAGCGCCGCACGCAGCGCGGCGACCGGCAGCGGCGCGGCCGCGTCGCGTACGGCCGCGGCGGACGCTGCCGCAGCGGGTGCAGGCGAGGACTGTGCGGCCGGTGCAGAGGCAGCCGCGGCAGGGGTAGCGGGAACGAGCGCCGGCACGGCCGGATCGGTCAGCAGCACGGTGGGATCGGCCAGCAGCGGCGTGCGCCCGGCAATCGCCGGCGTCGCATCACCGCCCGCGCGCGAGATCGCGTCGAGCACGCGCCCGACATCGGACAGCGCGGTCTGCGTGGAGGCCGGCGGCGCGGCCGGCGGGCTGCCGGCCTGAGGCGAAGACGACGCGCCGGTGCCCGGCGTGCCGACCTGCGCGGTCGCGCCGCCGCCGGCGGGCGCCGATACGGTGTCGGTCAGCAGGCTGTCGAGGCGGCTCGCCAGCAGCGCGGCCGCAACGGAGTCGATACCGGTCATGATCGGAGCCTGCTCACCTCAGCCACATCGTTGCGAATCCCGGCAGGCACGGCACGCCGGTGCCGGCCACGGGTACAGCGCGCCCGTCTCCCCGGAAACGGGCCCTACCCGCGCGCGCGGTAGAGATCCGTCAGGACCTTGGTCGAGCGCCGCGCCTCGAACAGCGCGGACAGCCGCGCGACGTCCGGTGTCGCGAGATCGCGGATCGCCGCGTCGTCGGCCAGGATGCGGCGGATCAGGTCGAGCTTGCGGCCGAGATCCGATTCGTCGAGCGCGACGCCCGGATCGGCTTCCTTCAACCCGTCGACCAGCTGCATGAATTCGGCCTGCAACCCCGGCAACGCGCTCCAGTCCGCGCCGCGGGCGGCGCACAGCATGCGCCCCGACACGGCGGCGAGCGCCTCGTAACGTGCGAAGTATTCGGCCTTGTGATTCATCGTGATGCTTCCGCTGCCTGTTGCGCGGCCATCCGCGCGACTTCCGGGGCGATGCCCGTCCATGCTTCCTCGAGCGTTGCCAGCAGCCCGTCGACCTCGACAAGCATCGCGTCGCTCGCCTGCGCGTTCGCGTCCAGCAGGCGCCGGACGATATACGCGTACAGCGCGTTGAGCCGGTCGGCGATCTCGCCGCCCGCGTCGCGGTTCAGCGAGGCCTGCAGGCCGCTCTCGACGATCCGGATCGCCTTGCTGATCGCGTCGCCGCGCGCGGGCACGTTGCCCTGCTGCAAATGCATGCGCGCCAGCGCGATCGCTTGCCGCGCGCCCTGGTACAGCATCGCGATCAGACGGTGCGGGGAGGCGCCCATCACCCCCGTCTCGACGCCGACACGCGCATAGGCACTGGCTCCAGCGTGTCCTGGGGAAAACATGCGCTTCTCCTTGTCTTGCCTTGGCTATACGGTCGCCGCCACCGTGCATCGCACGGCGCGGCCTTCACCGGAGTTATCGGAAGGGATTTGAAAAGCTTTAGGCGCGCGCGGCGGCCGCCGGGCGCGAAAGCCGGCTCGCCGGCCCCGCCCGGCACGCCTGTCACACCGACATCTGCATGATGTCGTTGTAAGCGCTCACTAGCTTGTTGCGGACCTGGAGTCCGAACTGGAAGCCGATGTTGGCTTTCTGCATGTCGACCATCACGTCGTTCAGCGACACGTTCGGCGCGCCGACCTCGAACGCCTTCGCCTCGCCGAGCGCGTGCTGCTGGTCGCCGCTGATCTTGTCGAGCGACGCCTTCATCGCGCTCGCGAACGTGCTGGCCGTCGCCGCGCCCGAGCCGGCCAGCGCCGCCGTCGGGCTCGCGACGCCGCCGGACGCCTGCGCGGCCATCGACTGCATCTGTTGCAACACCGAACCGATTCCGCTGACGTTCGCAGTCATGCTGTCCCCAGACTTGGATAGAGACCCGGACGCACCGGGCGGATCCGCCGGCGCCGCACCACGCGCACCATGCCGGATCGCGAAAAAGGATAGCAGTGCGCCGCGCGTCAAAGCCGAGAAAGTACGGGGGAAACCCCGCTCTTTTCGGTCGATCGGAGTGCGGCGCGGATCACGATAATCGCATCGTGTCATTGTCCGCCCGCTCGTCCGAGCGAGCTCAGTGGTCCCGCTCCGGAGAAACTCGACGCATGGATTCGCAGGCCAACTCGCTGATCAACCCCGACGCCCGCGCGGGCCTCGCCAGCCCGGCGCCCGGCGCCGCCGCGGCCGCCGCGTTGCCGGGCGCGGGCGTCGCCGGCGCTGACTTCGGGCTGGGCGGCTTCGCGGAACGCATTCCCGGCATCTCGCGGATGAAGGGCAACCCGAAGCTGCCGTTCCTGATCGCCGTCGCGTTCGCGATCGCCGCGATCACCGCGCTCGTGCTGTGGAGCCGCGCGCCCGACTACCGCGTGCTGTACAGCAACCTGTCGGACCGCGACGGCGGCGCGATCATTGCCGCGCTCCAGCAGGCAAACGTTCCCTACAAGTTCGCCGATGCCGGCGGCGCGATCCTCGTACCGTCGAACCAGGTGCACGAAACGCGCCTGAAGCTCGCCGCGATGGGGCTGCCGAAGGGCGGCTCGGTCGGCTTCGAGCTGATGGACAACCAGAAATTCGGCATCAGCCAGTTCGCCGAGCAGATCAATTACCAGCGCGCGCTCGAAGGCGAGCTGCAGCGCACCATCGAATCGATCAATGCCGTGCGCGGCGCGCGCGTGCATCTCGCGATCCCGAAACCGTCGGTGTTCGTGCGCGACAAGGAAGCGCCGAGCGCGTCGGTGTTCGTCGACCTCTACCCGGGCCGCGTGCTCGACGAGGGCCAGGTCCAGGCGATCACGCGGATGGTGTCGTCCGGCGTGCCCGACATGCCCGCGAAGAACGTGACGATCGTCGACCAGGACGGCAACCTGCTGACCCAGACCGCGTCCGCCTCCGGCCTCGACGCGAGCCAGCTCAAGTACGTGCAGCAGGTCGAGCACAACACGCAGAAGCGCATCGACGCGATCCTCGCGCCGATCTTCGGCGCCGGCAACGCGCGCTCGCAGGTCAGCGCCGACCTCGATTTCTCGAAGATCGAGCAGACGTCGGAAAGCTACGGCCCGAACGGCAATCCGCAGCAATCCGCGATCCGCAGCCAGCAGACCAGCAGCGCGACCGAACTCGCGCAGGGCGGCGCGTCGGGCGTGCCGGGCGCGCTGTCGAACACGCCGCCGCAGCCGGCGTCCGCGCCGGTCGTCGCCGGCAACGGCCAGAACGGGCCGCAGACGACGCCGGTCAGCGACCGCAAGGACCAGACGACCAACTACGAGGTCGACAAGACGATCCGTCACCTCGAACAGCCGATGGGCAACGTGAAGCGGCTGTCGGTTGCTGTCGTCGTCAACTACCAGCCGGTCGCCGACGCGAAGGGCCACGTGACGATGCAGCCGCTGCCGCCCGCGAAGCTCGCGCAGGTCGAGCAGCTCGTGAAGGACGCGATGGGCTACGACGAGAAGCGCGGCGACTCGGTGAACGTCGTGAACAGCGCGTTCTCGACCGTGAGCGACCCGTATGCCGACCTGCCGTGGTGGCGCCAGCCCGACATGATCGCGATGGCGAAGGAAGCCGCGAAGTGGCTCGGCATCGCGGCGGCCGCGGCGGCGCTCTACTTCATGTTCGTGCGCCCGGCGATGCGCCGCGCGTTCCCGCCGCCCGAGCCGGCCGCGCCGGCACTCGCGGCACCGGAGGATCCGGTCGCGCTCGACGGCCTGCCCGCGCCGGCCAAGACGGAGGAGCCGGACACGATGCTGCTCGGCTTCGAAACCGAGAAGAACCGCTACGAACGCAACCTCGACTACGCGCGCACGATCGCCCGCCAGGATCCGAAGATCGTCGCCACCGTCGTGAAGAACTGGGTGTCCGATGAACGCTGAAGGCTTGACCAAGAGCGCGCTGCTGCTGATGTCGATCGGCGAGGAAGAGGCCGCGCAGGTATTCAAGTTCCTCGCGCCGCGCGAGGTCCAGAAGATCGGCGCCGCGATGGCCGCGCTGAAGAACGTCACGCGCGAGCAGGTCGAGGACGTGCTGCAGGAGTTCGCGAAGGAAGCCGAGCAGCACACCGCGCTGTCGCTCGATTCGAGCGAGTACATCCGCTCGGTGCTGACGAAGGCGCTCGGCGAGGACAAGGCCGGCGTGCTGATCGACCGCATCCTGCAGGGCAGCGACACGAGCGGCATCGAGGGCCTGAAGTGGATGGACTCGGGCGCGGTCGCCGAACTGATCAAGAACGAGCATCCGCAGATCATCGCGACGATCCTCGTGCACCTCGACCGCGACCAGGCGTCGGAGATCGCCTCGTGCTTCACCGAGCGGCTGCGTAACGACGTGATGCTGCGGATCGCGACGCTCGACGGCATCCAGCCGGCCGCGCTGCGCGAACTCGACGACGTGCTGACGGGCCTGCTGTCCGGCAGCGACAACCTGAAGCGCAGCCCGATGGGCGGCATCCGCACCGCGGCCGAGATCCTGAACTTCATGACGAGCGTGCATGAGGAAGGCGTGCTCGAAAGCGTGCGCCAGTACGACGCCGATCTCGCGCAGAAGATCGTCGACCAGATGTTCGTGTTCGAGAACCTGCTCGAACTCGAGGATCGCGCGATCCAGATGGTGCTCAAGGAAGTCGAGTCGGAAACGCTGATCATCGCGCTGAAGGGCGCGCCGCCCGCACTGCGCCAGAAGTTCCTCGCGAACATGTCGCAGCGCGCGGCCGAACTGCTCGCCGAGGATCTCGACGCGCGCGGCCCGGTGCGCGTGTCCGAAGTCGAGACGCAGCAGCGCCGCATCCTGCAGATCGTGCGCAATCTCGCCGAGAGCGGCCAGATCGTGATCGGCGGCAAGGCGGAAGACGCTTATGTCTGATTCGGCGAGCGATCGCGTGGGCACCCTCACCGCGTACCAGCGGTGGGAGATGGCGTCGTTCGACCCGCCGCCGCCCCCGCCGCCGCCCGACGACGCGGCGGCCGCTGCCGCCGCGCTCGCCGAGGAACTGCAGCGCGTGCGCGACGCCGCGCACGCCGAAGGCCATGCGGCCGGTCACGTCGAAGGCCAGGCGCTCGGCTACCAGGCCGGGTTCGAGCAGGGCCGCGAACAGGGCTTCGAGGCCGGCCAGGCCGACGCACGCGAACAGGCCGCGCAGCTCGCGGCGCTCGCCGCGTCGTTCCGCGAGGCCGTGTCGAGCGTCGAGCACGATCTCGCGTCCGACATCGCGCAGCTCGCACTGGATATCGCGCAGCAGGTCGTGCGCCAGCACGTGAAGCATGACCCGGCCGCGCTAGTCGCGGCCGTGCGCGACGTGCTCGCGGCCGAGCCCGCGCTGTCCGGCGCGCCGCATCTCGCGGTGAATCCGGCCGACCTGCCCGTCGTCGAAGCCTATCTGCAGGACGATCTCGATACGCTCGGCTGGAACGTGCGCACCGACGCGTCGATCGAGCGCGGCGGCTGCCGCGCGCACGCCGCGACCGGCGAGGTCGACGCGACGCTGTCCACGCGCTGGCAGCGCGTCGCCGCCGCGATCGGCAAGGTGAGCACGTGGTGACGCGGCCGCCCGACGCGCTCGCGCACGACGCCATGACGCCGCTCGAACGCGAGCTCGCGCTCGCGTCGTTCGGCCCGGCTGCCGCGCACGACGCCGCACACGATGCAACGCCGCGCACGGCCGCCGACACCGCTGCCGCCGCGCCGCGCGCGCCGCACAATCCGCATCTCGCGCACTGGCGCACGCACCTGAACGGGCTCGCCGCGCGCAGCCACCGCGCGCTGCCGCTGCGGCCGTGCGGGCGCCTCACGCGCGCGGCCGGCCTCGTGCTCGAGGCAATCGGGCTGCGCCTGTCGGTCGGCGCCGAATGCACGATCGAACTGCCGCCCGGCAGCACGCTGCCGCACGCGGAAGCCGAAGTCGTCGGCTTCGCCGGCGACCGCCTGTTCCTGATGCCGACCACCGATGTCGCGGGCGTCCTGCCCGGCGCGCGCGTGTGGCCGCTCGAAAGCGCGCCCGTCGCCGATCCGCTCGCGGGTGCGAAACGGCTGCCGGTCGGCTGGGAAATGCTCGGGCGCGTCGTCGACGCGTCGGGCCGCCCGCTCGACGGCCTCGGCCCGCTCGCGGCGAAACGCGATGCGCCGCTGTCGGCGCCGTCGATCAACCCGCTCGAGCGCGAGCCGATCCACCACGTGCTCGACGTCGGCGTGCGCGCGATCAACGCGCTGCTCACCGTCGGCCGCGGCCAGCGGATGGGCCTGTTCGCCGGCTCCGGCGTCGGCAAGTCGGTGCTGCTCGGCACGATGGCGCGCTACACGAGCGCGGAAGTGATCGTGATCGGGCTGATCGGCGAACGCGGCCGCGAAGTGAAGGAATTCATCGAACAGATCCTCGGCGAAGACGGGCTCGCGCGCTCGGTCGTCGTCGCCGCGCCGGCCGACGTGTCGCCGCTGCTGCGGATGCAGGGCGCCGCGTATGCGACGTCGCTCGCCGAGTATTTCCGCGACCAGGGCAAGCACGTGCTGCTGCTGATGGATTCGCTGACGCGCTACGCGATGGCGCAGCGCGAGATCGCGCTGGCGATCGGCGAGCCGCCCGCGACCAAAGGCTATCCGCCGTCGGTATTCGCGAAGCTGCCCGCGCTCGTCGAGCGCACCGGCAACGGGCCCGAAGGCGGCGGCTCGATCACCGCGTTCTACACGGTACTGACCGAAGGCGACGATCAACAAGACCCGATCGCCGATTCGGCGCGCGCGATCCTCGACGGCCACATCGTGCTGTCGCGCGCGCTCGCCGAGGCCGGCCACTATCCCGCGATCGACATCGAGGCGTCGATCAGCCGCGCGATGACGGCACTGATCGACGAAGGCCATCTCGACCACGTGCGGCAGTTCAAGCAGATGCTGTCGCGCTACCAGCGCAATCGCGACCTGATCGCGGTCGGCGCGTACGCACCCGGCCGCGACGCGCAGCTCGACCGCGCGATCGCGCTCTACCCGCGCATCGAGGCATTCCTGCAGCAGGGCTTTCGCGAATGCGCGCCGTTCGCATCGAGCCTCACTGCGCTCGATGCGCTGTTCGACGCTTACGGAGGCTGATCCCGATGGCTCACGGCTTTCCCCTTCAGCTGCTGCTCGACCGTGCGCAGGACGATCTCGACTCGGCCGCGAAGCAGCTCGGCACCGCGCAGCGCGACCGCACCGCGGCCGCCGAGCAGCTCGACGCGCTGCTGCGCTACCGCGACGAATATCACGCGCGCTTCGCGCAGTCCGCGCAGCACGGGATGCCGGCCGGCAACTGGCGCAATTTCCAGGCGTTCATCGACACGCTCGACGCGGCGATCGCGCAACAGCGCAACGTGCTGACCGCCGCCGAAGTCCGCATCGACGAAGCGCGCCCGAACTGGCAACAGAAGAAACGCACCGTCGGCTCGTATGAAATCCTGCAGGCGCGCGGCGTCGCGCAGGAAGCGACGCGCGAGGCCCGGCGCGAACAGCGCGACGCCGACGAACACGCCGCGAAGATCCTGCGCATGCGGGCCGACGCGGCCCGCTCGTCGTAACCGACCACCGCATTCGAACGAGAGAACCGTCATGCCTCCCCTGCCCCTGCTCGGCGCGCTGCTCGACACCGCCGGCGCCGCACTCAAGGCCGCCCGCAGCGCGGGTTCGTCCGCCGCCGGCAACGATGCGTCGGCGCCCGCACCCGCCGTGCCGTTCGCGCAGACGCTGAAGCAAAGCGTCGTCACGCGTCGCGACGCGTCGAATACCGCGACGCCCGATGCGTCGACGACGCAGGCTGCGTCGAAACCGGCCGCCGGCGCGAAGCCGTCCGGCACGGACGACGACCCGTCGACCGACGACGCGACCGCGACGACCAATCCGGATGCCGCCGCACTCGCGGCCGCCGCGGCCGTGCAGGCGCAACTGCAGGCCCGCACGGACAACGCGACGCCGGCCGATGCAGCCCCCGTCACCGCCCCCGCCGCTGCCGCTGTCGCTGTCGCCAACGCGGCGCAAAAATCGGCCGTGTCCGGCCAGCCCGACGCCACGGCCACGCTGGCCGATCATGCGGCCAAGGATGCCGCTGCCCAGCCGCTCGAACCGACGTCGAGCCGCGACGCGCTGCAAGCCGCGCTCGCCAAGCTGACGGGCGGCGCGGGTGCGATCGCGATGCCGGCGACCGGCACGTCCGCCGCTGCAGCGACTTCGGCACCGGCCACGACCGCGTCGACCGCCGCCGCCGCGCCGCTGACGCCGAAGGTGCCGGCGTTCGACCGTACGCTCGCCGATGCGAAAGGCGCGCTCGCCCCCCAGCAGACGCCGACCCAGGCCACGCCGCAGGCGCTGCAGGCCGACGCGAACGCGCAGTCCGGCGCGCAGCACGCACTCGCGGCCGCCAGCGACGCGACCGATCCGGCCGCCAGCGCGACGCTCGCGGCCGGCGCAACGGCCGCGGCCGCCGCGCAGGCGAACCTGCAGTTGTCGCCGGCCGCCAGTGCGATCGCCGCCGCCAACGCGCACGTGCTCGCGCCGCACGTCGGCACCGCCGACTGGACGGACGCACTGAGCCAGAAGGTCGTGTTCCTGTCGAACGCGCACCAGCAGAGCGCCGAGCTGACGCTCAACCCGCCCGATCTCGGGCCGCTGCAGGTCGTGCTGCGCGTCGCGGACAACCATGCGCACGCGCTGTTCGTGTCGCAGCACGCGCAGGTGCGCGAGGCCGTCGAAGCCGCGCTGCCGAAGCTGCGCGAAGCAATGGAAGCGGGCGGGCTCGGGCTCGGCAGCACGACCGTCAGCGACGGTGGCTTCGCGTCCCAGCAGCAGAACCCGCAACAGACCTTCGCCGGCGGCCAGTCGTCGCGGCGCGGGAACGGCGGATCGTCAGCCGTCGATGCACCGGCCGACGTTGCGCAATCCGCACCGGCCGCCGCGAGCGTGAGCCGCGCCGGCCTCGTCGATACGTTTGCCTGAGCATGACCGCCGCCGTGCGCGCGCCGCGTTCAGCGGCCGTGCACCGCGGCAGCCGCCTCGCCGCGCGGCACCGCGCCCTTGCGCGCCGCGACGATGAAGTCCGCCGCGCGCTCGCCGATCATCACCGACGGCGCATTCGTGTTCCCGCCGACCAGCGTCGGCATCACCGACGCATCCACCACACGCAGCCCCTCGACGCCGCGCACGCGCAGCTGCGGATCGACGACCGCGCGCGCATCCGAGCCCATCCGGCACGTGCCGACCGGGTGGTAGATCGTGTCGGCATGCGCGACGATCGTCGCGCGCAGCTCGGCTTCGCTCTGGTCGGCCCGCGTGTACAGCTCGCGCCCGCCCTGCGACGCGAGCGGCGCCTGCGACAGGATCCGGCGCATCGCCTGCGTGCCGCGCACGAGCAGGTCGAGATCGCGTGAATCGCTGAAGAAGCGCGGATCGATCAACGGCGCGTCGCGCGCATCGCCGGTCGCGAGCGCGACCGTGCCGCGGCTGAACGGCCGCAGCGCGCACACGTGCAGCGAATAGCCGAACCCCCAGTGCATCTTGCGGTTGTGGTCGTCGACGAGCGCCGTGCAGAAATGCAGCTGCAGGTCGGGACGCTCGAGCGACGGATCGCTCTTGATGAAGCCGCCGGCTTCCGCGACGTTGCTCGTCATCATCCCCGTGCGGCTCGAGAAATAGCGCGCGAGCGCGGGCGTCATCTTCGCGATCCCGCGCAGGCACACGCCGACCAGCTCCGACGAATTCACGCGCGTGTTGATGATGAAGTCGATGTGGTCGATCAGGTTCGTGCCGACGTCCGGCGCATCCTGCACGACCGCGATCCCGTGCCGGCGCAGTTGCTCGGCCGGGCCGATCCCCGAACACATCAGCAGCTGCGGCGAATTGAACGCGCCGGCCGACAGGATCACTTCCGCGCGCGCGCCGAGCGTCTCGACACGGCCGTTGCGCGATACCGCGACACCGACCGCGCGCTTGCCGTCGAAACCGACGCGCAGCACCGTCGCGTCGGTGATCACGTGCAGGTTCGGCCGGTTGCGGCCGTAGATGTACGCGCGCGCCACGCTGCAGCGCGAGCCGTCGCGGTGCGTGACCTGATAAAAGCCGACACCTTCCTGCGTCGCGCCGTTGAAGTCGTCGTTCAGCGGATAGCCGGCCGCGTGCGCGGCCTGGATGAATCGTTCGGAGAACGGATTGCGAAAGCGCAGATCCGACACCGACAGCGGGCCGTCCGCGCCGTGCCATGCGTCGGCGCCGCGTTCGTTGCCTTCCGCGCGGCGGAAATACGGCAGCACGTCCTGCCAGCCCCAGCCCGTCGCGCCGAGCTGCGCCCATTCGTCGTAGTCGCCCGGGTGGCCGCGCGTGTAGATCATCGCGTTGATCGCGCTCGAACCGCCCATCCCGCGCCCGCGCGGCTGGTAGCCGCGCCGCCCGCCGAGGCCCGGCTGCGGCACCGTCTCGTAGCCGTAGTTCGTGCCGAGCTTGTACGGCACCAGCGCCGCGATGCCGACCGGCATGTTGACCAGCAGGTTGCGCTCCGTATGCGAGCCGGCCTCGATCAGCGCGATCGTCGCATCGGGGCAGGCATCGGCGAGACGGCCTGCCAGGCTCGACCCGCCCGAACCGCCGCCGACGATGATGTAGTCGTATTGCATGTCACGTCTCCGTCGTGTCATGGAAGGCGCCCGGCACCGCCGCGCGACCGCGTCCCCTCTTTGGAGGGTCTGTTTGCAGATGGAACACGCATGCGAATGCCCGAAATCGCCCGTATGGCAAGGAGCGAGGAGCGCCGTTTGGTCGAGCCAAACAAGCGACGAGCGACGCCGCCATACGGGCGATTTCGGGCATTCCCGTGGAATGATTTCTTAATTAGGGGTTGCCACGAGAACGGCCGCTCGCTGGGTTGCGCTCCTTGCGAATACGTCAGTATCGCGGCGTCACGCGCCTCGCGAGCGGCCGTTCTCGTGGCAACGCATGCGCGTTCCATCTGCAAACAGACCCTCGTGTTCGGGCATTGTAGGAATCGCCGTCACGTGCGCGGCGCGCGGATTCAAGAGCGATTCCTCTAAACGCCCGCGTGAACTAAATTTAAGATGTATCGATTCGCTTCGCGCGATACGTCGGCCACGAGAAGCCGATCCGTCGCGAAACCGGACAGACGACGATGCAGCGCCGGGTTCTGCAGGCCGCGTGCCGACCGGGTTCTCCGGATGCAACGCGCGCAGCCCGCATTTCATTTCAAACGGCTGCGCGCGCGGCGATGCTCGGCATCATGCGCGCAGTCGATCGAAATCGAACGGCGCGTGTCGTCGCCGACCGTTTGGACGGTGTGTCGCCGCAGCGGCGCGATGCGCTGCGGCACGGATCGGCCAACCCGTCGCGCTGCCCTGCTTCGGTGCACCGGCACGCGATCGCGCGGCCGTGTCGCGCGCGCAGTCGTCATCGCATGAAGGCGTGCGCGCATGCCGTGCGGCACGACATTCGGACGCGGACACCGTCGCGCGGATGCGACGCCGGCCGCACGCTGCAACCGGTTTTCGAGCACACGTCGCATCCGGCCCCGCGCCGCGCGACCCGCATCACCCGATCCGCGTCGCCGCGCTCGCCGAGCGTGCGCGTGCGGCGTGACGGCCGGCCGACCAGCCAGGCCCAACTGGAGGAGACGACATGAAGAACGACCTGCCCGAACTGGCCCCGCAAGCACTGCCGTCGGTCGATGCGCTGACGGCGCTGCTGCGCGACCAGCGCGCGGCGTACCTGCGCGCACCGTATCCGGCATGGGAAACGCGCGTGCAGCACCTGCGCGCGCTGCGCACGATGCTGATCGACCACGCGGACGCACTCGCCGAAGCGATCAGCGCCGATTTCGGCCACCGCGCGAAGCAGGAAGTGCTGCTGTCGGAAATCTGGATGGCGAAGGAAGAGATCGACGACGCGCTGAAGCACGGCAAGCGCTGGATGAAGCCGATCCGCAAGCCGATGAACAAGTGGCTGCGCCCGGCGCGCGCGAAGGTGATTCCGCAGCCGCTCGGCGTGGTCGGCATCGTCGTGCCGTGGAACTATCCGGTGCTGCTCGCGGCCGGCCCGCTGATCTGCGCGCTCGCCGCCGGCAACCGCGCGATCATCAAGATGTCCGAACTGACGCCGCGCACGTCGGCGCTGTTCGAGCAGCTGATCGGCAAGACCTTCACGCGCGACCACGTCGCGGTCGTGAACGGCGACGCGGAAGTCGGTGCCGCGTTCAGCGGGCTGCCGTTCGATCACCTGCTGTTCACCGGTTCGACGCATGTCGGCCGCCACGTGATGCGCGCGGCCGCCGACAACCTCACGCCCGTCACGCTCGAGCTCGGCGGCAAGTCGCCGGCGATCGTCGGCCCGAACGCACGCTTCGATGCGGCCGTCGATGCGATCGTCGCCGGCAAGACGCTGAATGCGGGCCAGACCTGCATCGCGCCCGACTACGTGCTGCTGCCGCGCGGGATGGAAGCCGCGTTCATCGAGCGTGCGCGGGCACGCTTCGCGAAGATGTACCCCGACCTGTCCGCGAACGGCGACTACACGACGATCGTGTCGCCGCGTCACTACGCGCGCCTGCAGCAACTCGCGAGCGACGCGCAGGCGGCCGGCGCGCAGCTGCATCCGCTGTCCGACGCGCAATCCGATCCCGCGTCGCGCCGCTTCGTGCCGTGCGCGGTCACGCAGGTGCCGGCCGCGTCGCAGCTGATGCAGGAGGAGATCTTCGGGCCGCTGCTGCCGCTCGTGCCGTACGAGCGGCTCGACGAGGCGATCGCGTACGTGAATGCGCGCCCGCGTCCGCTTGCGCTCTACCTGTTCGACGAGGATGGCGGCACGATCGATCGCGTGATGCGCGAAACGATCTCGGGCGGCGTGTCGATCAACGAAACGCTGATGCACATCGCGTGCGGCAGCTTGCCGTTCGGCGGCGTCGGTGCGAGCGGCATGGGCGCGTACCACGGCTACGACGGCTTCGTGACGTTCTCGAAGATGAAGCCCGTGCTCACGCAGGCGCGCCTGAACGCGCGCAACCTGCTCGCGCCGCCGTACGGCAAGCGCTTCGCCGCGCTGATCAAGCTGATGCTGAAGTTCTGAGGCAGTCGCACCGGACGGGCCGCGCGCATCGCGCCGCGGCCCGTGCAAGCCTGCCGCGCGGCGTGAATGCCGCGCGCGCCTTCACACGGGCCAGAGCGGCCCTTCCTGCATCGCGCCGATCTGCTCGCGCAATTCGAGCACGCGCGCTTCCCAGTAACGATGCGTGTTGAACCACGGGAAGGCGGCGGGAAACGCGGGATCGTCCCAGCGCCGCGCGAGCCATGCCGCGTAGTGGATCAGCCGCAGCGTGCGCAGTGCTTCGACCAGATGCAGCTCGCGCGGCTCGAATTCGCAGAAATCCTCGTAACCGGCGAGCAGGTCCGCCAGCGCGCGCGACGCGCCTTCGCGATCGCCCGGCAGCAGCAGCCACAGATCCTGGACCGCCGGCGCCATCCGGCTGTCGTCGAAGTCGACGAAATGCGGGCCCGCATCGGTCCACAGCACGTTGCTCGGATGGCAGTCGCCGTGCGTACGCAGCAGGCGGATGTCGCCCGCGCGCTCGAATGCGGCCTCGACGCCTTCGAGTGCGAGCGTGACGGCCGTCTCGTAGGCCGGTCGTACGTCATCCGGAATGAAATCGTGCGCGAGCAGGTAGTCGCGCGGCTCGTAGCCGAACGTGTTGATGTCGAGCACGGGACGCGCGACATACGGCTCGGTCGCGCCGACCGCGTGAATCCGGCCGATGAAGCGGCCGAGCCATTCGAGCGTGTCGCTGCGGTCGAGATCGGGTGCACGGCCGCCGCGCCGCTCGAACACCGAGAAGCGGAAGCCGTCGAACGCGTGCAGCGTGCGGCCGTCGAATGCGCGCGCGGGCACCGCCGGAATCTCGCGTGCGGCGAGTTCGGCGACGAACGCATGCTCTTCGAGAATCGCGTCATCCGACCAGCGCGCCGGGCGATAGAACTTCGCGACGACCGGCGGGCCGTCTTCGATGCCGACCTGGTAGACGCGATTTTCGTAGCTGTTGAGGGCGAGCAGGCGCCCGTCGGTGCGCAGGCCGGCCGGCATCAGCACGCTGTCGAGCGCGTCGAGCACGCACTCGGGCGTGAGGCCGGCGAACGGCGGGCTGGCGGGAGAAGCGGGAGCGGAAGTGGCGTCTGTCATGCCCCGCATTGTGCCGCCAGCCGGACCGAAAGACGAGCGTCCGGTGCGGTGCGCGCTTAGTGAAGCGCCGCGCCGGCCGGCAGTACGGATTCGCCGGTATCGATCAGGTCCTCGAGAAAGAACGGCTCGGTGTTGAGTTCTTTCGACTCACCCGGCACGCCCGCGTACCAGGTCACCATGGCCATGTCGCCCAGGATGCGCTGGACGATGCCGCGCGCGCCCTTCGGCACCGCGATATGGGTAGTGCAGACAATCGACCCGATATGCATGATGGTTCCCCACTCTTGAATCTTGAAACCCGGCTCGCTGGCGAGCCGGCAAATGCACGATCCGCGCCGCTCTCGACGGAGCGCTGCGCGTCATCCCATTGTTCACGGTTTATCGAAGCGCGAAAAGAAGAAGAAGCAGGCGAAGTGCCGCGAATTCGTCGAATGTCTCCAATCAACCACTGCGCCGGGCACGTACTTGCCCGCCCGGTTACCCCCATCATACCCTGTCGAATGTGACTGCCCGCCGAAACCGCCCGGCGCCGCGGCGCGCACGTGATCGACGCACCGCTTCGTTCGCGATGCGACGCCGCCGACAGTGGTTGCGCTCGATGCCTGCCTTGCGGTACCTTTGGCTTTCATTCGCGTTCAATCGCATTCCGACACGATGCATCCGCTCACGTCCGCCCTCGCAAAATCCCGGCCGCAGTTCGACTCGCGGCCGCAGGCGTGCGCGCATCCGTCGGTTCTTCCTCCGCCTGTCGCACCGCCGCTCGTCGGCGCCGCGCCGCCCCCTCCGGCAGCGCGCGCCGGCTGACCAGCCGGCTTCCGTTTCGTCTTCCATTCGCCCCCGTCGGCTTCCGTGCGTGCGTCGTCACGCACCGCATGTTGCTGCGCGCGCGGATGGAACGTTCCGATCCGTTCGACAGGTGGATTCACATGGTTTCGTTCAAACGCGCGCTCGCCGCGCATGGCGCGACGTCGCTCTTCGTGCTGCTGTGGAGCAGCGGCGCGATCTTCTCTGAACTCGGTCTGCGTCACGCATCCGCGTTCGCGTTTCTCACCGCACGCTTCGCACTCGCGTCGCTCGTTTTGCTCGCGCTGGCCGTCATGCGCAAACGCTGGCTGCCGCCGCGCGGCGAGCGGCGCATGGCCGCGCTGACCGGCTTGCTGATGATGGGCGGCTATTCGATCTTCTACCTGCTCGCACTCGAGCGCGGGATCGCGCCCGGTGTGCTCGCAACGATCCTCGGCGTCCAGCCGATCCTCACGCTCGCGATCGTCGAGCGACGCTGGCAGCCCGTGCGCGTCGCGGGTCTCGCGCTGTCGCTGGCCGGGCTCGCGCTCGTCGTGTGCCGCGGCGCGGGCGGCGGTGCGGGCGGCCTGTCGGCGGCAGGCATCGCGTGTGCGCTCACCGCACTCGTCGCGCTGACCGCCGGCTCGCTGCTGCAAAAGCGCGTCCGCGCGGCGCCCGCCGACGTGCTGCCGCTGCAGAATGCGATCGGCCTCGCGCTGTGCGTCGCGATCGTGCCGTTCCGGCCGGTGTCGTTCGAGATCAGCTGGGCATTCGTCATCCCGCTGCTGTGGCTCGGCATCGTGATTTCGGTGATCGCGCAACTGCTGTTCTACCGGTTGATGCAGCGCGGCGATCTCGTCAACGTGACGAGCCTGTTCTATCTCGTGCCCGTCGTCACCACGCTGATGGATGCCGTGTGGCTCGGCAACCGGCCGGCGCCGCTCGCGCTCGCCGGCATGGGCGCGATCATCGCTGGGCTCGCGCTCGTGTTCCGCGCACCGGCCGCACGCGCGCAACCCGAGCGCGCCTGAGCGGGCGGGCCGCCGCGCCTGCGGATGCGGCGGCCCGCATCGGACACATACGATGATTCCGCGAAAATCGAAAGGAACGGGAAAGATCCGTGCAAGGCATTCGTCCAACTTGCAGGAAAAATGCGTGATTGACGCGGCTTTCCGCTGATTTTTAATGGTTCGGATAGCGAAAAGCGCCGCCGGTTGCCTATACTCGAATTGACCGCCCCGCTCGCAAACGGGTCGGACCAACACTAGAAACACCCGGCATGGGGCCGAATCAAGCGCTGACACGCTGGCTTCGGTCAAGACCTGGAGACACGCATGACGACCTACTTCACGATCGGCGACTTCATCCTGTTGATTCCGATGGCGCTGGCCGGAGCGCTATTTCTCGGCGCGGTACCGTGCGCAACCGAATTCCGTCACAACCTGCTGCGCGTGCTCGGCGTCATCCTCGGCGTCGGCGTCGCGGTGTTGCTCGTTGAAGGGCTGCCTGCGCTGATCTAGCGCGACTGTCGGCGTATCACGCGCATCGCTGCACCGCAGCGATGCGACGTGCTGCCTGCCTGCCCGTGATACGGCACGCGAGATTGTTTCGCATGCCGTATCGACTCCCGGTCAGATCGCCTGATCGGTGGACGGCTTTTCCCACAGATTGATGCCGCCTTCGGTCGCGTAACGATCGATCTCCGCGAGTTCCTCCGCCGAGAATTCGAGGTTCTTCAGCGCACCGACGTTTTCACGCACCTGCTCCGCCCGGCTCGCGCCGATCAGCGCGGACGTCACGCGGCCATCGCGCAGCACCCACGCCAGCGCCATCTGCGCGAGGCTCTGCCCGCGGCGCTCGGCGATCGCGTTGAGCTTGCGCACGTGCTCGAGGTTGTCCGCGCTCAGGTGATCCTGCTTCAGCGAGCCGCCGCCCGGCTTGTTCACGCGCGCGTCGGCCGGCACGCCGTTCAGGTACTTCGACGTGAGCAGGCCCTGCGCGAGCGGCGTGAACGCGATGCTGCCCGCGCCGACGTCGTCGAGCGTGCCGAGCAGGTCGCTCTCGATCCAGCGGTTCAACATGTTGTACGACGGCTGGTGGATCAGCAGCGGCACGCGATATTGCGCGAGCAGCTCGGCCATCTCGCGCGTCTTCGCGGCCGAGTACGACGAAATGCCGATGTAGAGCGCCTTGCCCTGCTGCACGGCCGACGCGAGCGCGCCCGCCGTTTCCTCGAGCGGCGTGTGCGCATCGAAGCGGTGCGAATAGAAGATGTCGACGTAGTCGAGCCCCATCCGCTGCAGGCTCTGGTCGAGGCTCGCGAGCACGTACTTGCGCGACCCGCCGCCGCTGCCGTACGGCCCCGGCCACATGTCCCAGCCGGCCTTCGTCGAGATCAGCAGTTCGTCACGGTACGGCCGGAAATCTTCCTTCAGCAGCCGGCCGAAGTTGGTTTCGGCGCTGCCGTACGGCGGCCCGTAGTTGTTCGCGAGATCGAAGTGGTTGATGCCGAGGTCGAACGCGGTGCGCAGGATCTCGCGCTGCGTCGAGATCGGCGTCGAATCGCCGAAGTTGTGCCACAGGCCGAGCGACAGCGCGGGCAGTTTGAGCCCGGATTTGCCGCAGGTGCGGTATTGCATGTCGGCATAACGTTCGGAAGCTGCTTCGTAGGCCATGAGTATTTCCCGTCAGGACGTCGGAGGGAGGGCGCGCGCCGGCCGCGCGGATCACGCGGCGGCGGCGAGGAAAACGCACGACGGCTATGGTAACGAAGGCGACCGATGCGCGCACGGCGATGGACGCGACCGCGGTCGTCGCCTACACTGCGGCGTCTCGAATCACCGTTTCTGCGAGGTTGGTATGTCCCGGGTCATCTCGGTTGCACTGCTCGTCGGCGGCGTCATGCTGCTGTACTTCGGCGGCCAGTCGTTCCATTCGATCAACGACAGCATGTCGCGCTTCTTCACCGGTTCGCCCGCGACGAAGACGATCCTGCTGATCGTCGGCGGCGCCGTCGCATCGTTCGCCGGCCTGATCGGCCTCGCGATGCCGGGCGGCAAGCGCTGAACGCGCAGCCGCGCGAGGCACGCACGGCCCGCGTCGCACGCGGGTCGCGCCAAACGAAACGGGCGGCCAGGCCGCCCGTTGCTTCATTCGCCGGCGATGCGCCGCATCGCCCGGGCATCGCGGCCTCGCCGCGCCGCCCGCTTCACGCCTAGAACTGCACTTCCGGCTTCGACGCCGAGCGCGTGCCGGGCATCGGCCGGTTGCTTGCGCCGTGGTACGTGTACACGAGCGAGAACTTCACCTGGTCGGAGCGGTTCTGCCCGGCCGAATGCAGCGTGTTGCTGTGGAAGAACACGACGTCGCCCGTCTGCAACGACGGGCACGTGGCCGCGTCGATCATCTTGCGGTTCTCCGGCAGGTCGCTGCGGAAGAACTTCGCGTCGTCGAATGCTTCCGGCCCGAATTCGGCCGTATGCGAACCCGGCACGAGCCACAGCGCGCCGTTCTCGTTCGTTTCCGGCCCCAGCGCGAGCCACACCGACACCATGTCGGGACGCGCGAACGACCAGTAGCGGAAATCGCGATGCCAGCCCGTCAGGCTGCCGTACGCGGGGTGCTTCGTCATCATGCAGTTGTGATGCGCGCGCGACAGCACGGGTTCTTCGCCGAAATACTCGCGCATCCACGCGCCGATTTCGGGTGCGATCGCGCGCTCGGCAAACGCCGGATCGCGCGAGTACGCATCGAGCAGCCGCCGCACCGTGTGCCCGCCCGGCGCATGCTTCGACTCCGGCGCGCCCGGATAGCGCAGGTCGGCCTCGAATTCGATCGGCTCGGCGGCCTCACGCAACTGGCGCTCCGCGATCTGCCTGAGCGTCGCGCACTGCTGCTCGCCGACCAGGCCACGCGCGACGACGAAGCCGCGCTCGCGCAATTCCGCGACTTGCGCGCGGATCGATTCCGACTGCAATGGAGACGACATGGGATGCCAGACGTTTATTGTGTGAATGTGACGATTGTAAATCGGCGCCGGATGCCGCGAACAGCACCATTGTCGTGCGCAGGGGCATGCCAATCGCCGATTTGATCTGGCTCAAGGGAACTGTGCGGCGCGGCGCTGGCCTCACCGACAGGCGGTATGCGGCACACGCCTTGTGGCACAAGGGTTTATCGCGACTTTTGCCCGTCATGAATCCCCTGTAGCCTGTCGCGGCCTGTCAATTCTGGCGGGCGCGGCGCGCAGCGAGTTTCGGTAAGATCCGTTGCGCCATCCGAGGCCGTTCATACCAGTGCGCTCCCAAGGGCGCCATCCATACAAGCGAAGCATCGTTCACATGCCATTCCGTCTGACTTCCCGTCTCAGCCGCGCTGCGAAGCGCGTCGCGCCGTCCGCTCCCGCCCGCTCGCTGCGCCATCATCGCGCCCGCACGCAGGCGCTGGCCGAGCGTACGCCCGCACATAGCCGGCTGGACGGTATCCGTGCGTGGTTCCACGCATTTTTCTCGATGATGAGCGCGCAGGCGTTCGCACGCCGCGCCGGCCTGCGCTCGCTGCTGCAGAAGCCGTCGTCGCTGCGCGCGCTCGCGCTGCGCCGTGCGATCGGCCCGCAGCGTCGCGTCAACCGCCCGCGCCGCCTCGCGGCCAGCAACGGCTGGTTCGGGTTCGGCGCACGCTGAACGAGCGCCGGCGGGCACGACCCGCAATGATCGCCGCCGTTGCGCCGGCGATCGGAACCCATAAAAAAACCCCGGCAAGCCGGGGTTTTTCTTTGCGGGCGAACGACGCTTACGCGACGCGTGCCGTCGGCTCGACGCCGGCCGCTTCGGCCAGTGCGAGTGCCTTGTCGGTCGCTTCCCACGAGAATTCCGGCTCTTCGCGGCCGAAGTGGCCGTAGGCAGCGGTCTTTTCGTAGATCGGACGCAGCAGGTCGAGCATCTTGATGATGCCCTTCGGACGCAGGTCGAAATGCTCGCGCACGAGCTTCGTGATCACCGCATCCGGCACGCGGCCCGTGCCAAACGTGTTGACCATCACCGAGGTCGGCTCGGCGACGCCGATCGCGTACGACACCTGGATCAGCGCGCGCGACGCGAGGCCGGCGGCGACGATGTTCTTCGCGACGTAACGGCCGGCATAAGCAGCCGAACGGTCGACCTTCGACGGATCCTTGCCCGAGAACGCGCCGCCGCCGTGCGGTGCGGCACCGCCGTACGTGTCGACGATGATCTTGCGGCCGGTCAGGCCGCAATCGCCCTGCGGGCCGCCGATCACGAACCGGCCGGTCGGGTTCACGAGGAACTTGATGTCGCCCTTGATCAGGTCGGCCGGCAGCGTCGGCTTGATGATTTCCTCGATCACGGCTTCGCGCAGCGCCGGCAGCTCGATGTCCGGTGCGTGCTGCGTCGACAGCACGACGGTGTCGATCGAATCGGGCTTGCCGTCGACGTAGCGGATCGTGACCTGCGACTTCGCGTCCGGGCGCAGCCATTGCAGGCGGCCGTCGCGGCGCAGGCTGGCCTGGCGCTCGACGAGGCGGTGCGACAGGTGGATCGGCAGCGGCATCAGTTCCGGCGTTTCGTCGCACGCATAGCCGAACATCAGGCCCTGGTCGCCCGCGCCTTGGTCGAGGTTGTCGTCGTGTGCACGATCGACGCCCTGCGCGATGTCCGGCGACTGCTTGTCGTACGCGACGAGCACCGCGCAACCCTTGTAGTCGATGCCGTAGTCGGTGTTGTCGTAGCCGATGCGCTTGATGGTGTCGCGCGCGATCTGGATGTAATCGATGTTGGCCGTCGTGGTGATTTCACCGGCCAGCACGACGAGACCCGTGTTGCACAGCGTTTCAGCCGCCACGCGGGAATATTTGTCCTGCTCGAGGATGGCGTCGAGAATCGCGTCCGAGATTTGGTCGGCGACTTTGTCCGGATGGCCTTCGGAGACGGATTCGGACGTGAAGAAATAATCGTTTGCCACTTTTTCAGGCTCCTGTGTGGTTACGGGTGGTTTCACGTAGCCAGCTTCGTTGGGCCTGAAGCGGCGACGCTTTAGCGGATTACCAGGACCGGGCAGCGCATGTCGCACCAGCCGGCTTCGCCCCGCAAGTTGTCAGTTAACTCGGCGAAGCCCGTATTATAGCGGCTTTCCTGAATTGTCACAGAGCGCCGCCCGTGCTGCATTTTCCGCTGTCTTGCCACCCTGTTCTCGACCTGCCGGCCAGCCGGTCCCATGGAGGTTTCGCATGCTAGGTCGTCTAGGCACGCACCTCGCCATCGGCTTGCTGAAACTGCTCGCCCTGCTGCCGTACGGCTTGACCGCACGGTTCGGCGATGGTCTCGGCTGGCTGCTGTACCAGATCCCCAGCCGGCGAAAGCGCATCGTACACACCAATCTGAAACTCTGCTTCCCGGACTGGAGCGCCGCGCGGCGCGAGGAAGTGGCGGGGAAGCATTTCCGCCATGCGATCCGCAGCTACGTCGAGCGCAGCTACCAGTGGTTCGCGTCGGAAGCGGCCTACCGCAAGCTGTTCACGGTCGAGAGCGAGGTCGATCTCACCGATCCGGACATGCCGCCGACGCTGCTGCTCGGGTTCCATTTCGTCGGCATCGAGGCCGGTTCGATGGCGATCAATCTCGCGCTCGGCCGGACGTGCGGCTCGCTCTACACGCCGATGAAGAGCCCGGAAATCGAAGCCGCGGCCAAAGCCGGCCGCAGCCGCTTCGGCGCGGAGCTCGCGAGCCGGGCCGACAGCGCGCGCACCGTGCTGCGCTGGCTGCGCGACCGCAAGCCGGTGATGCTCGGCGCCGACATGGACTACGGGCTGCGCAACTCGACGTTCGTGCCCTTCTTCGGCGTGCCGGCCTGCACGCTGACGGCCGTCGGCCGGTTCGCCAAGACGGGCCACGCGCAGGTTCTGCCTTTTATCGGCGAGGTGCTGCCGAACTACAAGGGCTACCGGCTGAAGGTGTTCAAGCCGTGGGCAAACTACCCGACCGGCGACGACGATCTCGACGCGCGGCGGATGAACGCGTTCCTCGAGGAACAGATCCCGCTGATGCCCGAGCAGTACTACTGGGTCCACAAGCGCTTCAAGACGCGCCCGCCCGGCGAGCCGAGCCTGTACTGACCCCGCCGCGAGACATTCGCAGGTGCGCCGTCATGCGCGCGCCTGCGCTCTCGCCACCTTCGGCGCACCCTTTGCGCGCGCCCGCCACAGATCGTAGGCCGACTGCTGCGCGAGCCACAGATCGGCCCTTCCCCCGCTTTCCTCACCGAGCCATGCTTCGAGGCGCAGCGCCATTTCCGGCGAGATGCCGGCATGGCCGTGCAGGATCCGCGACAGCGCGGCACGTGTCACGCCGAGCTGCGACGCGGCCTCGGTGACGGTCAGGCCCAGCGCCGGCAGCACGTCGTCGCGCAGCGTTTCGCCCGGATGAGGCGGACCGAAGATACGGGTCATCGCTTGATATCACCTCCGTGGTGGTCCTGGTAATCGACCGGAACGACATCGGGGCCCTCGAGCCGGAATGTCAGCCGCCCGTTGCCATTGACGCCGACTGCGCAATGGCCGTGCAGCCCGCCGGCGAGGCCGTGAAAGCGCCAGCCGGGCACATTCATGTCATGTGGCGCGCCGGCGACATCGAGACGCGCCAGCATGCGCCGCAGCCTGGGCGCATGATCGGGCCGAATGCCCGCCTTGCTCCCGGTGACGAAAAACGCTTCCAGTCCCTTGTGTGCCCATGACTTGCTCATGGACCTCCCACACTCGAGCGCGACGTCGACAGCACGGCCCGAATGTGTATAGCCAGACTATACGAATCACCTGATTTCGTTGTCAATTTGACCCGTACGAAAACGCTCGCCCAGGTCGCCCCATCCCTTCGTCGTGCATCGGGCGCGCATCGCCAGCCCCGCCTCCGCTGCGGCTGCGCCCGCTACACACCGCCAATTTGTCCGCTCGCCACGTACCCGACCAGTCGACCAATCGACAGATGCCGCCCGCCCGGCCTGCCCGAAGCGCCTCGAAGCACCGCCCCCGCGCAGGACGCCCCAGTCGGCTGCATGTATCATTTGCGGTTGAGATCTGCACGACGAACGAAGCCGCCCGGCATGGCCGCCGGCCGTTCACGCCGTGCCGACCGCCTTGTTCGTCATGGAATTCCGGACCCAGTGAAACTCTCGTTCACCAAGATGCACGGCGCGGGCAACGACTTCGTCGTGCTCGACGGCTATTCGCGCGCGTTGCCGCCGCTCACCGAAGCGCAGGTGCGCGCACTCGCCAACCGCCACTTCGGCATCGGCGCCGACCAGTTGCTGCTCGTCGAGAAACCGACCGTCGACGGCGCGGATTTCAAGTACCGGATCTTCAATTGCGACGGCGGCGAGGTCGAACACTGCGGCAACGGCGCGCGCTGCTTCGTGAAGTTCGTCAGCGACCGCGGCCTGACCGACAAGCGCAGCGTGCGCGTGCAGGTCATGAAGGGCCTGATCACGCTGACGCTGCAGGACAACGGCGAAGTCGTCGTCGACATGGGTGCGCCCGTGTTCGCGCCGGCGCAGGTGCCGTTCGACGCATCGGGCCTCGACGGCCGCCACGAAGGCCGCGACACGCTGTGGCCGCTCGACGTCGGCGGTGCGACGCGCTGGATCTCGACGGTGTCGATGGGCAATCCGCACGCGGTGCAGGTCGTCGACGATACCGAGGCGTATCCGGTGCTGGAAGAAGGCCCGCTGATCGAACGCCATGCCCGCTTCCCGCAGCGCGTGAACGCCGGCTTCATGCAGATCGTGTCGCGCAACGAAGTGAAGCTGCGCGTGTACGAGCGCGGCGCGGGCGAGACGCTCGCGTGCGGCACGGGCGCGTGTGCGGCGGTCGCGGCCGGCATCCGCCGCGGCCTGCTCGATTCGCCCGTGACCGTGCACACGCACGGCGGCACGCTGACGATCGGCTGGGACGGCGCGCGCGACGAAGCCGCCGCGCTGATGATGGCCGGCCCCGCCGCAACCGTGTTCGAAGGCGAGATCGACCTGAACGCCTGATCCTGCAACGTCCTTGATAACTGAACGCTCCAGCCACATGAACGATCGCGAAGTCGCCGACTACCTGCTCGCCAATCCCGAATTCTTCGCCCAGCACGCCGAACTGCTCGCGACGATCCGTCTCGCGAACCCGCACGGCAAGGCCGCGATCTCGCTGCAGGAGCGGCAGATGGAGATGCTGCGCGACAAGAACAAGCATCTCGAGCGCCGGCTGGCCGAGCTCGTGCGCTACGGCCACGAGAACGACAGCCTGTCCGCGAAGTTCAGCCGCTGGACCGCGCGCGTGATCGCGGAACGGGATCCGTACGCGCTGCCGCGCACGATCGCCGACGGCATCGCCGACGTGTTCGACGTGCCGCAAACAGCGCTGCGCGTGTGGGACGTCGCCGACACCTACGCGCAGGCCGACTTCGCGCGCCAGGTCGGCGAGGAAGTGCGCCTGTTCACGAACGGACTGTCGACGCCTTACTGCGGCGCGAACACCGGCTTCGAAGCCGCGCAATGGCTCGCACCCGCGGTCGCCGCGCCGGCCGCGAATGCGGCGGAAGGCGCCGAAGCCGCGCCGGCCGGCGACGGCTCGGCCACGTCGGTCGCGCTGCTCGCGCTGCGCACGCCGCTCGCCGGCACCGATGCGCCCGCGTTCGGCCTGCTGGTGCTCGGCTCGCCCGATCCGCGCCGCTTCCACGACGGGATGGCCACCGACTTCCTCGCGCAGATCGCGACGCTCGCGAGCGCCGCGCTCACGCGCCTGCTGCCGCACTGATCCGCCGCACGCGATGACCGACGATCCGATCGCCGCCTACCTGTCGAACCTGAAGCACGTCAGGCAGCTGTCGGAACACACGCTGCGCGCGTACACGCACGAACTCGACGAGTTGAAGAAGCTCGCGGCCGGCCGGCCGCTCGACGCGCTGACGGCCGCCGACATGCGCGGCGCGGTCGCGCGTGCGCATGCGGGCGGGCTGTCCGCGCGGTCGATCTCGCACCGGCTGTCCGCGTGGCGCGCGTTCTACCGCTGGCTCGCGCAGCGCATCGAGATGCCCGCGAACCCGGTGGCCGCGGTGCGCGCGCCGAAACGCCCGAAGACCCTGCCGAAGGCACTGTCGGTCGACGACGCGTCCGCGCTGATGGACGCGCCGCTTGCCGGCACGACCGAAGGCATTCGCGATCACGCGATCCTCGAGCTGTTCTACTCGTCGGGGCTGCGCCTCGCCGAACTGGTCGGCCTCGACGCGATGTACACGCAGGCCGACGGCTATCGTTCGACCGGCTGGCTCGATCTCGCCGAAGCCGAAGTCACCGTGCGCGGCAAGGGCAACAAGGAGCGCAAGGTGCCGGTCGGCCGCAAGGCGATCGACGCGCTGAACGCGTGGCTCGCGGTGCGTGGCGAATTCGTCAAGCACGACCCGCATCCGCTGTTCGTGTCCGTGCGCGGCAACCGGATGTCGCCGGGCGTCGTGCGCGAGCGCGTGAAGCGCGCGGCGCTCGCCGCAGGCATCCCCGCCAACGTCCATCCGCACGTGCTGCGCCACTCGTTCGCGACGCACGTGCTGCAGTCGAGCGGCGACCTGCGCGCGGTGCAGGAACTGCTCGGCCACGCGAGCGTCGCCGCGACGCAGGTCTATACGTCGCTCGACTTCCAGCATCTCGCGAAGATTTACGACAGCGCGCATCCGCGCGCGAAGAAGCGCGACTGACGCGCTTCCCGTATTACCCGCCGCGCCCGGCGACCGATCACGGTCGGCTTCCGTCGCGGCCCATTCCGATCTCATCATGCAAACCGTCACCCTCAAGCCGTCCAAGGAAAAATCGCTGCTGCGCCGCCATCCGTGGATCTATGCGAATGCGATCGACCGCGTCGACGGCCAGCCCGCACCCGGCACGACCGTGCTCGTGCGCGCGCACGACGGCCGCTTCCTCGCGCGCGGCGCGTACAGCCCGGAGTCGCAGATCCGCGTGCGCGTGTGGAGCTTCGACGAGAACGAGCCGATCGACCACGCCTTCTTCAAGCGCCGCGTGCAGCGCGCGGTCGCGCACCGCACGACGATGGTGTCGGGCACGGGCGCGGTGCGGCTCGTGTTCGGCGAAGCCGACGGGCTGCCGGGCCTGATCGTCGACTATTACGTCGCGGACACCGCCGAAGCCGGCGCCGCGCCGCGCGGCCAGCTCGTCTGCCAGTTCATGGCCGCGGGTGTCGAAGCGTGGAAGGATGCGATCGTCGCGGCGCTCTCCGGCGCGACCGGCTGCCCGAACGTATACGAGCGCTCGGACGTGTCGATCCGCGACAAGGAAGGGCTCGAACAGACGACCGGCGTGCTGGCCGGCGATGCGCCGCCCGCGACGCTGATCTCGAACGAAAACGGCGTGCGCTATCACGTCGACGTGCCGAACGGCCACAAGACGGGCTTCTACGTCGACCAGCGCGACAACCGCGCGCTCGTCGCGCAGTACGCGGCCGGGCGCGACGTGCTGAACTGCTTCTGCTACACGGGCGGCTTCTCGCTCGCGGCGCTCAAGGGCGGCGCGAAACGCGTCGTGTCGATCGACTCGTCGGGCGATGCGCTCGCGCTCGCGCGGCAGAACGTCGTCGCCAACGGCTTCGACGCCGAACGCACGACCTGGCTCGACGCCGATGCGTTCAAGACGCTGCGCCGCCTCGTCGACGAAGGCGAGCGTTTCGACCTGATCGTGCTCGATCCGCCGAAGTTCGCGCCGACCCGCGACAGCGTCGATCGCGCGGCGCGCGCGTACAAGGACATCAACCTGAGCGGCTTCAAGCTGCTGCGTCCGGGCGGCCTGCTGTTCACGTACTCGTGCTCGGGCGCGATCGACATGGACCTGTTCCAGAAGATCGTCGCCGGTGCGGCCGCCGACGCGAAGGTCGACGCGCGCATCCTGAAGCGGCTCGGCGCGGGCGTCGACCACCCGCTGCTCGCCGCGTTCCCGGAAGGCGAATATCTGAAGGGCCTGCTGTTGCAAATCGTCTGATCGCCCCGATCTTGGCGGACACCCCTGTCCGCCGGCCCCGCCTGTCGGGCCCGCGCTTTCGCCTGTCGTCCGGACGACGGGCGGGGGCTTGACAGGTATGTTTCAATGGATGGTTGTGCGCCCCGGCTCGTAGCGCGAGGGCGCGACGCACATCCTGGTTTTGACCCCGATTCACGAACCACAGGCGACCGACATGGCCACTCCCGTCACCATCCTTACCGGCTTCCTCGGCAGCGGCAAGACGACGCTGCTCAAGCGCATCCTGAACGAACAGCACGGCATGAAGATCGCCGTGATCGAGAACGAGTTCGGCGAAGAGAACATCGACAACGAAATCCTCGTGCAGGATTCGAACGAGCAGATCATCCAGATGAGCAACGGCTGCATCTGCTGCACGATCCGCGGCGATCTGGCCCGCGCGCTCGGCGATCTCGCCGCGAAGAAGCGCGAAGGCAAGCTCGACTTCGACCGCATCGTGATCGAGACGACCGGCCTCGCGAACCCGGGCCCCGTCGCGCAAACCTTCTTCATCGACAGCGAAATCGCCGACGACTTCCTGCTCGACGCGGTCATCACGCTCGTCGACGCGAAGCACGCGAACGCGCAGCTCGACGAACACGAAGTCGTGCAGCGCCAGGTCGGTTTCGCCGACCGCCTGTTCATCACGAAGTCGGACCTCGTCGACGACCAGACCGTCGCCGGCCTCAAGCACCGCCTGATGCACATGAACCCGAAGGCCGTGATCAAGGTCGTGAACTTCGGTGAAGCCGACATCAAGGAAATCTTCGACCTGCGCGGCTTCAACCTGAACGCGAAGCTCGAGATCGACCCCGACTTCCTCGCCGAAGACGACCACGCGCATCATCACCACGATCACGACCATGAGCACGATCACGCGGATTGCGACCACGATCACGGTCAATGCGCGCACGATCACGACCACGGCCACCACCCTCACCACCACGCGCACCACGACGACAAGATCAAGTCGTTCGTGTACCGCAACGACCGCCCGTTCGATCCGAACAAGCTGGAAGACTTCCTCGGCGGCATCCTGCAGATCTACGGCGAGCGGATGCTGCGCTACAAGGGCGTGCTGTACATGAAGGGCGTCGACCGCAAGGTCGTGTTCCAGGGCGTGCACCAGATGATGGGCAGCGACCTCGCCGCGAAGTGGCTGCCGGTCGAGAAGAAGACCAACAAGATGGTGTTCATCGGCGTCGACCTGCCGCAGGACCTGATCACCGACGGCCTCGACGCCTGCCTCGCCTGACGCGCGCGGGCACCCGCCGCGCGCGGCGCCGCCCGGCCGCCTTTCCGGGCGGCCGAGGCGCCCTTTTCGGGCAGGGTTTCGCCGTCATCGCTTTTTCGCGATTTGCGCGTTATATTTTCTAGATATTGGCGCAGCCGACGGGGATCGACCCGATACGGCGCCCGCTTGCGATTCAGTTACAATACGTGCCCGCTGGAGTACGGCAACAAACAGGCCCGGTTCTTGCTGAACCAGTTTTCCGGGCATCGCAACCGCGCCGGATCGCCAATCCGCCTCCCGGCCGCGGCCGATGCGATGTGCCGCGCAGCACACCGGTTCGCAGCGCGCGCAACTCCGCGCCAGGCCTATCCTGGTATTTGAGAACCGGTTTTCCAGAGGCTTTCGGCCCCGCGGCGGCAAATCGCAAATGATTGCAAGCGCGGTTGCGGGTAATCCCAAAGTGCAGGCAATATCTCTCGATTTGCCGCACATTGAAGAAGCAAGCAGATGACGAAGAAACTCTTGACCGAAGCCGAAATCCTGAAGATGAGCGACAAGGATTACATGAATGAGGATCAGCTCGCCTTCTTCAAAAATCGGCTCGAACAGTTGCAGGCGGACATCCTCAAGAATGCAGGCCAGACGACCGAGAACCTGCGCGAGACGGTGATCGTTCCCGATCCCGCCGATCGCGCGACGATCGAGGAAGAGCACGCGCTCGAACTGCGTACGCGCGATCGCGAACGCAAGCTCCTCAAGAAGGTTCAGCAGTCGCTCGCCCGCATCGATTCCGGCGATTACGGCTGGTGCGAGGAAACCGGCGAGCCGATCGGCATTCCGCGGCTGCTCGCCCGTCCGACCGCCACGCTGTCGCTCGAGGCGCAGGAGCGCCGCGAGTTGCGCCAGAAGCTGTTCGGCGACTGATCGAGCGGCATTCCGCTCAGACACGCTGCTTCCCGAAAGCGCGCGGCCTGCCGCGCGCTTTTTGTTTTTCCGGCACCGGTTCCCGGTTGGCCGGTTTTCCGATTTGCCTCCCGCCTCTTGATATCCCGGCGCCCGCCCTAAAATGAAACGGACGCGCGCCGGGCCGCTCCCCGGCGCACTGCGGATTCACGCGGCGGCGCCTCGCGCCGCCCGACTCTTCCCCGATTTTCTCAAGGAACGCAGATGGAGCAATTTCACGGCACGACCATCGTTTCGGTCCGGCGCGGCGACAAGGTCGCGCTCGGCGGCGACGGCCAGGTAACCCTCGGCAACATCGTCATGAAGGGTGGCGCGCGGAAAGTGCGGCGGATCTACAACAACCAGGTTCTGGTCGGATTCGCGGGCGGCACCGCCGATGCGTTCTCGCTGCTCGACCGCTTCGAGGCGAAGCTCGAGAAGCACCAGGGCAACCTGACCCGTGCGGCCGTCGAGCTCGCGAAGGACTGGCGCACCGACCGGATGCTGCGCCGCCTCGAGGCGATGCTGATCACGGCCGATGCCACCACCACGCTCGTGATCACCGGCAACGGCGACGTGCTCGACCCCGAAGGCGGCATCTGCGCGATCGGCTCGGGCGGCGCGTACGCGCAGGCCGCGGCCCGCGCGCTCGTCGAGAACACCGAGCTGTCGCCGCGCGAGATCGTCGAGAAGTCGCTCGGGATCGCCGGCGACATGTGCATCTACACGAACCACAATCGCATCATCGAAACGATCGAGTAAGGACCGCACCATGAGCACCATGACCCCTGCCGAGATCGTCTCGGAACTCGACAAGCACATCATCGGCCAGGCGAAGGCGAAGAAGGCCGTCGCCGTCGCGCTGCGCAACCGCTGGCGCCGCCAGCAGGTCGCCGACCCGCTGCGCCAGGAAATCACGCCGAAGAACATCCTGATGATCGGGCCGACGGGCGTCGGCAAGACCGAAATCGCGCGCCGCCTCGCGAAGCTCGCCGATGCGCCGTTCATCAAGATCGAAGCGACCAAGTTCACCGAAGTCGGCTACGTCGGCCGCGACGTCGACAGCATCGTGCGCGACCTGATCGAGATCTCGGTCAAGCAGACGCGCGAAACCGAGATGCGCAAGGTGCGCAGCAAGGCGACCGACCAGGCGGAAGACCGCATCCTCGACATCCTGCTGCCGCAGCCGCGCGCGGTGGGCTTCGGCGGCAACGCCGAACACGCGAACGACGACAACAACGCGACGCGCCAGACGTTCCGCAAGCGCCTGCGCGAAGGCCAGCTCGACGACAAGGAAGTCGAGCTCGACCTCGAGCAGCCGTCGGCCGGCATGGACATCATGGCGCCGCCGGGGATGGAAGAGATGACCGAGCAGATCCGCTCGATGTTCTCGAACCTCGGCAGCGGCAAGAAGCAGCGCCGCAAGGTGAAGATCAAGGAAGCGCTGAAGCTGCTGACCGACGAGGAAGCGGCGAAGATGCTGAACGAAGAGGAAGTGAAGACGAAGGCCGTGCAGAACGTCGAGCAGAACGGCATCGTGTTCCTCGACGAGATCGACAAGATCACGTCGCGCAACAACGAAGGCAGCGGCGGCGAAGTGTCGCGCCAGGGCGTGCAGCGCGACCTGCTGCCGCTCGTCGAAGGCACGACGGTCAACACGAAGTACGGGATGGTGAAGACCGATCACATCCTGTTCATCGCGAGCGGCGCGTTCCACCTCGCGAAGCCGAGCGACCTGATCCCCGAGCTGCAGGGCCGCTTCCCGATCCGCGTCGAGCTCGACTCGCTGTCGGTGAACGACTTCGAGGCGATCCTCGTCGCGACCGACGCGAGCCTCGTCAAGCAGTACCAGGCGCTGCTCGCGACCGAAGACGTGCAGCTCGAATTCGCCGATGACGGCATCCGCCGCCTCGCGGAGATCGCGTTCGCGGTCAACGAGAAGACCGAGAACATCGGCGCGCGCCGGCTGTACACGGTGATCGAGAAGCTGCTCGAGGAAGTGTCGTTCTCGGCCGGCAACCACGCCGGCGAGCGCGTGACGATCGACGCGAAGTATGTCGACCGCGCACTCGGCGAAGTGTCGCAGGACGAGGACCTGTCGCGCTACGTGCTGTAACGCGCGCGGCGCCGGAGACGAAACGGGCGGCCCCTTCATCGGGGGCCGCCCGTTTTCGCTGGTGCGCCGCTTACTGCCGCACCGGCTTCTTCGCGAGCTTGCGCTGCAGCGTGCGGCGGTGCATGTTCAGCGCGCGTGCGGTCGCCGAGATGTTGTTGTTGTTCTCGGCCAGCACGCGCTGGATGTGCTCCCATTCGAGCCGGTCGACCGACAGCACGACCGGGTTCTCGAGCGCCTCGTCGGCCTGCACTTCGGTCGCGTTGGTCTGCAGCGCAGCCAGGATCGACTCGACGTTCGCCGGCTTCGCGAGGTAGTTGTCGGCGCCTTCCTTCACGGCCTGCACGGCCGTCGCGATGCTCGCGTAGCCGGTCAGCACCAGGATCCGCGCATCGGGCTGCAGGTCGCACAGCGGCGCGATCAGGCTCAGGCCCGAATCCTCGCCGAGATGCAGGTCGACGGTGATGAACTGGAACTTGCTGCCGGCGGCGAGCCGCAGCGCCGCCTCCTTGTCGTGCGCCTGCTGGACCGCGTAACCGCGGCGCTCGAGGCCGCGCGCGAGCGTGCCCGCGAACACCTCGTTGTCGTCGATCACCAGGAAATTGTTCTCGCTCATGTGGTTTCTCCGTCTACGTGTTGGTTGAGGCGGCCGGCGCCGCGACGCGCACGACCGGCAGGCGCAGCACGGCCCGCGTGCCGCGCGCGGCAGTCGCAGCGGTCGGGCGGCCGTCCGGCATGCCGGCCGTCCGTTCGGCGGCAGCGTGGCCATTTGCCGCACCGCCGGCCCGCCCGTTGCCGCCGGCTGCGCGCGGCACGACATCGGACAGTTCGATCTCGCCGCCGAGCCGCGCGGCCGCACTGAACGCGAGATACAGGCCGACCCCGTGCCCGCCCTGCGTGCTGTCGACCGGCATCGCGCCGAGCGATTCGCGCAGCGAGGCCGGAATGCCGGGCCCGTCGTCGCATACCTCGAATTCGATCTCGTCGGCCGTGCCGCCGTGCGCGACCTTCGCGGCCAGCGTCACGCGCTGCGGGCTCGCGCGCGCGGCGTTGTCGAGCAGGATCGTCAGGATCTGGCCGGCCGCGACCGTGTCGTCGAGCGCGACACCCGACGGGCGTGCACCGAGCAGCTCGAACTGCACGTGCGGATGCCGCAGGCGCCAGTGCTCGACGAACGTGTCGAGCCAGTCGTCCACCGGCTGGCGGCTCGCCGGCGCGCTCGCGCGGCTGCGCAGGCGCGCGAGCGCCGATGTGCAGAGCGTCATCTGTTCCTCGAGCACCTTCAGGTCGGCCTCGTAGCGCGCGAGCCCCGGATCGGCGCGCGCCGCGTCGCGCAACTCTTCGGCGAGCATCGCGATCGTCGACAGCGGCGTGCCCATCTCGTGCGCGACGGTGGCGGCCTGCACGCCGAGCGCAACGGCCCGCTCGTCGCGCAGCAGGTGCTGCTGCGCTTCGCCGAGCGCCGAATCGCGCTGGCGCAGCGCATTCGACATGCGCGCGACGAACCACGCGATCAGCCCGACGCTCACCATGAAGTTCGCCCACATGCCGGTACGGTAGTAGTCGAACAGGTTCGCCGGATTGTCCATGTTGAGCGGCACCGAATCGAAGCCGAGCGCCGCATAGCACGCGACCGCGAACGCCGCGAGCCAGATCATCAGGTGCCACGGCAGCACGGCCGCCGCGATCGCGAGCGACGGCAGGTACAACGACACGAACGGGTTGGTCGTGCCGCCCGACAGGAACAGCAGCGCGGACAGCGCGCCGAGGTCGACCCACAGCTGGCCGAGCAGCTCGAAATTGGTCTCGGGCCGCGCGCGCAGTACGCGCACCCAGGTCAGCGCGTTGAAAACGATTTCGAGCGCGATGACCATCAGCATCGCCGGCAGCGGCAGATGCACGCCGAAATAGGTCTGGACGACGCCGATCGTCACGAGCTGGCCGATGATCGCGAGATTGCGAAGCCAGAACAGGTGACTGAGGTTGACGCGCCCGGTGGTGGTGATTCGTTGCATCCGAGCAGTTTACCCGTTTAGCGGCCGGCGCCTCTAGCGGGGCCGGATCGGCGCGCACGAACGGGGGCCGCGCACAGGGGCGACGCCGTCAGCCGGTCGCGCCGGCCAACCGCCGCGCAATCTCGTCGGCCAGGCACTCGGGGCAGCGGCAGCGCGCGCCGGCCGCCGGCTGGGCGCCGCCGGGCAGCACCGGCATCGACGCGCACCAGCAGTCGAACGGCTGCGTCAGCGCGCCGCAGTCGAAGCCGCGCCCGCAGTGCGGGCAGCGCGCGCGGCGCGGGGCGGAACGGGCGTCGGCGGCGGTATCGGTCATGGCGCAATCGCGGAAACGGGCGTGAAGTCGCCCCACGCGACAAGCATAGCGCGGCGACCGGATTTTGCACGCCGGCCATCCGGCCGAGGTCCGCCGCCAACCCGCGCGCATCCCCCCGCCGCTACCGCGCGCGCACCGCCGCCGGATTCGCGCCGCGCCATAGCCGGCGGGCCGCCGCACGCGATACCGACCGCGCGCCACCGGTGTTCCGGCCCGCCCAAAAACCCGATGCTGCGCTGCGCCACTCCTGTACAATTCGCCGTGTTTCAACCGTTCCCAGCCAGAGCCGCCGCCATGTCCGAGCCCATCGACCTCTCGCAGATCGCCCCCACGCTGAAAGCAGAAATCCTCGCCGAGGCGCTGCCGTACATTCGCCGTTACCACGGCAAGACCGTGGTCATCAAATACGGCGGCAACGCGATGACGGAAGAGCGGCTCAAGCAGGGCTTCGCGCGCGACGTGATCCTGCTGAAACTGGTCGGCATCAACCCGGTGATCGTCCACGGCGGCGGTCCGCAGATCGATCACGCGCTGAAGAAGATCGGCAAGGCCGGCACCTTCATCCAGGGCATGCGCGTCACCGACGAAGAGACGATGGAAGTCGTCGAGTGGGTGCTGGGCGGCGAAGTGCAGCAGGACATCGTGATGCTGATCAACCACTTCGGCGGCCACGCGGTGGGCCTGACAGGCAAGGACGGCGGCCTGATCCACGCGCGCAAGCTGCTGATGCCGGACCGCGACAACCCGGGCCAGTACATCGACATCGGCCAGGTCGGCGAAGTCGAGGCGATCAACCCGGCGGTCGTGAAGGCGCTGCAGGACGACGCGTTCATCCCGGTGATTTCGCCGATCGGCTTCGGTGAAGACGGCCTCTCGTACAACATCAACGCCGACCTCGTCGCGGGCAAGCTCGCCACCGTGCTGAACGCCGAGAAGCTGCTGATGATGACCAACATCCCCGGCGTGATGGACAAGGACGGCAACCTGCTGACCGACCTGTCCGCGCGCGAGATCGATGCGCTGTTCGAGGACGGCACGATCTCCGGCGGCATGCTGCCGAAGATCTCGTCGGCGCTCGACGCAGCGAAGAGCGGCGTGAAGTCGGTGCACATCGTCGACGGCCGGATCGAGCATTCGGTGCTGCTGGAAATCCTGACCGAGCAGCCGTTCGGCACGATGATCCGCTCGCATTGAGCGCGCGCCGCCCGCCTGCCAGCCCCGACCTGCCGGCCCCGCTGCGGCGCCGGCGCATCTCGCGCAGCCGGCCGCGCGCCGGCGCGCCCGTCTGGCTGTTCGATCTCGACAACACGCTGCACCACGCGTCGCACGCGATCTTTCCCGAGATCAACCGGGCGATGACGCAGTACATCATCGACACGCTGCAGGTCGAGCGCGCCGAAGCCGACCGCCTGCGCACCGGCTACACCGAGCGCTACGGCGCCGCGCTGCTCGGCCTCACGCGCCACCATCCGATCGACCCGCACGACTTCCTGCGCGTGGTCCACACGTTTTCCGACCTGCCCGCGATGATCCGCGCCGAGCGCGGCCTCGCGCGCATCGTCGCCGCGCTGCCGGGCCGCAAGCTGATCCTGACCAACGCGCCGGAAAACTATGCGCGCGCGGTGCTGCGCGAGCTGCGCATCGAACGGCTGTTCGAGCGCGTGATCGCGATCGAGCACATGCGCGACCGCCGCACGTGGCGCGCGAAGCCCGATCACACGATGCTGCGCCGGACGCTGCGCGCCGCGCACGCACGCCTGTCCGACGCGATCCTCGTCGAAGATACGCGCGGCCACCTGAAGCGCTACAAGCGTCTCGGCATCGGCACGGTATGGATCACCGGCCACCTGCCGGGCCATCTGCCGGTGACCGGGCGTCCCCACTATGTCGACCAGCGCATTCGTTCGCTAAAATCGCTTCGACTGGGCACACGATCGGGGCGACAAAAATGCAGCCGACTTACCCGCAGGACCAAGCCGTAACGGAAAGCCAGGCCACACCCTCCCGCCCGCGCCCGAAGCCGGGCGAGCGCCGCGCCATGATCCTGCAGACGCTCGCGGCGATGCTCGAGGCGCCGAAACCCGAGAAAATCACGACGGCCGCGCTCGCGGCCCGGCTCGAGGTATCGGAAGCCGCGCTGTACCGGCACTTCACCAGCAAGGCGAAGATGTACGAAGGGCTGATCGAGTTCATCGAGCAGGCGCTGTTCGGGCTCGTCAACCAGATCGTCGCGAAAGAGCCGAACGGCGTGCTGCAGGCACGCACGATCGCACTGACGATGCTCAATTTCGCCGCGAAGAACCCCGGGATGACGCGCGTGCTGACCGGCGAGGCGCTGGTCGGCGAGGACGAGCGGCTGACCGAGCGCGTGAACCAGCTGCTCGACCGCATCGAGGCGACCGTCAAGCAATGCCTGCGCGTCGCGCGCACCGAGGCGAATGCGCCGCAGGACGGCGCGACGCCGTTCGTGCTGCCGGCCGACTACGATCCCGCCGCGCGCGCGAGCCTGCTCGTCAGCTACGTGATCGGCCGCTGGCACCGCTTCGCGAAAGGCGGATTCCAGAAGCCGCCGGGCGAGCAGGCCGATGCGCACCTGCGGCTGATCCTGCAGTGATGCGACGCTGGCGGCGCGCTCCGCCCCGCGCGCCGGAATCCGCCTCCCGCAATTTCCGCTATACTTTGCCGACTTGCCGCCCCTCGGGCGGCAGGTCGGAAGCGCGCCGATTTGCTGACTCGATTGCGGGCGCGCGAACCGGCCGGGGCGGTGAGGGTGTCTTTGTCCCGGCGGTTCACTACAAATGCGGCTAAAGAGGTCGTCAGCCGCGCCCCTCCGACTCCGCGCATCGCCGACACCATTTAGCTGCCCAGTCATAAGGCGGAACGAATGGAATCGATCGGCATCGTCGCTCCACAGACCATGCACTTCGCCGAACCGCTGCGCTTGCAAAGCGGCAGCGTGATCGGCAACTATCAGCTCGTCGTCGAGACGTACGGCGAACTCAACGCCGCGCGCTCGAACGCGGTGCTCGTCTGCCACGCGCTCAACGCGTCGCACCACGTCGCCGGCGTCTACGCGGACGATCCGCGCAGCACCGGCTGGTGGGACAACATGGTCGGCCCCGGCAAGCCGCTCGACACCAACCGCTTCTTCGTGATCGGCGTGAACAACCTCGGCTCGTGTTTCGGCTCGACCGGCCCGATGAGCGTCGACCCGTCGACCGGCAAGCCGTACGGTGCGCGCTACCCGGTCGTCACCGTCGAGGACTGGGTGCACGCGCAGGCGCGCGTCGCCGACGCGTTCGGCATCGAGCGCTTCGCGGCGGTGATGGGCGGCAGCCTCGGCGGCATGCAGGCGCTCGCGTGGAGCCTGATGTATCCGGAGCGCGTCGCGCACTGCATCGACATCGCGTCGACGCCGAAGCTGTCCGCGCAGAACATCGCGTTCAACGAGGTCGCACGCTCGGCGATCCTGTCCGATCCCGACTTCCACGGCGGCGACTACTACGCGCACGGCGTGAAGCCGAAGCGCGGCCTGCGCGTCGCGCGGATGATCGGCCACATCACGTACCTGTCCGACGACGACATGGCCGAGAAATTCGGCCGCGCGCTGCGCCGCGCCGACGGCGCGCTCGATGCGTACAACTTCAGCTTCGACGTCGAGTTCGAGGTCGAGTCGTACCTGCGCTACCAGGGCGACAAGTTCGCCGACTACTTCGACGCGAACACCTACCTGCTGATCACGCGCGCGCTCGACTACTTCGACCCGGCGAAGGCGTTCGACGGCAACCTGACGGCCGCGCTCGCGCGCACGCAGGCGAAGTACCTGATCGCGAGCTTCTCGACCGACTGGCGTTTCGCGCCCGCACGCTCGCGCGAAATCGTGAAGGCGCTGCTCGACAACAAGCGCACGGTCAGCTACGCGGAAATCGACGCACCGCACGGTCACGACGCGTTCCTGCTCGACGACGCGCGCTATCACAACCTGATTCGCGCGTATTACGAACGAATCGCCAACGAGGTGGGCGCATGAACCAGCAAGCGCTGAATTCCCTGTCCGCACGCGCGGACTTCCGCGCGATCGCCCGCTGGGTCGAGCCGCGCGCGACCGTGCTCGACCTCGGCTGCGGCGACGGCTCGCTGCTGTCGCTGCTGATGGAAGAGCTGGACGTCACCGGCTACGGGATCGAACTGAACGACGCGGGCGTGCTCGCGAGCACGAAGAGCGGCATCAACGTGATCCAGCAGAACCTCGAGGACGGCCTGCGCCTGTTCGAGGATCACAGCTTCGACATCGCGATCCTGTCGCAGACGCTGCAGACGATCCACCAGACGGCCGCGATCCTGCGCGAAACCGCGCGGGTCGGGCGCGAATGCATCGTGTCGTTCCCGAACTTCGGCTACTGGGCGCACCGGCTGTCGGTGCTGCGCGGCCGGATGCCGGTGTCGAAATCGTTGCCTTACCAGTGGCACAACACGCCGAACGTGCGGGTGCTGACGATCAGGGATTTCGAGGCGCTCGCGCCCGAAGTCGGCGTCACGATCCTCGACCGCATCGTGCTGCACGAAGGCCAGCCGATTCGATGGGGAGCGAACTGGCGTGGTAGTCTTGCTGTCTATCGCGTCAAGCGCAGCTGAGCCGGGGGGCCGTTGACGGACGCCGACGGCCCGCACGCACGTGCGGCCGCGCTCCTGTGCTACCCGCGCCGCCGCCTGCGCTGCCGCCGCAATCAGTCAACGCTACCCAGTTCCAGTCCATGTCGAAAACGCCACACGAGGCGCCCGCACTCACCGCTCACGAGGAGCACCCCGGCTGGCGAGCCTATCTGAACACGCACATGCTGATCTGCGTGTTCCTCGGCTTCACGTCAGGTCTGCCGCTCTTCACGCTCGTCTACCTCGTGCAGGCATGGCTGCGCTCCGAGGGCGTGAACCTGAAGGAAATCGGCCTGTTCGCGCTGATCCAGTTCCCGTATACGTGGAAGTTCCTGTGGGCGCCGCTGATGGACCGCTACATCCCGCGCCTGCCCGGCTGGCGGCCGGGCCGCCGGCGCGGCTGGATGCTGCTCACGCAGGTGCTGGTCGCAGGCGCGATCGCCGCGCTCGGCTTCGTGTCGCCGCGCGACTCGATCTGGACGGTGGCCGCGCTCACGACGCTCGTCGCGTTCTTCGGCGCAAGCTCCGACATCGTGATCGACGCATACCGCCGCGAGCTGCTGCGCGATACCGAGCAGGGCCTCGGCAACGCGGTGCACGTGAACGCGTACAAGCTCGCCGCGCTGATTCCCGGCTCGCTGGCGCTGATCCTGTCCGACCACATGCCGTGGGACGCCGTGTTCGCCCTCACCGGCGCGTTCATGCTGCCGGGCATCCTGATGACGCTGTTCGTGCGCGAGCCCGAAGTGGTCGGCGTGCCGCCGCGCAACCTGCGCGACGCGATCGTGCTGCCGTTCCGCGAATTCATCCAGCGCGACGGCTGGGCCGGCGCGCTGCTCGTCATCGCGTTCATCTTCCTGTTCAAGATCGGCGACACGATGGCGACCACGCTGTCGACGTCGTTCTTCCTCGACATCGGCTTCTCGCGCACCGAGATCGGCATCGTCGCGAAGACCACCGCGCTCGTCGCGAGCGTCGCCGGCGGCATCATCGGCGGCATCTGGCTCGTGAAGATCGGCATCGGCCGCGGGCTGTGGATCTTCGGCGCGCTGCAGATGGTGTCGACGCTCGGCTTCGCGTGGCTCGCGCAGCTCGGCCCCGGCTCGCCGGTGCTCGCGATGCTCTACGACTTCACCGTTTCGACGAGCCACGCGATCGCCTCGGCGCTGTCGGTGTTCGGCATCGCCGTCACGCCGCAATTCAGCCCGATGACGGTCGCGCTCGCAATCGTCTACGGTTTCGAAACCTTCACGACGGGCCTGACGATGGCCGCGTTCGTCGCGTATATCGCGAGCACGACCGACCCGCGCTATACGGCCACGCAGTTCGCGCTGTTCACGAGCCTCGCGTCGGTGCCGCGCACGCTCGCGTCGGCCGCGAGCGGTTTCGTCGTCGCGAAGATCGGCTGGTTCGACTACTTCATCGTGTGTACCGCGCTCGCGATTCCCGGCATGCTGCTGCTGTTCAAGATCGCGCCGTGGAACGGTGCCGCGCGCAACGGCGAGGCCAGCCGTGCGCAGTGACCGCCTGCACCGCGTCGCGCGCCTGGCGGCCTCGTTGAGCATCGGCGCCGCGGCACTCGCCGCGCACGCGTCCGACTCCACGGCGACCGGCTCGGGCTCCGCGCCGGCTGCCGCGCCCGCTACCGCGCCCGCACCTGCGACTTCCGCCGCCCCCGTCGCGCCGTCCGCTGCCGAAGCCGCGCAGCCGACCGGCGCTGCCGCGCCGGCGAAGGCGTATGCGCAGACGCCGCAACAGGTCCGCTACGGCAACGCGATCGCGTTCCGCACGCTGATCCCGTCGCCGCTGCTCGAACAGCTCACCGCGAACGAATACGCGCAGATCGTGCAGGCGGCCGCCGACAGCAACCGGCTGCTGCCCGTGAACCAGCCGCGCGTGAAGCGCCTGCGCGCGATCGTCGCGAAGCTCGCGCCGTATTCGGTGAAATGGAACGATCGCGTGAAGAGCTGGACGTGGGACGTCAACGCGATCCGCTCGCGCGACATCCGCCTGACCTGCCTGCCGGGCGGCAAGGTGCTCGTGTACGGCGGCATGCTCGACCGCATCCGCCTGAACGACGACGAGCTCGGCGTGCTGCTCGCGCACGGCATCGCGCACGCGCTGCGCGAACACGCGCGCAGCAACTTCAGCGCGACCTCGCAGACGTCGCTGCGTGCGGCCACGCTGCCGCCGCTGTTCGGCGTCGGCGATCCGCTGCCGCAGGCGCTGAATCTCGGCGAGCGCCTGCAGTCGCTTCACTACGAGCCGACCGACGAGACCGAAGCCGACGTGATCGGCGGCGACATCGCCGCACGCGCGGGCTTCGATCCGCGCGCGGCCATCACGCTGTGGGACAAGCTCGCGGTCGCGACGCGCGCGAACAAGGCGACGGGCTTCATCTACACGCACCCGTACAGCACCGCGCGGCGCCAGGACCTGCTGAACCGGCTGCCCGACCTGATGCCGCTGTATGCGAAGGCGACCGGCAAACGCGTCGACACGCTGCCCGACTACGCGGGCATCAGCGCGCAGCGGCGCAAGGTCGTGCGGCGCTGAGCGCCGCCGCGTGACGCCGGACGCTACGCGTCCGCCTCCACCGCGATCGGGCGAACGCCGCTTTCACGCATCCAGCGCACCTCGTCACCGGGGCTGCGGCCGAACAGCCGCTTGAACTCGCGGCTGAACTGCGACGCGCTCGCATAGCCGACGCGCGCGGCCGCCGTGCCGGCGCCGACACCGTCCTGCACCATCATCAGCCGCGCCTGGTGCAGCCGCGCGGCCTTCACGTACTGCATCGGCGACGTCGCCGTCACGTGCTTGAACTGCGCGTGGAACACCGCGAGGCTCATCCCGGCCTCGCGCGCGAGCGTCTCGACATCGAGGTCGGCCTTCAGCTCCGCATGGATGCGCCGCAACGCCTTCGCGATGCGGCCGAAGTGATGCTGCTGCACGAGCGCCGCGCGCATCGCGTCGCCCTGCTCGCCCGTCAGCACGCGATACGCGATCTCGCGCATGATCGCGGGCCCCAGCACGCGCGTGTCGTGCGGCGACGCGAGCGCTTCGAGCAGCCGCACGACCGCGTCGGCCAGCGGCGCGTCGAGCGGCGTCGAATAGACGCCGAGCGGTTCGCTGGCGGCTGCGCCGAGCGCCTCGTCGAGCAGGATCGCGAGCTCGGCGATCACCGCGAGGTCGACGCGGATCGAAATCGCGAGAAACGGCTCGTCCATGCTCGCGAACGTCTCGCACTCGAACGGCAGCGGCACCGACAGCACCAGGTACTGCTGCGCGTCGTACACGAACGAGCGATCGCCGAGATAGCCGAGCTTGCGCCCCTGGCACACGACGATGATGCTCGGCTCGTACAGCACGGGCATGCGCGGCGCGGGGCGCGTCACGCGGATGAAGCGCACGCCGTCGAGCGCCGCGAGCGTATCGCCCTCGTTCGGCGCGAGGCGCGTGTGCAGCTCGATCATGCGGCGCTGCACGCGGTCGCCCGCGTCGGCCAAAAAGGGCTGGAAGCTCATCGGCGTGGTCCTGTCCTGCAAGAGAATCTGGCTCGCAATGTAGCACCTTGCATGCGTTTTGACGGCTGTTCGCGTGCAGTTCAAGAGGAATAGGCAAATCTTCCAGACCTTCGTGTATTTCGCCGCGGCGCCGCGCTCCTTACGATGACGTCCTGCCTCGCCGCATCGCCACATGATGCGACGGCAGTCTGTTTCGCCGGATCATTTCCGGTCAAGGAGCCCACCGCATGAGCACTACCTATGCCTACGCGGCGACCGATTCGCAGTCGCCGCTCGCCCCGTTCGAATTCCAGCGTCGCGCGCTGCGCGACCTCGACGTCCAGATCGACGTCCTCTACTGCGGCGTCTGCCACTCGGACCTGCACCAGGCGCGCAACGAATGGCGCAACACGATCTACCCGGTCGTGCCGGGCCATGAAATCGTCGGCCGCGTGACCGCGACCGGCGCGCAGGTCTCGCGCTTCAAGGTCGGCGAGCTGGTCGGCGTCGGCTGCCTCGTCGATTCGTGCCGCACCTGCCCGAGCTGCGCCGACGGCCTCGAGCAATACTGCGAGAACGGTTTCGTCGGCACCTACAACGGCCAGGATCGCGTGACGGGCGACGTCACGTTCGGCGGTTATTCGACGCAGCTCGTCGTCGACGAGGCGTTCGTGCTGCGCGTGCCCGAGACGCTCGACCCGGCCGGCGCCGCGCCGCTGCTGTGCGCGGGGATCACGACCTACTCGCCGCTGCGGCAGTGGAACGTCGGCCCCGGCAAGAAGGTCGGCATCGTCGGGCTCGGCGGCCTCGGCCACATGGGCGTGAAGCTGGCGCGCGCGATGGGGGCGCACGTCGTGCTGTTCACGACGTCGCCGTCGAAGATCGAGGACGGCAAGCGCGTCGGCGCGCACGAAGTCGTGATCTCGAAGGACGAAGCGCAGATGAACGCGCACCTGAACAGCTTCGACTTCATCCTGAACACGGTCGCCGCGCAGCACGACCTGAATCCGTTCCTGCACCTGCTGAAGCGCGACGGCACGATGACGCTCGTCGGCGCGCCGGAGCACGATCACCCGTCGCCGCAGGTGTTCAACCTGATCTTCAAGCGCCGCCGCCTCGCGGGCTCGCTGATCGGCGGGATCGCGGAAACGCAGGAAATGCTCGACTTCTGCGCGGAGCACGGGATCACGTCGGATATCGAAACGATTCCGATGCAGCAGATCAACGCCGCCTACGAGCGGATGCTGAAGAGCGACGTGAAGTACCGCTTCGTGATCGACATGGCGTCGCTCAAGCCGTAAGCGCCGCCCCAAACGAAACGGGCCGCATGCCAGACATGCGGCCCGTCTTGCATTCGGCGGCTGCGCAATGCTGCGCAGCGCCGGCGCTCACTTCTTGTAGTCGTAGTCGATCGTCAGCGGCGCATGGTCGCTGAACTTGATGTCCTTGAAGATCGACGTGCTTTTCGCGGTACCGGCCACGCCCGGCGTCGCGATCTGGTAATCGATCCGCCACCCGACGTTCTTCGCGTACGCCTGGCCGCGGTTGCTCCACCACGTGTACTGCTCGGCGCGCGGGTCGAGCGTGCGGAACACGTCGACGTAGCCGACATCGTCGAACAGCTTCGTGAGCCACTCGCGCTCTTCCGGCAGGCAGCCCGAGTTCTTCTGGTTGCTCTTCCAGTTCTTGATGTCGATTTCCTTGTGGACGATGTTCACGTCGCCGCACAGGATCACCTCGCGCTTCTTCTTCAGCGCGGCGAGGTGCGGCATGAATTCGTCCATGAAGCGGTACTTCGCCTGCTGGCGCTCTTCGCCGCTCGAGCCGGACGGCACGTACACCGACACGACCGACAGCTTGCCGTAGCGCGCCTCGACGTAGCGCCCTTCGGCATCGAATTCGCTGCTGCCGAAGCCGATGATCACGTCATCGGGCTCGCGCCGGCTGTACACACCCGCGCCGCTGTAGCCCTTCTTCTCGGCGTGGTGGAAATAGCTCTTGAAGCCGTGCGGCTCGACGAATTCGGCCGGCAGGTCGTCGGCCGATACCTTGATTTCCTGCACGCACACGCAATCGGCGTTCTGTTCGCCGAGCCACTCGAAGAAGCCCTTCTTCGCGGCGGAGCGGATGCCGTTCAGGTTGGCGGTAATCACTCGCATCATGTCGGGTTCCGTTCAGTTCGATGTTTTTACAGGGTGGCAGCTTAACGGATCTTCACGCCTTCGAGCTCGGGCTTCGGCGGCGGAAATTCCAGCTTCATGTCGGTCATCGTGCGCAGCAGCAGCTCGGCGATCATCACGTTGCGGTGCGTCTTCGAATCCGCCGGGATCACGTACCACGGCGCATGCTCGGCCGACGTCGCGGCAAGCGCGTCGCGGTACGCGGACTGGTACGCGTCCCAGTGCTTGCGCGCGTCGAGGTCGGAGATGTCGAACTTCCAGTGCTTGGCCGGATCGTCGATGCGCGCCTGCAGCCGCTCGCGCTGCTCGTCCTTCGAGATGTGCAGGAAGCACTTGATGATCGTCGTGCCGTTCTCGAACAGCATCGTCTCGAAATCGCGGATCTGCCGGTAGCGGCGCTCGCACTCCTTGGTGTCGATCAAATCGAGCACGCGCGGCACGAGCACGTCTTCGTAGTGGCTGCGGTTGAAGATCGCGAGCTCGCCCGCGGCCGGCACCTGCGCATGCACGCGCCACAGGAAGTCGTGCGCGGCCTCGATCGGCGTCGGCGCCTTGAACGGCACGATGCGCAGGCCGAGCGGGTCGACGTCGCGGAACACCGCGCGCACGGTGCCGTCCTTGCCGCTGGTGTCCATCCCCTGCAGCACGAGCAGCACGCGCTTCTTCTGCTGCGTGTGCAGGCGCTCCTGCTGGACGTCGAGCTCGGTCGACACGGCCGACAGCCGTTCGCGGTCGGCGTCCTTCGAGCCTGACGAAAACGGCTTCGCGGCCGGGTCGAACGCATCGAGCTTGAATGCGGCGGCTTCCTTCTCGCGCGTGCTGTCGGGCACGCGGAAATCGTCGAGCGACGGTTGTTTCGCCATTCGTTCCTCCGTTGGACGGTGTGGTGCATACGATAACGCATCCACCAAACGCAACGGGCCGCCCCGAACTGGTTCGGAGCGGCCCGTCGTCAAGCGCGGTTCAGGCGCGCGGTCATGCTCAGCCGAGCTTCTTCTTCAGCAGTTCGTTGACCTGCTGCGGATTGGCCTTGCCCTTCGTCGCCTTCATCGCCTGGCCGATCAGCGCGTTGAACGCCTTTTCCTTGCCCGCGCGGAATTCCTCGACCGACTTCGCGTTCGCCGCGAGCACTTCGTCGATGATCGCTTCCAGCGCGCCAGTATCGGAAATCTGCTTCAGGCCCTTCGCGTCGATGATGCGGTCGGCCGCGCCTTCGTCGGTCGCCTTCTCGTCCCAGATCGTCGCAAAGATTTCCTTCGCGATCTTGTTCGAGATGGTGCCGTCGGCGATGCGCTGCAGCAACAGCGCGAGTTGCGCGGCCGACACGGGAATCGCGTCGATCTCGATGCCGTCGCGGTTCAGCTGCGACGACACGTCGCCCATCAGCCAGTTCGCGACGATCTTCGCGTTCGCCGCGCCGGCCTTCGCGACCACCGCTTCGAAGTACGCGGCCATCGCCTTGCTCGACGTCAGCACGCCCGCGTCGTACGCGGACACGCCGTACTCGTCGACGAAGCGCTGCTGGATCGCGGCCGGCAGCTCGGGCATGCCCGACTGCACGCGCTCGATCCAGTCCTGGCCGATCACGAGCGGCATCAGGTCGGGGTCGGGGAAGTAGCGGTAGTCGTGCGCGTCTTCCTTGCTGCGCATCGAGCGCGTCTCGCGCTTGTCCGGATCGTACAGGCGCGTTTCCTGCACGACTTCGCCGCCGTCCTCGATCAGCTCGATCTGGCGACGGACTTCGAAGTTGATCGCTTCCTCGAGGAACCGGAACGAGTTCAGGTTCTTGATTTCCGCGCGCGTGCCGAACTTCTCCTGGCCGACCGGGCGCACCGACACGTTCGCGTCGCAGCGGAACGAGCCTTCCTGCATGTTGCCGTCGCAGATGCCGAGCCACACGACGAGCCCGTGCAGCGCCTTCGCGTATGCGACGGCCTCGGCCGCGCTGCGCATTTCCGGCTCGGTGACGATCTCGAGCAGCGGCGTGCCTGCGCGATTCAGGTCGATCCCCGTCATCCCGGCGAAGTCTTCATGCAGCGACTTGCCCGCATCTTCCTCGAGGTGCGCGCGGGTCAGGTTGACCGTCTTCTCGTACGCAGCCTTGCCGGCCTTTTCGTTGGCGGGCACCTGGATCGTGATCTGGCCGCCCTGCACGACCGGAATCTCGTACTGGCTGATCTGATAGCCCTTCGGCAGATCGGGGTAGAAGTAATTCTTGCGCGCGAAGATGCTGCGCGGCGCGATGGTCGAGCCGATCGCGAGGCCGAAGCGGATCGCCCGCTCGACCGCGCCGCGGTTCAGCACCGGCAGCACGCCCGGCAGCGCCAGGTCGACCGGGCAGGCCTGCGTGTTCGGCTCGGCGCCGAACTGCGTCGACGCGCCCGAGAAAATCTTCGAGACGGTCGACAGTTGCGCGTGCGTCTCGAGACCGATAACGACTTCCCATTGAGTAGCCATATGCTTACACCCCTGCCGGAACTTGCTTGTGCCAGTCGGTCGCGCGCTGGAACGCGTCGGCGACCTGCAGCATCCGGGCTTCGTTGAAATAGTTGCCGATGATCTGCAGGCCGACCGGGCGCTTCGCGTTCGCGCCCGCACCGAAGCCGCACGGCACGCTCATGCCGGGCAGGCCCGCGAGGCTCACCGACAGCGTGTAGATATCCGCGAGATACATCTGCACCGGATCGTCGCCCTTCGCGCCGAGATCCCATGCGACCGTCGGCGATGCCGGGCCCATGATCACGTCGCAGGACTGGAACGCTTCCTGGAAATCGTTCGCGATGATGCGGCGGATCTTCTGCGCCTGCAGGTAGTACGCGTCGTAGTAGCCGTGCGACAGCACGTACGCGCCGACCAGGATGCGGCGCTTCACCTCGGGGCCGAAGCCTTCGGCGCGCGACTTCTTGTACATGTCGAGCAGGTCGCCGTACTGCGCGGCGCGGTGGCCGAAGCGCACGCCGTCGAAACGCGACAGGTTCGACGACGCTTCCGCCGGCGCGATCACGTAGTACACGGGGATCGACAGTTCCGTCTTCGGCAGCGACACCGGCACGAGCGTCGCGCCGAGCGCTTCATACTGCTTCAGCGCCGCGTCGATGGTCGCGCGCACGTCGTCGGCGAGGCCCTCGCCGAAATACTCGTTCGGCAAGCCGATGCGCAGGCCCGCGAGCGGCTTGCCCGCGTCGTTGCCGGCCGCCCACGGCTGGCCGAGGTGGCGCGTGAAATCCTCGTCGTCGCGCTCGAGGCTCGTCGAGTCGCGCTCGTCGAAGCCGGCCATCGCGTTCAGCAGCAGCGCGCAGTCGGACGCGCTCTGCGCCATCGGGCCGCCCTGGTCGAGCGACGACGCGAACGCGATCATCCCGTAGCGCGACACGCGGCCGTAGGTCGGCTTGATGCCCGTCACGCCCGCGAACGACGCGGGCTGGCGGATCGAGCCGCCGGTGTCGGTGCCGGTCGCGGCCGGCGCGAGGCGCGCGGCGACGGCGGCCGAGCTGCCGCCCGAGCTGCCGCCCGGCACGGCGTTCGTGTCCCACGGGTTCTTCACCGCGCCGAACGCGGAATTCTCGTTCGACGAGCCCATCGCGAACTCGTCCATGTTGGTCTTGCCGAGCGTGACCATGCCGGCCGCCTGCAGGCGGGCGACGACGGTCGCGTCGAACGGACTCTCGTAGTTCGCGAGCATCTTCGAGCCGGCGGTCGAGCGCCAGCCGCGCGTGACGAAGACGTCCTTGTGCGCGATCGGCAGGCCCGTGAGCGCGCCGCCCGCGCCGCGCGCGAGCTCCGCGTCGGCGGCTTTCGCCTGCGCGAGGGTCAGATCGGCGTCGACGTGGACGAACGCGTTCAGGTCGCGTGCGGCGTCGATCCGTTTCAGGTAGTGCTGCGCGAGCTCGACGGCCGAGCATTCCTTGGCGGCGAGCGCGGCGCGCAGTTCGGTCAGGCTTTTTGCGTGCATTGAGTGGTTTTCCTGGGAATTCTGGGTGGCGCGCGGCGCCGGGCGGCCGGCGCGCTTGTCATCGAATGCTTACTCGATCACCTTCGGCACGAGATAGAGGCCGTCCTGGACGGCCGGCGCCGGACGCTGGTTGTCGTCGCGATTGACGACTTCCGTCACGGCGTCGTCGCGCAGGCGCTGCGCGACTTCCTGGATCTGTTCGATCGGGTGGGCGAGCGGCGCGATGCCGGCGGTATCGACCGCCTGCATCTGCTCGACGAGGCCGAAGAATTCATTGAGCTGGCCGAGCATGTGCTCGGCGTCGGCGTCGGCCATTTCGAGTCGCGCCAGGTGCGCGATGCGTTTCACATCGGTCAGGGTCAGGGCCATGCGATCACCGGAAAAACAAGGCTGCGCAGCGCATCAAAAGCAGCACTGCGGCGGGGGGTTGGAGGGTGCGATCCCACCCTCAAAAATCGGGGCCGAAGCGGCAAAAATACCGCCCGTTTCGATTCAAATACCGTGAAATTATAAGGTATCATTACGCGTTCGACCCAAACCCGGCAGCCTTTTCCCGCACCGTTTCGCCCTACTTCGGCAAGCCGTGCGTGCTTCGTGCGATCCCCGGTAGACATCACTCGCAGCTTCGTGCGCCGCGGCGGCCGCTTCCGCCACGCTTCCCGAGGCTGTTATTTTTTCCGCTGCCGCCCTCAGCGCTCGCTATGCAGGGCCGGCCCAGAGCGAAACAGGATTCTGAATGTTCGGTTTTTTGCGCAGCTACTTCTCCAACGATCTCGCGATCGACCTCGGCACCGCAAACACCCTGATCTACATGCGCGGCAAGGGCATCGTGCTCGATGAGCCTTCCGTCGTGTCGATCCGCCAGGAAGGCGGCCCCAACGGCAAGAAGACGATCCAGGCGGTCGGCAAGGAAGCCAAGCAGATGCTCGGCAAGGTGCCGGGCAACATCGAGGCGATCCGCCCGATGAAGGACGGCGTGATCGCCGACTTCACCGTCACCGAGCAGATGATCAAGCAGTTCATCAAGACCGCTCACGAATCGCGCATGTTCTCGCCGTCGCCGCGCATCATCATCTGCGTGCCGTGCGGCTCGACCCAGGTCGAGCGCCGCGCGATCAAGGAAGCCGCACACGGCGCCGGCGCATCGCAGGTCTACCTGATCGAGGAGCCGATGGCGGCCGCGATCGGCGCGGGCCTGCCGGTGTCGGAAGCCACCGGCTCGATGGTCGTCGACATCGGCGGCGGCACGACCGAAGTCGGCGTGATCTCGCTCGGCGGCATCGTGTACAAGGGTTCGGTCCGCGTCGGCGGCGACAAGTTCGACGAGGCGATCGTCAACTACATCCGCCGCAACTACGGGATGCTGATCGGCGAACAGACCGCCGAGGCGATCAAGAAGGAAATCGGCTCCGCGTTCCCGGGCTCCGAAGTCAAGGAAATGGAAGTGAAGGGCCGCAACCTGTCGGAAGGCATCCCGCGCAGCTTCACGATCTCCAGCAACGAAATCCTCGAAGCGCTGACCGATCCGCTGAACCAGATCGTGTCGTCGGTGAAGATCGCGCTCGAACAGACGCCGCCGGAACTCGGCGCCGACATCGCCGAACGCGGGATGATGCTGACGGGCGGCGGTGCGCTGCTGCGCGACCTCGATCGCCTGCTCGCGGAAGAAACCGGCCTGCCGGTGCTCGTCGCCGAAGATCCGCTCACCTGCGTCGTGCGCGGTTCGGGCATGGCGCTCGAGCGCATGGACAAGCTGGGCAGCATCTTCTCGTACGAGTGATCGTCCAGGGGGCTGTTTTCCCATGAAACGTACGTGCGAATGCCCGAAATCGGTCGCAGGGCAAGAAGTGAGGAGCGCCGTTTGGCCGCGCCAAACAAGCGACGAACGACGCCGCCATGCGGCCGATTTCGGGCATTCCCGTGGAATGCATTTTGAATTTGGGGTTGCCCCGAAACGGGCCGCTCGCTGCGTCATGCTCCTTGCGAGCGGCCCGTTTCGGGGCAACGCACGCACGTTTCATGGGAAAGCAGCCCCCCAGTTTTCTTGACATGACGCACCCGCGGCGTGGCCGGATCGCTCGTTCAGAACGAACCGCCGCGCCGTTTGCGCGTCTGAGCATCATTTAACCGATCACACGCGCCCGGCGCCGACCATGGAATACAGTCCGCCGCCCCTCTTCAAGCAAGGTCCGCCCGCGCTCGCGCGGCTCATCTTCTTCGTCGCCCTCGCCATCGCGCTCCTCGTGTCGGACGCGCGCTTCAGCACGCTCGAAATCGTGCGCGGCGTGCTCGGCACCGTGCTCTATCCGCTGCAGCGCGCGGCGCTCGTGCCGCGCGACCTGTTCATGGGCGCGGCCGACATCGCCGTCACCGGCGCGTCGCTGCGCCACGAGAACGACGATCTCCGCAAACGCAACCTGCAGCTGTCCACGCAGGCCAACCAGGCCGCCGTGCTCACGCAGGAAAACGCACACCTGCGCGCGGTGCTCGAGCTGCGCCAGCACATCGCGACGCAAGCGACGCCGGTCGAGATCCAGTACGACACCAGCGATCCGTTCACGCAGAAGATCGTGATCGGGCAAGGTTCGCAGCAGGGCATCCAGAACGGCTCGCCCGTCGTCAGCGAAGACGGCGTGATTGGCCAGGTCACGCGCGTGTTCCCGCTGCAGGCCGAAGTCACGCTGGTCACCGACCGCGATCTCGCGATTCCCGTGCAGGTGCTGCGCACCGGCCTGCGCAGCGTGATCTACGGCACGCCGAAGGGCGATTCGCTCGACCTGCGCTTCGTGCCGACGAGCGCGGATCTCGTCGCCGGCGACGAGCTCGTCACGAGCGGCCTCGACGGCGTCTATCCGCCCGGCCTGCCGGTCGCGAAGGTCGCGCGCGTCGACAAGCTCGCCGATACCGCCTTCGCGCGCGTGACCTGCGCGCCGATCGCCGCCGTGCGCGGCGCGCGCCAGATGCTCGTGCTGCACTACCAGAACGACATCCCGCCGCGCCCGGCCGAGCCCGATCCGGCCGCCGACAAGAACGCGAAGGGCAAGAAGGGCGCGAAAGCCGCCAAGGGCGAGAAGGCCGAGAAGGCCGACGCGAAGCCGGCCGCCGCGGCCCAGCCCGCAGCGAAGCCTGCGCCGGCGGCGCCCGCCGCCCCGGCCAAGCCGGCCACCGCGCCCGCGAAGCCCGCGACCGGGCAACCAGGAGCCCAGCGATGAACCGCCCGCAATACATCCTGCAGCCGGTCAATCCGTACTTCATCGTCTTCAGCCTCGCCGCCGCGTTCCTGCTGAACCTGATGCCGTGGGGCCGCCTGCCCGGCGTGCCCGACTTCGTCGCGCTCGTGCTGCTGTTCTGGAACATCCACCAGCCGCGCAAGGTCGGGATGGGCGTCGCGTTCGCGCTCGGCATCCTGATGGACGTGCATGACGCTGGGCTGCTCGGCGAGCATGCGCTCGCGTATACGCTGCTGTCGTACGGCGCGATCACGATCCACCGCCGCGTGCTGTGGATGCCGATCGGCGTGCAGGTGCTGTATGTCACGCCGCTGCTCGTGGTCGCGCAGCTCGTGCCGTTCGTGATCCGCCTCGTGATGGGCGCCGCGTTCCCCGGCTGGCGCTACCTCGTCGACGGCTTCGTCGAAGCCGCGCTGTGGCCGATCGCGAGCCACCTGCTGCTGATGCCGCAACGCCGCCCGGTCGATCCGGACGATACGCGCCCCATCTGAGCCGGACCGACCGTGAATACCCGCCGCCCCCACGCCCATTGCGCCCAGGGGCGGCACCTCGCCCGCCCGCGCGGGACAGATCGCCCCTAACCGCATGACCGAATTCAACGACACCCAACAGCAGCTCTCGAAGTTCCGCCTGCGCGTCGCGGCGGCGGGCGTGTTCGTGTTCGTCTGCTTCGGGCTGCTCGCGAGCCGCTTCTTCTACCTGCAGTTGATGCAGCACGGCAAATACGCGCTGCAGGCCGAGGAAAACCGCATCTCGGTCGCACCGATCGTGCCGAACCGCGGGATCATCACCGACCGCAACGGCGTGATCCTTGCGAAGAACTATTCGGCGTACACGCTCGAGATCACGCCGTCGAAGCTCGACGACACGCTCGACAACACGATCGACAAGCTGTCCGAGATCATCCCGATCGACGCCCGCGACCGCCGCCGCTTCAAGAAGCTGCAGGAAGACTCGAAGAACTTCGAGAGCCTGCCGATCCGCACGCGGCTCACCGACGCGGAAGTCGCGCGCTTCACCGCGCAGCGCTTCCGGTTCCCCGGCGTCGACGTGCGCGCGCGGCTGTTCCGCCAGTACCCGCTCGGCATGACGGCCGCGCACGTGATCGGCTACATCGGCCGGATCTCGAAGCGCGACCAGGATCGCATCGACGCGATGAGCGACGACAACGACAGCGATCAGGAAAACTACGATCCGCGCCGCGACGCGAACAACTACAAGGGCACCGACTACATCGGCAAGATCGGCGTCGAGCAGAGCTACGAAACCGAGCTGCACGGGCTGACGGGCTTCGAGGAAGTCGAGGTGACGGCCGGCGGCCGGCCGGTGCGCACGCTGTCGCGCACGCAGGCGACGCCCGGCAACAACCTCGTGCTGTCGCTCGACATCGCGCTGCAGCAGGTCGCCGAGCAGGCGTTCGCCGGCAAGCGCGGCGCGCTCGTCGCGATCGAGCCGAAGACGGGCGACGTGCTCGCGTTCGTGTCGTCGCCGAGCTTCGACCCGAACTCGTTCGTCGACGGCATCGACCAGCAGACCTGGGACGAGCTGAACAACTCGCCCGACAAGCCGCTCCTGAACCGCCCGCTGCACGGCACCTACCCGCCGGGCTCGACGTACAAGCCGTTCATGGCGCTCGCGGGCCTGACGCTCGGCAAGCGCACGCCGGGCTGGGGCTTCCAGGATCCCGGCTACTTCACGTTCGGCGGCCACACGTTCCGCAACGACGTGCGTTCCGGCCAGGGCTGGGTCGACATGAACAAGGCGATCATGGTGTCGAACGACACCTACTTCTACATGCTCGCGCGCGACCTCGGCGTGAACTCGATCGCGAACTTCATGAAGCCGTTCGGCTTCGGCCAGATCACCGGCATCGACATCCAGGGCGAGGCGCGCGGGATCCTGCCGTCGACCGACTGGAAGAAGAAGGCGTTCAAGAAGGCCGCGCAGCAGAAGTGGTTCGACGGCGAGACGATCAGCCTCGGGATCGGCCAGGGCTACAACTCGTTCACGATCCTGCAGCTCGCGCACGCGACCGCGACGCTCGCGAACAACGGCGTCGTGATGAAGCCCCACCTCGTGAAGGAAGTCGAGGATCCGATCACGCGCGGGCGCCACCTGACCGTGCCGAAGGAAAGCGAAGTGATCCCGCTCAAGCAGGGCGACATCGACGTCGTGAAGCGCGGGATGGAGAACGTGATCGAGAACCCGTCCGGCACCGCGTACAAGGTGTTCCGCGGCGCGCCGTACCTCGCGGCCGGCAAGACCGGTACCGCGCAGGTGTTCTCGCTGCAGGGCTCGAACTACAAGGGCCACCTGCTCGCCGAGCACCTGCGCGACCACGCGCTGTTCATCGCGTACGCGCCGGTCGACCACCCGCAGATCGCCGTCGCGCTGGTCGTCGAGAACGGCGGCTGGGGCGCGCAGGCCGCAGGCCCGATCGCGCGCCGCGTGCTCGACTACTACCTGATCGACCGCCTGAACCCGAAGAACGAGGCCGCGGCCGTGGCGGCCGCCGCGTCGGCGACCGAACCCATCAGCGCACCGGTGATCGGCGACGCGAACAAGCCCGCCGCCGTCGCGACCGGCTTCACGGCGCTGCCGCAACCGGTCGTGCCGACCGCGGCCAGCGCGGCGGATGCGGCATCGGCTGCGTCGGCGGCCGCCGCATCGGACGCAGCAGCCGCCAGCGCGGCCCAGCCGGCCGACGCGAGCGCCGCGGCGCCGCGGGCCGCGAGCCTGCCGCCGATCCGGCGCCCGCACCGGCCGCGCCGCCCCGCCAGCGACGCGCAGCCGCTCGTCGCCACGCCGCGGGACGACAACCACCGTGCGACGGCCCCCGCGAAAGCGGCGGACGCCGGCACCGCTCATTAACGGAGAAAGGCATGCAATTCGACAAGCGCGCCTGGCTCGACAAGATCAAGCAGATGTTCGCGGGCTTCGACCGCCCGCTCGCCCTCATCGTGTTCCTGCTGCTGTGCGTCGGCATCGTCACGCTGTACAGCGCGGCGATCGACATGCCGGGCCGCGTCGAGGATCAATTGCGCAACATCCTGCTGACGTTCGTGCTGATGTGGGTGATCGCCAACATCCCGCCGACCACGCTGATGCGCTTCGCGGTCCCGCTCTATACGTTCGGGGTCGCGCTGCTGATCGCCGTCGCGCTGTTCGGGATGACCAAGAAGGGGGCGAAGCGCTGGCTGAACGTCGGCGTCGTGATCCAGCCGTCCGAAATCCTCAAGATCGCGACGCCACTGATGCTCGCGTGGTACTACCAGCGCCGCGAAGGCGGGCTGCGCTGGTACGACTTCATTGCCGCGTTCGGGATCCTGCTGGTGCCGGTCGGGCTGATCGCGAAGCAGCCCGACCTCGGCACGGGCCTGCTCGTGTTCGCGGCCGGCTTCTTCGTGATCTACCTCGCCGGCCTGTCGTTCAAGCTGATCGTGCCGGTGCTCGTCGCGGGCGTGATCGCGGTCGGCTCGATCGCGGTGTTCGAGGAGCGCATCTGCCAGCCCGAAGTGCAGTGGCCGCTGATGCACGACTATCAGAAGCACCGCGTGTGTACGCTGCTCGACCCGACGTCCGATCCGCTCGGCAAGGGCTTCCACACGATCCAGGCCGTGATCGCGATCGGCTCGGGCGGCGTGCTCGGCAAGGGCTACCTGAAAGGCACGCAGGCCCACCTCGAATTCATTCCGGAAAAGCACACCGACTTCATCTTCGCGGTGTTCTCGGAGGAATGGGGGCTCGCCGGCGGGCTCGTGCTGCTGACGCTGTACATGGCGCTGATCGCGCGCGGGCTCTACATCGCCGCGCAGGGCGCGACGCTATTCGGCCGCCTGCTCGCGGGCTCGCTCACGCTCGCGTTCTTCGTCTATGCGTTCGTCAACATCGGGATGGTGAGCGGCGTGTTGCCGGTCGTCGGCGTGCCGCTGCCGTTCATGAGTTACGGCGGCACCGCGCTCACGACGCTCGGCATCGCGATCGGGATGATCATGAGCGTCGGGCGGCAGCGGCGGCTGATGAAGAGCTGACCGCGCGGCCTGCCCCGCAGTCAAGGAAAACGGCGCCCCGGGGCGCCGTTTTTCATGGGGCAGCCGATTGAGCGCCGCGCCCTCACTGCGGCGGCACGTGCGCGCCGCCCGGCTCCGCCCCGCTGCCCGATGCCGGCCCCTGCGACTTCAGCCGCGCGCTCAGCTCCTTGAATTTCAGCCCGGCCGTCTCGTCGCCCTGCGCGGCCGCCGCCGCGTAATAGGCCCGCGCGATGTTCAGGTTCTGCTCGACGCCGTCGCCGCCGCGCTCGTAGAACGACGCGGTCACGTACTGCGCGGTTGGCTCGCCGGCGTCGGCAGCCTGCTTGTACCACGCGAACGCCTGCCGGTTGTCGCGCGGCGTGCCGCGCCCGTCGAGGAACTGGTTCGCGAGCGACAGCTCGGCCTGCACGTGCCCCTGCTTCGCCGCGCGCAGGAACCAGCGGTGCGCTTCGGCCGGATTGCGCGCGACGAACTCGCCGTCGTCGAACATCCGGCCGTACACGTACTGCGCATGCGACATGTTCGCGTCGGCCGCGCGCTTCAGCCAGCGCAACCCTTCGTCGACGTTCGCGGTCACGCCTTCGCCCGTCAGCAGCATCATCGCGTAGTTGAATTGCGCGAGACGATCGCCGCGCTCGGCCGCGTCGTGGAACTGCACCAGCGCCGCGCGAAAGTCGCCGGCGTTGTAGTCGGCGACCGCCGATTGCGTCTCGCGCGACGGATCGGGCTTCGCTTGCGGCGCGCCCTGCGCGGCCGCCGCGAGACACAGGGCCCACAGGCCGAACATCACACCGATCTGCGCGCGCCGGCGGCACGCGCCGTCACCGCCGTTCATGACCGCACCTCCTGCAGCGCCTGCCGCGTCGCGCGCAACAGCCAGCTCACGTCGGCCGACACCGTGATCATCCGGTAGCCGGCCTCGCGGTACTGGCGCGCGGCCGCCGTATCGCCGGCGAAGATGCCGACCGCGACGCCGGCCTGCCGGCCGGCCGCGAGCACGCGCGCCATCGCGGTTTCGACGTCCGGGTGGCGGAGATCGCCGAGATGCCCGAGGCTCGCCGCGAGGTCGGCCGGGCCGACGAACAGGCAGTCGACGCCCGGCGTCGCCGCGATCCGCTCGACTTCGTCGACACCGCGCGCCGATTCGATCTGCACGATCACCGCGACCTGCGCGTTCGCCGTCTGTACGTAATCGCGGCGCATGCCGAATGCCGCCGCGCGCACCATGCCCGCGACACCGCGCAGCCCGTCGGGCGAATCGGGCGACGGATAGCGCGTGAGCCTTACCGCATGCTCGGCTTCGTCGGGTGTCTCGATGCCAGGAAACATCAGCGTGCGCGCGCCGGCGTCGAGCGCGCGCTTCACGAGCCACGGCTCGCGCGCCGGCACGCGCACGACAGGCTCGCTCGGCAGGTGTGCGGCCGCGATCGCGCGCAGCTGCGAGGCCACGTCGCGGCTGTCGTTCGGCGCGTGCTCCATGTCGATGCAGAGCCAGTCGTAGCCGGCGTGCGCGAGCGCTTCCGCGGCCGACTCGCTGCCGAGCGACAGCCACAGGCCGTACAGCGGATCGTCGCCGTCACGCAGGCGTTGTTTGAGGGAATTGGTGAGCGTGCTCATCGATACGGCCTCCTGGACGGAACGGCAATCGAACGGGACAGGCAACAGGCGGCGCGGGACGCAACACGTCGTGCAGCGCAGCACGGCGGCTGTACCGGATCGCCTTCTGGAACGTGAGTCGGCGACGGGCAGCCGATCTGACAGCGCAGGTCGCGCGATGGCGCACGGACGCAGTGTCCGGCGCCACTCAACGATCATAGCGCGGCGCTACGCGGAATGTGGGAACAGGCGGGAAGCCGCGCCGGTGCGGATCGAAGCCGCACGGCACGGTGACAGGCAGCCTGCGCCGGCCGGCGCAGGCTGCCAGGAAAGCGGATCAGCGGCCGGGCTGGCGCTCGACGTCGGCCCAGCAGTTCGGCGTTTCGTACAGGCGCACGCGCTCGAGGCGCAGGTTCACGCCGTAGTGCGCGTCGTACACGTTCGCGAGGAGGTCGAACGCGATCGCCGCGAGGTTCTCGACGGTCGGGATCCGGTCGATCACGACGGTCTTGTGGTCGGCCATCTGCTCGAGGAACGAGCGCACGACGTCGTCGCGCGCATAGACCAGGAACGCATGGTCCCACTTGCTGACGAGGTGCTCGACCGCGAGCGCCTTCACGTCGGCGAAATCCATCACCATGCCGCGGTCGGGCGCCCCCTCGGTATCGACGAGATCGCCGCGCAGCGTGATTTCGAGCACGTAGCGATGGCCGTGCAGGTTCCTGCACTGGCTGCGGTGATCGGGGATGCGGTGGCCCGCGTCGAATTCGAGTTTTCGGGTAATCAGCACGATGTCAAAAGCCGTGGCTCAGGGAATGTTCAGATATTTGTGGGTCTGCATCGACAGCCGCCACTGCGGATGACGCTTGCACCAGTCGATCGCGAGCTTCGTATTGAGGTCGCGCGACGGGCCGTCCATCGGCTGGACCAGGAAGTACTCGAAGTCGAGCTTCGCATAGTCGGCCAGCCGCTGGTTGTCCTGCGGGATCACGACCTTCAGCTCGTTGCCCTTCGTGACGACGAGCGGCGCGTCGGCCTTCGGGCTCACGCAGATCCAGTCGATCGATTCGAGCACCGGCAGCGAGCCGTTGGTCTCGATCGCGATTTCGAAGCCGGCCGCGTGCAGCGCGTCGACGAGCGGCTGGTCGAGCTGCAGCATCGGCTCGCCGCCCGTGCAGACGACGAAGCGGTGCGCCTCGCCCTCCGGCCACTGGCCGGCGATCGTCGCGACGAGCGCGTCGGCGTCCTTGAACTTGCCGCCGTTCTCGCCGTCGGTGCCGACGAAGTCGGTATCGCAGAAGCGGCACACGGCGTCCGCACGATCCTCTTCGCGGCCCGACCACAGGTTGCAGCCGGCGAACCGGCAGAACACGGCCGGCCGGCCCGCATTCGCGCCTTCGCCCTGCAACGTGTAGAAAATTTCCTTGACCGCGTAAGTCATCGTGCTTCGTCCGGCTCGCGCCGCTCGTTGTCGATCAGAATCCGTTATTCATCCGGTGCTGCCGGCGCCCGCTCACAGCGGCGCTTCGGTCACCCGCTCGCCCTTCAGGTAGGCCTCGTAGCCGCGCTTGCGCAGCTTGCAGGCCGGGCATTCGCCGCAGCCGAAGCCCCAGTCGTGCAGTTCCGCGCGCTCGCCCACGTAGCACGTGTGCGTCTCGACGCGGATCAGTTCGACGAGCGCCCCGCCGCCGAGCTGCTCGGCGAGCTGCCACGTCTGCGCCTTGTCGAGCCACATCAGCGGCGTCTCGAGCACGATGCGCGTGTCCATCCCGAGGTTCAGCGCGACCTGCAGCGCCTTCATCGTGTCGTCGCGGCAGTCGGGATAGCCCGAGAAGTCGGTCTCGCACATCCCGCCGACCAGCACGCGCAACCCGCGGCGATAGGCGATCGCCGCGGCGATCGTCATGAACATCAGGTTGCGGCCGGGCACGAACGTGTTCGGCAGGCCGTTCGCGGCCGTCTCGATCTCGATCGTGCGCGTCATCGCGGTATCGCTGATCGCGCCGAGCACCGACAGGTCGATCATGTGATCGTCGCCGAGCCGGTCCGACCATGCGGAAAAATCGCGCTTCAGTGCTTCGCGCACGCCTTCGCGACATTCGAGCTCGACGCGGTGGCGCTGGCCGTAATCGAAGCCGAGCGTCTCGACCGTCTGGTAGCGTTCGAGGGCCCATGCCACGCACGTGGCCGAGTCCTGCCCGCCGGAAAACAACACGAGCGCGCCGTCTTTAGCGTCTGTCCGAATCACCGTGATACTCCGTGAATGTGTAGGCTCGCGTCGCGCTGCGCCCCAAGGCCGGCTGCCGCCGGGCGGCCCGACGCGGCCGGCCTGCGCCGGCTCGACCAGTATAGGCAGCGCGGTCGGCCGCGAACGCGGCAGCGCGCTTATACCGCCCATCGCGCAGCATCGTTGCCGCGCGTCACGGCGGCGCGATACATGCAGCCTGCCGTGCGCCTGAAGCGATGCGCTAAGTCATTGAGCGGGCACGGATTTTATCATGCCCCTGCGAATGCTGCCGGCCACGCCGCCCACGACACGCCATATCCACCACAAACGAAAAACCCCAAGAACCTTCCGATTCTTGGGGTTTTAAATGCTGGTGGCCTGGGACGGAATCGAACCATCGACACGCGGATTTTCAATCCGCTGCTCTACCAACTGAGCTACCGGGCCAACGAAGAAGAGAAAGTATAGCGACCCTCCTTCACTTGCGCAAGTGCTTTCGCGGAATATTTTAAAGCGCGCCTTCGGACGGCTTCTTGCCGAGCTCGACGCCGAGCTGCTTGAGCTTGCGATACAGGTGCGTGCGCTCGAGGCCCGTCTTCTCCGCGACGCGCGTCATGCTGCCGTTCTCGCGCGCGAGGTGATATTCGAAGTACGCGCGCTCGAACGCATCGCGCGCTTCGCGCAACGGAATGTCGAACGGGATCGCGGCCGTCTGCCCCGCGAGGCCGAGTGCCGCCGCCATGTCGTCGCCGAGCGTCGGCAGCGCAGCCGCGGACGCCACCGCTGCAGGCCCCGCGGCCTGGCCGGCGCCGGCCTTCGCCGCCGCGTTGGCCGACACGGGCGCCGCACCGCGTGCGAGACCGTGCTCGACGGACTTCAGCAGCTTCTGCAGTGCGATCGGCTTCTCGAGGAAATCGAGTGCACCGATCTTCGTCGCCTCGACGGCCGTATCGATCGTCGCGTGCCCGGACATCATGATCACGGGCATCGTCAGCAGCCCCTGCGCCGCCCACTCCTTGAGCAAGGTCACGCCGTCGGTATCGGGCATCCAGATATCGAGCAGCACGAGATCGGGCGCCTGATTCAGCCGGTATTCCCGCGCGGCCTGCGCGTTCTCCGCTGCCTCGACGACATGTCCTTCATCGCTGAGGATCTCCGAGAGCAATTCCCGGATGCCCATTTCATCATCTACCACCAGGATGGTTGCCATTTACGCTGCCTTTGTCTGCTCACTTGCTTTTGTCTTAGCGGGGGCCGTCCCGCCCTGCACGCCCGATTCGGCGCCTGGCGCATCGCTCGCCATCTGCAGGAACAGGATCGACACCTGCGCACCCTCGACGGTCTCGCCGTGCATGCGATTGCGCAGATCGATCCGCGCGCCATGCTCGTCGACGATTTTCTTGACCGTGGCCAACCCGAGCCCCGTGCCCTTCGCCTTCGTCGTCACGTAAGGCTCGAACGCGCGGGTCAGGATGCGTGCCGGAAAACCGGGCCCGTTGTCGGACACGGTAAGACGTACCGCGACGCGCGTTTTGCCCTCGGCGTCGGGATCGCCATATTCTACTGTCTTGGTTTCGATCAACACACGCGGATGCGCGGACTCCGCGACCGAATCCTGCGCATTCTGCAGCAGGTTGTGAATCACCTGGCGCAGTTGCGTCGCATCACCGCGTATCACCGGCAGCGACGGCGCGAGCTCGGCGACGATCGCGCTCTTGCCTTCGCCGACACCATACAGCCCGAGCACCTCGCTCGCCAGTTCGTTCAACTGCAGGTTCGCGAGCACCGCCGGCGGCGTGCGTGCGTATTCGCGGAAATCGTCGACCATCCGCTTCATCGCAGCGACCTGGTTCACGATCATCGTCGCGCCGCGCTTGAGCACATCCGCATCGGGCGGCGCGAGCTTGTCGGACAGCTTCATCTGCAGCCGCTCGGCCGACAGCTGGATCGGCGTCAGCGGATTCTTGATCTCGTGCGCGAGCCGCCGCGCGACCTCGCCCCACGCGACCGACCGCTGCGCGGAAATCACGTCGGAGATATCGTCGAACACGACGACGTAGCCGGACGTCTGCGGATCGTCGGCCTGCCCCTCGACCGTCGACACGAGGCGCGTGCCGCGCACGAGCAGCGTCAGCGGATCGGCCTCGCCCGGCACCTCGATCGCGAACTGCTGCTGCCAGTGGCCGCGATCGCCGCTGCCGCCGTCGGACGCCGCCTCGCGATCGGCGAACGCCTTGCGCACCATCGCGCCAAACCCCGCGGCCACGCCGATCCGGTCGAGCGTCGTGCCGATCAGCGCATTGAACGGCTGCCGGAAGATCCGCTCGGCGCCGCGATTGGCCGTCGTCAGCCTGAACTGGCGGTCGAGCACGAAGACGCCGGCCGTCAGGTTCGCGAGGATACTTTCGAGATAGGTCTTCGAATGCTCGAGCGCGACGCGATTCTTCTCGACTGCGAGCCGCGCCTCGGACAACTGGCGCGTCATCGCGTTGAACGACTGCGTGAGGAAGCCGAGCTCGTCGCGCGTCTTGATCTCGCGCTTCGGCGTGTAGTCGCCTTCCGCGACCTCCTTCGTGCCCTGCGCGAGCAGGAACAGCGGCCGCGCGAGCTGCTGGCCGAGCGCGAGCGCGAGCATCATCGCGATGAAGGTCGCGAGGAACAGCGCGAGCGTCAGCGTGCCGATGTACATCTTGCGCAGCCCCGTGCGGCCGAGCGACTTCTCCTGGTACTCGCGATACGCGCGCTGCACGGCGTCCGCATTGTGCGCGAGCGTCGGCGGCACCGGCTGCGTGAGCTGCAGGAAACGCTCCGCCGGCTGCAGCAGCGACGTCGTCGCGTCGGGAATCGGCCGCACGACGCGCAGCCGCAGCGCGCCCTTCGCGCCATGCGCACGCGGGTCGCCATCGACCTCGCCCTCGATCGCCGCGTACGCGCCGTGTTCGCGCGCCTGGCTCAGCATCAGCGACGTCGGCAGGTCGTCCGGAATCAGCGCCGCGAAATTGCCCGACGCCTGCGCGACGATGTGCAGGTCGGGCGCCGCGCCCGAGCCGCCGCGGCTCGGCTCGACGATCGTCGCGTCCTGCACGCCGAACTGGTCGCGCAGCCGCAGCAGCGTAAGCGTCGTGCCGTTCGTGTTCGCATCGACGCTCGCGAGCTGGTCGGACATCAGCCGCGCCTTCGTCTGCAGGTCGGACAGCGACGCGTCGAGCATCCCGCGGCCGAGGTTCAGGCCGGCCGTCAGCGCGGTCTCGACGTTCACGTCGAACCACGACTCGATGCTGCGCGACACGAACTGGTACGACACGATGTAGATGATCCCGCCCGGCACCACGCCGACGAGCGCGAAGAACACCGCGAGCTTTGCGAGCAGCCGCGTGCCGAACTTGCCCTTCCGCAGGCGCACGACGATCATCCCGATCAGCCCGAGCACCACGAGCAGGAACACGAGCGCGACGACGATGTTGGTCGCGTACAGCCACGAGTAGTAGCGATCGAAGAATTCGGTGTTCGCGCTCGCGGCCGCGAGCAGCACGAGCAGCAGCAACGCGGTCAGCGCGACGGTCGAGACGATCACGCGGACGAGGAGGCTCTTCCCGCTGGCCGCGCGGCGCACTTTATTTAGCACGTTCGGTCACCGTGAAGTTGAAGCGCTTCCAGTCCGACCCGAGCGTCCAGTCGCGGTTGTTCACGGCATCGACCTGGAACGGCTTCGGCATCAGCGCCGTATCGAGCTGCATCCGCACCGACGCCGTGTAGGTTTCGCCCGAGCGCACCTGGTTGCGGTCGATCACGTGCCACGACGTGATGTGCCGGACCACCGCGAGCGCGTCCTTCAGCGACGGGAAGCCGAGCTGCAGGCCGCCGGTCGACACGCGGTACTCGCGCGTGAGCGGCTGGAACGACAGGCGGATCGTCTGCGTGACCGCCACCGGCTGCTCGTCGAACCAGTACCAGCGCGCGCGGCTCAGTTCGAAGTCGGTCGTGAAGTAAAGCGGGATGCCCTTGTTGACGGCATCCTCGAGGTTCGGATTCAGCTCGAAGTCGAAACGCGCGTCGAGGCTCCAGCCGCTTCCGTCGGACTGGAGCGACGCGCGCTGTACGGCGATCGATTCGGCATGCGCCGGCCGGATGACGGCCAGGCACAGCATCAACGCGACCAGCAAGACGGCCGCGAGCCGAAATGGAAAAAGGTGTTTGATCGTCACCGTTTCTGAAACCGCGCGTAGAAAAATCCGTCGTGATCGGTGTTCTGGTCGAGTGCGCCGGCGGCCGCCCGTCCCTGCACGCTGCCCGGCAGCAGCTGGCCGGGGGCGTCCAATCGTACCGCATCTTCACAGGCCGCTTCAAACCAGCGGGCCTGCAATTCGCCTTCCTCGGGGAAGATCGAACAGGTCACGTAAAGCAGTTCGCCGCCCGGCTTCACGAGCGGCCACAGCGCCGACAGGATGCGGCGCTGTTCCGCGACGAGCGCCGGAATGTCGGCCTCGCGGCGCAGCCAGCGAATGTCGGGGTGCCGCCGCACGATGCCGGACGCCGAGCACGGCACGTCGGCGAGGATGCGGTCGAACGGGCGCCCGTCGTACCACGCGTCGGGCGCACCGGCATCGCCGACGCGCACGTCCGCGTCGAGCGACAGGCGCACGAGGTTCTCGCCGATGCGCGCCGCGCGCGTTGCATCGCTTTCGAGCGCAACGACTTCCGCGTCGGCCAGTTCGAGAATGTGGCCGGTCTTGCCGCCGGGTGCCGCGCAGGCATCGAGCACGCGCATGCCGTCGCGCGCGTCGAGCCATTCGGCCGCGAGCTGCGCGCCGGCGTCCTGCACCGACACCACGCCGTCGGCGAAGCCCGGAATGCGCTCGACCGGCAGCGCCGACGCGAGCCGCACCGCATGCCGGCCGATCGCGGTCGCTTCGATCCCGCTCGCACGCAGCGTGTCGAGATACGCGTCGACGCTCGCGCGGCGCGCATTCACGCGCAGCGTCAGCGGCCCCTGTCGTTCACCGGCCGCGAGGATCGCCTGCCAGGCATCGGGCCATGCGCGCTTCACCGCATCGACCCACCATGCGCGGTAATTCCAGCGTGCGACCGGATCGTCCTGCAACGCCGCGACGAGCGCCTCGCGCTCGCGCAGGAAACGGCGCAGCACCGCGTTGACCATGCCCTTCGCGAACGCGCATTCGCGCCGCGCGCCGATCACGGTGACGGCCTGATCGACCACCGTGAATGCCGGATACGCGGCATCGTCCGCCGGGTCGAGCAGCAGCGCGAGCGCGCCGGCGAGCACCGCATGCACGTGCGCGGGCGGCGCCTTGCTGACGAGCTTGCCGATCAGCCAGTCCGCGCTGCCGAGGCGACGCATCGTCCGGTAGGCAACGTCCTGCGTCGCGCCGCGCGCGAGCGCCTGCGCACCGGACGGCATCTGTGCGAATACCGCCGACAGCGCTGCCGGCAGCGCGGTACCGCGCCGTACCGCGTCGACCGCCTGCGCGGCCGCGTCGAGCGCGAAGCCGAGCGAATCGGGCGCCAGATGCAGCGCGGCCAGACGCGCCGGGCGGCCGGAAGAAGACGGAGCGGAAGAACGGGTTCGTGTCATCGGTACGGAATCGGCAATCAAGCGCAGCAACAGGCGCAGCAAACAAATACGGCAAACGGCAGGATCGCGGCGGCCGCGAGGCCTCGCGATCCCAAACCGCGCATTGTAGCGTGCGACCACGCTGGCCCTTTGGCCCCTTTACGGCGCGCACAAATGAAACACCCCGCAGCGCGAAGCATGCGGGGTGGCGTGTCGGCCCCCGCGCGGCGACGGCCGCGCGGTACGCCGGCGGTTAGTCGAAGCGGCCGGTACGCGCCATCTCCATCAGGCGCGCGATACGCTCCTCGGTGGCCGGGTGCGTCGAGAACAGGTTCTGCAGGCCGCCGCCGTGCAGCGGGTTCATGATCATCATCTGCGCGGTGGCCGGATGGGCCTCGGCCGCCTGGAACGGGATACCGGCCGCATAGCGATGGATCTTGTCGAGCGCGGTCGCGAGCGACTGCGGATCGCCGGAAATCTGCGCGCCGCCGCGATCGGCCTCGAACTCGCGTGCGCGCGAAATCGCCATCTGGATCAGCGCGCCGGCAATCGGCGCGAGCAGCGCGACCGCGATACCCGCGATCGGGTTGGCCGGCCGGCCGTTTTCATCGCGCCCGCCGAAGAACATCGCGAAGTTCGCGATCGCCGAGATCGCGCCTGCCATCGTCGCGGTGATCGTCGAGATCAGGATGTCGCGATGCTTCACGTGCGCAAGCTCGTGCGCCATCACGCCGCGCATCTCGCGCTCCGACAGCACGCGCAGGATGCCCGTCGTCGCGGCGACCGCCGCGTGCTCGGGATTGCGGCCCGTCGCGAACGCGTTCGGCGCATCCTCGTTGATCAGGTAGACGCGCGGCATCGGCAGGTTCGCGCGCGTGGCCAGCTCGCGCACCATCCGGTAGAACTGCGGCGCCGTGTTCTCGTCGACTTCCTGCGCGTTGTACATGCGCAGCACCATCTTGTCCGAGAACCAGTAAGAAAAGAAATTCATGCCGAGCGCGAACAGCAGCGCGATCGTCGTGCCCTTCGAACCGCCGATCATTCCGCCGATCACGATGAACAGGGCCGTGATCGCGGCCATCAGCATCGCCGTTTTGACCCAATTGAACATACCCACTCCTTATCCGTCAGGGGACCCGCCGTGCATCACAGGGCACGGCGGAAAATTGTAAGCGATTTGTTAGATAAGGTCTTGCCGGAAAAATTCAATCTCAGCGTTGCGATGTGGCAAGACGCAGCCCGAGGCCGACGAATGCGCTGCCGACCGTGCGGTCGAGCCACTTCTTGACGCCCGGCTTGCCGGAAAAGCGCTGCGTGACGCTGCCCGCCACCCATGCGACCAGGCTCGTCCAGACCGTGCTCATCGCGACGAACACCGCGCCGAGGGTCAGGAACGCCCACGCCTTGTGCGGGCTGTCGGCCGACACGAACTGCGGGAAGAACGACACGAAGAACAGCACGACCTTCGGGTTCAGCACGTTGGTCCAGAAGCCCTGCATGAACAGCTGGCGCAGCGGCTTGGCGGCCGTGGCCTGCGCGGCTTCGGCACCCGACGGCGCGGCAGCCTGCTTCGCGAGGATCATCCGCACGCCGAGGTAGATCAGGTAGGCCGCGCCGACCAGCTTGATCACCGTGAACGCGGTGGCCGACGCCGCAAGCAGCGCGGTCAGGCCGAATGCGCACGCGAGCGCGTGAACGCAGCAGCCGGCCGAAATGCCGAATGCCGACATCAGCCCCGCGCCGCGGCCCTGCGCGACGCTGCGGCCGACGATGTAGGCCGTGTCGGGGCCGGGCGTGATGTTCAGCAGGAATACCGCGAACACGAAGAAGCCGAAGTGGGTGATGCCGAACATGAAAACCTCGAAACCGGAGAGCGCAGGGAAATTCTACGCGCGCCTGCCGCGCCGTGCGACTCGGCCGTCCGGCCGATTGCGCGCCGCCGGCAGACCGTGTCGAATAACGCTCAGCCCGCGTCAGGCAACGTCGGGCAATGCGAAATGCTGGCCTGCGGCAAGCGGCGAGCCGGCCAGGAATTCGCGTGCGGGCAGCCGCTTGCCGCCCGGCTTCTGCAACTGCGTGACGCGCAACGCGCCGCTGCCGCATGCGACGACCACGCCTTCCGGCGCGGCTTCGACGATCGTGCCGGGCGCCGCGTCGCCGCGCGCCGCCACGGGCTCGGCCGCCCACAGCTTGATCGCCGCGCCGTCGAGCGTCGCGACGCCGCCCGGGAACGGATCGAACGCACGCACCTGCCGGGCGAGCACGTCGGCCGGCTTGCGCCAGTCGAGTGCCGCTTCGTGCTTGCCGATCTTTTCCGCATAGGTCACGCCATCGGCCGGCTGCGGCGTCGCCGGCAGCGCGCCGTCGCGCTCGAGCCGCACGAGCGCATCGACGATCAGCCGCGCGCCGTCGGCGGCAAGCCGATCGTGCAGCGTCGCGGTCGTATCGTCGGCCGCGATCGCGAGGCGTGCTTCCTCGATCATTGCGCCGGTGTCGAGACCGACATCCATCTGCATCAGCGTGACGCCCGTCTCGGCGTCGCCGGCCTCGATCGCGCGATGGATCGGCGCGGCACCGCGCCAGCGCGGCAGCAGCGACGCATGGATGTTGATGCAGCCGGCGCGCGGGATGTCGAGCACTTCCTGCGGCAGCAGCAGGCCGTAGGCGGCCACCACCATCACGTCGTGCGGCGTCGCGCGCAGCAGCTCGATCGCGTCGGCCGCCTCGGCCGGGTACTTGCCCGCGCGGCGCAGCGACGGCGGCTGCGCGACGGGCATCCCGTGCTCGACGGCGTAGCGCTTCACGGCGCTCGCCTGCAGCTTCATCCCGCGCCCCGCAGGGCGATCGGGCTGGGTGAGCACGAGCGGCACCGGGAAACCGGCCTCGTGGATCGCGGCAAGGGCAGCCGCGGCGAATTCCGGCGTGCCGGCAAAAATCACGCGCAACGTATGGGTCATGACAGCGTTCGGGGTCGGGCAGGATGAACGCGCGTTACATCGCGCGTTCGAGTTTCTTCATCTTCGTCTTGATGCGCGTCTGCTTGAGCGGCGACAGGTATTCGACGAACACGCGCCCCATCAGGTGATCCATCTCGTGCTGGACGCACACGGCGAGCAGGCCTTCGCAGTCGAGCTCGAACGTCTCGCCCTGCTCGTTGAGCGCGCGCACGCGCACGTGGTCGGGGCGCTCGACTTCGTCGTAGATACCGGGCACCGACAGGCAGCCCTCTTCATAGATCTGCTTCGCGTCGCTCGACCACACGATCTCGGGGTTGATGAACGCGCGCAGCTCGTTCTTCTCCTCGGAGACGTCGATCACGATCACGCGCTCGTGCACGTCGACCTGCGTGGCCGCAAGGCCGATGCCGGGCGCCGCGTACATGGTCTCGGCCATGTCGGCGACGAGCTTGCGGATCCGGTCGTCGACCGTGTCGACGGGCTTGGCGACCTTGTGCAGCCGCTTGTCGGGGTAATGAAGAATATTGAGCAAAGCCATGGTGTTCGGTATTCGGTGGAGCGGCGTGCCGCATCGGCCATCCGGCCGACTGGTGCCGCCGCCGGGATGCAATGAAGATGAGGCGGATGCGCGGCGTATCCATGCCGCGCATCGCGCCTCCTGCAATTGGCCGGGCGCTTGTGCGCGCGGCCCTGTCGAGTATTTCGGATGATGAAAATTTTATCATGGCGCCACGCGGTCCGCTGGCCGCCGCATTCGAGGGCTGCCTCATGTCGCCGCAAGCGCTGACGCCGTCCGCGCTGCGCGCGTGGTTGCAGCTCGCGCACGCGCCCGGCCTCGCGCCCGCCGTGCTGCAGATCCTGCTCGATGCGTTCGGTTCGCCGGCCGCGCTGTTGCGCGCCTCCGCCCCGGCCATCGCCGCCGTGAGCAGCGCCGCCGCCGCGCAAGCCGTGCGCGCGAGCGAGCGCGGCGATCTCGACGCGCACACCGACGCCGCACTCGCGTGGCTCGATGCACCGGGCAATGCGCTGGTCACGCTCAACGATCCGGCCTACCCGCCGCGGTTGCGCGACCTGTACGATCCGCCGCCCCTGCTATATGTAAAGGGCCGGCTCGACCTGCTGCATGCCCGTGGTCTCGCCGTGGTCGGCAGCCGGCACGCGACGCCGCAGGGGCTCGCCGACGCAACGGGCTTCGCGCGCGCGTTGTCCGACGCGGGACTGTCGATCGTCTCGGGTCTCGCGCTCGGGATCGACGGTGCCGCGCATCGCGGCGGGCTCGACGGCCGCTCCGGCACGGTCGCCGTCATCGCGACGGGCGCCGATCTCGTCTATCCGGCGCGGCACCGCGCACTCGCGCACGAGATCGCCGCACACGGTGCGCTCGTGTCCGAATGGCCGCTCGGCACGCCGGCCCGTGCCGCGCATTTCCCGCGGCGCAACCGGCTGATTGCCGCGCTGGCGATCGGCACGCTCGTCGTCGAGGCCGCACCGCGCTCCGGCTCGCTGATCACCGCACGGCTCGCGAACGAACTGGGGCGCGATGTGTTCGCGGTGCCGGGCTCGATCCACGCACCGCTCGCGCAGGGCTGCCACGCGCTGATCCGCGACGGTGCCAAGCTCACGGCGGCGCCGCTCGATGTGCTCGAGGAGTACGGGCTGGCTGAACCGGCAGCTCGTGCAACCGGCCGCACGGCGCGCTCCGGATCTCCCGGCACGAACGCCGAAGGCATCCGCACAGTCGAAGCAGCGGGCGCCGAGCAAGCAGATCCCGCCGTTCCGGCCGCCGCGCCCACCCGAATCGACACCCCGCCGGCGCCGGGCACCGCGTCCGAGCAGGCCGTGCTGGCCGCGCTGGGATACGGCCCCGTTACTTACGAATGGCTCGCCGACCACAGCGGCCTGTCCGACGACGTGCTGCACGGCGCGCTGCTGGCGCTGGAGCTGGCCGGCCGCATCGCCTGCCTCCCCGGCGGACGCTTCGCGCGGCTTGACGCCGCGCCCACCCCGGCCGTGCGCGGCGTGCTACATTCCCCGGCATAGGGGCGGCCAGGCCGCCGACGATATCCAAGGAATTCCATGCCCGCGCTGAATCTCGACACCGATGCGGATCGGATCGCCGAGCGCCTCGCCGATCCCGGCACGTTGCTCGTCGCCTGCCTGTGCGCCGAGTGGTGCGGCACGTGCCGCGACTACCGGACGGCCTTCGACCAGCTCGCCGACGCGCATCCGGACGCCTGCTTCGCCTGGATCGACATCGAAACGCATGCCGACCAGCTCGACGATCTCGACGTCGAGAACTTCCCGACGATCCTGATCGAGGACGCCAACACCGCACGCTTCTTCGGCACGGTGCTGCCGCACGCGGCGATCGTCGAGCGGATGCTGTCCGACCTGAGCGCGGTACCCGGCGCGCCGCACGCACCGAAATTGCGCAACGTCCTGATCGTCGAAGCCTGAATTCGCGGGCCGGCGCGGCGGTTTTGCGCGCCCCGCCGCGGCGGGCGCTTGCCGCCGTTGCAGCCCCCCTCTATGATGAGCCGCTTTTTACACGCTGAGCCGCCGTCGCTTCGGCGTGTGCTATAAAGCGGTCGTAAAAGGGACCCACAACCGGCGAACCCGGTCTACCAACACACACCTGTCATGTCCAAAGCACTGATCATTGCGGAAAAGCCTTCTGTCGCGAACGACATCGCACGCGCTTTGGGCGGCTTTACCAAGCATGACGAGTATTACGAAAGCGACGATTTCGTCCTTTCGTCCGCTGTCGGCCACCTGCTGGAAATCGCCGCCCCGGAAGAATACGAGGTCAAGCGCGGGAAATGGAGCTTCGCGCATCTGCCCGTCATCCCCCCGCATTTCGACCTGAACCCGATCGCAAAAAGCGAGTCGCGCCTCAAGGTGCTCACGAAGCTGATGAAGCGCAAGGACGTCGACCGCCTGATCAACGCATGTGACGCGGGGCGCGAGGGCGAGCTGATTTTCCGCCTGATCGCGCAACACGCGAAGGCGAAGCAGCCGGTCCAGCGCCTGTGGCTGCAGTCGATGACGCCGCAGGCGATCCGCGACGGTTTCGCGAACCTGCGCAGCGACACCGACATGCAGCCGCTCGCCGACGCCGCACGCTGCCGCTCGGAAGCCGACTGGCTCGTCGGGATCAACGGCACCCGCGCGATGACCGCGTTCAACAGCAAGGGCGGCGGCTTCTTCCTGACGACCGTCGGGCGCGTTCAGACGCCAACGTTGTCGATCGTCGTCGAACGCGAAGAGAAAATCCGCCGCTTCATCCCGCGCGACTACTGGGAAGTGAAGGCCGAATTCGCGTGCGCGGGCGGTTTCTACGAAGGCAAGTGGTACGACCCGAAATTCAAGCGCGACGAATTCGATCCGGAAAAGCGCGACTCCCGCCTGTGGAGCCTGCCGGCTGCCGAAACGATCGTCGCCGCGTGCCGCGACCAGGTCGGCACGGTCTCCGAGGAATCGAAGCCGTCGACGCAGCTGTCGCCGCTGCTGTTCGACCTGACGAGCCTGCAGCGCGAGGCGAACAGCCGGTTCGGCTTCTCCGCGAAGAACACGCTCGGTCTCGCACAGGCGCTGTATGAAAAGCACAAGGTGCTGACCTACCCGCGTACCGACGCGCGCGCGCTGCCGGAAGACTACCTGTCGACGGTCGAGTCCACGCTCGAGATGCTCAAGGAGAGCAACAACTACCTGCCGCATGCGAAGCAGGTGCTCGACAAGGGCTGGGTAAAACCGAACAAGCGGATCTTCGACAACTCGAAGATCAGCGACCACTTTGCAATCATCCCGACGCTGCAGGCGCCGAAATCGCTGTCCGAGCCGGAGCAGAAGCTGTACGACATGGTCGTGAAGCGCTTCCTCGCCGTGTTCTTCCCGGCGGCCGAATTCCGCGTCACGACGCGGATCACCGAAGTCGCCGGTCATCACTTCAAGACCGAAGGCAAGGTGCTCGTCGAGCCGGGCTGGCTGCAGGTGTACGGCCGCGACGCCGAAGGCGCGGACGCGAACCTCGTACCGGTGCAGAAGGACGAGAAGGTGAAGACGGACGAAATCGCCGCCGTCGCGCTCGTCACGAAGCCGCCCGCACGCTACTCGGAAGCGACGCTGCTGTCGGCAATGGAAGGCGCGGGCAAGCTCGTCGAGGACGACGAGCTGCGCGAGGCGATGGCCGCGAAGGGCCTCGGCACGCCGGCGACGCGCGCGGCGATCATCGAAGGCCTGCTCGGCGAGAAATACCTGCTGCGCGAAGGCCGCGAGCTGATCCCGACCGCGAAGGCCTTCCAGCTGATGACGTTGCTGCGCGGGCTCGGCGTGAAGGAACTCACCGCGCCCGAGCTGACCGGCGAATGGGAATACAAGCTGTCGCAGATGGAGCGCGGCAACCTCGGACGTGACGCGTTCATGCAGGAAATCGCCCGCATGACGCAGCAGATCGTCAAGCGCGCGAAGGAATACGATTCCGACACGATCCCCGGCGATTACGCGACGCTCGAGACGCCGTGCCCGAACTGTGGCGGCCAGGTGAAGGAAAACTACCGCCGCTTCGCGTGCACGAAGTGCGAGTTCTCGATCTCGAAGATCCCCGGCAGCCGGCAGTTCGAGATCCCGGAAGTCGAGGAATTGCTGCAGAAAAAGGAAATCGGGCCGCTGTCCGGGTTCCGCAGCAAGATGGGCCGCCCGTTCTCGGCGATCCTCAAGCTGTCCTTCGACGACGAGACGAAGAACTACAAGCTCGAGTTCGATTTCGGCCAGGACCAGGGCGGCGAGGAAGGCGAAGCGCCCGATTTCTCCGCGCAGGAACCGGTCGGCGCGTGCCCGAAGTGCAAGGGCCGCGTGTTCGAGCACGGGATGAGCTACGTGTGCGAGCACTCGGTGGCGAATCCGAAGACCTGCGACTTCCGCTCGGGCAAGGTGATCCTGCAGCAGGAAATCACGCGCGAGCAGATGGGCAAGCTGCTGGCCGACGGCCGCACGGATCTGCTGCCGAGCTTCAAGTCGTCGCGTACCGGCCGCAACTTCAAGGCGTTCCTCGTGAAGCAGCCGGACGGCAAGATCGGCTTCGAGTTCGAGAAGAAGGAGCCGAAGGCCGCCGCCGCGAAGAAGACGGCAAAATCGGCGACGAAGGATGCCGAAACCGTGACGGAAGGTGCGGAAGAGAAACCGGCACCGGCCCGCAAGACCGCCGCCCGCAAGACGACGGCGCGCAAGACGGGTTCGTAACGCCCCGGCGCCGGGGCGTCCCCGGCGCGTCAGACGCCTTCACGCAGCCAATAAAAAACGCGGATCGATCGCTCGATCCGCGTTTTTTCTTTGTGCCGACGGCAATCGCCGCCCGGCCGTCGCGCCGTTACAGCGGCGACGGCACCGCGACGCGCGTACGCGGCGAACGCGGCAGGCGCGGCGACAGGTTCGGGTCGGCCGCTTCCGGCTGCTCCGCACGCGTCTCGACACCGATCGGCGGAAGCGCCGAACTCTGCGCGGCCCACTGTTCGCCCATCATCGCGTCGGTCGAGTGGCTGAAATGCTCGACGAGGTGGTCGATGAACGTGCGCACCTTCGCCGGCAGATGTCGCCGGCTCGGGTACGCGATGTTGATCTCGACCTGCGGCAGCCGGAAATCCGGCAGCAGCCGCACGAGCGCGCCGCGCGCGATGTCGCTGCCGATCAGGTAGCTCGGCAGGATCGCGACGCCCATCCCGAGCAGCGCGAACTGGCGCAGCATCGCGGTGTTGTTCGCGACGATCACGTTGGTCGGGCGCACGCGCACTTCGCCGTCCGGCCCCGTGAACACCCGCTCGTCGCCCCAGTATTCGGTCGGCAGGCTCAGGCTCGGGTGCTCGGCGAGCTGCTCCGGGTGGGTCGGCACGCCGTGCTTCTCCAGATAGCTCGGCGTCGCGCACACGGTCATGCAGCCGGTGGTCAGGCGCCGCGTGACGATGCTCGCGCTGCGCATCTGGCGCGTGACGACGATACCGACGTCGAAACCTTCCTCGACGAGATCGACCTGCCGGTCGACCAGCGTGAGATCCGGCACCACTTTCGGGAAATTCTCCGTGTACGACTGCAGCACGGGTGCGAGGTTGTGCAGGCCGAACACGACCGGCGCGACGATGCGCAGCGTGCCGACCGGCTCGTGATTGCGGGCGACGACCATCTGCTCGACGTCCTCGAGCTCATCGAGGATCTGGCGGGCACGCTCCAGATAGACCTGACCCGACTCCGTCAGGGAGAGGCTGCGCGTGGTGCGGTTCAGCAAACGCGTGCCGAGCCGGCCTTCCAGGTCGGCGACGTGACGCGTCGCGACCGCGTTGGAGATATCCATTGCGCTCGCGGCCCGCGCGAAACTGCCGAGATCTGCAACCTTGACGAATACGCGCATCGACTGCAAGTGATCCATAAACGACTCCTGCCGCTAGTACAACTTCAAAAAGATGAAGCAAATGCGTAATTCTCCTACGACAGCGGAAATGATGCAGAGTTGCTCAACAAGGGGCCGGTTGACGATAAAAATAGTCAAAAATCCTCGCCCTTCGCGGATAGATGATCCAATTATTCTGATTGGAGCAACAATTGGGTGAACCTCGTCGAGTAAGTAGCCGAATCAGGAAAGACGTGTTTGATGCGACACAACACCGCACCCCCGCGCCCCGTACGCGAGCGGCGCCGGGTCAGGCTCCCGCCAATTGCGGCGGAGCGTAACAACCTGTTAAAAAGACACCATGAAGGCGGCCGACGTAGCATCATGTCGGCCCCGGCCGGGCGGGACGGGTGCGCGACGTGCGCCGCCGCCACTGCCGCTTTCAACGCGCGACACCCGTTCACCATGAAAATTGCCATCCTCGACGACTACCAGGACGCCGTCCGCAAGCTGAACTGCTTCGAGATGCTTGCCGGCCACGACGTGAAGGTCTTCAACAATACGGTGCGCGGCCTGGGACAGCTCGCAAGCCGCCTGGCGGAAGTCGAGGCGCTCGTGCTGATTCGTGAACGGACCCCGATTTCGTCGCAACTGCTCGCCAAGCTGCCGAACCTGCGCATGATCAGCCAGACCGGCCGCGTATCGAGCCACATCGATCTCGAAGCCTGTACCGACCGCGGCATCGCGGTGCTCGAAGGCACCGGTTCGCCGGTCGCGCCCGCCGAACTGACGTGGGCGCTCGTGATGGCGGCCCAGCGCCGCATCCCGCAATACGTCGCGAACCTGAAGCAGGGCGCCTGGCAGCAGTCGGGCCTGAAGACGTCGGCACTGCCGCCGAACTTCGGTCTCGGCCAGGTGCTGCGCGGCCAGACGCTCGGCATCTGGGGCTACGGCAAGATCGGCCGGCTCGTCGCCGGCTACGGCAAGGCCTTCGGGATGAACGTGCTGATCTGGGGCCGCGAGCACTCGCTCGAGGCCGCGCGCGCCGACGGCTACACGGCGGCCGAGAGTCGCGAAGCGCTGTTCGAGCAGAGCGACGTGCTGTCGCTGCACCTGCGCATGCACGACGACACGCGCGGGATCGTGAAGCAGGAAGACCTGATGCGGATGAAGCCGACGTCGCTGCTCGTCAACACGAGCCGCGCCGAGCTGCTCGAGGAAAACGCGCTCGTCAACGCGCTGTCGCACAACCGTCCGGGGATGGTCGCGATCGACGTGTTCGAAAGCGAGCCGATCCTGCAGGGCTACAGCCTGCTGCGGATGGAAAACGTGATCTGCACGCCGCACATCGGCTACGTCGAACGCGAAAGCTACGAGCTGTATTTCAGCGCGGCGTTCCGCAACATCCTCGCATTCGACGACGGCGACATGTCGAGCGTCGCCAACCCGGAAGCGCTGACGCCGATCCGCAAGCGCTGATCGCACGGGCTGCGCGTCGCGCGGCCCCGCTTCCCCCCTCCCGATCGTCAGGCGGCCACGCGGCCGCCCGTCATCGCGCCGACGCGCGTGAGGAAATGCTCGCCGTCGCGCCGCCCGAGATCGTACGCATGCCGCATCTGCTGCGGGCTCGTGTAATCCCAGCTCGAAATCGGCACCTTGCTCGACGGCTGCACGTACAGCCGCCGCTGGTCGCCATGCGCGACCGTAAACATCTGCGGGCGCGGATACAGCCGCGTGACGAGCACCAGCACGTCGCCCGGCGACGGGTCGAGCGCGTCGACCGGCACGTTGTCGACCATCCCGCCGTCGAGCACGGGCCGGCCGCCGCGGCGCAATACCGGCGTGAACGGCGGCGTGCAGGACGACTGCAGGATCAGGTCGGCGAGCTCGTCGACTTGCGTGCAGGCCTGCGCGCGCACGAATTCGGGCCGAAAGCCGAGCGTGCGCCCGAGCGTCGGGTGCAGCGTCTTGCGCACGTATTTCTCGATGTTGTACGCGACGAGCCCGGCTGCGACCGCGCTGCGCGCGCCGAGCCAGCGCGGCACGTGCGACACGCCGATGCGGATCTCCGGCGCGTCGGCCAGCTTCGCGAACGGCTCGCCGTAGATGTCGAGCAATGCCTGGCGATAGATCCGGTAATGCGGAAACACGGGCTCGCGCCCGAACAGGTTGCCCCAGTACGCGTTCTTCCGGTTGTGGCGCAGCGCCTCTTCGTAATAGCGCATCACCCACGCGGCATCGCGCGTATACAGCATGCATGCGGTCGCCGCGCCGGCCGAGATGCCGGTGATCACGCGCGGGCGCAGGTCGAGCGCCGGCCGCGCGACATCCCAGAAGCCGGCCTGCCACCAGCAGCGATTGCCGCCGCCCGCAAAGACGATCTGGTCGAACATCGCGCCGCTCAGCCGACGAGCGCGTAGGTCGACGTCGCGTGGACGGCCATCTTGCCGTCCTCGTCGAACAGCTCGACTTCGCCGAACACGAGGTTGCGGCCCATCCGCAGCACGCGCGCGGTGACGAGCACGTCGCCCTTGCGCACGGGACGCATGAAGTTCGTGTTCAGCGATACCGTCGTCATCGGCCGGAACTCGCCGAGCGCGGACGAGATCGCGACCACCATCGCGGTGTCGGCGGCCGCCGTGAACACCTGGCCGCAGATGATGCCGCCCGAATGGCGGAATTCGCCGGAAAACGGCAGGCGCAGCGTGACGCTGTCGTCGCCGATCGACACGGGGACCAGACCCAGCGAGCGGACCCACGGGGCCAGCAGGCGATCCAGCAATTCGCGGACTGCGTTTTCGTCCATCTTCGAATGTCCAGAAAGCGTTGCGCGACCGCCGCGCAACACGTGTGGCGTCATCATACCGGGACCGCGCAAACTGCGATCGCTCGTTACCGTGCCGACAGCCGCCGTTGGCGTGACGAAATATTTTCAGGAAATTTGCAGAAAGGTCTTGCCAAGCCCGAAATACTCACGCATAATCTTTCTTCTGTTGGGGGCGTTAGCTCAGTTGGTAGAGCAGCGGACTCTTAATCCGTAGGTCGAGTGTTCGAGTCACTCACGCCCCACCAGGAATTTCAAAGGCCGGTTAGCGCAAGCTAACCGGCCTTTTCCTTTTCCGCCGCCGAATTCACGGCGCGCATCGTTCGCGGTACGCAACCGCACGCCTCTTGCGCATCGTTTCCGCTAGAATCGTCCGACAAATATCACACGACCGACGTACGGCGATCATCGCCACCCCGTCGGCACTGAGAGAACATGGGACGTCAAACATGGAAGCATGTGAACGAGACGCGACCATTCAGAGGGCCTGGTTGCGCCGATATCGGCTTGTCCGTCGGGACGAGCCGCTCACCCGATCACACCCGAATCCGCCGCGCGATGCACGAACCGGATCGGGTCATGCCCGGTAAGGACGCGCTCGTCGCACTGGCGCTCGGCGTCGTGCTGCTCGTGCTGGCCGGCGTGCTCGCCGTCACGGCCGGCAGCGAGACCGGCCACCTGGTCCGTGCGCCGGGCACGGTCGTACGCATCGTGCAGGACAGCGACGCGATGCGCGCGTACCGGCCGATCGTCGCGTACCTGTCGAACGACGGCCTGCGCCGCGAAGTTGCCGGCAATACCGCATCGACCGTCCCCGCGTACGACATCGGCGAGAACGTCGACGTGCTGCTCGACCCCGACCACCCTGATCGCCCCGCCCTGATCGACGATTTCGCGCAACGCTGGTTTCCGGTGGTCGTGCCGGCGCTGCTCGCCGTCGCGTCGTTCGCGATCGGCGGCCTGCTGATCGCCGGCGAGCGTCGCCGCCGGCAATCCGAGCCGCCGCCGGCCCGCGCCGCACGCAAGGAGACGCGGCGCCGCTGGGACATCGCGATCGTGCTGATTCCGATCGCGATCGGCACGGGCTTCCTCGCCGGCGCCGGCGCGACCGGCCTGCGCCAGTGGCAGATCGTCCATCACTATGCGCGCTCGACCGGCCATGTCGTCGAGATCGCGAAGAACGGAAAATCGTCGCGGCCGCGCACGTCGCTGTATTCGGCGATCGTCGCGTTCACGACCGACAGCGGGCGGCTGATCACGTTCGCGCAAGGTTCGGCGTCGTCGCATCCGGGCCTGCACGAAGGCGACGCGGTCAACGTGCTGTACGACCCCGTCACCCCCGAGCGCGCGATCGTCGACCGCTTCTGGGATCGCTGGGGCCTCACGGTGATCCTGTTCGCGATCGGTGCGCCGTTTCTCGCCGCCGGGCTGTTCATCGCCGCGACGCTGTGGCCCGAACATCGGTCGCACGAAGCCGCCCAGTGACCCGTGCGCGGCGCGGCATCCGTCGCGCCGCGCATGTCACCGCTCCCTGAACGCCTCGACCTTCGCGCGGTTCCCGCACGTGCGCATGTCGCACCAGCGGCGCCCGACGCCACGGCCGCGATCGACGAAGAACCACGTACACCGGCCGCACTGACGCACCCGCGCGAAATCGTCGCTGCGCAGCAACTGCTCGAAGCCGAGCGCGGCCGCATCGATCCAGCGAGACGCGGCGCGCGCGTCGGGCCGCCATGCGAAGCGGCCGTCGACCGCGTCGAACGCGCTGCGCCCGATCGCTTCACGGATCGCCACCGCGAGCCGGTCCGCCGCGCGCGCACCGGCACCGCCGCCGCCTTCGGCCGTCAGGTGCGCGATCGCGGCATACGCATCGTCGCGAAAGCGGCGCAGCGCAGCCAGTTCGTCAGGCCCGTCCTGCCGCGGATGACGCAGCAGCCGCGCCAGATCGGCCGGCGCCAGCAGCCCCGCTCGCTCCGCCCACGCGCGCACGGCAGGCCAGTCGACGAGCTTGTCCTCGTCGCGCGTCTTGCCCGTGTCGGCCACCGTGTTGAGGAAGTCGAGCGCCGGATGGCCGCCGACGAAATCGGCCGCGCTCCATGCGTGCGCGAATTGCGCCGGCTCAAATCGAGTAACCATTTATTTTCACCTATCGGTTTCACATCCGGAGAATCCGGCGTAACCTGTTAACAACCAAAACAGGTTAGCACGGAGAAGCCGATGCTCGAACTCGCGAATCGCTTCAATTTCGAAGGCCACCGGATTGCATGGGGCATGCTCGGCGAAGGCCCGCCGCTCGTGCTCGTGCACGGCACGCCGTTTTCGTCGCAGGTGTGGCGCCGGATCGCACCGTGGCTCGCGCGGCGTCATCGCGTGTATGTCTACGACCTGCTCGGCTACGGCCAGTCCGACATGCCGGACGCGGACGTGTCGCTCGGCCGCCAGAACGTGCTGTTCGGCGCGATGCTCAATGAATGGGGAATTTCGCGGCCACGCGTGCTCGCGCACGACTACGGCGGCGCCACCGTGCTGCGCGCGCACTTTCTCGACGGCATCGCGTACGCGGATCTCACGCTCGTGAACCCCGTCGCGATCGCGCCGCAAGGATCGCCGTTCGTGCGCCATGTCGCGCAGCACGAAGCCGCGTTCACCGGCTTGCCCGCGTATGCGCATCACGCGCTCCTGTCGGCCTATCTCGGCAATGCGGTGGCGCGGCCGCTGAGCGACGAAGCGCTGTCGATCTACCGTGCGCCGTGGCTCACGCCGGCCGGCCAGGCCGCGTTCTATCGCCAGATCGCGCAGATGCGCCAGCGCTACATCGAGGAAGCCGAGGCGCGTTACGCGCCGCCGGATTTTCCGGTGCGCATCGTGTGGGGCGAGGACGACGCGTGGATTCCGCTCGAACAGGGGCAGGCGCTTGCCGATCGCATCGCGAACGGCACGCTGATCCGGGTGCCGCGCGCGGGGCACCTGGTCCAGGAAGATGCGCCGGAGGCGATCGTCGCTGCAGTCCTGGACGGGCACGTGCCGGACTGACCACCGCCGGCATCGCTTCTCGTATCAGAACGCCGGCACGCCCTGCGCGAGCGTCGCGACGAACTTCGCGGTGCGCGGGTCGCGTGGCCGGCCGAACAGGTCGCGCGATGCACCGGCTTCGACGATGCGGCCGTCCGCGAGGAACACCGCGTCGTGCGCGATCGACGCAGCCAGGCGCAAGTCGTGCGTGGCCATCAGCATCGTCGTGCCTTCGCGCGCGAGCTGACGCAGCACCTCGACCACTTCGACGGACAGCTCCGGATCGAGCGCCGACGTCGGCTCGTCGCACAGCAGCACCTGCGGCGACGGCGCGAGCGCCCGTGCGATCGCGACGCGCTGCTGCTGCCCGCCCGACAGCGTGGCGGGCCATGCGTCGGCCTTGTCCGCGATGCCGACCTTGTCGAGCAGCGCGAGCGCCCGCTGGCGCGCACGTTCGCGCGGCCAGCGCTGCACGGTCACGAGCCCTTCCATCACGTTCTGCACGACGCTCAGGTGCGGAAACAACTGGAAGTTCTGGAACACCATGCCGGTCTGCCTGCGCACCGCGAACACCGCGTCGCGCGACGGCCGGCGCCCCGGCGCAAAGTCGATGCGCTCATCGCCGACCGCGAGCGTGCCCGCCTCCGGCACTTCGAGCAGGTTCACGCAGCGCAGCAGCGTGCTCTTGCCGCTGCCGGACGGCCCGATCAGCGCGGTCACGCTGCCCGGCTGCAACGCGAGGTCGATTCCGCTCAGTACGCGCTGCGCGCCGAACGACTTGTCGAGATGGTCGAGACGGATCACCGCAACTCCGCGTGGAACAGCGCATGCCGGCCGAAGCGGGCTTCGAGTCGACGTTGCAGCGTGGACAGCACCGAACTGAACAGCAGGTAGATCAGCGCGGCTTCGGTATAGAGGATCAGCGGCTCGTAGGTCACGGCCGCGATCCGCTGCGCGGCCTGGAAGATCTCGGGTACGGTCAGCACGGCCGCGAGCGACGTGTCCTTCACGAGCGAGATGAACGAATTCGACAGCGCGGGCAGCGCCACGCGCGCGGCCTGCGGCAGGATCGCGCGGCGCAATGCCTGCGCGCGCGTCATCGCCATCGAGTACGCGGCCTCCCACTGGCCCTTCGGCATCGATTCGATCACGCCGCGGATCACCTCGGCGTTGTACGCGCCGACGTTCAGCGAGAAGCCGATCACGGCGGCCGTCAGCGGGTCGAGCACGATGCCGACGTTCGGCAATCCGTAGAAGATCACGAACAGCTGCACGAGCAACGGCGAGCCGCGGAACAGCCAGATGTAGAAGCGCACGGCGGCCTGCGCCCAGCGCGGCCCGAACAGCCGCGTGAGCGCCGCGCCGAATGCGAGCAGCAGGCCGATCGCGAACGACGCGAGCGTGAGCGGAACCGTGAACACGAGCCCCGCATACAGCAGGGGGCGCAGCGATTCCGCCATCAGGTGCAGCCAGGCCGGCATCGTTCAGCCTCGCGTCACGGCTGCGACACGTCGCGGCCGAAGTACTTCTGCGAGATCTTCGCGTAGGTGCCGTCCGCCTTGATGTCCGCGAGCGCCTTGTCGATCGCGGCCACCAGCGCGGGGCTGCCCTTGCGCAACAGCACGCCGGATGCGTCGCCGGCGCCGGTCTTGTCGGTTGCCGCGATCTTCAGTTTCGCGTCGGGCTTGTGCTTGCGGAAATCGAGGTACGACAGCGAATCGTTGATCGTCGCGTCGACGCGCCCCGACGTCAGCAGGTCGATCGATTCGTTGAAGCCCTGCACGGGCACCACGTCGGCGCCGTGCGCGGCCGCGAGCTTGCCGAAATTGCTCGTCAGCGTGTTCGCGGATTTCCTGCCCTTCAGGTCGTCGAACGAGCGGATCGTCGTGTTGTCCGCCCGCACGATCAGCACCGCGTGCGACGTGATGTACGGCGACGAGAAATCGTATTTCGCCCTGCGCGCGTCGGTGATCGACACTTCATTGACGACCGCGTCGTAGCGGTTCACGTCGAGGCCCGCGATCAGGCCGTCCCACTTGCCTTCGACGAACTGCGGCTTCACGCCGAGACGCTGCGCGATCGCCGCGGCGATATCGACGTCGAAACCCGTCAGCTTGCCCGTCTCGTCGTGATACGTGAACGGCGCGTACGTGCCTTCGGTGCCGACCCGGAACACGCCGGCCGACTTGATCTGCGACAGGTCGTCGGCAGCCAGCGCACTGGTGGCCGCAGTGGCCTGCAACAGCGCGACGATCAGGATGGAGCGGAGGAATTTCATGGTGCGGACCCCGAATGATTGGAGAGAATCATCCCGCCGGCATGCATGCGCCGTTCGAGAGGTCCGCGAATTCTACCGACGCGCCGGAGCGCGGCAAAAACGCAAATCGGCTAACGATATGAGCCGATCGAATAACGCCCGCACCGGCTGCGAAGCCGGCACGGGCGCCTTACACGCGACTTACCACGGCAGCGAATACGTCTTCGTATTCGTGAAGCTCTTCATCGCTTCCTGCACGCCTTCCTTGTACCCGAGCCCCGAATCCTTCACGCCGCCGAACGGCGTCAGTTCCAGTCGATAGCCCGGCACTTCGCGCACGTTCACGCTGCCGACTTCCAGCTCGGTGATGAAGCGCGTGATGTTGTCGAAGCGGTTCGTGCACACCGACGACGACAGCGCGTAGTCGGTGCTGTTCGACATCCGGATCGCTTCGTCGATGTCGCTGAAGCGCATGATCGGCGACACCGGGCCGAACGTCTCGTATTTCACGAGCGGCATGTCGGGCGTCACGCGATCGATCACCGTCGGCGAATACAGCGCGCCGTTGCGCACGTTGCCGACCAGCAGTCGCGCCCCGCGCGCAATCGCATCGTTCACCTGCTGCTCGCAGAACTTCGCGGCCGCCTCGTCGATCACGGTGCCCATGTCGACCGACGGATCGGACGGATTGCCGTACGACCATGCGCGCGTCTTCTCGACGACCAGTTCCGTGAAGCGATCGGCCACCGACTCGTGCACGAGCATCCGCTTGATCGC
>JAIRVP010000040.1 GCA_031253835.1 Burkholderia sp. | reverse complement strand
ATCGCGCTCGGCCTCGCGTGCAGCGTGCTGGCGGTCGCCGTCGCGAACCTGAAGAGCCCCGTCACGCTCGCGCAGCACGACGACCACTACCTGCTGTCGTTCCGCAAGGACGTGTCGTTTCTCGGCAAGGTGCAGGTCAAGCACCATCTGCGACACATTCCGGACCGTGCAGCGGTGATCATCGACGCGACGCGCGCCGACTACATCGATCACGACGTGCTCGAACTGCTCGACGCGTTCGTCGCCGATGCACCGCGGCGCGGGATCGCGGTCGAGTTCCGCCGGCGCAGCCCGGCGACGCGCCCAGCTGCGCGCCGCAGGTTGTTCCGAGCGCCGGCCGCCGAATGAGTAACGCATGAAAAGGCACCCCGTGCACCAGGTCGCACGGGGGTTTCTGATGATGCCCGCGCTTGGCTTCATCAAACCTAAGCGACAGAAGACTCTAGCGAAGTATTACGTAGCGGCCCATCTGGAAAGCTCCGTGGCTAGTTCGAGAATTCACAAATGGTCGCCCTGGCGGAGCGCGCCGAGCGGCTGTCCGCTACACGCTGGGCGGCGAACTCACAAAAAATAAGGGCCGTGGTCAACGACACACGGCCCAAGGAAGTTATCGCAGCGCGATCAGTTCAAGGTGCGACCGAGGTTGGTATAGACCATCGGCTTCTTGTACTTGCACCACACTGCCACCACAAATCCGGATACAGCAACCGCAAGCATATCCCACGGCAGACTACGCACAAGCGGTGTGTCGATCCCGCCAGTCAGAAGATCCTTGTTCAGCAGCATCAGAACGAGACACGCAAAGAGCCCGATCGCGCTGAGAAGCGGCGCCACGAAGCGTTGCCAGAGGCTGACACCGCGATGATCTCGCCAGAAGAAGGCGACAACCGAAAGGCCCGTGGTTGCCTGAACCGACACAATACCGATCGACGACACCAGGGCCGTGATGGGCATCACCACGAGAAGCGGGTCATAGCCCGAAACACCGAACGCAACAAGCAACAAGACCGTAATTGCTGTTTGCGTCATGCTCGCGATATACGGCGTCTGTTGGGTACTGTGCGTCCGAGCGAACTGCTTCCAAAGAAGTTGCTCTCGTGCCAAAGAAAACACATAGCGCGAGATCGTGTTGTGGAAGCTGATAAGGGCAGCCAGCAGACTCGTGATCATCAGCACCGAGATCGAGTCAGCCAGCCAGTTCCCGGCGATCTTCGTAGCCATCACCGACCAAAGGTTGCCGGGGTCCTTCTGTGCAAGCGCGACGATATTTGACGGGCCATAGGCCGTTACGATCGCCCACGACGAGAGCGCGTAGAGCGTCATGATGATGACGACCGCCGTGTAAGTGGCACGAGGGATCGTACGACCCGGATCGCGCGCCTCTTCCGCGTAGATTGCCGTCGTCTCAAAACCCGTATAGCAACTGATGATGAAGACCACCGCGGCGCCAAAGCCCGGCGTCATGAAGGTCGACGGTGCGAACGACGTCAGAGAGAGGCCTTCCGGACCGCCGCCGTGTGCGACGACAGCCGTGTCGAACACCAACATGACGAGAACCTCGGCAACCATGAGGAACCCGAGGATCTTACCGCTCACCTCGATGTTCTTGTACCCCGCGTACTGGACGACGGAACACGTGATAAGTGCGCTGACCCACCATTCGAGATGAATGTGAAAGAAGTCGGAAAGCGCCTGACTCAGGAAAAAGCCCATCATGGCAAACAGGGCAATCTGCAAGGCTCCGTAGGCAACGATTGCAGTAAATGCGGCTGCAACTCCGGTCGGACGGCCAAGGCCGTTTGCAATGTAGGCGTAGAACGCTCCTGCGTTCTTGACATGCCGACTCATGGCAGTGAAGCCAACGCTGAACAGCACGTACAGAAGACCAAGGCAAATGAACACCGCGGGCACACCGGCGCCGTTCCCCACGGCAATGGTAGTAGGCACGGCTCCGACGAGGGATGTAAGTGGTCCATTGGTCGCAATGACCATGAACACGATGCCAGCCAGACCGATGGCATCCTTCCGAAGTTTTCCAGCTTCCACGATCGTCTCATCCTAAAATTGGGTTGTTCCTCACTCGCCGGCTCTCGTGTTCCTGCCGATCTCTTTTTCACACGACAAGCGTATTACAAAGAGTATAGAATTCGGAACGGGGGTTTACCCATCGTATCGGCACCCCAGCGATCACGCCCTACTTCGACTGGGCCGCAAAGTCGGTGGGAGGCCCACGTAACGGCGGAGTGAGTTGTCTCCGTCCCATACGCCATCGATACAGACGTCGGAGACCGTCTGCTTTGGACTGACACGTACGCGCGACCGAATGTAGAACCGAGCTATTTTTGAAAGAAGTATCGACTTGCGAAGAGTTTTTCGGTGGCGCTGCTCAAGGAATCGTATGAACAAGTGTGCAGAACACAGTGGCAAATCGAGCGCCCCGCACCGGATCGTGATTGTCGGCGGCGGGGCCGGTGGTCTCGAGCTCGCGACACGGCTTGGCAATGTCGTTGGCCGGAAGCGCCGGGCAGAAATTGTCCTTATCGATCGCTATGCCACGCACTTCTGGAAGCCGCTACTACATGAAGCTGCGTCGGGACACATCGACCCGGCTCAGCACGATATCTCCTATGCCGCGCACGCGAAGCGCCACTCCTTTAGCTTCATTCAGGGGACCCTGAGCGGGTTGGATTCGACGGAACAGTCGGTGACCATCGCACCGCTCGTCGACGAGCGTGACGTTGAGATTATTCCCTCTCGAGCTATTGCATACGACACGCTGATTCTTTCGATGGGCAGCGTTACGAACTTCTTCGGCGTTGCCGGCGCCGAGAAGGAAGCTCTGCGGCTCGAGAATGTTGAGCATGCGGAGCAGTTCAGGCGCCGACTGCTGGCTGCCTGCACGCGCGCAGATCGAAAGAAAACCGAATCGGACCGATCTTCAGGCCCTCTCGTCAATGTGAATATCATTGGCGGTGGCGCAACTGGCGTTGAGCTTGCCGCGTCCGTGCGTGATGCCGTCGAGCACCTTGCGGAGTACCGCTTCGCGTCGCTTGATCCTGCATCCGACGTCTGTGTTCGTGTCATTGAAGGAAACGATCGGGTATTGCCCGGCTTATCGCCGGACCTTTCGAAATCTGCATTGCACCATCTCCTCCGTCTCAATATCGAGGTGCTGACGCAAACTCGCGTGACCCAGGTCCTTAGCGACCGGCTCGTGACCGCAGACAATCAGAATTTGCAGAGCGATCTTACGCTCTGGGCTGCGGGAATCGCCGGTGCTCCGGCCCTCTCAACGCTCCCGGGCCTGACGCTGAATCGAAGCGGCCAGATGCTGGTTAAGCCGACACTTCAGTCTGTTTCGGATCCTCACATCTTTGCCCTCGGTGATTGCGCGTCACTGGCCCCTGACTTCGGTGCCGGCTGGCCCGTCACTGCGCAAGCCGCTCACCAACAAGCTGTCTATCTAGCGTCGGCATTGGTTGCAAGACTGGCAGGCAAGCAGTCCAGCCCGTTTTCCTACCGCGATGGTGGAACCCTTCTTTCGTTTGGGCGAGCGGGGGCGATTGGGCGGATTGCTAGTCATATGCCGCCGATGACCATTGCAGTTCGAGGCAACCTCGCTCGGACATTGTATGCACTGATATATCGGCGTCATTTGCTGTTTTTGACCGGTACGCGCCGCGCGGGCATCGCAACCTTAAGCCAATGGCTAAAGGGGTTTCTGAGCCCGCCCGTGCGCCTTCACTAAGCGCGGTGCGAGGCAGCCCTGGAATCTGCACCATGTTCCGGCCTCTTGCTGCCTCGCAAACTGGCTTCAAGCACACACCCCGCTTTGGATAATATGGAAGCGAAACCAAGGTGGCTAAGCTATGGATATCCGACAGCTCAAGTACTTCGTCGCCATCGTCGACGCGAGTAGCATCTCTAAAGCAGCACAAGCGCTGTACATCGCGCAGCCGTCGCTCAGCCAGCAAATTGCAGGCCTTGAAGAAGAGCTGAAGGTCAAGTTGCTTTTCCGCAGCAGTCATGGCGTCAAGCCAACCGAGGCGGGTCGCGCCCTCTATCGGCACGCCCGACAGCTTCTGCGACAGATGGATCAAATTCGAGCGGAAGTGAAAGAGGGAAGCGGTAGCGAATCCGGTACGGTCGCCATCGGCTTCCCGACTACTGTGGCGTGGGTACTTGCTCGCCCCCTCTTCTCGCGAGTTCGCCGCCAGTATCCCGGCATCAAGCTTCAGATCTTCGAATCGATCAGCGGATACATCACGGAGTTGCTCGCGAACGGGCGCCTCGATCTCGCGATTCTCTTCAGAGACGTCGAGGCTGGGGGAACGTCCCAGACGCCCCTCTTTAAAGAAGACCTCTACCTCGTTGGTGACGCGGGGATGAACCTCTCGACAGAGGCTCCCGTTTGCCAACTTGAGCAGTTGCATGGAATACCACTGGTTGCTCCCAGCACTACGTCCGGCCTACGCAAGCTTATCGAGAAGGCATTCTCGCGCGCGGACATTGCCCTCAACATCGTCGGTGACGTCGACTCCCTTTCCACATTGATCTCTATCGCGGAATCCGGTGACGCAAGTACGATTCTTCCGTTGTCTGCTTTAAGTGGCCGCGATCCACTTCACGTTCCGGCCGCCCGCAAACTCGAACCCGCAATCGGACGAACTGCGAGCCTTTGTTCGTCAGACGTGTTGCCATCGGATTCTGCAACCCTTGCGGTACGCCAAACCGTCGTCGATCTGGTCGCGGAGCTGAAGGATAGCGGCTGTTGGCCAGGCATTGTCCTGCTGTAGCTTCCCTCCTCCCGAAAGCAGGTGGCCCGCGCGCGGCGCCATAGGTTATCCCTATATCGACCATCGCCCACCCGTATTTCCGTTCGCTGCTTCGGACCGCTATCGTGCTCGATATACATTCGTTGGCACGCCCGTCGAGGCATGTCATTTCATTTGACATCGAGCCTAGTGCTTCTCGTTTGGAACGTGGAGCCCTGGCCACCCACCTAGAACAGAGGAATTCGAGCGATGAGACCGCTGGACGGAATCAAGGTCGTCACCCTTGAGCATGCAATTGCAGCGCCTTTCTGCACGCGGCAGCTCGCCGATCTCGGCGCACGAGTAATCAAGATCGAACGCCCGGAAGGCGGCGATTTTGCCCGCGGGTACGACAAGCGAGTAAACGGTTTGTCGTCACACTTCGTCTGGACCAATCGTTCCAAGGAAAGTCTTTGCCTCGACCTCAAAGACCCTGGTGCCGCCAGCGTCCTCGACGCGTTGCTCACAGACGCAGACGTCCTTGTTCAAAACTTGGCCCCAGGCGCGGCGGATCGCCTCGGGCTCGGCTACGACGCATTGTCCAAGCGCTTCCCGAAGCTGATTGTGTGTGGTATTTCGGGCTACGGTCCTGATGGTCCCTATCGGGACAAAAAAGCATACGACCTGCTGATTCAGAGCGAGTCGGGCTTCCTGTCGGTCACGGGCTCCCCCGAGGAAGCCGCCAAGGCAGGAGCATCCATTGCGGACATCGCCGCGGGAATGTACGCATTCACGAGCATTCTCGCAGCGTTACTGCAGCGCCAGAAAACCGGTTGCGGCACCCGCATCGATATTTCGATGCTGGAAAGCATGACCGAGTGGATGAGCTTCCCGCTCTATTACGCGTTCAACGAGCAGTCGGCGCCTTCTCGCTCGGGAGCGTCGCACGCAACGATCTTCCCTTACGGCCCTTTCCCGGCCGGCGACCGGAAAGAAGTGATGCTCGGCATCCAGAACGAACGCGAATGGAAAGCGTTCTGCGAGGTTGTTCTTGTGCGACAGGACTTGGCCGCCGACGAGCGGTTTAGCAGCAACCCCAATCGGGTTGCCAACCGAGACGAACTGCGGTCAATCATTCACGACATTTTCTCGACCTTGTCGGCCGACGAAGTCACCGCCCGACTCGATGCAGCCGGCATCGCGAATGCGCATGTGAACGACATGCGTGCGGTTTGGAACCATCCGCAACTTGAAGCTCGCCAAAGGTGGGGAGCGGTCGATACGCCTGCGGGACCTGTACCGGCGCTCTTGCCTCCTTTCATCGCAAGCGGATCGTCGGCTCGAATGGATCCTGTTCCGTCGCTCGGTGAGCATTCCGATCAAATCCTTGCCGAACTCGGCTATGCGCCGGATCTCAGTCCGCTTCCCGTGCGCGCCTGACCTGATTCAACTGACTTCTCTCTGCAGACAAAATTCGAGGAATCATGCTTCCACGTTCATACCTCTTTGTTCCGGGTAATCGTCCGGAACGTTTCAACAAGGCCGCTCAATCTGGCGCCGACGCGATCATTCTGGATCTTGAAGATGCGGTTCCCGTCGCCGATAAAGTGAGTGCTCGGGAACACATCCGCTCATGGTTGCTTGCGGGTGGTAGCGGCTACGTCCGAGTGAACGCGGCGGGCACTGAGTGGCACGACGACGACGTGCGCGCGCTGGCCGGCTTGCCGAACTTGAGTGGCATTGTTCTACCGAAGGCCGAACAGCCGGAGGTGCTTCATCGTGTTGCGGAGGAGCTGCATTCGACCGCCATCTTGTTGCCCCTGATCGAATCTGCCAACGGTTTCGGTTACCTGCAACAAATCTGCAACGCGCCGAAGGTGCAGCGTCTGCTCTTCGGCACACTCGATTTCCAGGTCGATATGCAAATGCGCGGAACGGGCAACGAACTTCTGTTCTTCCGGTCGCAGTTGACACTTGCCTCCCGTCTTGCTGGCATCGGCTCGCCGGTGGACGGGGTCACGACAGCGATCGACGACGCTCGCCCGGTTTCACAGGATACGACTGAAGCCCGGAACCTTGGCTTCGGCGGTAAGCTTTGTATTCATCCGAAGCAAGTCACGGCCGTGCACGCCGCGTTTTCGTACACGCAGGATGAGTACGACTGGGCAAAGCGAGTGATGGAGGCCGTACAAACCAGCGCGGGTGCCGCGACGACGGTGGACGGGAAAATGGTCGACAACCCCGTCATCCAAAGCGCTCAACGTATCATCGATCGGATGTCGATCGCGTAGTCCATTGCGAGTCACCGCGCTTGCGTGCTCATTGAAGACCAGGCAAGCGCAGCGAGCCTGCTGTCGACGTTGTACGAAACATTTTGAGGATGTCGCTGGGATGCGTAATGCTGCTGGACGGGAGATCCCTGATCACATTGATGGTTACGGTTGCCCCAAGCCGTATCATCCGGTGCCTTCGGTCGACTCGGGGTCATTCTCCGCCCCTAACCGCGGACGAGACTCCGGAGCGGACGTCAAACTGCTTCGCGACATTCGCGAGGCGCTTACCGTCCTCGGCGTGCGCGATGGGGCAACGTTGTCGTTCCATCATCACCTGCGCAACGGCGATGCGGTCTTGAATCTCGTTCTCGAGACGGCCGCGCGGCTCGGCCTACGCGATCTCCACATCGCGGCGAGCTCGATCTTTCCGGTTCATGCTCCGCTCGTCGAGCACATGCGCAGCGGCGTGGTGTCGTCGATCACTACGGCATACATCTCCGGGCCTGTCGCTGACGCTATTAGCGCGGGAGTGTTGAAGTCACCGGCAGTCCTGCAAACTCATGGGGGACGTGCGCGTGCGATATCCTCAGGCTCGTTACAAATTGACGTCGCGTTCATTGCGGCGCCAGCCGCCGACGAGGCGGGTAATATCAGCGGGATCCACGGTCCTGCGGCATGCGGGCCACTCGGATATGCACGCGTGGATGCGCTCTTCGCGAAGTCTGTCGTCGCGATTACTGACACCGTCCTTCCTTACCCTCTCTTTCCGGCCGAGATAACCCAGGACTGGGTTGACTATGTCGTCACTGTTCCGAGCGTCGGCGACGCATCGAAAATTGTTTCGGGCTCGACGCGAGTAACCGAGGATCCAATCGGTCTACTCATCGCGGAGAATGCCGCGAACGTGATCGGCGCATCCGGCCTTCTGGCGGATGAGTTCTCCTTCCAGACCGGCGCCGGTGGAGTATCGCTCGCAGTGGCGCAGTTCGTGCGCCAACGCATGATCGACCGGAAAGTGCGGGGAAGCTTCGCCTCAGGCGGCATAACCTCCCAGATGGTCGACATGCTAAATCTCGGCCTCTTTCGGGCGTTGTTCGATGTCCAGTGCTTTGATCAGGCGGCAATCGAATCCTACAAATCTGACCCTCGTCATCAAGGGATGTCGGCTTCGCTCTACGCGAATCCAAACACCCGCGGATGCGTCGCCGACCGTCTCGATGTCATGATCTTGGGCGCGTCTGAAGTCGATCTCGACTTCAATGTGAACGTCACGACGCGCTCAAATGGCCAAATCCTTGGAGGGTCTGGTGGCCACAGTGATACCGCTGCAGGCTCGAAACTCGCAATCGTGACGACTCGGCTCAAAGCAGGCGCCCTCCCCAAAATTGTTGAACGGGTCACCACCTTGACGACACCCGGTGCGTCGATCGACGCGATCGTCACCGAAGTCGGTGTGACGGTGAACCCGGCACGCGCCGAGCTCGCTGATCGCGTCCGTGCTGCCGGCCTCCCTGTTTTGCCTATTGCCGAACTCTTCGATTTGGCGAACCGTGGCGTCGAACTGCCGCCGGTTTCCCAAGACGCCACTCGCCGGGTCGTGGCGGTCCAAGAATACAGGGACGGATCGATTATCGATGTGATCCGACAAGCCGGATAAAAAGACGGCCGCTCCTTCGGCTGCATGAAAATCGGCGCGCGTGACGTCGCGCCCTCCCCCCCCGCCTTCTACCTTGTAATCTCGCCATAAGGGAAGATCCCTACTCCCAAGCCGCTGAAATCGTTTTTTATCGGACGCCTGTCGTTTTATAATAAACCCGCAAGCCCTCAATTCGACAGATTTCTAGCGGAGCGTGAATGTGAATACCCGTAACCGTCAGTACTGGGAACGCAAAGTCTCTGGCCTGTCCATCGAAGGACGGTCGTACATCGACGGGGCCTTTGTTCCGGCCCTTTCCGGCAAGACTTACGAATGCACGAATCCCGCCACCGGTGAGGTGATCGGGCTGATCGCGGACTGCGATGTGGCCGATGTTGATCGTGCCGTCGCGGCCGCTCGTCAGGCCTTCGCATCCGGTACCTGGTCGCGGATCTCGCCGACTGACCGGAAGAAGACGCTTCTGAAACTGGCAGACCTCCTCGAGGAAAACCGCGAAGAGCTCGCGCTGCTTGAGTCGATCGACATGGGCAAACCCGTGGAAGTCGCGTTCAGCTACGAAATGCCTGACCTTGTCGAGTACGTACGCTGGTTCGCCGAAGCGATCGACAAGCTCTACGACGAGATCGCACCGGCTGCGGAGGGCAATCTCGCGCTTATCCGTCGCGAGCCGATCGGGGTTGTGGCCGCGGTCGTTCCGTGGAACTTCCCGCTCGACATGGCGATCTGGAAATGCATCCCCGCTCTCGCAGCGGGTAACTCCGTCGTCCTCAAGCCCGCGGAACAATCACCGCTGACCGCTCTGAAGTTGGCGGAACTCGCCGCACAAGCAGGCATTCCCCGGGGCGTTTTCAACGTCGTGACGGGTTTTGGCGAGACGGTCGGGATGCCGTTGGGTCTTCACATGGACGTCAACTGCCTGGCTTTCACCGGTTCGACCGAGGTTGGCAAGTTGTTCCTCGGCTACTCCGCTCAGTCGAACATGAAGTTGGTATGGCTCGAATGCGGTGGCAAGAGCCCCAACATTGTCTTCGCGGATGCCGAGGATCTCGACGCCGCAGCAGCGCAAGCAGCCCGAGTCTTTTACAACCAGGGCCAAATCTGTTCGTCGCCGACACGGTTGCTGGTTGAATCCAGCATCAAAGACGACTTCCTCAAGCGCGTCGTTGAGCACGCGAAAGCGTATATGCCGGGCAATCCGCTCGACCCCGAAACGAAAATGGGCTCCATGGTCGACAGCCGTCACACCGAAAACGTGATGCGCTACATCGAGACGGGGATGCGCGAGGCAACGCTTGTCACGGGCGGCAAGCGAGTCCGTCTTGGCGACTCGAACAACTTCATCGAGCCGACGATCTTCGACAACGTCAAACCGGAACACGTCATTGGCCGCGAGGAGATCTTCGGTCCGGTGCTTTCGGTCTTCAGCTTCGACACCGAAGAAGAAGCCATCGCAATGGCAAACGACACGATCTACGGTCTGATGGCGTCGGTATTCACCGGAAACCTGGGTCGCGCTCATCGAGTCTCGGCAGCGCTGCAGGCCGGCACGGTCGCCGTCAATGCCGTCGATCTCATCTCGCCGTTGGTCCCCTTCGGCGGATACAAGCAATCCGGAAATGGCCGGGACAACTCGCTTCATGCCTTCGAGAAGTACACGGCATTGAAGACGACCTGGATCAAGTACTGAGGAGCACTGTCGTGAGCACACTTTCAGATGTCGTCATCATTGGTGCCGGCCAAGCCGGCCTGCAGATTGCCGCGTCATTGCGACAGCGCGGCTACGATGGCGTGATCCGTCTTCTCGGCGACGAATCGTCACTTCCGTATCAACGTCCGCCGCTCTCCAAGGCGTTTCTGAAGGGAACTACTGACGAGGAAGGTGTCCTGCTGCGGCCTGCCGCGTTTTTCGAGACGAACCGTATTGAGTTCATCTCCGGCACGCCTGTCCAGAACATCGACCTTGGCCAAAAGCATGTGCTCACGGCCTCCGGCCAACGGATCCCGTTTAGCAAAGCTGCTATCGCGACGGGAACCCGTTGCCGGACACTTGACACACCCGGGTTCAATCTCGCCGGCGTCCATACGCTGCGCTCGATCGCTGACGCGAAGTTCCTCCACGCAGAGATCGCAAATGCGAATTCCGTCGTGATCGTGGGCGGAGGCTTTATCGGACTCGAGGTTGCCGGGTGCGCAATCGGCCTTGGCAAAAACGTCACCGTCCTCGAGGCAGGCGAACGGCTGATGGCGCGGGCCATTGCGCCCGTCACGTCGCAATTTTTCCGAGAGTTTCATACGTCAATCGGTGTGCGAGTCATCACGAACGCAAAGATTGCGCGCTTCCAGGGTGATGAGCACGTTCGTGGCGTCGAGCTTGCCGATGGTTCCGTTGTTCCCGCGGATCTCGTGCTGGTCGGCGTCGGTGCTCTCGCCAATGACGAGGTCGCTCGCCGGTCGGACCTTGAAGCCAGCAACGGCATCATCGTCAACGAGTTTTGCACGACATCGTCACACGACGTCGTTGCTGCCGGCGATTGCACCATCCACCCGAATCGCTTTGCGAACGGACTGTTTCGACTCGAATCCGTTCAGAACGCGATCGATCAGGCAAAGATTGCCGCCGGAACGCTTATGGGCGATGCGATCGCTTATGACACGGTTCCCTGGTTCTGGTCCGACCAGGCGGACGTCAAGCTTCAAACCACCGGTCTCCCCATCAACGCCAATTCGTTCGTCGTTCGTGGCGATCCCGAAGCGAAGAAGTTCAGCGTTTTCCACCTGCGATGGGATGGTCGAGTCATCGCGGTCGACAGCGTCAACTCGCCCGCAGACCACATGACCGCGCGAAAGCTCGTCGCCGCAGGAGTCGCTCCGAATCCGGCCCAACTTGCGGACTCCAGCTTCGACCTTAAAACCCTCTTGCATCCCTGAACACGAGGTGACTCAAATGCCCCAAATGATTGCAGTGCGTTCGCCCTTCGATGGCCATCACATTGCGGACGTCGCGACGTCGAGTGAAGCGGATCTGGAAAAAGCACTGGCCACGGCTCATGCGCTTTTCCGTAACCGGCGCAATTGGCTCAGCAAAGAGCAACGTATTGCCATCCTGCGCAAGGCGGCCACCATTGTTACGCAGAGCCGGGAAGCGATCGCCCGGCAAGCTGCATCCGAAGGTGGAAAGCCGTACCGCGACTCGTTGATCGAAGTCGATCGTGGCATCGACTGTCTCCATATTTGCATCGAAGAACTCCGTACTTCGGCAGGGTCCGTGATCCCGATGGATCTGAACGCGACGAGCGCGAGTCGCGTCGCATTCACTCAGCGCGAACCCATCGGCGTGGTGCTTGGCCTCAGCGCCTTCAACCATCCGTTCAATCTGGTCATGCACCAGGTTGCGCCGGCGATTGCCGTCGGCGCTCCGGTCATCATCAAGCCGTCGCCGAAGACCCCGCTGAGCTGTATGGCCGTCCTCGACGCATTCTACGAGGCTGGATTGCCGCGAGAGTGGGCACAGATGGTCCTGCCTCTCGACAACGCATCGATCGGCAAGATGGTCTCGGATCCGCGGGTTGGGTTTCTCTCTTTCATCGGCTCCGCGGCGGTTGGCTGGCATCTGCGCTCATTGCTGGCGCCGGGCGCGCGCTGCGCGCTCGAGCACGGTGGCGTCGCTCCTGTCATCGTTGCCGCTGATGCAAATCTTGATGAAGCACTGCCGCGCCTGGCACGTGGCGGCTTCTGGCACGCTGGCCAGGCGTGTGTTTCTGTACAACGGATCTACGCCGATCGCCGTATTGCGAAAGACGTCGCAGACGGGATCGCGGAACTTGGCATTCGAATGACAATCGGCGATCCGGTCGTTGCGACCACCGACGTCGGGCCGCTGATCACCGCGCAGGAGAATCGTCGAGTTCACGAATGGGTACACGAAGCAGTTGCCGAAGGCGCAACGCTGGTCTCCGGTGGAAATCCGGTCTTCGACACGTGTTATGCCACTACCGTTCTGTTCAACCCGTCGGACACCTCGAAAGTGACCACGAAGGAAGTGTTTGGTCCCGTCGTCTGCGTGTACGAGTTTGACTCCATCGATACGGCTCTCGAACGCGCCAACGATTCGCCGTTTGCGTTCCAGTCGGCCGTCTTCACGAGCGATCTCGAAACGGCAATGCGCTGCTATCGCGAGCTCGACGGAACCGCAGTGATGATCAATGAAAACCCCCTGTTCCGCGTCGACTGGATGCCGTTTGCCGGCGCCCGACATTCCGGCCACGGCGTCGGTGGGATCCCCTACACGATGCATGAAATGCAAACCGAGAAGATGATGGTCTGGCGCGCTGATGCCTTGAAATGAGGAATATACCCATGCAATCTACTACCCATTCGCTCCAGCAGCGCCGTGAGGCCTCTATCCCGCGAGGTGCCGCCACCGCTCACCCGATCTTCGTCGACCGGGCTATCGGCTCCGAGATCTGGGATGTCGAGGGGAAGCACTATATCGATTTTGCGTCCGGGATCGCGGTCAACGGAACTGGGCATCTGCACCCCAAGGTCGTGGCTGCGATGCGCGACCAACTCGACCGCTACGCACACGTCGCGTTTCCCGTCTCTGCGTATGAACCGTACATCGCTGTCTGCGAGAAACTGAACGCGATCGCGCCGATCCAGGACGCCCGTTCGGTTCTCTTCACGACCGGCGCCGAGGCGACGGAAAATGCAGTGAAAGTCGCCCGCATTCATACCGGCCGGCTTGGCGTGATTACGTTCACCGGTTCGTTCCACGGCCGCACGAGCCTGGCGATGGCTATGACCGGAAAAGTCGCGCCGCTGCGCTCGGATGTACCGCCCACTCATGCGGGCGTCTACCATATTCCGTTCCCGATTCCTCATCACGGAATCTGGGAAGACGACAGCCTCAAAGCGCTTTACCAACTCTTCCGTTCGACAATTTCCCCGGACCAGGTCGCTGCGATCGTGATCGAACCGGTGCAGGGCGAAGGTGGCTTCTATCAGGCACCGCGGACCTTCATCGAAACCCTTCGGATGATCTGCGACACGCACGGCATCTGTCTCGTTGCGGACGAAGTTCAGTCCGGGTTTGGTCGCACCGGCAAGTATTTCGCCATCGAGCACTACGGTGTGGAACCCGATCTGATTCCCGTCGCAAAGGCGGTGGGCGGGGGCCTCCCTCTTGCTGGTCTGATTGGCCGTGCTTCGGTGATGAACTCGGCAGTTCCGGGCGCACTGGGTGGAACGTTCGCAGGAAATCCGGTTGCTTGCGCTGCAGCACTTGCTGTTTTCGACGTGATTGAAGAGGAGAAGCTCCTTCAACGCGCTAGCGCGATCGGTGCACGACTTGTCTCCCGCCTCCGCGATATCAAGGAGCGCTCGTACGCCATGCCCATCGGCGATATCCGGAACCTGGGCGCCATGGTCGCGTTCGAGCTTGTTACCGAGCGCGGCGGGAATGGTCCTAACGCCACCGCTACGAAAATGCTGGCAGACCGCGCACGCGAGCATGGGGTTTTGTTGCTGCCTTGCGGCGTTTTCGGCAACACGATCCGAATCTCCACCCCACTCAATATCACTGACGAGTTGCTCGACGAAGGCCTTGACCGGCTGACCAAGGCACTTCTTCAGGATGCGAAGTAACCCAGACGTAGAGGGAACTGAAATGCCGAACATTACTTTTGTCAGCCCGGATGGGCAGCAACGAATCGTCGAAACGCAGACCGGCAAGTCCGTGATGGAAGCGGCGGTGAACGCCATGGTACCGGGCATCGACGCCGATTGCGGTGGCGCTTGTGCGTGTGCGACCTGTCATGTCTACATTGATCCCAACTGGGTCGGGCGCCTTGATTCGCCCGCAGGACTTGAGGTCGACATGCTCGAGTGTGCATACGAACCCAACGAGCGAAGCCGCCTGTCCTGTCAGATCAAGATGCGCGACGATCTCGATGGCCTGATTGTCCACCTCCCGGATCAGCAAGCCTGATCGGCGGCCCGCCCCACGGCGGGCACCACGCCATTTCAAGGAGCAGCGATGAACTATAACCAACCGTTAGGCGGCAACCAGATGCCGCGCTTCGGCGGCACGCCAACCATGATGCGCCTGCCCTCCGCGCAAACCGCCGAGGGGCTCGACGCGTGTTTTGTGGGAGTGCCGCTGGACACGGCGACTTCGAACCGCGCAGGTGCACGATTCGGTCCCCGTAGCATCCGAGCCGAGTCGAGCCTGTTGCGCCCCTTCAACCTCGGAACGGGCGCGGCTCCGTTCGAGAGCCTCCAGGTTGCCGATATCGGCGATGTTGCAATCAACACGTTCAACGTAGCTGATAGCGCTCGCCGAATCCGTGAGGCATACACCGAACTGCTCGCTTACCCCGTTGTTCCGATCAGCATGGGCGGAGACCACTCCGTTACGTATCCGATTCTGCAAGCGATTGCGCAGAAGCACGGACCGGTGGCGTTGGTGCATATCGATGCACACGCCGACGTAGGTGACACGATGTTCGGCGAGAAAATCGCGCACGGGACCACTTTCCGTCGCGCCTACGAAGAGAGCCTGATCATTCCCGATCTCACGTTTCAGATCGGTCTGCGTGGTACGGGCTACTCTCCGGATGATTTCAACTGGTCACGCAGCAAGGGCTTCACGGTCGTGCCGGCCGAACAGTGCTGGGGGGTATCGCTTGCACCCCTCATGAAGCGCATTCGCGAAAAGATCGGTGATCGACCGACCTACATCAGCTTCGACATCGATGGTCTCGACCCGTCTGTCGCACCTGGAACCGGCACACCGGAAATCGGTGGACTGTCCGGCGCACAAGGTCTCGAGATCGTTCGCGGTTGCCGTGGCCTGAACGTCGTTGGCGCCGACGTCGTTGAGATCTCCCCTCCTTACGACACGTCCGGCAACACCTCGCTGCTTGGAGCGAATCTGCTGTTTGAAATGCTGTGCGTGCTCCCCGGCGTGAAGTACTACGACGACGAGCTCGCTGCAGAGCGTTTGACCGTTTAACAGGAACTACTTCGATGAACAAGCTCAAGGCCAGTGAGATTAATCTGACTGATCCGAACTTTTGGAAGCGCGCCGATCGAGATGATGCGTTTGCAACTCTCCGAGCCGATCTTCCCGTCAGTTGGCACGACTTCGTCAGTGGCCCCGAGGTCGGGATGAAGGGCTTTTGGGCGGTTACTCGCTACGAAGACGTCGTTAAGGTAAGCACCGACAGTAGGACCTTCATCAGCGGAGAAAGCACCTACATCGGCGACCAAACCCGTGAGGAAGCGCAACAGGAAGGCTGGTTCCTTAACATGGATGGAACCCAGCATTTCAAGCTTCGACAAGTCGTCGCGAAGGCATTTTCGCCGATCGGTGTTCAGAAAATGCGTGATACCGCAGCACGCTACGCAGAAGAACTCATTCTCGCGGTGAAGGAAAAAGGCAAGTGCGACTTCGCGACGGAGGTTGCACAACCCTTTCCGGTCCAGGTCGTATGTGATTTTCTCGGAGCACCGAAACAAGACCGCAAGCATCTTCACGAGCTGACCGTGATCGCTTTGGGGGGAGATGCAGAGGAAGTTGGCGGCGTCGAGGCCATTCCTGGTGCGTTCGCCGAATTGAACGCATACGGCATGCAACTTGCCAAGGAACGTCGCCGCGATCCGAAAGACGACATCCTTTCTCTCATCCTTTCCGCCGAGATCGACGGAAATAAACTGTCCGACGTTGAGGCTGGGTACTTTTTCCAGTTGTTGGTTACCGCCGGCATGGAAACCACCGGTACCGTCGGTGGCCAAATGATGCGTGCATTCCTTCAGTTCCCCGAGCAAATGGAAATCTGGAGGAAGGATCCGGTCGGCGTGGCCCCGACGGGGTTCGAGGAGCTGGTACGCTGGGTTACGCCGGTCATGCATATGCGACGCACGGCCGCGGAAGATACCGAAATTGCCGGGCAGCGGATTGCAAAGGGCGACAAGGTGGTGATGTGGTACAACTCGGCCAACCGTGACGAAGCGAAGTTCGAGAACGCCAACACCTTCAATGTACTTCGCACGCCCAACGATCATCTTGCGTTTGGTGGCGGCGGTCGACACACCTGCCTCGGCGCACATCTGGCGCGCCTCGAGCTTCCCTACCTTGCGGCAGCTGCACTGAAGCACCTCCGCAATATCGAGCTTGCCGGTGAAGCGAAGTTGATCCCCTCGCGCTTCGTCAACGGTCTCGCGTCCCTTCCCATCAGCTTCCAACCGGCTTGAGGTATACAGATGCAACGGAACTCAAAAACCTATGTTGTCACCGGGGTCTCGTCGGGGGTCGGTGCAGCGACCGCGAAGCGACTCGCCAGGGACGGCGCATTGATCATCGGCCTCGATATCAAGCAGCCCCAGGCAGAACTTCATCGCTTTATCGAATGCGATCTCACCGACCCCGCGGCGATCGACTCGGCGTTGGCGAAAATCGATTGCCCCATTGACGGGCTCGTCAACGTTGCCGGCGTTCCCGGTTCGCTACCGACACCTGTCGTGGCAAAGGTCAATTTCCTGGCCTTGCGTCGACTGACCGAAGGGCTTCTGCCTCGCCTCAATCAGTTTGGCGCCGTCGTCAACGTGGCATCGACCGCCGGCGCGAATTGGCGCGCCCGCGTGAGCCAGGTGAAGCAGCTTCTCATGGCCACGTCGTGGGACGATGGTCTGAACACCTTCCTTGGGTTTGGCTTCGACTCGGTAACGGCGTACGATTTTTCGAAAGAGGCCGTCATCCTCTACACGGGTCTGGTTTCCAGTCGTGAGCGCCACCGCGGCGTACGCGTTGTCTCGATTAGCCCGGGGGCTGTGGAGACGCCTATTCTCAAGACGTTCTACGAAACGATGGGTGAAGATCTCCTTGGGCCCCTTCGTACCCAAGCAGGCGGGCGGGATGCAAAGCCTGAAGAGATCGCCGGCGCTGTCGCAATGATGTTGAGCGACGATGCCACGTGGGTCAACGGTACCGACTTGATCGTGGACGGAGGAGCTGAAGTCCACATGAATCTGCAAGAACTTGCAGTGCCGGCAAAGAAGCTGGAGTACTGACGAAAAACCCCGCTGACGCGGGGTTTTTTTCATCTCGCTTGGAACGCGAGGTCAAGCATGTGCAATGTTCGGTCGCGCTACTTCGCCATCTCTGTGACCTTTGCAGAAAGCCCCGACACAATGCGGGAGACCAAGCGAGCTTTCCTGGCCTTGCTGAATCGCTTCGGATCAAGCGTGAGTGATACCAGCAGACCGTCGGTTGCCGACACGATCAAATCGACTTCGTCTTCAACATGTTGCGGACGCTCGATTTCACCATTAGCCACAGCCTCCATCAACGCATCGCGGACGTGATTGCGCCAGTTCTCGTATCGATCATGGAACTGCTGGAGCAAGGGCTCGTCGTGGAGCGCAGTACCCCAGAACGCGATTGCAACGATCGATTCGATATCGTCTTCGTGGCTCGGCAACAGCTCTTCCACCAGAATCTGCAACTTCTGGAGACCACTTCGAGCGACCGCCAACTTCTCGTGGATGCGCTCGAAAGCCATTTCCGCAACGGTCTCGAACGCAAACTGCACCATCTCTTCCTTGTTCGTGAAGTAATGTGCAAGCACGCCGCTGCTAAAGCCACCTTCGCGGGCTATCCCGCGAATCGTCAACGCGCCGAGACCATCCCGCCCCATTACGCGCAGGATTACCTGACCAATTTCGCGACGCTTCTCGTCGCGGTCTACAATTTTCGGCATTTCGATTTAGGGTCGCGTTCAGGCAGGAACTCCGCTTCCCATGAGGGACAGAGCACCAAGCGTTTTCTGTTAACAATAACACGATTGTAATGCCAAAACCGTACCACCACGCCCTCGACGCCAAGGGAAGTGAAAACAAGCGGTGTTTTTATTGCACGACTGTTGTATTATATAGATGTTGTACACCTTCGTGCCAACTTTGACAACCTGAAAGGGAAAACCCTATGAACACTTGGCTCATTCTGTTTGTGTCCGGCATCTTGGAGATCGTGTGGTCTGCCGGCCTGAAAAAGTCGGATGGATTCTCACACTTGCCCTGGACGGCATTCACCCTTGTCACCGCTGCATTGAGCTTCTTCCTGCTCTCCGTCGCCATGAAGCATCTGCCCCTCGGTACAGCATATGCTGTGTTTACCGGTATTGGCGTGGTTGGGGCTTTCTGTATCGGTATTTTCGTGATGGGCGAGCCGGCCAGTTTCCTCCGAGTAGCGAGCGCAGGCCTGATTGTCGCAGGTGTCGTTGGGCTCAAGGTTTCTGCTGGGACGTGATGTCGTTGCACGCGCAAATGCGGTCAGTCTCATCGGAAACCCACAACGCGGGCGAGTACCCCTCGCCCGCATTAAGTCCGCAGCGACTCGGCCCTCGTGACTTTCGATGTTGCCAATAGACCTTGGCCGCCACCTGGTGATTGCACTCGCCACCGAGCTTTTGAACGGCGAACTAGATGTAGCCTCTGCTGACGAATGCGGTGCCCCAGAGCACTAACTTTCTCAAGCGGTTCGATCGCCTTGGACTTCAAGGAAATTGGAGTTGATCGGCAGGCCGATAGCATTTCAATCTTGGTCGAATGCAATTTTGCCGACCACTGCTCGCGTGAACTCAATCGTTGCGCACGCCACTCAAGTACGCTTTCTCACGTTGCAACTGATGAGCGCTTCCATCGACTACGGAAGCCGCAGTACGTTCTTATCGAGTCAAGACATCGAGTGGGAAATTTCGCGGCGATGACTCGCATCAAATCCGCTGTTCCGTTTTTTTTGCTCTCGCACTCAGCCGCGAGCAATGCGTCCACCGATCAATCGGCCGCTTCTTTAGAGTTCCCCATCAGCCTCGAGTATTTGAAGCAGAACCCGGATAGTCTAATCAAACACAAGATACCGGGGTCCTGGCCGATAAGAGAATTTAGCGAACGCGACGTTTCAGAGAGTTATCGAAGAATATACTTCGGCGCGCTCAGTAAAAACGAATCGGTCATACATCGCAAGGTCGCGACTGTGCCGTCGCTCTCTCTACGCAACTCTTAACGGCTGACCGAGCCATTTCACGATAACCTGTGCGAGAAGATGAGACGTCGCTTAGGAAATTTGGAGCGGGATCTCGTCATGCCACCCCATACCCGAAGTCCATATAAACAGCGTTGCGACCACCGAGCATAAAAACAAAAATACCGATATCACGCCCAGCAGCCCAGCATCGCGCGGATTATCATTTCTATATTCAACAACCGTCACATACAAGAGCAGCACCGTGAAGAACCACGGTATTGCCAAAAATTGCAGCACGCTCACGACAATTCACTCCAGCAATCAACAATAAAAATGGAGGCAAATAAACCACACTCAGGGCTTTGCATCATCGCTCACTTTTTTAATGAGATTCATGATATCCGAAAGCACTTCATTCGAATAATTCTCATCAACCTCAAGCAAGCCAAAATTTTTTAGCAAAAAGAATCCTTCCGTTGCATAGAAAGCCAGTCTCGCTCTCGCGCGGGACTCATCGCTGACTCTCTCAATTTCGGACAAATTCTTCTTATACCAAGATTTTATTCCGATCAGGTGCTGCTTGGATTGCAGCAATGCAGCCAGAAGAGCCACCGTTCGGGCACTGGCCGATTCGTCTTCTTCAAACGTTGCGACGATATGGGCACGCACCAGATTTTCCGGCGACGACTGACGATCACATAACGTCGCAATCCGATTTTCATATTGCCGTGTCCATCGAAGAAGCAATGCCTCGATCAGCGCTTCTTTGTTTCCAAAGCACGATTGAACCCCTCCCTTCGAGATTCTGGCAGCCTGCGCAACTGCGTCAAACGTCAAACTCGCAGCGCCCTTCTCGCTGACCAAGTTCTCTGCGACGTTTAGCACCATCTCGCGATCTATCGCCTTTTTTCGTCCCATCGTCCACTCTGAAAATGCAAACACCCATCCACACGCCTGCCTCGACACGAGGCCGGCAGTGGTCGCACCCTAATTTGAAAAATACCAATACGCTTGTATTTCTATAGTATACGAATACGATCGTATTTGAAAGCGCTCGTTGGGCCTCCGCTGTAGGAGGGTTCGTCGATTGCTTGGCGGGCCGCCGCTGGCGTCATGCGTGCCGCAGTTGAGCCCCATGCTCAGAACGCGCGCTCTTGCGGCCTTGGGAGAGCCCACCCTGTGCGTTGGGAGATGTGAAGCCCGCTGTGAGTTGAAGCAGCAGCCGGTCTCGGCAAACACACTCATAGACTCCGACCTATGTGACCCTGAGCAGGAATATTTCTTGGGTCATGGTCTGGATCATGCCCTCCGCCAATCGACGCCCCCTGTCCTTCGTCGCCAGCCGACGCGGCGTTGCGACTATCGAGCTGCTGGGGCCGTTGGCCTCGTGATTGGGTCCCTCAGAGGTCGCTGACACCGGGATGGCGAGTCGCCAGGCTGATGCGACCATCGTGAACGGTGTCGAGACTGGCATCGAAACGCCACCCTCCCGTCTAGCGGAGCGCACGGGTTTTTCTTAAGATTGCTCGGTGGTCTCGAAGGGAGTCGAGCATGAATCCACTGCTTCAGGAAATTCTTGATGCGACCGTGTCACCGGGTGATGGTAAGGACGTTCCGTGGGGCCGATTGCGCCCACTATGCGACGGCGACACAGATGCCGATCGCCTACGAAACTTCATGCTTTGGTGCGTCAAACACGGTCGCGTCGCCACCGCGCCCGATCTCGGCGGGCCGACGGGGCTCCCGGATGCAGTGTTGATATCGATCGGCAGACAATAGGCGGAACCCGTCCTATGCCCAAACTACCAATCGGCGCCACGCCGCGCCCAATGATCCCAGTTCAGCTGTCGCAGATTTCGTACTTGCTCTCGTCAAAAGCGGCGGCGCTCATTCCGAGATCGATGCGCGCTTGCATCTCCCTGACCATGAACTCGATATCTATCTAGCGCATGTCGCGGCCTCGGATCGCGAGGTCGCGATCAAGTCTCTCATCGATCGCGATCTGCTGACTCGCGGCTTTGACGTGAAGGATCTGCTCGTTGACGGCACATCACTGCGGACCTCGCCGGACGGGGATCGGCATTACGCTCTTGGAATCGTGCGGCTTCTTGGCCTGCGGCCACCGGCGACGATCCTTGCTCCGATCGACGAGGAACCCCTACCGTTCGACGCGCTGGGACTTGAGGACGATGCGGCGGACACCCCCCCACACCGGTCACGTGCGACACCCTGCACCGTCATGGCCGTCCTCGCGCGTCGGTCGTATGAACAGATCCCCCATAACCGGCTTCCTTAGCGGGACAGCAGCGGGACTCAGAGCTGAATCCGTTCGATCTCGTCGAGGCTGAGGGCGTCGTGGCGCCGGTCGTACAGCTGGGTGGTGCGCGTCGATGCGTGGTTGGCCATCGCCGCGGCATTCTCGAGCGTGCCGCCGTTCTGCAGGTACGCGGTGATGCCGGTCGCGCGAAACGTGTGGTTGCCAATCGCAGTCGCGATGCCGGCCGCGGCCGCGCGCCGGCGCACCATCGCGTATGCGTTCGCTTGCGGCAACGGCGTGCAGCTGAGCTGCCGGGTGCCACGTGCGATCGTGCGGAACAGCGGCCCCTTCGGCTCGGCACCGGTGCTGCTCAGGTGTTCCAAATAGGCATGCAAAGCTGCTTCGAGCGTGTGGTGGCATGGCATCGCGTGCGCCTTGCCACGTTTTTCGCGCAGCCGCACCCACATCCGCCGCTGCTGCACATAGACGTCGTCGACTCGCATCGCGAGTGCCGCGCCGACCCGCGCGAACGAAAACACCATCAGTGCAATCAGCGCGCGGTCCCGCAGCCCGATCGGCGTGCTCACATCAATGCTGTCGAGCAGCTGCCGCGCCTCGGTACGATCGAGCACGGGCGTAGCGCCGATGCGCGCCGAGTGGCTCGGCCCGCGCACCGATGCGGCCGGATTGACCGGCACGACCTGGCCGGTCACCATCCAGTCGAACAGGTGGCGGATCGCCGCCAGCTGCTGCTTGACGGTCGGCGCCGCGTGCGTGGTCGTCTGTCGCTCGATCCACGCGGCCACGTGCAGCGGCTGCACAGCCGCGATCGACGGCACGCCGGCGTCGGCGCACCAGGCGAGAAAATCCCCAGCCGCGCGCGCGTACGCGCGCCGCGTGTGCGGGTTGCGGATCGCCGACGCGAAGAACTCCAGAAAGCGGACACTGGCATGTTCCCCCGCAGACGCGACCAACGTGGGTGTCTGAACAACGTTGAGCATGGCTAAGGGATTCATGCGGAAGAGCTATCGCCCAACATCGAGGCAAGTTCCGGCAACGTCACAAACCGCACGCCATATGTCTGCTCCAGCCACGTCCTGTTGGACGCGTCGAGTATCGAGTTTCCAGCGCTTTTACCCAAGTCCCCGGTGCAGAAAAGATCGTTGGCGTAGGCTATATGAGCGCCCAAATTATCTCCATCGGCCCACTCTGCGATAGCTCTAGCAACTTGGCGCTCTTCGTGGACGTCACTTGCCCGGCCCAGGCCTTTGAACCAAGGTTCTGCGACACCGGCGCGTTGCGAAAGCTTTTGCCCAAGCGACTTCGCCACTGCAATTCCGACCCCGCGCTGTTCGATAGCCCGAATAACTTGGCAGAACAGCTCATGGCGGTCAGTCATTTGCTGAGGCGTTTGTTGGACGTAAATCGTACCTTCTGGGTCTTCGATATTCGTCCCGCCGATACGCGGCGCCTTTATCAAGCGTAGCCCCAAACCGACCGTCGCCTGCATGCGAGCCGCATTTTCTCGATGCAGCGGCTTTCGATCAGGCTGCACTGACTTGAGATCCATCTTTATCGTAAGGTTTCCTTGATCGTCGATTTCTTCAGTTGAGCTGCTATCCAGTCGGGTCGAGCCGAACACTGAGCTTCTATCGTCCTTCTGAATGCCCTCCAGCGTGACGATGGTTTCACAAACGAATCCCTGCACAGTCCCAGCCGCCAGAGCCTGATGAACAGTGTCGAAATGGGAGCGATCAGGATCTTTTGTGAACCGCTCAGGGCGCACAGCCTTGTCCAACGTGTTCGTATCGAACGTCACTTTCATGCAGCCTCCTATGTGTGATAAAGGACATTATCATATATAAAAACTCCACCGGGAGCCGGTGACAGGTCAGTGGCCAAAAAATCACCGACCCGTCACGAACAGCAGGGTGACGGTAAGACTGCTCGGGATTGGGCGCTTAGCGGGAATGCGGATGGGTGATCCAGGCCACGAGGATCGCAGCGATCGCACGAATCGCCGCGACTACGACCTTGGTCCAATCGATCTTCTTCATCTGCTGAGGCCATAAAAAAACCCGCCTCGAAGGGCGGGTCAGAAATGCAAAAGGCCGCACGAGGCGGCCTTTTGCGAAAAGCGGGGCGCACGAAGCCCCACCCAAGAATTCTACCTGAAGGCAGTTCATCCGGACAGTAAGCCCCATCCACGCCTAGACATCACGATCCTCGAAGTCTTCGAGGTACAGCATCCCTTGCAACACCCACATGACTTGTGTATATTAACGACACGGCCTCTATTCAGCTGGCCGAGCAGCAACAACACCATAGCTAACAGATATCAGAAATCACCGTGCCGCGATCGATTGGTCATGGCACTGGGTCATCCCCGGCCCTGCGATGAGAGTCATTGCGTCCTTCTCTAGCATGGGCTTAATGGGAACAGTTGTATCGGCGAGACGTTCGCCGAATGCAGTACCTGTTTTACCTGCCCGTTTTCTCCATTCCGACCGGGAGCTACCCAGAAAGGGCGCTTCTCCGAGGACGCAGCTGGAGACGCGGAGCGTCAGCCCGTGAACCCGATGATTCCCATCGGGAATCTCCACGTGCGCTCGCGCTCCGTGTTCTCCGAGGCAGTTTTTTTAACTGTCTTGGAGAAGACGAATAATGACTCCAGAAGAAAAAAAGCTGCAACAGCACTACGACCGGTTTGAAGGTCTCGTTGATGCCCCAGAATCGGCATCCTGGAAGACGGCCGCGATCCATTGCGTGACGCGACTGAAGTGCGCGAACCTGGCCATTGTGTCGGCTGTCGCAGTAGCCGCGATGGTGGCCTACAAGGGCCTGCCGTCAACACCCACTTGGCAGACCCTTCTCGCGATCGTTGTCCTCGGCACTATGGGGATTTTTCGCGAGCGCCAGTGACGGATACGGCACACCGCCGCCGTCCGGCGATCACCGCGGTGTGCCCATCCGTTATTGGAAGTGAAATGCGTCCAGCCCGCAAGCAACCCAAGGTCCGACTCAATCTGGACATGCCGGTTGAAGTCAAGGAACAGCTCGAACGGATTCGTGACCACGTTCATGCCGACAGCATGGGCGAGGTCATCCGACGTGCGCTCGCCGTGTACGACTATCTGTACAGCGAGCAGGCGGACGGGTCCCATCTGCTGATTCGCACCAAGGACGGCGTCGAGAAAGGCCTACCTCTGCTGTAGAAGCACGACACCAAGGTTGGCGCAGCTGGCACTTGCAATACCGCCAGAGTACCCAACTTTCACTGGTGTTCACTGAACCTCATGCGGAAACACACTTGATCACACGTTATCATCTGTGTGATACCATACAGGTATCGAAGATTTCACCAAATCCTTCTGCCGCTTCGGTGTGAGCCAACAGCCCGCAGGAGGTCCAGTTCAGCTTGGACTGGCAAGGCTTAGCAGCTAGCGGGGTGTTGCATTAAAAGCTAAGCGCCGCCTCAGCTTCGGTTGAGGTCCCACCTGGAGTGGGATAACCAAGAGAAGCCCCGCGACCTATTCTGAACGCCCCCTCCTGCAGGGGGCGTTTTCTTTTGCGACCCTATTTCTTTTCTTTGGGCTTCTTCCGCGGCTTGGGCTTTGGCTCAGGCGCGTTGTGGTCCCGCCCCTCCCAAATGCACGCCAGCAGTTTCCGAAAATTGAACGGCTTCTTCCGCACAAGTCTGTCATAAATGGCATCCTCCGGGTACGCGGTCTCGACACGCACCTTGATGCACTTCGGCTCGTTGGGCACGGCGTGCTTCCGAATCTGCATCAAGACGTAGTACGTAACCTCTGTGACAGTGCCATCGGCCTCCTCTTCGACCAGATCGACCTGGGCAAAGTTGTTTCCTGGGACGCTCCAGACGAGGTTTTCGCTGCGAATCAGGGCATCCATGATCTTGGGCAGGTTCAGCGACAAACTGTACCGACGATCGCAGAACATGCGCTGCTTTCCCCCATCCATCATTAAATGGCCATCTGGGATCTGCTCGTCGATCGCCGCACGCGGCGATCGACTGTAGCAATGATTCGTGTACGCGACTTCAACGAGCATTTTTTTGATGTCCCCGCCCCGCAGTGGCACCTCAACAATATGTTGGGTCGGCGCCAGGTGCGAGATGTCGATCTCGACACCGGCAATTCTTATGTAGCTTGGCATAGTTACTCATCGTCGTCGGTATCGACGGCCGCTCCATCGTCGCGGAGATCCTCTTCAGCCCCGATCTCGAGTGCTCGCTGAAACAGAGCAATGTACATGTCCTCCTGAACCCATCCCTTTTCCTTCAGTGCCTTTACCGCGTGGTACGGGTTGTACAGAAGCACGTACTGGTTGGGGCCAGCCGGCCCCGGCTTGAAATCGATAAAGCCAAGGTCCTTCAGCACCGCCAGATGCTGTCGCCACGTGGTTACGTTGCGCTCTCCGCCATACCCCGCCTCCTTCGCCGCAGTGGCTTCCGATTCGATCTTGACCATGCCTTCATCGAACACGCGACACCAAAGGACAAGGTAGGTCTTGCCGGCCGGCGCCGATTTCGCCCCTGCCGTTACTTGCTTCGATGCGGCGTCGATAATTGCCATGAACAACGACATCGTTCGTGGCATCGTGGTGAAGCCGGTCTTTTCCAGCCGAAGCCACAGCTGCTCGTCCGTCACCTCTTTCCACAGCTCGCTGCGCATCGCGATCGTGCTCTTTTGGATTTTCGAGAGCCGCTTCTTCCCTTGTTTTGCGGTAAGGGAAGTCAAGCCGACCGCCTTCTTGGCCGTGGCCACCACCTTCTTTGCCACCGCTTCCTGTTCTTTTTTCACACTGATTCTCTCTAAGCGTTTTCGATGGCCAAATTCTGGCTCATTCCTGTTTAAATTCAAACGTTTACGTTATTTCGACCCGATTTCGCATAGAAAAAATCAGGCGTGTTCGACAGACCAGATGCTGGCAAAAAGTATAACTCAGAATCTGAATTGTGAATTTTGCCAACCAGCGATGCCGAAAAGCCAAGCTGGCAAAGGCTTCCGGGGACGGACCCGGTGCTCGCTGTTCTCATGTACTCGCTATGTGCTCACCGTGCTCACGGTGCTCATGGGATTACAAAGGGGCCGGAGGGCCCACCGATCGACCTCAAAAAGTCACACATCGAAGCGATTCGACGGGCCGAGCCCGCAGGTCTGCAGGATAGAGAAGTGGGTAGGTTCGCTAGCGCCCGCGTACCTACCCACCTCGCTGCCCTGCAAAGCCACCTGCTCCTACGATCAAGTCCATCACTTCGTCCGCGAAGCAACGATGATGGCGAGCAGATACTGAACTTCAGGCGTAATTGCCAAAGTCATTGTTTTTCTCCTGCGCGGTTCCGTACCACATGACTGGGCCGCTTTTCTCGGCCCCATCCATCTGCGAATTTTCAGATTCCCTCCGAATGCGTTCCACGTGTGGGTTCTGCAGTTGAGTGTCACGACTTGCTACTGACAAGTGTTTCGAGCTGACGCCCGATGTACTACGTGCGCGACACTGGTCGATTTACTGAACCAGTTTGCATTGGTTTCCCGAGCACGATTCCACGCGTTTTCCTAGATCAAGCGTGAGGCCGTAATTTCGCGGCTAGGAAGCCATTCGATGCCCGTTGAGAACTCGTACGCAGGAAGGATCCAACGTTGGACCAAGATTTGTCGAACCCCGGGAATCCCGGCGATTTCCCGGGATTCCCGGACTGACGCGTGCCAACTTTTTTACTTTTGTGCGGATCGACGGAGTCGATCGTGGATCATTCAGCCTAGCTGGCGGCTTATGTTCCGCTTGCGGGATATGGATGAGGTTCCCCGGCCGAGGAATCCGACCCAGGGCAAGCCATCATGATCCTCCAACCACCTGCACCCCATGCCGGTGTGCTAGGTCAGAATGACAGAGATTTGACGCAAGACTCGTCTAGGTCGGTCAACACCGGCCGTCCGAGTGGAGCAATCGGGCAAGTGTCCTTGATGCCGCGACGGCGACCGATGGAATTCCACGCCCCCCCCGGATTCACCCTTTCAGTCCGACAGTCGGTGCGGTATGTGCTGTAGTGGTGGACCGCGCGCCCCCTTGCGCCGACAGTACAAAACACAGAAAATCGTGCGCAGTTTCAGCCCGTTTAGGCTAGTGGTCGGCATCGTGGGTTCGATTCCCCATTGGCTCATCCCGCTCCAGGTCCTTCTTGTGTTGTTGGTTGCAGTGCTTAAAAACCATCTACTAGCTTCACGTCAGGCGCAGACTTTGAGCGCCAAGGAGGGTAAAACTATGGGAGCGAAAGTACTTAGCACGATTGGTACGGCAGGACTTGAGGTCACTCAGGGACTTGGGGTGGGTGTGACAGCAGGTGCAATGCTGGCCTAAGCGGGTTGATATTCAAAAAGGCATGGCTTCGGAGACAGCTTGACGCGCAGCGGCGTGTTTCAAACCCTTGGAAATCTGAGCGCCCCAATGGAATCAATGAAGCCTCCACTCAAAAAGACAATAATTGGTGCAGCTACGGAATCGCCCGAAACTGGTGTACCTGACTCAACGAAGTTCTCTATTGTGGTCGTCCCTGTTGAACAGAAAATCAAAAAGATCGGGCCATTTGAGCTTTCGAAGGTGACGGACGAATACCCGTACTTCTCACACCTTTTGAACCTAATCGTTCAACAATCGATTCGAGAGCTTCCGGACTTCTCCGAAGATAGCAAGATCGCTGTAATGTCAGACTTCGGTGGCGAACATTCGAGCGCGAAGTTTCACACCTACTCTTTCCTTTTCCTTGCATACAACAAGGTCGGGCCATTCGAAGAAAAGATACGGGAACTGCGAAAGAAGTATGGCCTGCTCGAACATTACAGCGAGTTCGCATACAAGAAGCTTGCATCGGGTGCCAAGGCACGCGCGCTTCCCGAGTATCTGCAGTTGGTCGACCGTTTCATTCACGGTGCGATCATTACCATCGCGATCGACAAGCGGATTGAGACTGTATTCGGTGCGAAAAAGAAGCAAACTCATTCGGTCATGGTGACGCAACTGAAAGAGGAAGGCCTCGGCGAATGGCATGGCCCGGGGGCCGAAAAGGCTCTTCGTATAGTCAACATAATCGCGGCTTTTGCGTCGTTGCTGACGCACGAGAACCAGAGGTTGCTCTGGTACAGCGACAAAGATCTGATCAACGAAGACGGTAAAAAGTGGAATTTCACGAATACCCAGCAAATACTGATCCGAGTGCTTGGCATGTACCTGACGCACAGGCTCGACGTCGTCGGGTTTGCGAAGTCCTTTGAGGAGAAGGGCTATTTGGACGATCTATTGAGCGTGCCTGATTTGGCTGCGGGTGTTGTACAGGATTTACTGCTTCAGAATTCGACCGGGGAAGATATCCCATGCGGCGATGAAAAGGCGATGATCATGCAGTGGATTGCAACGCCTGCGAGATATCTCTCGAAACTCACCATTCAAATAACGCGAACGGCTGACGGTGGAATTGGCTTCGGAAGCGTTGATATGGCCGTCAATAGATAGCCGTTCAAGTTTTCCCGAACGCATCCCCGCCTATGCATTGCGCGGATCTCAATGTAAAAACCCCTTGCTCGGACCAAAAGAGCTCCGGGCATTGCGTGACCACCGTTGCGTGAAGCCGACGCTCGTACTACTGCGAAGCGTTAATGGTCAAGGACCACTTCTGGCCGAGAGCAGTCGGACACAGTCGGCCCCTGATGTCCTGCAACACTCCTTTCCCCGCATAGGTGACTGAGCTTGAGGCAGAGAGCGTCCCGTCTGAACTCAGCACTTCGACCGGCCGTTCGGTGCGCCGAGGATCGGTCTTGAAATCATGACGTTACCGTCGGAACGCTTGGTCCACTACGCGAGTTGACAAATTTAATGCGGACATAGGCGAATTGGCGACATTATTTTGACGGGACCGTCACAATTCGCGGGCCGGAGGTCTTGATCCACGAGGATTCTGGAGTGCCGAATTTATTTTGCTCTACGGCGCGTGGCTTACAAAAAATCTGGATTGTCGGTGACAGCCCCCTCGTGATACAAGGTAGCCGCTGTCTGGCGCTGGCCAGTCGCATCATTTACAACCGATTTCCTTGGAGCGTTCAGAATATGGCGACGGGTACCGTCAAGTGGTTTAACGATACGAAGGGGTTCGGATTCATCACGCCGGATGACGGCGGCGAAGACCTGTTTGCGCACTTCTCCGAGGTTCAGGGAAGTGGCTTCAAATCGCTTCAGGAGGGCCAGAAGGTCAGCTTCGAGGTCAAGCAGGGCCCCAAGGGGAAGCAGGCCTCCAGCATCAAGCCGCTGTAAGTTTTCCCCGCAGCGAACACGTCCGGTCAGGACAACGATCAGGCCGACACGTTATCGCTGCAAGTCTGGAGTCGGGCGTCGAAGGGATACGACGCCCGGCTTGCCTCAGCGCTCAAGAAAGGGCCTGAGCTTGTCTGCACGGCTGGGATGCATCAGCTTGCGCATCGCCTTGCTCTCAATCTGACGGATCCGCTCGCGGGTCACGTCGAACTGCTTGCCGACCTCTTCAAGCGTGTGATCGGAGTTTGTGTCGAGCCCGAATCGCATCCGCAGAACCTTGGCCTCGCGCGGCGACAACCCGGCGAGTGCCTCGTCGATCGCCGCGCGCATGTTCGCGTGAATCGCCGCTTCAGCCGGTGAACTCGCCGACACATCCTCGATCATGTCGCCGAGCGTTGCATCGGCATCGTCACCCACCGGGGTTTCGAGCGAGACGGGTTGCTTGGCGATCTTGAGGATACCGAGCACTTTCTCCTCGGACATCTCCATGCGCTTTGCTAGCACTGCGGGATGCGCTTCCTGCCCCGTCTGTTGCAAAATTTCGCGCGATATCCGGTTCAGCTTGTTGATCGTCTCGATCATGTGGACCGGCACGCGAATGGTCCGCGCCTGATCGGCGAGCGCACGCGTGACAGCCTGCCGGACCCACCAAGTCGCGTAGGTCGAGAACTTCCAGCCGCGCCGGTATTCGAATTTGTCCACGGCCTTCATCAGGCCAATATTGCCCTCCTGTATCAAATCCAGGAACTGCATGCCGCGGTTCACGTATTTCTTGGCGATTGAAATGACAAGACGAAGGTTCGCCTCGATCATCTCGCGCTTGGCCTGCCGCATTTTCAGTTCCGCGGCACTCATCTGGCGGTTGATCTGCTTGAGCTGCTGGAGCGGCAACGTGACCCGGGACTCGATGTCGACGAGTTTCTGCTGCGCCGCCTGAATCGCCGGCTGATGTCGCTCAAGCGCCGCACCAAACTGCTGCGAGGTCGCCGCCGCGCGGATAATCCATTCGAGGTCGGTCTCGTGGCCCGGGAACGACTCGACAAACGCATCGCGCGGCATGCCGCAGCGGTCGACAGCAATCGCGAGGATGCTGCGCTCGATCGCGCGAACCTCAGTCACTTGCCCATGCACAATGGCGCACAGGCGGTCGATGGTCTTGGCGGTAAAGCGGATTGGCGCGAGTTCACGCTGGATCGCCGTGCGCACTTGCGCAGCGGCTGCGGAACGGGCATCGCCAGTGACGGGTACATCCGGCAACTGCTCGAACAGTGCACGCACGCGTGCGAACACAACGAGGCTGTCGTTTGTGAGTTCTTCGAGGCGTGCCGCGTTCGCCTTCTCCGAATCTCCGGAGTCCGTTTCGACGTCGTCTTCGTCCGAATCATCGTCGGCGGCGAGTGCTCCCACCTCCTCTTCCTCGGACTCCGGCGTCATGTCGCTTTCGTCGGCGTCGACACTGATGCCATCGACCAGTTCGTCGATGCGGAGTTCGCCTGCAACAATGCGGTCGACATCGGCAAGAATCGTAGACACGATCGACGGACACGCGGCAATCGCTTGAATCATGTCCTGTAGACCATCTTCGATCCGTTTCGCGACCTCGATTTCACCAGCGCGGGTCAGCAGTTCGCTGGCCCCCATCTCACGCATGTACATCCGAACCGGATCCGTGGTGCGGCCGAATTCGGAATCGACGGTCGATAACGCGGCTTCCGCCTCCTCGTCCGCCTGATCGTCGGATGCCACCGCCGGCGCAGCGTCCGCTAACAGGAGCGCTTCGGCATCCGGCGCTTGTTCGTATACGGCCACGCCCATGTCGCTGAACGTGCTGACGATGGTGTCCATCGCCGCCGTTTGGGCAAAGTTGTCGGGCAGGTGATCATTGATGTCCGCGTGGGTGAGATAGCCGCGCTCGCGACCGAGCGCGATCAACGCGCGCATCTGGTGCTGGCGCTCCTCATTCTGGCGCGCCAGTGACGCGATGTCCGTCGGTATCAGGGCCTGGGCCTTTCCCTTTGACACACGGCGGTGGGCTTTTGCCGTGGTTGTGATTTCAGGGGATGTGGAATCGTTCCGATCAGGAATTGCCAATACATGCTCCTCGACAGATGAGCCGACGATCGTCGCGAGCATAACGCCAGAATGGGTTACCTGCCGGAATGCGAACGGAATCGTGATACGCACAGATAGTCGAGGCGGGGGCGCCTCGCGCGAAATCCGTATGCGCAGCTTGTGGGGGGCGCGAATGATACCGGAATGTATTGTTCGGCACAACACGAGCCCCCTTCGATTTCCATACAGTTTACCGCTGGCCTCCCGCGGACGCCGGGCGCAGCCACGCGCAGCGCCGCACGCCCGCTCCGACTGCGGCGCTGCACGCGATCAGTGTCCCGGCACTCGCCAGCAGATGGGCGAGCACCACTCCGAACGTGTCGTGGGTGGTCGGCCACTGCTGCAGCTTCCAGCCGAAGTCGAAATTTAGCCACGTCAGCCCGCCGATCAGAGCGATGAATGCTCCAGGTGCTCCGAGAGCGAGTCGGCTCAGATGATCCGGCCGAGCGAGCCACCAGGCGATAACCGACACCCCGAATGGAACCACGAGCGGGCCGGTGCGACCGTACGTCAGTGGCCACGCGAGCGTCGCAGCGGCGCTCGCAATCAAGATGAACAGCAGTACCCTCCCCCAGCGTGGAAGCGAGGGGGTGTCGTCGCCCGGTGACTGGTAGGCGAAGAAGAAGACCTGCAGGATCGCTATCCCGACGGTCGCCATACCGATCCCGCTCAGCGCATGTTCGAGCACCGACACTGCATGGTCCCAATGCAGCGCAGCCCGAATCGCCCGCCGGACCGTCAGCACTTCGCCGTCGCCCGCGTGCGCCGCGGCGCGTTCCCAATTGCCCCACACGAACAACCACCAGCCGAGCGAAAATGCCACGATTGCGACGACCAAATGCCTAGCGGAACGGGCTTTCATACGCCAGTCGGCCATCATCAGTCGCCGACGTAGGCGACGTCGAAGCGGCAGACCCGGCTCAATGGTGCCCATGTCACTCCTTTGCTGGCGCAGGGCCGAGAAGTGGCAGCGCGCGCAACAGATGATCGATAAATGAGAGGATCGCGCCGCAGCCTACGTGGGAAGCTCATGGACACGATCAGCCACCAGCCCTCGACGTCGTTCAGGCGCCGTCAAAGCTTCTCTAGCTCCACGGGCATGAAAAGCACGATCGCGAAGTACCCCGTCTTCGACTTGAGCGAGCCGTCAGTCCACCCTTTCGGCACGTGAATTAGCGCAAAGGCGCTGTTGTAGATTCCATCGACCGGAACGTCCACCTTCTTTTTGGTGAACGACTCGAGATCCGCCTTCGTGAACGGTCTCAGATCACCTTTGACCGGCACCCAGGTTCCGGAGTGGAACTCGGAAAGCGAGTACTTGCCGTTCATGGACTCGACTTTCACAAACGGCTCCACCTTACCGTGGTACTCAACACCGTACGTTCCAACGATACCGTCGGTGCGGTCCGTGCCGTCAGTGCTGTTATGGCATGCGGCCGCGCACAGGCTCAGAATCGCCGCGCAAATGAGTTTTTTCATATTCGAGTTATTCGATGTTATTGGCAGCTGGCCGCCCGTGGAAAGCCACTGTGGACTACTAGCTCCGCTATCTTCCTGTACCACAGTTAATTATCGGCAAGCGTGGCGACTTCTTGACCAGTTGGCCCTCCGAAGCAAGCGCTCGCCGAGCGCGAATTTTCGCTTGTAGGTCTTCAATGCGCCGACTCGGGGACCAACGCCGACAGCGTGCTGAGCACGAGCGCGACCGCTGTCAGCCTCGCGGCGATCTGATTCAGTTTGCCCATCTTGCGATTCGCGTCGACGACGGCTCAACGAACGTCCACGCAAGACACTAAACTTCGATACACCGGCTGAACGATTCCATCAAGCTGTTGCATCGACCGGTTGAATCCGCCCCCCTGAGCGGCCGTTCGGCAGTAGATCGGCGAATATCCGAAGCTTGCCAGGATACGGTCGCCGACAGAGCCGGCCGAAGAAATTGCCCCCACTGATGTCAATTACATACTTATACTCGAATGTTGCGTTATTATTTCAACAATTCGTTATAGAGATCTTAAGCAATGTCCAAAAAAGAAAATGTAATCCAAGCTGCAATCAATGACTCACTTGCGGTCTATTGTAAGGACAAGAATCTCAAAATATTTCCACCCTACGCCAACCAGCAAGGTGATGCGCTTCGGAAATATTGTGGAGATCTCCTCGGCGTTCTCGATGACGCCGATCTCATTGCGCTTGAAATCAAAGAGCTAGACATTCCTAAAAACAAGCTTGTCGAATTCGATCAAGTTCAATTTGATGCGGCGTTAAAGTTTGAAAAGTATTGTGTTCCGCTAGCATACGCTTACAACATGCATCCGTACGCCCAGTTGGCATACTATCAGACACCCAAGCCGAAGCAATGGGCGGAGAAAACGCTAAACCAGATCAAACGGTCAGTTCCTAGTAAATTGCCGGGAGAAACTCCACATTCCAGCATACATCAATCTTTGCTGGATTGGCTTAACAGCAAGCATGCAGCAAAGGGATATGAACTATTTGGCCGAATTAATGGTGCCATAAACCATGTTCATGAGCTCCGAAATGGCCTACTCGTGTTTCTCTACTCCACTAAAGAAAAAACATTTTCAGCGCTGTCAGCCGACGAGGTCACAACCATTGTTAAAATTCTTAAAACCACGAAACCCATCTTGAGCCAATCTCAAATCAAGAAATTGGAGAAAATCTTGGCCGCCGAAGCTGACGCATTAAAACAATATGGAATTCCAAACGTGACTGGAGGTAAAATACTGAAGCCTTAACCGTAGACCAAAGCAAAGTTGTCACCGTTTGCGAAGTAAAAATGTCACTTCGCCGGTCGGCATCGACCGGGAAACGGAAAGCTGTCGAAAATTCATGGACTTGAGTGTCGCGCAATAAAGTCGTCACCGGTCCCGACGTTGCGAAGACCGGTGTCAACTCACCCGGGATGCACTTGCACCGCCGGCAGTTGCAGTCACTCGTTCCGCGGAACCCGAGTTTGAATGGGCAATCGCACTGTCGTGATAATAAGGCTTATCTCGCTGCCGAGCTCATCCCGACGACAGGATCGGCATGCGACAGCGAATGGCGGTTCTGGGGCGACGCGAACGAATGTGAACCCAATTCGGCCCCTGGATGCGGCGTGAGCTTAGCGGCGGCTTCCAAGGCACAACGGTCGCTGGTTAACGCGGGCAACACGGCAAGGCCCGGTTCACACAATAATCGTTTCAAACTAATATCATGTGCGATGCAAATTTTCATTCGCGGCGGTTGAACACTGCACCCGGTCTTCAAAATTGTTGACCTACACTAACGATCGTTAGTTCTAGCTGGGCGGACTGCCCTCAACCCTAAACCAACATCGCTAGACTTTAGTCTAAACGGCGGCAGGCACAATTAACAAATATGTTTGAATCTCGACCACGACTTGGGGCAACACCGAAAAATGTCACGAGGGCTCTAGAGTTTGGAACTGAAGTCAGCGACCTGATCGACCGACACCATCCTGAGTCTGTACCTGTTGACCGGCCTCAGACCGCGATCGCCATGGCAATGTTCATGCAGGCTTTGGAGCATCGGCAGGCAATCATGCTGCTTGTACAACATGGGGCACGAAGCTCGGCAGCGGCACTAATTCGCCCTGCGTTCGAGGCCTGCTATCGCGGCTTCTGGGCACTGAAGATTGCAACTGTAGAGAATATCGACAATCTACTCGGGGATCATCCGCGCGTACCCAAACTTGACACAATTCTCCAGGACCTGAGGAAGAATGAAGCAACTCGCTATCTTGCAGTCTACGATTCTTGGAAGTCGGGTGACTTTGTTCATACCGGTTCACTTCAGTTGAGTCGATGGCTTTCCTCCGAAGGGATCGGGTCGTTGCACACAGACTCAGACGCGATTGATATGCTGGAACTTTCGGATTTTTGCGGTTTATTGGCCGGGATCGGAATAAATGAGGCTTGTGGACAGCGGTCTCCTGAACTTGAAGACAAGCTGACGGAACATACACACCGTCGGGTTACGCGACGTTTCGTAAAGGCTTACTATGGCCCCGAAGACACATCCCGCTAGCGTCCTACCGCGAATGCTTGCATTAGCGCATTCTGCAAGGAACATTTTTACGGCAAGATGATCGCTCACGAAGGTGACGGCAAGAATGTGTATCTTGCACGCGCACTCGTTCTGAGGCCCCGTCTCGACTAACCTCGGTCCGTGCGGAGCGGCCGAAGGTCCAATAAACCGAGGCAGAACCCGATCAATCTGGTTGCTCGAGCGCATCGCTCGCCGCAGAAGTGCACCGCTTCAGCAGCGCGTTCGCGTCCGCAGTCGAAAGCGCTGGGAACAGTGCCGGACTGTAACCGATCTGCATTTTCGGGCCGCCGGCGGCAGTGATCCGGGGTCGCACAATCCTGATGTGCTCGAGGATGCCGAACAGCCCTTGGTCCAGTGTCAGAAACCGGACGTTGATTGGGAATGGCGACTGCTGCGCAACCGCCTTGATCATGCCCACTCGCGAAATGACGTGGATATCGTGCAGAACGTTGTGGGCGTTCGGCTTCGTTGGCTTGAGAACCCTGCGCGCTGCATCGCAGCCATACAAGCAGGAGAGCATTACCATCAGAACTGCGTCGTCGGGGGCCAGCCCTGCTGCGACCGCTCGTCGAACGAGTTCGTCCTCGACACGCCGACGCTCTTGCTCAGCGACTTTCTGAGCAACGAGCTGGGCTACCGCCGAAAAGAAGGTGGTCCGATCGGCCCACTGCCTTTCTCGCCAGCCTGCAAACAGCGCAGAAGCAAGGTCAGTATGTGCGCGCAGATACACAGCGTCTGTACTTGCGCGCTTGAAGAATTGGCCAACCGCGTCGGCTTCCTTCTCCAGACATTCAGCCTTTTCTTCCGCGCTGTCTTCGTGTCCCTTCTCACCCTCCATGATCGACAGGATGGGACTCATGCTGTTTTCCGGGACATCGAGTGCGCGAAGCCCGTCGAGGTAGGCCTGCTTGCGTGCGTCGTGCGGCCTGCCACCGGCGACGGCGTCCTTGATGAGTGCCACGACGTTGCGGTCGAGCAGGAAAATTATGGGCCTCTGGACAGGACGGGCATTCATCGGTATGCCTCAATACGGTGGGACTCATTCGTCCAACGTCTCTTTGCGTGTAAGATCATTCGTGCCCTCGTGTGATGTACCGGGCCTTGGCGACGAGATCGCGAAGCTCGGCCATGAGTGCGTTAAATTCGACGCCGTGCCCCGCTCGCAATACCCGCTCGAATCGCGCATCGATCGGGAACACCCGTGCGTGCCATTCGATGACAGCGAACACGTCCGAGGTGAGTGCGAGCAGAAAATCCAATGCCTCGATCAGATCGGTGTACGCGTCCTCCGGCGTCGTGTCGTCATTTCGACGGGCGTACGCGAGGCGCTTCCGGACTTCATGAATCATGCCAATCGCGGCGGCATCGCCCACGTCGACGATCTCTAGCGGTTGGTAGAGCATCGCGCTCAATCTATGCTGATGGGTGCCAGACAGCCCGGGGCCCGCTCACCGTGCCGCGCAATCCAACTCGCTTCGTCGTTGGTCGCGACGAACATGGTTCGTGCGGTTTCGCCCGTCTGCTTCGAATCGCCGAGTTCTACGCCACCGAAGAACCGGATCTGCCACAACGTGAGGTTCTTGTTTGTCGCGATATACCCACCGCGATAGGCAATGACATCGCGCTCGTAGACCTGGGTGATCCGCTGCTCCGCCGGAATACTCGCCCACATACCTTCGAAGTCTTGCGTCCCCCTCGCCGAGAAAATCCTGGCGCTTGCCACGGCGTGCGGCGCGATCTGGATCTTCCAGTGGTGCCACGCCAACCCGAGCGCGATATAGCACGCCAGGGCCGCCAGCTTTTCGCCTTCGAAGGGGATCGACATGCCTTCGCACCAGACGCCATCCGGCCCGCGAACGAGCCGATCGCGCTGGCCGACGGCTAGCCTGCGACGAAGCTTATCGTTCTTCCCGATACGACGGGCCACTTGGTCGGCGATCGTCGCGGCGGCGTCAGGGTGTACACCGCCCATCGGCAGCACCGACAAGACATAGTGTTCGAGCTGAGACTTGGCGTTGTTACAGATCGTGCAAGCCGGCACTTTCGGAAGGTTGGCTCGCTCATCCTCGCGAAAGAACTCGCGCGCGATGACATGGTCGGCAGTTTCGGAAACCGCATCCCGTCCACAATATACGCAGGTCTTGTTCCTAAACCTCTTGGTTCCCATCATCCCTCCCGCACGCCGCTTGGTCCATCCAGCAACATCAGGCGCCGCTCATCGAAGTCCAGGTCGCAAGGCTCAGCATCGTTGATATTACGTCAGGCACGTCGGAACTCGAGCCAGAGGGCCAACGTGCACACGGCAATAGCACTGCTTTCGTGTCAAGACCAACCTAACGCCGACCATAGCGTGCTACCAGTTCCGAACAACACCGCCGCGCCGGTCCAGGCCGCCGCAATCTTGTTCAGACGGCCCATTTCCCGATTGGCCGCTACCAGCGCATTCCAGTTCGCCTCGGCCCGCTCGGTTTGCCGGACATCTGCCCATAACTGCTTCTGATCGAGTTCGAGCGGCTCGAACGCTAACGGATCGGTCGGATCATAGGGCGCATCGGCGGGCCGCTGCAAGTCCACCCAAGCCGACCAATACCAGTAGCATGCGCTCGTCACACCGGACCCGAAACCGGCCACTGCCAAGACGATCGTCCCATAGCTGATGGTCATGGATGTCCTCGCTTTTGGCGGATCCGCTAATGTTGAAGTTCGTAGATACTGCTAATGGTGTCCGTGCGTGCGCTAATCGTGTCCGATTATTCCGCTAATGCGGGGCGGCCAAGGTCGAACTGCGGCTATGAGCAGCGGCAGGCCGCTGACGAGGTGTTTCAACGACGTGCGCTGAATTCCGAACGATGGTGTTGAGGCACGACATACCACCCTGGAAGACAGGCATTAAAATCGCGCCCCTCCGCCCTTCGGACGAGAGGTATATTGTTGCGCCCGCATCCAACTTGTTGATCATGGGTTACCTGCACGCCATGCACTTGTCACGAGTAACTTTGCTCATTACGCCGTTCGTGAGCCACATCTGACATTGCAAGCTCTTGAAGGCACATTAGCAAAATCGTCACACACATACACCCCCCCTGTGTTGCATGAGCGCAACGCGTGCGGACACGAAAGGAACATCGCTCTCAGCCTTTTCTGACGGCTCTACCACGAGTTTAACCATTAGCAGTATCTGTGGTCACTGTTAGCAGAAACTTCGAACGGCAACACCAGCCTTGAGGGCAAAGCCGGACAGCGATGCACCGGGTTGGAGGCACACCTCGACCAGGCGACGTTTGTCGTCTGGGTCAAATGATCGTTTGCCGTTCGGGGAGACGTGCGTCACCTTCAGAGGCAGGAAGTCGAGGTCAATCGCGTCAAGTGTCATCGTGGTTGCGTCCGCAAGTGTGGAGGTTGCGGACGCAAGCGCGACGTTTCTCAGGCTCGCGCGCTATGTGCGGAGAATTTCGCGGTTACGCTTTTCCGAACCGAGGAGCTTGATACACCTGAGATCCGGCGAAGGCGCTGCTGGTCGAACGCGCGATGGCTGATTGCGCCGTCGCTCTTCCCGGTAGCGTTCCAACGCTTCCTCGCCATTGCCCGCCGTTCATCCCGGCGCTCATTTACTTTGGTTCGACCAGGCGCGCCTCTTGTCGAGAAGCCGCTCGACCAATTTCGTCGGTCCGTATCGATTCCTTGCGTCGTCAAGCAAGACGTAGCCGTGCAATCAGGCGAGTCGGGTCGATGTCGCTGAGCGCCGGCAACGGGGCTTGAGGGTGCCAGTAGTAGTGATAGATGGGCTTCTCCTTGTCACGGACAAGTCGCCCACTGAGACCAGACAGATCCACCGCGTACACAACGGACGGCGCATTGCGAATCAATTCGATTCGCTCGAGGAAGGGTCTAGCAAATTCCCGATGGCCTTCATCGCCCCTATCGAGGATCGTTCGGAGCGTCTTCTGTACGCTTCCTAGACCTTGGCCACCCGCGTGGCCGCCCGCTGTGTGGTCGATCGCGACTTGTGCATCCTGTGCGAAGGTGACAGAGCGCATATCGAGCCACTGGCGATACCAGAACTCGTCGATATTCAGGCTCGTTGCAATGGCCAGAATCTGGTCGTGTTCTGTTGCTGACAGAACCTTGTCGGGAAGAAAGCCAACAGCTTCGATCTTCCCGCATGCAAGCGATGACGTGCCGTGGAATCCAACCAGATCGAATTCGGCACATGCGGCGATGAGTTCATCTTGGGAATTCGCGCAGTTTACTGTCATTGAGTTTTCCGAGAAAAGTTTCGAAGGTGCACACGGCAATTCATGGCGATCGATGCGCCGCGCGATTCAATCTCGTGACGCCAAACGCGCGTGGTACTTCGCGATCTCCGCGCGGCGGCGCTTTTCCTCGGCCGTCACGTATACGGAGGTCGTCTGCAGCGATGCGTTGCCGAGCAGCGCCTGCACGACATCGAGCGGCACGTCGGTGGCCACCGACTGCGTGCCGAACGTATGGCGGAAAGCGTGTGGCGATAGTCCTGCCAGCCGCCGGCGTTCCGGCTCGGTCAGATCCGGCACCGTCTCGAGCAGTTGCTCGACCGCCCATTGCACCAACCCGCGCGCGCCACGCACCGTGTACCCGGCCGCCGCCATCATCGGCGTGCCGTCGCCGTCCTCCTGGGCAAACTTCTCGCGCGCCCGTGGCGTGCGCGGAATCACCAGCGGGGCTACCAGCGCCAAGGTCGGCGTCGCCGTGTCGTCGGCCGCGTCGAAATCCAGCCCGCGATCAGCCCAGTGCGCCCGGAGTGCGTCGACGCACGGGCGGCTGATCGGCACGACCCGCTCCTTGCTCCCCTTGCCGATTACGCGTATTTCCCACGTCGCAGGAATTTCGCCGTCGGCCGGGTGCCATTCCAGCGCATTCCGGGCGGCCCCGACCGCCTCGGCGATTGCCTGTCGGCCAAGCAGAGAGGCTGACAGCCCCATGTGACTGTTACGTATCCAGCGACTCGTCCCACTCCGCCCCGAGTACCCAGCTAAGTGCCGACATGCGTCCGCTCAGCAATCCCCACTCGAAATCATCCCAACCGAGATTTTCTTTCCCGAACTTGACTTCGATTCGCTTCGCAGCTTCCTTCGCCTTTGCCAAGATGTCCTCTTGCCCAGGTCGGAGCTTCTCCATTCCGTTGTCGAGTCGGTAGATCCAGTTCTGGTGGCGGACCCACCAGACCTTGTCCCAAAGGTCGTTGTATTCCTTGAGGATCGCTTCGTCGTTTCGGCGGAGAAGCATCGGCCAAAACTCGCCATCCTCCTCATCGGACGGTATCCATTCCACCTTGTCGCCGTCGCTGTTGTAGCCGATTCGATGGCCGTTTGGACCCAACTCTGTTTTTAGTGGCTCGCGCGTTTGAAATGCGTCACGCTGGATTCCTCGCACTGGATGCAATGCCGCGAATTCCCGATTGAGCTCACGCAACTCGAGAACGAGGTCCGGATCAAATCGAGTAATTTCAATGTTCGCATCTTGCAGGCGCAGCTCGCCGAGCCCACGAATCGTCTGGTTCGGATCGAGCGTGCCAATCACAACCCGCTTTAGTTTTCGGTCGATGACTCGATCGGTGCATGACACCTTCGGATGGTTCCGGTGGGTACAGGGCTCCAGCGTCGAGTAAAGCGTGGCACCTTCAAGGTCCACACCTTGCAGCTTCCGCTCGAGCAACGTGTATTCGGCGTGCTCGCCGGCCTTCAGTTCACCGCGAAACGCCGAAGCCAGCACCACGCCGTCTCGGACCACAACTGCACCGACCTTGGGGGAAACCTTGCCCTCTTCGCTTACGCACTTGGCGGCCAAATCAATAGCAAGGCGCATTATTGCTCGGGCATCCATGGCAACCGCATGACCCGATTCGGTGTTGATGTTTGGTTGGTTGGTCGTTCCTTCCATCTCTTTCCTCGCGACGTAAAAACAGGGGCTATTGGTTTGTGCTGCGCGGCGAGCGCGTGGAACATGCCGTGCATGCGCCTTCACGCGATTGGCGACAGTATGCATATCCTGCTGCCCGAAGGATGGACGTGTCGAGCGCAAGAGCCCCGATCTGACCGTCGTGGATGAGTTTGCGAATTTCGTTTTCCATGTTGGGTCAGATGAAGTGCAGCAAGAGACGCCCGGCAGAGTTCGTCATGTCCCTCGCGAATATCGCGAGCCATTTTTGGGCGTCGTCGGCAAAATGCGACTCACTGAATCCGTTGCGCGAATTCGCCACAGCGTTTGTCAACGTCGGGATCGCGTTCACGATCTGCTCGGGAAACGGTCCGCGCGCTTTGAGCTTTTCCGCGATGTCGTCCTTTACGACCTTGCACAGCTGAATAAGGTCGGACAACCCCGACTTGCTAGGCACATGCTTATGGACGTACGCCTTATACAGACCTTCTAGACACGTGTATGCGAGCGTTGTAGCTCGGTTGTACTGTTGGGCGTCGATCGCGTGATCGATGTCCCTGAGACTGTTGTTCAGTTTCTCCGAGTTCCAGAGATCGAGCGGTACGACCGCGGTCGGTACCGCGTAGCCACCGCCGAAGACGATCCCTCTGATCACATCAAGCTCATCTTTCTCGTGTGGCTCAAGGTCGTCGATGAACACCCGGAATAGCAGAAAGCGTTGCGGCTCGGAAAACCCCTGAATGATGTCCCAGTAGAAAGATTTACGAGACGTGCTTTTCCCCCGCTGCTTCAGGAGCGACATCAGTTGTTCGTAATTGGGCACTCCCGGATCGACCTGTTGCGCCAGTCGAAGAAAGCTGGGCCCGCTTCTGTAAGTCGGTTCGCCTGCCTTGTCCCAGAGGATGAAGAGACGGTTGTAGGCGGCAATCCAATTGACCGATGAGAGGTTCATAGACCGAGTTCCCAATGCGACGTCGACGTCGCAGACATGTATCCGGCAAGTCTAACGAACTTGCGCGCTGATCCAATACATCCACCTCGTGTGTTCCCAGCCTCAACGCACCGGCCACGCAGACGTTGCGGCGCCACTACCACCGCCGGCGTTCGCCGGCGATATCCGCCCAGGCATCGCTTTCCGACGCGCAGCGATGCTGTTCGGCCGTCAGCGCGATCGCGACCAGCAGGTCGTCGACGCGCCGGTCGAACGCGTCGTCATTCTCGAACGGCACCTGCAGCACCGTCACGCCGTCACGGGTCGGCGTGCGCGCGACGCCAGCCAGCACCTCGCGCTCGATACGCTCGAGCACCCGACCGCGGCCGCGGCCGCCGACGCGCTTCGGTTCGACCTTCAGTGTGACGTGCACGGCCACCATCGGTGTTACGCCAGCGGGATCCGCCTCGACGGCGTGCGATACCTGGTTCGGCGCGTTGCGCGCAGCGGTGGCCGGCGTCGCGATCGCGGCTCTGCCCGCGCCGTCGGCACCATCGAGCGCCGCGTTGAAGAAGGTCTCGACCGACTGGAACTGGCGCACCGCGTCCGCCTTGGTGTACAGCGTGGTGGTGCCCAGGCTCGCATGGCCGAGCAGTTCCTGCATGTCGCGAATGTCGGCGCCGGCATCGAGGCCGTGGTTCGCGAAGGTGTGGCGCAGCCAGTGCGTGCTTGCGCGGCGCAGGTCCGCGGCCGCGTTCGGGTAGGCGATCGCCAACTGGTCGGCGGCCCGCGCAAAAATCCCCTTGAACAGCCACCCCACCCCGTCCGGATGCAGCGCCTCGCCGGTCACCAAATGCGCGATCAGCGGCGTGTCGGCCGGCGCCGTCTCGAGCGTGAGCGGCACGGGTCGGCTGCGGAGCTGCGCGCGCAGCGCGTCGACCAGGCGCCGCGGCATCGGCACGGAGCGCGCGCGCCGGCCCTTGCCCATCACCCGGAGGCTCCACGCATCGTCCAGTACGCCGTCGAGCGCGCTGCGCGTCAGCGCACCGGTGGTCGCCGCGGCGAGCTCGGCGCGACGCAGCCCGGTCGCATAGGCGAACAGCAGCAGGAACGCGTCGCGCGCATGCGTGGCCCCATTCGTGACCTGCTCGACGTCGAAGGCCGACACGGGTCGCAGTACGGTCTGCAGCACGTACTGCCACTGCGCGCGGGTGAGCGTGCGGCCAGTCGCGTCGATCGGTACCGATGGCGCGGCCGGCAGCCCACCGAACGGGCTCACGCGCAGGTACTGCTGGCCGACCAGCCAGGTGCCCATCGCGGTGAGGATCCGCCGCGCGGTGTCGCGACTGCGTTCCGACAGCGGGCCCACGAACGGTCGCCAGGCCGGATCGAATCGCTCGACGCGGCCGCGCCCGATCCAGCGCGCGGCGGGCTGCGGATCCCGCAGGAACCCGTCGAGGGTAGTCGGCGCAGTCCGTCGTGTTCAGCGACGACAGCGGTTTGCCTTTGACGACGATCGCCCACAGCAGCAGCCGCTCGGCTTCGCGCCGGTATGCGCGGCGAGTCGCTTCGCTGCGCGCGCCACGGGTCTCGATCCACGCGTGGACCGCCTGAAGGTCGGTGTTCAGGTCGGCCTGGTGCGCAGGCACCGGCGCGCGGTTTAGGCCGGCCGAACCGTCGAGCGCGGCCGGCACGCGCAGCGCCTCGAGCGGCACGACGTCGGCCAACGCGCCCGGCACCGGCTGCAGCGTCGGGTGGCCGGCGGCCAGCTGCCGGCGGGGCGTGACCGCGAGCGGCGACAGGTACCCGAGGGTGTCCGGGTGCTGCGCAATGAAGTCGGTGAGGCGCTGCGCGCCAACTTTGCCCAGGCGCGGCACGGTGCTATACCAGCGCTGGCGCCGCGCGCGCATCAGCGCGAGCAACTGCGCGAAGGTGGCGACGCCGGCGGCCGCGAGCCGCGCGACCAGCCGGGCGTCGAACCAGCCGTCGAGCGTGTGCTCCAGTTGCGGCGCCTCGACGAGACTCGCTTCCATGCGCGCGAGCGCGGCATCCTGCCGATCACGCAGACGCCGATTGCGCGCGACCGACGACGCGGGCGGATAGGTTTCGACGTACAGCGCAACGAGTTCGCGCTCGCTGTAGAACGCGTCCGGGTCCACCGCGGCGCGGAACGCCTCGAGCGTCGGCACTTCGACCGCCCCACCCTCGGCACCGCCCGCATGCGCGTCGCGCAGCAGGCTGCCGGGTTTCAAGCGCAGCAAGTGCGCGGCGTCGACGTCGCATGCGCGGCGCGCGGCGATCGTCAGCGTGTCGCGCAGCGTCCGGCGGGTGACGCGCACGTCGGTGCCAGGCACGCCGTAGTGCGCGTGGAGCGTCGGCTCGTCGAGCCCTTCGAGGTACGCGCGATACAGCACGAAGTGGGCGGGGGTCAGGCGAATCAGCACGGTAGGACCCTCACCTCTCGAATCGCGCCGCCATCAAGAAAACGCATCGTGCCATCCCTTCAGTTCGCCTGGCTCCTTCCAGTCCGGTTCGATCTCGCCGAGGACAATCGAATGCGTGGTCGGCAGAAATTCAATATCGCGGAAGACAACCCGATTCGACGTGTCTGCGTCGAGCGTGACCAGGAATTCGCATGGTATCTCTTCGAGCAACTCCATCGTTTTGCTGCCGATCGGGAGGGAGGCGTCGCCGGTACCTGTTCCCGCCGAAAACAGGAATGTCACCAAGATCCTCGCCAGAACCTTGCCCTTGATTCGCACCACCACCGTGCCGTCGCCGTGATCAACTGCCTCGAATTCCGTGAGTGCTCGTTTCAGCGCGGGCCAGCTCATCCCGTCAAGCTGCGCGTGATAGCTCCATGTGAAGCCAAATGCCGAACGAGCATCCACAGACAAGCCGACCTGGTTCAGGAACTTCTGTCCTTCCTCAAACATGGTGTCGACGAGGTCACCCGCCGTGCCATCGTCGATCGATTCGGCGAGCCGCCGCGCGGCAAACTGCGCACTTTCGTCCTGAAACGCACCCAGGGCGCCGCTCAGATTGGGCGTCCAAATCAACCGCGGATGCGCCGCGCAGAATCGCTGCCAGTCGGAATCGGTCGACACCACCAGCACGGCAGTTTCGTGCTCGTCGGCCCAGTGCTCGAGCGCCAGCAGCGCGGCCGCATCAGGGAACTCATGCTTCTTCTTGCTCGACTCAGCGAATGGGGCCTGCGCCGTAAAGTACCGATCAAACAAAGCGCGCATGTCGACCCGTGCGGCGACGTCGAGCACCTCCGCACGCGTGCGCGCCAACCAGCCGGACAGTCGCGTCTCTGCAGCGCTCGCCGGTTCCGCGATCTGGCGCTGAACGACCTGACACTGTTTAGCCGCGTCGGTGGAAAGCAGCCGCGCATTGGTCACCAAGCGCACCGCGCGCGCCAGTGCCGACCGTGCGTTTTCGGCATCGCGCGCCAGATGGGTCAACACCTCGCGCTTCACCACGTCCGGCATCAACACCCGGACACGGTCGCTGCGATGGAACTGCTCGACGCGCCGCAGCAAGCCGCCCTCGAGGTTGCGCTGCTGCGCGTCGAACACCGAGGTGTCGAGCGCAATCGCGCCGATCTGCTTGGCTGCTATCAGCTCGTGGATCCGTGGGTCCATGGCGGTTTCCTGGCGGTGTTAGCGCGGCGCGCGGATCGCAAGCGCCGCGCGCAGGTTGGATTGGCTCTGCGCGAGCGCGCGCTGCAGCGCCTGCTTCTGGTCGACGAGCTCGGCGTACGCGTGCTCGCTGCCCTCGAGCTCGGCCGCGGCGTCGAGCAACAGCTGCCGCTGCTCAGTCGGCAGGCAATCACCCGTGTCCTGCACATGGCGCCGCAGCTGCTCGGGCGTGGTCGACCGGAACGCGGCCGGGATACGCGCGGGCGTTGCGCGCTCGTCGGTGGTCGTGAGGGGCATGGTGCTGTTCTCGAAAGGGCCATCACGCCGGGTTCGGCGGGTTCGCTGCCGCGATTTCCTCGCCAGCAGCAGGCGCCATCATGCTCAACACATGGTGGTCGAGGACGCGCGGCAGCACGCGACACAAGCCGATGCGCTGCTGCATCTCGTCGCGGTAGACATCTAGCTTCCCCTCGTCGAAATGGCCGCCCAGATAGACGAGCCCGGGCGTGTTGCGAACGGCCCGGCTGGCGATCGTCGCCCAGCCGCAGTGACTGAACTGGTTGTAGTGCTTCTTCGATCGCGCCAGAACCTCGACCGCTTGCGGCAACACGCCGAGCTGCGCGGCGTTCCAGTCGAGTTGCTTCAGGGCGTGGTGCGCCTGCACGGACGGGTCGCTGCGCCATGCCCGCTCCCAGTAACAGCCGCGCACCGCACCCGACTTCTTTCTGTACTCGAGAATCAGCTCGCCGTCGGCCGCACACAGGATCGACATTGCGATCCCCTCGATGACCTGCCGCATCACGTTGCCAGCGGCCGCCAGCTTGCCGGCCAGCAACAGCTTGGTGGCCACCAACAGGTCGTCCAGTGTCCCGAGCCCAAACCCGGCGGCAAGCGCGGTCTGTTGCGTGCCGACATGATCGGCGGCCTCGGTAATCGGCGCCATCCACTCGAAACAATGCGCCAGCACGCCGACCAGGCGATCGAGCTCCGCGCCGAGATGCGTGGCGAATTGAGCACGGATGTCCTCGTCATCGCTCAGCAATGCGAGGCGCACCCCTTCAGGGTCAGTGAGCGTCAGCTCAGGCGTGTTCATGTTGGGCTCCTGGGACTGGCCCCTGCGTAGTACGCGAAACAGAAGCCGTATCGCGCACTACGTCTGCGGTTTCCGGTCGATCTGCTGCGGCGCTGGCCGAATAGGCGGGATGGCCCTGCCCGGCCCCGCCGGTCAAGGGTCAGACGAAAGTGTCGCCGAGAACGCCCAATCTGACGAGGAAAAGTGGCACATCTGATAAGCCGAGTTATCAGATGTAGCGCTTTTACCTCCCTCTACGAATCTGCAGGCGCCGCCCATGAAAAAACTCGGCCGGAGCCGAGCTGTGGTGACGCATCACCTAGTACGAGTCGCCCGTCAGCTGTACGTCGCCACCAGCGACGATGCGGCGTGGATCTCGCCGGATCTGGAACGGTGCGCCGACGGTCCCGCGTCGATCAACCCCGACTGACGCCGGCCGGCTCGCAGTGGGTTTTGCTCGCGGGCATGTTCGCCCGCCGACAGCACGCCGACTGCAGACACGGTCGACTGCTCCCGCCTGACGTCGCGCGAGTCTAGGCGTTCACGACGGACGCGCATCCGATGGCTGATTGAAATGGCAAATCAGGCAGTAAACAGGGCTGACCTACTGGCCGTGCCTTTCGCAATGCTGTCCACTCGTTTATTGAGCGTCTCGCGCCACTTGGCCAAGCGCTCGATGTCGTCGCTGAGTTCGTCGGGGTCCGGTATAGGAAGCCTGCCAACAGCGGCTGCGGAGTCGTGCTCGAACTTCGAAGACTTTGTCATGCCGGCGTCGATCTCGTGATAGTCATCGTCCGTGATCGTCACCCCTTTGAGGCGTTGGGTCGACACACCCTCGCCGAAGCGCTGTACGGCCCCGTTGAGCAGCACCTCCTCGATGCAGCGCTCCCATGCGAGTCGGAGCTGGCCATAGCACTTAGCCGTCAGCTGGCGCTGCAAGTCTTCGTCACCTTCCTTCGCCGCCTTGCGCACACCGACCAGAAGCTGCCTTAGGCGACCCAGGCGGTCCTTCGTGCCCAGCACGTCGAAGGGCAAATCCTCGGAATGGACACCATAGCCATCTGCCGTCCTCCGAATGTAGTTCTTGGTCAGCGTTGCACCGACCTCCTCTGCCTTCTGCTCCAGGATGAGAAGAAAGTAGATGTCGTGGGTGAAGACGATCACCTGCCGCGTCAGCGACTCTCTCGCTAAGCGCTCAGCGACCTCCCAGCGGCGCCGATGGTCCAAGGACGAGACGGGGTCATCGAGGACGATGCCGCCGCGCCCCTTGCCAAGTCGAATCTCCGCCATAAACGATGCAATCGCTATGGCCCGCTGCTCGCCTTCGCTGAGGATGGCCGCCGGCGTCCCGCCGCCCGGCAACTGCAGGGTGAGCTTGAACTGGGTTTTACCGCCTGGCGACTCGGGCTTCATCACGACACGGAGGTGATTTACCTTAAGGAGCTTGAGTTCAGTGTTGAGGGCATCGGCCAGTTCCTGGCTGGCCGTCGTGCGAGAGAGCTCCGTGGACTTCCTGGAAATACCCCGCGTTTCCATGCCATCGATGCAGGCCTGTAGCCTATGGCAGAGTTCGTGTTTGGTCATCGCCTCAAGCACCGCAGCCTTGACTTCAGCCAGCCTGCGGCGAGCATCGAGTTCCGCCCGCTCCGCGACCATGGCAGCCTTGAGTTTCTCGTCAGCGGTGGCATCAAGCGCCTTGGACTGTTCCAGCAGGCGGTTGATGAGGTCGGCCAAGGCGGGTTGCGGATCGTCGGAGAGTTTGCGGAGTTCATCCCAGTCCAGTTTTCCAGCGGCAGCTTGGAGAATGCCCGATTGGCGCGCCTTGAGGGATTCCTGGAGGGCCGTACAGGCCGCGGCGACTTCCGGCCCGATCTCGGTCACCTCCTCGACCAACGCGTCGTGAAACATCAAGTCCACGCTCGCCTGCTGAATCACTCTGAAGGGGATGGCAGCGGCCTCACGCGCATCCTTCGCCGCCTTCTCGGCAGTGGCTTTGATGAAGGCATCGAATCGATGCAGTCGCACCGCTCCCTCCCGCCCGAGGGCGTTCTGGCAGAGGGGACAGACTGCCTCCGGGGGAAGTTCCGCGAAATCGTGGCCCGCGTGGCTGAGCTCGGCAAACGTTCGGGCCGCCTCAAAGAGAGCCTTCCATTCCTCTCCGCCCGTGCCTACCAGTTGGCCAGGCGTCGCCTTGAACTCGGTGGCCGCGAGCTCTGCCGCTGCCTTGGCCACATTCGACTTGCCAATCAACGCCTGAAGCGAACCGACCTTCTCGTCGTTCACGATGCCGATCGCCGCGCCGACACGCTCCTTCAGCGAGGTGAGGCGGCTGGCCTTCTGCCGCAGGGCCAAGGCCTTTTGCTTCGGATCGGCTTCGGCCAAGGTCTTGTTCAGCAAGGCAAGCCGCTCCTGTTCGCCTTCCCTGAGCGTGGCCAGTATCTCAATGTCCTCTGCCTTCGTCTTGGCAGGGATGCCGAGCAACTTTCTGGCGACTTCGGTTTGCTCCCCGGCGAGGCCAGCATAGGCGGCATTGCTCGGGGCATTCGCAGCCTTATCCGCCGTGGCCCGAGCCTTTAGCTTGTTGCACGCGCCGACCAATCCTTCCAGGATGTCCAACCCATACGGAGCGTAGGCGAAGTCACCTTGGTTGTCGATGTAGGCGCGAGCGCAGTGCGAGTCGAAGATGGCGATGTCCGACATGGGCTCGGGCGGCTCAGCGCCGTCTTTCCAGGGCAGATCGCTCGCGACGCCGTCGATCTCCGTCTCGAACGTGGCCTGGGCCGGTCCGCTCTTCCCCGGCTCCAGGTTCGCGTTGGGCAGGATGGGTTCGCGCCTGTCGCGCGCCCGGCATGCCTTCTTGAGTACCCGGGAGTATCCAGACTTCCCGACGCCATTCTCACCGTAGATGCCCGTGATGCCAGCTTGGGCAACGGGCAGGCACGCACCGTTGGCCAACGCATTGACGTTAGCCAACATTTTGATGGCTGTCAGCAGAACGACGCGCGTCGGATTCGGCGGCGGCGCCACTTGGGCATCGTGGAGCTTTTTGGCCACGCGCCCATCCGGATCCGGGATGCCCACCTCGGCCTTGGCCAACGCGTAGAGGTCGTCTAGGTCGGCCGCGCCAAGCGTCCGGTCGGCATAGAGCCTGGCGATGGCGTCTTGTTGCCAGACGGCGAGAGCCTTGGACCACGCATGGATTTCTTGGAGGATCGTCACGGGCTTCTCCCCTATCAGCCAGTTGCGACGTATGCCGGGATACGACTATGGAATCAGGCTCTTACAAACAGGCCCCCGAAATCCAGTACGCGAAGTGACAAATTTAATTCGAAAGGAGCCGAAGTGACAGCATTACTTTGGACAGATTGCCAACGAAATTGTCAATTCAGGCGGCGCTCGGCTGCGATGGCGGCTATCTCGAGTTGGCATCTTTCCTTGCCAGGCGACTGGCCGGCGATCAACACAATTTTTGTGTGAGCGACGTGTGTTTCGGCGATAGGCCAGAATGTCCCGAAATGAAGGGTAACATAGCCCTTACTATGTTCCCCTTCAGCTCTCGCGATTGAGTGCCGCTCTGCCCGTCTGGCTCGCCGACGCGGCTACAACTCAAGGTGCGTTCACTGCATCTTTGAACGCCTTGCCGGCACTGAACTTCACCGTCTTCGCAGCTGCGATTACTATCTCTGCGCCCGTCGTCGGATTTCTACCGGTCCGAGCGGCACGCTGCCCTTGCGAGAACGAGCCAAATCCTACGAGTTGCACGCTGTCCCCTTCGCTGACGGCACGCGCAATCACATCCATTACGGCCTGAATTGCCTCGCCGGCGGCAGTTTTGCTAAGACCGGTATCGGCTGCGACAGCATCAATGAGTTCCTGCTTGTTCATGAGTCGACCTCGTTCGATGTATCGGATATCCGCTCTACCGCATTGAGCGACCCAAGTTACCGCTTCCTTACGAATCCGTGAAGATGAGGTGGATGCGACTCATACCTGTCTTGCCGAGTCACCCGCCCGTCAGGCACACTGCGATATCAGTAAGCGATTTACCGTACAAACGCATTCCGGTTATGCACTTGTCGATGTCCGGTGTGCAACCGTTGGATGGTAGGACAGTCACCGGCAACATAACAGCACCTGATCGTTTGCTGCGACGGATCACGACTTGAACAGGAAGCGCACGTTTCCCGTATCCTCGCCGAGCAATCCGGCCAGGCGGTCGCCCCATAGCCGCCAGGCGTCGCGCATCTGCTCGTCGTAGTTGAACTGCAGATAGATTCGATCAAGCGGATCGTTACGCGCGTGGTTCAGACATCGATGCACGATGCTCTCAGCAATACCAAGCGACTGCATCATCGTTCCGCAGGTACGACGCAGGTCATGGCATTTCCATTGACCACCCGAGACAATAAGCGTATCCGTTGCTGTCGTGCGACCTTCGGTCGATGCACCCTTCCCGCGTTGCCGGTCACGGATTGCCTTGCACGTTGTATGGATAGTGACGTGCGGAATCTTACCCTGTTGCGACGGAAATACGTATTCGCGACGCACGTCGTCCTCAGGCAATCCAGCGCGCACAATCTGCTGTGCGGCAAACTGTGCAAGGACGAAATCGGAGAGATGAATCGTAATCGCCGTGCTCGACTTCGTGCGTTCCTTTGGAATCGTCCACGTCCGCGCCTTGAAATCAAGATCAGCCCATCGAGTCACAAGTGTTTCACCGACACGCGTTCCGCAAGCAAGCATCACCCATACCGCTGACTCAATGGAACGCGGAAGCCGTGCAGCCGGCATAAGTTCACCCAGCGCGCAAATTTCGTCGTCCGACAGCGTGCGATGGCGTTCGTTGTCACGTACCGGGTCGTAATCACCTGCAACGACATCCTCTTTTGCGAGCGCGAGCACATCACAATCGATCAGCAAGCGTTTCCACGGCTGGTTGCGCTCGCCCCATCGAATCATTTGCTGGACGGCCCCCAACACCTCGACTGCGCGCCGGTTGTATCCCGCGTCGGAAATCGCGGTAAGCAGCGGCAGAACGTTCGAGGCAAACACGCCTGTAATCCTGTGTGTACGGAGGGCCGGCAGCACATGTTTTTCCATCGCACCTCGAAGCATCCTACCGCCATCCTTGCGTCCTTTCTTGCCGCGCTTCTTGTTGACGGTCGCGAACCACGCATCGAACAAATCGCCGAACGTGAGTTCCGCTGTCGCCGCCTTTTCAACCTTGGCCTGGCGTTCACGCTTCTTCGCATCGAGATAGTCCACACCGTCGCGCGCTTGTGAACGAATCGTCGCCGCGGCTGCGCGTGCATCCTCCAGCGACAACTGCCCTTCAGTCATGGTGCGCCCCCACGCCTTGCCGAGCGGCTTGTCCCGTTGCTTGCCATTGATGCTGACGCGAACAAGCCAGGTTTTCGAGCCATCCGGGCCGATGCGCAGGAACAGCCCGCGCCCATCAGAGAGGAAATACAGCTTCCCGATCGCCTTTGCGGCCTCGATTTGCCTAACCGTCAGAGCACCCATGATCGCCCTCCTTTGATATCGCAACCAGGTCGGCCCGTGCATCTCTAAGCAGAGCCTACCCCACATCGCGAACACTAAAAAAACACTAAAAAGTTGCGGCTCGTGGAGGATTTCCGCAGAACTTGGTGGACCACCAACTTCCCGCAACTCCTTGACGGACGGGGCTTTGACGGATTTCAACGGACCTAGCAGGATCACCCAAAAAACAATCACAAATCATTTAACTTTCCGTGAGGACTTCGACACCGGCCGCTGTCTACGATGGGCGCATGTTTTCAGCACCTGCTTCCAGGAGCCCATCATGCCCACCCGCAGACATCTGCTGTTCGCCGGCGCCACCGGCCTTGCCGCGCTTGCGGCGCTGTCGTCCGCCGGACGGCGTGCGCTGGTCGGCCGCGCGTTCGCCGCGCCGCCTGCCGACGCACCGAAGGCGGCCCCTTTCGAGGTCACGCTCAGCGATGCCGAATGGCATCGCCGGCTCACGCCCGCCCAATACACGATCCTGCGCGAAGCCGGCACCGAGCGGCCGTACAGCAGCCCGCTGAACGACGAGCACCGGACCGGCACGTTCGCCTGTGCCGGCTGCAGCCTCGCGCTGTTCTCGTCCACCGCCAAGTTCGACAGCGATACGGGCTGGCCGAGCTTCTGGAAGCCGCTCGACCACGCGGTCGACCCCCACACCGACACGACGTTCGGCATGGTCCGCACCGAAGTGCACTGCCGGCGCTGCGGCGGCCATCTCGGCCACGTGTTCGACGACGGCCCGCCGCCGACCGGCCTGCGCTACTGCATGAACGGCCTCGCGCTCACCTTCCACCCGGCTGCCGCCTGATCCGGCCCTACTCCCGACCGACTGGAGAACGCACCATGCTGCTCATCGTCCTTGCCTATCTCGGGGGCGTGCTCACGATCCTGAGCCCCTGCATCCTGCCCGTGCTGCCGTTCGTGTTCGCACGCGCCGACCAGCCGTTCGTGCGCACCGGCCTGCCGCTGCTCGCCGGCATGGCGCTGACGTTCGCCGTCGTCGCGACGCTCGCCGCCGTCGGCGGCGGCTGGGTCGCGCAGGCGAACCAGGCCGGCCGCTGGATCGCGATCGTCTTGCTCGCCGTGTTCGGCCTGACGCTGCTGATGCCGCGCTTCGCGGAACACCTGACGCGCCCGCTCGTCGCGGCCGGCAACCGGCTCACCGGGTTCGCGCAGCGCGACGGCCGCCCGGCCGGCCCCGCGTCGTCGCTGCTGCTCGGCGTCGCGACGGGCCTGCTGTGGGCCCCGTGCGCAGGCCCGATCCTGGGGCTCGTGCTGACCGGCGCCGCGTTGCGCGGCGCGAGCGTCGGTACGACGCTGCTGCTCGTCGCGTATGCGGCCGGCGCGGCGACGTCGCTCGCGGTCGCGCTCGTGATCGGCGGCAAGGTGTTCGCCGCGATGAAGCGCTCGCTCGGCGCCGGCGAATGGATCCGGCGCGGGATCGGCGCGGCGCTGCTGGCCGGCGTCGGCGCGATCGCACTCGGCCTCGACACCGGCGCGCTCGCGCAGCTGTCGACCGTCACGACGGGCGGCCTCGAGACGAAACTCGTCGATCGCCTCGGCGGCCGCTCGAACAGCGCACCGGCAGCACCCGCGGCACCGGCCGCGATGGCCGCAACCGGCAACGCCACCGACAACGCCACCGACAACGCCACCGGCGGCGCGATGATGGCCGCGGCAGCCGATGGCGCGCAGGCCGGCGGCGGTGCAATGGTCGGCAGCGCGATGATGCGCGCGGCCGTCACGACGCCGTCCGCGCTGCCCGTCGAAGGCACGCTGCCGTCGCTCGACGGCGCCGTGCAGTGGCTGAACTCGCCGCCGCTGACCGCGGCCGGCCTGCGCGGCAAGGTCGTGCTGGTCGATTTCTGGACGTATTCGTGCATCAACTGCCTGCGCACGCTGCCGTACACGAACGCGTGGGCACGCAAGTACGCGCCGTACGGGCTCGTCGTGATCGGCGTACACGCGCCGGAGTTCGCGTTCGAACGCGACATCGGCAACGTGAAGAAGGCCGTGCACGACCTCGGCATCGACTACCCGGTCGCGATCGACAACGGCTATGCGATCTGGCGCGCCTTCAACAACGAATACTGGCCGGCGCACTACTTCATCGACGCGCAAGGACGCGTTCGCCATCACCACTTCGGCGAAGGCGAATACGCGCAGTCGGAACGCGCGATCCAGTCGCTGCTCGCGGAAGCCGGCCATCCGGAAGCGCTGAACGTGCCGCTCGGGCTGGCCGGTGCGCCCGCGAAGGGCGCACTCGCGGCAGCCGACAGCGCGGACGTCCGTTCGCCCGAAACCTACGTCGGCTATGCACGTGCGGAGAGCTTCACGTCGCCGGGCGGCGCCGTGCGCGATACGGCGCACCGCTACGACGCGCCGGCCCGGCCGGACCTCAACGACTGGGGCCTCGCGGGCACGTGGAAGGTCGGCGCCGAGCGTGCGTCGCTCGCGGCACCCGACGGCCGGATCGTCTACCGCTTCCATGCACGCGACCTGCACCTCGTGCTCGGCCCGGGCGCGAACGGCCAGCCCGTGCGCTTTCGCGTGACGCTCGACGGCGCGGCGCCCGGGGCCGCGCACGGCGCCGACGTCGACGCGCAGGGCTACGGCACCGTCACCGGCCAACGCCTGTACCAGCTCGTCCGGCAGCCGGGGGCGATCGCCGATCGCACGTTCGCGATCGAGTTTCTCGATCCCGGTGTCGATGCGTACGCATTCACTTTCGGTTGATCGCGTGCGCCGCCGCAAACCGGCGGCCGCTTTCGCCGACCCATTCAACAGGAGCAAACGATGATCCCGATCTCCACCCGCGATGCCGCAGCGCGACGGCGCGCGACCTTGCTGCGCCGCATCGGCGCCATCGCCTTCGCGGCCGCCGCCGTGTTCGGCTACCAGCGCATCGTCAATTCCGCCGAACCGATGCGCACCGTGCCCGCGCCGACGCTCGACGAAACGCCCGGCGCGGCGCACGAAGAAACGGCCGTGCTCGCCGGCGGCTGCTTCTGGGGCGTGCAGGGCGTGTTCGAGCACGTGAAAGGCGTGAAGCAGGTCACGGCCGGCTATGCCGGCGGCGCATCCGAAACCGCGCACTACGCGCTGGTCGGCTCGGGGCTGACGGGGCATGCGGAATCGGTGCGCATCGTCTACGACCCGACGCAGATCACGTACGGCCGGCTGCTGCAGGTGTTCTTCTCGGTCGCGCACGATCCGACCGAACTCAACCGGCAGGGCCCCGACGAAGGGTCGCAGTACCGGTCCGCGATCTTCCCGACCACCGCGCAGCAACGCGCGGTCGCGACCGCGTACATCGCGCAGCTCGGCACCGCGCACGTGTTCCCGGCGCCTGTCGTCACGCGTGTCGAGGCCTACAAGGGGTTCTATCCGGCCGAGGCCTATCACCAGAACTACCTCGAACTGCATCCCGACGCGCCGTATATCGCGTTCAACGACCTGCCGAAGGTCGCCGGGCTGAAGCAGCGCTTCCCGGCGCTGTACCGTTCCGACGCGGTGCTGTGGCGTGAAGCCCATTCCTGACCGGCCGCCGGCCGCGTGACGGGATACCGCCCGCCGCGCGGCCGTGCGTCACCGGCGCGCGCGGCCTGCGGCCCGGTTTGCGCCGCATCAACGAAACCCGGGCCGCCATGCCGGGGCAAACCCGCATCGCGTCCGCCGCGGCGGGCAACTTCGCGTAGACTTCTCCAGATCCCCGCCGCTTCCTGCGGCGCCCGGACTACCCGCCCAGCCAGGAGGCGTCACGCATGCTCGCAGTGCCCTTGCCTGACAGCAACACCGTTGGAGAATCGCCCTCCGGCGCGACCGTGCGCGACCTGCGCCGCGTGCCGATTCATCCCGACCACTGGTACCCGCTCGCGTGGTCGCGCGAGCTCAAGCGCGGCAAGACGCTCGGCGTGCACTTCGCCGGCGAGCCGATCGTGCTCGTGCGCACCGAGTCCGGCGCCGTGTATGCGCTCGAAGATCGTTGCGCGCACCGCCAGGTGCCGCTGCATGCGGGCGTCGTCAGCGGTGAAACGCTGCGCTGCTGCTATCACGGCTGGACTTACGCGTGCGACAGCGGCCGCTGCGTCGACGTGCCCTACCTCGGCCGCGAGCGCTTGCCCAACGGCGTGCGCGCGTATCCGTGCCGCGAGGCGCACGGGCTGATCTTCGTGTTCCCGGGCGACGCAACGCTTGCCGACTCACGGCCGTTCCCCGCGCTCGAATCGGCGGACAATCGCGCGTACAAGACGCGCCGTTTCGGCCGCGAGGTCAAGTGCCACTACTCGTTCATGCACGAGAACCTGATGGACATGAACCATCAGTTCCTGCACCGCAAGCAGATGGGGCAGATGCGCGCGCGCTCGGTCGGCCGCCGCCGCGGCGACGACTGGGTCGAGGTCGACTACACGTTCGCGCGGATGGAAGGCAAGCAGCCGGTCGGCGAGGCGCTCGTGTTCGGCGCGAGCAAGAAGCCGGCCGACCAGTCCGACAAGAGCGTGATGACGGTACGCACCGGCTACCCGTACCAGACGCTGCAGATCCGCTCGAGCGAAGGCACGCTCGTGATGGACCTGTGGATCGTCTACGTGCCGCTCGACGCCGATCAGCGCACCAACCGCACGTTCGGTCTGCTGTCGATCCACAAGCCCGGCATCCCGTTCGCACTCGATCTCGCGTGGCCGCTGCTCGTGTGGTTCACCGAGCGCATCTTCCGCGAGGATCGCTGGATCGTCGAGCGCGAACAGGAAGCGCACGATCGCCAGGGCGCCGACTGGAACCACGAGGTGTTCCCGGTCATCAACGAATTGCGCGACCTGCTGCGCCAGTGCGGCGCGCGCACCGTGATCCCGATCCGCGAAACGCGCGAAGGCGCGTGACGCATGCGGCGCGCCGCGGCGCGCGTCGTTACAGGCTGAACGCGCCCGGCAGCAATGCGCGGGCCGTCGTGACTTCGACGGCCCCCTTCAAATTGGCCAGGATCACCTCGATGTCGGGCAAGCCGATCTCGATGATCACCTGACGGCACGCGCCGCACGGCGCGATCGGGCCGTCCGTGTCGCCGACGACCGCGAGCCGCACGAAATCGCCCGGACGATAGCCGGCGGCGATCGCCGAAAACAGCGCCGTGCGTTCCGCGCAATTGCACAGTCCGTACGACGCGTTCTCGACGTTGCAGCCGTGAAAAACCGTCCCGTCGCGCGCCTGCAGCGCCGCGCCGACCTGGAAGCGCGAATACGGCGCATACGCGCGTTCGCGCGCCGCCTTGGCCTGTTCGATCAGTTCGTCTCGTTCCATCGCAATGATGCCTCCGGGAGTGGGGTCAGCCGATCTGCTGGTAAAGGGTCGGCGGCGCTTCGCCCGTCTCGCCGAGCACGTAGCTGCGCCGGACCGCGTCCACCGCGTGTGCCGCGGCCGCATCGTCGCGCGCATGCACGTAGCCGAGCGGCTCGCCGGCCTCGACGCGCTGCCCGATCTCCGCCAGCGCCGTCAGGCCGACGCTGACGTCGATTGCATCCTCCGCGCGCGTGCGGCCGCCGCCGAGCGCGACGACCGCCAGCCCGAGCCCGCGGCAATCGACCCGCTGCACCACGCCGGTCGCAGGCGACGGAACCGGCACGATCACCGCCGCCCGCGCCAGATGCCGGGCGGGCGCGTCGACCAGGTCAGCGGGGCCGCCGAGCGCCACGACCATTCTCGCGAAGCGTTCGGCGGCCGCGCCCGAGTCGAGCGCCTGCTGCAGCTTCGCGCGCGCCTCGACGACATCGCGCGCCAGCCCGCCGGTGACGAGCAGCTCCGCCGACAGCGCCATCGTCACGTCATGCAGGCGCGCCGGGCGCGACTTGCCCGTCAGGTAGTCGATCGCGCATGCCACTTCGAGCGCGTTGCCCGCGCACGGCGCGAGCGACTGGTTCATGTCGGTGAGGATCGCGGTCGTCTTCATGCCCGCGCCGTTGCCGACGTCGACAATGCTGCGCGCCAGTTCCGCCGATTTCTCCGCGGACGGCATGAACGCGCCCGAGCCGACCTTCACGTCCATCACGAGCCCGTCGAGCCCCGCCGCGAGCTTCTTCGACAGGATCGACGCGGTGATCATCGCGACCGACTCGACGGTCGCCGTCACGTCGCGAATCGCATAGATGCGCTTGTCGGCCGGCGCGAGCCGCGCGGTCTGCCCGATGATCGCGACGCCGACGTCGCGCACCGTGCGGCGAAACGCATCCGTCGCGGGCATCACGTCATAGCCGGGAATCGCGCTGAGCTTGTCGAGCGTGCCGCCGGTATGGCCGAGCCCGCGCCCCGAGATCATCGGCACGTAGCCGCCGCACGCGGCCACCATCGGCCCGAGCATCAGCGATACGACATCGCCGACACCGCCCGTCGAATGCTTGTCGATCACCGGCCCGTCGAGATCGAGCGCGCGCCAGTCGAGCACGTCGCCCGAGTCGCGCTGCGCGAGCGTCAGCGCGACGCGCTCGCCGGTGCTCAGGTCGTTGAAATACACGGCCATCGCGAACGCGGCCACCTGGCCCTCGGTCACGCTGCCGTCGGTCACGCCGCGCACGAACGCGGCAATCCCGTCACGATCGAGCGGTTGCCCGTCGCGCTTCCTGCGAATGAATTCCTGCGGTAGAAACATCGTTGCCTCTCTTCGAACGGTCGGAGTCTACTGCACGGTTCAATGCAGCGAAAAGAACAGGCCGGCAATCGCCGCGCTCATCAGGTTCGACAGCGTGGCAGCCGTCAGCGCACGCAAGCCGAGCCGCGCGACGTCCGAGCGGCGCTCGGGCGCGACCGCGCTGAAGCCGCCCGCGAGAATCGCGATCGACGAGAAGTTCGCGAAGCCGCACAGCGCGAACGACACGATCGCGAGCGTCTTCGGGTCGAGCACCTGCAGGCCGGCCGCCGCGACGTGCTCGCCGCCCTTCAGGTACGGCGACAGGTCGCCGTACGCGACGAACTCGTTGAAGATCAGTTTCTCGCCGATGAAGTTGCCGGCCAGCGTCGCATCGTGCCACGGCACGCCGATGATCCAGGCCAGCGGTGCGAACAGGTGGCCGATGATGCCCACCAGCGTGATCTGCGGAAAGCCCGCGAACGCGGCCACGCCGCCGACGATCAGGTTCATCAGCGCGATGAGCCCGACGAACGCGATCAGCATCGCGCCGACGTTGATCGCGATCCGCAGGCCGACCGATGCCCCGGACGCCGCCGCCTCGATCACGTTGGCGGCGCGCTTGTCGTCGAAATCGAGACCGTCGACCACCACGCGGCTCGGCTCGACGGTCGGAAACAGCAGCTTGCCGAACAGCAGCCCGCCCGGCACCGCCATGAACGATGCGGCGAGCAGGTATTCCATCCTCACGCCGAGGCCGGCGTAGCCGACCAGCACCGAGCCCGCGACCGACGCCATGCCGCTCGCCATCACCGTGAAGATCTCGGCGCTCGTCATGTTGCGCACGAACGGCTTCACGAGCGCGGGCATCTCGCTCTGCCCGAGGAAGATCGTCGCGACGGCCGAGCACGCCTCGATGCGGCTCACGCCGAGCACTTTCGCGAGCCCCGCGCCGAGGATCGCGACAATCCACTTCATCACGCCGATGTAGTACAGCACCGAGATCAGCGCCGTGACGAAGATGATCATCGGCAGCACGCGCAGGCCGAACACGAATCCGCCGTCGCCGAACAGCTGGAACATGCGGGCGTCGACCAGCCCGCCGAACACGAACGCGATGCCGTGATTGCCCATGTCGAGCACGCGATTGACGCCGTTCGCGGCCGCCGCCAGCACCGCGCGGCCCGACGGCACGAACAGCACCAGCGCGCCGATCGCGAACTGCGTGAGCAGCGCGGCGATCATGGTGCGGCCGCTGACCGCCCGGCGATTGTTCGACAGCAGATAGGCAACCAGCAACAGAAACAGCATACCGAGGAGACTGCGCAGAATATCCACCTTGTGCTCCTTTCTCACTATTTGAACTGTCCGGCGAGCGGCCCTGGCCCGCGGCCCCTGTGTGGGGTTGGTGGATGTTACTCGCTCGATACGCACGCCTGCAACGACGACAAAATCACTGCGACCAATCGGATCGATCGTTTCTTCTTTTGCGACTCGGAAATTTGATAAGTTGTTCTACCTACCACGCGTAAACGTACTCGGGGCGTGCCGTTCGCCACTCGAACGGACACGCCCCGCATGACATGCGCCGTTCAGCCCGCGCGTTCGACCGGATGCGGTTCGCGCAGCCGGTTTGCGATCCGCGCGGCTTCGTAGTAGCCGGCCGCCGGCGGGCGCTTCAGGTAGCGGCCCGCGCCGCGCACCGCACGCAGCTCGCCGTCGGCCCACGCGAGCGCGCCGCGCGTGAGCGTATGCGTCGCGACGCCCTGCACGGTCATCCCTTCGAACACGTTGAAGTCGACCTGCTGGTGATGGGTCTTCACCGAGATCGTCTTCGTCGCGGCCGGATCCCACACCACGAGGTCGGCATCGGCGCCCACCTGCACCGCGCCCTTGCGCGGATACAGGTTGAAGATCTGCGCGGCGTTCGTCGACGTGATCCGCACGAACTCGTTCGGCGTGATGCGGCCGTGATTCACGCCGTGATGCCACAGCACCGACATGCGATCCTCGACGCCGCCGCAACCGTTCGGAATCTTCGTGAAATCGTCGCGTCCCATCGCCTTCTGCGACGCGCAGAACACGCAGTGGTCGGTCGCCGTCGTATGCAGCTGCCCCGACTGCAGCCCGCGCCACAATGCCTCGCGATGCTCGGCCGAGCGGAACGGCGGACTCATCACGTGCGCGGCCGCACGCGTCCAGTCCGGATCGCGATACACGGCCTCGTCGATCACCAGGTGGCCCGGCAGCACCTCGCCGAACACGCGCAGCCCTTCGCTGCGCGCGCGCGTGATCACGTCGACCGCGTCCTTCGCCGACACGTGCACGATATACACGGGCACGCCGAGCACCTGCGCGATGCGGATCGCACGGTTCGCGGCCTCGCCCTCGACCTCCGGCGGCCGCGACAGCGGATGCGCCTCCGGCCCCGTCATCCCGCGCGCGAGCAGCGCCTTTTGCAGCTGGAACACGAGCTCGCCGTTCTCCGCGTGCACGGTCGGCAGCGCGCCGAGCTCGAGCGACCGCGTGAAGCTGTTCACGAGGATCTCGTCGTCGGCCATGATCGCGTTCTTGTACGCCATGAAGTGCTTGAAGCTCGACACGCCATGCTCGCGCACGAGCGTGCCCATGTCGCGGTGCACGCTCTCGTCCCACCACGTCACGGCCACGTGGAAACCGTAGTCGGCCGCCGCCTTCTCGGCCCAGCCGCGCCATTCGCGGAACGCCTCCATCAGCGGCTGCTTCGGGCTCGGGATCACGAAGTCGATGATGCTCGTCGTGCCGCCCGACAGCCCGGCGGCCGTGCCCGAGTAGAAATCGTCGCTCGCCCGCGTGCCCATGAACGGCAGTTCCATGTGCGTATGCGGATCGATGCCGCCCGGCATCACGTACTGGTCGTGCGCGTCGACGACGGTCGCGCCGGCCGGCGCATCGATCGTCTCGGCGATCTGCAGGATCGTGCCGCCGTCCTCGGGGTCCGCACAAAGCACGTCCGCGCGATAGGAACGGTCCGCATCGACCACGGTGCCGCCACGAATCAGGATTGCCATTTCGTTGCCTCCTCGTTGACTGTCGGGTGCCGCACGACACGCATCTCGCGTGTCATGCGCTCGCGATCTGCGCGCGCTGTCCGGCGCGCCACTTCATCCAGGTGCCGTACACGCACGACGCCAGCACGAGGCCGACGAACCACGCGTACGTATAGAGCGTGTTGAAGAATGCCGGCACGTTCGGGAACGACGCCGGGAATGCGGTATGCAGAAAGCCGGGCAGGTTCGGCAGCACGCCGACCGCGAGCGCGGCCAGCGCGGCCGGGTTCCAGCCGCGCGCGTAGCTGAAGCCGCCGCGTTCGTCGAACAGCGCGCGCGTATCGAGCTGCGTGCCGCGAATCAGGAAGTAGTCGACCATCAGGATGCCCGCGACGGGCCCGAGCAGCGCCGAATAGCCAACGAGCCAGGTGAAGATATAGCCGTCCGTCGTCGCGAGGATCTTCCACGGCATCATCACGATCGCGATCGTCGCGGTCATCATCCCGCCGGTGCGGTACGAGATCGCCTTCGGCCACAGGCTCGAGAAATCGTACGCGGGACCGACGAGGTTCGCGGCGAGGTTGCAGCACATCGTGTCGAGCGTGAGGATCACGAGCGCGATGCCGACGCCGATCCCCGTCATCCGGCTCGTCAGGTCGATCGGATCCCAGATCGCGTTGCCGTAGATCACGACGGTGGCCGACGTCACGACGACCGACACCACCGACAGCAGCGCCATCGGCAGCGGCAGCCCGATCGACTGCCCGATCATCTGGTCGCGCTGCGAATGCGCGAAGCGCGTGAAATCGGGGATGTTCAGCGCGAGCGTCGCCCAGAAGCCGACCATCGCGGTCAGGCCCGGCCAGAACGTCGCCCAGAACAGCCCGGCCTTCTTGCCGCCCGCCGCGAACTGCGACGGCGCCGACAGCATCGAGCCGAACCCGCCCGCCTTCGACGTCGCCCACCACACGAGCGCCACGCACATCACGACCTTGATCGGAGCGGACCAGCTTTCGAGCCAGCGGATCGAATCGGTGCCGTGCCAGATGAAGTACAGCTGCAGCGCCCAGAACACGAGGAAGCACGCGAGCTGCCCGGCCGAGATGCCGACGAGCGGCAGCGCCGCGCCGTGCAGCGCGTTGCCGGTCAGGATGTTCAGCAGCGTGTAGATCGCGCTGCCGCCGAGCCAGGTCTGGATGCCGTACCAGCCGCATGCGACGATCGCGCGCAGCAATGCCGGCAGCTTCGCGCCCTGCGTGCCGAACGACGCACGCACGAGCACCGCATACGGAATCCCGTGCTTCGCGCCCGCATGGCCGATCAGCAGCATCGGCACGAGCACGATCAGGTTGCCGAGCAGCACCGTCGTCACCGCCTGCCACGGCGACATGCCTTCCTGGATCAGCCCGGCCGCCAGCATGTACGACGCGATGTTCATCACCATCCCGACCCACAGCGCCGCGAAGTGATACCACTTCCACGTGCGCTGCGCCGGCGTCGTCGGCGCAAGGTCGTCGTTGTACAGGCTGCCGCCCTGCGCCGCGGCGCTGTCGGGATCGGCGGGATTCGCTGCGGATGTCATCGATCGCACTCCACGAGAAACGTCAGCGCCGGCATCGCACGATGCCGGCCCAGGGGTCACGAAAAGCGGCGGCGCGGACGATGCCGCGCCGCCGGCCGCCGGTCAGGCCGCCTTCGCGTGCTTCTCGGGCGGCGCCGCGGTGCCGGCACCCGCACCGGCATCCGCACTCGCCGGATTGTTCGGATGCGTGGTCCAGTTCGCGTAGTCGCCCGAATCGACACGCTCCATCGTGATGCATTGCTCGACCGGACACACGTGCATGCAAAGATTGCACCCGACGCATTCCGAATCGACCACGTCGAAGTGCCGCACGCCGTCCTTCGTCGCGGTGATCGCCTGGTGCGACGTGTCCTCGCACGCGATATGGCACAGCCCGCACTGGATGCAGCGGTCCTGGTCGATGCGCGCCTTGATGTCGTACTTCAGGTTCAGGTATTTCCAGTCGGTCACGTTCGGCACCGCGCGGCCGCGGATGTCGTCGAGCGTCGCGTAGCCCTTCTCGTCCATCCAGTTCGACAGCCCGTCCGCGAGGTCCGACACGATCCGGAAGCCGTAATGCATCGCGGCGGTGCACACCTGCACGCTGCCGGCGCCGAGCACCATGAACTCCGCCGCGTCGCGCCATGACGAGATGCCGCCGATGCCCGAGATCGGCAGGTTCGGCGTTTCCGGGTCGCGTGCGATCTCCGCGACCATGTTCAGCGCGATCGGCTTCACGGCCGGGCCGCAATAGCCGCCGTGCGTGCCCTTGCCGTCGACGGTCGGCATCGGCGCCATGTGGTCGAGGTCGACCGCGACGATCGAGTTGATCGTGTTGATCAGCGACACGCCGTCCGCGCCGCCCTTGTACGCGGCGCGCGAGCCCATCCGGATGTCGCTGATGTTCGGCGTGAGCTTCACGAGGCACGGCAGCTTCGTGCCTTCCTTCACCCAGCGCGTGACCATCTCGACGTATTCGGGCACCTGCCCGACCGCCGCGCCCATGCCCCGCTCGCTCATCCCGTGCGGGCAGCCGAAGTTGAGTTCGACCGCATCGGCCCCGGTATCCTCGACGAGCGGCAGGATCCATTTCCAGTCGCGTTCGTTGCACGGCACCATCAGCGACACGATCAGCGCGCGGTCGGGCCAGTCGCGCTTCACCTGCGCGATCTCTCTCAGGTTCACGTCGAGCGGGCGGTCGGTGATGAGCTCGATGTTGTTCAGCCCCGCGATGCGCTGGCCGTTCCACTGCACGGCGCCGTAGCGCGAACTGACGTTGACGACGTGCGGATCGAGCCCGAGCGTCTTCCAGACGACGCCGCCCCAGCCCGCCTCGAATGCGCGGTTGACGTTGTAGGCCTTGTCGGTCGGCGGCGCGGACGCCAGCCAGAAGGGATTCGGCGAAGTGATGCCTGCGATGGTGCAGCGAAGATCGGCCATGGTCGGCTCCGTGAGAAGGGGGTCGTGTTCGGTGTGCGTGCAGTGCGCCGCGCGCTCAGGCGGCCTTCGCGTCGCGTGCCGCGAGCGCCGCGTCGATCGACGCGGCCGCGCGCTTGCCGTCCTGCACGGCCTGCACCGTGAGGTCGATGCCGCCCGTCGCCGCGCAATCGCCGCCGGCCCACACGTCGGGCAGCGCCGTGCGCCCGTCCGCCTCCACCGCGATGCGCGTGCCGTCGGCCGTCAGCAACGCGGCCGCGACACCGTCCGGCACCAGCGTCTGGCCGATCGCCTTCAGCACCATGTCCGCCTCGACGGTGAAACGCTCGCCGGATGCGGCCTCGAATTCGACACCCGTCGCCTGCCCGTTCGCGCCCGCGATGCGCACCGGCTTCGCGTGCGTGACGAGCGTGACGCCGCTCTTCTGCGCAAATTCGCGTTCGGCCCACGTCGCGCTCATTGCCTCCACGCCGCGCCGATACACCATCGTCACGCGCTCGGCGCCGAGCTTGCGGCTCTGCACGGCCGCATCGATCGCCGTATTGCCGCCGCCGATCACGACCACGCGCCGCCCGACCGGCACGTTCTCGAGCGCGTCGGCCTGCCGCACCTGCGCGATGAAGTCGACCGCGTTCATCACGCCGCCCAGTTGCTCGCCGTCGATCGCGAGCGCCCGCACGCCGCCGAGGCCCATCGCGAGGAACACCGCGTCGTGCTGCTCGCGCAGCGCGTCGAGCGTCACGTCGCGGCCGAGCGCGACGCCCGTTTCCAGCGCGATGCCGCCGACCGACAGCAGCCACTCGACTTCGCGCTGCGCGAAATCGTCGACGGTCTTGTACGCGGCGATCCCGTATTCGTTGAGGCCGCCGGCCTTCGGGCGCGCGTCGAACAGCGTGACGCGATGCCCGGCGAGCGCGAGCCGGTGCGCGCACGCGAGCCCGGCCGGCCCCGCGCCGACCACCGCGACATGGCGGCCCGTGTCGGGCGCGCGCCGGAACTGCACCGCGCCGGTTTCCATCGCCCAGTCGGTCGCATGCCGTTGCAGCGCGCCGATCGCGACGGGCTGCGCGTCCTGGTGATTCCGCACGCACGCGCCTTCGCACAGGATCTCGGTCGGGCACACGCGCGCGCACATCCCGCCGAGCGGATTCGCGGACAGGATGTCGGTCGCGGCGCCCTTCAGGTTGCCGTTGCCGATCTTGCGGATGAAGCTCGGGATGTCGATCTGCGTCGGGCACGCCTGCACGCACGGTGCGTCGTAGCAGTAGTGGCAGCGGCTCGCGGCGGCGGCCGCGGCAGTCGGATCGAGCAGCGGCGCGATATCGGCGAATTCGCACGAGAGTTGCGTGGACGACAGGCGATGCGCGGCGATCTCGCCGGTTGGCTTGGTGGTCATACGCGTTCCTTCGACTGAGTGGAGACAAAGCCGTCCCCGCCGGCTGCGAACGCACAGTCGGGGCGGTCATGCTGAGGAATCCTGTGTTCAGGCGATACGCAGCCTCCCGGCTGCTACGGTCGATGCGTCATGAAGCCGGCTCGCATGCGCGCGACAGCATCGCGTGCAGCAGCACGTTCGCGCCGGCCTCGATCCATGCGGGCGTCGCGTCCTCGATCTCGTTGTGGCTGATGCCGTCGACACACGGCACGAACACCATCGAGGTCGGCGCGACCTGCGCGAGGTAGCACGCGTCGTGCCCCGCGCCCGATACGATGTTGCGATGCGAGTAGCCGAAACGATCGGCCGCGCCGCGCACGGCTTCGACGCAGGCGGCATCGAACGCGACCGGCTTGTAGTAGAAGATCTGCTCGAGCTCCGTTTCGAGCCCGATGTCGGCCGCGATGCGCGCGACACCGTCGCGCAGCGCAGCATCCATCTTTGCGAGCACCGCGTCGTCCGGATGCCGGAAATCGACGGTGAAGAACACGCGGCCCGGAATCACGTTGCGCGAGTTCGGGTGGACCTGCATCATGCCGACCGTCGCACAGCCGAACGGCGCATGATCGAGGCCGATCCGGTTGACGAGATCGACCACGCGTGACGCGCCGAGCAGCGCATCGCGACGGCGCGGCATCGGTGTCGGCCCCGCATGCGCTTCCTGGCCGGTGAACGTGATCTCGTACCAGCGCTGCCCCTGCGCATCGGTCACGACGCCGATCGTCTTGCATTCCGCTTCGAGAATCGGCCCCTGCTCGATATGCAGCTCGAAGGCCGCATGCAGCTTGCGCCCGCCGCACGGCACGTCGCCCGCGTAGCCGATGCGCGCCAGCTCCTCGCCGATCGTCTTGCCGTCCACGTCCTTGCGCGACAGCCCGTATTCGAGCGAAAACACGCCGGCAAACACGCCGGACGCGACCATCGCGGGCGCGAAGCGCGAGCCTTCCTCGTTGGTCCAGATCACGACCTCGACCGGATGCTCGGTCTCGACCCCGTGATCGTTGAGACTGCGAATCACCTCGAGGCCGCCGAGCACGCCGTAGATGCCGTCGAAGCGGCCGCCGGTCGGCTGCGAATCCGCGTGCGAGCCCGTGACGACCGGCGCCGCGTCGGCCGCGCGGCCCGCGCGGCGCATGAACACGTTGCCCATCGTATCGACCGTCACCGTGCAGCCGGCGGCCTTCGCCCAGCCGACGATCAGGTCGCGGCCGGCCTTGTCGAGATCGGTCAGCGCGAGGCGGCACACGCCGCCTTTCGGCGTTGCGCCGATCTTCGCGACTTCCATCAGGCTGTCCCACAACCGCTTCCCGTCGACCTTGATCGACGTGTCGAACGCTGCCCGTTTCACTGTTTCCGATACCGCATTCATTCGTATCGCTCCTGTGGGGGTCGGTAATGTCGTCAGCCCGGTCTGTGCCGGTGCATGTCATGCCTGTTTCTGCGCACACGCGCCCTTGCGTGGTGCATGCCGCGGCCGCTCGCGAAGTGCGTTGAATCCTGTCCGATTGGACAGGTTTTAGACGATCAAAATGACCAGCGCAATGTCTTTCTTGCGGGAATGAATAGAGCGAGAAACGTGCCATCGCAACGCAGCATCGCGGCGGATGCGCGGAATCCGGATGCGTGCGTTCGACGCGGATCAGCGGCTAGAATGAAGCCCAACGCGGCATGCCCGCCGCGCGAGGGTCACGATGAGACATGACGAGGCGGCAGCCGAAGCCACCGACAGCGACGAAACGTCCGCCCCTTTGCGGCGACGCAAGGCACACATCCGCGAGTCCAACGAAGCGCATCTGCTCGCCTGCGCGGAGGCCGTATTCGCCGAACGCGGGCTCGACGGCGCGAGCACCGCGATGATCGCGGAGCGCGCCGGTTTGCCGAAGGCGAACCTGCATTACTACTTCCCGACGAAGCTCGCGCTGTACCGCCGCGTGCTCGACGACCTGTTCGAGGACTGGCATCGCGCGGCCGGCTCGTTCGAGGCCGGTGACGATCCGGTGGAGGCGATCGGCGGCTACGTGCGCGCGAAGATGGCGCTGTCGCAGCGGCGCCCGCTCGGCTCGAAAGTCTGGGCCAACGAGATCATCCACGGCGCGGAGCACATGCAGGACATCCTGTCGGAACGCGTGAAGCCGTGGTTCGACACGCGCGTGAGCGTGATCGACGGCTGGATCGCGCGCGGGCTGCTCGCGCCGATCGACGCGCATGCGCTGATGTACCTGATCTGGGCGACCACGCAGCACTATGCGGATTTCGATGCGCAGATCCGCGCGCTGAGCGGCAAGCGCACCTTCACGAAGAAGGCGTTCGACGAGAAGACCGAGCAGGTCGTGCAACTCGTGATTCGCGCCTGCGGCGCGGTGTCGCCGAAGGCAAGTTCTCCGGAATAAAAATCGGGCGACGGATATCGCGCAAGTCGGCCCTGCGCGATACCCGTCGCCCGCGTTGCAGCGTGCGCGATCGGCGATGCGTTACGCGATGCGCTCGATCGCGATCGCCGTCGCCTCGCCGCCGCCGATGCACAGCGATGCGACGCCACGCTTCAGGCCATACGTTTCGAGCGCGGCCAGCAGCGTCACCATCACGCGCGCCCCCGATGCGCCGATCGGATGCCCGAGCGCGCACGCGCCGCCGTGCACGTTGACCTTCTCGTGCGGCAGGTCGAGATCGCGCATCGCGGCCATCGGCACCACTGCGAACGCTTCGTTGATCTCGAACAGGTCGACGTCGCGCAGGTTCCAGCCGGTCTTCTCCGACAGCTTGCGCAGCGCGCCGATCGGCGCGGTCGCGAACAGGCCGGGCTTGTCCGCGAACGTCGAATGCCCGACGATCACGGCCTTCGGCGTGAGGCCGAGGCGCTCGGCTTCCGAGCGGCGCATCATCACGAGCGCGGCCGCGCCGTCCGAGATCGACGACGCGTTCGCGGCCGTCACCGTGCCGCCTTCGCGGAACGCCGGCTTCAGCGTCGGAATCTTGTCGAGCTTCGCGTTGCCCGGCTGCTCGTCGATCGACACGACGCTCTCGGTCTTGCCGGCCTTCACGGTCACCGGTGCGATCTCCGACACGAAACGCCCTTCGGCGATCGCACGCTGCGCGCGCGTCAGCGACGCGATCGCGAACGCATCCTGCGCCTCGCGCGTGAACTGGTACGCCTGCGCGCAATCCTCGGCGAACGTGCCCATCAGGCGGCCTTTCTCGTACGCGTCCTCGAGCCCGTCGAGGAACATGTGGTCAAGCACCTGCCCGTGGCCCATGCGCATCCCCGCGCGCGCCTTCGGCAGCAGGTACGGCGCATTCGTCATGCTCTCCATCCCGCCCGCGACGGCCACCGCCGCCGAACCGGCCAGCAGCAGGTCATGCGCGAACATCGCGGCCTTCATCCCCGAACCGCACATCTTGTTGACCGTGGTCGCGCCGGCGCCGAGCGGCAGCCCGGCCTTCAACGCGGCCTGCCGTGCCGGCGCCTGGCCCTGGCCGGCCGGCAGCACGCAGCCGAACACGATTTCGTCGATGCGTTCGGCCGGCACGTTCGCGCGCTCGAGCGCCGCGCGAATCGCGACCGCGCCGAGCTCGCTCGCGCTGGCCGCCGCCAGGCTGCCCTGAAACCCACCCATCGGCGTACGCGCCGTGCCAACGATTACGATCGGATCCTGAGTCGTCATGATTCGCTTCCTCCAGTGTCAGCGCGGTGCCATGCGCAACGCGCCATCGAGACGGATGACCTCGCCGTTCAGCATCGTGTTCTCGGCGATGTGGCGCACCAGCGCCGCAAATTCTTCCGGGCGGCCGAGCCGCGGCGGGAACGGCACGCTCTTGCCGAGCGCGTCCTGCACGTCCTGCGGCATGCCGGCCATCATCGGCGTCGCGAAGATGCCCGGTGCGACCGTCACGACGCGAATGCCGAAGCGCGCCAGTTCACGCGCGATCGGCAGCGTCATGCCCGCCACGCCGCTCTTCGACGCAGCATACGCCGCCTGCCCGATCTGCCCGTCGAACGCGGCGACCGATGCGGTGTTGACGATCACGCCGCGCTCGCCTTCCGCGTCGGCGTCCTGCTTCGACATCGCTTCGGCGGCCAGCCGGATCATGTTGAACGTGCCGACCAGGTTGATCGACACCGCACGGGCGAAGCGCTCGAGCGAGTGCGGGCCGTCGCGGCCGACGACCTTCTCGCCCGGCGCGACGCCCGCGCAGTTGACCAGCGCGTCGATGCGGCCGAACGCGTCGCGCGCGGCGGCAACGGCCGCCTGGCCGTCGGCTTCGCTCGTCACGTCGGTCTTCACGAAGCGGGCGGCCGCGCCGAGTTCGTGCGCGAGGCTCGTGCCCGCGTCGTCATTGACGTCCAGCAGCACGGCCTTGCCGCCTTGCTCGACGACCATGCGCGCCACCGCGGCGCCCAGGCCCGAACCGGCGCCCGTAATCAGAAAAACGCGATCCTTGATATTCATTCGCAGTCCGTATTCATGGTTGAGCGGCCTTCTCGGCTTCCATCTTGCGCAGCACGAAGCGCTGGATCTTGCCGCTCGGGGTTTTCGGCAGCGCGTCGACGAAGTCGATCGCGCGCGGATACGCGTGAGCGGACAGCCGCCGCTTCACATGCAGGCTCAACTCCTCGGCCAGTTCCGGCGTGCCGTCGAAGCCCTTCGACAGCACGACGAACGCCTTCACGATTTCCGTGCGCTCCGGATCGGGCACGCCGATCACGGCCGCTTCGCTGACGGCCGGATGCTCGATCAGCGCGCTTTCCACGTCGAACGGGCCGATCCGGTAGCCGGACGACGTGATCACGTCGTCCGCGCGGCCGATGAAGCTCACGGTGCCGTCCTGCTCCAGCTCGACGTTGTCGCCGGTCCGGTAGTAGCCGCCCGCGATCGCCGGCGTGTCCTGCCGCCAGTAGCCGTGGAACCACAGCAGCGGCGAGCGCGCGATGTCGATCGCGAGGTTGCCGGGTTCGCCGGGGCCCAGCTCGCGGCCCGCTTCGTCGAGCACCGCGACACGGTAGCCCGGCATCGCGAAGCCGGCGGAACCGACGTGCACCACGTGGGCGAGACCGTGATGGTTGTTCACGACCATCCCGAGCTCGGTCTGGCCGTAGTGATCGTGGATCGGCGCGCCGAGCGCCGCGTCGAACCAGCGCACGACTTCCGGATTCAGCGGTTCGCCCGCGCTGCTCACCACGCGCAGCTTGCCCTTCACGCGCGCCGCCGCTTCCGGCCCGGCCGCCATCAGCATCCGGTACGCGGTCGGCGAGCCGGCGAGGCTCGTGATGCCGAGCCGTTCGATCACGTCGTACGTGCTGTCGACCGTGAAGCTGCCTTCGTACAGCGTCGTCGCGTGGCCGAGCACCAGCGGGCCCGTGATCGCGTAATAGAGGCCGTACGCCCAGCCCGGATCGGCGATGTTCCAGAACCGGTCGCCAGCGCGCAGGTCGACCGCGTCGCGCATGTACGCGCCGAACGCGAGCAGCGCGTACAGCGGCACCGGCACGCCCTTCGGCAAGCCCGTCGTGCCCGACGTCGACATCATCATGAACAGGTCCGTGCCCTTGCGCGGCACGGGTTCGAACGTGTCGGGCTGCGCATCGAGCGCCGCACGGAAATCGATGTCGTGCGCCGGCAGCGTCTCGCCTGCTTCGCGCACCGTCGCGACCGGCGGGCAATCGGCGATCTCGTCGAGCTTCGCGCGATTCGCGACATTGGTCACGACGACGCGCGCGTCGCTCATGCGCAGCCGGTGCTCGATCGCCTTCGGGCCGAACGCGGTGAACAGCGGCTGATAGACGGCGCCCGCGCGCCACGTGCCGAGGATCGTCGCGACGAGCTCGGGCGTGCGCGGCAGCAAGCCGGCCACCACGTCGCCCGGCTTTACGCCCTGCGCGACGAGCAGGTTCGCGACCCGGGCCGACAACGCCTGCAGCTGCGCGAACGTGAAGCGGCGGTGCTGCCCGTCGGTGCCGATCCAGTCGAGCGCGATCGCATCCGCCGACGCGTGCCGGTCACAGCATTCGACACACGCGTTCAGGCCGCGCTCCAGGTCGCCATGCAGCTGCGCGGCGGCGGTCTCGATACTGAACCGGGCCACGGCGTCGGCGTAGGCCGGCACCGCCCGGGCGGTTGCTCCATCAGGCATGCGTGTCTCCTGTGCGTTATGGCCGCCGGCGAGCCAGGGGCGCGACGGGGATATATCGATAGTAGACAGCCCGCACATTGCAATCAATGACAAACAGAATCTAGAATCGTGATCGCTTTTGCCATGTCGGGAGGATGCAGAAAAATGGGGCCGCAGATGATTTCGCCGGATTTCGTCGACGATGCGCTCGCGTGCCTGCGCCGGCAAAGCCTGCCGACGGAACCCGTACTGCGCGCCGCCGGCCTGCCGGCCGCCGTGCGCGAGCCCGTCACGCCGCAGCAGTACGGCCGGCTGTGGCTCGCGATCGCCGGCACGCTCGACGACGAATTTTTCGGCCTTGCCGCGCGCCCGATGCGGCAGGGCAGCTTCACGCTGCTGTGCCACGCGGTGCTGCATGCGGGCACGCTCGAGCAGGCGCTGCGGCGCGCACTGCAGTTCCTGCGCGTGGTGCTCGACGAGCCGCACGGCGAGCTCGTCGTGGCCGACGGGCAGGCGCAGATCGTGCTGACGCAGTCGGGCACGCCGTATCCGGCGTTCGCGTACCGGACGTTCTGGCTGATCCTGCTCGGCGTCGCGTGCTGGCTGATCGGCCGGCGCATCCCGCTGCAGCGCATCGATTTCGCGTGTCCGAGCCCCGACCAGCGCAGCGACTATCACCAGTTCTTCGGCGTACCCGTGCATTTCGACCGGCCCGACAGCCGGCTCGCGTTCAACGCCGCGTATCTCGCGCTGCCGACGATCCGCTCCGCGCAGGCGCTGAAAACCTTCCTGCGCGGCGCGCCCGGCAACCTGCTGGTCCGCTACCGGCACGACACCGGCTGGGTCGCGAAAACGCGCGCGCACCTGAAAGCGCTGCCGGCCGCCGAGTGGCCCGACTTCGATGCGCTGGCCGTGCGCCTCGGCACGACGCCGGCGACGCTGCGGCGGCGTCTGCGTAGCGAAGGGCAAAGCTTCGCAGCGATCAAGGACGAGCTGCGCGGCGCGCTGGCCCAGTCGCTGCTGCGCGGGCACGCGCTCAGCGTCGCGGAGATCGCGGCCGAACTCGGCTTCACCGAGCCGAGCGCGTTCCATCGCGCGTTCCGCAAATGGACAGGCACGAGCCCCGGCGCATTCCGGCGTGACGTGCATGCGGCGAAGGCCGAACCGTGAAGTGCGGCGGACACACGGCTCCCGTCACGCGACGCTGATACGATGCGCCCATCCGGTCAACCCTCACCGCTCCCGCTCCTATGCAAGCCACCGTCTTTTCCGACACTGAACTGGCCGACCTGCGCGCGCACGGCATCGTGCTGTTTGCCGGCCGTGTGATCCACGACGCGCAACCGCCGATGCCGGCCGACCAGATCGCGGCCGTGCAGGCCTGCTGTCACGGCGACATCCCGCCCGCGTTGCTGGACCTGTGGCGCATCACCGCAGGCGGCAGCCTTGCCTACGACCTGACGCTGGAGATGAACGGCAATGTCGAGGGGATCAGCTGGAGCGAACTGTTCTACAACGGCAGCGACGGCTACCGCGACCTGCAGGGCTGGATCGACCACGAACTCGAACTGGCCGAGGAAGCCGCCGCAGAGAACTCGCGCCCGTGGAGCGGGCGGATCGGCGTGCTGCCGTTCGGCGGCTTCGAGTACTGCGACCGGATCTATGTCGTGACGGAGCCCGGCGCGAAAGACTACGGCCACGTACTCGCGTGGAAACAGGGGCTGCCGCCCGCATGGCGCGGCGCAATGCACGAGGACGGCCTCGCGACGATCGCCCCCGACCTGCATGCGGCATTCGGCGCACTGCAGCTCCACGCCGATCCGCTGGAATCCGGCGGCGAAGGCAGCACCGGCGACATGCTGCTCGAGTACGTCGATGAACGCCGCAACGATCATGGCCTGCCGGCGATGCTCGCGGACAAGCTGATCGCGTTCTATCGCGAGGCCCTGATCGACTGGCGCACGCCGCTTGCCAACGGAACGCTGGCGTCGCAGCCGGTACTCGCGCGTCACGCGTTGCGCGAGGCGATCGACCACGACGACGCGGCACTCACCACGCAACTGGCGCCGATCGTCGCGGATCTCGGCATGGCGATCGCCGGCAGCTCGATTCCGACCGACTATGCGCTGCGGCGCCAGAAGTTTGCAGCCGCCGCCGCGTTGCTCGAATCGGGCGCACCGGTCGCACCGGATTCGCTCGCGTCCGTGTCCGGCGACGTGCCGGCCGCGCTGATGCGCGCACTGCTCGACGCGGGCGTGCAGCCGGATGCCGATGCGATGGCGCGCTGTGTCGCGGGTGGCGGCGCCGACAGCGCGCGCCTGATCGGCGCGGCCCTGTCGGCTCGCGGCATCGATGCGGCCGCCGCGTACCGTGCGGCGAGCGAAGCGCTGCTGGGAGAACTCACTGCCAAGATCGGCCGGGTTCGCGCCGGCAAGCTCACTCACTATCTCGGGCTCGACGGGCTCAAGGCGCACGTCGAACGCCTGCGGACGTTCACGCTGTAACGTCAAGCAAGCACCAACGCCCCGCGCCACTCAGTCGACGCTCGTCGCGACACCCGGCAGCGGCCGCGAGAACAGCTTGCAGCCCGCGTAGTAGACGAGCGATGTCAGCGATAGACCGACGATCCACGACACGTCCGCACCGCCGAGCCGCTCGCCAGCTCGCCCGTATAGAGATCGGTCGCCATGAACGGCGCCTGCGCGACGATCCCGATCAGGTACGAGCCGACCGCGATCGCATTGAAGCGCCCGTAGATGCCGCCGTCCTGCCGGAAGAACGACGCGACGTCGTATTCGCCGTGACAGACGAGGTAGTAGTCGACGAGGTTGATCGCGGTCCACGGCACGAGCACGTACAGCAGCAGCAGGATGAAGCTCGTGTAGCCGGCGAGGAAATTGCCCTGCCCGAACAGCGCGATCGCGAGCGCGATGGCGCACAGGACGATCGCGGTGATCGCCCGCGCGCGTGCCTTGCCCGACCACGACGGAAACAGCGTCTGCAGCACGGTGATGGCCGACAGCGCGCCGCAATACAGCTCCATCGCATTGCTCGCCGCAATCCCGAACGACAGCACGACGATCACGAGCACGCTGATCCCCTGCGTGAGGCCCGTGAGACCGCTCACGACGTTGCCGTCGGGCGTCGCGAGGCCGACCAGGCAGCCGAGCAGCATCGGGAAGAACGAGCCGAGCACGCAGCCCCAGTAGCTCGACCAGAACGCCGTGCGCGGCCCCGTATCGGGCGGCAGGTAGCGCGAATAGTCCGACACGTACGGCGCGTACGCGATCTGCCACAGCGCGGCAACCGACATCGCCCCGAGGAAACCGGACAGGTTCAGCGAATGCTTCGAGAACGTGTCGCCCGGCAGCCCGTGCACGAAGATGATCCACACGAACGCCAGTACCAGCACGCTGCCCGAGCACCAGCTCAGCAGCCGCGCATACGCGTGGATCAGCTTGTAGCCGTAGATCGAGCCGAGCAGGCTGATCAGCCCGATCACGACGACGCCGGCATCGAGCGGAATCGCCGAACGCAGGCTGTGCAGCGCCTGCCCGCCGAACACGCAGTTCGACGCGAAGAAGCCGACATACATCACGACGACCAGCGCGACCACCAGCAGCGCGCCGAACGACCCGAACTGCCCGCGTGTCTGGATCATCTGCGGCACGCCGAGCTGCGGCCCCTGCGCGGAATGCAGCGCCATGAAGACCGCGCCGATCAGGCTGCCGGCAAGCGTGGCGAGCGCCGCCCACCAGAACGGCTGCTTGAACACCGTCGTCGCGAGCGAGCCCGTGACGATCGTCAGCATCATGATGTTCGATCCGAACCAGATCGTGAACAGATCTTTCGCACTGCCGTGCCGCTCGGTCAGCGGAATCGGCTGGATGGTGCTTTCCTCGAGATGAGCAATGGACTCGCCCTGACTCATGTCGTCTCCTTGTCGATGTCTTGATGTTTGTCGGTGCGCGGGCAGCAGCGGCACGCGGGCGCTCTGAACCGGATGAAGCCTGCGATCGTCATCCGGAATGCAATGCCATTTGCATTCCTAATTAATTCACGGCCGCGGGCACATCGCTTTATCGCCCGCTACCTCTGACGCCCGAGCCTCGGCGCGACGGATCGCCGCTCCGGAGCGCAGCGCGCTCCCGCCCGTCAGCCGCCGGGCGAAAGCGCGCCGCTCAACCGGTCAGCAGTCGATCCCGAGCACTTCGCGCGCGGTCGCATCCACCGCCTTGCGCATCGTGCCGACCAGTTCGTCGATTTGCGCGTGATCGATCACCAGCGGCGGCGCCACGATCAGGCGGCCGTTCGTCGAACGCACGATCGCGCCGAGCTCGAATCCCACCGTCCGGCTGTGCCAGGTCAGGTCGGCCTCGTTCGCGAAGCGCTCGCGCGTCGCCTTGTTCTTCGCGAACTGGATCGCGCCGACCGCGCCCACGCCCTGGATCTCGCCGACGAGCGGATGGCCGTCGAACGCGTCGCGCAGCGCTTTCTGCAGGTACGGGCCCGTATCCGTCTTCGTCCGCTCGACGAGGCCCTCGCGCTCCAGCACGTCGAGGTTCGCGAGTGCAACGGCGGCCGCAACCGGGTGCCCCGAATACGTCAGCCCGTGCGCATAGACGCCGCCCTTGTCGACCAGCGCGTCGCCGACGCGCCGGCTCATGATAAGGCCGCCCATCGGCACATAGCCCGACGTCAGCCCCTTGGCGATGCAGATCAGGTCGGGCTCGAAGCCGAAGTGACGATGCGCGAACCACTCGCCGGTACGGCCGAAGCCGCCGATCACTTCGTCCGCGCAGAGCAGCACGTCGTACTGGCGGCAGATGCGCTCGATCTCCTGCCAGTAGCCGTCGGGCGGGAAGATCATCCCGCCCGCGCCCTGGAACGGCTCCGCGACGAACGCGGCGACGCGATCCGCGCCGATCTCGAGGATCTTGCGTTCGAGCGACAGCGCCGCCTGCTTGCCGAACGCCTCGGGGCTCAGGTCGCCGCCGTTCGCGTACCAGTACGGTTCGTCGACGTGCGTGATGTTCGGAATCGGCAGGTCGCCCATCTCATGCATGAACGCCATGCCGCCCAGCGATGCGCTGCCGACCGTCGAGCCGTGATAACCGTTCACGCGGCCGATCAGCATCTTCTTCTCCGGCTTGCCCATCACGTCCCAGAAGCGCCGCACCGTGCGGATCAGCACTTCGTTCGATTCGGAACCCGAATTGGTATACACGACATGGCTGAAACGATTGCCGAGCAGCGCGAACAGCCGCTCCGACAGTTCGATCACCGACGGGTGCGTCGTATGAAAGAACATGTTGTAGTAGGACAGCTCCTTCATCTGCCGTGCGGCGGCGTCGACCAGCTCCGGCCGGCCGTAGCCGACGTTGGTACACCACAACCCGGACATGCCGTCCAGATAGCGGTTGCCGTCGTTGTCCCATAGATGGATACCTTCGCCGCGCACCATCACGCGCGCGCCTTCCTCGTTCAGCGCCTTCTGGTCGACGAATGCATGCAGGTGATGCGCGGCATCGCTGCGTTGATAGTCCTGCGTCGTGCGATGCGGAAAATTGGGCGCATTCATGGGCGAGTCTCCGGTTCGTTGTATGGATGAAAAGCGTTGACGTGCTGCGCGGCGCGGCCGCTGGCGGCCCGCTGCGTCGCATCAGTAGCTGATCCAGGTCGTCTTGAGTCCCGTGTACTTGTCGATCGCGTGCAGCGACAGATCGCGGCCGAAGCCCGACTGGCGGAACCCGCCGAACGGCGTCTGCGCACTCAGCGCATCGACCGTGTTGACGGACACCGTGCCGGCCTTCAGCCGGCCCGATACGCGATGCGCGCGCGACAGGCTGCCGGTCCACACCGACGCGGCAAGGCCGTAGATCGAGTCGTTCGCGAGCCGGACGGCCTCGTCCTCGCTATCGAACGCCATCACCGACAGCACCGGCCCGAAGATCTCCTCGCGCGCGATCGCGTCGCCAGGCTTCACGTCGATGAAGATCGTCGGCTCGATGAAGTAGCCCTTGCCGTCGACACGCGGTGCGCCGCCGCCGATCGCGAGCGTCGCGCTGTCGCGGCCACGCGCGATCCACTCGCGCACGCGCCGGTGCTGCTGTTCGTCGACGATCGCGCCCATCCCGCTCGACGGATCGAGCGGATCGCCTGGCATGAACGCGGCCGCATGCGAGATCAGCCGGTCGACGAACGCGTCGTGGATCGAGCGCTGGACCAGCAGCCGCGAGTTCGCGGAACACACTTCGCCCTGGTTGAAGAAGATGCCGAAGCACGCCTTGCGTGCGGCGAGGTCGAGATCGTCGGTATCGTCGAACACGAGGTTCGGGCTCTTGCCGCCGCATTCGAGCCACACCTGCTTCATGTTCGACTGCGCGGCATACTCGAGAAATTTCTTGCCGACGGCCGTCGACCCCGTGAACGCGAGTACGTCGACATCGGGATGCAGCCCGAGCGCGCGCCCCGCGGTCTCGCCATAGCCCGGCACGACATTCAGCACGCCGGGCGGCAGGCCGGCCTCGAGCGCCAGTTCCGCGAGCCGCAGCGCGGACAGCGGCGACTGTTCCGCCGGCTTCAGCACGACGCTGTTGCCGGCCGCGAGCGCCGGCGCCACCTTCCACGCGACCATGTCGAGCGGAAAATTCCACGGCACGACCGCGCCGACGACACCCAGCGGTTCGCGCGTGACGACGGCAAGGTTGCCGGGGTCGGTCGATGCGACTTCGCCATGCAGCTTGTCGACCGCTTCGCCGTACCAGCTGAACAGGCCGCCCGCGGCCGGCACGTCGATGCTGAACGCGTCGGCGACGCGCTTGCCCATGTCGAGCGAATCGAGCAGTGCGAGCTCTTCGCCATGCGCTGCGATGAGTTCGCCGAGCCGGCACAGCACGCGCTTGCGCTCGGCCGGTGCGCAGCGCGACCAGACGCCGGATTCGAACGCGTCGCGCGCGGCGCGCACCGCATCGTCGACATCCGGCGCGTCGCACGACGCGACTTCCGCGATGACGGCCTCCGTCGCCGGATTGATCGCGGCGAACGTCCGGCCGCTGCGCGCCGGCACGCTGCGGCCGGCGATATGCGCGAGCGTTCTCGGGATGACCTGCGCCGCGAGACGTCTCCAGTCCGCGTGCTGATGGGGTTCTGCTGAAGTTGGGTTCATTCAAGACTCCGTTGTGACGACCCGGCGCTGGTGTGTTGCGCTCCGCCTGGATTCGACCCGACGACAGACATTGGCAGCCACGACCTGGGCCCATGACCCCGTGCATCGCAGCCGTCGTCCGGTTGGCAAACTGTCGGTCATCAAAAAGAGATTTGAAAGAACAGTTTTTCTTCTCACTGAAGAGGTTATTTCTATTCATTCGACCGTCGTGCAGTGGGTTTTCCTGCTGCATCACGTTCGCGGTGCCGTTAGTTCGGGTTTGATTTCGTCGGCGTTCCTTCGGCGTTCCGGTGCGAACCTGCGCGAAACGTGCGGCGACGGCGCGACGGCACGGCATTGCGCCGCGATTCGTCCGACCACATACTGGTCGGCCAGTCCGAACGAGGTTGCGTCGATGGTGAGTGTCGATCCGGGTGCCGCGTCGATCTTTGGCGTGATCGGAACGGCCGTTTCGTTGCTGGCGGCGATTCCGTACGCGCTCGCGATCTACCGGCGCACCGTGCGCCCGCATCTGTTCACGTGGCTCGTCTGGTCGGTCGTCACGGCGATCGCGGCGGCCGGCCAGTTCGTTGCGGGTGCGGGGCCGTCCGCGTGGTGCACGGCGGCGATTGCCGTCACGTGCTTTCTGACGCTGGTGGCAAGCATCTTTCGCGGCGAACGCGGCTGGACCGGCCTCGACTGGGTATTTCTGGGCGCGGCGCTGTCGGCCATTCCGCTGTGGATGCTGACCGACGACCCGACGATCTCGATCTGCGTGGTCACGCTGATCGAGCTTGCCGGCCTCGGCCCGACCGTGCGCAAGACGATCCGCGATCCGTGGAGCGAGAGCCTCGCCTATTTTGCGCTGTGCGTGTTCAAGTACGCGCTGGCGTTGCTGGCCCTGAGCACGTGGAGTGTCGCGGTCGCGTTCTATCCGGTCGTCAACGTCATCGCGTCGATCGGCATCTGCGTGGTGATGCTGGTCCGGCGACAAGCGCTGTCGAATGCGCGGTAGGCTTGGTCCGTCGCCGCTGCGTGCGCAGTCACAACCCTTCGGAAATGAAGCGAGGAGCCGACATGGATGCAATCCGTACAGTCATCGAGCCTTTTGAAGCCGCGTTGCGCGCGGCGATGCTGGCCAACGATGTCGACGCGCTCGATGCGCTGCTGGACGACGATCTCGTGTTCACCGTCCCGACCGGCCAGGTCATTTCCAAGGAGGACGATCTGTCCGCGCATCGCGCGAAGCTTCTGCGCCTGGAGAAACTCGACGTCCACGAAATGCGCGCATCCGCGATCGACGCGATGATCCTGACCACGACGAAAGCGACCCTCGCCGGCCATTTCGACGGCACGGCGTTCGACGGTACGTTTGCCTACACGCGGCTGTGGCGCCGGTCGGGCACCGGCTGGCGCATCGCCGCCGGTCATGCTTCGCAGATCATGTAGGCTGCGCCCGGTTCCGGTTGTCCGGAGATTCACGCGCGTCGGAAGAAAGCGACACCCGCCCATGCCGTGGAGGGGCGTCGCCGGTGCCGCGCCTCGTCAAGCGGGCTGCAACGCCGCTGCGCGGTGGTCCTCGAGCTTGAACTCGCCGACCGTCTGCGCGAGCTTGGCCGCCTGCTCGCGCAGCAATGTCGCCGCGGCCGCCGACTGCTCGACGAGCGCGGCGTTCTGCTGCGTCGCATTGTCGAGGTGGGACACGGCCTGGTTCACCTGCTCGAGCCCCGTGCTCTGCTCCTTCGCCGCGACGGTAATCTCGGCAATCACGCCCGTGATGCTGCGCACGCCGTCGACGATTTCGTCCATCGTCGCACCGGCCGTCTGGACGAGCCCGGAGCCGCCCTCGATCTTCTCGACCGACGAGTGAATCAGCTGCTTGATCTCCTTGGCCGCCTGCGCGCTGCGCTGCGCGAGTGCCCGCACCTCGCCCGCGACGACCGCAAAGCCGCGGCCATGCTCGTTCGCGCGTGCTGCCTCGACGGCAGCGTTCAACGCGAGAATGTTGGTCTGGAACGCGATACCGTCGATCACACCGACGATGTTGGCGATCTCGCCGGACGCTTGCGTGATGTCGTTCATCGTCGACACGACCTCGCTCACGACCGAGCCGCCGCGCAGCGCGACGTTCGACGCGGATTCCGCCAGACGGCTCACCTGGCTGGCAGCGTCGGCCGAGTTGCGGGCCGTGCCGGCGATTTCCTCGAGCGCGGCGGCCGTTTCCTGCAAGCTCGACGCCGCATGTTCGGTCCGGCTCGACAGATCCTGGTTGCCTTGTGCGATCTCGGCGCTCGCGAGGTTGACCGATTCGCTGAACTCGCGAATCTGCAGCAGGATCGTGCTGATCTTTTCGGCGAACAGGTTGAACGCATGCGCGATCTGCGCGGCTTCGTCCGCGCCGTCGGCAGGCAGGCGTTTCGTCAGGTCGCCGCTGCCGCTCGCGACGTCCGTGAGCGCATCGCGAACCAGCAGGATGCGCTTGAAGGCCGCATTGGTCATCGCGCCGACGAGTGCCGCCGCGATGACGGCAACGATCAGGATGGCCGCCAGCGTCGTCGTCGCGACCGCGCGCATGCCGGCCGTCACGTCGGCCTTGTCGAGCGCGAGCACCAGCGACCAGTCGGTGCCGGCGATCGGCTGTGCGCGCACCAGCTTGGTGGCCCCGTCGATATCGACCGCGACGGGCGCGGACGCCGATTGCAGCGCGCCGAGGTGATCGGCGTCGAGCGCGGGCGACAGCCCGGTCGCGGGCTTCATGATCAGGTCGGTCTTGGCCGACGCGATCACGCGCCCGCTCTTGTCCACCAGAAATGCGAAGCTCGCCGGTGTCGGGTGAACGGAGGTGACGATCGCGCTCACGCTCTCCATGAACAGGCTGGCGGCCAGCACGCCCTTCACCGTGCCGTCGCGCACCACGGGCACCGCGAACGCAACCGCCGGCTTGCCGGTCGTCGCATCGCGGTAGAGCGCTGTCACGACCAGCTGGCCCGCGCTGACGGCTTGCTTGTACCAGGGCCGTACGGTCGGGTCGTAGCCGGGCGCGAGCGGGACGTTCGAAAAAGCGGTCTTGTCGGGCAGGCCAAGCGTCAGCACCTCGAAGCCGCCCGACTTGCCGAGCAGTTTCAATGCCGGCAGCGGGTCGCCTTCGCCGATCGCGATCGTATCGGCGAGTGCCTGGGTTTCCCGTCCTCGGCTGGCCACCCATTCGTTGATCGCCAGCGCGTGACCGGCGAGGATCGACTTGTGGTTCTGGTCGATGGTCTCGTCGTTGTGGTTCTTGACGACGTAATAGACCAGCCCCCCCGTCACGGCCAGCGCCGTGACCACGATGGCGACGCAGGTCGCCAGTATCCGAGCACGAATCGAGGACAGCATGATGACTTCGATCTCCGTTACCGCGTTATTTGAATGGGGTCGCCGAAGGCCGGCACCGTCCTGTTTAACGACAGCGGACGCGGGAACTTAAGGCCTGACTGGCCAGACCAGTTCGGGCAAGGGATCGGCGGGACTGCGGCGTCGGGAAAGGGGTACGGGGTTGAATCGGCAAGGTCGGACTGCCGTGCCGCCTGCCATGGTGCATAGCGGGGATGCGTTCGGCAGCAGAATTTCAAACGCACCACAATATTCGGGCGCCTGAAACGTCTTCAGACGCATGGAATCGCCACCCACTTCGCCCATGATGACCGACCCAGACCGCGACATCACAGCGACAGTGATGCGTGAACGAACCAGGCTAGTGAATTTCATCCGGCGCCGGATACGCGACCCGGACGATGCCGAGGACATCCTGCAGGATGTGTTTCACGAGTTCGTGCAAGCCTACCGGCTTCCCGCGCCCATCGAACAGGCGAGCGCGTGGCTTTTCCGTGCCGCGCGCAACCGCATCATCGATCGTTTTCGCAAAAAGAAAGAGCAGCCGCTGACTGACCTGCTCGACGCCGAGGACGAAGCGAACGGCGAGTATCGCCTGGACCTCGCGCTACCGGCACACGATGCCGGCCCCGAAGCACTCTTCGCACGCACGCTGGTACTCAAGGCGTTGCAGGATGCACTCGACGAGTTGCCACCGAATCAGCGTGAGGTTTTCATCGCGCATGAACTGGAGGGGCAGTCCTTCAAGGAGATGGCCACGCAAAGCGGTATCGCACTCAATACCCTGCTCGCGCGCAAACGCTATGCGGTCTTGCATCTGCGCGCCCGGCTGCAGCCTATTTATGACGAACTGGATATCTAGAGGAGTCCTTAAATGAAGTTTCGAATCAGATGTGCAGGCAAAGCGCTGCTCGCGGTGATCGCCATAGGCGTGCTCGGATGGATCGTCATGATGCTGTGGAATTGGGTGATGCCGGCGCTATTCGCCGGCGCCCGTACGATCGACTTCGCCCGTGCGCTGGGCCTGCTCGTGTTGAGCCGCATTCTGTTCGGCGGATTCCGTGGACACCGAGGCTGGCACGGCCGGCGCCACTGGCGCAAGTGGGAATCGATGACGCCGGAAGAGCGCGAGCGTTTTCGGGCCGCATGGCGATCGGACAGCAACCCGCGCACCGGAGAGTGAACATGCGCGAGAAATCAACGGGCGACTGCAAACAGGAGCCGGGGGTGATCGCGCCGGTCGTCGATCTGAAGCGTTGCGAAGGCAAGGGAGATTGCGTCGCCGTCTGCCCCGAGAACGTATTCGAGATCCGGCGCATCGATCAGGCCGATTACCTCGGCCTCGGTCCGATGCACCGCCTGAAGCAGCGCGTGCATGGAATGAAAGTCGCCTACATGCCGAATGCGCAAGCCTGCAGGTCATGCGGGCTTTGCGTGACGGCCTGTCCCGAACACGCGATCACGCTCGCCCGAAGGGCATAGCATCGCCCGGGTTCGTCGATGACGGAACCGCAGCGCGGGAAACCTGAAGGAGCGGGCAGCAGCCGGATACGTCGGGATGTACATGGCTTCACCCACCACCGCTCTGAACGAAGCGTTCCTGACGCTCGGCGACGAATACGAGGCGCTTGCCCCCGGCTGGTCCGATGCGTATCTGAAGCTGTTCAAGCAGATCGAGCGCCTGCTGCGCCCGGGATCGGTCTTACTTGCCGACAACGTGTACACAGCCGAGGACGCTGTTCGCGTCGTACAAGCAATACCTCGACGACGATCCGCGGTTTTCGAGTACGACGCTGGCCCTTGAATCAGGGATCGAATTTACGGTCGTCGTTTCTTGAGTCGGGATGTCGCGGAGGGGATTCGATGAATCGAGCGCCTTTCGGCCGCTCTACCTGCATTTCGATCGCTGAAATGCAAAAACCCCCGCCTTTTCGGGCGGGGGTTCCTGGCTTAGGGAGCCTGACGATTACCTACTTTCACACGGGAATCCGCACTATCATCGGCGTAGAGTCGTTTCACGGTCCTGTTCGGGATGGGAAGGGGTGGGA
>JAIRVP010000060.1 GCA_031253835.1 Burkholderia sp. | reverse complement strand
AAAGCGTCCGGTGTACCATATAAGGCCGCTTATGTTTTCCGTCTGTATCCACAAAGGTCATGTCGAAACGTTCCGGTTCGTTAAAATCGAACTGTATAGTGGTCATCTGCCACTCTCTTCCTAGAGCATCCTTGATTTTAAGATCGATCTTCGGACCGTAGAACGCACCCTCGCCCGGCAGCTCTTCCCACGTAAGGCCGCAGGCCGTCAGCGCGTCGCGCAGGCCCTGCTCCGCGCGATCCCACGTCTCGTCCGTGCCCGCGCGCTGCTCGGGGCGCAGCGACAGCTTGATGTCGATGTGGTCGAAACCGAAGTCCTTGTACACGCTCATGGCCAGCGTGTTGAACGCGATCGATTCCGAAATGAACTGGTCTTCGGTACAGAAGATGTGCGCATCGTCCTGCACGAAGCCGCGCACGCGCATCAGGCCGTGCAGCGCGCCCGATGCCTCGTTGCGGTGGCACGAACCGAATTCCGCGTAACGCAGCGGCAGGTCGCGGTACGAGCGCAGGCCGTGCTTGAACACCTGGACGTGGCCCGGGCAGTTCATCGGCTTGATCGCGTAGTCGCGCTTCTCCGACTCCGTCGTGAACATGTTCTCGCGGTAGTTCTGCCAGTGGCCCGACGCTTCCCACAGCGAGCGGTCCATGATCATCGGCGTCTTGATCTCGAGGTAGCCGGCGTCGTTCACGCGGCGGCGCATGTACTGCTCGACCTGCTGCCACAGCGCCCAGCCCTTCGGATGCCAGAACACCATGCCCGGCGACTCTTCCTGCATGTGGAACAGGTCGAGCTGCTTGCCCAGCTTGCGGTGGTCGCGCTTTTCCGCTTCCTCGAGCATGTGCAGGTACTGGTCCTGGTCTTCCTTCTTCGTCCAGGCCGTACCGTAGATGCGCTGCAGCTGTTCGTTCTTCGAATCGCCGCGCCAGTACGCGCCCGCGACCTTCATCAGCTTGAAGACCTTCATCTTGCCGGTGGACGGCACGTGCGGGCCGCGACACAGATCGGTGAAGCCGCCGTGCGAGTACAGCTTGATTTCGTCGCTTTGCGGAATCGATTCGATGATCTCGGCCTTGTACTTCTCGCCGATGCTGCGGAAGTAACCGGCGGCCTCGTCACGCGACACGACGCGGCGCGTCACGGGCTCGTCCTTCTTCGCGAGCTCCTGCATGCGCTTTTCGATCTTTTCCAGATCTTCCGGCGTAAACGGACGGTTGTACGAGAAGTCGTAATAGAAGCCGTTGTCGATCACCGGGCCGATCGTCACCTGCGCATCCGGATACAGATCCTTCACCGCATACGCGAGCAAGTGCGCGGTCGAGTGACGGATGATGTCGAGGCCGTCGGCATCCTTGTCCGTGACGATCGCGAGCGCGGCGTCGCGGTCGATCACCGTGGACGTATCAACGAGCTCGCCATCGAGCTTGCCACCAAGCGCAGCCTTCGCAAGGCCGGGACCGATCGAGGCTGCAACCTCGGCAACTGTCACCGGATGCTCGTATTGTCGAACTGAGCCGTCAGGCAAGCGTATCGAAACCATAGCAATCTCCGTGATGCCGACAGTGGGCGGCAGACCAGGTACGCGCAATCAAGAATCACGCATGAAAATTTCGCGACAAAAAAAATGCGGCCCCGCTTTCGAGGGGCCGCATTCGATACTTCACTCAAACTGAAAGGGCGAAAACGTTCCTCGACTAGCGTCGCTCCGAAGTAGTTTCGGTCAACGTTCGCGGTGTCATAACCGTATTCGCCTTGTTCGCGTTGAGTTCTTTACTGCATCGAACGCCCGGAGACCGGGCATTCTCAATTCGTTGGTAGGCTCGATTGGACTCGAACCAACGACCCCCACCATGTCAAGGTGGTGCTCTAACCAGCTGAGCTACGAGCCTAGAGAAGCTAAGATTATATGGAGCCGTTACCGACTTGGCAAGTATTTTTATGCGGTTGCAGCAAAATTACGGTGTTCCAACCCCACATCACGCTTTCCGCCCCGCCCGCACGACGCCCTGCACCTCGCCGAGCAGCGTGCACGCGCGCTGCACCTGCGCCGAGTTCGACACCTCGACCGTGAACTGCATGAATGCCGCATTGCGGCGACTCTGCGTCTTCACGCCCACCACGTTGATCTTCTCGCGCGCGAACACTTCGGAGATGTCGCGCAGCAATCCTTGCCGGTCGCTCGCCTCGATCATCAGGTCGACCGGATAGACGGACGCACCGCGCCCGCCCAGCACGTCGGCCGACCAGGTCGTCTGCAGCACGCGCTCCGGCGCGCGCTCGACCATCCGGCGGAACGTCGGGCAGTCGGTGCGGTGGATCGACATGCCCTTGCCGCGCGTGACGAACCCGCTGATCGGATCGGGCGGCGCCGGGCGGCAGCAACGCGCCAACTGGGTCAGCAGCGCATCGACGCCCACTACCAGCACGCCGGTCGACGCACCGTGCGCGACGCTCGCGCCGCTGCTGCGCTTCTCGAAATCGGCGGGCGCCTCGGGCGCCGGTTCCGGCGGCGGCGCATCGGACAGCGCGTACTCGACATTGCGCAGGCTGAACTCTTCCTTGCCGACGACCGAGAACAGCTCCTCGGGCGACTTGAAGCCGAGCTTCGCGGCGAGGTTGTCCAGGTTGACCGACGTCTTGCCTTCGCGCTGCAGCGTCTTTTCGACAAGCGCCCGGCCATGCGCGACGTTCTCTTCCTGCTCGATCGAATTGAACCACGCACGCACCTTCTGCCGTGCGCGCGGGCTCTTCAGGTAGCCGAGCTGCAGGTTCAGCCAGTCGCGCGACGGCCCGCCCTCCTTCACCGCGACGATCTCGACCGTCTGCCCGTTCGAGAGCGACGTGTTCAGCGGGACCATCACGCCGTCGACGCGCGCGCCGCGGCAGCGATGGCCGAGCTCGCTGTGCAGGTGGTACGCGAAATCGACCGGCGTCGCGCCCTGCGGTAACGCGATCACGCGCGCCTGCGGCGTCAGCACGTAGATGTGGTCGTCGTCGAGCGACGTCTCGCGCAATTGCGCCCACGCCTGGTCGCCCGACACCTCGGTGCCGTCCTCGACGTCGTCCTTCCACGCCAGCAACTGGCGCAGCCATGCGATCTTCTCGTCGTACTTGTCGCTCGCCGAGAACTGACCGCCATACCCGCGCGCGCCGGCCTCCTTGTAGCGCCAGTGCGCGGCGACGCCGTACTCCGCGAAGCGGTGCATCTCCTGCGTGCGGATCTGCACTTCGAACGCGCGGCCGTCGTCGCCGATCACGACCGTATGCAGCGACTTGTAGCCGTTCGGCTTCGGCCGCGAGATGTAGTCGTCGAACTCCTTCGGCACCGGCTGCCACAGGTGATGCACGATGCCGAGCACCGCGTAGCAATCCTTGATGTCCGGCACGATCACGCGAAACGCGCGCACGTCGTACAGCTCGGAGAAATCGAGCTCCTTGCCGCGCATCTTGCGCCAGATGCTGTAGATATGTTTCGGCCGGCCGCTCACGTCGGCCTGGATGCTCGCTTCCGCCAGCTCGTGCTGCAGCCGCTCGATCGCCTGCGTGACGTACGCCTCGCGCTCGATGCGCTTCTCGTCGAGCAGCTTTGCGATCCGCTTGTAGGTGACGGGATCCTCGAAGCGGAACGCGAGATCCTCGAGCTCCCACTTCAGTTGCCAGATGCCGAGGCGGTTCGCGAGCGGCGCGTAGATCTCGAGCGTCTCGCGCGCGACGTCGGGCGGCGGCTCGATCTTCGCGGCCGCGTAATAGCGCAGCGACTGCAACCGCGACGCGAGCCGGATCAGCACGACGCGGATGTCCTGCGCGAACGCGAGCAGCATCTTGCGCAGCGCCTCGATCTGCGTGCGCCGCTCTTCCGCCGCGTCGCGCCCCGTATCGGGCATCGCGTTCTGCGCGGCGCGCAGGCTGACGGTGCCGAGCCGCAGCAGCTTGCGGACGTCGGACACGAGCCGCGCCACCTCTTCGCCGAAACGCTCGGTGAGCTCGCGCTCGGGGTCGCTCAGGTGCGGCGTCAGCACGAACAGCGCGGCGGCCTGCATCGCGGACGGGTCGACGTTCAGCGTGCGCATGATCGCCGCCGTGCCGGCCGAGTGATCGGCAAGCAGTTCGCCCGACGACAGGCGTGCGTCGCCGGCCCGTTCGCGCACGAACGCCAGCACGTCGTCGAACGACGGCGCCGCGACGGGGGAAGCGGAAACGGACTCGGTCATTGCACGGCCTGGCGGAACGCGGTCATCGTCGGGTGCGGCTCAGCTCCGCTGCGCAGCGACGACCACGATCTCGACGAGCAGCGCGGGATCCGCGAGCTTCGCCTCGACGGTGGCGCGCGGCGGCGTGTTGCCGTGCGCGACCCATGCGTCCCACTCCGCATTCATGCCGTCGAAGTTCGCCAGATCCGAGATGTAGATCTGCACCGACAGCAGATGCGCCTTGTCGCTGTTCGCTTCGGCGAGCAGGCGGTCGATGTGGCCGAGCACTTCGCGCGTCTGGCCCTTGATGTCCTGCGTGGTGTCTTCGGCGATCTGGCCGGCCAGATACACGGTACCGTTGTGGATCGCGGTTTCGGAGAGACGGGCCCCGACGTGGTGACGAATGACTGCCATGGAATGTTCCGGTCCTGAGTGGGTGGAGAATCGGCGGCGACACGGCCCGCGTGCCGCCGAACCGCATATTATGACGCGTTTATGCGTCGCCTTCGACGAAAAACCGCCGCGCAAGCGCAATCTGGTCGGCGCTGATGAACGCCGGCGCGTGGCCCGCATCCGGAATCTCGGCGTGCGTCACATGCCGGCCGCGACGCACCATGTCGGCCACCGTCTCGCGCGACAGCAGGTCGGAGGTCTCGCCGCGCACGACGAGCAGCGACGCATCCGTCGTCTCGATCGCATGCCACAACGCGGCTTCGCCGAGCGCGGCCAGCTCGGGCGTCGTCGCCTTGAACGGCTCGGCGATGCGCGGATCGTAGCGCATCGTCCAGCCGCCTTCGGGCAGCTCGTGCAGCAGCGGCCCGTTGATCTCGCGCCACTCGTCGGCGGTCAGCGCACCGAACGGCAGCGACAGCGACGTCAGATAGTCGATGGCCTCCTGCTCGGTGTCGAAGCGCGGCTGCACGCCGAGGTACTCGCCGATGCGGGTGAGCGAATCGGGCTCGATGCGCGGGCCGACGTCGTTGACGATCATCCGGCGCAGCGGCGAACCGGGCAGCCCCGCGAGCGCCATGCCGATCAGCCCGCCCATCGACGTGCCGAACCAGTCGACCGACTCGACGTCGAGCCGCGCGATCAGCGTGACCATGTCGGCCACGTACTGCGGAATCGCATAGAGCCGCGGATCGGCCAGCCGGTCCGACCGGCCGCGCCCGACGATGTCGGGGCAGACGACGCGGTACGTATCGGACAGCGCGGCGGCGAGCCGGTCGAAATCGCGCCCGGAACGCGTCAGGCCGTGCACGCAGACGAGCACGCGCGGGTTGGCGGGATCGCCCCACTCGGTATAGGCGATGTGATGCAGGCCGGCAGCGCTCGCGCACTGCACGCGCCGCTGGCGAGGAACCTGGGGATTCGCTGGGGTCGTTGGCATCGTTGGCATCCTGTCGAACGGGGGCGACGCGCGGGGCAACGCTTGCGACGCCCGATGCAAACGATTGTAAACCGCTTCCGGCGTACGGGTCGGCTCATCGGGCACCGAATAGGCGGCCCGCCGATGCGCAATGACAAACGCCCCGCATGCCGTCGCCGGCTTGCGGGGCGTCGAGGCCGCGCCGATGCGCGGCGAATTTATGCGACCGCGCTGACGTCGAGCGGTGCGCCCGTCTTCGCCTGGATCTCGTCGGCGCTCACGCCGTCGGCAAGCTCGAGGACCTTCAGGCCGGCCGGCGTCACTTCGATCACGCCGAGATCGGTGATGATCAGGTCGACCACGCCGACACCCGTCAGCGGCAGGTTGCATTCCTCGAGGATCTTGTGCTGGTCGCCCTTCGCGACATGCTCCATCAGCACGACGACACGCCCCACGCCCGCGACGAGGTCCATCGCACCGCCCATCCCCTTGATCATCTTGCCGGGGATCATCCAGTTCGCGAGGTCGCCCTGCTTGCTGACCTGCATCGCGCCGAGGATCGCGAGGTTGATGTGGCCGCCGCGGATCATCGCGAACGAGTCGGCCGACGAGAAGATCGACGAGCCCGGCAGCGTCGTGACGGTCTGCTTGCCGGCGTTGATGAGGTCGGCGTCGACTTCGTCCTCGGTCGGCGACGGGCCGATGCCGAGCAGGCCGTTTTCCGACTGCAGCCACACCTCGACGCCTTCCGGCACATGGTTCGCCACGAGCGTCGGCAGGCCGATGCCGAGGTTCACGTAGAAGCCGTCCTGCAGTTCCTTCGCCGCGCGCGCGGCCATCTGGTCACGATTCCAGGCCATGTCAGTCTCCTTTCGCGCGTACGACGCGTTGTTCGATGCGTTTTTCAGGCGTCGCGTTCAGCACGATGCGCTGCACGAAGATCCCCGGCGTGTGGACCTGGTCCGGATCGAGCGTGCCGTTCTCGACGATCTCCTCGGCCTCCACCACGGTGATCTTGCCGGCCATCGCGCACATCGGGTTGAAGTTGCGCGCGGTGCGGCGATAGATCAGGTTGCCGGACTTGTCGGCCTTCCACGCCTTCACGAGCGCGACGTCGGCTGTCAGCGACGGCTCGAGCACGTAGTGGCGATCGCCGAACTGGCGCGTTTCCTTGCCTTCCGCGATCACGGTGCCGTAGCCGGTATTCGTGAAGAAGGCGGGGATGCCCGCGCCGCCCGCGCGCAGCTTCTCGGCGAGCGTGCCTTGCGGCGTGAATTCGAGCTCGAGTTCGCCGGCCAGGTACTGGCGCTCGAACTCCTTGTTCTCGCCGACGTACGACGAGATCATCTTCTTGATCTGGCGCGTTTCCAGCAGCAGGCCGAGGCCGAAGCCGTCGACACCCGCGTTGTTGCTGATGCAGGTGATGCCCTTGACGGCCGAGTCGCGCAACGCCGCGATCAGCGCCTCCGGAATCCCGCACAGGCCGAAGCCGCCCACCGCGAAGGTCTGCCCGTCGCGGACGATCCCTTCCAGCGCGGCAGCCGCGCTTGGATAGACTTTGTTCATCAGTTGTCCCTTCCTCTATGGAAACCAGCAAAACCGGTTCACGCGCCCACCTGGGCCGCAAGCCTGCCGCATCATTCTATGCATGCGCGGCCATGCCTGCGTCGAAGCGCGCTGTTTTTATGTCGCGGCAAACCGCCGCGAGATGCCTGAAAGGGTACGATGTGGCGCCGATGCGGCACAATACGCAAAAATACATAAGCATTTGCCTCCGCTTGCCTGCGCCATGCCCGCTCTCGATTACCAGACTGCCTTCCACCTCGCGCCGCTCGGTCTCGTGCTGTCGCGCGATCGCGTGATCGAGGATTGCAACGACGCGCTCGCGTCGATCTTCCGCTGCGCGCGGGCCGACCTGATCGGAAAGTCGTATGAGGTGCTCTACCCGTCGACGGACGAATTCCAGCGCATCGGCGAGCGTATCGCGCGCGTGATGGCCGCGAACGGCATCTACTCGGATGACAGAATCATGAAGCGCGCGGACGGCGAGCTGTTCTGGTGCCACGTGACGGGCCGCGCGCTCGACCGCACCGCGCCGCTCGCAGCCGGCGTGTGGACCTTCGAGGATCTGAGCGCGACGCGCCGCGTCGCCGTCGAGCTGACGCCGCGCGAGCGCGAGATCGCCGCGCAGCTCGCGACCGGCAAGACCAGCAAGCAGATCGGGCGCGTGCTCGACATCAGCTCGCGCACGGTCGACATCTACCGCGCACGGCTGATGCGCAAATACGGCACGAACAACACGCCGGAGCTGTTGCAGCGCCTGCTCGGACAGTGAACGCCGGTCGCGTGGTGGCGTCAGAATGACGATCGGCCGCGCAAGGCGGCCGAATCGGATAACGTCAGGAACGACGGGCGTGGCGGCTCACCGGCGCGCTGGCGCCGGCCTCGCCGACCCGGCGCTCAGACGATTTTCGCCGCGAGTGCGCGCTCGATCGTGTCGCGCAGCAGCTGCGGCAGTTCCGCCGACTTGCCGAGCGCGTAGTCGACCCACACGCAGCGTGCGTTGCCGCGTGCATAGACGTGCTGCGGATCGTCCGCGCGCGTGAGCTCGAAGCCCGTGTCGAAGCTGCTCCGGCCGGGTTTCGCGGCCGACATCTTCGCGATCACGTCGCCCGGATAGTGCAGCTGCTTGAGGAATTCCATCGACGCCGTGACGATGACAGGCCCCTGCCCTTCGCCGTTGCCGCCGGCAATGCCGAGTTCCTCGAACCACGAGATCCGCGCCTGCTCCATGTAGCGGAAATAGACCGTGTTGTTCACATGGCCGAATGCGTCCATGTCGCCCCAGCGGATCGGCATCGACATCTCAAATACGGGGGAGTAATCGCTTGTTGCGCTCATTGCAGTCTTCTTTGTTGCTGAATGTCATCCGCTCAGGCGAGGCCGAAGCCGTCGTCGGCGGAGATAATCGAGCCATTGATGAACTGCGACTCGTCGGCCGCGAGCAGCAACAACAGCCCGTCGAGATCCTGCGGCTTGCCGACGCGCCGGCGCGGCAGCATAGACTGCAGCTTCTGGCCCTGCTCGGTTTCCCACAGGTAATGATTGATTTCGGTATCGATATAGCCCGGACAGATCGCGTTGACGTTGATCCCGTGGCGCCCCCACTCGAGCGCCATCGCGCGCGTCATCTGCACGACCGCGGCCTTGCTCATCGCGTACAGCCCGATCTGCGGGAACACGCGCAGCCCGGCCACCGACGCGATGTTGATGATCCGGCACGGCGGCTTGCCGTTGCCGCTGCCGTTCGCGCGCATGATCATTCGCTTCGCGACTTCCTGCGCGACGAAAAACGCGCCGCGCGTGTTAGTGTCGAACACGAACTCGAAATCGGCCGGCGTGACGTCGACGAGCTTCTGCATCGTCGAGACGCCCGAATTGTTCACGAGGATGTCGATCGTGCCGGCTTCCGTCTCCGCATGCGCGACCGCCGCCTTGATGCTCTGGACGTCGGTGACATCGAGCGACACGACGTGCGCGGCCCCGCCCGCCGCCTCGATCTCCGCGCGCAACTCCTTCAGGCGCTCGACGCGGCGGCTCGCGAGCACGACCTTCGCGCCGGCCTGCGACAGCACCTGCGCAAAGCGCTGCCCGAGGCCGCTCGACGCGCCCGTGACCAGCGCAACCTTGCCTTCCAGATTGATCGATCGACCCATTTGCACATCCCCTTTCGATGTCGTTTCACCCGCCCGGGCGGCACAGCCCGGGCGACATTACCCTAGCACAAAAATAGAACGATCGTGCTAATCTAGCCGCCTGTTGTTGCGGCAAGCGTTTCGTTTCGAAGACAATACGCTCCCGAATAAAAGCATTCTAACGGTTAGAGGAACGCCAATGACCCCCGCAAGCCTCATCGAGCAATACGGCCCGCGCGAATCGATGGAATACGACGTCGTGATCGTCGGCGGCGGCCCCGCCGGGCTGTCTGCGGCGATCCGGCTCAAGCAGCTGGCCGCCGAGAAAGGCACCGAGATCG
>JAIRVP010000027.1 GCA_031253835.1 Burkholderia sp. | reverse complement strand
CCGGTCGGCACGATCTCGGTGTTCGGCTTCAAGACGCCGATCCCGTATCCGTTCTGCGCGGAGCGCACCGGCTATCTCGTCACGGACATGGATGTCGCGGTGAAGTCGGCGCGTGCGCACGGCGCGGACGTGGTCGTCGACACGTTCCCCGATCCGATCGGCCGCGACGCGATCATCCGCTGGCCGGGCGGCGTGAACATGCAGCTGTACTGGCATACCGAGGCGCCGCACTACGACGCGCTGGAGACGGTGCCCGAGAACCGCGTGTACGTGTCGCCGGAAAGCGCCGACACGCTCGTGCGTGACTTCGTCGCGTTCTCGCACGGCAAGGTCGTGTCCGACGTGCGCAACGCGCCGGGCGTCGAGATCGGCCGGCCGAACGACACGTATCGTCGCATCCGCATCGAATCGGGCTTCGGCAAGATGACGGTGCTCGCCACCGACGGCCGTCTGCCTTACCCGTTCGGCCGCGAGATGACCGGCTACGAGGTGCCCGATCTCGCCGCGACGCTGAAGAAGGCGCAGGCCGCGGGCGCGACGGTGCTCGTGCCGGCGTTCACGTCGGACGGCCGCGACGCGGCGCTCGTGCAGTTCCCGGGCGGCTACGTCGCCGAGATCCACGCGGGCGCGGCGCGATGAAGCACGAGGACACGATCCTTGCCGCGGTGGCCGGCTTCGTCGACACGCTGAGCTTCGTCGCGCTGTTCGGGCTGTTCACCGCGCACGTGACGGGCAACTTCGTGCTGATCGGCGCGGGCATCGCGGGCTTCGGCCAGGGTGTCGTGCTGAAGCTCAGCGTGTTTCCCGCGTTCGTGTGCGGCGTGATCGTGAGCAGCCTGATCGCGCGGTCGATGTCCGCGCGGCCGGCATGGCAGGGCACGCGTGCGCTGCACGCGGTGCAGGCCGTGCTGCTGCTCGGCTTCTGCGCGGCCGGCGTATGGGCGACACCCGTCACGCAGCCCGACAGCCTGCCGGCGCTCGTGGCCGGCATCGTCGGCACGTTCGCGATGGGCGTGCAGAACGCGCATCCGCGCGTGATCCCGCGTGCGGGCGTGCCGAACACGGTGATGACCGGCAACGTCACGCAGGCGATCCTCGACGTCGTCGACATGCTGTCCGCCGGCACGGCCGACAGCGTGCGCGCGGCCGCACGCGCGCGCTTCGCGAAGATGCTGCCGGCGATCGTCGCGTTCGCGCTCGGCGCGGCGTGCGGCGCGCTCGGGTTCCGCTACGTCGGGTTTCTGGCGCTGCTCGCGCCCGTCGGCGCGCTGGCGGTGCTCGCGCTGTGCGCGTCGCAAGCGGCCGGCAGCGCCACGCAGGAGCACGCATGAGCCGGTGGCGGGAACGGAAACATCGCGTGCGCCGCTTCGATCGCGCGGCCCGCGCGTCGGTCGTAGCAGGCCTGCTGCTCGCGGGCGCCGATGCTGCGTTCGCGGAAACGGCAACCGCAGCGGCAGCGGCACCGGCCGCCGACGGCACCGCATCGACGTGCACGGCCAAGCGGCCGACCGTGCTGTTCAACCGCTGGCAGGAAGACTGGTCGGTGCTCGCGAATCCGTGCGTGCCGCGCGCGCCGCTCGACGGGTTGAAATACATTCCGCTGGGCAACGATCCGGCCTCCTATCTGTCGCTCGGCGTGAACCTGCGCGAGCGCCTCGAGACCAACGACGCGCCGCTGTTCGGGATCGGCTCCGCGCAATCGGATACGTACCTGATCCAGCGCGTCGAAGTGCATGCCGATGCGCATCTCGGCCAGCACTGGCAGTTCTTCGTGCAGTTGCAGGATGCGCGCGCATTCGGCAAGAACACGATCACGCCGGTCGACAAGAACCCGCTCGATCTCGAACAGGCGTTCGCGACCTACACGGGCGCGCTCGGCGGCGGCACGTTCAAGTTCCGCGTCGGCCGCCAGGAGATGGCGTTCGACTTGCAGCGTTTCATCGCCGCGCGGGACGGCCCGAACGTGCGGCAGGCGTTCGATGCGGTGTGGGCGGACTACGAGTACCAGAAGTGGCGCTTCATTGGCTATGCGACGCAGCCCGTGCAGAACCGGACCGTGTCCGCGTTCGACGACGTGTCGAACCGCGATCTCACGTTCAGCGGCGTGCGCTTCGAGCGGCAGTCGGTCGGGCCCGGCGACCTGTCGGGCTACTGGTCGCGCTACAACCGCAGCAACGCGCGTTTTCTCGACGCGAGCGGCGCCGAGCGGCGCGACGTGTGGGACCTGCGTTACACCGGTACGCAGGGCCGCTTCGACTGGGACCTCGAAACGATGCTGCAGACGGGCACGGTCGGCAGCAGCTCGATCCGCGCGTGGGCGGTGGGCTCGATCGCCGGCTACCGGCTCGACGCGCCGTGGTCGCCGCGCGTCGCGCTGCAGGTCGATGCGGCGTCGGGCGACCGGCATCCGCACGACGGCCGCGTCGGCACCTTCAACCCGCTGTTTCCGAACGGCTATTACTTCACGCTGGCCGGTTTTACGGGCTACTCGAACCTGATCCACGTGAAGCCGTCCGTCACGCTGAAGCCGTCGCCGAACCTGTCGCTGCTCGGCGCGCTCGGCTTCCAGTGGCGCGAGACGACCGGCGACGCGGTCTACCAGCAGGGCAACGCGGTCGTGCCCGGCACGGCAGGCAAGGGCGGGTTGTGGACGGGGATGTACGTGCAGCTGCGCGCGGACTGGACGATCGCCGCGAACCTGATCGGTGCGGTCGAGGCCGTGCATTTCCAGGTCGGCGATGCGATCCGGCAGGCGGGCGGGCACAACGCCGATTACGTCGGCGTCGAGCTGAAGTATGGGTGGTAACCGGCACGCGCGCGCATGAAAAAGGGCGGCCATGAGGCCGCCCTTCGTGCGTTCGGGCCGGCAAGGCCGCCGGCCCGTTCGTCGCGATGCCGTTACAGGTTCGGCGACAGCGCGAGCGCGTTCGTCAGGTCGCCCATCGGCTGGCCGCCGTTCGCCTTCAGCGCGTCGTCGCGCTGCTGCAGGCCCGCGAGGCGCGGCAGCGAGAAGCGGCGCGTGATGAAGCGCAGGATCGACGCGGTGTCGTACTGCGTGTGGTCGACGAAACCCTTCTTCGAGAACGGCGACACGATCAGCGCCGGAATACGCGTGCCCGGGCCCCAGCGATCGCCCTTCGGCGGCGACACGTGATCCCAGAAGCCGCCGTTTTCGTCGTACGTGACGACCACGACCATGTTCTTCCACTGCGGGCTCGCCTGCAGGTGCGCGATCACGTTCGCGATGTGCTGGTCGCCGCTCGACACGTCCGTGTAGCCCGCGTGTTCGTTCAGGTTGCCCTGCGGCTTGTAGAACGCGACTTGCGGCAGCGTGCCCGCGTCGATCGCCTTGATGAACTCGCTGCCGTCGGTGCCGCCGTCCAGCAAGTGCTGCGCGCGGCTCGTGCTGCCCGGTGCCTGGTTCGCGTAGTAGTTGAACGGCTGGTGGTGCGGCTGGAAGTTCGGCGCCGTCATGTTCGGGCCGTAGATCACGTTCGCGGTGCCGCTCTGCGCGGCCTGCAGCGCCTGGTTCCACGCACCGCCGTACCATGCCCACGACACGCCGGCGCTGGTCATCAGGTCACCGATGTTCTGCTGCGACTGCGGCGGCAGCGTCGACGCGGCCGACGGGTCGGCGAGGTTCGGATCGCCACCCGAAGCCGCCTTGTTGCCGCTCGGCTGATACGGCGGCTGCATCGTGTTGATCGCGTAGAAGTCCGGCGTCAGGTTGCCCGAGTTCACGAACTTCGGAATGCCGTCGAGCGCGGATGCCGGCGAGTTGGTCGCGAGCTGCAGCGACTTGCCGTCGGCGGCGACGGCCGAGATCGAGCCGGCGGCCGGGCTCTTGTCCGCGTTCGCGTAGAACGGCGCGCAGGCGCAGATCAGGTACTGGTGGTTCAGGAACGAGCCGCCGAACGCGCCCATGAAGAAGTTGTCGGCCAGCGTGAACTGCTGCGCGATCTTCCACAGCGGCAGCTTCGTCGCGTCGGGCGTGTAGTGGCCCATCACGAGGCCGCCGGAGTCGGCCCACGCGGCGAACATGTCGTTCTTGCCGCCGTTGATCTGCATCTGGTTCTCGTAGAAGCGGTGATACAGGTCGCGCGTCGTCACGCTCATCGACGTGTTGAAACCGTTCGGGTCGTCGATCGCGAACGGCGCGTTCGGCAGGTTCGCCGTCATCGCTTCGGTCACGGCCGGCGTCACGCCCTTCGCGGTCAGGCCGCCCCAGACCTTCGGCAGCGTCGCGAGCGGCTGGCCGTTGCGATCCTTCTGCTGCGCGCTGGCCGCGGTCACGTTCTGCAGGCCGTTCGCGCCCGGAAAATTGCCGTACAGGTTGTCGAAGCTGCGGTTTTCCGCATAGATCACGACGACGTTCTTCACCGTCGACAGGCCTTGCTGCTGCACGTCGTCGCCGCCGCAGGCGGTGAGGGCGGCCGCCGCCGCAACGGCGATCGGTGTAAAGCGAATCCAGGCGTGGTTTTTCATCCGTTGTACTCTCTATCTCTCTCTTGTCGCGTGGGGAACCGGCGCATTCGTGTACCGCCGGTTCGCGAGGTGACCGTGGCATGTCCGGCTGCACGCATTTTGAGGGTGCGATTTGACAGGCGGGTGTAGGCGTCCTTTCGATTAGCTGTCGGAGAGGCGTCATGTAACGGTCATGCGGCTGACATAAACTCCGGCCGCTCATGAACCCACTTTCCGACGAATCGATGAAGCCTCGCCAACCGACAGCCGGCGCATTCGCGCGTTCGTGGCTGCATCTCGCCGGCGCATTCGCGCTGGCCACCTCGCTCGCAACCCTTGCCGGCTGTGACGGACAGCCCGGTGCCGGCACGCCGTCCGCGCAGGCCGCGAGCGCGGCGAGCGCGCCGGGTGCCGCGAACCTGGTTGCGTCCGCAACGGTTGCCGCGAGCGGCGCCGTGGTCGCGACGAACCAGCCGCAGACGCGTGCGCAAGTTTACGAAGGCGTGCGCCGGATGACCGCGCTCGGCAAGCAACTTTTCTTCGACCCTACGCTGTCAGGTTCCGGCAAGCTCGCGTGCGCGTCGTGTCACAGTCCCGATCACGCGTTCGGGCCGCCCAATGCGCTCGCCGTGCAGTTCGGCGGCGACGACATGAAGCATCCGGGCTTTCGCGCGGTGCCGTCGCTGAAGTACCTGCAGGGCGTGCCGCAGTTCACCGAGCACTTCCACGATTCCGACGACGAAGGCGACGAGAGCGTCGACGCGGGCCCGACGGGCGGCCTCACGTGGGACGGCCGTGTCGACACGGGCGCCGAGCAGGCGCGCATTCCGTTGACGTCGCCGTTCGAGATGAACAGCTCGCCCGCGAAGGTCGCGCAGGCCGTGAAGGCCGCGCCGTATGCGGACGAGTTCCGCGCGGTGTTCGGCGTGAAGGTGCTCGACGACGACGCGGCGACATTCAAGGCCGTGCTGCGCGCGCTCGAAACCTTCGAGCAGACGCCCGAACTGTTCTCGCCGTATACGAGCAAGTACGACGCGTATCTCGCGGGCCATGCGCAGCTCACGCCGGCCGAATTGCGCGGGCTGCAGCTGTTCAACGACGAGAAGAAGGGCAATTGCGCGAGCTGCCACATCAGCCAGCGCGCGCTCGACGGCACGCCGCCGCAGTTCAGCGACTTCGGGCTGATCGCGATCGCGGTGCCGCGCAACCGCGCGCTGCCCGTCAACCGCGACCCGGGTTTCCACGATCTCGGCGCGTGCGGCCCCGAGCGCACCGACCTGAAGGGCCGCGACGAATTCTGCGGGCTGTTCCGCACGCCGTCGCTGCGCAACGTCGCGTTGCGCAAGACCTTCTTCCACAACGGCGTGTATCACACGCTCGAGGACGTGATGCGCTTCTACGTCGAGCGCGACATCCATCCGGAGAAGTTCTACCCGGTCGTGCACGGCAAGGTGCAGATTTACGACGACCTGCCGAAGCGCTACTGGCCGAACATCAACCGCGAAGCGCCGTTCGACCGCAAGCGCGGCGAGCAGCCGGCGCTGAACGCGGCCGAGATCAAGGACGTGATCGCGTTCCTCGGCACGCTGACTGACGGATATCAGCAACCGGCCGCGCCGGCCGGGCACTAGCAGGCCTTCAACGTGGCACGCATGCTATGCTCGCTCGCTGACAGGCGCGGTGCGTGCCGGAGGGCCGGCCCCCGGTTCGCCGGCCCGCACCGCGCCGTTCGATCGAACATCCAAGGAGAACAACATGTCGATGCGTGCATCCCTTTCCGTCGTCACGCGTGTGCTGGCCGGCGCCGCGTGCGCAGCCGCGATGCTGCCCGCCCACGCGCAGAACAACCTGAACTTCCTCAACGACACGCCGCTCAGCTATTTCAGCAAGACCGACCGTGCGTCGCTCGCGAAAGCCGCCGCGCAGGTGCGTGACGAAGGCAAGGACGGCGAAACCACGACGTGGCAGAGCAGCGGCCGCGGCACGCAGATCGATGCGAAGCTCACGCCGTCGACGTCCGAGAGCGACGGCAAGACCTGCCGTGAAATTGCCACCGAGATCACCGCGAAGGGCCAGACGATGACGCTCAAGCCCGTCTACTGCAAGACGGCCGCGGGCCAGTGGCAGCTGCAGAAGCGCTGAGCACGCGTGTGACGAGGCGGGGCGGCGCGCCGCGCACGGTGTCGTGCGGCGTCGTGATCCTCGATGCGGCCGGCCGCGTGTTCCTCGCGCATGCGACGGATACCACGCACTGGGACATCCCGAAGGGGCAGGGCGAGCCGGGCGAAACGCCGGCCGACGCCGCGCTGCGCGAGCTGCTGGAGGAAACCGGCATCGAGTTCGCGCCGGCCAGGCTGCTCGATCTCGGCCGCTTTGCGTACCGGCACGACAAGGATCTGCACCTGTTCGCGGTGCGGGTGGCCGAAGGCGAGATCGATCCCGCGCACTGCACGTGCACGTCGCTGTTCCCGAGCCGTCGCGACGGCTCGATGATTCCCGAGATGGATGCATACCGCTGGACCGTGCCGGGCGACATCGATGCGTACGCGAGCCGCAGCCTCGCGCGGCTGTTTCGCACGAAGCTGTCGCTGGTGGAGCTGCATCGGCGGTTGTCGGGCGGGTGAATGTTCCGCTTCGATGCACGCAATAAAAAACCGGCCCGAGGGCCGGTTTTTTCATGGTCACGCGGCGGTGGCGGTCGAAGCCGCCCGCCGCGCGCGGAGCAGGCCGTCAGGCCGGCTTGCCCCAGCTGTCGCGCAGCCCGACGATCCGGTTGAACACCGGCTTGCCCGGCTTCGAATCGACACGGTCCGCAACAAAGTAGCCGTGGCGCTCGAACTGCAGGCGCGTTTCCGGCGCGATGTCGCCGTTACCCGGCTCCAGGTAAGCCTGCACGATCTTCTTCGAATCGGGATTCAGCGCTTCGAGGAAGTTCGCGCCGCCTGCGTCCGGATGCGGCTCCTTGAACAGGCGGTCGTAGATCCGCACTTCGGCCGGCTGCGCATGCTTCGCGCTGACCCAGTGGATGTTGCCCTTGACCTTGTACGTGTTCGCGCCTTCCGTGCCCGACTTGCTGTCCGGGAAGTAGTTGCAGTGCACGGCCGTCACGTTGCCGTCGGCGTCCTTGTCGAAGCCCGTGCATTCGATCACGTAGCCGTAGCGCAGGCGCACCTTGTTGCCCGGGAACAGGCGGAAATAGCCCTTCGGCGGGTTCTCGACGAAATCCTCGCGCTCGATCCACAGCTCGCGCGAGATCGGGAACGTGCGCACGCCGCGATCCGGGTGGTGCGGATGCACGGGCGCCGTGCACGCTTCCTCGAGGTCTTCCGGATAGTTGTCGATCACGAGCTTCAGCGGATCGAGCACCGCGACCGTACGCGAGGCCTTCTCGTCGAGGTCGTCGCGCAGCGCGCCTTCGAAGATGCTCATGTCGATCCACGAATCGATCTTCGTCACGCCGATCCGCTCGCAGAACAGGTGGATGCTCTCCGGCGTGAAGCCGCGACGGCGCACGCCGACGATCGTCGGCATCCGCGGGTCGTCCCAGCCGTCGACGTGCCCCTCGGTGACGAGCTGCAGCAGCTTGCGCTTGCTGGTGATCGCGTACGTGAGGTTCAGGCGCGAGAATTCGATCTGTTGCGGCAGCGGGCGCGTGAACATGCCGGCTTCCGCGAGTTCGTTCAGCACCCAGTCGTACAGCGGGCGGTGATCCTCGAATTCGAGCGTGCACAGCGAATGCGTGATGCCTTCGAGCGCATCCGAGATGCAGTGCGTGTAGTCGTACATCGGATACACGCACCAGGCGTCGCCGGTGCGGTAGTGGTGCGCGTAGCGGATCCGGTAGATCACCGGGTCGCGCATGTTCATGTTCGGCGAAGCCATGTCGATCTTCGCGCGCAGCACGTGCTCGCCTTCCTTGAACTCGCCGGCCTTCATGCGGCGGAACAGGTCGAGGTTTTCTTCCGGCGTGCGGTCGCGGAACGGCGACGGCTTGCCGCCTTCCGTCAGCGAGCCGCGGTTCGCGCGCATTTCATCGGCGCTCTGGCTGTCGACATAGGCCTTGCCGCGCTTGATCAGCAGCTCGGCGAACTCGTACAGCTTGTCGTAGTAGTCGCTCGCGAAATACTGATGGTCGACGGCGTCCTTGCGCCAGTCGAAACCGAGCCAGCGCACCGCGTCGACGATCGAGTCGACGTACTCGACGCTTTCCTTCTCCGGGTTCGTGTCGTCGAAGCGCAGGTGGCACACGCCGCCGTAGTCGCGCGCGACGCTGAAGTTCAGGCAGATGCTCTTCGCATGGCCGATGTGCAGATAGCCGTTCGGCTCGGGCGGGAAGCGCGTCTCGACGCGGCCGCCCCATTTGCCGGTGCGGTTGTCGTCGTCGATGATGTTGCGGATGAAATTGGAAGCCGCGGGGGCGTCGTTGCGTTCGGTGCTCATGCGGTTGGCGTCAGGTTGTGTCGGCGCGTCGCGCCGGTTTAATCCTGTAATTCTACCTGACCGGGGTCCGTCCCGCGCGGCTTGCGGGTCCGGCACCGTGCGTTCGCGATGCGCACCGCAATATATCGAGTGTGTGTCGGCTGTAACACGACGTAAATCGGATTGCCCGTGCCGTTCGGGTTTTCCTATGATGGCTTTACCGATACAACGCCGCCATTCGTATTTTTTTCCGGGCGGAAGGAAGCCAATAAGCATGATGAAGAAGACCACTTTTCTCGTTCGTACCGCGGTGATCGTCGCGGCCCTGTCGCAACTCGGCGCATGCGCGATGACGCATACGCAACGCAATGCCGGTATCGGCGCGGCCGCAGGCGGCGCGCTCGGCTACCTGATTACGGGCGGCCCGGTCGGCACGGTCGCCGGTGCGGCCGCAGGCGGCCTGGTCGGCGCCGGCGTACGCTGATCGCAGCCGGCAGGCGCCCGCGACGCGGGCGCCGCTGAACGCCGGCCGGTCGTGACGCCGATTCGAACGCGTCTCGACCCGCATGAATCTCACGCACATCCCCGGTTTTCGACAGGCAGCATCAGGGAGAGGAGGGTGTGCGACACTTCGTCGACGCCACATCACGATTCCATTCGTCGACGAACCCTCCATGAGCGACCCTTTCGTTTTCGTCCTGCCGGGCTACGGCAATTCCGGCCCGCTTCACTGGCAGAGCCGCTGGGAGCGCGCCGACGCGCGCTTTTCGCGTGTCGCGATGCCCGACTGGGACCGCGCGTTCCGCAACGGCTGGTGTCTCGCGCTCGACCGCGCGGTCGAAGCCGCGCGCGGGCCCGTGGTGATCGCCGGCCACAGCCTCGGCACGCTGACCGCCGCATGGTGGGCGACGCGCTATGCGCGCCCGGCCGCGCTCGCGAAAGTGCGCGGTGCACTGCTCGTCGCGTTGCCCGATCCCGCCGGGCCGGCGTTTCCGGCCGACGCGCACGGCTTCGGCCCGGTGCCGCACGAGCGGCTGCCGTTTCCGACCTGCGTCGTCGCGAGCAGCGACGATCCGTACGGTTCGCTCGCGTTCGCGCGCGGCTGCGCACATGCGTGGGGCAGTGAATTCCGTGAAATCGGCCCGCGCGGCCACATCAACGCGGACAGCGGGCTCGGCGACTGGCCGGCCGCCCGCGGCTGGCTCGACGCGCTCGCGCGGTAGGCAGGCCAGCCGCCGCCGCGCGAGCCTCGCGCATCAGATCGCCTGTTTCGCCTTCAACGCGGCAATCCGTGCGTCGTCGTAGCCGAGCATGTCGCGCAGCACGTCGTCGGTCTGCGCGCCGAGCAGCGGCGGCGCCGTGCGCGCGTCGGGCGGCGTCGCGCTCATCCGGATCGGGTTGCGCACGAGCTTCACGTCCGCGCCGCACGGATGCGGCAGCGATACCTGCATCCCGCGTGCAACCACCTGCTCGTTGTCGAACACTTCGTCGAGATCGTTGATCGGCCCGCACGGCACGCCGGCCGCCTCGAGCACGGCGATCCAGTCGGCCTTGCCGCGCGCCTTCACCATCTCCGCGAGGATCGGCACCAGCGTGTCGCGATGGCGCACGCGCGACGGGTTCGTCGCGAAGCGCTCGTCGTCGGCCAGCTCGGGCCGGCCGCCCGCCTCGACGAACTTGCGGAACTGCCCGTCGTTGCCGACCGCGACGATGATCCAGCCGTCGCTCGTCTGGAACGTCTGGTACGGCACGATGTTCGGATGCGCGTTGCCCCAGCGCACCGGCGGCTTGCCGCTCGCGAGGAAGTTGGTGTTCATGTTCGCGAGCAGCGCGACCTGCACGTCGAGCAGCGCCATGTCGATGTACTGGCCTTCGCCCGTGCGGTCGCGGTGCGCGAGCGCGGCGAGCACGGCGATCGTCGAATAGAGGCCCGTCGCGAGATCGGCGATCGCGACGCCGGCTTTCTGCGGGCCGCCGCCCGGCTCGCCGTCGCGCTCGCCGGTGATGCTCATGAAGCCGCCGATCCCCTGCACGATGAAGTCATAGCCCGCGCGGTGCGCATACGGGCCCGTCTGGCCGAAGCCGGTGACCGAGCAGTAGACGAGATCGGGCTTCACCGCGCGCAGCGAGTCGTAATCGAGCCCGTATTTCTTCAGCTGGCCGACCTTGTAGTTCTCGAGCACGACGTCGCTTTGCGCGGCGAGCTCGCGCACGATCTGCTGGCCTTCGGGCGTCGCGATGTCGATCGTCACCGAGCGCTTGTTGCGGTTCGCCGCGAGGTAGTACGCGGCCTCGGCGGTATCGGCGCCGTCCGCGTCCTTCAGGTACGGCGGCCCCCAGTGGCGCGTGTCGTCGCCGGCGCCCGGGCGCTCGACCTTGATCACGTCCGCGCCGAAATCGGCAAGCGTCTGCGCGCACCACGGGCCCGCGAGCACGCGGGTGAGGTCCAGCACGCGGATATGGCTCAGGGCACCCATCGTCGAATCGTCTCCTTTCATGGCTGGCCTGCCTTGTCGGGCAAGGCCGATTGGCATGCCGAGCATCTTAAGGCGAATCGGCCATCCGGGTGGCCCAGCCGGGCCGTCCGGATGGCCGAGCCGCTTTGCCGGCGCTTTGCCCGGAAGCCGGCCCCGATCCCGTATAATCGATCGTTTCCGAATCCATGCCGTCGCGCGCCCGTCAAGGGCGCCGGCGTTTGAAGCCGTCTTTGCCAGACTGTCCCCGCACGCCATGAAAGCTGCCGAAATCCGCGAGAAATTCCTCAAATTCTTCGAATCGAAGGGCCACACGATCGTCCGCTCGTCGAGCCTCGTGCCCGGTAACGACCCCACGCTGATGTTCACGAACTCGGGCATGGTCCAGTTCAAGGACGTCTTCCTCGGCACGGATCCGCGCCCGTACTCGCGCGCCACGACGGCGCAGCGCAGCGTGCGCGCGGGCGGCAAGCACAACGACCTCGAGAACGTCGGCTACACGGCGCGCCATCACACGTTCTTCGAGATGCTCGGCAACTTCTCGTTCGGCGACTACTTCAAGCACGATGCGATCAAGTTCGCGTGGGAGCTGCTGACCACGGTCTACCAGCTGCCGAAGGACAAGCTGTGGGTCACCGTCTACCAGGAAGACGACGAGGCGTACGACATCTGGGCGAAGGAAGTCGGCGTGCCGACCGAGCGCATCATCCGCATCGGCGACAACAAGGGCGCGCGCTACGCGTCGGACAACTTCTGGACGATGGGCGATACGGGCCCGTGCGGCCCGTGTACCGAAATCTTCTACGACCACGGCCCGGACGTGTGGGGCGGCCCGCCGGGATCGCCCGAAGAAGACGGCGACCGCTACATCGAGATCTGGAACCTCGTGTTCATGCAGTTCAACCGCGACGCGCAGGGCAACATGACGCGCCTGCCGAAGCAGTCGGTCGACACCGGCATGGGCCTCGAGCGTCTCGCCGCGGTGCTGCAGCACGTGCACAGCAACTACGAGATCGACCTGTTCCAGAACCTGATCAAGGCCGCCGCGCGCGTGACCGAGATCAGCGACCTCACGAACAACTCGCTGAAGGTGATCGCCGATCACATCCGCGCGTGCTCGTTCCTGATCGTCGACGGCGTGATCCCCGGCAACGAAGGCCGCGGCTACGTGCTGCGCCGGATCGTGCGCCGCGCGATCCGCCACGGCTACAAGCTCGGCCGCAAGGGTGCGTTCTTCCACAAGCTGGTGGCCGACCTCGTCGCCGAGATGGGCGTCGCGTATCCGGAGCTGAAGGAAGCCGAGCAGCGCGTGACCGACGTGCTGCGCCAGGAAGAGGAGCGCTTCTTCGAGACGATCGAGCACGGGATGTCGATCCTCGAAGGCGCGCTGGCCGACGTCGAGGCGAAGGGCGGCAAGGTGCTCGACGGCGAACTCGCGTTCAAGCTGCACGACACGTACGGCTTCCCGCTCGACCTCACGGCCGACGTGTGCCGCGAGCGCGGGATGACGGTCGACGAGCCGGCATTCGACGACGCGATGGCGCGCCAGCGCGAGCAGGCACGCGCGGCCGGCAAGTTCAAGGCTGCTCAGGGCCTTGAATACTCGGGTGCGAAAACCACGTTCCACGGTTACGAGGAAATCGCGTTCGACGACGCGAAGGTCGTCGCGCTGTACGTCGACGGCTCGTCGGTCAACGCAGTGACGACCGGCCAGGATGCGGTCGTCGTGCTCGACCACACGCCGTTCTACGCGGAATCGGGCGGCCAGATCGGCGACCAGGGCGTGCTCGCGAACGCCGCGACGCGCTTCGCGGTGGCCGACACGCTGAAGGTGCAGGCCGACGTGATCGGCCATCACGGCACGCTCGAGCAGGGCACGCTGAAGGTCGGCGACGTGCTGCGCGCGGAAATCGACGCGCATCGCCGCGCCCGCACGCAGCGCAACCACTCGGCCACCCACCTGATGCACAAGGCGCTGCGCGAAGTGCTCGGCGCGCACGTGCAGCAGAAGGGTTCGCTGGTCGATGCGGAGAAGACCCGCTTCGACTTCGCGCACAACGCACCGATGACCGACGACGAAATCCGCCGCGTCGAGCAGATCGTCAACAACGAGATCCTGGCCAACGCGCCGGGCATCGTGCGCGTGATGCCGTACGACGAAGCGGTGAAGGGCGGCGCGATGGCGCTGTTCGGCGAGAAGTACGGCGACGAAGTGCGCGTGCTCGATCTCGGCTTCTCGCGCGAACTGTGCGGCGGCACGCACGTGAGCCGCAGCGGCGACATCGGTTTCTTCAAGATCGTGGTCGAAGGCGGCGTCGCGGCCGGCATCCGCCGCGTCGAGGCGATCACCGGCGACAACGCGGTGCGCTACGTACAGGATCTCGATGCCCGCGTGAACGAAGCGGCCGCCGCGCTGAAGGCGCAGCCGTCGGAACTCACGCAGCGCATCGCCCAGGTGCAGGACCAGGTGAAGTCGCTCGAGAAGGAGCTGGGCGCGCTGAAGTCGAAGCTCGCGTCGAACCAGGGCGACGAGCTCGCGCAGCAGGCCGTCGACGTGGCCGGCGTGTTCGTGCTGGCCGCGACGCTCGACGGCGCCGACGCGAAGACGCTGCGCGAAACGGTCGACAAGCTGAAGGACAAGCTGAAGAGCGCGGCGATCGTGCTGGCGGCCGTCGAAGGCGGCAAGGTCAGCCTGATCGCGGGCGTCACGCCGGACGCGAGCAAGAAGGTCAAGGCCGGCGAGCTCGTGAACTTCGTCGCGCAGCAGGTCGGCGGCAAGGGCGGCGGCCGTCCGGACATGGCGCAGGCAGGCGGCACCGAGCCGGCCAACCTGCCGGGCGCGCTGGCTGGCGTGAAGGGCTGGGTCGAAGAGCGGCTCTGATCGTCACGTCACCGATGCGATGCCGTTTTTCTGACGGCGTCGCATGAATGGAAAAACGACCCGATCGGCAATTGCCGGTCGGGTCGTTTTGTTTGTGCGCGTCGATCCGCGCGACGACGCGCAAACCTGGGTCAGGCCGTCACCGTCACCGGCGGCTTCGCCGCATCGGCAGGCGACCGCCCGGCCTCCGTCAGCGCATCGCGCAGCGCGGCGAGCGCCGCCGACGCATAACCCTGCCGCCACGCGAGCAACGTGTCGATGCCTTCCAGTTCGGGAATCGTGTGCGCGGCGATGTTGCCGGTCTCGGGCTGCAGGTCGAGCACCGAACGCGGTGCGACCGCGATGCCCGCGCCGGCCGCGACGCACGCGACGATCGCGTGATACGAGCCGAGTTCGAGCACGCGCGCCGGCTTCACGCCATGCGCCGCATACCACCGCTCGACGTACTTGCGATACGTGCAGCCGCGCTCGAATGCGATCAGCGTCGGCAGGATCACGTCGCGCGGCGTGCGCACCGGCGGATGGCCGCGCGGCGTCAGCAGCACGAGGTTCTCGCGGAAGATCGGCACCGTCTCGAACGTGTCGGGCAGCGTGTCGGGCTCGGGCGGGCGCGCGAACAGCGCGGCATCGATCTCGAAATCGCGCACCCGGTCGATCAGCCAGCCCGTCGTGCCGGTCAGCAGTTCGAGCGACACGTCGGGCCATGCGTGGTGATAGTGCGCGAGTATCGTCGGCAGCCGGCTCGCGGCCGTGCTTTCCATCGTGCCGAGCCGCAGCCGGCCGCGCGGCGTGTCCTCGCGCACCGCGTCGCGCGCCTCGTCGGCGAGCGCGAGCAGGCGCTCCGCATACGGCAGCAGCGTGTGGCCGGCCGGCGTCAGCACCAGCCGGCGGCCGTCGCGCACGAACAGCGCCGCGCCGAGTTCTTCCTCGAGTTGCTTGATGCGCGTCGTGACGTTCGACTGCACGCGATTGAGCTTCGCCGCCGCGCGCGTCACGCCGTTCTCGCGCACGACCGCCCGGAAAATCGCCAGCGCGGCCAGATCCATGATTCTCTCCATGGGATGGGTCGATTCTTAATTATTCATTTTTCGAGAACGCTTGGTCAAGCTACGATGGAAACATTCCGATTTCCGATCCGGCCGGCGCGTTGAGTGCCGGCCATTGCCGCCATGTCCCGCTTCGATGCCTCGACCGCCGCTGCCGGCGTGCTTTCGTCCGACCAGGCCGACCGCCGTGCCCGCGCGGCCGCGCTGGCCTGCATGGTCGGCCTCGCCGTCGTGCTCGGCGTCGGCCGTTTCGCGTTCACGCCGCTGTTGCCGCTGATGCTCGCCGACGGCTCGATCGGCCTGAAGGCCGGCGGCTGGCTCGCGTCGGCGAACTATGCGGGCTACTTCGTCGGCGCGGTCAGTTGTGCGGCGCTGCGCGTCGCGCCCGCGCGGATGGTCCGCTTCGGGCTCGCGGCCACCGTGCTGCTGACGGCCGCGATGGGCGTCGGCCACCTGCTGCCCGTGTGGCTCGCGGTGCGCTTCGTCGCGGGCGTCGTCAGCGCGTGGACGTTCGTGTTCGTGTCGCAATGGGGGCTGCGGCGCCTGGCCGAGCTGTCTGCGCCGGAGTGGAGCGGGGTGATCTATGCGGGGCCCGGCGTCGGCATCGTGCTGACGGGCCTGATCGGCAGCGCGCTGGCCGGCCACCGCGCGGCGGCGGGATGGCTGGGCTTCGCGGCGCTGTCGGCCGTGCTGTCGGTTGCGATCTGGCGCACGTTCGGCACGGCGCCTGCACCGGCGCATGTGGCACCACCGGCGGCCGCCGCACCGCATGCGGCCGCCGGCGCGCCGGCCGCTCCGACGGACCCTGCCGCCGGCAGGCGAAACCATCGCATGGACGCCGCGTGGCTCGTCGTGCTGTATGGCGCGCCGGGCTTCGGCTACATCATCACCGCGACGTTCCTGCCGGTGATCGCGCGCGCCGCGCTGCCGGCCGGTTCGCCGTGGCCCGACCTGTTCTGGCCGATGTTCGGCGCGGCACTGATCGTCGGCGCGATCTCCGCCGCGCGGCTGCCCGGGCACTGGGACAACCGGCTGCTGCTCGCGGCAGGCTGCGCGACGCAGGCGCTCGGCATCGTGGCCGGAATCGTGTGGCCGAACGCGGCCGGCTTCTCGGTCGGCAGCGCGTTGCTCGGCCTGCCGTTCACCGCGATCACGCTGTTCGCGATGCGCGAGGCGCGGCGCCTGCACGGCGAGCGCGCGGCCGGGCTGATGGGCTATGCGACCGCGTCGTACGGGATCGGGCAAATCCTCGGGCCGCTCGTCGCGGCGCCGCTGGCTGCGCGTTTCGGGTCATTCACGCCGGCGCTGTGGGTCGCGGTGGCCGCGTTGCTCGCGGGCGCCGGCGGCTTCGCGGCGACGGCCATGGGCGGGCGCCGGCAACCCTGATGCCGGCGGGGACGGATCGTCTGCGGCGCGGGCAAACTCGCTAGAATGAAGCCTTTCCCGCGCCGAGCGGGTGCGCGGGCAGCCAGGAGGCGGCCGTCCGGCGCTCGCCAGATCCTCACCGATGACCACCGCCGACTACCGTTTTTGCCCGCGCTGCGCGAGCCCGCTGACCGAGCGCGCCGATCCCGAACATGAAGGCGGCCGCGTTCGCCAGGCTTGCCCCGACGACACCTGCGGCTATGTGCACTGGAACAACCCGCTGCCCGTCGTCGCCGCGATCGTCGAGCTCGACGGCAAGATCCTGCTCGCACGCAACGCGGCCTGGCCCGAAGGGATGTTCGCGCTGATCACCGGCTTCCTCGAAAACGGCGAGACGCCCGAGGACGGCATCGCGCGCGAAGTGTTCGAGGAAACCGCGCTGAAGGCCGAGCACGTGTCGCTCGTCGGCGTGTACGAATTCATCCGCAAGAACGAACTGATCATCGCGTACCACGTGCGCGCGTCGGGCACGGTGTCGCTGTCGCCGGAACTGCTCGAGTACAGGCTCGTCGATCCGCCGCTGCTGCGCCCGTGGCGTGCCGGCACGGGCGTCGCGCTTGCCGACTGGATGCGCGCGCGCGGCCTCGATTTCGAGTTCGTCGACCGGCCGGGCCAGTGACGGGCCGGCCTGCCCGCAGGGTGTCGTCCGCCGCGCCGCGCGCGATCGCGACGCGGCGTTGCGCTTCATGCCGGCGTGCCGTGCCGTATGGCCGCCGCGCGTCGTCCTCATCGTTCCCCTCGTCCTGACCGCCATCGCCATGTCCGACAAGCCGCAGCCGCGTCCGCGCGACGCCTATCGCCACTTCCTCCCGATCACGACCCGCTGGATGGACAACGACGTCTACGGACACGTGAACAACGTCGTCTACTACAGCTACTTCGACACCGTCGTGAACGCGTACCTGATCCGCGCGGGCGTGCTCGACGTCGAGCACGGGCAGACGATCGGGCTGGTCGTCGAGACGCAGTGCAACTACTTCGCGCCGCTCGTGTTCCCGCAGTCGGTCGACGCGGGGCTGCGTGTCGTGAAGCTCGGCACGTCGAGCGTGCGCTACGAGGTCGGGCTGTTCGCGCAAGGCGAGGCATCGCCGGCCGCGCAGGGGCATTTCGTGCACGTGTACGTCGATCGCGAGACGCGCCGCCCGGTGCCGCTGCCCGACGCGCTGCGCGCCGCGCTCGAGCCGCTTGCGGCCTGACGGCTCGCGGTGCACGCGTTCGCGCTCCAGGTCTTCAACGGCCTCAGCTACGGCTTGCTGCTGTTCATGCTGTCGGCCGGCCTCACGCTGATCTTCAGCGTGCAGGGCGTGCTCAACTTCGCGCATGCGAGCTTCTACATGCTCGGCGCGTATGTCGGCTACAGCATCGCGGCCCATGCGGGCTTCTGGCCCGCGCTCGTGCTCGCGCCGCTGGCGGTCGGGCTGCTCGGCGCCGGCTGCGAACGCACGCTGCTGCGCCGCGTGCTGACGCGCGGCCATACCGGTGAACTGCTGCTGACCTTCGGTCTCGCGTACCTGATCGGCGAAGCCGCGAAACTCGTCTGGGGGCTCGCGCCGCTGCCGGCGCCCGTGCCGCCGCTGTTCGACGGCGCGCCCGTGACCGTCTTCGGTCTCCCATTGCCGCGCTACCGGCTGTTCATGATGGCGATGTCCGCGACGATGCTGGTCGCGCTCGGCGCGCTGCTGCGCGTGTCGCGCATCGGGCTCGTCGTGCGGGCGGCGCTCACGCATCGCGCGGCCGTCGAGGCGCTCGGCTACGACGTGCCGCGCGTGATGACCGGCCTGTTCGGCGCCGGCACCGCGCTCGCGGCGCTGGCCGGCGTGATCGGCGCGCCGCTCGCGGTGATCGAACCCGCACTGGCCGAGACCGTCGGGTCGGTCGTGTTCGCGGTCGTCGTGATCGGCGGCCTCGGCTCGCTCGGCGGCGCGTTCGTCGCGTCGCTCGCGGTCGGTTTCGCGCAGACCTTCGCGGCTGCGAGCGACACGTCGCTGCGCGACCTCGCGCAATGGGCCGGCATTGTGCTGCCCGACCGCGTCGCCGCGGTGTCGATCGCGCAGCTCGCGCCGCTCGTGCCATACCTGCTGCTCGTCGCGGTGCTGGTCGCGCGGCCGCGCGGGCTGTTCGGAGAACGTGTCGATGCGTAGCCGCGCGTTCGCCGGATTGGCGCGCTGGGCGCTGTTCGCCGCGTGCTTCGTGCTGCCCGCGTGGCTGTGGCCGCATGGCGCGGTGCTCGGCTATCTCGCGCAGACGGCCGCGCTCGTCGTGCTCGCGCTGTCGTACAACCTGCAGCTCGGCACGACCGGGCTGCTGTCGTTCGGGCATGCGGCGTTCGCGGGCCTCGGCGCGTTCGCGGCCGCGCACTGGTTCAACCATATGGGCGGCCCGTTGCCGTTGCTGCCGCTCGTCGGCGGCGTGGCCGGCGCGGGTTTCGGATTCGTCGCCGGGCTGCTCGCGACGCGGCGTTCCGGCACCGCGTTCGCGATGATCACGCTCGGGCTCGGCGAATGCGTCGCGGCCGCCGCGTGGAGCGTGCCGGCGTGGTTCGGCGGTCTCGGCGGCGTACCGATCGACCGCGCGAGCGGCACGCCGTGGGGCAACTGGCATTTCGGCGCGCCGGCGCACGCGTATGCGGTGATCGCCGCGTGGTGCGTCGTGTCGGCGTGGGCCATGCACGCGCTGACGCGCACGCCGCTCGCGCGGCTCGCGAACGCGGTGCGCGACAACCCGGCGCGCGTCGCCGCGCTCGGCACCGATCCGCGCCGCGTGCGGCTCGCGATGGTCACCTGCGCGTCGTTCTTCGCGGGTATCGCCGGCACGCTGACGCTGATCGACATCGAGATCGCGACGCCCGACAGCGTGTCGATGGCGCGCTCGGCGACCGTGCTGATCGCCGCGGTGATCGGCGGCACCGGCGCGTTCTTCGGGCCGGCGGCCGGCGCCGCGGTGCTGACCGCGCTGAGCGTCGGCGTCGCGGGCGTCTCGCGCGCGTGGGCGCTGTATCTCGGCGTGCTGTTCGTCGCGATCGTGGTGGCTGCACCGCGCGGGCTCGCGGGCATCGCGCAGGCGCTCGCGCATGCGATGCGGCGCGATGCGCCGGCGGCCGAGCGGTGGCGGATGCTGTGCGCGATCGGCGCGTGCGTGTTCTGGGCCGTCGCGATCGTCTGCGCGGCCGAGCTTGGCTACGCGTGGCGCTTCGCGCAGGACGATGGCACGGGCCTCGCGTTCGGCGCGTGGGGCATCGACGCCGATACGCCGGCCGGCTGGGCCGTCGCGTGCTCGGCGGCCGGCATCGGCACGCTGCTGTGGGGCTGGCGCGCGCGGTTCGTGCAGGGCGGGCAGGCCGGCAAGCGGGAGGACGCGCGATGAACGGCAACGCGATCGCGCTTCACGGCGTCGTGCAGCGCTTCGGTGCGCAGACCGTGCTCGACGGCGTCGAACTGAGCATCGCGGCCGGCGAGCGCCATGCGCTGATCGGGCCGAACGGCGCCGGCAAGTCGACGCTGTTCGGCGTGATTGCCGGTGCGACGCGGCCGACGCGCGGGCGTGTCGTGCTGCACGGCGTCGAGCTGCGCGGGCGCGGGCCCGTCGTCGCGAGCCGCCTCGGCATCGGCCGCAGTTTCCAGCAGACGAGCGCGTTCGCACGGCTGACGGTATTCGACAACCTGCGCTGCGCGGCGCTGCATGCGCCGGCCGAACGGCGCCGCTGGTGGAACCGGCTGCGCGAATCGGCCTCGGTCGATCTCGCGGCCGCGCGCGTGCTGCACGACATCGGGCTCGATGCGCGGCGTGACGCGTTGGCGGCCGAACTGAGCTATGCGGAACAACGCGCGCTCGATCTCGGGATCGCGCTCGCGAGCGGCGCACGCACGCTGCTGCTCGACGAACCGACGGCCGGCATGAGCCGCGCGCAGGCGGCGCGGATGATCGCGCTGATCCGCGCGACGACGCAAGGCCGCACGGTGCTGATGATCGAGCACGACATGGACACGGTGTTCGGCTTCGCCGAACGCATCACGGTGCTCGTGCGCGGCACGGTGGTCGCGACCGGCGCGCCCGATGCGATCCGCGCCGATCCGCGCGTGCGCACTGCGTATCTCGGCGAGGGCCGAGCATGAGCGCACTGCTCGACATTCGCGGCCTGTGTGCGTGGTACGGATTGCAGCCCGTGCTCGACGGCGTCGATCTCGCGCTCGCGCCGGGCGAGACGCTCGCGCTGCTCGGCCGCAACGGCTCGGGGCGCTCGACGCTCGCGAAGGCCGTGATGGGGCTCGTGCGCACGGCCGGCTCGGTGCGCGTCGCCGGTGCCGAATGCGTGGGCGCACGCACGTTCGAGATCGCGCGGCGCGGCGTGGCTTACGTCGCCGAAAGCCGCGACGTGTTCCCGCTGCTGACGGTCCGTGACAACCTGCGCCTCGGGTTGCGCGGCGCAAGCGGCGCGGCAGAACGCGCGGCGCTCGATCGCCTGTTCGATCGCTTTCCGCTGCTGGCCGCGCGCGCGGACGTGAAAGCCGGGCGCTTGTCGGGCGGCGAGCAGCAGGTGCTTGCATTGGTGCGCGCGCTGGCCGGCAGCCCGCGCGTGCTGATCGTCGACGAGCCGGCCGAAGGGCTCGCGCCGCTCGCGGTCGACGAAGTCGGCGCGTGCCTCGCCGCGCTGCAGGCCGACGGTGTCGCGATCCTGCTGATCGAGCAGCGGCTGCAGTGCGCGCCGCGGCTCGCGCGTCGTGTCGCGGTGATGGGGCGCGGACGGATCGTCTACGACGGCGCGCTCGACGGCCTCGGCGGCGAGGTTGCCAACGCGTGGCTGAGCGCCGGCTGACGGTGCGCGATCGATTGTTCGGCAAACTCCGCCAGTCAATTCGTTTCGAGCCGCTTTATCGCTGCGGTGCCGCAAAGTAAATTTCCAGTCAGGCCGATTGCCGTAGCAATGCAGCAACGCGGCAACCGGCGCCAATCGTCGAACGTCTTCTGACTGAGGAATGAAATCATGAGCAAGCTGGCAGGCAAGGTAGCGATCGTCACGGGCGCATCGAAGGGCATCGGCGCGGCAATCGCGAAGGCACTGGCCGTCGAAGGCGCGTCGGTCGTCGTCAACTACGCGAGCAGCAAGGCAGGCGCCGACGCGGTCGTGAGCGCGATCGTCGAAGCGGGCGGCCGCGCGGTCGCGGTCGGCGGCGACGTGTCGAAGGCAGCCGACGCGCAGCGTATCGTCGATACGGCGATCGACACGTACGGCCGTCTCGACGTGCTCGTCAACAATTCCGGCGTGTACGAATTCGCACCGATCGAAGCGATCACCGAGGAACACTATCGCCGTCAGTTCGACACGAACGTGTTCGGCGTGCTGCTGACCACTCAGGCGGCCGTCAAGCATCTCGGCGAAGGCGCGAGCATCATCAACATCAGCTCGGTGGTGACCAGCATCACGCCGCCGGCCAGCGCCGTGTACAGCGGCACGAAGGGCGCGGTCGACGCGATCACCGGCGTGCTCGCGCTCGAACTCGGCCCGCGCAAGATCCGCGTGAACGCGATCAACCCGGGCATGGTCGTGACCGAGGGCGCGCACAGCGCGGGCATCATCGGCTCCGATCTCGACGCGCAGGTGCGCAGCCAGACGCCGCTCGGCCGCCTCGGCGAGCCGGACGACATCGCGTCGGTCGCCGTGTTCCTCGCGTCGGACGATGCGCGCTGGATGACCGGCGAGCACCTCGTCGTGAGCGGCGGGTTGAACTAAGCGATCATCCTGCGGGGCTGCGCGATCGGTGCGGGTGCGCCGATCGCGTCGTTACGCGCGCATTGCCATCGCGTTCGCGCCGACGTGCCACTGCAGGCACTCGACGACGAGCGCGTGATTGTCGGCGGAGTCGAGCCCCGCGATCGTCATCGCGCCGACGATGCCGGCCCCGGCGATCCGCAACGGCACGCCGCCGCCGTCGAGCGCATAGTCGTCGTCCGACAGTCCCTGCGACCGCAGCGACCAGCCCGCATGCCGAAAGCGCGCGCCGACCGCGAGCGAACTCAGGCCGAAACGCAATACCGTGTTCTGCCGGCGGCGGATCGCGTCGCTGTCGTGTGCGTCGCTGCCGTCGAGCGCGCAGTAGAACAGCGGTGCCTGTTCGCCGACGATGCTCACCGCGATCGGCAACCCGCGCCGCGACGCGAGGTTGACCGCGATTTCTCCCATCCGCCGTGCGACGGCCGCATTGAAACGCAGCAGCGCCGGATTCGACGCGTCGTCGTCGAAGGCGTGGGGTTCGAGGCGAAAGAGGGTCGTCACCATGGCGGCTCCGTGGCGTCGCCGGCTCAGTGTGCGCGTGCCGGGCGTCGCGTCGTCACGGGCCGCGCGCAGGCCCGTTTTCCGTTCAGTGCTGCTGCGTTTCAGCGTTTGGGCGCCGCGTCGATCATCCACTCGTGCGCGGGGTCGTTCTTGAACGCCCATGCGCGGCTCGGGCCGGCCATCACGTTCAGGTAGTACAGGTTGTAGCCGTGCGGCGCGACGACCGGATGGTAGCCGCGCGGCACCATCACGACGTCGTGGTTCTCGACCGCGCACGCTTCGTCGAGGCTGCGGTCGTCCGTGTACACGCGCTGGAAAGCGAAACCCTGCGGCGGATCGATCCGGTGATAGTAGGTTTCCTCGAGCGACGTCTCGTCGGGCGCCGCGTCGCGATCATGCTTGTGCGGCGGATAGCTGCTCGAATGGCTGGCCGGCGTGACGACTTCGACGACGAGCAGCCGGTCGGCCGCCGGGTTGTCGCCCATCAGGATGTCGCACACGTAGCGCGTGTTGGTGCCTTGTCCGCGTACCGCGCGGCGCATCCGTTCACCGTCGAGGCGCTGCACGCGCTTGTCGCCGCTCACGTACGGCGCGGTGCACAGCGCGATTTCCGCATCGCGCGTCGCGACCAGCGTGACGGTCTTGCCGCCCGGCACGTACAGCGCGTCCGGCGACACTTCCTCGAACACGCTGTCGCGCTTGCCGAGCGCGTCGTAGGTTGCGCCGTCGACTTCGGCGCGAACCGTGCCCGTCAGCACGACGACGCACAGCTCGCGCGTGCCGGTGTCGAGCGTTTCGGTGTCACCGGCCTTCAGGCGCAGCGCGCGGAAGCCGACATGTTTCCAGCCGGCCGATTCGGGCGTGACGTTGCAGATTTCGCGGTCGGAGGATGCCTTGACCAGCAGGGGAGAAATCGTCATGGGGTGGGGCTCCGCAATAGGATGGGGCTCAGGCGTTCACGCACTCAGCCGGTCGACGATCGTACGCAGCGATTCGTAGCCCTTTTTCGCATACGCATAGCTTGGCGCGACGGCCGGATCCTGCTCGGCCTCGACGACGAGCCAGCCTTCGTAGCCGGCGTCCTTCAGCGTGCGCAGCATCGCGTCGTAATCGAGCGCGCCGTCGCCCGGCACCGTGAACGTGCCGTTGATCACGCCGTTCAGGAAGCTCCAGCCGTCGTTGCGCGCCTGCGTGACGACCTGTGGGCGCACGTCCTTGCAGTGCACGTGCGCGACGCGCGACACGTGCTTCTTCAGCAGCGTCACCGGATCGGCCGCGCCGCCGAAATACGCGTGGCCCGTGTCGAACAGCAGGAACACCTTCGCCGGGTCGGTCAGCGCCATCAGCCGGTCGACGTCGTCGGGCGACTCGACGTACGCACCCATGTGGTGATGGTAGGCGAGCTTGATCCCGTACGTGTCCAGCAGGTGCGCACCGAACGCGTCGAGTCGTGCCGCGTAGCGCCGCCACGCTGCGTCGTCGACGAAGCGCGGCCGTTTCGCGACCGGCGTGTCGATGCTGCCCTGGATCGTGCCCGCGCACTCGCCGTAGACGACGACCTTCACGTCGTTGAATTGCAGCTTCGTCATGTGCGCGCGGCAGCGCTCGATTTCCGCCGCGACCGCATCGGCGTCGCTCGTGCCGGGCGCGACTTCCGCGAGGAAGCCCGAATACCAGCCCGATACGCACACGAGGCCGAATTCGGCGAGCTTGGCCTTCAGCTCGGGGCCCGTCTTCGGAAACTTGTTGCCGAGCTCGAAGCCCGCATAGCCGATTTCGGCGCCTTCCTTCAGTGCCGTTTCGAGCGGCGTCTCGCCGCCGAGCGACGGCAGGTCGTCGTTCATCCACGACAGGGGATTGATGCCGATGCGGACGTTCCAGCTCATGACGTGCTTCCTTGGTTCGGAGGGTGTTATTGCCAGGTGATTGCGCGGGCGGCGTGCAGCGGTCAGCGCCGCTGCCGCGTCTTCGCGTCGAGATACGCGCGGTGTGCGTCCTCGACGCGGGTGCGTTCGGACACCTGCGGCACCGCGACTTCCCACCACGCGCCGCCGTCGTCGGTCGTGCGCCGGTGCGTGGTGTCGATCACGAGCACCTGGCTCTTCTTCGCCGCGCGGGCGCGCTTCATCTCGTGGCGCAGTTCGCCGATGTCGCGCACGTGCACGGCTTCGGCGCCCATCGCGCGCGCATGCATCGCGAAATCGATCGTCGAGCGTTCACCGCCTTCGGGCACGCAGTCGTCGAGCATGTTGTTGAAGCTTGCGCCGCCGCAGTTCAGCTGCAGCCGCTCGATGCAGCCGTAGCCGCGGTTGTCGAGGATCACGACGATCAGCTTGCGGCCGAGCATCACGGACGTCGCGAGTTCCGCGTTGAGCATCATGTACGAGCCGTCGCCGACGATCACGATCACTTCGCGTTCGGGCCGCGCGAGCTTCGCGCCGAGGCCGCCCGCCACTTCGTAGCCCATGCACGAGTACGCATAGTCCATGTGATAGTTGCCCGGCACGCCGCTGCGCCACAGCTTGTGCAACTCGGCCGGCAGCGTGCCGGCCGCGCAGACGACGAGGTCGTCGCGTGCGCTGTCGCGTCCCGCATCGGCCGCGGAGTCGCGCACCGCGCCGATCACTTCCGCGTCGTACGGCAGCGTGTCCTTCGGGATGCGTGTCGTCAGCTCGGTCACGCGCGCGTTCCACGCGGCGGCCTGGTCGCGGTTCGCGGCCGTCCACGCGGGATCGGCGTGCCAGCCGGCCAGCGCGGCCGACAACTGGCCGAGGCCCGTGCGCGCATCGGCGATCAATTGCCGCCCGCGTTTCTTGCCGGCGTCGAACGGCTGCACGTTCAGGCTCAACAGCGTCGCGTTGCCGAACAGCGCATGCGAGCCGGTCGTGAAATCCTGCAGCCGCGTGCCGACCGCGAACACGACATCGGCCTGCGCGGCCGCGCGGTTCGCGGCGGGCGAGCCCGTCACGCCGATCGAGCCGAGGTTCAGCGGGTGATCCCACGCGAGGCTGCCCTTGCCGGCCTGCGATTCGGCGACCGGCACGCCATGCGCGTCGGCGAACGCGCGCAGCGCGTCCCACGCCTGGCTGTACAGCACGCCGCCGCCGGCGACGATCAGCGGCTTCTTCGCGGCCTTCAGCACGTCGAGCGCATCGGCGAGTTCGAGCGCGTCGGCCGGCGGCCGGCGCATCCGGATCACCGGCGGCGCGAAGAAATCCTCGGGCCAGTCGGATGCGAAGGTCTGCACGTCCTGCGGCAGCGCGAGGCACACGGGGCCGCACTGCGCGGGGTCGGTCATCACCTGGATCGCGCGCGGCAGCGCGACGAGCAGTTGCTCGGGCGACGTGATGCGGTCGAAGTAGCGCGTCACGGGGCGGAAGCAGTCGTTCGCGCTGACGTCGCCCTGTTCGAAATCCTCGACCTGCTGCAGCACGGGATCGGGCAGCCGCGACACGAACACGTCGCCGGGCAGCAGCAGCAGCGGCAGCCGGCCGACGTGCGCGAGCGCGGCCGACGTCAGCATGTTGGTCGCGCCGGGGCCGATGCTCGACGTCGCGGCCATCATCCGCTGGCGGAAATTCGCTTTCGCGAACGCCACGGCCGCGTTGGCCATCCCTTGTTCGTTGTGCGCGCGGAAGGTCGGCAGCCGGTCCCGCTCGGCATGCAGCGCTTCACCGAGCCCGGCCACGTTGCCGTGGCCGAAGATCGCGAACACGCCGCCGCAGTACGGCAGGATGTCGGTGCGGCCGTCGGGCTGGACGACTTCGGCGCGCAGGGCGGCCAGGTAGCGCACGAGCGCCTGGCTGACGGTCAGTCTCACGGTGGTGGTCATCGTCGGTCGATAGGGAGGAGTCGGGTGGTCGTCACGGGTACGGGCATCAGGCTGCGGCAGCGGCGCGCGCGGCCGCACGGCGGCCGAGCCACGCGTCGACCAGCTGCGTGAAGTTGCCGGCGACTTCGTCGATCAGCGCCTGGTCGTCGATGCGGCCCGCGAACCAGTTCAGCGAGGCATCGGCCCACAGCGTGCGCCCGACCATGAAGCCCTTGACGATCGGGTTGGTCGCCGAGCGGAAGCTGTCGACGAGGTATTGCAGCGGCTGGTTCAGGCCGAGGATCACCGCGCCGCGGCAGTGCGGGTCGCGCTCGGCGATCAGCGCGGCGAGCCGCGTCCAGCCGTCCGCGCTCAGCGGCGTGAGCTTCCACCATTCGGGCTTCACGCCGAGGTTGTAGAAGCGTGCGACCGTGCGCAGCACCGCGTCGTCCTCGGTGCCGGCCGGCGTGACCGCGCGCGGCGGAATCATTTCGAGCAGCAGCTCGTTGCCGCTGGCGCGCGTGGCTTCCCACAGCTCCAGTACGCGCTGCTCCTGCTCGACGCGCAGGTCGACGTCGTCGTCGGGGTGGTAGTGGACGAGGCATTTCACGACCTGTTCGGTCGGCCAGTGCGTGAGCGACGAGCCGACCGAGCGCGTCTCGTCGAACCGCAGCGGCCGCGAGCCCGGCAGTTCGACCGGGCGGCCGACCCACCAGCCGCGCCCGGTGGCCGACGCGAGCGCGTCGCTGCCGTAGGCGCCGCCGTCGATCAGCACGCCGACGTGGCCTTCGATGTGACGATCGCGCTCGACCTGTTCGACCGCGCGCACGAGCAGCCGCTTCAGCGTCTTGATGCGTGCCTCGTCCGCGCCGGCCTGCACCGCGAGTTCGTAGAACTGGCTGCGATGGTCGAACGCCATCACGCACAGGTCGTCCCATTCGCGGCGCGGCACCGTCACACGATGCAGGTGCGCGAGCGTGCGGTCGGCGTCGACCGCCGGATTGCGGCTGCCGTCGAACCAGTGCACGAGTTCGGCCGGCGTCGGCATCGCGGCCGAGCACGCGTGGCGCGACACGACGATCGCGCCGCATGCGTTCGCAATGCGCGTCGACTCGGCCCAGTCGCGCCCGCGCAGCAGCCCCGACAACAGGCCCGACAGGAACGCGTCGCCCGCGCCGAGCACGTTGAGCACCTCGACGCGTTCGCCGAGGAAGGTCGGCGCAGCGTCGATGCCGGCCGGAATGTCGTCTTCGATCACGCAGCAGCCGAGCGCGCCGCGCTTGACGACCAGCGTCGCGTTCGTGATCTTGCGTACCGCCTGCAACGAACCGATCAGGTCGTGCGGCACGCCGCCCGCGATCAGGAATTCCTCTTCGGTGCCGACCAGCAGGTCGAATTCGCCGAGCACCTGCTGCAGCTGCCGCGTCACCTGCGCGTCCGGCACGTAGCGGTTCTCGCCCGCGCCGCGCGCGGTCAGCCCCCACAGCACGGGCCGGTAGTCGATGTCGAGGATCCGCACGACGCCGTGGCGGCGCGCATAGCCGAGCGCGGTCAGCGACGCTTCGCGCGTGCCCGGCGTCGACAGGTGCGTGCCGGTGATCGAGAGCGCGCGGCAGCCGGCGATGAAGTCCTCGCGGATCTCGTCGGCGCGCACGGCCATGTCCGCGCAGTTCTCGCGCACGAACAGCAGCGGGAACGTGTCGCGATCCTTCAGCCCGAGCAGCACCAGCGCGGTGAGGCGCTCGCGGTCGGTCTGCAGCTGGCTCGTGTCGCAGCCTTCGCGTTCGAGCGTCTCGCGCAGGAAGCGGCCCATCTGCTCGTCGCCGACGCGCGAAATCATCGCGGTCTTCAGCCCGAGCCGCGCGACGCCGAACGCGACGTTGCCCGACGAGCCGCCGAGATACATCTGGAAGCTGCGCGCGTCCTCGAGGCGGCTGCCGTACTGCTGCGCATAGAGATCCACGGCCACGCGGCCGAGGCAGGCGAGATCGATGGGGCGGTCACTCGGAAAGTTCAGCTGGCTCATATCACGTGTCAGGCTCGCGGCCGGCGTTCGGCGTTGCCGGCAGATTGGGGGACCGATCCTTTGGCCGCACGCCGTGACGTGCGCTGCACGACGCGGGACTGCCTGCCGCAGGGAATCGGGCTACGGACGCAGTCTAGACTTTTTGGAAATCTTGTTCCCTAGGTGAAATCACGTAGAAATAAATTTCCAAATTTTCGAGGAAGTGATCTACAGTTTCATCCGGATGCTTCAGTCCGTATCGGACTCGGCCCGGCGGCGCGCAACGCGCCGTCTTCCGCCCCCCGGAGATGAGGAGACAGATTGATCATGAAGACCAAGCTGATGGCCGTCGCGGCCGCCGCGATCCTGGCTGCGCCGCTCGCGCATGCCGAGAAGATCGGCGTGACGATGGCATCGTTCGACGACACGTTCCTGACCATCCTGCGCAACAGCATCGCCGATTCGGCGAAGAAGGACGGCGCGACGGTGCAGATCGAGGACGGCGGCAATGACGTCGGCAAGCAGTTGAGCCAGGTCCAGAACATGATCGCGCAGAAGGTCGACGCGATCATCGTGAACGCGGTCGATACCGACGCGACGCCGAAGATCACGAAGATGGTGACGGCCGCGAAGATCCCGCTCGTCTACGTGAACCGCAAGCCGGTCGATTTCGACAAGCTGCCGGCCGGCGTCGCGGTCGTCGCGTCCGACGAAAAGCAGTCGGGCACGCTGCAGGCGCGCCAGGTGTGCAAGCTGCTCGGCGGCAAGGGCGACCTCCTCGTGCTGATGGGCGAACTGTCCAACGAATCGGCGCGCGCCCGCACCAAGGACATCGAGGACGTGATCGCGACGAAGGATTGCTCGGGCATGAAGATCGTCGACAAGCGCGAAGGCAAGTGGAGCCGCACGCAGGGCCAGGACATCACGATGAACTGGCTGAGCTCCGGGACGAAGTTCGACGCGATCGTGTCGAACAACGACGAGATGGCGATCGGCGCGATCAACGCGCTGAAGGCCGCGCGCAAGCTGACGCCGAAGACCGTCGTCGCGGGTATCGACGCGACGCCGGACGGTCTCGCGTCGATGAAGGCCGGCGAGCTGAAGGTGTCGGTCTACCAGAACGCGGCCGGGCAGGGCGCGCAGGCGGTGGCCGCCGCGCTGAAGCTTGCGAAGAAGCAGCCGGTCGACCGCTACGTGAACGTGCCGTTCGAGCTCGTGACGCCCGAGAACATGAGCCAGTACGCCAAGCACTGACCGGCGGTCCGTTGAACTGCGCGGGCCCGGCACTGCCGGGTTCGCGCGCGATTTGTCGAGGAACGTCCATGTTTACAGCCAGGGTCGCGCGCCCGATGGCCGGCGGCGACGCACCGGCCGCTTCGTCCGGCGGATCGTCCGCCGCGCCGGCTTCTCCCGCGGCCGACTGCGTGCTCGAGGTGCGCGGCGTCGGCAAGTCCTTTCCCGGCGTCGTCGCGCTCGACGGCGTGCAGTTCCGCGTGCGCCGCGGCACCGTCCACGCGCTGATGGGGGAGAACGGCGCCGGCAAGTCGACGCTGATGAAGATCATCGCGGGCGTCTACACGCCCGACCAGGGCGAAATCCTGATCAACGGCGAACCGGTCGTGCTGAGCGGTCCGCTCGACGCGCTCGACCGCGGGATCGCGATGATCCACCAGGAACTCAACCTGATGCCGTACATGACGGTCGCGGAGAACATCTGGATTCGCCGCGAACCGAAGAATCGCTTCGGCCTGATCGACCACGCCGAGCTGCGCCGCCGCACGGCCGCGCTGTTCGAGCGGCTGTCGATCGACATCGATCCGGAAACCGACGTGCGCACGCTGACGGTCGCGAGCCGCCAGATGGTCGAGATCGCGAAGGCCGTGTCGTTCGACTCCGACGTGCTGATCATGGACGAGCCGACTTCCGCGCTGACCGACAAGGAAGTCACGCACCTGTTCCGGATCATTCGCCAGCTGCGCGAGCAGGGCAAGGGCATCGTCTACATCACGCACAAGATGAACGAGCTGTTCGAGATCGCCGACGAGTTCTCGGTGTTCCGCGACGGCAAGTACATCGGCACGCATGCATCGAGCGACGTCACGCGCGACGACATCATCCGCATGATGGTCGGGCGCGAGATCACGCAGATGTTCCCGAAGGAAGACGTGCCGATCGGCGACGTCGTGCTGTCGGTGAAGGATCTCGGCGTCGACGGCGTGTTCCGCGACGTGAGCTTCGAGCTGCGCGCCGGCGAAATCCTCGGCGTCGCGGGCCTCGTCGGCTCGGGGCGCTCGAACGTCGCCGAGGCGCTGTTCGGCGTCGTGCCGGCCACGTCGGGCGAGATCCGCATCGACGGCAAGCCGGTGCGGATCGCGACGCCCGCGCAGGCGATGAAGCATGGCATGGCGTTCCTCACCGAGGATCGCAAGGACAGCGGCTGCTTCCTGAATCTCGACCTGCTCGCGAACATGGAAGCGGCAGTGCTTAGCAACCGCTACGTGAAGTTCAACTTCGTGCAGCAGGCGCAGCTGAAACGCGACTGCGAGGAAATGAGCCGGATGCTGCGCGTGAAGTCGCCGGGGCTGCACGAAGAGATTCAGAACCTGTCGGGCGGCAACCAGCAGAAGGTGCTGATCGGCCGCTGGCTGCTCACGCAGCCGCGCATCCTGATCCTCGACGAACCGACGCGCGGCATCGACGTCGGCGCGAAGGCCGAGATCCACCGGCTCGTCAGCGCGCTCGCCGGCAAGGGCGTCGCGGTGCTGATGATCTCGTCGGAAATGCCGGAAGTGCTGGGGATGAGCGATCGCGTGATGGTGATGCACGAAGGGCGCATGACCGGCATTGTCGATCGCAAGGACGCCGACCAGGTCCGCATCATGGATCTCGCGTCGCGCTGAGCCGAACCAAGATTGGAGACAACTGAAATGGGCAACCTGAACCCGGTCGCGGATGCGCAGACCATGACCCTCAAGTCGCGGCACACGAAGTGGCCGCCCGAGCTGAGCATCTTCCTCGTGCTGGTCGGCATCAGCCTGTTCTTCGAGATCGTCGGCTGGATCGTCGTCGGCCAGAGCTTCCTGTTCAACGCCGAGCGGCTCGAGATCATCGTGCTGCAGATGGCCGTGATCGGCATCATCGCGGTCGGCGTGAACCTCGTGATCATTACCAGCGGGATCGACCTGTCGTCGGGGTCGGTCGTCGCGGCCGCCGCCGTCGTCTCGGCGAGTCTCGCGCAGGTGTCGGACTTCCCGCGCGCGGTGTTTCCGCACCTGACCGACTTGCCGATCATCTGGCCCGTGCTGGCCGGCGTGTGCGTCGGGCTGCTGGTCGGCCTGCTGAACGGCTCGCTGATCGCGATGACGGGCATCCCGCCGTTCATCGCGACGCTCGGCACGATGGTCGCCGCGCGCGGCTTCGCGAAGTGGTTCACCAACGGGATGCCCGTCTCGATGCTGACCGACCCGTTCGCGGCGATCGGCGCGGGCGCGAATCCGGTGATCATCTTCCTCGTGATCGCCGCGATCTTCCACGTCGTGCTGCGCTACACGCGCTTCGGCAAGTACACCTACGCGATCGGCGCGAACCGCCACGCCGCCGTCGTGTCGGGCATCAACGTCACGCGCCACCTGATCTTCGTCTATGCGATCGCGGGTCTCCTGAGCGGGATCGCGGGCACCGTGACGGCTGCCCGCGCGATCTCCGGCCAGTCGGGCATGGGCGTGATGTACGAGCTCGATGCGATCGCGGCCGTCGTGATCGGCGGCACGTCGCTGTCGGGCGGCCTCGGCCGCGTGACGGGCACCGTGATCGGCGTGCTGATCCTCGGCGTGATGACGTCGGGCTTCACGTTCATCCGCATCGACGCGTATTACCAGGAGATGGTGAAGGGCGCGATCATCGTCGCGGCCGTGATCGCCGACCAGTACCGCAACAAGAAGACGCGCCGCTGAACGCCCGCGTCGGGCCGGTAACCGCATTCGCGAAGGAAGCCTGATGAAGATCGCGCTGGACCCTTACATGATTCGCCACCTGCCGCTCGACCGGCTGCCGCACGCGGTGGCCGAGCTCGGCTACGACCAGATCGAGCTGTCGCCGCGCAGCGACTTTCTCGACTGGTGGGTGATGCCGCGCGCGACGCGCGAGCGCATGGCCGCGTTCCGGCACGCGATGCGCGCCAGCGGTGTCGGCCTCGCGTCGCTGCAGCCGATGTACCGCTGGGCGAGCCCGTTCGAGGACGAGCGGCAGTGGGCCGTGCGCTGCTGGAAGAAGGCGATCGAGGTCGCGGTCGAGATGGAGTGCCCGCTGATGGTGTCGGAATTCGGGCGCGGCGCATCGCCCGAGCGTTCGGTCGGCGAGCGGCCGGGCGCGAACCCTCAGGCGCTGTGCGAGGCCGCGTGGTTCCGGTCGATGGACGAGCTGCTGCCGATCCTCGAGCGCGAACGCATCGTGCTGTCGGTCGAGCCGCATCCGGAGGACTGGATCGAGCAGCTGCAGCCGGCGATCGACATCGTCACGAACCTCGCTTCGCCGTCGCTGAAGCTGTCGTATATCGCGCCGCACACGTTCTACTACGGCGACGACATGGCCGCGATGATCGCGCAGGCCGCGCCGATCCTCGCGCACGTGCGCGTGGCCGATACCTTCGACCACCGCAAGAGCAGCCAGCTGCGCTACATCGTGAACCCGCCCGGGTCGAACCAGATCCGCGTGCACCAGCATCTCGACATCGGGCAGGGCGAGATCGACTGGGACCTGTTTTTCCGTGCGCTCGGCGCGGCAGGCTTCGACGGCGTGATGTCGTCGTGCGTGTTCGCGTGGGAGGACCGCGCGGAAGCGTCGTCGCGCTACATGCGCGACACGATCCAGCGTTACGTCGATCGTCATTTCGATCGCACCGCGCGCTGACCTCATGCTGACCGGCGCGGCACGGGCCGCGCCGCTGATGAACGACTGGAGACTCGTAGATGACCTTGCAAATCGGCGTGATCGGCTGCGGCGCGATCGGCCAGGACCATATCCGCAGACTGACCCGCACGCTGTCCGGTGCGCGCGTCGTGGCCGTCAACGACATCGATCCGCAGCAGGCGCGCGACGCGGTGTCGAAATACGGGCTTGATGCCGAGATCTACGGTGACGGCCATGAAGTGGTCGCGGCTGCCGACGTACAGGCCGTGCTCGTCACGTCGTGGGGGCCGACGCACGAAGCGTTCGTGCTCGACGCGATCGCGCACGGCAAGCCGGTGTTCTGCGAGAAGCCGCTGGCGGTGACGGCCGACGGCTGCATGCGGATCGTCGAAGCGGAAGTCGCGCACGGCAAGCGGCTCGTGCAGGTCGGCTTCATGCGGCCGTACGACGAAGGCTATCGCGCGCTGAAGCGCGTGATCGACAGCGGCGAGATCGGCGCGCCGCTGATGCTGCATTGCGCGCACCGCAACCAGTCGGTCGGCGAGCGCTACACGACCGACATGGCGATCACCGATACGCTGATCCACGAGCTCGACGTGCTGCGCTGGCTGCTCGGCGAGGACTACACGAGCACGCAGGTCGTCTATCCGAAGAAGACCCGCCACGCGTCCGCGCATCTCGCCGATCCGCAGATCGTGCTGCTCGAAACCGCGAGCGGCGTGCGCATCGACGTCGAGATCTTCGTGAATTGCCGGTACGGCTATGACATCCAGTGCGAGGTGGTCGGCGAGCAGGGCATCGCGAAGCTGCCCGATCCGCCGGCCGTCGGGCTCAAGCATGCGGCGCGGCAATCGGTCGAGATCATGACCGACTGGAAGGAGCGTTTCATCGCGTCGTATGACGTCGAGCTGCAGGCGTTCATCGACGGCGTGCGGCAGGGCGCGCTGACCGGGCCGTCCGCGTGGGACGGCTACGCGGCGGCGGTCGCGGCCGACGCCTGCGTGCGGGCGCAGAAGAGCGGCGCGGTCGAACCGATCGCGATGGCCGACCGTCCCGCGTTCTATCGCGGCTGATCCGTGGCCGCGCGCCGCTTGCCTGCCGGATTGACCGACATGACGATGAAGATAGGTTGCGCCCCGTGCTGCTGGGGCGTCGACGACGTGAAGAACCCGCACCTGCCGCCGTGGCGGCACGTGCTCGCGGAGGCCGCGCAGGCCGGCTACTCGGGTATCGAGCTCGGACCGTACGGCTACATCCCGCTCGAACTCGACGTGGTGAGCGCGGAGCTCGAACGGCAGCGCCTGAGCATCACGGCCGGCACGATCTTCGACGATCTCGTGTCGCCGGAGAACCTGCCGAACCTGCTGCGCCAGACGCGCGACATCTGCGCGCTGATCACGCGGCTGCCCAAGCTGCCGACGCAGGACGGCCAGCGCTACGCGGCGCCGTACCTGGTCGTGATGGACTGGGGGCACGCGGAACGCGACTACGCGGCCGGCCACGCCGATCGTGCGCCGCGGCTGTCCGGCGAACGCTGGGCGCGGATGGTCGATCACATCCGGCAGGTCGCGACGATCGCACGCGACGAGTTCGGCGTACGCGCGGTGATCCATCCGCATGCGGGCGGCTACATCGAGTTCGCGGACGAGATCGACCGGATCGTCGCCGATCTTCCTGCCGATACGGCCGGCCTCTGTCTCGATACCGGCCACCTGCATTACTCGGGCATGGACCCGGAAACGTGGCTGCGCCGCCATGCGGCGCGCCTCGACTACGTGCACTTCAAGGATATCGACGCGGCCGTGTACGACGCGGTGATGGGCGAGCACATCGCGTTCTTCGCCGCCTGCGCGCGCGGCGTGATGTGCCCGATCGGCACCGGCGTGCTCGACTACCGGTCGATCCGCCAGGCGCTCGACGATATCGGCTACGCCGGGTACATCACGATCGAACAGGAGCGTGACCCGCGCAATGCCGGCACGAGCCTGCGCGACGTCGCCGCGAGCCGCGCGTTTCTCGCGTCGGCCGGTTTTGCATGACCCCTGAACCCGCACCAGGAACACCACCATCATGATTGACGGACAGATTCTGCTTGGACATTCGATTCGCTGGGGCATGGTCGGCGGCGGGCTCGGCAGCCAGATCGGCTATAGCCACCGGTCGGCCGCGCTGCGCGACGGCAGCTTCCAGCTGGTTGCCGGCGCGTTCGACATCGATCCCGAACGCGGCCGCCGGTTCGGCGTGAAGCTCGGTGTCGCGGCCGAGCGCTGCTATCCCGACTATGCGACGATGTTCGACGCCGAGGCACGCCGCCCGGATGGCATCCGCGCGGTGTCGATCGCGACGCCGAACAACACGCACTTCGAGATCTGCCGCGCCGCGCTGAATGCGGGGCTGCACGTGGTCTGCGAGAAGCCGCTGTGCTTCACGACCGAGGAGGCCGAGGCGCTGCAGCGCCTGTCGGTCGAGAAGAACCGGATCGTCGGCGTCGCATACGGCTATTCCGGACACCAGATGATCGAGCAGGCGCGCGAGATGATCGCGCGCGGCGACCTCGGCGAGATCCGCATCGTGCAGATGCAGTTCGCGCACGGGTTCCACAGCGAGGGTGTCGAGGCCGCGAGCGCGGCCGCGCGCTGGCGCGTCGACCCGAAGTTCGCGGGCCCGAGCTACGTGCTCGGCGACATCGGCACGCATCCGCTGTACCTCTCCGAGGTGATGGTGCCCGAGCTGAAGATCCGGCGGCTGATGTGTTCGCGGCAAAGCTTCGTGAAGAGCCGCGCGCCGCTCGAGGACAACGCGTTCACGATCATGGAATACGACACCGGCGCGGTCGGCTACGTGTGGTCGAGCGCGGTGAACGCCGGCTCGATGCACAGCCAGAAGGTGCGCGTGATCGGCTCGAAGGCGAGCGTCGAATGGTGGGACGAGCATCCGAACCAGCTGCGCTACGAAGTGCAGGGGCAGCCCGCGCAGGTGCTCGATCGCGGGATGGGCTACCTGCATCCGGACGCGCTGCGCGAGGATCGTATCGGCGCCGGGCATCCGGAAGGGCTGTTCGAGGCCTGGTCGAATCTCTACGCGCGCTTCGCGCTCGCGATGGATGCGGCCGATCGCGGCGACGCCGAAGCCTTGAAGCAGATCCGTTATCCGGACGTGCACGCGGGCGTCGAGGGCGTGCGCTGGGTCGAGAACTGCGTGCGCTCCGCGGACGCGGGCAGCGTGTGGGTCGACTATCGGTGAGCAGGGCAGGCCGGCTGCGCGGGCGCCACCACGTTGCGCGCCGGCAACCGGCCTCGGTACACGCCCTAATCTTTACGACGCCGCGAGAGCGTTGGACAATCGCTTCCAGTCTTGCCGTGGAGCGTGTGCAAGTGATGATCGAGCGCGTGGGAGCGAGCGTGCGGCGCGGGCCGTGCCGCAAACGTGATTAAATTCGCCCTTCATGCATGTATCCAGGTGAGTCCCGGGCCGCGTCCGCCAGCATCGCGCGCGCATCGGGGCCGTCAACTTCGCGCTATCCGATGAGTTCATCCGAGAAACCTCCCGCCACCGTCGAGCAGTTCCTGCAGCATCTGACGCAGGAATACGACGGCCTCAGCAATCGCCTGAAGGTGATTGCGCGCCACGTGGAAACGCATCGGGACCAGCTTGGCCTGGAAGGCATCCAGTCGCTCGCGGAGGCGTGCGGCGTCCAGCCGTCGGCCGTCGTGCGCTTCGCGAAGCACTTCGGCTTTTCCGGCTTCTCCGAGATGCAGCGGCTGTTCCGCGAAGGGCTCGCGCAGCAGATCGCGCCGGGGCGCGCATACAACCTGCGGCTGCGCGACGTGATCGAAGCCGGCTCGTCGAGCCTGCAGCCCGAACAGATCGCCGACGAATTCATCAAGGGCAGCATTGCGGGCATGCAGCAGCTGCGGCAGACGCTCGACTCGCAGGCGCTCGCGCAGGCCGTCGACCTGCTCGCCGACACGCAGGCGATCTGGATCGCCGGCTCGCGGCGCGCGTTTCCGATCGCCGTGTATCTCGACTATGCGCTGCAGCACACCGACAAGCGCATCGGGCTGTTCAGCGCACTCGGCAGCATGCACCTCGGGCAGATCCGCTCGGTGCGCGAGGGCGACGTGATGATCGTGATCTCGTTCATGCCGTACGCGGAGGAAACCGTGCAGGTCGCGCAGCAGGCCGTACAGCGCGGCGCGCGCGTGATCGCGATCACCGACAGCCGGATGAGCCCGCTCGCGCGGGAAGCCGAGGTGACGCTGATGGTGCAGGACAGCGAGACGTTCGGCTTTCGCGCGCTGACGGCCACGATGGGCCTCGCGCAGAGCCTGTTCGTCGCGCTCGCGTACCGGCTCGAGCTGTCGTACCTGCCGACCGCCGACGGCGCGCACGGCTCGAAAGCCGGTTGATCTCGACTGCCGGCGTACCGCCCGCGACCTCGATCGGCGGGGCGGCACGCCGGCCGGCTTACTTCGCGGTCGGCATCGCGAATTCGGCGCCCTTGCCGATGCTCGACGACCAGCGCTGCATCACCGACTTCTGGCGCGTGTAGAAGCGCACGCCTTCCTCGCCATACGCGTGCATGTCGCCGAACAGGCTCTTCTTCCAGCCGCCGAAGCCGTGCCAGGCCATCGGCACCGGGATCGGCACGTTGATGCCGACCATGCCGACCTGGATGCGCCGCGCGAATTCGCGCGCGATGCCGCCGTCGCTCGTGAAGCACGACACGCCGTTGCCGAACTCGTGCGCGTTGATCAGGTCGACCGCTGCGCCGAAATCCTTCACGCGCACGCAGCCGAGCACGGGCCCGAAGATCTCTTCCTTGTAGATCCGCATGTCGGGCGTCACGTGGTCGAACAGCGTGCCGCCGGTGAAGAAGCCGGCCTCGCGGCCCGGCACGCGCAGCCCGCGGCCGTCGACCACCAGTTGCGCGCCTTCGGTCACGCCTTGCTCGATATAGCCTTCGATGCGCTTCAGCGCGTCGCCGGTGACGATCGGGCCCATCTCGACTTCCGGCGACATGCCGTCGCCGATCACCAGCTGGCGTGCGCGCTCGGCCACGGCCGGCACGATCCGGTCGGCCACGTCGCCGACCAGCACCGCGATGCTGATCGCCATGCAGCGCTCGCCGGCCGAGCCGTACGCGGCGCCGATCAGCGCGTCGACGGCCTGCTCGATGTTCGCATCGGGCATCACGACCAGGTGGTTCTTCGCACCGCCGAGCGCCTGCACGCGCTTGCCCGACTGCACCGCGCGCTGCTGCACGTAGGCGGCGATCGGCGTCGAGCCGACGAAGCTGACGGCCTGCACGTCGGGGTGGTCGAGCAGCGCGTCGACCGCGCCCTTGTCGCCCTGCACGACGTTGAACACGCCGGCCGGCAGCCCGGCCTGCGTGAGCAGGTCGGCGATGAACAGCGCGGCCGACGGGTCGCGCTCGCTCGGCTTCAGCACGAACGTGTTGCCCGTCGCGATCGCGACCGGGAACATCCAGCACGGCACCATGCACGGGAAGTTGAACGGCGTGATGCCCGCGACGACGCCGAGCGGCTGGCGCATCGTCCAGTTGTCGATGCCGGTGCTGACCTGGTCGGTGAAGTCGCCCTTCAGCAGCTGCGGCACGCCGCATGCGAATTCGATGATGTCGATGCCGCGCGCGACTTCGCCCTGCGCGTCGGAGAACACCTTGCCGTGCTCGGCCGTGATGATCGCCGCGAGCGCGTCGCGGTGTTCGTTCATCAGCTGCAGGAAGCGGTGCAGCACGCGCGCGCGGCGGATCGGCGGCGTCGCGGCCCAGGCCGGGAACGCGGCATGGGCCGACGCGACGGCCTGCTGCACTTCGCTGTCGTCGGCGAGCGCGACGCGGCGCACCGCGCGGCCGAGCGACGGATTGAGGACGTCCTGGAAGCGGCCGCTGCGGCCGGCAACGGGCGCGCCGTCGACATAGTGGCCGACGTCGGCGTCGGACGTGTACGCGGGAACCGGATTCATCGTGTCTCCTGGGGATGAGGGGGGAACAGGAGCCAGTCTAGGGAAACCGGCAGGGCGGGAGAAGACCGCGAAACTTGATACACTGTTCAGAAATCTGAATAATCAGTGGATGAATCAGCAAAATGTCCAGGCGCTCTGGCCGCATATCCATTCGCTGACGGTGCTGGCCGCGGCCGGCAGTTTCACGGCGGCCGCGCAGCGGCTCGGCATCAGCAAGGCCGCGATGAGCCAGCGCATCGCCGATCTCGAAATGGCGGCCGGCGTGCCGCTCGTGCGCCGCACGACGCGCAGCGTGCGGCTCACCGATGCGGGCCAGACGCTCGTCGACAGCACGCGCGACGCGTTCGAGTCGATCGGGCAGCACTTCGCACGCGTGAAGGACCTGGCCGGCGAGCCGCGCGGGCTGCTGCGCCTGACGGTGCCGGTCGCGCTCGGGCGCCAGCAGGTCGTGCCGCACCTGCCGGATTTCCTGCGGCAGCATCCGGGCGTGCAGATCGAGCTCGACCTGTCCGACCGGCTGCATTCGCTGACGCAGGAGGGCTTCGACCTCGCGATTCGTCATACGACTACCGCGCCGCAAACCCATGTCGCGTGGAAGCTGTGCGATACGCGCTCGCTGCTGGTCGCGAGCCGCGACTACCTCGACGCGCGCGGCGCGCCGCGCCATCCGAACGAACTCGTCGACCACAGCTGCCTGTGCTACCTGCGCGACAACGAGCCGGCCGCATGGAGCTTCGAGCTGCAGGGCCGGCGGCGCGAGCGCGTGAGCGTGCCCGTGCGCGGCAGTTTCGCGGCGAACAACAGCGAGGCGATGCGCGAGGCCGCGCTCGGCGGGCTCGGCATCGCGCTGCTGCCGGATTTCAGCGCGCAGCGCGATCTCGACGCCGGCCGGCTCGTCGCGCTGCTCGACGGCTGGCGGCCGTCGGGCGCGTTCGGCGACCACATCTTCGCGATCCGTCCGTACAGTCCGGTCGTGCCGAGCGCGGTGCGCGCGCTCGTGCGGCACCTGCGCGAGCGGCTCGCGGGCGGCTTCTCCGGCGCGTGAGCCCGGCACCCGTGCGCGCCACGCGGTAGGCGGCGCGGGCAGGCGCGGCGGCGCTGCGGTAAAATCGCGGCTTCCTCCCGCGCCGCACGTGGCGCGTCATTCGAAGGTCGAAAGCCGATGCAGATTCACAAGGAAGTGGACGCGCGCGGGCTCAATTGCCCGTTGCCGATCCTGCGTGCCAAGAAAGCGCTCGCCGATATGGAAAGCGGGCAGATCCTCAAGGTGCTAGCGACCGATCCGGGCTCGCAGCGCGATTTCGCCGCGTTCGCGAAGCAGACGGGCAACGAGATCGTCGAATCGACGACGCAGGACAAGACCTTCGTGTTCCTGATGCGCCGCCGCTGACGGCCCGCATCGCCGGTCCCGCCGCGCGCGAGGCGGCCGGGCCTCTCTGACAATTCTTAAACCTCACCGCGTGACGGGCTGCGTATACTGACCCGGCCGGTCGTCCGCTCCCAGCGGACGCGCCGGCCACGGTACGTCGCAAGGCGGGCACGGGGGCCATTCCTGACGCTACCGTCGTACAACGGGGAGAGGACATGTCCTTCAGACCAGGGACCCTACGAAGTCCGTCCGGAACGGAATGCATTGCGTCCGCGCGCGCGTCGGAATTGAGCCGGATCGAGCTCGATCCGCAACAGGATCGCCATGCGCGTGCCGCGCTGGAGGCCTACGCGGATTCGGCGGCGGCCGAGATGCCGTGGCTGGCCGAGTGGCTTGACGAACGGCTGCGCGATGCCGCGCAGGACGACGGCTCGGGCCTGACCTACTGCGGTGCGACGATCGAGCGCGTGTTCGATCTGGCGCAGGCATGGGCAGCGGCCCAGCCGGACTACGCAGCGACTGCGTGGGAGCGCGTGCGCGGCCAGCTGCAGCGGATGCTGGTTCAACCGGCGCTGCCGGAGCGGCTGTCGCTACGCGTGCCGGCCGACGATTGTGCCGAGCCGGTGGCCGGCATCGCGGGCGCGGATTAGGCGTCCGATTGCGCGACAGGAAGGATTATTCGAAGAAAGGACGATAGTCCGCGCAATTTCTTGGCGAATTTCATACTACTATGATGAAATCGCCGGTTCGTCCGTGCCCCGTTTTTGAGATATTTAACCGGGGTCGCCGGTATGCGCAGGTGGCGCGAACGGCGAACGACGGCTCACCGGCCGATATCCGGACGTCGCGCACGCGCTGCGCGGCCGGGGGTAGGCGCGGGAGTTGAATGGACGAATCGATTTCGATTTGCGGGGTGCTATGAGAATTGCTGTACTGGATGACGATCCGGCCCAGACGGATTTCGTCAGTCAAACGCTGACGGCCGTTGGCCATACGTGCTATGCGTTCAAGGAAGGCAAGGCCCTGAAGAAGCGCCTGCAGCGCGAGACGTTCGATCTGCTGGTGCTCGACTGGAACGTGCCCGACATGTCCGGCGAGGAAGTGCTCAAGTGGGTGCGAGCGAACCAGACCGAGCACAGTCTGCCGATCATCTTCATGACGAGCCGCGACGACGAGGCGGGGATCACGCAGATCCTCAACGCCGGCGCCGACGACTACGTGGTCAAGCCCGTGTCGGGCCCGATCCTGCGTGCGCGTATCGGCTCGCTGCTGCGCCGCGCGTATCCGGTCAATGCCGAGGCCACCGTCCGCGAGTTCGATCAGTTCCGTTTCGACGTGAACCTGAAGCAGGCGTATGTCGGCGACAAGGCCGTGAGCCTCACGCAAAAGGAATTCGAGCTCGCGCTGCTGCTGTTCCAGCACCTCGACCGGCCGCTGTCGCGCGCGCACATTCTCGATCTCGTGTGGAAGCAGGCGACCGACATCCCGTCGCGCACGATGGATACGCACATCTCGATGCTGCGCACCAAGCTCGGCCTGCGGCCCGAGAACGGCTATCGCCTCGCGCCGATCTACGGCTACGGCTACCGGCTCGAACGGGTCGGCCAGGGAGAACCGGAGTGACCACGGGAATCACGCAGCGCACGGCGAACCTGCGCACGGCGGCGCTGCGCGCGGCCTGTGCGGTCGCGTGTGCGTTCGCCGCGCAGCACGCGGCGGCGCAACCGCCTGCTGCCGCGGGCAAGATGGTCGTGTACCGCACACAGGCCGGCGACACGCTGTACGACGTCGCCGCGCGCTATCTGCAGGGCTCGGACGACTGGCAACTGCTCCAGCAGATCAACGGCGTGCCCGCGCCGAAGCACCTGCAGCCCGGCGTCGCGCTGAAGCTGCCGGTCGCGCGCCTGCGCAAGGAAAAGCTGACCGCACGCGTGATCGCGGTGCAGGGCACGGCCGAACGCGCGTCCGGCGACGCTTTCACGGCGCTGGCCAACGACGCGACGCTCGCGGAAGGCGACCGCGTGCGCACGGGCCCGAACGGCTTCGTGACGATCGAGCTCGCCGACGGCACGCACATGAGCCTGCCGCCCGACAGCCAGCTCGACCTGAAGTCGCTGCGCCGCACCGTGCTGACCGGCACGCTCGATCGCGAGTTCGAACTCACGCGCGGCTCGGTCGACAGCGAAGTCACCCACCTGAAGAAACGCGACGACCGCTTCCAGATCCGCTCGCCGTCCGTCGTGGCCGGCGTGCGCGGCACGCGTTTCCGCGTGAACTACGACGCGGCCGGCAGTGCGTCGACGCGCGTCGAAGTGCTCGACGGCACCGTCGGCGTCGCAGGCCACCGGCAGGCGGCCGACCCGACGCTCGTGCATGCGAACTTCGGTAGCGTCGCGACCTCGTCCGGCAGGGTCGGGGCGCCCGTCGAGCTGCTGGCCGCGCCCGCGCTCGCGCATCCGGACAAGGTGCAGGACGAGCCCGACGTCGCGTTCGACGTCGCGCCGCTCGCGCAGGCGCATGGCTATCACCTGCAGCTCGCGCACGACGCCGGGCTGCTCGACCTGTTCCGCGAAACGCGCACCGATGGGCCGCGCGTGGTGTTCCGCGACGTGCCGAACGGCAACTACTTCGTGCGGATCGCCGCGATCGATGCGAACGGCCTCGAGGGGCTGCCGCGCACCTATGCGTTCGAGCGCCGCGTGATGGGGCTCGACGCGAGCGCGTCGCCCGGCGCCGGCGGCTACGAGTTCCGCTGGTCGCCGAACGGTTCGGGCAAGGATGCGCGCTACCGGTTCGTGCTGTCGCGCTCGAAGGACCTGAGCGCGCCCGTCGTCGACCAGGTCGGCCTGCGTGCGCGCCAGCTCACCGTCGCGCGCCTGCCGCCGGGCGACTATTTCTGGGCCGTGACCGTCGAGGAGTTCGAAGGCGGCAAGTTCTACGAGAAGACCAGTCCGGTCAGCGCGTTCACGTTGTCGCGCTGACCCGCGGCGCATGAAACCCGACTCCGTGTCCCCGCGGCGGCGCCTCGGCCGCCGCTTCCTCATCGAATGGATCGCGATCGGCTGCCTCGGGATCGCGGTGATCCTCGCGTGTGCGCTCGGCCGCCTGTCGTCGAGCGTCGACGGGCTGATCTACGACCGGTTGCTGATGCTGCGCAGCCTGCCGCTGTCGCCCGACGTGGTCGTCGTCGACATCGACAACCAGAGCGTGTCGGCGCTCGGCCGCTGGCCGTGGTCGCGCGACGTGCATGCGCGGCTGCTCGACACGCTGGCGCGTGCGCAGCCGGCCGCCGTCGTCTACGACGTGCTGTTCACCGAACCGTCGCCGGAAGATCGCGCGTTCGCGGACGCGATGAGCCGCGTGCCGACTTTCCTGCCCGTGCTGCTGAGCCCGGAGCAGGCGGACGGCACGCGCAGCGTCGATCCGCCGGTCGCCGCGCTCGCGGCGCGCGCGACGGGGCTCGGCCACATCAATCTCGAAGTCGATCGCGACGGCATCGTGCGCAGCGTCGCGCTGTTCGAAAGCGACGGCCGCGTGCGCTGGCCGCAACTGATGGTGCCCGTGTACCGCGCGATCCAGGCCGGCCGGCTGCATCCGGTCGGCGGCATGCCGGGCGCGAACGCGCACGACCTGTCGCGCGATGCGGCCGGCGAGGGCCGCTACCTGATCCCGTTCAGTCGCAACACACCGGCCTATCCGACGCTGTCGTTCGACGACGTGCTCGAAGGCCGCGTGAAACCCGATGCGCTGCGCGGCAAGATCGTCGTCGTCGGCGTGACGGCGTCCGGGCTGTACGATCGCTTCGCGACACCCGTGTCGGGCGAGTTCGGCCCGCTGGCCGGCGTGTATATCCATGCGAACGTGCTCGACATGCTGGCGACCGGCAGCGCAATTTCGCCCGCGTCGCGCCTGGGGCTGTTCGCCGCGTCGCTGCTGCCGCTCGCCGCGCTGCTCGGCGGTTTCCTGATGCTGTCGCCGTGGCGCGCGCTGCTGCTGACGGCGAGTCTCACCGTGCTCGCGGTGGTCGCGAGCCTGGCGCTGCTGTTCGAGGCGCGCATCTGGCTGACGCCGGCGCCGGCGATTTTCGGGCTGATCGCCGTCTACCCGATCTGGAACTGGCGGCGCCTGGAAATGACGATGTCGTACCTGCGCCGCGAGCTGCAGCGGCTCGCCGACGAGCCGCACCTGCTGCCCGAGGCGCCGCGCACGCGCAGCGTCGGCGGCGACGTGCTCGAGCGGCAGATGGCGCTGATGGCGCAGGCCGCGCAGCGCGTGCAGGACATGAAGCGCTTCGTGTGGGACAGCCTCGACAGCATGCCCGAGCCGATCTTCGTGACCGACCTGGCCGGCACCGTGCTGATCGCGAACCATGCCGCGAAGCGCTACGGGTCGCGGCTCTCGCTGCCGCTGCCGGAAGGGCGGCCGCTGCGCAACGCGCTCGGCGAGCTGACCTTCATGAAGACCGTGGACGGCAATGCCGAACACGACGTGGCGATCCGCGAGCACTGGCCGGCCGTGCTCGACCCGACGCTCGAGGCCGAGCACGACGCGATGGCGCGCGGCATCGAGGTGCGCGATCGCGACGGGCTCGACCATCTGTTACGCTACGCGGCCTGTACCAACGCGCAGGGCCGCGTGACGGGCTGGATCGCCGGCCTCGTCGACGTGACCGAGCTGCATGCGGCCGAGCGGCAGCGCGAGGAAGCGCTGCACCTGCTGTCGCACGACATGCGCTCGCCGCAGTCGTCGATCCTGGCGCTCGTCGAGATCGAGCGCGACCGCGTCGACACCGACGCGATGCGCGGGCTGCTCGCGCGGATCGAACGCTATGCGCATCGCGCGCTGTCGCTGGCCGACGAGTTCGTGCAGCTGGCGCGCGCCGAGTCGCAGGTGTACCAGCTCGAGGTGACGAGCCTCGTCGACGTGCTGATCGATGCGAGCGACGAAGTGTGGCCGCAGGCGCAGGCGAAGCATATCCGCGTCGAGACCGGGGTCGGCACCGACATGTGCTGGGTGCGCGCGGACCGCTCGCTGATCACGCGCGCGTTCGTCAACCTGCTGAACAACGCGGTCAAATACAGTCCGTCCGACACCGTGATCACGTGTACGCTGGCGGTCGAGCACGCATCGAAGCGGATGTTCTGTACGATTCGCGATCAGGGGTACGGCATCGCGCCGGAAGATCAGCGGCATCTGTTCGAGCGTTTCAAGCGATTCCATGCCGGCGAGCGGCCCGAGATCTCGGGTTCCGGGCTCGGCATGGCATTCGTGAAGACGGTCGTCACGCGCCATGGGGGCAGCGTGTCGGTCGACAGCGAAGTGGGGGTCGGCACCGCGGTGACGGTGTCGCTGCCCGCGATCGACGAGCCGTCCGCCTGACAGGGCCGGGCACGACGGCACGGATTTGGGGAAAGCCATGAGAAAGGAATGGGCGGCGACCGCGCTGGCGGCGTCGCTGTTGACGGGTTGCGCCGGCGTGACGAGCGGCGTGAGTGCGGTCGGGCAGCCGAATGCGTTTGCATCCGGCGCGCACGGCTACGATATCGTACGGACGGCCGCGCAGGCGGGCGACACCGAATACCGGCAGATCGAGACGCTCGTGCGCGACGAGCTCGCGCGCCGCGGCTTCGATGCGCAGACGCTCAAGGACGCGCGCTACCGGCTGTCGATCGCGTACGCGACGCAGCCGGCGTCGGTCGCGGCGATCGCCGACCGGTGCGGCGCCGCGAGCAGCGCATGCGTGACGGTCGACGGGCCCGCGCCGTTCGCGCTGCCGTTCATGGGCACCGTGTATCGCCACGTGCTCACGCTGCGGTTCGTCGACGCGCAATCGGGCGCCGACGTGTACCGCGTCTCGGCCGCGTTGCGCGATCGCGATCCCGGTACGCAGCTGGCCGCGCCGGCGCTCGTGAAGAGCGCGCTGGCGAAGGTGCCGTTCGGCGACGGCAGCGGCTGGCTCGTCAAGACGAAAAAAGACGACGCGGGCGGGATGCCGGGCGTCGTCTCGGTGAAGCCGGCCGAAACGCGCTGAGCGCCGGCCGGTGAGGTGAGGGCGGGCTCGCCGCGGCGAGCCCTTGCCGCGTTCAGGCGGCCGGTTGGGTGCCGCCGCGCGTGCGCAGGTACGCGTCGAATTCGGCGCTGACTTCCGGGTGGCGCAGCGCGAATTCCACCGTCGCCTTCAGGTAGCCGAGCTTGCTGCCGCAGTCGTAGCGCGTGCCCTGGTACTTGTAGGCCAGCACCTGTTCGTCGGCGAGCAGCGCCTGGATCGCGTCGGTGAGCTGCAGTTCGCCGCCCGCGCCGGGCTTCAGCGCGCGCAGGTGTTCGAAGATCCGCGGCTTCAGGATGTAGCGGCCGACCACGCCGAGGTTCGACGGCGCGACTTCCGGCGCCGGCTTCTCGACGATCGCCGACATCTTGACGATCGACTCTTCCCACTCCTTGCCGTCGACGATCCCGTACGACTTCGTTTCCGACGGCGGGATCTCTTCGACGCCGATCACCGAGCTGTGATAGTGGTCGAACACGTCGACCATCTGCTTCATCACCGGCGGCGTGCCGTCGAGCAGGTCGTCGGCGAGGATCACCGCGAACGGGTTGTCGGCCACGAGCTTTTCCGCACACAGCACCGCGTGGCCGAGGCCGAGCGCTTCCGGCTGGCGCACGTAGAAGCAGTCGACATGGCTCGGCTTGATGCTGCGCACGAGCTCGAGCAGTTTTTCCTTGCCGCGCGCCTCGAGTTCGGCCTCGACCTCGTACGACTTGTCGAAGTGGTCCTCGATCGCGCGTTTGCTGCGCCCGGTGACGAAGATCATCTCGGTGATGCCCGCGGCGATCGCTTCCTCGACCGCGTACTGGATCAGCGGTTTGTCGACGACCGGCAGCATTTCCTTCGGGCTCGCCTTCGTTGCAGGGAGGAACCGCGTGCCGAGACCGGCAACGGGGAATACCGCCTTGGAAACTTTCAACATGATCGAACCTTTATTCCTGTAATCGACTTGTCAGACGGTCTATGTTCACGTTCGCATTATAGTGAACGCAAACGACCTTACCCTTTGTTACGCAGGCAACCGATCGAGCTGAGCGCGCAGTTTTTCGAGCGTGCTCTGGAATTCCGCGACGCGTTTCTGCTCCTGTTCGACCACGGCCGGCGGCGCTTTCGCGACGAACGCCTCGTTGCCGAGCTTCGCGTTGCACTTCGCGATCTCGCCGGTCAGGCGCGTGATTTCCTTCGACAGGCGCTCGCGTTCGGCCGCGACGTCGATTTCGACCTTCAACACCAGCTTGTTCGGGCCGACGATCGCGATCGGCGCGCCGTGCGCTTCCTTGTCGAGCGTCGCTTCGTCCGCGAGGATCTGCACTTCCGACAGGCGCGCGAGCGCCTGGACGTACGGCGCGAACGAGCGCAGGCGTTCGGCATCGCCGGCAGCCAGCAGCGGCACCTTGGTCGCCGGCGACAGGTTCATCTCGCCGCGCAGGTTGCGGCATGCGTCGACGATCGCCTTCAGGTCGGCCGCCCATTGCTCGGACGCCTCGTCGAGCTTCTGCAGGTTCGCGACCGGATACGCCTGCGTCATCAGCGACGCTTCGCCTTCCGCCTTGCCTTGCGGATAACGGCCGGCGAGCGGCGCGACCTTCTGCCAGAGCGCTTCGGTGATGAACGGGATGACCGGGTGCGCGAGGCGCAGCACCGTTTCCAGCACGCGCAGCAGCGTGCGTCGCGTCGCGCGCTGCTGTTCCGGCGTGCCGTTCTGGATCTGCACCTTCGCGAGTTCGAGATACCAGTCGCAGTACTCGTCCCACACGAACTTGTAGATGCTGCTGGCGATGTTGTCGAAGCGGTAATCGGCGAAGCCCTTCGCGATGTCGGCTTCGGTACGCTGCAGCAGCGACACGATCCAGCGGTCGGCTGCCGAGAAGTCGAGGTAGCCGCCGGGGCCGCAGTCGCCCGCGCCGCACACTTCCGGCTTGTCGGCGCCGCAGTCGTGGCCTTCGCAGTTCATCAGCACGAAGCGCGTCGCGTTCCACAGCTTGTTGCAGAAGTTGCGATAGCCTTCGCAGCGCGCGAGGTCGAAGTTCACGTTGCGGCCGAGCGTCGCCATCGACGCCATCGTGAAGCGCAGCGCATCGGCGCCGAACGCGGGAATGCCGTCCGGGAATTCCTTGCGCGTCTTCTTCTCGATCGTCGCGGCCTGCTTCGGGTTCATCAGGCCGGTGGTGCGCTTCGCGACCAGCGTCTCGAGGTCGACGCCGTCGACGATGTCGATCGGATCGAGCGTGTTGCCCTTGCTCTTCGACATCTTCTGGCCTTCGGCATCGCGCACGAGGCCGTGCATGTACACGGTGTGGAACGGCACCTTGCCCGTGAAGTGCGTGGTCATCATCACCATCCGGGCGACCCAGAAGAAGATGATGTCGAAGCCCGTGACGAGCACCGACGACGGCAGGAAGTGCTGCAGTTCAGCGGTTTCGTTCGGCCAGCCGAGCGACGAGAACGGCACGAGCGCCGACGAGAACCACGTGTCGAGCACGTCTTCGTCGCGCTTGAGCGCACCCGTGTAGCCTTGTGCGGCGGCCTTCGCGCGCGCGTCTTCCTCGCTGCGCGCGACGAATACCTCGCCGTTCTCGCCGTACCACGCGGGGATCTGGTGACCCCACCACAGCTGGCGCGAGATGCACCAGTCCTGGATGTTCTCGAGCCACTGGTAGTAGGTGGTCGTCCAGTTTTCCGGCACGAACTTGATCTGGCCGTCGCGCACGACGTCGAGCGATACCTCGGTGATCGACTTGCCCGGATGGAACGTGCCTTCCGGTGCCGGCTTCGTCATCGCGACGAACCACTGGTCGGTCAGGAGCGGCTCGATCACGACGCCCGTGCGGTCGCCGCGGGGCACCATCAGCTTGTGCGGCTTCACGGAGTCGAGGAAGCCCTGCGCATCGAGGTCGGCGACGATCGCCTTGCGCGCATCGAAGCGGTCGAGGCCGCGATACTGCTCGGGGCCGTTGTCGTTGATCTTCGCGTCGAGCGTCAGGATCTCGATCGGCGCGAACTTGTGGCGCAGGCCGACCTGGTAGTCGTTGAAGTCGTGCGCCGGCGTGACCTTCACGACGCCCGTGCCGAACTCGCGATCGACGTAGTCGTCGGCGATCACCGGGATCTCGCGGCCCGTCAGCGGCAGCGTGACGAGCTTGCCGATCAGGTGCGCGTAGCGCTCGTCTTCCGGGTGAACCATCAGCGCGACGTCGCCGAGCATCGTCTCGGGGCGCGTGGTGGCGACCGTCAGCGAGCCCGAGCCGTCGACGAGCGGATAGCGGATGTGCCACAGGTGGCCGTTTTCCTCTTCGCTGACGACTTCGAGGTCGGACACCGCGGTGAGCAGCACCGGATCCCAGTTGACGAGGCGCTTGCCGCGGTAGATCAGGCCCTGTTCGTGGAGCGTGACGAACACGTCGCGCACGGCGGCCGACATCTTGTCGTCCATCGTGAAGTATTCGCGCGACCAGTCGGTCGATGCGCCGAGGCGGCGCACCTGGCCCGTGATCGTCGAGCCGGATTTCTCCTTCCATTCCCACACGCGCTCGACGAACTGCTCGCGGCCGAGGTCGTGGCGCGACACGCCCTGCGCGTCGAGCTGGCGCTCGACGACGATCTGCGTGGCGATCCCCGCGTGGTCGGTGCCGGGCACCCACAGCGTGTTCTCGCCGAGCATCCGGTGGTAGCGGGCGAGGCCGTCCATGATCGTCTGGTTGAACGCGTGGCCCATGTGCAGCGTGCCCGTCACGTTCGGCGGCGGCAACTGGATCGCGAAATCGGGGCGGGACGGATCGAAAGCCGGGGCGGCATAGCCGCGTTTTTCCCACTCCGGCCCCCATTGGGACTCGATGGTGTGGGGCTCGAAGCTCTTCGCAAGCGTGTTGTCGCTCATGTTGGAAATCTGCCGAAAAATGCGTGAATTGGATGCCGAATCTGTCAATTATAAATGGATGCCCATCGGCCAGCCATCGCCTTGCCGGCATGGGCCCGTCGCGACGGGGCCGCAACGCGCCGGCAACGCGTCCGCAACGGGCGGCCGAACGGATCGGGAACAGCATCGCGCGACCGACTTATAATGTCGGGTCCGCATTTTTCTCGCCCGTCCGCTGCCGCTCCATGCCCGATCTGCTCGCCAATCTGAACCCCGAACAACTCGCCGCCGTCACGTTGCCGAACGAACCGGCGCTGATCCTTGCAGGGGCGGGCAGCGGCAAGACCCGCGTGCTGATCACGCGCATCGCGTGGCTGATCCAGCAGGGCTACGCATCGCCGCCCACGGTGCTCGCCGTCACCTTCACGAACAAGGCCGCGCGCGAGATGATGGCGCGCCTGTCGGCGATGATGCCGATCGACACGCGCGGGATGTGGATCGGCACGTTCCACGGCCTGTGCAACCGGATGCTGCGCACCCACTGGCGCGACGCCGGCCTGCCGCAGACCTTCCAGATCCTCGACACGGCCGACCAGCTGTCCGCGATCAAGCGGCTGATGAAGGCCGCGAACGTCGACGACGAAAAGTACCCGCCGAAGAACGTCCAGTACTTCATCAACAACGCGAAGGAACAGGGGCTGCGTCCCGACAAGGTCGACGCGACCGACAACTTCAACCGCAAGTTCGTCGAGCTGTACCAGGCGTACGACCAGCAGTGCCAGCGCGAGGGCGTCGTCGATTTCCCCGAGCTGCTGCTGCGCTGCTACGAGCTGCTCGCATACAACGCGCCGCTGCGTGCGCACTACCAGGCGCGCTTCCGGCACATCCTCGTCGACGAGTTCCAGGACACCAACAAGCTGCAGTACGCGTGGCTCAAGATGCTGGCGGGCGGCGAGAACGCGATCTTCGCGGTGGGCGACGATGACCAGTCGATCTATGCGTTCCGCGGCGCGAACGTCGGCAACATGCGCGACTTCGAAGACGAATTCCGCGTGCGCAACCTGATCAAGCTCGAGCAGAACTACCGGTCGCACGGCAACATCCTCGATGCGGCGAACCAGCTGATCTCGAACAACGCGCACCGCCTCGGCAAGAACCTGCGCACCGACGCCGGCCACGGCGAGCCCGTGCGCGTGTACGAGGCGAGCACCGATTCGCAGGAAGCCGGCTGGATCGTCGAGGAGATCCGCTCGCTGATCAACACCGGGATGGCGCGCAGCGAAGTGGCCGTCCTGTACCGCAGCAACGCGCAGTCGCGCTCGATCGAGCACACGCTGATGTCGTCGGGCATCCCGTATCGCGTGTACGGCGGCCTGCGCTTCTTCGAGCGGCAGGAAGTGAAGCACGCGCTCGCGTACCTGCGGCTGATCGACAACCCGAACGACGACACGGCGTTCGTGCGCGTCGTGAACTTCCCGACCCGCGGGATCGGCGCGCGCTCGATCGAGCAGCTCGCCGACGCCGCGCGCCTGTACGGCTGCTCGATGGCTGCCGCGATTCCGTACGTGACCGGCAAGGCCGGCACGAGTCTCGGCGGGTTCGCGAACCTGGTCGCGAAGATGCGCGCCGATACGCAGCACATGAACCTGCCCGACACCGTCGAGCACATCGTGCGCGCCAGCGGTCTCGCCGATTTCTACCAGGGCGAGCGCGAGGGCCAGGACCGCCTCGAGAACTTGCAGGAACTCGTGAACGCGGCCACTGCGTTCATCGCCGAGGAAGGCTACGGGCTCGACACGCCGGCCCGCTCGATCCCGCTGCGCGCGGGCGCGATCGCGGCGCCCGAGCTCGGCACCGCGGCGGACGATCCGGCGGTCGAGGTACTCGATCCCGCATCGCCCGCCGACCCGGCGCAGAACCCCGACACGATGACGCCGCTCGCCGGCTTCCTGTCGCATGCGTCGCTGGAGGCCGGCGACAACCAGGCGCAGGCCGGCCAGGACGCCGTGCAGCTGATGACGGTGCATGCGGCGAAGGGGCTCGAATTCTCGGCCGTGTTCATCACGGGCCTCGAGGAAGGGCTGTTCCCGCACGAGAACAGCGTGCTCGAATCCGACGGTCTCGAGGAAGAGCGCCGGCTGATGTACGTCGCGATCACGCGCGCGAAGGAGCGGCTCTACCTGTCGTTCGCGCAGAGCCGGATGCTGCATGGCCAGACGCGCTACAACGTGCGTTCGCGCTTCTTCGACGAACTGCCCGAGCATGTGCTGAAGTGGCTGACGCCGAAGGTCGAGGCCGGTTCCCGCTGGGGCGGGCGGTCGGACAACGCCGGGTATGGGCGCGACTGGTTCGCGCGGCCGGGCGGCGGCAGCCGCGAGCAGATCGTCGACGCGGCCGTGTCCGCGCCGCTGCCCGCGTTCGCGGACAAGCAGCGCGCGGCCGGCGCCGGCTTCCGGGTCGGCCAGCAGGTGTTCCACACCAAGTTCGGCGAAGGCACGGTCACCGCGCTCGAAGGCAATGGCACCGACGCGAAGGCCCAGGTGAAATTCAAGCGGCACGGCGAGAAATGGCTCGCGCTCGCGGTCGCGAAACTGCAGGCGGTGGAATGATGGGCGTCGATCTGGTTTCCACGCCGTCGGCCCGGCCGCTCGGCATTCTCGCCGCGCTGCCCGAGGAACTCGGCGACCTGATCGCCGCGATGCGTGCCGAGGGCGCGATGAAGACGGTCACGCTCGGCCGCCGCGATTATCACGTCGGCACCGTGCATGGTGCGGCCTGCGTCGTCACGCTCGCGCGGGTCGGCAAGGTCGCGGCCGCCGCGACGGTCAGCGCGCTGATCCACGTGTTCGGCGTGGCGGGCGTCGTGTTCACCGGTGTCGCGGGCGGCGTGTCGCCCACGGTGCGGGTCGGCGACGTCGTCGTGGCCGATACGCTGCTGCAGCACGATCTTGATGCCTCGCCGCTCTTTCCGCGCTACGAGGTGCCGCTGCTCGGCATCACGCGCTTCGCCACCGATGCGGCACTGACGGCGCGCCTGCGGGCGGCGTGCACGCAGTTCGTCGCGGAAGAGGGCGCGCAGTTCGCCGAGCGCTTCGGGCTGGCCGGCGCGACGCTGCACGCGGGGCTCATCATCAGCGGCGACCGCTTCGTGTCGAGCGAGCGCGAGGTCGTCGCGCTGCGCGAGGCACTGCCGGACGCGCTCGCGGTCGAAATGGAGGGTGCCGCGATCGCGCAGGTGTGCGCGGAGCACGACGTGCCGTTCGCGCTCGTGCGCACGATCTCCGATACGGCCGACGACCACGCGACGCAGTCGTTCTCGCACTTCCTGTCGGCGATCGCGAGCAGCTACTCGTCCGGCATCCTCAAGCGTTTCCTGACGCTGCATGCGACGACGGCGGCCTGAAGCCGCCGCCGTATTCTCCCTTTCAGCTGTTTGACCGGCCGCGGCGCGCACGCCGCGGCCGGCGCGTCACGCCTTCTTGCGCCGGCTGCTTTCGAGGTTCGGCAGGAACACCGTCAGCACGCCGATCAGCGGCAGGAACGAGCACACCTTGTAGACGAACGTGATGCTCGTCGCATCGGCGAGCTGGCCGAGCACGGCCGCGCCGACCCCGCCGAGCCCGAACGCGAAGCCGAAGAACAGGCCCGCGACCATCCCGACCTTGCCGGGCATCAGTTCCGTCGCATAGACGAGGATCGCGGCGAACGCCGACGCCAGCACGATGCCGATGATCACGGTCAGCACGCTCGTCCAGAACAGGTTCGCATATGGCAGCAGCAGCGTGAACGGCGCGACGCCGAGGATCGACACCCAGATCACGTACTTGCGGCCGATCCGGTCGCCGACGGGCCCGCCGATCAGCGTGCCGGCCGCCACGGCCGCGAGGAACACGAACAGGTGGATCTGCGCGGCCTGCACCGACAGGTGGAACTTGTCGATCAGATAGAACGTGAAATAGCTGTTGATGCTCGCGAGGTAGAAGTACTTCGAGAACACGAGCAGCACCAGTATGCCGATCGCGGCCATCACACGGCCGCGCGACAGCGTCGGATGGCCGGCCGACACGACCTTCTTCTTCATCGACGGATGCTTCTTGTACCAGTGGCCGATCTGCGTGAGCACGATCATCGCGACGAGCGCGGCCGCCGAGAACCACGCGATGCTGTGCTGGCCGTGCGGAATGATCACGAGCGCGGCGAGCAGCGGCCCGAGCGCGGAGCCCGCGTTGCCGCCCACCTGGAACACCGACTGCGCGAGCCCGTGCTGGCCGCCCGATGCCATCCGCGCGACCCGCGACGACTCCGGATGGAACACCGACGAGCCGCAGCCGACGAGCGCCGCGGCCACCAGCAGCATCGGGAAACTCGACGCGACCGACATCAGCAGCAGCCCCGCGAGCGTGAAGCCCATGCCGACCGGCAGCGAATACGGCTTCGGACGCTTGTCGGTATAGAGGCCGACGAGCGGCTGCAGCAGCGACGCGGTGATCTGGTAGGTGAGCGTGATGAGGCCGATCTGCGCGAACGACAGCGCGAACTGGCTCTTGAGCATCGGATAGATCGCGAGGATCAACGACTGGATCATGTCGTTGAGCATGTGCGAGAAGCTGATCGCGCCGAGCACCGGGTAGACGGTGCTCGGCGCGGGTGGCGCGGACGGCTGGGCGGCGGCTGCGCCGGCTCCGGAGTCGAGGCTGGTTTCCATGTGAGCTGAACGAGTTGAGGTGGCGGGCGCGCTCTGATGGGGATCGGCGCGGTTTTGATTCGTTGATGCGTCAAAGAAGTGTAATGTGGCGTATCGAGAATGTCAGGCCAAGTTTTATCGCAAATCGGACATTCGTCGGACGGATCGGCCGGTGCGTGTTTTTTTGGACGGGTATAACGCTGGCGGCGCGTCCGCCCTTCAGCGGCGGCCGCGCCGGGGCCCGGTGCGTGTTTTACCGGACTCAAGAAACGGCGGTGGCGGCCGTAGAACGACCCAATGACAACAGGTGCGCCGCGCCCGGCACCGGCTACCCGCCGGGCGGGCGCAGGACGCGCGGCATGGCCTGCCATCGCGGGACCGCCGGGACCGACCTTTCCGGCAGCGTGATCCATACGGGGATAGTTCGATGAAAGCAGCATCTTTGCATCCACAGCCCGGTGCGGCCGCCGCCGCACCCGACGTTGCCGCCGGTCGCGCCGCACGGCGCACGCGTGCGGCGCGCCGCGCGCGCCGGCCGTGGACCGTCAAGGCGACGTTGCGCGCCGCATTTGCGATCCTGCTGGCCGGCACGCTCGCGATCGGCGTGTTTTCGCTGTGGCAGATCAGCCGGCTGAACGCGTCGATCGCGTCGGTCTACGAGCAGGGTCACGTCGCGAGCCGCGCGGCGCAGGAGGTTCGCGCCGAGGTGCTGCGCGCGAGCCGCGCGCAGAAGATGCTGCTGACCGCGACCACCGCGAAGGAGCGCGACGAACTCGGCGCCGAGGTCGGTGCGGGGCTCGCGTCGATCGGCCAGGCGCTCGGCACGCTGCAGCGCTACGCGGATCCCGCCGATGCCGACGATTCGGCGCGGCTGCGCGCATTCTCGACGGCCGTCGGCACGTGGAGCGCGCATCTGCGCGATTTCGTCACGCTCGTGCGCGCTCAGCCGCTCGACCTGTCGCAGATGAACTGGCAGGTCGGCACGCAGGACGTGTCGCTGCTGGTCGAGACCGGCAAGCTCGAGAAACTCGTCGCCGAACTCGTGAAGACGCGCGGCGAGAAGTCGAAGGCGACGCTCGATGCGTCGGCCACCATCTTCTCGTCGTCGTTTGCGATGATCGCGGCGATGACGGCCGCGCTGATCGTGCTCGCGATCGTGATCGCCGAGCGCGTCGTGCGGCGTCTCGCGTCGCAGCTCGGCGGCGAGCCCGCCCATGCGAAGGCGATCGCCGCGGACATCGCGCGCGGCGACCTCACGCGGCCGATTACGCTCGGCCGCCACGATCGCGACAGCATGGTGCGCGCGCTGGCCGAGATGCAGACGGGGCTCGCGGCGACCGTCGGCGAGATTGCCGTCAGCGCCGAGGCCATCGCGGCCGCGTCCGGCGAGATCTCGACCGGCAACCTCGATCTGTCGCGCCGCACCGAGCAGCAGGCCGTCGCGCTCGAGCGCACCGCGGCCAGCATGGAGCAGCTCACGTCGACCGTGCGGCAGAACGCCGAGAACGCGCGGCAGGCGAGCGCGCTCGCGGCCAATGCGTCGGTGGTGGCGGAGACGGGCGGTGAAGTCGTCGGGCGCGTGGTCGCGACGATGAGCGAGATCGACGACAGCGCGAAGAACATTCGCGACATCATCGGCACGATCGAGGGGATCGCGTTCCAGACCAACATCCTGGCGTTGAACGCGGCGGTCGAGGCCGCGCGTGCCGGCGAGCAGGGGCGCGGCTTCTCGGTGGTGGCAGGTGAGGTGCGCCTGCTTGCGCAGCGCGCGGCAACGGCGGCGAAGGAGATTCGCTCGCTGATCGGCGCGTCGGTCGAGCGCGTCGCGAACGGTGCGGCGCTCGCGCACGATGCGGGCCGCACGATGGGCGACGTCGTGCGTGCCGTCAAGCGCGTGACCGACATCATCGGCGAGATTTCGGCGGCGTCGGACGAGCAGAGCGCCGGGATCGACGAGATCGGCCGCGCGGTCACGCAGATGGACGCCGGCACGCAGCAGAACGCGGCGCTCGTCGAGCAGGCGGCCGCGGCCGCCAACGCGCTCGACGAGCAGGCTCAGGCGCTGAAGTCGCTGGTCGGGCGTTTCCGCATCGCGGCCTGAGCGCGCCGGGCCGTCCGGCGGTTACGACTTCTTCTGCTTGTCCGGATCGATGATGACCGTGCAGGTCGTGCCCGCCGACAGCACCACGTCGGCCGGCACGTCGTCGATCTTGATGCGCACCGGCACGCGCTGCGCGAGGCGCACCCAGTTGAACGTCGGGTTCACGTCCGCGACGAGGTCGCGGCTTTGCGGGTTGTCGCGATCGTAGATGCCGCGCGAGATGCTCTCGACGTGGCCCTTCATCACGCCGCCGCTCATCAGCCGCATCTCGGCCGGTGCGCCGATCTTCACGCGCGGAAGCTTGGTTTCCTCGAAGTAGCCGTAGACCCAGAACGAGTGGCTGTCGACGATCGCGAGCTTCGCCTGGCCGGCCACCGCGTAGTTGCCCTTGAACGTCTGCAGGTTCGTGATGTAGCCGTCGACCGGCGCGACGACGCGCGTGCGCTCGAGGTTGAGCTTCGCGGCGTCCAGCGCGGCGATCGCCTGCTGGTACTGCGCGTCGGCGCTCGACGCGCTGTGCGCGGCGTTCTCGCGGTTTTCCTTCGACACGACGAGCGCATCGAGGTCCGCGCGGCGCGCCGCGTCGTCGCGGCGCATCTGCAGTTCCGCGCGGCGGGCGGCGACGGCCGCCTGCGCCTGCTCGACCGCGATCTGGTAGTGCGACGGGTCGATCTGCATGATCAGGTCGCCTTTCTTCACGAGCTGGTTGTCATGCACGGGCAGCTCGACGATCGCGCCCGACACGTCCGGCGCGACGTTGACGATCTCGGCGCGCACGCGCCCGTCGCGCGTCCACGGATCGTCCATGTAGTGCACCCACAGCGAGCGCCCGATCAGGATCGCGACGAGAAGGATGACGGCGGTCGCGACGAAGCCGAAGAGTTTTCTGAGAATCATGATGGTTCGGAATCAACGGTAAACGGCGAGACTCAATCCGCCGCAAATGCAGACGAGAAGGCAGGCCCGGAACAGCGACGGGTGCCAGACGAGACGGTAGAGGCCCGTATAGGCGAGCAGGCGGTCGACGGCCCAGGTCGCGAGCGCGCCCAGGACGAACATCAGCACCACCGTGGGCATGTAGGCATCGAGAATGGCGATTTCACGCGGCATCATGACGAGGCTCCTGGTTGGGGACGCACGGGGCGGTTGCGGTTGAGCGGCTCGAGCGGCGATTCCGGATCGAGCAGCGCGGTACGCACGAAATGCAGGTGGCTCAGGATGCGCTGCAGCCGGTGGCGCTCCTCGCGCGACGGCTCGAACGCGTCGAGCGTCTGCCGCGTCGCGTCGATCGCCGCATTGGTCGCGGCGAGCGTCGCGTCGAAACGCGCGGCGTCCGGCTTCGAGAACAGCGCGGCCAGCGCGGTGCGCATCGTCTCGATCGCGCGACGCCACGGCATCGCCGGCGCATAGCGCGGGTCGGGCGGCAGCGTCGCCAGCTCGTGGCGCAGGTCGATCGTCGCGTTGCCGGCTTCGAGCACCGCGAACATCCAGCGCAATGCGTCGCGCTGCACGTCGGGCTGGTCGGCCGACAGCGTGTGCGCCTGGTACATCAGGTCGCGCGCGCCACTCTCGAAGCGCGTGCGCAAGCCGGCGAGCCGCGCATGGCCGGCCGCGACGGCCTGGTGGCGCAGGTCGGCGAACAGCCGCTTCTTGAGCCACGGCGCGGTCGGCGGGAACAGCACCGCGAACGCGATCGCCGATACCAGCATCGACAGCACGAGCGCGAGCGCATCGTTCATGAAGCTGGTCGGGTCGTAGTGCGTGATGCTGTCCGGGCCCGCGAGGAAGCAGAAGAAGATCAGGTAGCCCATCCCGTAGCCGGCGAGCTTCGGTTTCAGCGTCATGTAGATGCCGATCGCGAGCAGCGGCGCGAGCGCGACGCACAGCAGCGGGAAGCCGTCGATGTGCGGATAGATGCCGAACGTCAGCAGGAAGCCCGTGCAGACGGCGAGCGCCGTGCCCATGCCCATCTGCGCGGACATCGCGGTCGGGCGCGGCGTCGACGACGCGAGTGCGCAGGTGGCCGCTGCCGTCAGCGTGAGCGTCACGCCGCTCGGCCACGCGGTCTCGATCCAGAACCAGCCGAGCACGAGGATCACGGTCGCGGTGCGGATCGCCGCGATCACCATCGCGGTCATGTTGGTGCGCGGCTCGTAGCGCTCGATCCAGCGTTCGCGCTCGTGCGTCGCGGTCGACAGCGACGCGTAGGTTGCCGCGTACTCGTGCAGGTCGGTGATGAAGCGGTACAGCAGCTCGGCGGCCGTATCGAAGTCGAGCAGCGGAAAATCCGGCTGCGTCTCGAGCGCCGCGCGCGTCGCGCGGATGCGGCGCGGCAGCGCGTCGCGCCACGCGAGCAGTTGCTCGGCCGCGTGGCCCGCGTCGGTCGACGTGCGCACGGGTTCGCCGGCGTGCGTCAGCAGCAGCGGGGCGATCTCGCGGAAGTACGGCTCGATCGCATCGATTGCGGCCTGCGCGCCGGCAGCATGCAGCCGGTTCATCAACTGGTGCAGCGCATGGAAACGGCTCGAAGCACTCATGAATTCGCTGTTCAGCCGCGCGAGGCGGCCGCTGCGCATCCGCGTGTCCGGATCCTCGAACACGGCCATGCTGCGCGCGGCCTCGAACCCGACCACGTCCGCGACGAAGCGCGTATGGATGGTTTCGATATGCGCGCGGTCGAGCGTGCCCGACAGCGCCGATGCGACGTAGTCGACGAAGCTGCCGAAGCGCTTGCGTACCGTCGTGCGCATCTGCTCGCCGGTGGTCTGCGGAAACACGAGCGCGCTGACCACGCCGGCCGACACGATCCCGACCATGATTTCGGCCACGCGCGTCATCGCGCTCATGAACGCGCCGTCCGGGTGCTGCGACGCGGGCAGCCCGATCAGCGCGGTCGTGTAGCCGGCCAGCAGGAAGCCGTAGCTGCGGAAGTTGCGGTTGCGCGCGGCGCCGGCCGTGCACAGCGCAACCCACAGCGCGACGGCCAGCAGGAACAGTTGCGGCTGCTGCGGAAACAGCCCGACGAACGTGAGCGTCGCGATCAGCCCGAAGATCGTGCCGGCGACGCGGTAGAAGCTCTTCGCGAGCACCGCGCCGCTTTGCGGCTGCATCACGATGAACACCGTCGTCATCGCCGTTTTCGGCGCGGGCAGGTCGAGCCGCATCGACACGCCGGTCGCGATGAACGCGGCGAGCAGTGCCTTGAACAGGTAGAGCCACGCGGCGCCGTCGGTGCGGGCCCAGTCGCCGAACGCGGCAGTCCAGGCCGCGAACGGACCGCTGGCGGGCGTGGAAGCGGGGGAGGAGGCTGACATGGCGGCGCTCCGCGTTACCGTGCGGCCGTGACGCCGGACGCACCGGCGGTCGCGACCTGCGCGGGTACGGCGGCGGTGGCCACGGGCTTCGTGCCCGACGCAGCGGCCGGCGCGACGGCGTCATGGGCTGTCTCGTCTTTGGGTACATCCATGCCCGTCTCGACCCCGCCGCCGAGCGCGGCCATCAGCTGCGCATGCGCGGCGAGGCGTTCCGCGTCGATGCGGGCGGCCGTCTCCTGCGCGCGCAGCAGCTGCTGTTGCGCGACCAGCACGTTCACGTAATCGGTCAGCCCGCGGCGGAAGCCTTCGCGCGACAGCTGGTAGCTGCGGTCGTTGGCGGCCACCGAGCGTGCGGCGTCCTTCTTCTGCGTATCGAGCGAACGGATCCGCACGACCTGGTCGGCGATGTCCTTGAGCGCACCGACGATCGTCTGGTTGTAGCGCTCGACCGCCTGGTCGTAGCCGGCGTTCGCCGCACCGAGCTGCGCACGCAGCCGGCCGCCTTCGAAGATCGGCAGCGACAGCGCGGGGCCGGCCGTCCAGCCGCCGTTCATCGCGCGCAGGAAGTCGGTGAACGGCGCGGTCACGCCGAAGCCGCCGACCGTCGCGAGCAGGTCGATGTTCGGGTAGAACGACGCCTTCGCGACATCGATGCCGCGAGCCTGCGCATCGACCGTCCAGCGCGCCGCGACGACGTCGGGGCGGCGGCCGAGCAGGTCGGCCGGCATCGCCGACGGCAGCCCGGCCGGCGCATCCAGCGTCAACTGCGGCCGCTTGATCGCTTCGCCGGCGCCCGGGCCCTTGCCGGCCAGCGCGGCGAGCTGGTGACGCGCGAGCTGGATCGCTTCTTCATAGCTGTCGATCTGGCGCTCGTAGTCGGGCAGCGTCGATTCCGCCTGGCTCACTTCGAGCTGCGTGCCGAGGCCGGCCTGCAGCCGCTTGCGCGCGAGATCGGCGAGCGAACGCTGGCGTTCGAAGGTTTCGTGCGCGAGGTCGAGCAGCGCATAGTTCATCGACATGCCGACATACGCACGAACGACGTTGACTTCGAGTTCGAGCTTTGCCGCACGCGCGTCGGCGGCGGTCGCATGCGCGGTGTCGAGCGCACGTTCGGTCGCGTTCTTGTCCTTGCCCCACAGGTCGAGGTGGTACGACAGGCCGAGCGTGCCCGTGTTGTTCCAGGTGTCGGCGTTCGCGAGCGGGCCCGGGCCGTAGAACACGTTGTCGGGCCAGTGCTCGCGCGTCAGCGACAGGTTGCCGTTGATCTGCGGCAGTTCGGCCGAGCGGGCGACGCGCGCCATCGCCTGCGCTTCGCGCACGCGGGCCTCGGCGGCCGCGAGGGTCGGGTTGCCGGCCTGGGCGGAGGCAATCCATGCGTCGAGTTGCGGATCGCGATAGGCGCGCCACCAGTCGGCCGCGGGCCAGCCCGCGTCACGGTCGGCCGCGCGGATCGCGGCGCCGGCGTCGAGCGCGTTCGCGTCGATGCGGGCCGATTGCGGCTTGTTGTTGTCGCCCATGCTCGCGCAGCCGGCCATTATTAATGAGACTGCAAGAACCGCCAGTGCGAGCGTCCCTTTTGTCGCCGGAAACTGCACGATTTTCTCCCTTTCGGATATAGATGAGTCGGATGCGATTATATTTTTCAGTGATTCCTGAATAAATGGACAACGGTGCAAGTCATTTTTACGAATCCTGAGATAATATTTGTTGGCCTCTGTGCAACAATCCGTCCGGATTCAAACGGGTAATGGGATGGATACGTTACAAAACATGCGGGTGTTCGTCCGCGTGGTCGACGCGGGAAGCTTTACCGCGGCCGCCCAGCAGATGAATTCGACCACCGCCTACGCGTCGCGCGCAGTCTCGGATCTCGAGGCGCACCTGCGCACGCGTCTCCTGAACCGCACGACGCGCCGGATTGCGCTGACCGAAGCCGGCGAGCGCTACCTGCAGCGCTGCGAGCAGATCCTCGCGTACGTCGACCAGGCCGAAGCCGAGGCCGGCGACGCGCACGCGCGCCCGTCGGGCAAGCTGAAGGTCCATTGCTTCACGAGCCTCGGCCAGCACTACCTGGTGCCGGCGATCGCGCGCTACCGCGAGCGCTATCCGGACGTGCACGTCGAGCTGACGCTCGCGCAGCGGATGCCCGACCTGCTCGACGAGGGGTACGACGTCGCGATCGTCGTCGGCCGCGACCTGCCCGATTCGGGGCTCGTGTCGCAGCGGCTTGGCGAGAGCTACAGCGTCGTCTGTGCGTCGCCCGGCTACGTCGAGGCGCATGGCGTGCCGCAGCGGCCGGCCGATCTTGCGCAGCACGTGTGCCTCGGGATGGTCGCGCCGGGCTTTCACTTCGACGAATGGGCGCTGGCGGGGCCGAACGGCGACGAGGTCGTCCCGATCACGGCGCCGCCGTTCCGCGTGAACGTCGCCGAGGCCCTTGCGGTGGCCGTGCGGGAAGGGATGGGGATCGGCGGGCTGCCGCTCTATTCGGCGATCGGCTGGCTGCGCAGCGGGCACATCGTGCGCGTGATGCCGGAGTACCGGTCGCACGTGATGAACATCTACGCGCTGTATCCGTCGCGCCAGTACCTCGACGCGAAAATCCGCACCTGGGTCGATTTCCTGCGCGATGCGCTGCCGGCCACGCTCGAAGCCGACGAGGCCGCGCTCGAGCAGTACACGCGTGCGACATGACAGCGCGGTTGACCGCAATCTGACGAGATTTGTCCTTCACGCAACATTTTTTTACGAACGCGTGTCAGACAGTTTGATACTGTGGGAATTAACGAGATACGCAACCCCGGAGTAGCAATGGATACGCACCTGATGATCGGCCTTGGCGTCCTGCTGGGCGCAGCCGCTGCCGCCGCGGCGACCCGCGACCTGCTGCGTGCGATGAAGGCAAAGGCGCAGATGAAGCCGGTTCCGGTCCGCGTGCGCGAGCCGCGCCGCCCCGGCCGCTGATCCTGCCGTCACGCGTGGAAGCGGGCAGGCCGCGCAACGCGGCCTCGCGAGCCGGCGCTCAGCCGAGCTCGACGACCTTGTCCCACGCGAACGCGGGATTTTCGAGTTCACCGGTACGCCGGTGGATGTAGCCGCGCGGGTTGCACACCACGCGCGTACCGCCGTCCGTAACGTAGTCGAATGACGTATGGGTGTGGCCGTGGAGCCACAGATCCACCGGCGGTTTCACCAGTTCCGCCATGTCCGTCACGAACCCCGCCGACGCAAGATCTTCCGCATAGCGCTCCGCCAGCGAGCGCCGGTGCGGCGCATGATGGGTGACGACGATCGTCTTGCCCGCGAACGGCGCCGCGAGCTGCGTTTCCAGCCACGCCCGGCTTTGCCGGTGCAGCGCGATCGCGTCGGCCGGCGAGAAATCCCGTTCCGGCGCGCCCGGCGTACCCGGTGCCGCATGCAGCGCCGCGTCGTGCGGCCAGGTCACCTGGATCAATCCCTTGAAATCGAGCATCACGCGCAGCGCGGCGTCGAGCGCGCCGGCCATGCTGGCTTCGTCGTTGCCGAACAGCGAAAAATCGGCCCAGAGCGTCGTGCCGAGCACGCGGAAGCGCTGCTCAGGATCGACGTAGACGCCGTTGTTCAGGTAATGGACGTTGTCGAGCGTGTGCGCCGCGTCGCGCATCGCCGTCTCCAGCGCGCCGAACTCCCCGTCGTAATACTCGTGGTTGCCCGGCACGTAGACCACCGGCACGGCGGGGTCGAACGTTTCGGCGGCCCAGCGCAGGCCTTCCGCGTGATTGTGGATGTCGCCGGCCAGCACGACGAGATCCGCGCCGGCATGCGCGATCACGTCGGGCTGGTTGCTTTCGAGGTGCAGGTCGGACAGGACGCGGACTTTCACGGGCGGGGCTCCGGAGTGGGCGGCTTCAGCGCAGGACCTTGCCGGGATTCATCAGGCCGCGCGGGTCGAGCGCGGTCTTCAGCGTGCGCATCAGCGTCGTTTCGACCGGCGACTTGTAGCGCTGCGCGTCGTCGATCTTCAACTGGCCGATCCCGTGCTCCGCGCTGATCGTGCCGTGGTGGCGGTGCACGTTGTCGTAGACGATCCGGTTGATCGGCGCCTGGAACGCCGCGAGGAACGCCTTCGCATCGCCGCCTTCGGGCATCTGCACGTTGTAGTGGAGGTTGCCGTCGCCGAGGTGGCCGAACGTGACCATCCGCGCGCCCGGCGCGGCCTGCTGGATCGCCGCGTCGGTCTCGTCGATGAAGCGCGCGACCGACGAGATCGGCACCGCGATGTCGTGCTTGATGTTGAGCCCTTCGTCGGCCTGCGCGAGCGGGATGTGTTCGCGCAGATCCCAGAACGCGCGCGACTGCGCGAGATTCTCCGCGACCACCGCGTCGACCACGAGCCCGGCCTCGAACGCTTCCTCCATCAGTTTCTCGAACAGCGCGCGCGCATGCGCTTCGCTTTCGTTGTCGGACAGTTCGAGCAGCACCGTCTGCGCATGCGTCTGCGCGAACGGGTAGCGCAGTTGCGGGTAGTGCTTGCCGACCAGCTGCATGCAGAAATCCGACATCAGCTCGAAGCCGGTCAGGAGCGGCCCGGCCGCGCGCTGCGCGAGCGACAGGAAGTCGAGCGCCGCGTGCGGCGATTCGAGCGCGGCGAGTGCCGTGACCTGCGCGGCCGGCAGCGGATGCAGCTTCATCACGGCTGCGGTGATGATCCCGAGCGTGCCCTCCGCGCCGATGAACAGGTCGCGCAGGTCGTAGCCCGTGTTGTCCTTGCGCAGCCCGCGCAGGCCGTCCCAGATCTCGCCCTGCGGCGTCACGACCTCGAGCCCGAGGCACAGCTCGCGCGCGTTGCCGTAGCGCAGCACCGCGGTGCCGCCCGCATTGGTCGACAGGTTGCCGCCGATCGTGCAGCTGCCTTCCGCCGCGAGGCTCAGCGCGAACAGCCGGCCGCCTTCGCGGGCGCGCGCCTGCACGTCGGCGAGGATCACGCCGGCTTCGACGGTGATCGTGTTGTTGTGCGGATCGAGCGCGCGCACGCGGTTCAGGCGCGCGACGCTCAGCACGGCCTGGCTGCCGCTCGCGTCGGGCGTGGCGCCGCCGGCGAGGCCCGTGTTGCCGCCTTGCGGCACGAGCGCGACGCCGTGCGTGTTGGCCAGCTTCACGAGCGCGGCGACTTCGGCCGTGTTCGCGGGCTTCAGCACCGCGCACGCGGTGCCCTTGTAGCGGCGGCGCCAGTCGGTCAGGAACGGCTCGGTATCGTGCGGATCGGTCAGCACGTGGTCGGCGCCGATCGCGTCGCGGCACGCGGAAACGAAAGCTTCGGAGGACATCATCACCTTGTCGCGTAAGGGTCAGGACGCGGCGCGCGGCTTTTTGGCCGCGCGCTTGAACGGCGCGACGTATGCCAGTGCCGCCACGAAGAAGCCGACGGCCAGCGCGGTCTCGCACCAGCCGAGCGTGGCGGACAGCCCGCGATCGGACATGCCGCGCACGATGCCTTCGGCAAAATAGACGAGGATCAGCATGCTCGCCCACTGCATCGTATAGATGTTACGCCGCCAGACGCCGGGCAGTGCGAGCGCGAGCGGCACGGCCTTGAGCATCAGCGCGGAGCCGCCCGGGCGCAGCGGCGCGAGCCACAGCTCCCACGCGAGCGACAGCGCGATCAGCGCGACGAGGCACGCGGCGGCGGCCAGCGCGTAGTGCGGCCGGGCCGCGACGGCGGGACGGGCGGGGGCGTTCATGCGGCCTCGGCAGCCTGGGCGGCGGACAGGGCGGCCGCCGCGCGCGCAAGCCGCACGCCGAGCGCGGCTGCGAGCGCCTTTTCGTCCGCCGACAGCCCGCCGGGCGCCGTACGATCGTGGTGCGCGACGTGCGACGCGCCGTACGGCGTGCCGCCGGTGCGTGTCGTGCTGAGTGCGGATTCGGTGTACGGGATCCCGACGATCATCATCCCGTGATGCAGCAGCGGCAGCATCATCGACAGCAGCGTCGATTCCTGGCCGCCGTGCAGGCTGCCCGTCGACGTGAACACGCTCGCTGGCTTGCCGGTCAGCGCGCCCGACAGCCATTGCGGCGTCGTGCCGTCGAGGAAATACTTGAGCGATGCGGCCATGTTGCCGAAGCGCGTCGGCGAGCCGAGCGCGAGGCCCGCGCATTCCTCGAGGTCGCGCAGTTCCGCGTACGGCGGGCCGTCGGCGGGGATGTCCGGGGCGGTGGTTTCGCAGACGGTCGACACGGGCGGCACGGTGCGGATGCGCGCCTGCATGCCCGGCACGCTGTCGATGCCGTTCGCGATCGCGAGCGCGAGATCGCGCGTGGCGCCATGACGGCTGTAATAGAGGACGAGAATGTCTTTCATGGGCGACGGAGCCGCGTGCGGCCGCGCGCGCGCCCGGTGCAGTCGGCCCCTGCTGGAATCGAGCGGCTATTATAGGGGCTGAAGCCGTCGCGCAGCGCGGCGGCGGCGCGCCGTGAGGCGCGCGGCATGAAGAAGGAGAAGTCGTTTGCCGAAGTTGAGCGTCGATCTCGACACCCTCAAGCGCCTCGCGCAGTTCGCGGCCCGGCGCAGCGCCGAGGATCGCATCCCGCAAGTGGCGGGCAGCCTGACCTTCACGACGATGCTGGCGCTCGTGCCGCTCGTGACGGTCGCGTTCGCGCTGTTCACCGCGTTCCCGATGTTCGCGTCGTTCCAGATCTCGCTGCAGGGGTTCCTCGCGGATCACCTGATGCCCGCGCAGTTCAACATCCAGATCTTCAAGTACCTGAACCAGTTCGCGTCGAAGGCCAAGGGGCTGACGACGGCCGGCCTGATCGTGCTCGTCGTCACGTCGGTGATGACGATGATGACGATTGAATCGGCGTTCAACCTGATCTGGCGCGTGCGCAAGCCGCGTCCGTTCGCGCAGCGCGTGCTCGCGTACTGGGCGCTGATCACGCTCGGCCCGCTGCTGTTCGGCGTGAGCCTGTCGATCTCGTCGTACCTGTTCACGCAGTCGCTCGCGTTCACCGGCGCGGCGCCGTCCACGTCGATCGTCGAGTGGCTGCTCGCGCTCGCGTCATTGCCGCTGACGGTGCTCGCGTTCACGCTGCTGTACGTGTACCTGCCGAACTGCGCGGTCGCGTGGCGCGACGCGGTGATCGGCGGGTTGTTCGCGGCCGTCGCGTTCGAGCTCGCGAAGCGCGGCTTCGGCTATTACGTGCGGCGCATTCCGACTTACACCGCCGTCTACGGCGCGTTCGCGGCGCTGCCGGTGTTCCTGCTGTGGGTGTACCTGAGCTGGCTCATCGCGCTGCTCGGCGCGATGGTGGCCTCGGCGCTCCCGGCGATCCGCGTCGGGCAGTTCCACCGCATCCACTATCCGGGCAGCGACCTGCTCGACGCGCTCGAGCTGCTCGCGCGGCTGGCCGAAGCGCGTGCGGCCGGCAAGCGCGGTTATACGGCGATGCGGCTGGCGACCATGTTGCGCTGCGACATGGAAACCGCGCAGCGGTTGCTGACGACGATGGAGGAGCGGGAATGGATCGCGCGGCTCGACGGCGGCGGAGAGGCGACGCCGCGCTACATCCTGCTCGCGAATCCGGAGCAGCTGACGCTCGCGCAACTGTTCGACGTGCTGGTGATCGACCGCACGGAGCTGACCTACCAGCTGCAGCGGCGCCGCAGCCACGTCGAAGGCGCGGCGCTGCTCGCGGTGCTGTCGAGCGACCGGTTCGACGTGACGCTCGCGTCGCTGATCGCCGCGCACCGTCTCGCGGGTGCGCAGCCGGCAGGCATCCCCGGGCAGGCGCCGGACGGCGTGCCCGATCCGCACGCGCGGCCGCCGCGGCCTGCGTGAAGGCGGTGCCCGGCCGCTACAGCGGGATCTTGCCGATGCAGATGTCCTTGAACATCACCCAGTCGCCCATCAGGCTGTAGATCGGGTGCCGGAACGTGGCCGGGCGGTTCTTCTCGAAGAAGAAGTGTCCGACCCACGCGAACCCGTAGCCGCAGACGATCGCCGCCGGCAGCCACAGCCAGTTGCCCGTCGCGATCGCCATCGCGACGCAGCCGATCACGCCGAGCGAGCCGATGAAGTGCAGCCGCCGCGACGTCAGGTTCTGGTGTTCGTTCAGGTAATACGGGTAGAAATCCGCGAAGCTGGCGAATTGCTCCGAATGCGTATGCGCCATGGCCGTCTCCTCGGGCCGCTGTCGATGGGGTCATTGTGCGGCCGCCGGCCCGTGTCCGCAAGCGGGGGCGGGCCGCCGCGCCGGGCCGCGCTTTCCTTTTGACAGGCTTTCCGATAGGATCGAAAGAGATTTTGCATTCAAGCATGAGGGGACTACGATGCGCGTCAGCGATATTCTGAAAGTGAAGGGCAACACGCTGTTTACGGTGACGCCCGATAAGCCGCTGCGCGAAGCGGTCGACACGATGGCCGAACACGATATCGGTTCGCTCGTCGTGATGGAGTACGGCGATCTCGTCGGGATGCTGACGTTCCGCGAGATCATCCTGCGCCTGCACGTGAACGGCGGCGCGATCGGCGACGTCCAGGTGCGCAAGGTGATGGACGAGCCGCTCACGTGTACGCCGGAAACCGACGTCAACGAAGTGCGCCGGATGATGCTCGAGCGTCACGCACGCTACATGCCGGTGCTCGACAAGAAGGTGCTGATGGGCGTCATTTCGTTCTACGACGTCGCGAAGACGGTCGTCGAGGCGCAGAGCTTCGAGAACCGGATGCTGAAGGCGTACATTCGCGACTGGCCGGAATCGGAAGCCGAAGCGCACAAGCCGTGAACCACGCCGCGCCCGGCACCTGGATGCATGGGCGCCGCCATCCGGCATGCGGCGGCGCAGGCTTGTCCTGCGCCGCCGTTTTTTCAACGACAACACGAGGCCCGCGCAGCTTCGCCAAGACGACGCGCGCGTATTCCGCATGAGCGATCACACGCAAGCTACTTCGGAGCGGCGCGACGACCGGCGCGCCCACGCATCGCAGTTCGACCTGCTGCGCGAGCGCCGCTTCGCGCCGTTCTTCACGACCCAGTTCCTCGGCGCGCTGAACGACAACGTCTTCAAGATCGGCTTCACGTCGCTCGTCACGTATCACACCGCGCGGTTCTCCGGCGTCGACGCGAAGACGGCGGCGTTCCTGATCTCCGCGATCTTCATCCTGCCGTTCGTGCTGTTCTCGGCGACGTCCGGCCAGATCGCCGACAAATACGACAAGGCGACCCTCACGCGCTTCGTGAAGACCTTCGAGATCGCGCTGATGCTGGTCGGCGCGGCCGGCTTCGTCATGCACAGCGCGACGCTGCTGTATCTGTGCACGTTCATGATGGGGATGCACTCGACGCTGTTCGGGCCCGTCAAGTATTCGTACCTGCCGCAGCATCTGGGCGAGCATGAGCTGGTCGGCGGCAACGGCCTCGTCGAAATGGGCACGTTCATCGCGATCCTGATCGGCACGATCATCGGCGGCGCGGCCGCGGGCATCGAAGGCGCCGGCGAGCGCGTGCTCGCGGTGAGCGTCGTCGTGATCGCGCTCGCGGGGCGGTTCGTCGCGCAGCGCGTGCCGTCCACGCCGGCGCCGCAGCCCGATCTCGTGATCAACTGGAACCCGTTCAGCGAAACGTGGCGCAACCTCGGGCTCGCGCGCCAGAACCGCACCGTGTTCCTCAGCCTGCTCGGCATCTCGTGGCTGTGGTTCGTCGGCGCGACGTTCCTCACGTCGTTCTTCAATTTCGCGAAGGACGTGCTGTCCGCGAGCCCCGACGTCGTCACGATCCTGCTCGCGACGTTCTCGGTCGGCATCGGCCTCGGCTCGCTGCTGTGCGAGCGGCTGTCGCAACGGCGCGTCGAGATCGGCCTCGTGCCGCTCGGCTCGATCGGCATCAGCGTGTTCGCGATCGAGCTGTATTTCGCGAGCCACGCGCTGCCGTCGCCCGGCCATCTGCTGTCGGTCGGCGAATTCCTGGCCGGCGCGCGCCACTGGCGCATCCTGGCCGACCTGTTCCTGCTCGCGATGTTCGGCGGCTTCTACAGCGTGCCGCTGTATGCGCTGATCCAGAGCCGCAGCGCGCCGACACACCGCGCGCGGATCATCGCCGCGAACAACATCCTGAACGCGCTGTTCATGATCCTGTCGGCCGTGATGGCGATGGGGCTGACCAAGGCCGGCGTCGACATCCCGGGGCTGTTCCTCGTCACCGCGCTGCTGAACGTGATCGTCGCGACGTATATCTACCTGCTCGTGCCCGAGTTCCTGCTGCGCTTCGTCGCGTGGGTGCTCGTGCATACGTTCTACCGGATCCGCCTCGTGCACGCGGAGCGGATCCCGGCGGAAGGGGCGGCCGTGCTCGTGTGCAACCACGTCAGCTACGTCGACGCACTCGTGCTGGCCGCCGCAAGCCCGCGCCCGATCCGTTTCGTGATGGATCACCGGATCTTCAAGACGCGCTTCGCGAGCTGGGTGTTCCGGCATGCGAAGGCGATCCCGATCGCGCCGCGCCACGAGGATCCCGCGATGCTCGCGCGCGCGTACGACCTGTGCGAGGCCGCGCTGAAGGAAGGCGAGCTCGTGTGCATCTTCCCCGAGGGCAAGCTGACGAAGACGGGCGACATCAACACGTTCCACCACGGCATCACCGAGATCCTGGGCCGCACGCCAGCGCCGGTGATCCCGATGGCGTTGCGCGGGCTGTGGGGCAGCTATTTCTCGCGGCATTCCGATGCGCGGATGCCGCGCCCCATCAAGCGCGGCGTGATGAGCCGGCTGACGCTGGCGGTCGGCGAGCCGATCCCGGCGTCGGTCGCGACGCCCGAGTCGCTGCAGGCGGCGGTGACCGAACTGCGCGGCGCGCGGAAGTAGGCAGGTGTCGGCCGGCGCCGTGCCGGCATTCGGCTGCTGCCGGCCGGAACGGGCTTCCGGCTGCGCCAATCGGGCCGCACCGGCACGACCCGTGCGCCCGCCGGCGTTTCACGCGGCCCGCGGGCCCGGGACGGCTGGCATAATAGCGGTTTACCTCTTTTTCTCGACCGGCAAACGATCTATCTGCCAGCGGCACGGGCAGCGCATCGGTTTGCCTATTTATCTTTGGGCGGTTCCATCATGTCCGGCAATACCCTCGGCACGCTTTTCACTGTCACGACCTTCGGCGAATCGCACGGTCCCGCGATCGGTTGCGTGATCGACGGCTGCCCGCCGGGAATGGGGCTGACCGAAGCCGACATCCAGGTCGAGCTCGATCGCCGCAAGCCCGGCACGTCTCGCCACGTGACGCAACGGCAGGAGGCCGACGAGGTCGAGATCCTGTCGGGCGTGTTCGAAGGCGTGACGACCGGCACGCCGATCGCGCTGCTGATCCGCAACACCGACCAGCGCAGCAAGGACTACGGCAACATCGTCGAGACGTTCCGTCCCGGCCATGCCGATTACACGTACTGGCAGAAATACGGCATCCGCGACTACCGCGGCGGCGGCCGCTCGTCCGCGCGCCTGACCGCGCCGATCGTCGGCGCAGGTGCCGTCGCGAAGAAGTGGCTGCGCGAGCGCTTCGGCGTCGAGGTGCGCGGCTACATGAGCGGCCTCGGCGAGATCGACGTGCCGTTCGTCGACTGGTCGCACGTGCACGAGAACCCGTTCTTCTCGCCGAATGCGGCGGTCGTGCCGGAGCTCGAGGCGTACATGGATGCGCTGCGCAAGGAAGGCGATTCGATCGGCGCACGCATCGACGTCGTCGCGTCGGGTGTGCCGGTCGGCTGGGGCGAGCCCGTGTTCGACCGTCTCGATGCCGATATCGCGAAGGCGATGATGAGCATCAACGCGGTGAAGGGCGTCGAGATCGGCGCGGGCTTCCACAGCGTCGCGCAGCGCGGCTCGGTGCATGGCGACGAGCTGACGCCGGGCGGGTTCGTCGGCAATCACGCGGGCGGTGTGCTTGGCGGGATTTCGACGGGGCAGGACATCACCGTGTCGATCGCGATCAAGCCGACGTCGAGCATCCGTACGCCGCGCCGTTCGATCACGAAGGCAGGCGACGAGGCGACGGTCGAAACGTTCGGTCGTCACGATCCGTGCGTCGGCATTCGTGCGACGCCGATCGCCGAGTCGATGCTCGCACTGGTGCTGATCGATCACGCGCTGCGCCATCGCGCACAATGCGGCGACGTCGAGACGTCGACGCCGAAGATCGCCGGCAGCGCGACCTGACGCAGGCGGGCGGGGCGCGTCGCGCGTCGCCTGGCAGACTGTCGAGCATGCAAAACGGGGCGCTGCTTCAAGCAGCGCCCCGTTTCGTTTGTGGCGACCAACAAGAACGCGCCGCGCGTGGCGGCGCGTTCCGGCGGATTACATGTTCGGGTAATTCGGCCCGCCGCCGCCTTCCGGCGTGACCCACACGATGTTCTGCGTCGGGTCCTTGATGTCGCAGGTCTTGCAGTGCACGCAGTTCTGCGCGTTGATCACCA
>JAIRVP010000014.1 GCA_031253835.1 Burkholderia sp. | reverse complement strand
TCGGCCAGCTTGTCCTTCAGGTCCGAGATGTCGCCCGTGTTCGTGGTCGTGCGGCCGTCCAGGTTCGACAGCGCATCGCCGACGTTGTGCATGTCGGTGCCGCCGATCGTGTACGTCGGCGCTTCGACCTTGCCGTCCGCGCCCACCGTCGCACCGCCGCCCAGCGCGTCTGCCACGCTCTGCGCCGTGCCGTACAGTTGCGAACCGTTGATCGCGTCCGAACTCGTCGCGTTTACCGCACCGGCCTTCACGTTCGTGATCGTCGTGCCGTCAGCACCGCCAGCCAGCGTTACCTTGCTCTTCGTATCGTCGTCGTACGCGACTGCATTCGGATCGGTGCCACCACCCGACGCCGCTGCTGCTGCAATCGCATCACCAACGTTGTGGTAGTCCGTGCCGCCCACGGTATAGGTCGGTTGCGTCACCGTGCCGTTCGCGCCCACTGCCGCGCCGCCACCAAGCGCAGTGGTCACGCCAGCCAGCTGGCTCACGTTGACCGCGTCGGTCGTTGCCGTGCCGGCCGCGACGTTGACGATCTGACGCTGCCCCACCGTGCCGCCGCCGACCGACACCGCATTCCCGCGGTTCGCGACCGAGCCCTGGCCAAGCGCAACGCCGCCGGTCGCGCCGGCTGCCACGGTCGCGCCCGAGCCGAGCGCGAGGGCGTTCGTCGTGTTGGCGGCAACCGCTGCGTTGTGACCCAGCGCGATGCTGTTGTCCGAACGCGCACCGACGCGCGCATGGTCGCCCATCGCGACCGAACTCGCACCCAGCGCCCACGTATCGTTGTTACCGACGGCCACCGCGTTGTCGGCGTTCGCCTGCACGTGCGCACCGATCGCCACGGCTTGCGTGCCGTTCGTCTGTGCGTCCGAACCGATCGCGACCGCATAGTCCTGCCCCGCGCCCGTTTGCGCGAAGCTGCCGATCGCCACCGAGTTGTCCGAACCCGCGACGTTCTGCAGGCCGACCGCCACGGCGTTGCCGCCCGTCGCCGCCGACGACGAGCCGACCGCCACTGCCGTCATCGTCGCCGGATCCGCACCGTTCAGCGAAGCGAGGTTGTTGCCCTGCAGGCCCTCGACCGCCACGAGCGGAGCCGAGACGTCCATGACGCCCATGGAATCGAGGCCCATCGAGTGCGAAGCGATCTCGTTCGTCTTCTGATCGAATGTCGTCGTGATCTTGTTCAACGCGTCGTAAAGCTGCGAACCGTTGATCGCATCGGTGCTGTCCGCGCTTACGTTGCCCTCCGCGACGTTGACGATACGCCGCTCGTTACCAACGCTACCGACCGATACCGTGTTCGCCTGCGTCGCAACCGAGTTCGCACCGATCGCCACCGCGTTCAGCGCCGTCGCACGTGCGCCCGTGCCGAGCGCGAGCGCGGCGATGCCGTTCGCGTTCGCGCCCGAGCCGATCGCGACCGCGTTCGTGCCGGCCGCATTGGCCTGCGCACCCGTCGCGTTCACCTTGATGTAGCGCATGTCGAGCGTGCCGGCCGCGAGGTCGTCGCGGATCGCTTGCGTCGCGCTGTTCATCTGCGTGAGGTTGACCGCGTCCGTGCCGTCGGTACCCGCTGCCACGTTCTTCAGCGATACCGGGGCTGCACCCGTGCCCGTGCCGCCCAGCGTCACGCTGCGCTTCGCATCGTTGTCGTACGCCACCGCGGCAATGGCCTTGCCCGTCGACGGATCGACCAGCCCGGTGTTCGCCAGTTGGTCCTTGAGGTCCGAGATCGCGCCTGAATTGCCCGTCACGCGGCCGTCGAGGTTCGACACCGCGTCGCCGATCGTGCGCACGTCCGTGCCGCCGACCGTGTAGGTCGGGGCTTCGATCGAGCCGTCCGGGTTCACCTTGGCGCCGCCACCCAGTGCGGCGGTCACGCCCGAAAGCTGGTTGACGTTGACGGCGTCGGTACCGGCCGTACCGGCCGCCATGTTGGTGATCTGGCGTTGTTGTGCAGCGGAACCGACCGACACCGCGTTGCCGCGATCCGCAACCGAACCCTGGCCCAGCGCGACCGAGCCTTCCGTCGTTGCGCTGGCGCGATAACCCAACGCAATCGAATCGCTCCCCGACGCACTTGCCCTCATGCCCAGTGCGGTCGTACGCTCGCCCACGGCCTGGGCGCCCCAGCCCACTGCGGTAGCCGCGTGATCCTGACCGCTGAGATATGGGCTGCTTGCCAACGCTTCCTGACCAATCGCGACATCGCCTGCGGTTGTCGCGCTAGCGGCTTCGCCAATGGATCCAACGTAGGAGAACGCCCGGTTGACACCGGCCGAGACACCCGCGATCGCGGTATTCAGCTGATTGACGTTGACCGCGTCCGTGCCTTCCGTGCCGGCTGCGACGTTGACGATCTGACGCGTGAAGGTACGGCCGTCGAGATTGGGTACTGCCGCCCCCACCGACACGGTGTTTGCGCGATTCGCCACAGTGCCGTCACCCAGCGCAACCGAATTGGCGGCGCTGGTGCTGGCGGTGGAACCGATCGCGACCGAATGCGACCCCGACGCGACCGCGCCTCGACCGGACCCCGTGGCGCCGCCAAGCGCAACGCTCCAGTCGCCGATTGCCGACGCGTTCGAACCCAGGGCGACAGAAGCGGTGCTCGTAGCGCCTGTCAGCGCACGGCTTCCCATCGCGATGGACTGGTCGCCAGCTGCACTGGCGAGGCTGCCGACCGCTACCGCACTGGCTGCCGTGACGTTGGTGCCGTTGCCGAGCGCAACACTGTTAGTAGAAGCAGAGCTGCTCGTAGCCGACACGCTAGCGCCATTACCGATCGCCACGCTGTTTTGGGCCGTGTACGTTGTTTTGCCGTCGGCACTCGTCGCGTTCACGACCGAACTGTTGGATCCGACCGCCAAGCCGCTGATACTGTCTACTTGAGAACTTGCGCCGAGGGCAAGCGAGTTTTGCGCCACGGAACTCGAGTTCGTACCAAAAGCGATCGAATTGCTGCCCGTGGAACGCACGTTCGCACCAACGGCAACTGCGTTCGTCCCGGAAGCCGATGCAGCCGTTCCCAATGCAGTCGAGCTGGTTCCCGTACTGACGGAGTCATTGCCGACCGCGACACTGTCTTGCCCCTGTGCCAACGAACTGGTGCCGAGCGCCAACGCATTCCTGCCGGTCGCGCGCGAAGCGACGCCGAGCGCCACGGCATGATAGTTCGTCGCGCTTGCGGACATGCCAAGGGCCGTGCTGGCCTCGCCCGTCGCACTTGCAGAGCTTCCCAGTGCCGTACTGTTCTGGCCGCTGGCCGACGTATTGTTGCCGACGCCGACAGCGTTCGTTCCTGTCGCCTGCGCGTTGGCGCCCACCGCCACCGCATTTGTGCCCGTTGCCGCCACCGCACCGGTGGAATTGATCCGAACGTAGCCGCCCGCCGCGGTCTGTTGCGCATCCGCGTCAAACGCGATCGCACCGCCCCCCACACCGGCCATTACGGCAACCGCCGCCGTCACCGACGACCTCATCGTCGAATTCGACTTCGTCCGCGCTCGCGCCGTTTCCGCCGCAGCTGCCCAGGTTCCCGTCGACGCATTCCAGACGGTCCGATACGACTTGTTCATATTGCTTGCCTCAGTAGAGAGAAGAAGTAAGGGACGGTCTTCGTCCACATGGGGCAATATATTTTTCCGCTGTCAATTCGTTAATCAGACGCTGCGACGCACAACGAACTATCTTGTAGGCCCAGTCCTAATCTGACCTTGCTTGACGTTTACGCACATTTGCAGCGTCACACCGTCGCATGCTGGGATGTTCATTTCGCATCGTTTGACACACCCCGCACACGCACCGTATAAAGCGCATCGCGCAGGCGACCAAACAAATAGGACTAGTCTTAGTTATCCGGACCATCGTCTTCGGACTGGCCTACATACTCGCGGGCCCGCCATCCCGATAATTCGCTCGTTCCCCGAGCCGGCAGCGCATGTTCGCCTGCCTTCCAACACGGCTTACGGATATCGCCCTGCGCGTCGGACTACGTGTGGCCCGGTGCCGCACAAACCCCACGCGACTCAAGAACTGCGCATCGATTCACCGGTATTCGCCCATGCCCATCCGACATCTCTTCGCGTCCCACGCGGACGCCAGCGCGCCGTTCGCGTCGATCGGCGACGAGCCGCGCGACCTGAGCCTGCTGAACCGCTACCAGCGCTTCACGCTCTACGGCGGCGCCATCGTGCTGTCGCTCGTGATGCTGTTCGCGGCCGGCGTGCTGCTCGTCGGCTCGGTGCGCGACTACATCGGCGAGCGGCGCGACCTGTTCACGACGCACAAGGCGCTCGTGCAACTCGAGATCGACGCGAAGCAGGCATCGATGCGCCGCGCCGTGATCAACGCGGAACTGCTGTGGAACGGCCATCCGCCGCACGCGCGCGGCCCTGCCGACACGCTGCGCCAGGACGGCCACGTGCTGCTGTCGCCGATGCGCGGTGCGAGCGAGATCTTCGTCGCGGCCACGCCCGCCGCGTCGGAGAACGGCGAAGTCGACCGCTATGTGGCGCTGATGGAGCGCCAGACGATCTCCGTCGCGGCAGCCGAGCGCCAGACCGGCCGCCCGGTAACCGGATACGCGTACACCCCCGACCACAACGTGATCGCGATCACGCCGCCGCCGTCGACGCCGTATCCCGACGTGCTCGCGCGCATCGGCGTACCCGATACGCACGCGCTGATCGATCGCCTCGCATTCGACGTCGCCGACTGGCGCAATCCGGCCATCGCGCGGCACTGGCGCAACACGCGCCGCATCGCGTGGCAGCCGCCCGCGACCGATCCGCTCACCGGCAAGACGGTGTTCCGTCTCGTCGAGCCCGCATTCGACGGGCCGGCGCATTTCATGACGTTCGTCAGCGATCTCGACGTGGAAGTGATCGAAGGGCGGATGGCGCAATCGCCCGACGACGCGGTCGCGATGATCGTCGACGAAAGCGGCCGCGTGCTGCTGAGCGCCGATCGTACCGGCGAACCGACGGATGGTCAGGCGCTGATGCAGCACGCACTCGCCGACGGCGCGTGGAAGCACGGCTTCGATCACTTCGAGGAGCGCTACAGCAACGGCATCTTCACGATCAGCGACCGCATCTCGGACACGGGGTTCGCGATCGTCTACGCGTACTCGTGGCACACGATCGCGCATGCGCTCTGGCCGGCGATGCTGCGCGAGTTCGGCACGACCGCGCTGATGCTTGCGATGCTGTGGCTGTTTGTCGTCGGCTTCGACCTGAAGGTGTTCGCGCCGCTGTTCCGCCGATCGCGCCGCGTGTTCGAAAGCGAGCGCATGAGTCGCGCGATCGTCGCGACCGCGCCGTTCGGCATCGGGCTCGTGTCGCTCGACTCGCATCGCGTGCTGCGCCGCAATCGCATGTACGAACTGTACGAGCGCGAGGCCGGCAATCCGCCGCTGCACGAACGTCTGCTTGCCGGTTATCCACAGCAGACGACTGGAACACCTGTGCAGCTCGACGTCGAATGCCCCGTGACGCTCGACGACGGCCGCACGCGCGACCTGGTCGTCAATTTCGTACGCGTCCGCTTCAAGAGCAAGAACGCGCTGCTGTTCAGCTTCTCCGACATCACGACGCGCGCCGAAGCCGAACGCGCACTCGACGGCGCGAACCGCGCAAAGTCGACCTTCCTGGCCACGATCAGCCACGAGATCCGCACGCCGCTGAACGCGATGCTCGGCAACCTCGAACTGCTCGACAAGGCGCCCGACCCGAGCCGGCAGAAGCCGCGCCTGCATGCGGTCACGTCAGCCGCGCGGATGCTGCTCGACATGCTGAACAACGTGCTCGACATGACGAAGATCGAAGCCGACCGGATGACGCTCGAATCGACGGGCTTCCGGATCGACGAGCTGATCCGCGACGTGGCGGACCTGTTCGAGCCGGTAGCCGGCGCGAAGGGCATCGCGCTGCGCATCGATGTCGATCCGGCCGTCTCGCGCGCCTATGTCGGCGATCCGATGCGCGTGCGGCAGATCGTCGTGAACCTCGTCAGCAACGCGATCAAGTTCACCGATCGCGGGGCGGTAGCGCTGTCGGTGTCGGCTTCCGCTGCCGATGCGACGCCCGTGACGATCCGCGTCAGCGATTCCGGCATCGGCATGACGGCCGATCAGCTGGCCCACGTGTTCGAGCCGTTCGCGCAGGCCGACGAGTCGATCGCCCGCCGCTTCGGCGGCACGGGGATCGGACTCTCATTGAGCTACAAGCTTGCGGAATCGATGGGCGGCCATATCGCGGCGGACAGCGTGCCGGGCGTTGGCTCGACCTTCGTCGTCACGCTGCCGCTGCCGCTCGATTGCCAGCCGGGCGCGGCACGCCCGCACGCGGACGGCGATGCGCCGAATGCACGCGTGCTGTTCGTCGACGACAACCCGGTCAATCGTTCGCTCATTCACGACCAGCTCGATGTTCTAGGCTATCAGGCCGATATCGCGTCGAACGTCGCGGAAGCGCTCGATCTCGTGGATCGCCACGACTATGCGGTGGTGTTGACCGACCTGAACATGCCGGGCCTCGATGGCTATGCGTTTGCGCGCATGCTGCGCGAGCGCGGGCGCGTGCAGCCGATTCTCGCGGTGACCGCGCATGCGGAACCGGACGAGCTGAAGCTCGCATGGGAAGCCGGCATCGACGAGATCGTCACGAAGCCGACGTCGTTGAAATCGCTCGAACAGGCGATCACGAAGTATGCGGGGACGTGGCGGCGGCCGGTGCATCCGCCCGTGCCGTCGCGGACGGCCGGCCCGCTGCCGAAAGACCTGCACAAGGTGCTCGTCGATGCGACACGGCGATCGAACACCGCTATCGCGCGCGCGCTCCAGGACGGCGATCTGAAGGCCGCGCGCTCGGAGATTCACAGCATGCGCGGTGCGTTCGCGATGATCGGGGAACGGGAGATTTCCGGGCTCTGTGCGTCGATCGAGGCTCTGGCGCTGGCGGGCGACGCGGCCGCGTTCGCGCGGGAGTTCGAGCGCTATCGGCAGGCCGCGAACGAGATCCTTGAACGGCGTGCGGCGAGTGAGTCGAAGCAATCGGTTGACACGTTCTCTAACACATCGATTATCAAGCGATGAAGCGATTCGCCAATGCGATTTCCCCGGAAACGTTATGTGGCAAGCATGCGGGGCACTGACCGGATGGCCAATCGCGATGATTTCGTACATGACCGTGACCTGACCTCGGTCGATCTCCGCTAGAGTGGCCACACGTTCTCGCGACGAATATCACGTCATGTCGACATGCCAAGCATGTGACGGCGTGCGATCGAAATTCGCTGCGTAAACGAGCGCGGCCCGCTGGTGACAACAACACCAACGAGCCGCTGACCACAACCAACTCAACTTAGGAGTTGACCATGGCTGGCGCGAATCATAACGCACCGACGTATTTCCGCGATTGTTTTGTCTCCCCGCAATCGTCTCTTCAATCTGGCCGCATCATGCCGCATATCAGGCTCACCGACATGGCGCCACCCGTCATGCATCTTTGGATGAAGCTGTCCGGCCGGTGGATCGAGGCCGCGGGCTTCGATCCCGAGCAGCGCCTGCAGATCGACGTGTCGCACAAGCGGCTGGTGATTACGCCGATCGACGACGCGGCCTGCGCTGCGGTCGAGAAGGCGCGATTCCCCGATATCGATTGCGGAACGGGGCAGCAGCGACAGGTAGCGGCAATGGCGGAGGAAGCGTAATGAATCACGACAATCCGAATCAACACGCCGACAACGTTCCGGACGATTTCGACTACTACGATGTGGGTGAACTGACGGCGAAGTCCGTACTTGTACTGAAGCTCAACGCATTGATGGCGTCGCGTGGCCTGACCGAGGAAGAGGCTGCGGCGCTCGCCGAAATGGCGCGGCCGGTGGTCACCCCCGAGCAGCGCGAGCGGCTCCGGAACGTGACGCTGGATCAACTGATGCTGACACTGGCGTCGTTCGGCCAGCACGTGGAAATCGTCGTGCGGCCTGCGGGGGAATCGGGGCCGGCGGGGATTACGGCGACGGTCTGACGGTCTGTTCAAAGGCCAGTGCCGACAGGCGCTCCACGTCCGGCGGCGCAACGCTTCAGCCGAACGTGGGGCAGGCCGATAGTCGAAAGCCCGTCGTGCTAGGTCGCGACGGGCAAGCACGAGAGAGGCAACGAATCGCGATGACCAACGATATGGACATTCACCCGATTCGAACCGAGGCGGAATACGACGCCGCGCTGAAATCGGTATCCGCACGCGTCGACCTGGATCCGGCACCAGGCACACCACAAGGTGATGAACTGAAGCTTCTGGCGGCTCTGGTTGAGCGCTACGAAGCAGAGCACTTCCCGATAGAAGAAACGTGTGGCACCCGGAAGCGCATCGGCGCTCGCATGAGGCAGCGTTAGGAGTAGGTGCTATCAAGTTGCATAGCATGACTGCGGCCGGGCCCAGCGGCCGCCGCCGAAGCGGCTCAGGCGCCACACCCGATCAATTTAACGTGAACGATTGTCACAGCCAATCAGACCAGGCTGAATCTGCCTCCCGCTGCGGCAGCGTTCCCTGGTCTCCGTTGGTCGCCCCATCTGGAGCATCGGCATGCGCACCAAACGAGAAAGTCTTGACTCTCAGTTGAACGAATCTAAAATGAGAGAATTGAAATTCTCATTTGATAGGCATGTCGCCATGGCACGAAATCACCCTGCCGGCCGGCAATCAGCTACTCGTCAGGCAGCTGCGAAAGCAGCCAGGCCAACCGTCGGTTCGAAGCAACTCGGTACCCGCAGCCACGATATTGAGATGTTCCTCGGCCAGTTCGATGCCCTTGAGCAGCGCCGACAGATTCGCGAAGGTATGGAAGCCAATATTGTCGACCGTGTCGCGAAAGATCTATTGCATGTACCCGTCCAGACGCTGCTCGCCGGACTCGGCCTCCCGAGTTCCACAATCCTGCGCAAGATCGCACGCGAAGAACGTCTGTCCCCTTCCGAATCCGATCGTGTCGCACGCGTGCTGTACGTATTCCGGCTCGCGGTAGACGTATTCGAGAACGACGTGCTTGCCGGTGAATGGATGCAACTGCCGCACGCGGAGCTGGGCGGGCTGCGACCACTCGAAGTACTCGATTCGCAGCCGGGATATGACCGCGTAAGGGATCTGCTGATGCGCGTCATTCACGGAATTGGCGCATGAGGTTGTTTCGACTCGCCAAAGAGCGCCGTGGCTACTACCGGGCCGACGATTTGAGCGGCAATGGCGCCGCGCTGGCCGGTGGACGCTGGAACCCTCGCGGAATGCGCGTCGTGTACACATGCGCTCATGCGTCGACCGCGCTACTCGAAGCGCTTGTTCATATGGCCGGTTTGATGCCGGCTGGCGGGTATTACCTGGTGACACTCGAAGTGCCAGACGCCGCTTGTGACGACGCGTTTACCCCGACACGACCGAACGGCTGGGCAGACCTCACACAAGACCCAAAATCCACGGTGAAGCTTGGCCAACAATGGCTGGAAGCCTGTGAGCAACTGGCCATGCGCGTGCCATCGGTGGTATGCCCGACCGACACCAATTTAATGCTGAACCCACTTCATCCGGACATGAAGACCGTCAAGGTGGTCAGCACCGAACCCTTCACACCGGACCCACGCCTGTTCGGTCACGCGTTGAAATGAAATCGGCCCGCGCTCGATTCGAGCGACGGGCCGATATTCATGAGGCGTGCCTGAAACGCGGGCCGCTTACTGCTGAATCGTCGCCTGCTGGGCCAGCTTGTCGACCACCGCCGCCAGCGCACGCTGTTGCGCCTGCGCTTCGAGCTGCTGACGCAGCACGTGCTTCGCAGCCTCAAACGTCGGCACAGTCGTCGCCCGCTTCTCGTCGAGCTTCACGATCACGTGTGCGTTACCGAGCTGGAACGGCGCCGCGACTGCACCCGGCTTCAGCGACGTAATCGCCTGCGCGAGCGTCGTCGGCATGCCACCGGTGCGGCCTTCGGCCACCGGCGTACGCAACTCGACCCATTGCGCGACGCCGCCGTTCGCGGCCGTGTTGTATTGCTTCGCAACCGCGTCGAACGCGGTGCCCTTGTTCAGTTCGGCGATCGCGGCGTTCATCGTCGCGACATCGGCCACGGCGATCACTTCCGCACGATATTCAAACTGCGCGGCATTCGCGACGATCGCGTCGTAACGCGCCTTCACCTGCGCATCGGTCACCGGCTGCGGGCGAGCGTGGTCACGCAGGAACAGTTCCGATGCCGCCACGGTACGTGCGCGCATCGCGGCCTTGACGGCTTCGGGCCGGCTGCCGTAGTTGTCCTTGTCCGCCGCCTGTTCGACCAGTTGCTGCACGATCAGGTCGCTCTTGACCTTCGCGCGCGCTTCCGGCGTATCGGTCAGGCCGGCAGCCTGGATGACGCTGTCGACGTCGGCGCGTGCAATCGGCGTGTTGTTGACGACCGCTTCGACGCCCGCCGGCAGCGGTGTTTCGGTTTTCGTGCCTGCGGCGCGGGCAACGGGGGCACCGCAGGCGCACGCGAGTGCGATCAGGGTGGAGACAATGGAAAAGTAATGCTTCTTCATGAGGATTCCTTCATCGAGGGAGGGAGAAGCCGCGCGTGTCGGCGGCGACGGGGAACGCGGCGGAATCGCCGCAGGCAGCCGATCGTGTCGGCGCCCGTAGGGCCGCGCGCATGTGATCGCGCAGCGGCGTGCGGGGAAGACGGGCCGAGTGCGTCGGCCTCGTCGAGTATCGGAATGGTGTCGCCAGCGGCGACGCGTGAAACACGGATGAATGCCCTGCGCTCGCATGAGGCAGCGTTCTCCCAACCTGCGACCCTCAAAGGTGCAGATACGGCCGAGCCCACCGGCCGCCGCAAGGCATTCATGCGTGTCTGCCCGGCCCATGCCGGGCCGTTCGTCCCGGCCGCACGGGCGAAAAAAAGACGCCGCCCGGACCGGGCAGCGCGTCAACCGAAGCGGGTGCTTCGGACACAAGGTGTCGAACGGGAACCATGCAAACGCCCGACCATTGCATTGTCGAAGCGCGCACGGTGTCCGCACAATCAGCCGGGTCCTATTCCGCGCAAACGCGTGTGCGCGGCCTTCGCGTTCCGCATCCATGTGCATCACCCCTGGATCGTCGACGTCTCACGCGCGTTCATCGTCACGGCGAGCGGCGGAAATGCAGCCACGCTGCGCATCGCGCCGTAAAACTTGTTCATCGCGACGTCGATCCCGTAGTTCGGCAGCGTGCGGCCGAGGCCATGCGAGTACAGCGTCTCCGGTCGCAGCGGAAAGCAGTGGTCGAGCAGGAAACGCGCGCCGGCCGGCGAGATCGTGTACGCGCAGATCCCGTAGAACTCGAGCAGGTTCATCACGAGCACGGGGCCGCGATCGGCGCGGAAATCGTCGACGGCCTGCGCGAGTGCCGCTTCGTCGAAACGCATCGTGACCGGCGTGCGGTTGTTGAAAATCGTGCCGCGCAGGATCGAATCGAAGTTGTAGCCCCACGCGACGAAGTCGCAACAGTCGGCATGCGCGGCGAGGAACTGCATCGCCGCATCGTTGAAGTCCGGGCGGAAGATCGCGTCGTCCTCGACAATCGTCACGAGTTCGTTGCCTGCCGCGATGTCGGTCCACAGGCGATGCGTGGTCATCGCGATGCCGATCGCGCCGCGCGAGTACGGCAGGCCGTCCGCGAACAACCCGCTCGCGGCAATGTCCGCATCCGACAGCGCCCGCCCGTCGATCGCATCGACGAACTCGAAATCAAGCGCGCGGTTGTTCGCGCGAAACGCGTCGCGGCGGCCACGCGCGTCTTGCAGCGAAATCACGCGAAGCGTGCTGCACACGGTAGGTCTGTCGGTCACGGGCATCGTCATCCTCACCACCCCGTCACGATCGACATGCCGAACAGGATGCCCATCGCGATGCCGACCATGCGCCCCTGCAGCATCGGCTTCAACGCCGCCGGCTCGTAGAACGGATCGACCGCTTCGTGACGGTTGCGCCAGGCGGCGACGAGCGGCGGTGCGAGCAGCGCCATCGCCATCAGCAACGCGGTCGCGATCGTCACGACCATGCCGTTCGACGACCAGCGCGTGCCGAACTCGACCACCACGTGAACCAGGCCGACAGTTGCCGCACTCGCGACCATCCCGATCACGGTGCCTTTCACCAGAAAATCTGCTGCGCTCATCGTCAGTACCCCCTGTCAGATAGTTGCCGAACGACGTCGGCCGGAATACTGCGTATTAAAAAGATCGCCGGATGCGATCTCTATCGGACAGGTCTTATTGGCGAGCCGCAAACGTAAAAATAGGACTGGGACTACAAGCGGGACGAGTCGCAACGCCAGCGATCAAGTCGCCTTCGTACAGCATCTTCAATTCGGACTCGTCCTATTTAGCAATCGGACACGGCTGCATAAAGTTGAGGTCAAGACGACGCCATACCGTTTTGTGCCCACCGGTACAAGCCACCCCGCGCGTCAGAACCGACCCCATAACAGACCGCCGCGATGCGCGGGCTGACTTCCGGAGCGACCCGACATGCAGATCACGACGACCCACGACACGCCCTCTTTCGACAACACCGCGCTGCAGGCACACGGCATCGACCCCGCGACGCTCGCTACGTTGGTCGACGCATCGTCGCTCGACGTGAACGACGACGCCGTCGCCACCGCGACACAAACGCTGATCGATCGCGGCGAAGTCCGACGTGCCGCCAAGCTCGCCGCCGCGCATTGGGAGCTGCGGCCGGATTCCCCCGCGGCTGCATTCAACTGCGGCTATGCGATGCAGATGGCCGGACGCCACGCGGACGCCATCGCGCCGTATCGCCGCACGCTCGAACTCGCGCCGTCGTGGCCGTCGCTCAAGAACAACCTCGCGCTGGCGATCCGGCTGACTGGCGGCGACCCTGAAGTGGAATTCGCGCTCATCGAAGGCGCGCTCGACGACAACCCCGACGACGAGCGCGCGTGGACCAACGCCGTCATCACCCGCATCGACCGCTTCGACCTCGACGGCGCATTGCGGGCCGCCACGCGGGCGGTCGCGCTCGCACCGGACAACGCGCTTGCCGTGAACAACGCGGCCACCGCCTTGAAGGAAGCCCAGCAGTGGGGCGACGCCGAACGCTACGCAGCGCATGCGATCGGACTCGCGCCGCACAACCCGACCTACCGCCACAACCTGTCGCTGCTCCAGCTCGCGCGCGGCGATTTCGCATCGGGGTGGCGGAATTACGAATCGCGCTGGGAAGGCTCGGGTGAGCTGCGCGGCAACCTGCCGGTCTTTCCCGCTCCGCGCTGGCGCGGCGAATCGCTGAAGGGAAAGACGCTGCTCGTGTGGGGCGAACAGGGCCTCGGCGACGCGCTGCAGTTCTGCCGCTATCTGCCGCTGCTCGCGGAGCGTGTGCATCGCGAAGGCGGGCGGATCGTGTGGAATGCCTTCCCGATGCTCGGTGCGCTGTTCGAGCGCAGTCTCGCGCAACATGTCGACGTGTTCGACACCAGCACGCAAATCGGGGATCTTCCCGCGTTCGATTTCGAGCTGCCGCTGATGAGCATTCCGGGGATGCTCGGCGTCGACGGCGACGCGATCGCCACGACGACGCCTTACCTCCACGCCGATGCAGGCGCGATCGACGCGTGGCGCACGGCGCTCGCGGGAGAGAGGCGTCTGAAGGTCGGCCTTGCGTGGACGGGCAGCCTCACGCACCAGCGCAACCGCTTCCGCCGTGTCGGCCTCGAACGGTTCGCGGAAGCCTTCGGCGACTTGCAGCAGGATGTCGCGTTCTACTCGCTGCAGCCTGGCGCGCAGCATGACATCGAAGCCGCGCGGTCGGACGGCTTCGTCGTGAACGACTTCACGCGCGAATGGCGAACGCTCGACGACACCGCCGCATTCGTCGGTGCGCTCGATCTCGTGATTACCGTCTGCACGTCGATGTCGCACCTGAGCAGTGCGCTCGGCCAGTTCACCTGGGTGCTGCTCGATGCGAACCCTCACTGGGTGTGGCAGCACGACCGGCGCGACAGCCCGTTCTACCCGAGCGCGTCGCTGTACCGTCAGAAGACGTTCGCCGACTGGAACCCGGTGCTGGACGAAGCCGCCGCCGATCTTCGCGATCTCGTCGGCTGACCGGAAGGAGATGCCCGTCATGGACTACAACATCTGCATCGTCCGCCCGCCCGGCTACGCGCACTCGGGCGCATTCACCGAACTCGCCGAAGTGATCGCCTGCGGGCTCGAAGATCTCGGTCAGGTCGTGCATGTCACCGAGAACGACATGATGTCCGATGCGCGGAACATCCTGATCGGCTGCCATCTCGCCGATCCGTCCGCGACCGAGTACGTGCCGGACGACACCATCGTCGTCAACACCGAGCAGATTCATGTCGACGAACAGCCGTGGAACGCGAACATTTACCGCTGGACGTCGAAATACGAAACCTGGGACTACAGTGCGCGCAACATCGCGAAGCTGAAGACGCTCGGCATCGACCATGCGCGCTATCTGAAGCTCGGGTTTCATCCGAAGCTGCGCCGCATTCCGGACAACGTCGAGCAGGACATCGACGTGCTGTTCTACGGCACGATCGGGCCGCGTCGTGCGGCAGTGCTTGAAGCGCTGCAGGCACGTGGACTGAAAGTCGGGATCGTCAGCGGCGGGATCTACGGTGCCGGGCGCGACGCGTATATCGCGCGCGCGAAGGTCGTGCTGAACCTGCATCACTATGCGTCGCACATCTTCGAGGTCGTGCGCGCGTTCTATCTGATGACGAACGGCAAGGCGATCGTCGGCGAGGTGTCGCCGACGACGTCGGTCGATCCGGACTACGTGGCAGGATTTCGCGCAGCGCCTTACGACGCGCTGGTCGATACGTGCGTCGAGCTGGTGCACGATATCGCGCAGCGCCGCCGGCTGGAGGCCACCGCGCTGGACACGATCATGCGGCTGCCGCAGGCGAAGGCGCTCGCGCCGCTGCTGTCTTGGGAGCCGGTGGCGGCGTAGCGGCACGGTGGCGCCCGCCACCATCACGTCTTCTTCCCCTTCAACACGAACGCCGCCACCGTACACCCGATCATCGCGATCCCGGCGATCAGGAACGTATCGCTGTACGCCATCAACAGCGCCTCGCGCATCACGCGCTGGTTGACGAGCCCGAGCGCGAGTTCGTGCACGCCGGAGATCGATCCGCCGGGCAGCACGTCCGCGCGCGGCGCATGCACGCGCGCGAGCAGCCGCGCCAGCATCGCCATGCGCTCCTGAAACGCTTCGGAAAACGGCGTGACCGCCTCGCCGATGCGCATCGCGTGCAGCTTCTGCCGCTCGACGACAATCTGGCTCATCACCGCGATGCCGATCGCGCCGCCGACGTTGCGGACCATGTTGAACACGCCGGACGCCGATCCGAGCTGCGCCTTCTCGATCCCGTCGACGGCCATCACGGCCAGCGCGATCACGACAAACGACTGCCCGATCCCGCGCACGATCAGCGACGGGACGATCACGTTCGATGCGGCGTCGGCGTCGAGGTGAATGTTCATCAGGCACCCGGCCGCGACCAGCACGAAGCCGAGCACGATCGTCGTGCGCGGGCTCGTGCGGCGCATCAGCGGCGGCGTGAGGAACGACATCGCGAACTGCACGAGCCCGTACGGAATCATCGCGAGGCCGATGTCGCGCGCGCTGTAGCCGTGCAGTTCCGCGAAGTAGTTCGGCACGAGGAACACCACGCCGAACACCACCGCGCCGAACAGGAACTGCATCAGGCTCGCGATCCCGAAGTTGTAGCGGCCCAGGAGGCGCAGGTTGATGAACGGCTCCTTGCGCCGCAGCTCGATCGCGACGAACGCGGCCAGCCCGACCGCCGCGACGATCGACAGTTCGACGATCAGGTTCGACGCGAACCAGTCCTTGCGTCCGCCCTCCTCCAGCACGATCTGCAGCGCGCTCAACCCGAGCGCCATCGTCGCGATCCCGAACCAGTCCGCCCGCCTGAGCATCCCGGGCTGAACGGGTACCGGCCGGATCGCCCAGCCGATCGCCGCGACCAGCGCGATCGCCGGCGGAATCTGCAGGTAGAAGATCCAGCGCCACGAATACATGTCGGTCAGCCAGCCGCCGATCGACGGCCCGGCCGCCTGCGCGACGTTGTTCGCAATCGCGAACAGCGCCATCCCGAGCGGGTGCTTCGACGACGGCAATTCAGTGACGATCAGCTGGAACGACAGCGGAATCAGCACGCCGCCGAACGCACCCTGCAGCGCACGCGCGGCGATCATCGTCGAAATGCTCGGCGCGACCGAGCACGCGAGCGAGAACGCGAGGAAACCGGTCGCGCCGACCAGCAGCACGCGCCGCGCGGAAAACACCTGCACGAGCCAGCCGGTGAGCGGAATCACGACGATCTCGGCGACCAGGTACGCGGTGGTGATCCACGAACCCTCCTCGAAGCTCGCGCCGAGCGAGCCGCGGATGTCGGGCAGCGACGCGTTGGTCACGTGCACGTTCATGCCGGCCATGAAACAGCCGAACACGCCGCCGAGCACCGCGACCCATGCGCGCAGCGAAACGGTCTCTTCGTGCGCGGCCTGCACAGTCGCGGCGGTCACGAGCCGGCCCCCTGCGTGCCCCGCGTGTCGACGCGCGCGATCACCGACATCCCGGGCCGCAGCACGACGCCGGCCGGCGGCGCATCGACGCGGATCTTCACCGGGATGCGCTGCACGATCTTCGTGAAGTTGCCGGTCGCATTGTCGGGCGGCAGCAGCGCGAACTGGGCGCCGGAGCCCGGCGCGAGGCCGATCACGCGGCCGTGCAGCGTGCGGCCCGCATACGTGTCGACGTCGATCTCGACGGGCTGGCCGTCGTGCATCGCACCCAGCTGCGTTTCCTTGAAATTGGCCACGACATACACGTCGCCCAGCGGCACCACCGCGAGCAGCGGCATCCCGACTTCGACGTACTGGCCCGCCCGCACCGCGCGCTGGCCGACACTGCCGTCGCGCGTCGCACGGATCACCGTGTGGTCGAGATCGAGCTGCGCGAGCGCAAGTTTCGCCTGGGCGGCCGCGAGCCGCGCACGCGCCTGTGCGATTGCTGCGTGGCTCTGCTCGCGGCGGCGCTGCAGCACGGTCTGCTGGTCGGTCTGCACGCGCACGGCCGCGCCCGCACGGGCCAGCTCGGCGCGCGCCTTCAGCGCGTCCGCGTGGGCCTGCTCCCAGCGCTGTCCGCTCGCGGCCGATTCAGCGAGCAGTTGCCGGTAGCGCGTCGCGTCGGCGTCGCGCCGCGCGGCCTCGGCACGTGCGGCGGCCGCGTCGGCGTCGGCCTGCGCGATCTGGCTGCGCTGCTGGCCGACCTGCGCGTCGAGCGTCGCGGCCGCCGCCTGCTCGGCCTGCAGCGTCGCCTCGGCCGCCGCGACGGCGGCCTGCGCATCGTCGACTTTCGCGCGATAGTCGCGATCGTCGAGCCGCACGAGCACGTCGCCGCGCTTCACCGGCTGGTTGTCGTCGACAGCGACCTGCGCGACGTAACCCGATACGCGCGAACTGACGGTCACGACGTCGGCGCGGACATACGCGTCGTCGGTGCCCTCGATGAAACGGCCGACGGTCCACCAGTGCGAGCCGAACACGGCAAACGCGATGACGGCGAGCACGACGCCCGCGGCAATCAGTGGGCGCCGGGAGAACCGGGCGGTTTTGGCTTTTTCGGGTACGGCAGTCGTGCTCATGATCGGAATGAAGAGTGGGCGTGCAGGAGAACGGACAGGGGCGCAGCGAGCGCGGCCGGCTACGGTTGCCAGCCACCTCCGAGCGCCTTGAATACGGCGACCTGGTCGAGCGCGACCTGCTGCGTCGATTCGGCCAGCGCCGAATCGACCGCGACGAGGCTGCGCTGCGCGTCGAGCACGCCGAGGAAATCGAGTGCGCCCGCCTCGTAGTTCAGCTCGGCGAGGCGATAGGCGCGCGCATGCTCGCCACGCGCGGTTTCGAGCGCGGCGCGGCGGCGCCACGCGGCGCCGTACTGCGCGAGCGCCTGTTCGGTTTCCTTCAGCGCGCGCAGCACCTGCGCATCGAATTGCGCGCGGGCAAGCGTGTCATCGGCGCGCGCCTGCGCGAGCCGTGCGCGGCTCGCCGCCAGGTTCGGAAACCGCCACGAGATCAGCGGCCCGACGCCCCATGCGATCGCATACTTGTCGCCGAGCGTCGACGGGTCACTGCCGGTCGACAGCCAGTTCACCGAACCGCCGAGCGAGATCGACGGATACAGCTCGGCCGTCGCCACGCCGATCCGCGCATTCGCGGCGGCCAGCTGGCGTTCGCTCTCGCGCAGGTCGGGGCGCCGGCGCAGCAGCGACGCGCCGTCGCCGACCGGGAACGGCCGCGCGAGCACCGGCGCGGTGCGGCAATGCGCGGCGGCATCGGGCAACGCGCCGGGCGCACGGCCGGTCAGCACCGCGAGTTCGTACAGCGCCGCGCGACGCGAGCCGACGAGTGCAGGCAAATCGGCGCGCGTGTCGTCGGCGAACGCGCGCGCGCGCGCCACTTCGAGGTCGGACACGAGCCCGTGGGCACGCTGCTTCGCCGTCAGCGCGGCCAGCCGGTCCGCGATCCCGATCGACTGCTCGGCCACGTCGATCCGCTCGCCATACGCACAGACCTGCGCATACGCGGCCGTCGTCTCGGCAGCCACCACGACACGCATCGCATCGGACGCGGCCTGCACCGCATCGGCATCCGCGCGCGCGGCGTCGACCAGATGGCGCACGCGGCCCCACAGATCGACTTCCCACGACAGCGAGAACGACGGCGCGAAGCCCCAGCGCGTACGCGCATCGGTGCCCTTGGCCGCCGCGACAATCTGGTCGGGTGCGTGCTTGCCGTAGTCGACGCCGAACCCGGCCGTCGTGTCGGGCAACCGCGCGGCGCCGGCCTCGTCGAACACCGCACGTGCGCGTTCGACCCGCGCGACGGCCGCCGCGAGATCGCGGTTCTGCGCGAGCGCATCGCGCACGAGGCCATCGAGTACTGGATCGTCGTAGAGCCGCCACCAGCGCGCCGGCGGCTCGCCGGCAACCGCGACCGGCACGTCGGCCACCGCGTCGAACGGCCCGGTGCGCGCCACATCCAGTGCGGACGGACGGTACGGCTCGCCGACCGAACACGCGGCCAGCATCGCGGCGCTCAGCAGCGCAACAACGACGGATGAACGAAGAGAAACCGGAGGTAATGACGAGGCGCGCATCGTGCAATGGCAATCGAACAAAAACGATGGGCCTATGGTAATTTCGACCCGGTCGGTCGATCTCGCGCGCAAAGCGCATTCGTCGTCGAGAAAAGGACACGTGGATCAATTCTTCAGCGCGCTCGAGCGCAAGGACAAGCACAAGCAGATCGCCGCCGTCGCATCGGACGCGGCGGCCGGCATCGGCTATCCGCCGCATTCGCATCGGCACGGCCAGCTGATTCACGCGATTTCCGGCGTGATGCTCGTGCATGCGGACGCCGGCAGCTGGGTCGTGCCGACGGGCCGCGCGGTCTGGGTGCCGGGCGGCACGCAACACGAGATCCGCATGGCCGGCGACGTGCAGATGCGCACGGTGTTCGTTGCGCAGGAAGTGCGGCCGAGCCTGCCGCGCGAATGCCGCGTGATCGAGGTCGGCACGCTGCTGCGCGAGCTGATCGTGACCGCATGCGAACTGCCGGCCGACTATGACCTCGCGCATCGTGCAGGCCGCGTGCTCGCACTGATCCTCGATGAAATCGAAATCGCGCCGCTGCTGTCGCTGCATGTGCCGATGCCGCGCCATCCGGCGCTCGCCGCGCTGTGTACGCAGCTGATCGGCGATCCCTCGACGGCCGTCACGCTGCAGTCGTGGGCGCGGAACGCGCACATGAACGAGCGCACGCTCGCGCGCACCTTCAAACGGGAAACGGGGATGACGCACGGTGCGTGGTGCCGCCATGCACGACTGCTGCTGAGCCTGCCGCGCCTCGCGGCCGGCACGCCGATCCTCGAACTCGCGCTCGAACACGGCTACGACAGCCCGAGCGCATTCGCGGCGATGTTCCGCAAGGCACTCGGCGTGCCGCCGAGCGAATACTTCCGGCGGCGCTGAGCCGCACTGTCCGTTTCGCGACGATCGATTGCTGGCGGGCGCGCGCGGCGCGCCGGGCCGCTCGCTACAGTAGCGGCATCGCCCGACACGCACGCCACGCCGATGGATCTGATTCAAAGCATGCAGGTTTTCGTCACGCTCGCCGACGCGGGGACCTTCACCGAGACCGGCAAGCGGCTCGACCTCACGACCGCGTACGTGAGCCGCACGATCGCGTCGCTCGAAACGCACCTCGGCATCCGGCTGTTGAACCGCACGACGCGCTCGATGTGCCTGACCGAAGCCGGCGAGCGCTACCTCGCGCGGGCGCGCGACATCATGCTCGCCGTCGCCGCGAGCGAACGCGAGGCCCACGGCGCGCAACGGCATCCGCACGGCCGGCTGCGCGCGCACTGCAGCGCGAGCCTCGCGAACCGCTTCGTGATTCCGCTCATCGCTCGGTTCCAGGCACGCTATCCGGACGTCAGCGTGGACCTGACGCTCGCGCCGCAGGTGCCGGACCTGATCCGCGGCAGCTACGACGTCGCGTTGATCGCGATGCCGAGCCTGCCCAGCTCCGACCAGGTCGCGATCGACGTCGGCCGGATCCGCAGCGTGCTGTGCGCATCGCCCGCGTATGTCGCACGACACGGGATGCCGGACTCGCCGCGCGCCCTTGCACGGCATCGCTGCGTGCAACTGGTCGCGCCCGCCTACCCGGCGCGAGAATGGACGCTGACGAACGGCACGGCTTCGGAGACGATCGCGTTCGAACCGGCCATGACGGCCGACATCGCGGCATCGCTGGCGATCGCGGTAACGGAAGGGGCAGGTATCGGCCTGCTGCCGGATTTCGTGGTGGACGACGCGATGCGTTCGGGTGCGCTGCTGCGCGTGCTGCCCGACTATCGCGCGGACGACGTGAGGGTGTTTCTGGTGTATCCGTCGCGCCAGCTTCTCGATGCGAAAACGCGCGCGTGGGTGGACTTCATGAAGAAAGCGCTGCACGACGCGCTCACGGGGTCGTGCAGCGGCAGCAACGAAACGGGCAACGAGGCCGTCGCGCCGGAGCACGCCGGCGCGACCACCCCGGCCCCGCTTACGCGACGGCCTTCACCGCGCGCTCAACGTCAAAGAACGTCGCCTGCACCGCGTCGTCCGCGCGCGCATACGCGCGGTTGATACCGCTGATCACCGCGCGGATCGACGCGGTCGTCAGGTTCGCGTCGATGCCGACGCCGAACGCGCTGCCGCGCACGCCGGAACCGGCCAGCTCGGCGATCGCGATCGCCTTCGCATCGGCGCCCTGCGACAGCGCGCGTTCCTCGTAGTGCTGGATCCGCAGCGGCGTGCGCAGCGCATGCATCAGCGCGTCGAGCGGGCCGTTGCCTTCGCCGCGCAGCACGCGGCGCTCGCCATGCACGTCGGCGGTCAGCACGATCGTCTCGCGGCCGTCGCGCTCGGTCAGCTCATGGCCGACGTAATGCAGCGGCGCATCGCCTTCCACGTATTCCTGCTGGAACAGCGACCAGATCTGCGCGCTCGTCACCTCGTGGCCGCTGTCGTCGGTCAGGCGCTGCACGGCCGCGCTGAAGTCGACCTGCAGACGGCGCGGCAGCGCGACGCCATAGCCCTGTTCGAGCAGGTACGCGATACCGCCCTTGCCCGACTGGCTGTTCACGCGAATGATCGAATCGTACGTGCGGCCGAGATCGCTCGGATCGATCGGCAGGTACGGCATCTCCCATACGGCGTCGGGGCGCTGCACTGCAAAGCCCTTCTTGATCGCGTCCTGGTGCGAGCCGGAGAACGCGGTGAACACGAGGTCGCCGACATACGGATGGCGCGGGTGGATCGGCAACTGCGTGCACTCCTCCGACGTGCGCGCGACTTCGTTGATCTGCGAGAAATCGAGGCCCGGATCGACGCCCTGCGTGTACAGGTTCAGCGCGAGCGTGACGAGATCGACGTTGCCGGTGCGCTCGCCGTTGCCGAACAGGCAGCCTTCGATGCGGTCGGCGCCGGCCATCACCGCGAGCTCGGCCGCCGCGACCGCGGTGCCGCGGTCGTTGTGCGGATGCACGGACAGGATCAGCGCATCACGGCGCGCGAGGTTGCGGTGCATCCACTCGATCTGGTCCGCGTAGAAGTTCGGCGTGCCGACTTCGACGGTCGCCGGCAGGTTCACGATCGCCTTGTGCGCGGGCGTCGGCTGCCACACGTCGAACACGGCATCGCAGACTTCCTTCGCGAAGTCGAGCTCGGTCGCCGTGAAGGTTTCGGGGCTGTACTGCAGCGTGAACTGCGTGTCGGTCGCCGCGTCGGCGAAGCGCTTGATCGTGCGCGCCGCGTTCACCGCGAGCTGCTTCACGCCGTCGCGCTCGAGGCCGAACACGATCTTGCGGAATTCCGGCGCCGTCGCGTTGTACAGGTGCACGATCGCGCGCTTCGCGCCGCGCAGCGACGCGAACGTGCGCTCGATCAGGTCGTCGCGCGCCTGCGTGAGCACCTCGATCGTCACGTCGTCGGGAATGTGGCCGCCTTCGATCAGCTCGCGCACGAAGTTGAAATCGGTCTCCGACGCCGACGGGAACGCGACCTCGATCTCCTTGAAGCCGATCGCGACCAGCGTCTTGAACATCCGCATCTTGCGCGCGGCGTCCATCGGCTCGAACAGCGCCTGGTTGCCGTCGCGCAGGTCGGTGCTCATCCAGATCGGCGCCTGCGTGATCGTGCGCGACGGCCACGCGCGGTTCGGCAGGTTGACGGGCGTAAACGGTCGGTACTTCGTCGCGGGGTTCTTCAGCATCATGGTGTTCGGTCCTCGGTCGGTTGGTCGGGAAACCGCGTCGCGGCGGCCCTCGGCGGGAGAGGCCGGCTGCGCGCGCAGCGGTGACAGCGATGAAACGGCACAACGGCAAAGCGGTACGGCGAACGACAGCCTTGGCGGTTGAGCGACCGGGACGGAGCAGAGCGATACGGAAAAAAGACGAACTCAGGCGCCGGTCGATAACCGGGGCCAGGTCGGTGATACGGGGGAAATCTGGCGCTTCAGGAAAGAAGCAGATGGAAAGCGCGCAGCCGCAGACCCAGCCCGGAGAAACGGGCTAGTAGTCGTAGCGAGAAGAGGAACTCGGCGGCGTGCATGGCCGGAATCAAATCACAGGGTGGCCGGGGCTGTCAACGGGCCGCGCGGGAATCGCGCGGATTTTGTGCGCGCAGAATCAGTCCTGTCCGATAGGCGGCGCCCGGCCCCGTCGATATGCTTCACGGGTGCGGCGCCGGTGAGGTCCTATTCATGTTCGGAGTGAGTCGGTCCATCCTCTTTGCCGGTCGCCGCACCCCTTCCCCTTGCAATCGGGCTTCGGTGTGGGCGTTCGACGGTGGCCGGTGGGCGCGGCCACGACCGAGATGCTGATGTTGAAACGACAACGCTGCCATATGCGAACGCCGAGCGTCTGCTCCGAAGCCCGATTGTCCGCTGTGCCTCCCCGCCTCTCTCCTCTCCGGTACGGCCCCGCATCGTTCAAGAAAACGATATGCGCATCGATATAATTTCCTGAATACATCGAAAGTCGATTCATTCAACTCATTTCATTGAATCGATTGCCCTTGATTTTCGATTCACTGAACAATAACCATTCCCATCTGAATATTTTTTTATTTATTTTTCGCCATGCTTTGTACGTCGCGTTTCAAACGGCAAATGTTTGCGCGACAAGGTTCACGCCTTATCCAACACGCCTCAGGAGGCAAGCATGGCCGACTCTCAAACGTCTTCCAACCGTGCCGGCGAGTTTTCGATTCCGCCGAATACCGATTTCCGCGCGATTTTCTTCGCGAATGCCGCCGAGCAGCAGCACATCAAGCTGTTTATCGGTGACAGCGCCGAACCGGCCGCGTATCACAAGCTGACGACGCGCGACGGCACGCGTGAAGTCACGCTGAATTCCGGCAACGGCAAGCTCCGCTTCGAAGTGTCGGTCAACGGCAAGCCGTCGGCCACCGACGCACGCCTCGCGCCGATCAACGGCAAGAAGTCGGACGGCTCGCCGTACACGGTCAACTTCGGGATCGTCGTGTCGGAAGACGGCCACGACAGCGACTACAACGACGGCATCGTCGTGCTCCAGTGGCCGATCGGCTGACCTGACGCGCAATCAACGACCGACCACCGCCGGCTGGCCGCTTCTGCGCCGGCCGGCGGGTTTGCGCGCCGTTCAGCGGACCTCACGCGCCCCCATTCCAGCACCGCCTCATCACCGGAGACTTCCATGCCGCTCCTTTCGGCTTCGATCGTCAGCGCGCCCGTCGTGACGTCGGAAACCTACGTCGACATCCCGGGCCTGCACATCGACATCGCCAAGGCAGAGATTCGCGACGGAAAGCTGCAGGTCATCCTCAACGTGCCGACGCCGTACGCGACCGGCAACAACTTCCCCGGCATCTACTTCGCGATCGCGACCGACAAGGGCGTCGTCACGGACGGCTGCTTCACGTATTCGTCGAAGGTGCCGGAAAGCACCGGCCGCATGCCGTTCACGCTCGTCGCGACGATCGACGTCGGCAGCGGCGTCACGTTCGTGAAAGGCCAGTGGAAAAGCGTGCGCGGCAGCGCGATGCATATCGATTCGTACGCGAGCCTTTCCGCGATCGGCGACACGGCCGCGCAATCGTCGTCGCAAGGCGGCGGGAATCAGGGTGCGGAAACCGGCGGCGGTAGCGGAACCGGCGGCGGTGCCGGCAGCATCGGCGGCGGCGGCGAACGCGACGGCACGTTCAACCTGCCGCCGAACATCAAGTTCGGCGTCACCGCGCTCACCAACGCGGCGAACGACCAGACGATCGACATCTACATCGACGACAACCCGAAACCGGCCGCCACGTTCAAGGGCGCCGGCGTGCAGGACCAGAACCTCGGCACGAAGGTGCTCGACTCCGGCAAGGGACGTGTGCGCGTGATCGTGACGGCGAACGGCAAGCCGTCGCGGCTCGGCTCGCGGCAGGTCGACATCTTCAAGAAGTCGTACTTCGGGATCGTCGGGTCGGAAGACGGCACCGATGACGATTACAACGACGGCATCGTGTTCCTGAACTGGCCGCTCGGCTGATCGACGGCCGTCACGAAGAAGCATCGCAATGGCGACGGGGCCAACCACACATTGCGATTCGTTCGAGCAGTCCCACGCTTTGCTCCGCGCGCGGCACGGTGACTTCCGTTCACCGGCCGCGCGACGCGAGACATTCCATCCAGACGAGGACGACATGTCACAACCGTTTACCCATGACGATCTGTATGCGCTGCTGCAACTCGCGGGCAACGACGCCACCGCCGTGCAAGCCAACGGCGACCAGGCCGTGCTCGACCGGATGCGTCAGTTCATGACCGCGCAGCTGGTCGAGAAACTGCCGCAGTACGACGTGTTCGTCGATATCGCGACGATCCCGTACAGCTTCGACGTCGGCAGCTGGCAGAACAAGGTGAAAGCCGATGCGGCGGGGCAGGTCGTCGCGTGCACGGTGACGTGGGCCGGCGCGCCGGGTGTGCTGCCCGGTGCCGCGGCGAAGTTCGGCGTCGGCGCGGTCGTCAATTACTTCTCGAAAGCACCGCTGTCGCCTGCGCAGCCGGATCCCACGACAACCGGCGGCGGCGAACGCGACGGCATCTTCAACCTGCCGCCGAACATCGCGTTCGGCGTGACGGCGCTGGTCAATTCGTCGGCGCAGCAGACGATCGAGGTGTTCGTCGACGACAACGCGAAACCGGCCGCGACGTTCCAGGGCGCGGGCACGCAGGACGCGAACCTGAACACGCAGATCGTGAACTCGGGCAAGGGGAAGGTGCGCGTGGTCGTGACGGCGAACGGCAAGCCGTCGAAGATCGGCTCGCGCCAGGTCGACATCTTCAAGAAGACCTACTTCGGGCTGGTCGGGTCGGAGGATGGCGGCGACGGCGACTACAACGACGGCATCGCGATTCTGAACTGGCCGCTGGGTTGATGGCGTAACCGTCATCGGAGCAGCCATCGCCGGGTGTCGATTCACCCGGCGATCGCCGGAACATGGATCTGAAGAGGAAGCAATGCCTGCAGCCAAGGCAATCATGAAATGGGTCGGTCGTCGCAGCGGGACCCGGCACCTGTCGAAGCCGCTGCCGACCGACATCGTGCAGACCTTGTCGCTGGCCCATCATCTCGCGCTGAAGACGGTCACGTCGGGCAGCGGCAGCCTCGATCAGGTCGGCTGTCTGGTCCGCGTCGTCTACCTGACGTTTTTCCTGCGCGATACGGCGTCGATCGACACGAACGTCACGCCTTACCGATGCGCGGAACACGCGCTTCATGCGTGCGTCGCGCGCGTGGACCAAGGCGCCTGCTGCCGGCTGGTCGATCACGAACCGGAAACGGTCGGACGCATCCTGCTGATTCACGATCAGCAACTGGCCGCCACGACCGGGCAGCGGTATCTGGCCGCCCGGGAACGCCTGCGCCATCACGTCGCCCACGGCCGGCGCTCGCCGATTGCGCGCGCGGCAGGCCGTTGACGGACATCGGCGAAAGCCACGCACGGCGAGGTCGCACGCCCGATAGCGACGCCGGCGATTTCAGCCTGGTCCGATATGCCTGCTTGCGCGCCGCGACTATGATTTCCGTGCACGGCGCCGGTGGCGATGACGATGGCGGGAGCCTCCACGAGTCGAATGTCGACACCGCCTGTCGCGCGCATCTTCAAGCCGGCTCAGGCGCGGGCGTTCGATGGTGGTCGGTGGGCGCGGCCACTTTTCCTGCATCAACGAGGGCTCCGCACAAGCTCCGCGTGCATCGCTTGCCGATGTCAGCAGACGCTGCCTTATGCGAACATCGAGCGTTCGCGCCTGAGCCGTCGCCTTCGCCGAAACCCGCGACGCAAGAACGATCAAACGCGCCGCCAGCCGATACCCTATAGTCCACCCGACACCCTCATTGGCTCGCCATGAACGCGATTGGACAAGCACTCTGGTTTATCGAAACCAGACTGGATAAAGACCTGACGCTCGACAGGATTTCCGCGGACTGCGACATGTCGCGCTTCGGCTTCTCGCGCCTGTTCTCGATGAATACCGGCTGGCCGGTGATGCGCTATGTCCGGTCGCGGCGGCTCACGCGTGCGGCGCATGCGCTGGCGCAAGGCGCGCCGGACATCCTGCACGTGGCGCTCGATGCCGGCTATGGCTCCCATGAGGCGTTCACGCGCGCCTTCCGCGATCTCTTCGGCATGACGCCCGAGGACGTGCGGGCTCGGCGCACGCTTGACGGGTTGTCTCTTGTGGAGCCGCTTCGCATGAAAGAGCTGAAGATCATCGACGTGACGCCGTCACGCTTCGAAACTGCCGGAACGCGGCTGATCGCGGGCATGAGCGACCGCTATACGTTTGAAACCAACGAAGGGATTCCGGCGCTGTGGCAAGCGTTCATCCCGTACATCGGTACGCTTCCCGGCCAGGTCGGCGACGAGACGTACGGCGTGTGCTGCAACCCCGATGCGGACGGCAGCTTCGAATACATCGCGGGCGTGGAAGTCACGAGCCGCGACCGGCTGCCCGCGCCGTTTCGCTGGGTCGAGCTGGCGCCTCAGCGGTACGCGGTGTTCGAACACACCGGGCATATCTCGACGCTGCACCAGACCTTCTACAGCATCTGGAACGGCTGGCTGCCGACGTCGGGATTCAACGCAGTGGACGCGCCCGAGTTCGAGCGCTACAGCGGCGACTACGATCCGGTGACGGGCGCCGGCGTGCTGGAGATCTGGTTGCCGGTCGAACAGGCTGCGTGAGGAGTCTGCAAAGATCGGCCGCGACGATCTATGCCGCGGCCGATCGATCAATGCGTCCTTACCCTTTCAATCACCACGCCCACCGCACGCCCGCATTCCCGGTAATCGTGCGCTGGTGCTCGCCGCCGAGGTTCGTCAGGTAGCTGACCGTCGCATACACGCTGCCGCGCTTCGTCAGCTGCGCGACGAGCCCCGCGCCGATCTGGCCGGCCGTCTGTCCGACCTGCGTGCCGATCGTCGTCGAACCGCCGAACGTCGTCTTGTCGTCGGCGCCGAACGAACGCAGCACGTTCACGCGCAGGTACGGCTTCCAGCTCACGCCGCTCGCATCGAACGCGTATTGCAGCCGCGCGCCGATCCGGCCCAGGAACGTGTTGCCGTTGTTCCATCCGATGCTCGACACGCCGTCGTTGAAACGATCGAGCGACAGCCATTGCCACACGAGCTGCGCCTGCGGCTCGAGCGTCAACCCGTAGCCGAGCGCGATCGGCAGCCCGGTTTCGACCGACCCCGTGAACGCGTTGCCGTTCGTCGAGCCGCTTACGCTGTCGCTCGAATGCGTACGCACGGTCAGCGCACTGCCCATCACGACCGCATCCGTGTACCAGCCGCCCGGGCCGATATGCGTCCAGTAGCCGCCGAGGTTGTACGCATTGACCTGCAGCGAGCCGACGCCCATGTCCTGCTGCGCGAGCGCGAAGCCGTTCACGTCGCCGATCGCACGCGAGAAACCGAGGAAGAAGCCGTAGTGGTTGCGATGGCCGCTGGCGGTCGTATCGGCGTAGAGATCCTGGCCGACCTGCATCCCCCAGACGGTGCCGTCGAACGACGGCGTCACGTCGCCCTTCTGCTTGATGTCGCTCCTGCCGCCCCACACGCGTGCCCACGATGCGGGCACCGAACCGTTCTCGGCCAGCAGTCCTTGCTCGCCCTGCCGGTCATGGAACGTGTCGATCTGCAGCAGGCCGAGCTGGCGTGCGACGGCCGGCGCTTCCGCGTACAGCGGCACTTCGGGGCGGTAGATCGGCTCCGGATTGCCGCCAGTGCCTGCGTCTGCGATCGCTTCGATAATCGATTCCGGCGTGCCTTCGGCCGGCGTGACCGGTGGTTGGGTCGGCGGCGTCGGCTGTCCCGGCTGGACTACCGGCGGCTGCGGTTTCGGCGGCACCGTGTTGCGCAGGTACCAGCTGTCACCGGTGCCATTGGCCGCACCGCCTTTCGCGAGGAAGTACGTATAAGCGCCGGCGCTCACCGTCCCGCCCGACAGCGAGAACGCGCCCGCGCTGGTGGTCGCGCCATTCGTGGCCTGCACGACCTGGATGCCGTCGCCCGTCGTCTGCGCACCGGGGCCGCCGGCATTCGTCACCTTCAGCGTGCTCGACCCGCTCGCCGTGCCGCCGCTGACGACCAGCTTGTCGGACGCCGCGCCGTCGCTGCCCAGGTACGTGTTCATCGCGATCGTCGCGTTCTGGCCGACGTAGTTACCCGCGACCGTCAGCGTGTTGCCGATGCCGCTGCCGCCGAGCTGCACGAGCCCCGCGTTGGTCAGGTTGCCGTTGATCTGGAAATTGCCGGTCGCCCCGCTGGCGAGGCTCGCCAGCGCGTTCGCGACCGAGATCGTGCCGTTGTTCGTCACGTTGCCCGTCACGCTGCCGTAGCCGCCGAGCGTCGCGCCCGATGCGACCGTCACCGGCCCGCCGCCACCCAGCGCCGCCGATGCGCTCGTACCGTCGCCGACGATCACGGTACCGGCATTGACGTTCGTGCCGCCGGCATAGCTGTTCGACCCGTTCATCGTCAGCATGCCGCTGCCGAGCTTCGTCAGCGAGCCCGCGCCCGTGATGCCTTGCGCCAGCGTCGAATTGAAACCCTGCGTATCGATCGTGCCGTTGTTCGGCGTGATCGACACCGCGCGGCTCGACGCCAGGTTGAACGCGCTACCAAGCTGCAGCGTGCCGCCGTTGAACGTGAGCCCGCCCGACGCCGCGCCGAGCGCGTTGTCGGCAGCGACCGACAGCGTGCCCTGCGTGATCGTCGTGCCGCCCGAGTACGTATTGCCGCCGGCAGAAGAAGGCGTGACCGTCAGCGTGCCCGCACCGGTTTTCTCGACCGCGCCCGAGCCGCCGATCGTGCCCGTGTACGTGCCGGCGCTGTCCTGCTGGAAGCGCACGAGCCCGTTGTCGGTGACGGACAGCGGCAGGTTCGACGCGTTCGCCTGCAGCGTCGCGCCCGCGTTGACGGTCGCGACGACCGACGCCGTCGTCGTGCCGAGCGTGCCCGTCAGGTTCAGCGTGCCGCTCTGCACGAGCGCGGTCGAGAACGTGCCGGTGCCGGCCCACGTCCAGTCGGTGCCGGCCATCGTCAGGCTCTGGAAATTCGTGAACGCATTCGACGCGGTACCGGTGCCCTGCAGCGTCACCGTGTTGGTGCCGCCGCCGCCGTTCGCGGTGCCGACGATCTGCGAACCCGTCTGCAGGATCAGCGTCACGTTGCCGTTGCCGCCCTGGATCGCGGTGCCGCCGCCGCCCCGGATCAACCCGGCGTTGGTGATCGTCGTCGCGCCGTTGGTCGAGCGCACGCCGATCCCGTTGTTGCTGATGATCCTGCCGCCGGCCTGGTTCGTGATCGTCGCGGTGAACGAGCTGCCGAGCGTGTTCGACACGACCGCGTCGACGCTGCCGCCGCTCGTCGCGGTGCCGGTGGTCTGGATCGTGCCACTGTTGACCAGCGTGTCGTTGTTGCCCTGCATGTAGACGGCCGGCGCGTCGCGGCCGTTCGACGTCAGCGTGCCGCTGTTGGCGATCGTGCCGTTGCCGCCGAGCAGTGATGCCGCGCGCGCGTTGTTGCCGGACGTCGTCACGGTGCCCGTGTTGACGATCTGGTTGCCCGACGCGCCGGGATTGCTCTGCCCCCACGCGGCCGTCATCCCGTACGAATTGTTGCCGGTGGTCGTGATCGTGCCGTTGTTGACGAGCGTGTTGTTGTTGCCGTTCGCGGCCATCCCGTCGTTGTAGGCGCCTGTCGTCGACATCACGCCGGTCGCGCCGTTGGTCAGCGTGTTGCCGTTGTTCACGCCGAGCAGCACCGCGCCGCGATTCGCGACGCCCGTGCCGTTGCCGGACATCGACAGGTTGCCGTTGTTGGTGATCGCGCTCGACGTGTCGACGGAAAACGGCGTCGGCGTGGACGTCAGCACATAGCTGCCCGTTACCGTCGAATCGAGGTTGATCGTCACGTTGGTGCTGCCGGCCGCGGCCACGACCGATGGTGCATTCGCGCCGGTACACGTGACCGTCGTGCCGCTGCCCGGCGCGGTGGCCGAGCATGCCGCATAGGTACCGACCGGCATCGCGCCGGTCAGGATCGCCATCCCACCCAAACCCAGGTTCCGCGCCTTTCTTTTCATGTGTCCGCTCGCAATTATTGATGACGTTATTGCTGCAAATCGGTGCGTGAAACGGGTTATATCACCTGCCTTGAAATAATCGCAAGATCCGATGGTGTGATATCGGCAATCACACCGCGATTCATTTCGGATCGGGAAATAAAGAAAATGGAATTGCCGCTGTGCAGCAGACGACGGCGCGACCAGCGCCGCAGCCGGATGGAACGGAATGCCGGTTGAAATTGCCGGCTTTCGTTAACGTGTTGAAAGCGATTGCGCCGCAATCCGAAGCAATCGGCAAATTTGACGCAATTCGGTGAATGATTGGCGGCGCAGGCGCCGCACGCCATGCGGCGATGCTGCTTCGCACGATGAGCGGTCATTCAAACGCAAGCGCATTTATCGGCGCCGCCGCGACAGACGACGGGTGCGCTCGATCACGCCATGCCGGCCACGAAGGCCGGCGTCCGGCCAACGATCAGCCTGCATGCGGCGCTGAAGGCTTCGACATCGCAACGGGTTGCGCCCACGTGGCCGACGCGAGCTGCGTGCGCGCGTCCCGCGCCACGCGGTTGAACGCGACACGCTGCTCGCCCTTCAACTTTGCCGCCCTGGCCGTCTGCACCAGTGCAAGCGGATCGACGAGGCGGGCCTGTCGCCGAACCTCGAAATGCAGATGCGGGCCGGTCGCGGTGCCCGTACTGCCGACGGCGCCGACGCGCTGGCCGCGCACGACCTGCGCCCCGACTCGCAGCGTCGGCTCGAACGCCGACAGGTGCGCGTAGTACGACGCATAGCCGCCGTCATGGCGAATCACCACGTACTTGCCGTAACCGCGCGGCCTGCCGGTGCGGCGAGATCGACGCCGGAATGCACGTGACGCGCGCCCGTGACCGGATGCACGCGCCCGCCGAACGGCGAGCTGATGCGCGTCGCGGCGACCGGCATCGCGAACCGGGCGCCGGCGAGCGGCATGCCGTCGAGGTCGTAGTAGGCGCCCGGCGAGCCCGCTTGCGGCGCAAACCACACGGCCGTCACGTGCTGCCCGCGAAAGCGGAGGTCGAGCGCCGTCACGCGCACGCGGCCCGGCCGCGTCGCGTTGCCGTCCGGCTCGAATGCGACGCGGAACGTGTCGCCGGTCGCGCCGCGCTGCTTCGGATCGAGATGCCCCGCCAGCATGCGGACGATCTGCGCGGCGACGCCGGCCGGCAGCTCCGCGCGCGCCAGCGACGCGTGCAGGCTGCCGGCAATCGTGCCGGCGCGCGTGCCGCGATCCGGCTCCGCGAGCGTGAACGGATCGGCCGACGCCAGATCGACCGCGCCGCGCTCGAACGCCGGTTGCGTGCCCAGCGCGGGCAACGGCGACGCCAGCCCGTAATCGAACCGCGACGCATAGCCGCGTTCGACCGCACCGCGCGCCGCATCGCACAGCACGCGGTACGCCACGCACGCGCCGAGGCGGGCGACCGGATCATCGCGACCGGCATCCATCGACATGTCCGGAGCATGCGACGCATACGCGCCATCGAGCGGCGCAGCCATCGATGCACGCAAGCCGCCCCACGTCGTCCGCGCGGCACTGAAAAAAGGCACGTCGACAAGGTCTGCCGTTTCCGCCGCCACGGGCGTGAACGGCGCGGCATCGTGAGACGCCTGCGCGATCGCGCCCTGCGCGCCGGCCGCACAGGCCGCCGCGATGGCGCCGCGCAGCAGCGCGCGGCGCAACGGGAAACAGCGAACGCCGCGTCGAGCGGGTTGACCTTGTTCGCGTGCGAGACGGAAACGCAGGTCTAACCGCATGACGTCGTCACTCGCTATCTATCAATGAAAAACCGGGAAAGGACCGGGCATCGCGGAGGAACCTGCATCGCGATCCGGCAACATGAAGACGAGTGTATCGGCGTGCTCAAAATGGCTGAATAGGACCAATCCTATTTTTTGGAATCATCGCTTCGTACTAGTACTAAATCGACGCAGCATTCGCGTGAACCACCGCGCCGCGTGTACAGTCGAACGCTGCCGGCAGCGCCACGCGCTGCGTCACCTGTCTTCAAACCGGAATCCCGTCATGCTTCTCGATCAACTGCACCCGGAACGCTGGACGTTCCTGTGGAACGCGCTGTCCACCCTCTCCCTCAGGCTGTGCGCCGCGCTGGCGCTGCTCGTCGCCGGCTGGTGGCTGTCGAAACGCATCGGCAACTGGCTGAACCGGCTGCTCTCGAACAAGGAGCGCGTCGACGACACGCTGCGGCCGATCCTCTGCGACGTCGCCGTATGGGGCATCCGCATCGTCGCGATCGTCGGCGCGCTGTCGCAGCTCGGCATCGAAACCGCGAGCCTCATCGCGGTACTCGGCGCGGCCGGCCTCGCGATCGGGCTCGCGCTGCAGGGCACGATGCAGAACATCGCGGCCGGCATCATGCTGTTGCTGCTGCGGCCGTTCAAGGTGGGCGATTACATCGACGGCGGCTCGGGCGTCGCGGGCACCGTCGACGAGGTCGGACTCTTCATGACGCGGCTCACGAAGCCGGACGGCATCTGCGAGTACGTGCCGAACAGCGCGCTGTGGGGCAGCTCGCTCCGCAACTACACGCGCAACCCGACGCGCCGCCTCGATCTCGAAGTGGAAGTGTCGGTGCATGACGATATCGATCGCGCGCTCGACGCGCTGCGCGCGCTGGCCGTGGCCGATCCCGACGTGCTGCAGGATCCGGCGCCGGACGTGATGGTGATGCGCTTCGACGACAGCACGGCCGTCGCGAACATGCGCGTGTGGACGCATACCGACAGGTTCTGGGCGATGCGCTGGCGCCTCGCGCGCCAGGTGCGCAAGACGCTCGCCGACGCGCATTGCGCGCTGCCGATCCGCACGCGCGAGCTGCATATCGTGCACGACGCGGACCGTCGGACGGACAGCACGCAGGCGCAACGGATGTAAGCGGCGTGTGCCCGGCCAGCGTTCGAATCAGACCCGTCTGATTCACTGCGCGCGGTCACGTCGCGACAATGGCTGTACCGGACGAGACGGTCATCCCGTCCGGTACCCAGTAGCAAATCTCTCCGTTCTTCGCCGCCCTTCGCGGGCGGCGTCTTTTTGCCCGTCGATCCGATGCGCGGGCATCCAACCAGGACACCATCATGAAAGCACGCGCGACCGTCCTCTGCCGACGCGGCGACCGCATCCTGCTGGTCGCCCGGTTGAATGCCCGCTGGGCACTGCCCGGCGGCAAGCCGCGGCCCGGCGAATCGCTGCGCGACGCCGCGCGCCGCGAGCTGCTCGAGGAAACCGGGCTCGCATGCGGCCACGCCCGCCATCTGTTCCGGATCGCGGGCGCACACAAGCTGCATCACGTGTTTCTCGCGGACATCGATCCGGACGCGATCGCGCGCCCGATGAACGAGATCGCGCAGTGCGCGTGGATCGACCGTGAATCGCTCGGGTCGCTGCATTGCAGCCAGCCGACACCGCTCATCGTCGAGCTTGCATTCGACTGGCTGCGGCAGCCCCGCCTCGTGCCAGGGGTGGTCGACCACGACGTGTTCGCCGGTATCGCGGCCTGAGGTCTGCGCCTGCGGTCGGCGCGCGCTACCGGCTTGCTGCGCTGCGTTACATCTTGACGATATCGAGCAGCGCCTTCTTGCCGCTCTTGTACGTGAACACCGAGATCGCGCCGTGCTTCAGGTCGCCCTGCGGCGTGAAGCTCGTTTCGCCGATCACGCCGCGATAGTCGGTGGCCGGCATCGCGGCCAGCACCTTCGCCGGGTCCGTCGAATTCGCGCGCTTCATCGCGTCGACGATGATGTACACCGCGTCGTACGAGAACGGCGCATACACCTGCATCGGCTGGTGGTAACGCGCTTCGTAGCGTTTCGCGAACGCCGCGCCGCCCGGCATCTTCTCGAGCGCGATGCCGGCTTCGGAACACACGACGTTGTCCGACGCCGGGCCCGCGAGCTTCGGCAGGTCGGTCGAGCACACGCCGTCGCCCGCGAGGATCTTCGCGCGCATGCCGAGCTGGCGTGCCTGCTTCGCGAGCGGGCCGCCCGTCGCGTCCATCCCGCCGTACATGATCGCGTCCGGGTTCGCGCCCTTGATCTTCGTGAGGATCGCGCGGAAATCGATCGCCTTGTCGTTGGTCGCGTCGCGCGACACGACCTTCATCCCGGCCGATTTCGCGGCCTTCTCGAACTCGGTCGCGAGACCCTGCCCGTACGCGGTCGAGTCGTCGACCACGGCGACCGTCTTGATGCCCATGTTCTTCGCCGCGTACATCGCGAGCGCCGGCCCCTGCTGCGCATCGGTCGCAACGACGCGATAGGTCGTCTTGAAGCCCTGCTGCGTGTACGTCGGGTTGGTCGCGGCCTGCGAGATCTGCACGACGCCGCCGTCGCGATACACGCGCGACGCCGGAATCGACGTGCCCGAGTTGTGATGGCCGACGACGCCGACGACCTTGTCGTCGACGAGCCGCTGCGCAACCTGCGTCGCGGTACGCGGATCGCCCGCGTCGTCCTGCGCGTCGAGCTGCAGCGTGACCTTCTTGCCGCCGATCGTCAGCCCCTTCGCGTTGATTTCCTCGACCGCGAGCCGCGCGCCGTTCTCGCTGTCCTTGCCGAGGTGCGCGATCGCGCCGGTCAGCGGCGCGACGTGCCCGATGCGCACGATGTCGTCCGCGTGCGCGGGCCCTGCGGACAGCGCGCACGTCAGTGCGGCCGCGGTGGCGAGTGCCGTCTTGTGATGTCGATTCATGGTTGTCTCCGTCCTTGTCGCGCTTCGTTCGTGTTCAGATCCGTCGTCCGTCGAAGTCATGCCGCACGCTCACGCGCGCCCTTCGAATCCCAGCAGTACGTTCACCGCGTTGATGCCGATCTCGTCGACCATGTAGCCGCCTTCCATCACGAACAGCGTCGGCAGGTTCAGGCGCGCGAGCGCTTCGCCGATCCGCAGGTAGTCGGGCGAGCGCAGCTTGAAATGGCTGATCGGGTCGTGCTCGAACGTGTCGACGCCGAGCGACACGACGAGCAGGTCGGGCGCGTGCTTCGCGATCGCGGCCGTGGCCTGGCCGAGCGCCGCCGAATACGTGTCCCACTGCGTGCCCTTCGGCAGCGGCAGGTTCAGGTTGAAGCCTTCGCCCTCGCCCGCGCCGCGCTCGTCCGCGTAGCCGGAGAAGTACGGGTACGACACCGGCGCCTCGCCGTGCAGCGATGCGAACAGCACGTCCGACCGCTCGTAGAAGATGTCCTGCGTGCCGTTGCCGTGGTGGAAATCGACGTCGAGCACCGCAACGCGCGCAGCACCGCCCGCAATGCCGTGCTGCGCGGCGATCGCCGCGTTGTTCAGGTAGCAGTAGCCGCCCATGTACTCGCGGCCCGCGTGATGGCCGGGCGGGCGGCACAGCGCGAACGCCGCGCGCGCGCCGCCGCCCGACAGCAGGTCGGCGCCCGTGAGCGCCGAGTTCGCGCTCGCGCTCACCGCGTCCCACGTGCCCGCGTTGATCGGCGCGCCCGCATCCATCGCGAAGAAGCCGAGCTTGCCGTCGATGAAATCGGGCAGCGTCGCCGACGCCGGCATCGCGCGCACCGGCCACACGAGCGGCAGCGCCTGGCAGGTGCGGCCGGTCGCGGTCCATTCGTCCCATGCGCCGGCGAGGAAATCGACGTAGCGCCGGCTGTGCGCGCCGGCATAGCTCGCGCGGTCGAACGCGCGCGGCGCGATCACGTCGCCGAGGCCGGCCGCGCGGACTTGCGCGAGCACCGTTTCGGCGCGAAGGGGGTTTTCGAACGACTCGGTGATCGCGCCGTCCTTCAGTTCGACGCCGCGATGCAGGTGGTGATCGCTGCTGTAGACCGTGAGCATGGTTGACCGTGGCAGGGATGAGAGGGGAAAGGAGTGGCAACAGTCTATTGAGGCCGGCCGGCAATATCTTTGCTTTTCGCCTCGCCGTTTCGTACAATTTTGAGAAATCTGTCTACGGAACGCCGGATATGAGCAAAAATCGCGCTTCAGCTGAACTGGACGGCGTCGACCGCGCGATGCTCCGCCTGCTGCAGGAAGACGGCGCGCTGTCGAACGCGACGCTCGGCGAGAAGCTGTCGCTGAGCGTCACGCCGTGCTGGCGCCGCCGCAAGCGGCTCGAGGACGAGCACGTAATCACCGGCTACCAGGCGAACCTCGACCGCCGCGCGCTCGGCATGAACGTGTTCGCGTTCGTGCAGGTCACGTTCAACATGCATTCGGACCAGGATTCGGATCACTTCGAGGAAGTGATGCGGCGTCACGACGAAGTCACGTCGTGCCACAAGATCACCGGCGCGGCCGACTACATCCTGCAGGTCGTCGCGGCCGATCTCGATGCGTATGCGGAATTCGTCGAGCGCGTGCTGAGAAAGCAGGCCGGCGTGTCGTCGATCCAGTCGAGCCTCGCGTTGCGCGAGGTGAAGTTCTCGTCGCGCGTGCCGGTGCCGGACGCGTGAATGTTCATGCTTTCATGCGCCCGTTTGCGGGCATCCGCTGTCGATCGTCATCCCATGGAGCGCTACCCGATGAAACGTTACCTTCCCGCCGCGTCGCTGGCCGCCGCGCTCGCCTGCGCATTCGCCTTGAGCGCCTGTGCGGCGCAATCGTCCGGGCCGGCACCGGCCGAACCCTCCGCGCAAATGGCCCCGCCGACGGTCGGCGGCGATCGCGACGCACACGGCTGCATCGGTTCGGCCGGCTACGCATGGTGCGCGCACACGCAGCAGTGCGAGCGTCCGTGGGAACTCGCTAAGGCGCAAGGCTTCGCGAATTCGGCGCAGGCCTATGAGCAGTTCTGCCGGAACGGCGGAGCGAAGTGAAGTGACGCGATTCGATGTGACCGGGTCGCGGCGCAACGCCGCGACTCGGAGAAATTCCGGCGTCGTGCATGGCATGCCCATCGCACGCATTTCGCCCTGCTGATCCCCACCGGTTTTCCCGCTTCGCGCCTCGTCATTCCGGAAACCCGGACACACAAAAAACCCCACGAAAACAGGGACATTCGGCGTCTGCGACACGTTTTCCGAGTTCGGTTATATTACGCGCCCCTTGCCACCCCGCCCCCGCAAAAGCGCGTCGCGCGCGGCGCCTTTCCACGCAGCCTGAAGCGCTTTCCGCCGAGGCTTGCCGCAAGGGCCCGGGCGCGTTGCGCGCCTTCGCGACGCAGGCGATTGCGTGCCTGCGGATCGCCGATCCGAAGGTGTCCTTCCGAACGGCTTCGCGTGCGCAAATGCAACGGCGTGCAGCGCCGATCCGGAATTCCGGATTCGCGATCCGGATCTCCGGATCCGTGTTTCGGCGCAACGGAACCGCGCGCCGGGCGGCATGGCAAACCGATGCATCCAAGTTGAAAAAGGGATCTGCTGTGATCAAAACGTTACGGGTAATACTGTCGGCGCTCGCGCTGTGCGTCGCGACATCGTCCGCGCACGCCGCCGACACGAAGAAGGTCGACGTCCTGCTGGTGGGCGGCGGCATCATGAGCTCGACGCTCGGCGTCTGGCTGCACGAGCTCCAGCCCGACTGGTCGATGACGATGGTCGAGCGCCTCGACGGCGTCGCGCTGGAAAGCTCGAACGGCTGGAACAACGCCGGCACCGGCCACTCGGCGCTCGCCGAACTGAACTACACGCCGGAGAAGGCGGACGGCAAGGTCGACATCTCGAAGGCGATCGAGATCAACGAGTCGTTCCAGATCTCGCGCCAGTTCTGGGCATGGCAGGTCAAGCAGGGCGTGCTGAAGAACCCGCACGCGTTCATCAACTCGACGCCGCACATGAGCTTCGTGTGGGGCGACGACAACGTCCGCTTCCTGAAGAAGCGCTACGAAGCGCTGCAGGCGAGCCCGCTGTTCCGCGGGATGCAGTATTCGGAAGACTACGACCAGATCAAGCAGTGGGTGCCGCTGATGATGGAAGGCCGCGACCGCAACCAGAAGGTCGCGGCGACGTGGACGCCGATCGGCACCGACGTGAACTTCGGCGAGATCACGCGCCAGTTCGTCGGCTACCTGAAGACGCAGCCGAACTTCACGCTGTCGCTGTCGAGCGAAGTGCGCGAGATCACGCGCAACGCCGACGGCACGTGGCACGTGTCGTGGGTCAAGCTGCACTCGGATGAGCCGCCGCAATCGGTCGACGCGAAGTTCGTGTTCATCGGCGCGGGCGGCGGTGCGCTGCACCTGCTGCAGGCGTCGGGCATCCCCGAAGCGAAGGACTACGGCGCATTCCCGGTCGGCGGCTCGTTCCTCGTGACCGACAACCCCGACGTCGTGAAGCAGCATCTCGCGAAGGCGTACGGCAAGGCATCGGTCGGCTCGCCGCCGATGTCGGTGCCGCACCTCGACACGCGGATCATCGACGGCAAGAAGATCATCCTGTTCGGGCCGTTCGCGACGTTCTCGACCAAGTTCCTGAAGAACGGCTCGTACTTCGACCTCGCGAAGAGCACCAACCTGCACAACGTCGCGCCGATGATGCGCGTGGGCGTCGACGAATTCCCGCTGGTCCAGTACCTCGCCGGCCAGCTGATGCTGTCCGACGACGACCGCTTCAACGCGCTGAAGGAATACTTCCCGAACGCGAAAAAGGAAGACTGGCGCCTGTGGCAGGCCGGCCAGCGCGTGCAGATCATCAAGCGCGACCCGGTCAAGGGCGGCGTGCTGAAGCTCGGCACCGAGATCGTCGCATCGCAGGACGGCAGCATCGCCGGCCTGCTCGGCGCATCGCCGGGCGCGTCGACGGCCGCGCCGATCATGCTGAACCTGATGAAGAAGGTGTTCAAGGACAAGGTCGCGACGCCCGAGTGGCAGCAGAAGATCCGCCAGATCGTGCCGAGCTACGGCACGAAGCTGAACGACAGCCCGGCGAAGGTCGTCGAGGAATGGACCTACACGAGCGACGTGCTGCAACTGTCGCCGCCGCCGAAGATCGACCTCGGCATGCCGTCGCAGCCGGCCGGCAACGCGCCGGCCCGCCCGGCGAAGGCCTCGGCCGACATGGCGCTGTAACGCGTCCGGCCCCGTTTCGCCGCACCGCACGGCCGCCCCCCGGGGCGGCCGTTTTTCTTGGCAGGCACGGGCCGCGGCGCCCTCGCCGGTGCCCGCATCCGCTAGAATTGCGGCACGCGCGACCCCGTCGCCGCCCGATCCATCATCCGCATCGACGCCATCCAAGCGACGCCGGTGCGGCCCGCGCCCGAGCCGCGCGAGCGCCGCCCGCCGTTGCCGCGCCCGCCCGGGCGCGCCATCAACCGAATTCAGCTGGAGAAAGACCGTGTTTACCTGCCGAAACCAGAGCTGCGGCACGCAGTGGGAACAGTCCGACGTCGTCATCAAGGACGAAGGCCAGGGGCTGCTGTTCCGCTGCCCGCTGTGCGGCGCGCGCAACTACCTCGAACGCTTCGAAGACGATGAAGGCACGGTCGTCTACGAGCAGATGGAAGGCCGTCCCTACCTCGGAGACCTCTCTTGACGCAACCGACCGCCACGCCCTTCAGCGCGCTGCCGCTGACGCCCGCCGCGCTCGCGAACCTCGCGCAGCTCGGCTATGTCGACATGACGCCGATCCAGGCCGCGAGCCTGCCGGTCGCGCTGGCCGGCCAGGACCTGATCGCGCAGGCGAAGACGGGCAGCGGCAAGACCGCCGCGTTCTCGCTCGCGCTGCTCGCGCGCCTCGACACGCGCCGCTTCGACGTGCAGGCGATGATCCTGTGCCCGACGCGCGAACTCGCCGACCAGGTCGCGCAGGAAGTGCGCCGCCTCGCGCGCGCCGAGGAGAACGTGAAGGTGCTGACGCTGTGCGGCGGCACGCCGATGCGCCCGCAGGCGCAGAGCCTCGAGCACGGCGCGCACATCGTCGTCGGCACGCCGGGCCGCATCATGGATCACCTCGATCGCGGCAACCTGAAGCTCGACGCGCTGAGCACGCTGGTGCTCGACGAAGCCGACCGGATGCTCGACATGGGCTTCTTCGACGACATCGCGAAGGTCGCGCGGATGTGCCCGACGACGCGCCAGACGCTGCTGTTCTCCGCGACCTATCCGGACGGCATCGCGAAGCTGAGCCAGCAGTTCCTGCGCAACCCGAAGGAAATCAAGCTCCAGGAGCGCCACGACGACAGCAAGATCCGCCAGCGCTTCTATGAAGTGACCGAGAACGAGCGGCTGCATGCGGTCGGCCAGTTGCTGAACCACTTCCGGCCGGTGAGCACGATCGCGTTCTGCAATACGAAGCAGCAGTGCCGCGACCTGCTCGACGTGCTGCATGCGCAGGGCTTCCACGCGCTCGCGCTGCACGGCGAGCTCGACCAGCGCGAGCGCGACCAGGTGCTGATCCAGTTCGCGAACCGCAGCTGCTCGGTGCTGGTGGCGACCGACGTCGCCGCGCGCGGGCTCGACATCGCGCAGCTCGAAGCGGTGATCAACGTCGACGTGACGCCCGACCCCGAAGTGCACGTCCACCGCATCGGCCGCACGGGCCGCGCGGACCAGGACGGCTGGGCGCTGAGCCTCGCGAGCATGGACGAGATGGGCCGTGTCGGCGGGATCGAACAGGCGCAGAAGCGCGAAGTCGAATGGCATCCGCTCGCCGAGCTGACGCCGGCCGGCAACGACACGCTGCTGCCGCCGATGGAAACGCTGCAGATCCTCGGCGGGCGCAAGGACAAGATCCGTCCGGGCGACGTGCTCGGCGCGCTGACCGGCGACGCCGGGTTCGACGGCAAGCAGATCGGCAAGATCAACGTGACCGAGTTCTCGACCTATGTCGCGATCGAGCGCGGCGTCGCACACGACGCGCTGCGCAAGCTCAATGCCGGGAAGATCAAGGGCAAGCGGGTCAAGGTCCGCTTGATGGACGAGGAGTAAGCCCGGCGCGGCGCGGACGGCCACACCGATCCGCGCCGCCGCTCGCCTCGCCTCAGGCGAGTTCGGGATAGCCGTGCGCGGCCGCGTCCTGCGCGAACCGCGCAATCGTGTCGTAGTCGGCCGGCGACAGCCGTTCGAATCCCTTCAGCCTCAGCACGCGCGCCCGTTCCGTATCGGCGGCCGCCGCGCGATCGAGCGCATCCTGCAACGCAGCGACCTGCGCTTCCGGCAGCGCCCGCGATGCGATGAACGGCAATCCCGGCGCGGAGGCCGTCGTACCGATGGTCCGGATGTCCTTCAGCAGATCGGGCAGCGCGTCGCGCACACAAGCAAACGTCACGCAGTCGATCGACGCGCAATCGGCCTCGCCCGACGCCAGCGCACGCAGCACGTTCACGTGCGAGCCGAACGGCGTGACCGATCCGAAGAACCGTCCGTCATGGGCATGCGGCGCGACCGCGTGCCGGAATGCATTCATCCCGCTGTGCGAATCCGCACCGTTGTATGCGGCGCGCAGCCCGCGGCAGGCGGCGAGCGTCGTCGCGCCGCCCGCATGCACGCGCGCCGACACGACCAGCACGCTGCGGTAGCGCGCGCCGTCGCACCCTTCTGCATCGAAAACGGGCGTCGCGATCAAACGCACGGCGTCGCGCAAGCCGAGCATCCGGTACGGATAGCCGCAGGTCTGCGACAGCAGCAGATCGTCGCGCCGCCACAGCGCATGCAGGTCGTCGAACGGCGCGTCGGGCAGCGCGACGTCGGCCGCGCCACCGGCATTCCCGAACGCATCGAGCGCGTCGCGCAGCAGCGCGCGCCACAGGGCGGCGTGGCGCGGCGTCACGTTGTACATCGGCAGTACTGCGATCCATGGGTTCATGCGGGCATTCTACGCATCGGCGCCGCCCCCGATGCTTTTCGGCCACACCGCGATAAGCAAATACGAATCGGTTGGTTGGCCGTGCGGCGCTCGCCGGTTACCGTTCGAATGCCTGCCGGCGCCGCCACCATGCGCGATGCCGGGCAGGCCGACCGTGATCCGCGAGACACCTGCGCACCCGGGCCGAGCGCACCGGTTCCATCGCTCGTTCCCCGCATTGCCCGATCCATCCGCCTCAACGCCATGGCCGAATACTTCGACGTCGATCACGCGCGCGCGATTGCCGCGCTCGACGCCCGCTTCACCGCCCGCACCGAGTGGCCGACCTGGCTGCTGGTCGCCGTGATCTACGGCGGCTGGCTCGCCGTGCTGCTGCTCGTGCGCGACGGACACCTGTCGCTCGCGGCCGCGACGCCGCCGCTGATCCTGCTCGGCGCATGGCATCTGTCGCTGCAGCACGAGCTGCTGCACGGCCATCCGACGCGTTCCGCCCGCGTGAACAAGCTGCTCGGCTATCCGCCGCTGACGGTCTGGTATCCGTACACGCTGTATCGCGACACGCACCTCGACCATCATCGCGACGAAGATTTGACCGTGCCGGGCGTCGATCCGGAAACGAACTATGTGACGCGCGAACGCTGGGCGCGGCTGCCACGCTGGCGCCGTGCGCTGACGGTCGCGCGCAAGACGTTCATCGGACGAATCGTCGTCGGGCCGCCGCTTGCCGTCGCCGCGACGGTTGCCGATACGTTCGCCACGTTCCGGCGCGGCGACTTCCGCTATCTGCCGATGTGGGCGACGCACGTCGCCTGCGTGGTCGCGCTGCTCGCGTGGCTGCAATGGGCGATCGGCGTGCCGTGGTGGTACTACCTGCTGGCCGTCACGTGGCCCGCGCTGTCGCTCGCGATGATCCGCTCGCTGTACGAGCACCGTGCCGCGCGGCACCCGAAGGCGCGCATCACGATCAACGAGGCCGGCTTCGCGATGCGGCTGCTGTACCTGAACAACAACTACCACCTCGTTCATCACGACCTGCCGAAGCTGCCGTGGTACGACCTGCCGCGCGCGTACCGGATGCGGCGCGACGCATATGCGCGGAAATGCGGCGGCTTCGTGATCCGCGGCGGGTATCGCGAGCTGCTCGCACGCCATGCGTGGACGCCGACCGACACGCCCGTGCATCCGTTCGACGCGGGCACGGCGTCGCTGTCGACGGGAAGCGGCGTGAAGGTGGCCGTGGTCGACAAGGTGCTGCAGATCAGCACGTGACCGTCGGCGGGGCCATCGATCCACCCGCTTCCGCACATATTCTTACGAAAAGCCGACAACGCCCGCGAATTGCCAACTGCGCCGGCAATGTCCAGAATGACGGCTCATCCGGGGCTTCCAACAATCATTCGCCCCGGCTCTGCCTCGCGGCCGCGCGCCGCATTCCCCGACGACGATGCAACCGAACTCCCCGCCCGGCGCGATCCGCACGATCGGCAACGACTGGTCCGTTTCCGCGGTCACCGCGGGCTTTCTCGCGGTCCTGATTTCCTACGCGGGCCCGCTCGCGATCTTCTTCCAGGCGTCGCAGGCCGCGCACGTATCCAGTGAAATGGTGTCGTCGTGGGTCTGGGCGATCTCGATCGGCGCGGGCGTATCGGGCCTGTTCGCGAGCTGGAAGCTGAAAGTGCCGGTCATCACCGCGTGGTCGGCGCCCGGCACCGCGCTGCTCGTCGGCCTGTTTCCGCAACTGACGCTCAACCAGGCCGTCGGCGCGTACATCACGGCGGCACTCATCATCCTGGTGATCGGCGTGACCGGCTATTTCGACCGGCTCGTGCGCCACATTCCACGCGGCATCGCGTGCGGGATGATGGCCGGCATCCTGCTGCCGTTCGGCATGCATGCGTTCTCCGCCGCGTCGGACCAGCCCGCGCTCGCGTTCGGCATGATCGCGGCCTACGTGATCTTCAGGCGCCTGCTGCCGCGCTACAGCATCGTGCTCGTGCTGCTGACGGGCGCCGCGCTCGCGACGCTGCTCGGGATGACGCATCTCGGCAACGTATCGCCGAGCATCGCGCGGCCGATCTTCATCGCGCCCGAATGGACGCTCGGCACGACGCTCAGCCTCGCGCTGCCGCTCGTCGTCGTGAGCCTCACCGGCCAGTTCCTGCCGGGGATGACGATCCTGCGCGTGTCGGGCTATCACACACCGGCGCGCCCGATCATCAACGCGACCAGCGTGATGTCGCTCGTCGTCGCGTGCTTCGGCGGGATCACGATCGTCGTCGCGGCGATCACCGCGGCGCTGTGCACGGGCAAGGACGCGCACGAGGATCCGGACCGGCGCTACATCGCCGGCCTCGCGAACGGCGCGTTCTACCTGATCGGCGGGCTGTTCGCGGGCACGATCGTCACGGTGTTCTTCGCATTGCCGAAGGCCTTCGTCGCGATCCTCGCCGGGCTCGCGCTGATCGGCGCGATCAGCGCGAACGTGCACGGGATCTTCGAGGACGAGAACCACCGCGAAGCGTCGGTGATCACGTTCCTCGCAACCGCGTCGGGGATGACGTGGCTCGGGCTCGGCTCCGCGTTCTGGGGGATCGTGATCGGGTCGGTGGCGTATGCGGTGCTGAACAGGGTGCGGCGCCCCGCGTAATCCACGCCGCGCGCCGCCGCTTCGGTCAGCGCGCGTGCTGGCGCACGAGTTGCGCGAGCGCATCGAACGGTGACGTCGTCCCGTAGGCGCGCTCCGACATGCCGGCCTCGACGTCGATCTGCCCCGCGTTGTGCACGTCGTACAGATCGACGATCAGCTGCGCATGGCGTTCGCTGAGCCCGGCGCGCAGCAGCGTCGCATTCCATGTATCGCGCGGCAGCTCGTGCGCGACGATCGAGCGGCCCGCCGCCGCGCCGAGCGTATCCGCGATCGCCGTCACGCTCACGCGCCGCGGCCCTTCGACGCTGACGATGCGCGGCCCGTTGCCGCCCTCCGGTGCGTCGAGCAGCAGCCGCGCCGCGACAACGCCCACATCGGGCGCCCACACCGTCGGAAAGACCTTGCCGACCGGATGATGGAAGCTCGGCAGCACGCCCGTGCCCAGCGCGACCGGCAGGACGCGCGCCCAGTTCTGCAGGTGCTCGGCCGACCGCAGCAGCGTCAGTTGCGTCGAGATCGTCTTCAGCCGTTCCTCGAAGTGATGAAACAGGCGGGTGATGCCCGTATTGCCGTCGCGCTCCGCGCCGTAGTCGGACAGCGCGAGCAGCGCCGGCGGCGGGTTCGCGGCGAGTGCGGCGGTCGCGACATCGATCGTCCGCGTCATCGTCGCGGCCGGATCGGGGTCGGCGACCGGCACCGGGCACAGGATCTGCACGGCCTGCGCGCCGTCGATCGCCGCGGCGATCGCGTTCGCATCCGTCAATTCCGCGATCGCGACATCGCAGCCGAGTTGTGCGAAACGGTCACGATGGCGCGCGTCGTGCAACACCGCACGCACGGCATGGCCGGCGTTGCGCAAGGTCGTCACGGTGGACAGGCCGACGTTGCCTGATGCTCCGAAGATCACGAACACGATCCGCTCCTGGGGGAATGATGGTGCTGTGATTGTCGGGTTGCGCGGCCGGGAAGGCGCGCACGGAGGGATGAATCGAGCAGGAAAGGATGACGGGATGCGGGGGCGCGCACGGATCGCGCAACCCGCCCGTCGGGCAGCTATCGACGCGCAGGCTCCGCGCCGTCCCCACCGTCATAAGCGAGCCGCAACCCGCCCCGCGCGCCCGACCGCGCGATCTCCGTCGGCGTTGCGCCGAGCACGCGGTTCATCCAGTTCGCCATGTGGCTCTGGTGCGCAAACCCGGCTTCCAGCGCGATCTGGCTGATGCTGAGCCGGCCTTCCAGCAGCAACGCCTTCGCGCGCTCCACCCGGCGCCGCACGACGTACTGGTGCACGGGCATCCCGAGCGTTTCACGGAACAGCACCTTGAAATGCGGCACGCTGATCGACACGAGCGCCGCAAGTTCGGCCAGCGTCATGCGCCGGTCGAGATTCGCCTCGACATAGTCGATCACGCGCGCGGCCGCCTTCGGCGCAAGCGTGCGCCGGCGTTCGCGGAATGCCGGCTGGCCGTCGACCAGCCGCGCGACGAGCGCCGTGCACAGGCTTTCCGCGTAAAGCGGATCCGACGCGTCTTCCGCTTCGAGTTCGGCGGCCATCGCCCACGCGATGTGCTGCAGCCGCGGGTCCCGCACCTGCAGCCGGCGGCGGATCTGCGCCTGCGACGGCTTCAGCTCGAGCTGTTCGACGGTGCGCCGCACGAACGTATCGCTGAGCGCGATATGCAGGATCCGGCAGTCGGCGCTGTCGGTCCACTGGCCGGGCAGGCCGGCCGGAATCACGTCGACGTCGCCGTGCGCCTGGATGCGCGACACGCGCTCGCCGTCGCACACGCAATCCGCGCGAACCGGCGACCCGATATGCACGCCGATCCGGTGATGCTCGGCCGCCGGGATCCGGTACGTGCCCGCGCGGATCTCCAGCAGCGACGCGCCAAAGCCCTGCCAGCCCAGCCCGCGGCTGGAACGCAGGCTGACCGGGACGCCGTTGTCCGTCGGCGCGGCAAGAATCGGATCGCTCATCGCTTGTCTCCACCAGATCGGGTGACGAACGCGCATTGTGACGCGTTTTGACCCGGCGTGCCGGGCCTGCGCGGCCGCCCCGGCGCCGAGCAGAAAAAGATCATCCGTTTCTGCTCGGGACGATCCTTGCGTGCGCGCCGGCGGGCGCCGCGACGCTTACGATCGCCCCATCCGACACCTACGGAGCCCGTCATGCCCCATTACTGCCCGCTGCGCGCGTCGTTCATCGCGCCCTCGCCTTCCGGCGCCACGCGCCCTTCGTCCGGCCCCCTCTCCCGCCGTCATGCTTTCGCCACATGGTGCCTGCGCGTCATCGGCTGGTACCGGCTCGAACGGCTGCTCGCGTCGATTCCCGACAGCAACGACGATTTCGGGCTCGTCTGACCGGACGGTCGGCGTATCGGCCTACTTGCGCCGCCGCTCGTGCGGCGCCACCGTCGCGCCGTCGATCACCGGCGCGCCCTGCTTGATCAGGAAATCGCGGAACAGCCCCGTCACCTGCGAGATCCGCCGGTCGGCGAGCGTGACCACATACCATTCGCGCTCGATCGGGTTGCCGGGGAACGGCAGTTGCCCGAGCAGCCCGGTGCGCAATTCGAGTGCACACGCGTGCAACGACAGGAACGCGATGCCGAGCCCCGCTTCGGCCATCTGCTTGATGGCCTCGTTGCTCGACAGTTCGGAGCCCACATGGAACCGGTAGCCCGCGTTCTTGAACAGGCTTTCGACGGTCGAGCGCGTGCCCGCGCCGCGTTCGCGCACGAGCAGGTGCGCGGATTCGAGATCCTTCAGCGCGACGCGCTTGCGCTGCATCAGCGGATGACCGGGCGCCGCGACGAACACCATCGGATGCTTCGCGAACTCGACCGCGTGCGTCCGCAGCTCCTTCGGCGCACTGCCCATCACCGCGAGATCGATTTCATGCGTCGCGAGCATGCGGATGATGTCATCGCGGTTGCCGACCTTGAAATACGTCTTCACGTGCGGACGCGTCGCGGTGAATTTGACGAGCAGCGGCGGGATCAGGTATTCGGCCGTCGTGATCGCGCCAATCCGCAGCGTGCCGCCGAGATCGCCCGTCAGCGCGGCCACTTCGTCGCCGGCCTCGCTCCACAGATGCAGGATCTCGCGCGCATAGCGCGACACGATCTCGCCGGCCGCGGTCAGCTGCACGCCGCGCCCCACCCGCTGCAGCAACGCGGCGCCCACGGCCTCCTCGAGCAGGCGAACCTGCAGCGACACGGCCGGCTGCGTCAGGTTCAGCTCCTCGGCCGCGCGCGACACGCTGCCGAGCCGCGCAATCATGTCCAGCGCCTTCAGCTGCCGGAACGTCGCGGTCTTTCCTATAAGTGAATACATATGAGTCGCTTATAAACATTAAATTGTTCGAGTGGGTTCGAAACTATATCGTCGGTTCTTGAGCAATGTCATCCGAATCGTCATTCAGCGGGAGCCCAACATGGACAACACCACGCCCAACCTTGCAACGGACCGCGCACCGCGCCTGCCGCGCATCGTGATCGTCGGCGGCGGCGCCGGCGGCCTGCAGCTCGCCACGCGTCTCGGCGACACGATCGGGCGTCGCGGCCAGGCCGACATCGTGCTCGTCGACCGCTATCCGACGCACTTCTGGAAGCCGCTGCTGCACGAAGCCGCGTCGGGCCATCGCGATCCGGCGTCGCACACGATCGAATACGCGGCGCAGGCGAAGCGCCACGGCTTCCGCTTCGTGCAGGGCGCGCTGCAGCAGGTCGACCGCGCGGCCCGCACCGCGACGATCGCGGCCGTGCACGACGCGGACGGCACCGAAGTCCTGCCGCAGCGCGAACTCGGCTATGACGATCTCGTGCTCGCGGTCGGCAGCGTGACGAACTTCTTCAACGTGCCGGGTGCCGCCCGCCATGCGCTGCCGCTCGAAAACCTCGACCAGGCCGAGGATTTCCGCCGCAAGTTCCTCGCGGCCTGCACGAAGGCGAATCACGCCGCCGAACAGCAACCGGCACGGCCCGCGGCGCCGATCTGCATCAACGTGATCGGCGCGGGCGCGACGGGCGTCGAGCTCGCGGCCGCACTGCGCCACGCGGTCCAGCAACTGACGACGTACCGCTTCAAGGCGCTGGTGTCGGCACGCGACGTGCACATCCGGCTGATCGAAGGCGGCCCGCGCATCCTGCCCGCGCTCGACGCACGATTGTCCGGCAAGATGCACGCGCAGCTTCGCGCGCTGAACGTCGACGTGCTGACCGATACGCGTGTGGCGGAAGTCGGCGCGGATGCCGTGACGACCGCGACGGGCGAGCGGCTCGCGAGCGACATCACGATCTGGGCGGCCGGCGTCGCGGGCCCCGCGATCCTGCGGGAGATCGGCGACATCGCGCTCAACCGCGCGAACCAGGTGATCGTGACCGACACGCTGCAGACGCCCGACGATCCGCACGTGTATGCGTTCGGCGACTGCGCCGCGTGCCCGTCGACCGGTGCGAACGGGTTCCTGCCGCCGCGTGCGCAGGTCGCGCACCAGCAGGCCGTGTATCTGGTCAACGCGTTCGCGCGGCGCGTCGCCGGCAAGCCGGTGGCCGGCTTCACGTTCCGCGATGCAGGCACCGTCGTGTCGCTCGGGCATGCGGGCGCCGTGTACCAGGCGGACATCAGCGTGCGTTCGCGCTCGCTGATCGTCGACGGGCTCGCCGCGATCGGGCTGTACAAGTTTCTGTATCGCAAGCACCTGTTCAGCGTGGTCGGCGTGAAGGGCGCGCTGTTCCAGTCGCTGAGCCACTGGCTGCAAAGCCGCAACCAGCCGTCGATCAAGCTGCACTGAGCGACGACTCGCACGCGGCGTCGCAACGCGGCATATCGGGCGTCATCGCTCGATATGCCGTTTTTTTATATGCATATGCCCGATGCATTCAGACTGTGCGCCACGCGGGTGCATCACATCGAAGGCCGTCGATGGGACGCCGTTCGCGCGCACGCCCCCCTGCGACACGCATCCCGCGCCCACGCTGGCTCGCAACCCGATTCATTAGTCGAATCGTATGAGTCGGATAAAAATATTAATTGGTCGCGTTTTCCGGATCGACGCTAAGGTGTGTGGCATTCCCGTCGGCGAACGGATCATCACGTCTCTGAAGAGGAATCACCGTGGTTATCGAAGCCATCGTCACCCGTCTCGACGCAGCATTCGCACAGATCGAAGCAACACCGGATTCACGCGAATCGCGCCATCAGCGCGACGCGATCATCCAGTGGCTCGACCAGGCATCGGAAGAAGGATATCGACTCGGTCTCGTCACGACGCTGCCGGCCGCGCGGCTCAGCGACATGTTCGAAGGCCAGTTCGGCCGTGCGAACCTCGACCGCTTCTCGGTCGTCGTCACCGACGCCAATCAGAAGGACTCCGGATCAAACCAGCATCCTTTCGACGTCGTGCTGCAGGCGCTCGGCGTGCCGCCCGAACGCGCGGTCGCGATCGCGAGCAGCGAGCCGGAGCGCCGCGAAGCCGAGCATTTCGGCCTGTCGCGCTGCGTGAACATCACCGATACCGTGCGCTCGATCGCATCGGCCGGCCTGCACTGAGCGCCGGCACACGGGCCGGCGGCGAGCATGAATCTGAAGAACGTGTTCGTGCCGACGCCGCACGCGCAGACACACACGTACGCGAACAACCCGTGGCACTGCGACCTGGTATCGCCGATCGCCGCGACGGTGATGTGCTGCGGCGGGCATTCCGGCCTGAAGCACCCTTTGAAACCCGGACGGCGCCGAATCGTCCGGGCTGCTTCATGCGCTCCGCCGCCCGCTAGACCTTGCGCAAGCCGTTCTGAAGCAGCAGTCGATGCAGGCGTGCGAGTTGTCCCTCGTCCAGCGCGCGCTTCGGCACCACACGGAACATCGCCAATGACTGATACAGCAGGATCATTTGACGATCCTCGCTCCAGTGGATGAGATCCGCATAGCGAATTTCGTCGCGCGAAGTCGGCGTTTCGACAACGAAGCGGTCGCCGTGGAAAATGACCGTGTGGACCTGATGAAGCGTCCTTTGCTGGTCGTAGATCTTGCGCCCTACGCGCGGCAATACCAGATGATTCAGGAGCGGCACGCCGATAGAAACGACAGCCGCGATTCCCGCTGCCATCCATACATGGCGCCATTCCGGAAAATGTCCACTTGCCACCCGGACGCCACCGACCAGCAGGACGACGTACACGATCGCAACGATCGAAAATGACTTGAGCAGGTATTTCCCGTTGTACCTGCGCCAAAGATGCAGGCGGTATGCGTGGACAAGATCATCCGCGGTGATTTGAAAAACAACTTCGGTATCGCTCATGGGCGGGCTCGGAACGCTCTCTGGTTCTTGTACTTGTGCGGGACGCTTCACCGCGAGCACCGCGCTCCGGAGGGCTGGCAGTGCACGCGCACGGTGACGTGCAAACGAAGCCGCGCGATATCGCCGGCCGGTCGATGCACGGCGACAATATACATGCGTGGAACCGCACCCGTGCGAAACGTTGCATTAACAACGACAACCGGCTTTTCGAACCGGCGCGCCGGAAAGTCAGGCACCCGGCCGACCGCAATGCCCGCTCGCCACCGACGGCTCGAGCAGCATCACCTCGATCCGCTCCTTGCCCTTCCCGGTGTTCTTGCGCTTGAGCGTCAGCATGCCGATCTCGCCGGTCATCGCCGGATGCGTGCCGCCGCACGCCATCGTCGCAAAGCCGTCGACCGTCCAGAAGCGGCGTTGCGCATCGACATCGCTGAAGTCGGTCACGATGCGCAGGTCGCGCTTCGACAGGTCGGCCGCGGCCGATTCGATCTCCGGAAACAACGGCGACAGGCTCGTGTCGCTCGCGAAGTCGATGCGCGCCTTGTCCGGCGCGATATGCGCGCCGATGCGCTCGATACCTGGCCTGAGCCGGTAGACGAGTTGCAGCACCATTTCGGCCGCGAAATGCAGGCGCATCAGCCGGTACCGGCGCGCCCAGTCGATGCGCCAGGTCACCGGATCCCCGACGCGCAGCGCATGGTCAGGCGGGAGCGTATAGACGATGTCGAGGCCGTGCTTCTCGGCGTCGATCACGGGACAGCCGCCCAGCGATCCCGCGTCGCTTTCCTGGCCGCCTGAAAACGCGAAGAAGATGGTCGCGTCCACCCGCACGCGATCGCCGTCGACATGCGTGACGACGGTATCCAGCGTGGTCCGGTACGGATCGTCCCAGAATACTTTCCTTGTCATCGCCCGCCACGCCTTTCGCCGAGGAAAACACCCAGCTTAGCCCGGGCGCGGCCCGGCGGCTTGTACGATCTTGCGCCCGGATGCGGCCGCCTCTTCCCCGGTTGCAGCGTGCGGAATCGCCGTGCCCGCCTCCTCCCCTTTCCGCTCGACGCTCCACGTATGGATCGGCCGATGCCCCGGCCGCTCCCACTCGGGCGGCATCCACAGGTGTTGCAACCGCTGCAGCACCGGCCCGGGTGCGAACACGTCGCGCCACATGTCGACGAACTCGTGCACGTTCAGCACCAGGAAGTTGTACGAACGAATCTGCTGCGTGATCCCGTAGTCGACCGGTTCCGTTTCCTCGACATACGTGCCGAACATCCGATCGAAGATGATCAGCACGCCGCCGTAGTTCCGGTCGATATAGCGCGGATTGCGGCCGTGGTGCGCGCGATGGTTCGACGGCGTGTCGAACACGTACTCGAACCCGCGCGGCAGCCGCCCGATCGCTTCGGTATGCACGAAGTACTGGTACGCGAGATCGACCGCGAGCAGGAACAGCACGACGGCCGGCGGGATGCCGAGCCACACGGGCGGCAGGTAGAACACGAACACGCCGACGAACGCATTCAGCAGCGACTGCCGCATCGCCGTCGTGAAGTTCATCACTTCGCCGCTGTGATGCGGCACGTGCGCGGCCCAGAACCAGCGGACGCGGTGCGACGTGCGATGAAACCAGTAGTAGCAGAACTCCACGAGGACGAAGATCGGTACGATCGTGAAGCCATTCACCGGCACGTCGAACAGCCGGTGCCGGTAGACCCACGCGAAGATCGCGCCCGTGAACAGGAGCCCCATCACGGTCTCGGCCACCTGGTAGCCGGCACCGAGCGACAGGTTCGCGACGATCTCCTTCCAGCGAAACGGTTCACGGCGGCCGCGCCCGGTCATCACCGCATATTCGATCGCGAACGCGATCAGGAACACCGGCGTCATGCCGATCAGCAGCACCTGCTTCCAGTCCACGTCGTTACCCAGGAACGCATGGAGCCACGTCATCAATTCGGTCGGCATGTCGGCAGTCTCGATCAGGAACTGCCGGGCAGTATGGTCGCGCACGGGTCAGCCCGCGTTGACACTTGCCGACGATTACTTGACACTTTCCGCCATGCCCGCCGCCTCCCCGCTCGCGACCCAGCGCGTCTACTACTCGAGCACCTACGTGCGGCTGCTGTTCGACTATCTGTCCGAGCAAGGCCAGGATGCGGCGCGCGTGCTCGGCGAGGCGCGGCCGCCCGAGGACGATCGCGGGCTGACGCTGTATGCGAGCGCGCATTGGCGCGGCCTGCTCGAACGCGCCGTCCGCGCGCTCGACGATCCGCTGCTCGGCCTGCACGTCGGCCAACGGATCACGCCCGCCCATCTCGGCGCGCTCGGCTATGCGCTGCATGCGTGCCGCGACGCCGGCGCCGCGCTCGCGCGCTGGCAGCAATACGAACACCTGATCGCGAACGTCGCGCGCATGGAAGTGCGGGTCGAAGCGGCGTCGGTCGCGATCGAATGGCACGATGCGCCCGAGCCGCTCGGCCCGCTCGTCGACGAAGTGGCGCTGACCGCGATCGTCCAGTTCGCGCGCAACATCACCGGCACGCGCAACGGGCCCGACGAAGTCTGCTTCGTGCATCCGTCGCCCCGCGACGCCCAGCCGTACGCCGACTACTTCGGCTGCCCGGTGCGGTTCGGCCAGCCGGTGAACCGGCTCGCGTTTCCGTTGCACCTGCTCACGCAGCCGCTGCAACAGCCGGACGACGCGCTGCGACACATGATGGAACGCCAGGCGAGCGCGCTGCTCGCCGAGCTGCGGCAGACCGACGACCTCGAACAGTCGGTGCGCGAAGCCGTCGCGCGCTTGTTGACGCAAGGCGAAGCCAGCATCGAGCAGATCGCGTCGGAGCTGCATGTGTCGTCGCGCACGCTGCATCGCCGGCTGGCCGAACTCGGGCTGAACTACCGGATCCTGCGCGAGGACACGCGGCGGCGGCTCGCGATCGACCACCTGAACGATCCGCGGCTGACGCTGGCGGAGGTCGCCTGGCTGCTCGGCTATTCGGAACACAGCGCATTCACGCGCGCGTTCCGGCGCTGGACCGGCGAATCGCCGCAGCAGTGGCGCAGCCGGCAGCCCGCGCGGCCGGCAAGCATCGCGCGCGGCTGACGAACTCGCGCCGGCCGGCGCGGTCGAACGGGCATCGCCGGAGAATCCTCATGAAACGCGTTGCCGCTGCTGCTGTCCTGACCCTGCTTGCCGCCGCCAGCGTGCCGGCAACCGCGGGCGCACCGTCCGGCGCCGCCGCGCCGGTTCCCGTTCAGGCCCACGCGAAAAACTGCGTTCCATCGCGGGACGCTACACCGGCGCAGGACGGCCGTTCGCCGTCGAAGGCGCCGCCAATCCGCGTCTGCGTCGGCGATTCCGATACGCAACTGAACCTGCCGTGGTTCCTGACCGACGTCCTCACTGCAGTCGACACGCACCAGTCGCCCGGCGCCCTGCTTCACAAGATGCGCAACGACTTCTGAATCGCGGCCGGCGCCGCGCGCCGCCGCTGCGTCGCTTGTTCCACTTCAGCGGCACCCATTTCTTTCGCCATCCTTTCGGACAGGCATGCCGGCGACACGTCGGCTAAAACGGCATTTCGCGGCAATGTTTCTTTTTGAGACGCAATCACAAAACTGCACCAATTTTTAGTCAACAATATTTCGTAATAGCGCGTCACATCTTATACTTGCCGCGCACCATCCTCGTGCCAAGAGACGGTGTCTTTCGACCCGGCCGCACGACCCTGCGGTCGGGGTTTTTTTCGGTGTGCTACGTCAATATAGATGCGCAGAATGCACATGTTATTGACACGCGCCGACGGACTGCATGACCGATCGCGACGGGCTGCCGCCGATGTCCATCACGATCGTTGACCCGGTTTGCATCGCGATACCGATGCGCGAGCCGTATCGCCCGAACCAGGCATGACGTGTGCGCACCGCATGCGCACCGACCGGTTCGACTTGCCACTCCATGCGTACAACACCAAAGGCAACCGCGGGAATGTCGGCGCTCACGCAAGGCTCGAAGTCCGTTTTCCAGCGCAGCGGCGCGTGGCCGCGGGTGATCTTTTTCGTCGCCGTGATCGTCTGCGTGCTCGTGCCCGCCTGCGCGATCGTGCTTGCCGATCGCTACGCGCGCGATGCCGTCACCACGCAGGAACGTGTCGTCGCGAACGACATCGTGGCCACGGTGGACCGCATCCTCGACGGCGTTCGCCTGCGGCATGCAGACGAGCTGACCGCGCTCGTCGGGCGCCCGTGCGCGACGGTATTCCGGACGCTGGCCGAAGTGAGCACTCGCCTGCGCTACCTGCGCGCCGTCGGGCTGGTGAACGACGGCCGCGTGATGTGCTCGTCGGCGCTCGGCGCGATCGACCTGCCGCTCGACGCGTACACGCGCGAGCCCGCACCGGGCGCGACGATCGTCACGCTGCTGCGCCAGACGCCGTTTCAGCACGGCATTCCGGTGCTGGCCGTGTATCGCGCCACCGCGCATGGCGCGGGTGTCCTGTACCTGATCGAAGGCGACTACGTGGTCGATGCGCTCGCACCGAGCGCCCGCAACGGCACGGAATCCGCGACGCTGTCGATCGCCGGATCGGGCCGTCTCGACCAGCAAGGCAAGTTCACGCCGGAATCGGGCGCGGGCCCCGCCGGCGGCACCGCGATTGCATCGCAACGCTGGCCGTTCACGGTGTCGGTCGCCACATCGGCTCAGTACGCGTCGCACGTCCAGGGCCACTACCGGTTGATCGCGATGACGATCGTGCTGCTGGCCGACGGTCTCGTGATGGCCGCCTACCTGCTGGCGATGGCGCCGCGGCGGCTGTTGCTGAAAGCCGTTCGCCACGCGCTCAGGCGCAACGAGTTCCATGTCGTGTACCAGCCGATCGTCGATGTGCAGACGCGCAGGACGGTCGGCGTCGAAGCGCTGCTGCGCTGGCAGCATCCGAAGTGGGGGGCCATCAGCCCGGCCGTGTTCATCCCGCAGGTGGAAGCGAGCACGGTGCTGCCGAAGGTGACCGAATTCGTGCTGCGGACGGCCGTGTCGGAACTCACCGCGCTGACACCCTCCGCCCCGCTGCGCATCGCGATCAACATCGCACCGCAGGATCTCGAGCGTACGCGGTTCGTGGCCGTCGTCGAGGAAGCGATCCACGCGCTGCCGCCCGGCTTCACGCTGGTGCTCGAAGTGACCGAACGCATCCTGCTCGAGAAAAACGCGCGGACCACTGAAATATTCCATGCACTCCGGTCGAAAGGCGCGAAGTTCGCGATCGACGATTTCGGCACGCACCACAGCAATCTCGACATGCTGTCGCGCTTCCCGTTCGACTACGTGAAGATCGATCGCCAGTTCGTCGCCCAGCTGAACGGCGGCGGCGCGGGGCTGATCGAGGGGATCGCGGCCGTCGCGCATCACTACGACCTGAAGATCATCGCGGAAGGCGTGGAGACGGAAGCGCAGCATCGCGCGCTCCACGCGGTCGGGATTCAGTATGCGCAGGGCTATCTGTATCGGCGGCCGCAGCGCGCGGAGAGCCTGAAACGCGATTTCGGGCGGGCGTCGGCGTAAGGGCCGCCGCCGATGCCTGCGGCCGGCTATTGCGCGCCGTATCGACCGTCGAGGTGCACACGCCCCAGCTCGACCCAGCCTTCGAAGTCCTCGCCGGTCTTGCCGTTGATGTACATGATGTTGTACCAGCGCCCGTGCGACTTGTAGACGGTCACCGAATCGCCGGGAACGATGAAGGTTCGCTTCGTCATGCACTGGGCGTCGGGTGCCGAGTAGAAATAGGCGCGCCCGGCGCCGATGACCGTGCCGGATGCCGGCGGCCGGAAGTTGTCGTCCGGGCCGCTCGTGGCCGCATTGAGCTGCCCGCAATCCACCGCGCTTTTTGCCTGCGCACCGTTCGCGCCCAGGCTCGCGCCGATCGCCAGCATGGCGAGGCACGTGCGCATCGACCTTGTCATCCGCATGGTTCGTCCTTCACGTCGTCGTATTCGAAGTTCGCCGGTTCGCGACCGGCGCCGCGCCGATTGTAGCGCCGCTGCGGTACGCTCAGTCCTGCGCGACCGTGGCCGCCTCGACACCGGCCGCTTGCGGACGATGCCCGAGTCGCGCCGAAATCGCCTGACCGGCTTCCTTCAGCAGTGCGACGTAATGCGCTTTCGTGTCCGCGCCGCAACGCATCGTCGGGAACGACAGCGACAGCCCGGCGATCACGCGATCGAACCGGTCGAACACGGGCACCGCGAGACACAGCAGGCCGTCTTCCTGCTCTTCGTTGTCCTCGCCGTAACCCTGCTGCCGCACGTGCGGCAGGATGCTCATCACCGCGTCCGCCGACGCGAGCGTCTTCGCGGTCGACTTCCTGAACTCGATGCCGGCCAGTACCGCGCGCGCTTCGTCGGGCGTCATCCACGCGAGCAGCACCTTGCCGATCGCCGTGCTGTACAGCGGATTGCGCCGGCCGATCCGCGACTGCATGCGCAACCCGTAATCGGCGTCGATCTTGTGGATGTAGATGATCGCGTCCTCGTCGAACGCGCCGAGGTGCACGGCTTCGCGTGTCAGCTGCCCGATGCGGCGCATCTCGAGATCGGCCTCGCGCACGAGGTCCACGCTCTCCAGCGCCTTGCTGCCGAGTTCGAACAGCCGGATCGTCAGCCGGTAGCGGTCGGTCTCGCCTTCCTGCGCGACGTAGCCGAGCGCCTTCAGCGTCTGCAGGAAGCGATGGACCGTCGTCTTCGACATGCCGAGATGCTGCGACAGTTCGCTGATGCCGATCTCGCGGCGATCGCCGAGCGCGGCGAGGATCGTGAAGACCTTGCCGACGGCCGCGACCGAATCGGCCTTTTCGGCGGACCCGGCCGCCGCCGGGTCGGCTTCGGCTCCCTGGGTCGCGTGATCGCCTTTGCGCTGCCTGGGCGTTGCTGTCATGTCCGTGAATCCGTAAGTGCGAATCGGGAGAGCATAACGCGTCCGCCGCGCGCCACGGTCAGCGCGCGAGCCACCCGCCGTCGACGGCGAGCGTGTGACCGTGCACGTAGTCCGACGCGCGCGATGCAAGAAACACGGCCGCGCCCGCGAGATCGTCGGGCGCGCCCCAGCGGCCGGCCGGGATGCGGCCGAGGATTGCGTCGCTGCGCCGGCTGTCCTCGCGCAATTGCGCGGTGTTGTCGGTTTCCATGTAGCCGGGTGCGATCGCGTTCACGTTGATCCCGCGCGCGGCCCATTCGTTCGCGAGCAGGCGCGTGAGCCCCAGCACGCCGCTTTTCGACGCCGTGTACGACGGCACGCGGATGCCGCCCTGGAACGACAGCATCGACGCGACGTTGACGATCTTGCCGCCGCACCCCTGCCGCACCATCTGCCGCGCGACGGCCTGCGACAGGAAGAACACGCTCTTCAGGTTCACGTCGATCACGGCGTCCCAGTCGGCTTCGGTGAAGTCGAGCGCATCGCAACGGCGGATCATGCCCGCGTTGTTGACGAGGATGTCGACGTGCCCGAACGCGTCGACCGCGCCGCCGACGATCCGCTCGACCGGTTCGAGCGTCGACAGATCGGCGCGCACGTCGACGAAACGCCGGCCGGCCGCCTCGACGCGTGCCGATGTCTCGGCCGGCGCCGAACGGTTCGCGCCGACGATGTCGCACCCGGCCGACGCGAGCGCGACGGCCATCGCCGCGCCGAGCCCCGTGTTGCAGCCGGTGACGATCGCGACCTTGCCGGTCAGGTCGAACAGGCCGGCGAGCGCGGTGCGCGCGTCGCGGGAAGGAAGATCGGGCGACTCGCGTTTCATGATGTCAGCGCAGGTCGGCAACGGCGACATGATCCATGTCCTTGAACACCTGGTTCTCGCCGGCCATCCCCCAGATGAACGTGTACGCCTTCGTGCCGACGCCCGAATGGATCGACCAGCTCGGCGAGATCACCGCCTGCTCGTTGTGCACGACGACGTGGCGCGTTTCCTGCGGCTCGCCGAGCAGGTGGAACACGGCCGCGTCGTCGGCGAGGTTGAAGTAGAAATACACCTCCATCCGGCGCTCGTGCGTATGGCACGGCATCGTGTTCCACAGACTGCCCGGCTCGAGCTTCGTCATCCCCATCGACAGCTGGCAGGTGGGCAGCACGTCGGGCACGATGAACTTGTAGATCGTGCGGCGGTTGCTCGTGGCCGCATCGCCGAGCGTTTCGGGCGACGCCTGCGCGAGCGTGATCGTGCGGGTGGGATGAGCCGTGTGCGCCGGCGCGCAGTTCAGGTAGAACTTCGCGGGATGCGCGCGATCGTCGCTGCCGAACACGACGCCCTGCCCGCCTTGCCCGATGTAGATCGCCTCCTCGGTGCCCACCGCGTGACGCTGCCCGTCGACCTCGACCCAGCCGGGCCCGCCGATGTTGATCGCGCCCAGTTCGCGCCGCGCCAGCAGATGGCTCACGCCCATCGCGGCGCCGAGCGACGCGGGCACCTCGACCGGCCGCGTGGCCGGCCACGCGCCACCGACGATGATCCGGTCGATATGGCTGTAGGTGAGCGACAGCGCGTCCGGTGCGAACACGTTCTCCACCAGGAAATGCCGGCGCAGGCCGGCCGTATCGAGCGTCTTCGCGTGTTCGCCGTGTAGGCCCTGTCGCACGTCCATGCCGGTTCTCCGTAGGGAATGAAACCGCCGCCGGCACCCGTGCCGACGGTGGTCATACGATGAATTGAAGCACAGATTCCACGAATACGGAACGTCGATCCGAAATCAGAGCGCCGCAACGCCGTCGTTAATTTCCCATATTTATCAGCAATTTATGCCGGTACGGGTATACGACTAACCCTCCATTCAGTAAAAACGGACCACCGTTCCGAATCATGTTCTATAGTCAGTCAGCAGACATCATTCGACAACGGGACGCATCGACGTCCACGGAGGAGACGTGAAGCTGAAACAGGCCATCGACCGCATTCCAGGCGGGCTCATGCTGGTCCCGATGCTGCTCGGCGCGTGCGTGCACACGTTCGCGCCGAACGCCGGGAAGTACTTCGGCTCGTTCACCAACGGCCTGATCGCGGGCACGGTGCCGATCCTCGCCGTCTGGTTCTTCTGCATGGGCGCGACGATCAACCTGCGCGCGACCGGTGTCGTGCTGCGCAAGTCGGGCACGCTGCTCGCGACGAAGATCGTGGTCGCGTGGCTCGCGACCGTGATCGCCGCACAGTTCATCCCCGACGACGGCATCCGCACGGGCCTGTTCGCGGGCCTGTCGCTGCTCGCGATCACGACGTCGATGGACATGACCAACGGCGGCCTCTATGCGGCCGTGATGCAGCAGTACGGCAGCAAGGAAGAAGCCGGCGCGTTCGTGCTGATGTCGATCGAATCGGGGCCGCTCGTCAGCATGCTGATCCTCGGCGCGGCCGGTGTCGCGGTGTTCGAGACGCGGCTGTTCGTCGGCGCGGTGCTGCCGTTCCTGGTCGGCTTCACGCTCGGCAACCTCGATGAAGACCTGCGCGAGCTGTTCGGACGCTGCGTGCATCCGCTGATCCCGTTCTTCGGCTTCGCGCTCGGCAACGGCATCGATCTGAACGTGATCGCGAAGAGCGGGCTGCCGGGCATCGCGCTCGGGCTCGCGGTGATCGTCGTGACGGGTGTGCCGCTGATCCTGGCGGACAAGCTGCTGGGCGGCGGCAACGGGACCGCCGGGCTTGCCGCGTCGTCGACGGCCGGCGCCGCGGTCGCGAACCCGGCGATCATCGGCGAGATGATTCCGAAGTTCAAACCGATGGTGCCGGCGGCGACGGCGATCGTCGCGACCGCTTGCCTCGTGACGGCGATTCTCGTGCCGATTTTGACGGCGATGTGGGCGAAGCGGGCGGCGAAGTTGTCAGGGGGGCCGGTGAGGGTCGCGGCACGGGCGGGGCACGGTGGTGCTATCGAGCATGAGGGGCATGTTTGAGGGGGGACCGGTTCGAGTCCGGTCCCCGGCACCGACTTCAAGTCCATCAATGTTCGATGGCATAAAAACCCCGGGAAAATCGATGATTCCCCGGGTTTTTCGTTCACCGGTGCTTGCGCGCATTCTGCAGCGCTGCACTTCAGTCGAACGTACTTACGATGGCGGACGCCTTGGTCGCTATCCGCCAGTTGCCCGCTTCCTTATGGATGACGAAGTGATCGTTGAACAGCCTGTTGCCGATCCGCACCCGCACTGTCGCCGTTGAAAGGCCGTCCGAGACATGCGCCATCGAGAGGATCGCCTCGTCCCTGGGCGCACCGGTCGATCGAGGACTCGGCCTTCCGTTGATGAGCGCCGCATACTCCTGCGACGACAGGGTGCGCAACCGGCCTTCATCCAGCCACTGAATCACGCAGCTCGGGTGAAACACCGTGTCGAAGTCACGGCTCTTCGGCTCATACGCCAAATTGAAGTAGTCGTCGATCAACGCGACGACGGCCTGGGTCTGGGTCATGGCTGGCTTTCCTCGGTAGTGAACGGCTCGTATAGTGGGCGATCCTCGCCGCCCTCGGCTACGGCGACCCGGTTATCGCTGCCATTACAGGAACACATGGATCATGGAAGACCTCGATGGAGGACTCGTCAGCGGCTTGCTCGTCCTGGCAGCCCTGGCCGAATCCGGGAGCTTCGGTCGTGCCGCCGCTCGCCTGGGCAAGACCCAGCCCGCGGTCAGTCGCGCCATCCAGCGACTGGAGGACCGCCTGCGCGCAAAGCTCGTGCATCGCACCAGCCGCCACGTCGAAGTGACGGACGCGGGCCATGCGTTGCTATCGAAGGTGCTGCCGCTACTCGAGGGGATCGAAGCGGCGACCGTCGACGCCTCCGGCCAGACCTCGGTCGTCAACGGAACGCTCCGTGTGGCGTGCGATGCCGTGTTCGCCCGCCTCGTGCTGGCGCCGGAGCTGGCCCAGTTCATGAAGGATCACCCCGCGCTTCACCTGAAGCTGGAGACCCGGAACGACCTCTCTGACCTGGTCAGCGACGGATTCGATCTCGCCATCCGTTTTGGACCGCCATCCATTTCAACCCTGGTCTGTCGCAGGCTGTACAGTCCGCGGGTGCTGACTGTGGCCGCGCCGTCCTACCTGGAGCAACGCGGCCGGCCGCAGTCGCCGCAGGATCTGGTCGACGATGGCCACGAATGCATCCAGGCCATCGACCCGGCCACCGGCAGGCCCTTCGACTGGGAGTTCTGGCGTGACGACGAGAAGGTGAAAGTGGCCGTGAGCGGCACCCTGACCGTCACGGATGCGGGAACCAAAATCGGCGCGTGCGTTGCCGGCTTCGGGATCGCTCAGGTGATCGACCTCGGCATCGACGCGCACCTGCGTGCCGGCACACTGGAGCCGATTCTGACGGACTGGTGCGACGAGACATTCCCTCTTTACGTCTACTACCCTAGTCGGAACCACGTTCCGGCCAAGGTCAGAGCGTTCATCGACTTCGTCGTCGGCATGATGCCCAGGCTACAGTCGATGGGCCATGGCGCCTGCCAGCAGCCGCCATCCGCCGAGCTCGAAACGCTGCGTCGCTTGTCATCGGCTTGATTCGTTCCTGACATCGTGTCGTTTCGGATCGGCAGCAGATGCTGATCCTGATCGGACATCAAACCGGCTATCCCGAGCACGTCGCCCAGCACGCGCAGCACCCCATAAGCCAGCAGCAACACCGACGCAAGCGACGCCCGCACCATCCGCCTGATGCACTGTCGCCCGGCTTCCCGCACTGCGCGCTACAGCGCCATCCCGCCATCGATCGTCAGGCTCGAGCCCGTCATGTAGCCCGATTCGGCGCTTGCGAGCCACGACACCAGCGATGCGATCTCGTCTGCGCGACCGGCCCGCTGCAGCGGAATCAGCGGACGGATCCGATCGAGATGATCGGCCGTCATGTCGGTCTCGACAGGCCCCGGCTGCACGTTGTTGACCGTGATCCCGCGCGGTGCAAGGTCGACGGCGATGCCCTTGACCATCACGGCCACCGCAGCCTTCGTCATCGAATAGACGCTCGAACCCGGATGCCCGCTACGCACGGCCGTATTGCTGCCGATCGTGACAATGCGCCCGCCTCGCACGAGATGCGCGGCGCCGGCCTGGATGGCCAGGAATACGCCTCGTACGTTGACGGCCAGCATCCGGTCGAGATCGTCGACGCTCACGTCGGCCACCTCGCCAAGCCTCAGGATGCCCGCGTTGACCACGACGACGTCGAGCCGCCCGAACCGCTCGACGGCTTGCGCGACGGCCTGCCGGATCGCGTCTGCGTCCGCGCTGTCGGCGCGAATGGCGAGCGCGGCGCGGCCGCGCGCCTCGATCGCGGTCGCGGTCTCCTGCGCGCGCTCCGGCGCCGAAACATAGGTGAATGCAACATCCACGCCGTCGGCCGCAAGCCGCCGGACGATGGCCGCGCCGATCCCGCGCGAGCCACCCAATACGATCGCGGCCCGACGCGCGCCGCTGGAAATGCCTGTCATGATTCGCTCCTTTATGGACTAATCAGTCAATAACTCGCCGCAAAAAACGCCGGCTGTCATGCCGGCGCGCTGCCCTGCCTGTATCGGTATCAGTGCGCTCTGAGCCGGTCGGCCGCAAATCCGGCGGTGGCGCGCAACGCCTGCGACTTCGAGCCGGCGCGCGCACCGAGCTGGATGCCCTGCATCGTCGTCAGGACGAAACTCGCGGCCTCGCGCGCATCGAGCGTCCTGTCGATCTCGCCCGCGTCCTGCCCTTCGCGGATGCGGGCGACGACCTGCCGGTGCAGCATCGCGCCGGCCTTCTCACGCAAGCCGGCCAGTTCGGGATCGGCTGCACCGAACTCGCAGATCGCATTGACCCCCATGCAACCGAGCCCACGTTCCGTCGCGTTGACGGCGATCACGCCGAGCAGCAGCGCCTCGATGCCCGCGAGCGCGGACGCTGGCGCCGTCAGGCGCGCGACGTGGCCCGACACGCTCTCCGACTGATAGCGTTCGAGCGCTTCGACGTACAGCTTGCGCTTGTCGCCGAACGCGTTATAGAGGCTCTGCCTGCCGATCTGCATCGCGCTCAGCAGGTCGTCGGTGGACGTCGCGGCATAGCCCTTCTCCCAGAACACGCGCAGCGCGCGCTCCAGTGCGTCGTCCCGATCGAATTCACGTGGTCTCACCATGGCGGCAGAATAGGCGTTATGGACAGATCAGTCAATAATTCGGCGCCGCTCCGCCCCCTTTTCATCTGCGGTTGCGCCGGCACAGCCCCCGCCCAAGCGCTAAAATCCGCCGCCTAGGCATCCACGACGAGCAAGCGTTTTGACGGCGTTCGAGCAGGGTTTCATCCTCACCCGCCATTGGCGGGACACCGCATCCGGCATCGAGATCGAGTTCTGGCTGGCAACCGAACACGGTCCGCGCCGCGTGCGCTTGCGCCCGCAGGATGCCGTCGCGTTCATTCCGGCCGAACAGCAGGCGCTCGCCGAACGCGCACTGGCCGGCGAGCGCGAGGCCGAGTTGCGCCCGCTCGCGCTGCGCGACTTCCGGCAGCGCCCCGTCGTCGGCCTCTATTGCAAGCGCTACCGCCACCTGTCCGGGCTCCAGAAGCGCCTGGCCGCCGCCGGCGTCGACGTCTACGAAGCCGACGTGCAGCCGCCCGACCGCTACGCGATGGAGCGCTTCATCACGGCCGCCGTGCAGTTTCGCGGCCAGCCCGGCCGCGACGGCACGCTGACCGTCGGCGAGCTGAAGCCCGCCGACGGCTATCGCCCGACGCTGCGCTGCGTGTCGCTCGACATCGAAACCAGCGTCCATGGCGAACTGTATTCGATCGCGCTCGAAGGCTGCGGGCAACGGCAGGTCTACATGCTCGGCCCGCCGAACGGCGACGCGAGCAGCGACGCAGGCGCCCTCGACTTCGACCTCGACTACTGCGACAGCCGGCCCGCGATGCTCGCGCGGCTCAACGAGTGGTTCGACAAACACGATCCCGACGCTGTAATCGGCTGGAACCTCGTGCAGTTCGACCTGCGCATCCTGCATGCGCATTCGGAGCAATACGGTATCCCGCTGAAGCTCGGCCGCGGCGGCAGCGTGCTCGACTGGCGCGCGCACGGCCAGCAGCCCGACCACTTCTTCGCGGGCGCGGCCGGCCGGCTGATCCTCGACGGCATCGACATGCTGAAATCCGCGACGTGGACGTTCCCGTCGTTCAGCCTCGAATACGTGTCGCAGGCGCTGCTCGGCGAAGGCAAGTCGATCGACAACCCGTACCAGCGGATGGACGAGATCCAGCGCCGCTTCGATCACGACAAGCCGGCGCTCGCGCGCTACAACCTGAAGGACTGCGAGCTCGTCACGCGCATCTTCGACAAGGCCGACCTGCTGTCCTTCGCGCTCGAACGCGCGAGCGTCACGGGCCTCGCGGCCGATCGCACCGGCGGCTCGGTCGCGGCGTTCACGCACCTGTACCTGCCGCGCATGCACCGGCTCGGCTATGTCGCGCCGAACCTCGGCGACGTGACGGGACAGAACAGCCCCGGCGGCTTCGTGATGGATTCGCGCCCCGGGCTGTACGACTCGGTGCTGGTGTTCGACTACAAGAGCCTCTATCCGTCGATCATCCGCACGTTCCTGATCGATCCGGTCGGCCTGATCGAAGGGCTCGCGAACCCCGGCGACGACGCCTCGGTGCCCGGCTTCCTCGGCGCGCGCTTCTCGCGCACCGCGCACTGCCTGCCCGATGTCGTGCGCCGCGTGTGGGAAGGCCGCGACGACGCGAAGCGGCAGCGCAACGCGCCGCTGTCGCAGGCGCTGAAGATCATCATGAATTCGTTCTACGGCGTGCTCGGCTCGACGGGCTGCCGCTTCTTCGACCCGCGCCTCGCGTCGTCGATCACGATGCGCGGCCACGAGATCATGCACCGCACGCGCGAGCTGATCGAAGCCCAGGGTTACGACGTGATCTACGGCGATACCGATTCGACGTTCGTGTGGCTCGGCCGCGCGCACGACGACGACGAAGCCGGCGCCAAGGGCCGCGCGCTCGTCGAGCACGTGAACCGCTGGTGGCACGCACACCTGCGCGACCACTTCGGGCTCGACAGCGCGCTGGAGCTGCAGTACGAGCGGCACTACCGCCGCTTCCTGATGCCGACCGTGCGCGGCGCGGAAGAAGGCAGCAAGAAGCGCTATGCGGGGCTCGCGGCCGCGGCCGGCGGCGGCGAGGATCTCGTGTTCAAGGGGCTCGAGACGGTGCGCACCGACTGGACGCCGCTCGCGCAGCAGTTCCAGCGCGAGCTGTACCGGCGCGTGTTCCGGCGCGAGCCGTACCAGGATTTCATTCGCGATTACGTGCAGCGCACGCTGGCCGGCGAATTCGACGATCAGCTCGTCTACCGCAAGCGCGTGCGCCGGCCGCTGCGCGAATACGAACGCAACGTGCCGCCGCACGTGCGCGCGGCGCGGATCGCCGACGAGTTCAACCTCGCGCAGGGCCGGCCGCTGCAGTATCAGCGCGGCGGCTGGATCAGCTACGTGATGACGACGGCCGGCCCCGAGCCGCTCGAAACGATGCGCTCGCCGATCGACTATGCGTTCTACCTGAGCCGCCAGCTGCAGCCCGTCGCCGATGCGATCCTGCCGTTCCTGCGCGACGATTTCGAGCGCGTGATCTCGGGGCAGGGTCAGCTGTTCTGAGACTGGCGCAACGGTGTCGCCCGGCTCACTCTTGCTCGTTCTGTAACACTGCTGGACCGGATTCTCCATTTATCCGGGCGGCGCGGATTCCTAAACTTGTGTCGTCGGTTCAGCCAGGCAAACGCGTGCCGGACCGTAACTAAACCGTCTGAGGAAACCGTGAAATCCATCATCGTCACCATCGCCACCGTCGCCGCTACCGCCACCGCCCTCCTCGCCGCACCGTCCGCGTCGTACGCGCAGTCGTCGCACTCGACGCTCACGCGCGCCCAGGTGCGCCAGGAGCTGTTCGACCTCGAATCGGTCGGCTACGTGCCGATCGCCGCCGACGGCGAGAACTATCCGGGCGACATCGTCGCCGCGCAGGAACGCCTGGCCGCCAAGCGCCTCGCCGAACGCAAGAACGCGGAAGCGGCCTACGGGTCGAACGGCGCGCCGGGCATGGAGTCGGGCGTGCCGGCCGTCGCGACGGTGAAGCAGTAACGCGCCGCCGGTTGCTGCGGAGGAAAGCGCCCTTGCGGGCCGCCGCGCAGCCCGTCCGGCTAGAATACCGGCCTGCCGCGCGTCCCGCCGCGGCCGGAGGAACTTCATCATGACCGCACGTCGCGGTGCCGCGGTCGCCATCGCACCCGGACACGAGACAGCCAGCCTGTCGAAAGCCCAGAACACGTTCAATACGCTCGTCAAGCAGATCGAAAAGCGGCGCGAGCGTCTTGGTGCGTGGGACGCCGTGATGCCGGCCTTCCAGACGAAATTCGTCGACGGGCTGCTGCCGCTCGAACAGGCGTCGACAGCGCTGCGGATCCGCTTGCTCAACCTGCTCGACGACGCCTTCCTGCAGAAGGGCTTGAGCAAGGCCGAGCAGCGCACGCTGTCCGGGTTGATCGCGGGTATGGCTCGCGACTTGATCGACGTCAGCGACGACGCGACGTTGAAAATCATCTACAACCGGCACGCCGCCTCCGGCGGCGACGACTACACGGCGGCCGATCGCGCGCCGACGAAGCAGGCACCGGAGCCGATGCCCGCCGCCGAACCAGCGGACGATCTCGACGCGCTGTCGCCCGACGAACTCGCCGAGCGCATGCAAGCCGAACTCGACGAACAGTTCGCGCGCGACATGGCCGCCCACGAAGCCCGCGAGGCGCAGCGTGCGAAGCGCAAGAAAGCGCCCCGGCAATCGGCTGCGGCGGCCAAACGCGAAGCCGAGCAGGCCGAATCGAGCAAGTCGATCCGCGAGGTCTATCGCAAGCTCGCGAGCGCGCTGCACCCCGATCGAGAAACCGACCCGCAGGAGCAGGAACGCAAGACCGTGCTGATGCAGCGGGTCAACCACGCGTATGCGAAGGGCAATCTCCTGCAGCTGCTGGAGCTGCAACTGGAAATCGAACAGATCGACCGGCGCGCGATCGACGGCCTGAGCGAAGCGCGGCTGACACGCTACAACGGCATCCTGGAAGAGCAGATTCGCGAACTCGATCAGGAGATCGAGCACGTCGAGACCGGTTTCCGGCGGACCTACGGGATCGCGTCGTCGGTCAAGGTCGCACCCGATACCGTGATGCGCATGCTCACGCGCGACATCGCGGGCATGCAGCGCAGCAACCACGACCTGACCGTCGCGCTGCGCGAGTTCGACGATCCGGACAACGTCCGCGACTGGCTGAAGGACATGAAGCGCCGGCCGGCTTCGTCCCGCTTCGACGACGAATCTTTCTAGGCGCGCATCCACACGGCGGGAGCGGCGGCACACAGTGCCGCCGCCCTCTTGCTCGGGCGATACGCGTTACGCCTTGTGCCCCGAGATCGGCCCCGCTTCGCCGGTCAGGTTGAACACGCTGTCGATCCACGCGAGAAACGTCGAGAACGTGAAGTCCGACCACTGCTGCGTGCGGAACGCCTTCATCACCGGCGTATCGGCCGGGTCCTGCTGGTTCAGCAGGTTGTCGACGAAGGTGCCGATGTCGGCATCGGTGCCGTTCTCGTGGATCCCCGACCCGGTGAAGCTGACGGCCGTCACCTGGTGATTGTCGATGAAGTCGTTGCGCGCCCACGGCATGAAGTAGCCGAAGTTCGGCAGCGGGTTCAGCGTCTGCTTCAGCCCGTCCAGCTCCTTCGCGAACATCGCGAGCGACAGCGCATCCTTCGTCGCATCGTCGGGCGCCGCCATCACGGCCGGCACGAATGCGCGATAGTGATACGCGGCGATGATCTTGTCGCGCTGGTAGCTCGAGAAGCCGAAGCGGTCGTGTGGAAAGGTCGCCGACAGCGCCGCGTACGCGCTCCCCATGTTGCCCGGATCGAAACGCGTGGTCAGCCGGCTGTTCACGGTGATCATCCCGTCGGGGCCCGTCATCCCCCATTCGGTGCGCACCCTGTCGTACAGGCCGACCGACGGATGCGCGGCCGCATCGGCATCGAACGGCGTGTTGAACACGGTGCCCGCGTCGTCGAGCAGCGAGCTATGCGCCTGCGGCTGCAGCGTGCTGCGCAGCGTCGCGTAGTTCGCGAGCGTGCCGTAGCCGCCCGCGCTCATCCCGTACACGAGCAGCCGGTTCGGCTTGCCGAAGCCGTGCGACGTCAGCCACTGCGCGACGGCCTGGATGTTCTTCAGCCCGCTGTAGTGCTGGAGACGCCAGTCGCCGGTCGGCGACGTGTAGTTGCGCACCGCGCTGCCCATGTGGATATCTCCGGTGCAATAGGGCACGAAAACCTGTGTCCACTGCTGCGTCTCGACCTTCGGTTCGCCGACGAGCATGTGCGCGAGATCCATGCGCGTCAGCAGCGGCGACAGGAACGACGACAGCAATGCCTCGTTCGCGGTGCCGTTCATGTAGTTGTGCGGGATGCCGTCCGGGTTGAACCCGCCGAGGCCGGCCTCGGCGCCGGTCGACGTCTGCGTGCAGGTGCCGTAGTTCCAGCACGCGCCGCCCGGCTCCATCATGTACAGCAGATTGTCCGACTGCGCACGATTGACGTAGAAGCGCATCGGCGTGCCGTTGCCGCACGACGCACCGCTGCTCTCCGGCAACGTCACTTCGTACCACGAATAATATGGAATCGACGGATCCGGCATCGTCGTATCGGCCGCGTGGCCGTTCAGTGCCGCGCAACCGAGCAACGTCGCGACGGCGACGCGCAGCAGGCATCGTGCTGTGGACATCTCCCCTCCTTGTCGATGGACATGACGCGGCCGCCCGGCATCGTCCCGGCGTCGCGGATTCGGCGCTCAGTGCGCGCCGGACGGTGACGCGCCGTCGAACAGCTGGACACGCAGCGCCTGCAGGCGCTGCGCGATGACGGTCTGTTGCTGGTCGGGATCGGCAATGCTCGCCTGAACCTGCCGGACGACGTCGCGGCTTTGCTGCTCGTACGCGAGATAGCGCGGATCCTGCGCGGGCGATGGCCCGACCGTCTGCTGCGCATACGCATCCCACTGCGCGCGCATCGACCGGATCGCCGCGCCGCGCGTCGCCGGATCGGCCTCGGTATCGGTCAGCAGCGCCGCGCTGAGCGCTTCGGCCTGCACGGGCACGATCTCGTTGCGCGCGACGTGGTCGGGCAGCTCGTCGAGAATCCGGCGCGCGAGCGCGGTGCGCTCGGCCTGCGGCAGGCTGTTGCGGCGATCGCCGTACGCGGCGACTTCGTCGCGGAACCGCGCGAACGCGACGATGCGCTTCACTTCGGCATCCGCATCGGGTCGCCCCGCGAGGCTGCGGCGCAGCGCGTCGACATCGAGCCGCCGCTCTTCGGGGCCGGGTGTCTCGGCACCGGTGCCGAACGCATCGGCCGCAACGGACTGCGTGCTCGCCGCCGCGCCCGACGTGCCGGACGACGCGGCTTCGGCCGGCGTCGCCGCTTCGTATCGCCAGATCGCGACGGCGACGCCGATCGCCACGATCGCGCCTGTGCGCCGCCAGCGTGCCCTGTTCTTCTTCACGTCGCCTCCTCGTCACGTCATGCCGTTCTGCGCCGGTGCATCCGCGAGTAGGTTCTAGGTCGAATCCGGCACGCAGTCAAAAGCGGCGCTAGAACGCAGGCACTAAACCTGCTCGCACCGGCCCTGCCCGGCAAAACGTTTGAAACGCGTTTCGTTGCGGCCCGTTCAAACGCGACATGTCGCGCGCCATGCCCGTGCGGCGCGGCTCCGGCCGGCGCGCGTCCCGCGCATCGCGACACCAAGCAAGGCGCGGTCCAGCCGCACGACACGCGGCGGCGCGCGCCCGTCATGGCCGATACGGATGGCCGGATCGGACCCACCTAACGACCCGCTCAGCGCTTGGTCACCATTTTGGCCAGCCCTATGCTGATTTCCGACACGCGCCGAACGGTCGGCGCGACGCACAACCGACCCAGCCGAGCCCGTTCCATGAGCCGTGCAGACCTTCCGCTTCGCGCCCCTGCCGCCGTCCGCGACTACCGCGACTACCGCGACGCGCTCGCCGGCCGCCGGCTCCCCGCCGCGTTCGTCGATCTCGATTGCCTCGACGCGAATCTCGCCGACCTGAAGCGCCGCGCGCGCGGCATGCCGATCCGGCTCGCGACGAAGTCGGTGCGCTCGCGCGAGCTGATCGGCGCGGTGCTCGCCGCCGGCCCGTTCATGCACGGGCTGCTGTGCTACTCGGCCGCGGAAGCCGTGTGGCTCGCCGAAGGCGGGTTCGACGACATCGTCGTCGCCTATCCGACCGTCGAGCCCGACGACCTGCGCGCGGTCGCCGCGCAGTTCCGGCACGGCCGCTCGATCACGCTGATGGTCGACGACGGCGCGCAGGTCGACGCGATCGACCGCATCGCGCACGACGAGCGCGTGACGATCCCGCTCGCGATCGATCTCGACATGTCGTCCGCGTATCCGGGCCTGTACTTCGGCATGTACCGCTCGCCGGTGCGCGACGCGGCCGGCGCACTCGCGCTCGCGAACCGCATTCGCGAACGGCGGCACGTGCGGCTCGACGGGTTGATGGGCTACGAAGGACAGATCGCCGGCGTGGCCGACACCGCACCGGGCGGCGGCGCACGCAACGCGCTGGTGCGCCACCTGAAGCGCCGCTCGGCGCGCGAGATCAATGCACGCCGCCAGGCCGCCGTGCAGGCGCTCGCGGCAGCCGGCCACACGCTGCGTTTCGTGAACGGCGGCGGCACCGGCAGCTTCGAGAGCACGCTCGGCGACGCGTCCGTCACCGAGCTCGCGGCCGGCTCCGGCCTCTACGCACCGGCGCTGTTCGACCACTACGCGGCATTCCATGCGCAGCCGGCCGCCGGCTTCGCGCTGCCGGTCGTGCGGATGCCGCAGCCGGGCATCGTGACCTGCTCGGGCGGCGGCTATGTCGCATCGGGCCCGGCCGGCAAGAGCCGCCTGCCGCGCCCGTGGCTGCCGGCCGGCTGCACGCTGATCGCCAACGAGGGCGCGGGCGAAGTGCAGACGCCCGTGCGCGTGCCGCACGGCTTCGCGCCGGCCATCGGCGACCCGATCCTGTTCCGCCACGCGAAGGCCGGCGAGCTGTGCGAGCGCTTCAACACGCTGCTGCTGATTCGCGGCGGCCGCGTGGTCGGCGAGGCGCCCACCTATCGCGGCGAAGGCAAGAGCTTTTTCTAGCGGGCTGCGTGGCCCGCCAATCCATCCACTCGAACCATTCAAAACGACAACCACGGAGACAACGCCATGTGGCGCAACTGGTCGGGATATGTCTGCAGTCCTGATGCAACGGTGTCGACGCCCGCATCGCGCACCGCGCTCGCGGCCGTGCTGCGCGATGCGGCGGCGTCAGGCGCAACCGTGCGCGCGGCCGGCGCCGGTCATTCGTTCTCGCCGCTCGTGCAGACCGACGACGTGATCCTGTCGCTCGACGCGATGCAGGGCGTGATCGACGTCGACCGCGACCGGCGCGTCGCGCGCGTGCATGCCGGCACGCGGCTGTGGGCGCTGGGCCCCGCGCTCGCCGCGCACGGCCTCGCGATGGAAAACCTCGGCGACATCAACGTGCAGTCGATCGCCGGCGCGACCAGCACCGGCACGCACGGCACCGGCATCACGCTCGGCAACCTGTCGACGCAGATCGACAGCCTGACCTTTATGTGCGCGGACGGCAGCGAGATCCGCGCGACGGCCGACACGCATCCCGCGCTGTTCGCGGGCGGCCGGATCGGGCTCGGCGCACTCGGCGTGCTGACCGAGATCGGCCTGCGCCTCGTGCCCGCGTTCAACCTGCGCCTCGAGCGCGGCGGCATGAAGCTCGACGACTGCCTCGCGCAGGCGGACGCGCTGATCGCGAAACACCGCTCGTTCGAGTTCTACTGGTTCCCGCATACGGACACCGTGCTGACCAAGGCGTGGGACATGACCGGCGAGCCGGCCGACGCCGTGCACTGGGCGAACCGCGCATCCGAATCGTTCCTCGAGAACACCGTGTTCGGTACGCTGTGCGGGCTCGGCCGGCGCGTGCCGTCGCTGTGCCCGGCACTGAGCCGGCTGTGCGCGTCGACCGTGTCGGCCGGCCGGCACGTCGATGCGAGCTACGCGATGCTGTCGACGGTGCGCCGCGTGCGCTTCAACGAGATGGAATGGTCGGTGCCGGCCGAACGCGGCGCCGATGCGCTGCGCGAGATCCGCGACTTCATCGCGCGCCGCAGCTTCCCGCTGATGTTCCCGATCGAATACCGCTGGGTGCGCGGCGACGACATCTGGCTGAGCCCCGACTACGGGCGCGACAGCGTGCGCATCTCGGTGCACCAGTATCGCGGAATGCCGTTCGACGCGTACTTCTCGGGCGTGCAGGCGATCTGCCGCAACCACGGCGGGCGGCCGCACTGGGGCAAGGTGCATGCGCTGCGCGCGGCCGAGCTGGCCGCGTGCTATCCGCACTGGGACGACTTCCTCGCGCTGCGTGAACGGATGGACCCGCACGGCCGCTTCCTGACACCGTACCTGCGCACGCTGTTCGGGCTGCAGCAAAACGCAACCGCCTCCGCGACGGCCGCGACGGCCCGCCGAGGGACACACCCGATGCACGAAACGGCCGGCGTCGCGCAAGATCGGCCGCGTTCCAGCCAGGAGGCCTCATGACCACCGCCACGCTGCACACCGCCGTGCAGTCGCGCCCCGATCCGTCGACGGGCGCCGTCGTGCGCCTCGCGCTCGCGTTCGCGGCGGCCACCAACGGCCTGATCCTGTCGCCGTTCCTCGTCGCGGCCGTGATGACGCGCTTCCGGCTCGACGAAGGCACGGCGACCGCGCTCGTCAGCGCCGAGATCCTCGGCATCGCGATCAGTTGCGCGCTGCTGTCGCACCGGATCGCGCGCGCCGCGCGGCCGTTCACGCTGGCCGGCATCGTCGGCACGATCGCCGGCCAGGCGCTCGGCGCGATCGCGCCCGGCGTCGTGTCGGCGGCCGCCACGCGCGGGATGACGGGGCTGTTCGAAGGAATGCTGTTCGTCGTCGTCGCCTCGGGCGTGTCGCAGCGCGCGTCGACCGATCGCCTGTGGGGGCAAATCAACCTGCTCGCGGGCGGCATCAACGGCGGCATCCTCGTGCTGATCTCCGCACTGCCGGCCGCGTGGCTCGGCCGCTGGGTGTTCGCGCTGCTGGCCGTCGTCGTCGCGGTGCTGGCACCCGCGATCCGCGGCATCGACGCGTTCGCGAGCGCGCAGTCGCAGGCCCGCGTGCGCGGCCATGCGCTGCCGTGGCGGCCAGTCGTCGCGATCTGGGTCGTGACCGCGCTCGTCTACGGCGTGCAGGCGTCGCAGTGGGCGATTGCCGGCTTCGTCGGCGAGCGCGCCGGGCTGTCGCCGACGACGATCGGCGTGCTGCTGTCGGTGTCGTCGCTGCTCGGCTTCGTCGGCGCGGCGATTCCGTCGCATCCGGCCAGCCACAAGCATCGCCTCGTGCTGATCTGGGCCGCGCAGCTCGCGATGATCGGGTCGATCGAATGGTTCTTCGCCGCGCGCGGCGGCAGCGCGTACTTCCTGAGCCAGTTCGTGCTGAACAGCGCGTTCTTCGTGATCGTGCCGTTCCTCACCGGGATGCTGTCGGACGTCGACCCGGACGGCTCGCTCGTCGCGCGCACGCTCGTCGTCACGTTCTTCGCGGCCGGCATCGGCACCGCGCTGTCCGGCGCGCTGCTCGGCCGCTTCGGCGGCCAGCACGTCGCGCACGTGCTGTGCGCGGCCGTGCTGGCCGCCGCGCCGTGCGTGCGGCTCGCGCTGCGCCGTGCCGAACCCGGCGGCGTCGCCCGCGCGTCGCCCTGACCGCACTGCGCAACGGCGTGGCCGCGACGCACCACGAGATTGGCCGCCGCGGCCGTGGCCCGCGCAAATTTGGCTTTCTACAGTCGTTTCCGGCAGTGCAACGCTGCCGGCCCCCTGACCGATGTGGAGTCCAGAACAATGAATCGTCCCGATAGCCTTCGCGCGGCGTGCTGCGCGATGATGGTCCTGGCCAGTGCCGGCGCGCACGCGCAAAGCAACGTGACGCTCTATGGCGTGATCGATGCGGGCATCCGCTACGAAACGCACGGCGTGTCCTACGGCGCCGACGGCACGCCGGCCTCGACGGGCCGCAAGCTCTCGATGGCCGACGGCGGCGGCCTGACCGAAAGCTACTGGGGCCTCAAGGGGCAGGAGGATCTCGGCGGCGGGCTGTCCGCGCAGTTCAACGTGGAAAGCCACTTCGGCCCGAACAGCGGCAGCATCGTGCCGGCCGGCTCGCCGAACTTCTTCCAGGTCGCGTACGTGGGGCTCACGTCGACGTCGCTCGGCCAGCTCACGCTCGGCCGTCAATACAACGTGCCGTTCGAGATGGTGTCGCTGACCTACGGCTCGAACCTGTGGGCCGGCCCGCAGGATCCGTACTTCAACCTGTTCAAGCCCGAGCAGACGATGCTCGCGGCCGCGCGCACCAGCAACATGATCCAGTACGGCGCGCAGCTCGGCAGCCTGTACCTGCTCGCGCAATACTCGCCGGGCGGCCACGCGGGCGGCGGCGTGCTCGGCAGCCAGGCCGGCGCGGCAATCGCGTACGCGCCGGACAAAGGGCCGTTCACGGTCGGCGCGTCATTCATGCGCAGCTGGGACGACGTCACGCACGGGAAGTTCGACGTGTACGGCGGCGGCGGCTCGCTGACGCTCGGCAACGCGACCGTCAACGCCGGCTACATCGAGAACGCGCGCGACAACGACTTCACGTCGTTCGAGAACGGCCCGTTCAGCCCGACCGATCTCGCGGGGCTCGGCATCATCTCGCCCGCGCAGGTCGTCGATCCGTCGACGCCCGGCGGGTTCCGCCGCCGCAAGATGGCGCTCGCGGGGCTGACGTACCGCTTCACGGCGGCGTTCACGGCAGCCGTCAACGCCTGGTGGACCACGCAGTCGGGCTACACGTCGGACTTCGACGGCCGCGCGCGCCAGTTCCAGGTGATCGCCGGCTACAACCTGTCGAAGCGCAGCATGCTCTACGCGGAAGTCGACTACGCGATCTACCGCGGCGGGCTGATCGGCGCGCAGCTGGTCGGCGTGAACGGGCAGTCGCCGAGCACGAGCACCACGCAGCTCGGCGCGACGGTCGGCCTGCGCCACTACTTCTGACGCGGGGGCGCATGGCATGTGGGCGATAACGGCCGGGGCGGCACCCCGGCCGGGCGGGACGAGTACAATCCGTGGAAAAAAACAGGGAGCATCCATGGACGATACCGCCCGTTATACGACGGCGAATCTGCCGGTGCATTTACTGCGGTGCCTCGCGGAGACAAGCAAGGAACTGGGCATCGATCCCGTGCGGCTGTGCCTCGGGCTCGGCTTCGACGTGGCCGACCTGTCGAATCCGTCGTGCCGGATTTCGTTGCGCCAGGCCAGCACGATGATCCGGCGCGCGCTCGAGATGGCGCCGCAGCGCGCGCTCGGCCTCGAACTCGGCACGAGCGAGACGATCGCGTCGATCGGGCTGGTCGGCTATGCGATGCTGACGAGCCCCACGCTGAAGGACGCGATCACGGTCGGCCTCGAGCTGCAGCGCCACACGGGGCCGCTGATGCGCTTCGACCTCGTGTCGGACGCGCGCACGCTGTCGATCCGCGCTACCAACGTGTTTCTCGAACCGGACATCGAGGCGTTCCTCGTCGAGGAAGCGTTCGGCAGCTTCATGAAGATCGGGCGCTCGCTCGTCGGCCCCGCGTTCCAGCCGAAGGTCATCGACCTCAGCTATCCGCCGCCCGCCTACGCGGAGCAGTACGCACGCGTGTTCCCGTGCCCGGTGCGCTTCGAGCAGGAGCAGAACCTGCTGTCGTGCGACGCGTCGCTCGGCAACCGCGCGATCGCGACGCGCGATCCGCTCGCGCACCGGCAGGTGCTCGAATTCCTGCAGGACGCACTGCCGCCCGAACCCGAAGGCACCGAGTTTCTCGAATCGATCGAACGGATCATGCGGCGCGACCTGCGGCATACGCCGTCGCTCGCCGAGATCGCCGCGCAGCTGTGCATGAGCGAGCGCACGCTGCGGCGGCGGCTCGCCGACCAGGGCGTGTCGTATCAAACGGTGATCGACACGATCCGCCGCAAGCGCGCGTTCACGCTGCTGAGCAACCCGCGGCTGTCGATCGAGGACGTCGCGCACGAAGTCGGGTTCAGCGACGCGCACAACTTCCGGCGCGCGTTCAAGCGCTGGACGGGGCACGGGCCGCGCGAGGGGGCCGGCCGTCACGCGGCCGGGTCTTCGACATAGCCCTTGCGCAGTTTCTCCGCTACCAGCTTGTCCATCTCGCGCCGCGCACGTTCGACGGTTTCGAACTGCTTCAGGTTGGCTTGCCCGTTCGACCCGATACGACCGTAGGTCACGCTCAACTCCGTACCTCGCAGGCTGGCGCGCCAGAACTTGCTGGAGGTGCCTTGCTCGAATCGCAGCGATCGCACCCATTCCGTCTGGGCATCGGCTGCCACGACGGCTTCCTTTTCTGCCCCTGCCGGCACCTGCGCGAGCGTCTGAACGGCTGGCACCGGCAATTCGATTTCCTGGTCGAGCGCTCGATCGTCGCCATCCGCGAGCATCGCCTCGATGCGTGCCAGCACCGCAGTCGAATCATCCAGCCAGTCTTTCCCCGGGATGTCGAGCACGCGCCAGCCGAAGCCGCGCAGGATGCCGGGGCGAAATACGTAGCGCTCCGCCGTATCGGCCACGGCATTGGCCGGGTTGTCGAGCAGGATGGCGAGCGCATAGTCCCGCTTCGACGAATCGATGATCGCCAGGTCGCAGCGAAATTGCGAACGGCCGACGTCGACATCGACCTGATGGCCGCGTGCGCGCAGCGCTCCGGCCAGTGCGTCGCGAATGGCGTCGGACGATGTCCGCCGCGCGAACGCATCGCGCGCGCCCTGGTTCAGCGCACCGAGCACGGCCTGCGCCCGATCGAACTGGCCTGTGGCGCTGGCCTGCGCAAATTGCAGGAATGCCCGCAGCGCGGCCGCGCCGTCGTTGTGCACGTTGGTGATCGCGTCGGCCTGGATCGTCGAGACCACGGCCATCCGGTGCCTTGCCCGGCTGAAGATGACATTCAGACGCTTCTCGCCGCCACGCTGGTTGATCGGCCCGAAATTCATCAGCATCCTGCCGTCGGGCCCCGGTGCGTAGCAGATGCTGAGGATGATCACATCGCGCTCGTCGCCCTGGACGTTTTCCAGGTTCTTGACGAACAGGCCGTTGAACTGGTCGTCGTCCTCGCGTACGTACTCGCGCTCCAGCCGCGCGGCAAAATCGGCATCTTCGGCCGCCAGCGCCTCCAGCGCGGCTTCGATCGCGCTCTGCTGCGCCTCGGAAAACGCGACGATGCCCACGCTCAGGCCCGTCTCGCGACGCAGCATCTCGCGCACGAGCGACGCGATATAGCGCGCTTCGGGCGCGTTGCTGCGCTCGACGTATACGCCGTCGTCGAGCCGGTGGAAACTGATCGGTCGCGCAAGCAGCGCATCGGCGCCCACGATGCCGGCATCGTCCTGGCTCGATCGCACCGATCGCGCCTCCTCGTCGGCACGCTCCAGCACGCGATCGGGAATCGTGACGAGACGACCGTCGTAGAACGCCGCATTGGAGAAGCTGATCAACGCTTCGTGCCGGCTGCGGTAGTGCCACGCCAGAAGCGTCGCGGGCAGATTGCGCGCCGCCTGGTTCAACAGGCTGTCGGAGTCGAGATTGATGGCGATGCGCTCGCCCTCCTCCTCGATCACGATCTCGTCCTCGCCTTCCGTGCCCGCTGCCGAGAAAAAGCTCGTGGGCGGCAGCTGCATCTCGTCGCCGACCACCACGACCTGGCGGGCCCGGCTGAGCGCCGGCACGGATTCCTCGGTGGGAATCTGGCTGGCCTCGTCGAAGATCACCACGTCGAACAGGTCAGGCGACAGCGGCAGCGTGTCGGATACCGATAGCGGACTCATCAGCCAGATCGGCTTCAGGTCGTTGACGACCATGCCCGTTTCGTCGTCGGCGAGATCGCGAATCGAACGGTGGCGCATGCTCTTGCCGAATTCGTGTTCGAGCTCGCGCCGGCCGGTTGCATAGCGCTTCTTGAAGGTCTTGCCGTCGGCATCGAGTTGCGTGGCCGACAGCGAGGACTGGCGCACGTGCTCGGCAAACTGCCGATGCAACGTCGCGCTCACGACCTGCGCATTCACGGCCAGCAATTCGCGCTGGATCCGGGCAGCAGCGCGCGCAGCCTGCGCGAGCGCCGCGCCGCCGAATCGCGCGAGCACCGGATTCTCGCGCTCCAGCCGGCGCAACGCCTCGTCGGCAATCAGCGCCTCCAGTTCCGCTGGCGCGAGGTCAACGGACTGCAGCGTCGCGGCATATGCGGGATCGGCCGCGTGCACCGCTCGCAGCAGCGGCAGCAAGTCCGGCAGGTCGTCCAGCCCCTCGCGAAGGTCGCGCAGCGCTTCGGCGATATCGGCCAACGACGCGTCGTCGTCCATGACCAGGTTGTCGCGGACGCGGCGCGCGAGCTTGTCGAGCGCGTCGCGCGCGCCGGCATCGATACGCGCGGCGGCAAGCGGATCGACTGCCTGACGCAGATGCGCGATCCGTTCGCGCAGATCGCCGTCCGCGGCCAGGCGTGCCTCCAGCTCGGACAGCGCGCGCAGGAACGCGCCCATTTCGCTCACGCCGTAGCGCTTGCGGCAGTCGACATCGGTTGCGTCGAGCGCAACTGCCGCAGCCTGCTCGGCGGCAAGCTGCTCCAGCACCTTGACGTAGCCGGGATGCACCGCATGCTGCGCGAAGTCGTAGCGACGCCGGAGCTCGCCACGCAGCCGCCACCATGCCGGCTGCAGCCACCGCATCGCCGACGTCTCGAACCGGCGCGCAAGCGCGAGCGCGGACGCGGTATCGCCCGGCGACAGCTTGTCTCGCCAGTGCACGGTGGCGGCCTGCGCGGCCGTCAGCGCGTCCGCGTGCGCGGACAATGCGTCGCGGACCTCTCGCAATGCCATCTGCGCGGACGACGCCGGATCGAGCACGTCGAGATGCGCGGCAAGGCCGGTATCGATCAGCCACTGGCAGTCGCCAGCGATCGCGCATGCACGCGACAGCGCCGTATCGTGTCCGATGGACGCCACCGTACTGTCGAGCACCGGATCGAGCGCGTCGAACAGCGCGTCCGCATCCTGGCACAGCTGCTCGGCCCGCCCGAATGCCCGCTCGTCGGCCAGCAACGCCGCCGAGAGCCGCGCGAAGGGTTGCGATGCCAGGCTGTTCGCGCCGAACCGCTCGCGCATCGCGCGATGCACGCGCTGGGTCAGCTCGCCGTGCCGGTCCCACGCGGCCAGCGCCGGCAAGCGCTCCCGCCACGCGAAGCCGACGTCCGGCGCCACCGGCAGCGCGGCCAGCCGGCGCAGCAGGGTACGCACGCTGGCACCCAGCGCATCGGGCGCCGCCGCCATCGCCGCTTCAAATGCATCGATGCGTTGCTGCTGCACGTCGAGCGCATCGATCAGCGCCGCCCGCCGTGCGTGCAGCGCTTCGCTATCGTGCGATTGGGCAATCCACCGCTCATAGCAGGTCTTCAGATCGGCGATGAACGCCTTCTTGTCGGTCTGCGAGTCGTGGATGAGGCAACACAACGCGTCCAGCCCACTTTGCTTGAGCCGGTGAAACACCACGTCCAGCGCCGCGCGCTTTTCGCACACGAACAGCACACGCTTGCCGCGCCCCGCGTAATCCGCGATGAGGTTGGTGATGGTCTGCGACTTGCCGGTGCCGGGCGGCCCCTGAATGATGAAGCTGCGCTGGCTGCGAGCCAGGCTCACCGATGCATTCTGGGTCGCATCGGAAGCCACCACGTTCCATTGTTCGCCTGCCGGCAGCGGGGCAGCCGCGGACGTTTCCACCTCGCGCGGCTCGATCGAGAACACCCTGTCGAATGCGGGATTCGCACCGGTCTCGTCGAGCAGCTGCGCGTAGTCGCGCACCAGCGACATCTTCCTGTAGTTGAAATTGGCCAGCGTGACCTGCGTCAGATCGAGATCCCACGCGTAGCGATGCCCCTCCGATTCCTGCAGCACGTAACCCTGCCGCTCGTCGACGGCCTCCGCCGCAACGTCGGCCATCTGCGGCCGACGCAGGCTGGCGCCCGGCGCGGCGCCGGCCTCGAAACGTTGCGGCAGTTCGCTCGGCCGCACCCATGCCTCGAACAGCGCGCGGCCGAGCGGCCGGTAGTCGTCCTGCGCATAGCTGAACGACGGCAGCCGGCTGCCGTGCGAATCGCCTGCACGGGCCGCGGGCTTGCGCCGCCGGTATTGCTGCATGCGCTGCAGCGCCTTCTGGCGTACCAGCCGAACGGACGCCTTGTCGACGAGCCGGAGCTCGACCGACGGTTCGGAACGCCGGATCTGCGCCAGGATATCCGCATGAATCTCGGCCAGCGTGATCTTGCCGAGGTCGACCGTCTCGGGCAGCCGGATGTCGTAGAGCTGGCTCAGGTGGTGCCGCAGCACCGGATTGAATTCGGCGTCGCCGCCGGTGCACTGGATCACGTACTGATCGCGCACGCCCTTGCGCTTGACGAGTTCGACCGGCAGCCAGAGCAGCGGCGACACGATGCGCTCGTCGGGGGCTTCCTTCAGGTTATGCCAGCGCAGGAACGCGACCACGAGACGCAGGTTGCTGAAGCCGAATTCGGCCCGTTCGCGGCGCGTATCGGCAATCAGCCGGTCCAGCGACGCGGGCAGGTACGGCTGATCGTCGAACCGCAGCCATTGCTGCAACGGCACGGCCTTGCCGGCCACGAGGTCGGCCGCGAACGGTCCGCCCCACGTGCAGATGTGCTCCGGACGCACGCTTTCGATCTGCAGCATCAGCGGCACGCTGGCCACGGTCAGGTTGACGGTCGCCGCGGTCGGACGGAAATGCAGCAGCCGGTTGCGGCGCGACAGATCGAACAACCGGTCGCGAAGGTGCGTCAGCACGGCACCGCGGCGCGACGCGGCGCCTGTCGCCCCGGCCAGCGCACGCTCGACGTCCAGCCCGAGCGGCTGCTCGCGCCAGGTACGCAGGCGCATCGCGAGCGCCGCCACGTCGGTCGCGCGGTCATGACGGTTCACCTCCGTCATCTCGACGATCGCTGCCGCAACGATCGGATGCAACCGTTCGTGAAGCACGAACAGATTGCGCCGATGCGTGACGAACGCGCGCAGGTCGCTCTCGGTTTCGAAGTTCAGCCCGCATGCGACGCTCGCCAGCACCATCCCCAGCACGAAGACGTCGGTGATCTCGTCGTGATGGCCGATCGATCGTTCCCAGCTCGCGTACCCGGGCAAATAGACGGGACGCTCGACCGGCGCCGCTGCGTCGAGCTGCAATGCAAGATCGGTCTGGTTGTGGTGGCCGTCGGGCGTGTGGTCCAGTTGCAGCGCGCCGACGATGTTCAGGCCCGACGCAGGGTGCGGCTGCACGCGATGCACGGCGCCGACATCCATTTGCGGCGTTTCGCCGTCGGGGCGCCGCAGCGCCAGCCCGCCCCCTTCGTCGATCACGATGCTGTCCGCATCGAGCGCCGCCACCTTGCCCTGCGCATGCAGTTGCGCAACCTGCCCGAGCAGCGGCAGCACCAGCACGAGCACGTCGTCGGTCGGCAATGCCGCGCCGGCCTGCGCGGCAATCAGCGTCCGCAGCGTGCGCGGCGCACCGTCGGCGATCCTGTCGTTCATGCGTCCTTCTCCTCTGCCAGTTGCCGCTTGTAGCGTTCGAGATCGCGCTTGCCGAGGCCCGCGTCGCGCCGGAGGTTGAGCTGCAGCGCATCGAGGCTGCCGAGCGCCCGCGCGACCTGCCCGGCGCGCAGCAACGCCACGTCGCGCTGATCGGGGTCCGCCAGTGCAAGATCCATCATCAGTGCGTTCAGGTAGCTGCGCACGCTGTCGTCGATGCCTGCCGCCTCGAGTGCGTCCGGGCCGGCGACGGGTTCGTCGTCACGCCAGTCCGGAAACAGCATGCGTACCTGGGCCAGCACGGCGTCGCTGGCCAGCGACGCGCCATCGAGGTAATGTGCGACGAACCCGCGCGTCAGTGCCTGCAGACGCGCCTGGCTCAGCATGTCGAGCCGCTCCAGCGAAAGCGGACCGTGCAGGCGCGCGTCGATCCAGTCGTCGAGGCTCACCTCGCCGTCCCACCACAACGCAAGCGCACGGGCACGGATGAAAGTCTCGGGGTGGCTCAACGCGGCGCTGGCACCCGCTTCGTTCGATTCGATCTCGGCGGCCTGACGCAGATAGGCCGCGGCATCCACCGTGCTGATGCCCGTCTGCACCTTCACGAGTGTCGAAACGGCAGGCGCCACCGCGCCGGCCGCCAATGCGCCGCCCCGATCGGCAAAGAGTTCGGTGTGCAACGCGTAACGCCGAAACGTCTCGCGATGACTGTCGGCTCCGCCGGGAGCGGCCACCGCGTCGTTGAGGATCCGGTCCGCCGTGAGGAACCGGCCGTCGTCGAGCGACCACAGCACATAATGCGCAAGCTCGTGCCCGAGGATCGCCAGCAGCTCCGGCGGCGCCAGCCGCTCCAGCACGGGGCCCTGCAACAGGATATGGATCTCGCCCGGTACGAAAACGAGCGATGCATTCATCTGGGTGCCCGGCGACTGATAGAGCGTGGTCGGCACGCCGACGATCCCGAGTCGCTCCATCGCCAGCGCCAGCGCGGCATGGACATCGCCGTGTGCGTCGGCGTCGATCCGGTAGGTTTCGCGCAGCAACGATGCGCGCAGCGATTCGAGCTGTTCGGCATGCGTCGTGCGATCGCCGGTCCAGCGCCAGACGTCCGGCTCGTGCCGGCGCAAATGGTCCGCCACGGCTTCGTGGTACGCGAGAGGCGCCAGCGCGCCGCGATTCGGGGCGTGAGAGTCCATGCGAGGCACTCCGGTTGGGAAGTGCCGATTCTACCGACGGAATACGTCACCGCAACTGTTGAAAAGCGGCCTGTCGAGACCGCCCGCTTCGGGCAGTGCGCGCAGCGGCATCGATTCGACAGCGGTCGTCGCATGCGATGCAACGCTGCCGGCGGCGCCCCGGTGCGCCGCTCGTCACCTGAACCGCCGGGGCATTACGCCGGGGCCTGGCCGGCGTGACCCGCCGCCTCCCCTTGCAGCAGCAACACCGCGTCGCGCTTCTCCAGCAAGTGCCGCCGCAGGATCGCCGCGAGCGCCTTGCCGTCGCGCGCTTCCAGCGCCTTGATCATCTCCTCGTGATCGTGCACCGCGCGATCCCACTTCTCGACGTGCTGGTTCGAGCGGAACCGCATCGACATGATCCGCCGGTTGATCGCCTGGTACGTACCGCGCAGCGCCGAGTTGCGCGCGGCCTCGTTGATGCGGTCGTGGATTTCCTGGTTGCGGCTGTAGTAGCCGGGCAGGTCGTTCTGCATCCGGCACGCGAGCATCGAATAGTGCAGCGCCTTGATCTCCGCGAGCTCGGCCGGCGTGATGCGCTCGCAGGCCAGCTCGCCTGAAAACGCCTCCAGCCCCGACATCAGCTCGAATGTCTCGCGGATCTCCGATTCGGTCATCCGGTACACGCTCGCGCCGCGGTTCGGCGACAGCACCAGCAGCCCCTCGGACGCCAGCACCTTGAACGCCTCGCGCAGCGGCGTGCGCGAGATGCCGAGCGTCTCGCACAGCTCGCGCTCGTTCAGCCGCATGCCGGGCGTCAGCACGCCTTCGACGATGAACTTGCGCAGGTGCTCGACGACCGTGTCGTGCAGCCGTTGCCGCTCCAGTTTCGGCAGTGCCGGCGCGCCGCCGGCATGCTCCAGATCATTCAAATCTTGCATGCAAAGTCCTTCCCTCTTGCTTCCCGCGATTCTACTGCAACTCGCCCGACCCGAATATCACACCGCCAATGTCGGGTAAACACCGGCATTTTCAGCGAAATCAGCGCTTGGTTCCGCCGCGATCGCTCTGCTAAAGTATTTTGCATGCAAAATTCAAAATGCAACCAAGGAGACAGAACGACCATGCTGCAACTCGACTTCCACCCGTCCGGCCGCCACTTCCTGCAGATTCCCGGGCCGAGCCCGGTGCCCGACCGCATCCTGCGGGCGATGAGCTACCCGACCATCGACCATCGTGGCCCCGAATTCGGCGCGCTCGGCCTGAAGGTGCTGGCCGGCATCAAGAAGATCTTCAAGACCACGCAGCCGGTGGTCATCTATCCGGCGTCCGGCACCGGCGCATGGGAAGCCGCGCTGACCAACACGCTGAGCGCCGGCGACACCGTGCTGATGTTCGAGACCGGCCACTTCGCGACGCTGTGGAAGAAGATGGCCGAGGCGCTCGGCCTGAAGCCCGAATTCCTCGGCCTGCCGGGCATCGAAGGCTGGCGCCGCGGCGTGCAGCCCGACCTGATCGAAGCGCGCCTGCGCGCCGACACCGCGCACGACATCAAGGCCGTGTGCGTGGTGCACAACGAGACATCCACCGGCGTCACGTCGGACATCGCCGCCGTGCGCCGCGCGATCGACGCGGCCGGCCACCCGGCGCTGCTGATGGTCGACACGATTTCGGGGCTCGCGTCCGCCGATTACCGCCATGACGAATGGGGCGTCGACGTGACGGTGTCGGGCTCGCAGAAGGGGTTGATGCTGCCGCCTGGCATCAGCTTCAACGCGGTGTCGCCGAAGGCGCTCGCGGCGAGCGAGCATGCGAGGCTGCCGCGCGCGTTCTGGGGCTGGCACGAGATCATCGAGGCGAACAGGAACGGCTACTGGCCGTACACGCCGAACACCAACCTGCTGTACGGGCTTGCCGAAGCGCTCGACATGATCCTCGGCGAAGGGCTCGACAACGTGTTCGCGCGCCACCAGCGGCTCGCGGAAGCGACCCGCCGCGCGGTGCGCGCATGGGGCCTCGAGATCCAGTGCGCGGACCCGGCCGTCTACAGCCCCGTGCTGACCGGCGTGATGATGCCCGACGGCGTCGACGCGGACACCGTGCGCAAGCTGATCTACGAACGCTTCGACCTGTCGCTCGGGCAGGCGCTCGGCAAGATGCGCGGCCGGATGTTCCGCATCGGCCATCTCGGCGACTGCAACGACCTCACGCTGATGGCCACGCTCGCCGGCTGCGAGATGGGGCTGAAGCTCGCCGGCGTGCCGGTTGCCGCGAGCGGCGTCGTCGCGGCAATGGAGACTCTCGCGTCGAACACCCACACGCCCGCGCTGCGCGCGGCGGCCTGAGCGCGCGTGCCTGCGGCCCGCCGCAGGCACATCGCGCGTTCCCCTTTGCGGCCCGCGCGACGCGCGGCCACGCTGCATCGGCACGACACCGGCCCCAGAGCCGGCGCGGTTGCAGCGGCAAGCCAGACAACATCCAGGAGACGCACCATGAAGCTGTTCCGGGCGACCAGCATCGTGCTGGTGATGCTGTGCGTGATGTACTTCATCACGTACCTCGACCGCGTGAACGTGAGCACGGCTGCCGCCGGGTTCGGCCGGGAGTTCGGGCTGAACAAGACGGAGATCGGCCTCGTGTTCTCCGCGTTCGCGTATCCGTACCTCGTATTCCAGATCATCGGCGGCTGGGTCAGCGACCGCTTCGGCGCACGCCGCACGCTGCTCGCGTGCGGGCTGCTGTGGGCCGTCGCGACGCTGCTGACCGGGATGGCCGGCGGCCTCGCGTCGCTGCTCGCCGCCCGCCTGCTGCTCGGGCTCGGCGAAGGCGCGACGTTCCCGGCGGCCACGTCGGCGATGTCGCGCTGGGTGCCGCGCGAGAAACGCGGCTTCGCGCAGGGCATCACGCATGCGTTCTCGCGTGTCGGCAATGCGGTCGCACCGGCTGCCGTCGTCGCGGTGATGGCCGTGTACGGATGGCGCGAATCGTTCTACATCTGCGGCGTGATCAGCATCGTGTGGGTCGCGGTCTGGGCGCTCGTCTACACCGAACATCCGAAGGACCACCCGCGCATCACGCAGGCCGAACTCGACGCATTGCCGCAGCCGTTGCAGAAGCCCGCGACCGTGCCGTGGGGCCCGCTGTTCCGCCGGATGATGCCCGTCACGATCGTCTACTTCTGCTACGGCTGGACGCTGTGGCTGTTCCTGAGCTGGATTCCGCAGTACTTCCTGCACAGCTACGACCTCGACCTGAAGAAATCGGCGGTGTTCGCGTCCGCGGTGTTCTTCGCGGGCGTGATCGGCGACACGCTCGGCGGCATCGTCACCGACCGCGTCTATGCGCGCACCGGCAGCCTCAAGCGTGCGCGCAGCTGGATGGTGTCGATCTGCATGCTGTTCACGCTGCTGTCGCTGCTGCCGCTGCTGTTCACGCATCACCTGTACGTGTCGATGGCGTGCCTTGCCGCGGGCTTCTTCTTCGCCGAGATGACGATCGGCCCGATGTGGGCCGTGCCGATGGACATCGCGCCGGAATACTCGGGTACCGCGAGCGGGATGATGAATTCCGGCTCCGCGCTCGCGGCGATCCTGTCGCCGGTGATCTCCGGTTTCGTGATCGACCGCTTCGGCAGCTGGGAGCTGCCGTTCATCGGCAGCATGGTGCTGATGGGCGTGGGTGTGCTGCTCGCGTTCCGCATGCAGCCGGACAGCCGCTTCGCCGATGCGCCCGCAGAACAGCCGGCCGCCAACCGCTCGCCGGCCTGATGCCAACCGGGCGCTGCCGCCGGCGGCGCCCGCCCTCTCCTTCAAGACTCACGATGACCCACGCTACCCACGACCTCGCCGCCCGGCTCGCCGCCGGCTGGCAACACGGCATCGCGTTCGCCGCGCTGCCGCCCGAACTCGTCCCCGCCAGCGCCGATGCCGCGTATGCGGTGCAGGCACGGGTGCTCGCCGAACGCAGCGCCGCGATCGGCGCATGGAAAGTCGGCGCGAAGCAGCCCGACGGCCCGATCCAGGGCGCGCCGCTGCCCGACGACTGCCGGCATGCGAGCGGCGTCACGCTGCCGCGCGGCGCGTTCCGGCCGCTCGGCCTCGAACTGGAAATCGCGTTCCGCTTCGGCCGCGACTTCGCACCGCGCGCCGCCGCGTATGCCGACGAAGAAGTATTCGACGCGATCGCGCAGATGGGCGCGTCGATCGAGATCGTCGCGAGCCGCTTCCGCGAATGGCCGGACGTCGCCCCCGTCGCGCAGCTCGCCGACCTGCAGAACCACGGCGCGCTCGTGCTCGGCGAGATGACCGGCTATCGCGATGATTTCCCGTTCGTCGCGCCGGCGCCCGCCTTCACGTTCGACGGGCAGGACATCGCCGGTGCCGCGTCGGGCACGAACCCGGCCGGCGACCCGCGCCGCCTGCTGCCGTGGCTCGTCAATCACGCGTCGCGGCGCGGCATCGCGCTGCCGGCCGGCACCGTCGTCACGACCGGCTCGTACACGGGGATGTTTTTCCCGCAGGCCGCGGGCACGGCCGTCGGCCGCATTCCGGGGCTGCCGCCCGTCAGCGTCACGCTCGCCTGAGCCTCGCCCGATCCGCTTTCATCCGATACCGACCGCCGCCATGAAATCCGCCGTCACGCCTTCGCTGGTTCGCCCCGTCCATCTCGTGCCGTCGCAAGGCGCCGCGCTGTCGCCGCTGTTCGAGCGGCTGCGCACGGAAATGCGCGGCGATGTCTACGCCGACCGCGCGAGCCGCGGCCGCTACGCGACCGACGCGTCGATCTACCAGATCATGCCGCTCGGCGTGGTCGTGCCGCGCGACCAGGACGACCTGCGGATCGCGCTCGACATCGCGCGCGACCGCAAGATCCCCGTGCTCGCGCGCGGCGCCGGCACGAGCCAGTGCGGGCAGACGGTCGGCGAGGCGCTCGTCGTCGACAACAGCAAATGGCTGAACCGGATCGTCGAATTCGATGCGCAGGCGCGCACCGTCACCGTCGAGCCGGGCATCGTGCTCGATCACCTGAACGCGTGGCTGAAGCCGCACGGGCTGTGGTTCCCGGTCGACGTGTCGACCGGCGCGCAATGCACGATCGGCGGGATGGCCGGCAACAACTCGTGCGGGTCGCGCTCGATCGAATACGGCAACATGGTGCACAACGTGCTCGCGATCGACGCGATCCTCGCGGACGGCAGCGAATGCCGGTTCGGCTCGCTCGCGCAACCCGTCACCGACCGCCGCACGAGCGAGTTGCTGCACGGCGTCGAACGGATCGCACAGCGCGAGCGCGACGAGATCGTCGAGCGCGTGCCGAAGGTGCTGCGCCGCGTGGCCGGCTACAACCTCGACCTGTTCGACTGCCAGAACCCGCGCGCGTACACCGACGACGGCCACGCGAATCTCGCGCACCTGCTCGTCGGCTCGGAAGGCACGCTCGCAACCAGCCGGCAGATCACGCTGAAGCTCGCGCCGCTGCCCGCGCACAAGGCGCTCGGCGTCGTGAACTTCCCGACCTTCTACCAGGCGATGGACAGCGCGCAGCACATCGTGAAGCTGAAGCCGGTGGCCGTCGAACTGGTCGATCGCACGATGATCGACCTGTCGATGGAGAACCCGGCGTTCCGGCCCGTGATCGAGCAGGCGCTGGCCGGCCAGCCGCAGGCGATCCTGCTCGTCGAGTTCGCGGGCGAATCGCGCGAGGCGCAACGGGCGCAGCTCGACCGGCTCGCCGAACTGATGGCCGATCTCGGGCTGCCCGACAGCGTCGTGAAGATGACCGATGCCGGTGCGCAGAAGGCGCTGTGGGACGTGCGCAAGGCCGGGCTGAACATCATGATGAGCATGAAGGGCGACGGCAAGCCGGTGTCGTTCATCGAGGATTGCGCGGTGCCGCTCGAACATCTCGCCGAATACACGCGCCGCCTGACCGACGTGTTCCACAAGCATGAGACCGAAGGCACGTGGTACGCGCACGCCAGCGTCGGCACGCTGCATGTGCGGCCGATCCTCGACATGCGGCGCGACGGCGCAACGCGCATGCGCGAGATCGCCGACGAAGCGGCGGCGCTCGTGCGCGAGTACAAGGGTGCGTATTCGGGCGAGCACGGCGACGGGCTGTGCCGCGGCGAATGGGTCGCGTGGCAGTACGGCCCGCGCCTGAATGCGGCGTTCGCGGAGATCAAGGCGCTGTTCGATCCCGACAACCGGTTCAACCCGGACAGGATCGTCAATCCGCCGCGCATGGATGCGCGGGATAACTTCCGCTTCGCACCCGGCTATGCGGCGCGGCCGCTGCAGCCGGCGCTCGACTGGTCGAGCTGGAACGTCACGCGCAACCCGCTGACCGGCGAAGAAACCGCACCCGGCACGGGCACCGACATCACGCACGGGCTCGCGTCGGCCGTCGAGATGTGCAACAACAACGGCCACTGCCGCAAGTTCGATGCGGGCACGATGTGCCCGAGCTATCGCGTGACACGCGACGAACAGCACGTGACGCGCGGCCGGGCGAACACGCTGCGGCTCGCGGTGACGGGGCAACTCGGCGACGATGGCCTCGCCGGCGACGACGTGAAGGCCGCGCTCGACCTGTGCGTGTCGTGCAAGGGCTGCAAGCGCGACTGCCCGACCGGCGTCGACATGGCGCGCTTCAAGATCGAGGCACGGCATGCTTGGAACCGCAAGCATGGCACGTCATTGCGCGAACGGCTCGTCGCGTATCTGCCGCGTTATGCGCGGTGGGCTTCGAGGATGCGCGGGGCGATCGCATTGGCGAACGGTGTACCGATCGTTGCGTCGGCGATGAAGCGCTGGATCGGGCTTGCGCCGCAGCGTGCGCTGCCTGCTTTTGCGCGGCCGTTTCTGGCGGATGCGCGTATGGGTACGTCAGCGTCTTCGCAAGAACCCGGCTCGGCAACCCGCGAAGTGCTGCTGTTCGTCGATACGTTCAGCAACTACCAGGAACCCGACAACGCGCGTGCCGCGCAGGCCGTGCTCGAAGCATCCGGCTACACCGTGCATTTCAACGTGCGCGAAGGCGAACGACCGCTGTGCTGCGGGCGCACGTTCCTCGCGGCGGGGCTCGTCGACGAAGCGAAGGCCGAGGCGAAGCGCACGCTCGATACGTTGCGGCCGTATCTCGAACGCGGCATCGCGGTCGTCGGGCTGGAGCCTTCGTGCCTGCTGTCGATGCGTGACGAGTTTCTTGCGTACGGCTACGGCGATGAAGCCGCACGACTCGCCAGTCATGCGTTCCTGTTCGAAGAGTTTCTCGTCCGCGAGCAAACGGCCGGCCGGCTGTCACTGCCGCTGCGCACGATCGACGCGAACGAGGCGCTGGTGCATGGCCATTGCCATCAGAAGGCATTCGGCGCATTCACGCCCGTGCAGGCCGTGCTGCGCTGGATCCCGGGGTTGAAGGTATCGCCGGTCGAATCGTCGTGCTGCGGGATGGCCGGCAGTTTCGGCTACGAAGCCGAGCACTACGACGCGTCGCAGGAGATGGCCGAGCTGTCGCTGCTGCCGGCCGTGCGGGCGCGGGCCGAAGGCGCGATCGTCGTCGCGGACGGCACGAGCTGCCGGCACCAGATTCACGATGGCGCGCAGACGCAGGCCGTGCATGTGGCGCGCGTGCTGGCGCAGGCGCTGCAACGCTGAAGGCGATATCGACCCGCAGGCGGCGCACACGCGCCGCGCGCCGTCACCGCGGCTCGCCGATCCCGCCCATTCCACCCATCAACGTCATCAGCTGTTCGCGCAGCCACTGGCTGCCCTGGTCCTGATCGGCGCTGCGATGCCAGTAGCAGAAGTAGTCGAGCCCCGGCATCTCGAACGGCAGTTCGAGGATGCGCGCCGGATAGCGCTGCAGCAGCCGCAACGGCGCGGTCAGCGCGAGATCGCCGCGCATCGCGATCAGCGGCGCGACCATGTAGTGCTGCACGCGCATCTGGATGTTGCGGCGCAGCCCGAGCCGCGTCAGCTCCGCATCGACGTGCCCGCTGCCCTTGCGGCGGCTCGACACGTGGATGTGCCCCATCGACAGGTAGTCGTCCATGGTGAGCGTGTCGCCCTTGAACGGGTGATCGTCGCGGATCATGCACGCGTAGCGGTCCTGCACGAGCAGCGCCTGGTGCAGATGCGGATCGCCGATCAGCGGCGCGTCGATCGCGATGTCGACCGAGCCGTTCGCGAGCGCGGTCGCGACTTCGCGGCGGTCCATCGTGTAGCTGCGCACGTGCATGCCGGGCGCATGCGTCTGCAGCAGTTCGCCGAGCGCCGGCAGCAGCAGCGCTTCGGTCAGGTCGCTCATGCTGAGCCGGAACACGCGCTCGGACGACGCCGGATCGAACACGTCGCCTTCATGCGCGCTCGAATCGAGCAGTTGCAGCGCCTCGCGCACGCGGCCGACGATGTTCTCGGCCAGCGGCGTCGGCATCATCCCGGCCGGCGTGCTGACGAACAGCGGATCGTTCAGCGTCTTGCGCAGCCGCGCCAGCGCATTGCTGACGGCCGGCTGTGTGAGGTTCAGCACCTCGGCCGCGCGCGTCAGGTTGCGCTTGTTGTAGATCGCCTCGAATACGACGAACAGGTTCAGATCAATCTTGGTCAGGCGCATCGCCGGATCTCCTTGCCGGCATCTTACGGCGTGCGCCGTCCGTTCGTCCATGTCGCGCGGCGAGTCGTGCGGCCGGTCAGCCGCGCAGCGGCGGCGTCAGGTACGGCGCGGTCGAACCGGGCTCGCCGTCCTTGATCTCCATCCGCGCGATCGCCTGCAGGTGCACCTCGTCCGGGCCGTCGGCGAAGCGCAGCGCGCGGCCCCACGTCCACAGGTCGGCGAGCGGCGTATCGGGGCTCAGCCCCGCCGCGCCGAACACCTGCATCGCGCGGTCGCACACGTCGGTGTAGACGGTCGGCACGAGCGCCTTGATCATCGAGATCTCCTTGCGCGCGGCCTTCGCGCCGACCTTGTCGATCATCCACGCGGCCTTCAGCACCAGCAGGCGCGCCTGGTCGATCTCGATGCGCGAACGCGCGATCCATTCGCCGACGGTGCCGTGCCGGTTCAGCGGCTTGCCGAACGCGACGCGCGACTGCGCGCGGTCGACCATCAGCTCCAGCGCCAGCTCGGCCGCGCCGATCGAACGCATGCAGTGGTGGATGCGGCCCGGCCCGAGGCGTGCCTGCGCGAGCGCGAAGCCGCTGCCTTCCTCGCCGAGCAGGTTGCTTGCCGGCACGCGCACGTTGTCGAACGTGATCTCGCAGTGCCCTTCCGGCGCATGGTGATTGACGACCGTGATGTTGCGCACGATCGTCACGCCCGGCGTATCGCGCGGCACGAGGATCATGCTCTGCTGCTGGTGCGACTCGGCATCGGGATCGGTCTTGCCCATCACGATGAAGATCTTGCAGTTCGGATGCGCGGCGTTCGTGATGAACCACTTGCGGCCGTTGATTACGTACTCGTCGCCCACGCGCTCGATGCGCGTCGTGATGTTCGTCGCATCCGACGACGCGACGTCGGGCTCCGTCATCGCGAACGCCGAGCGGATCTCGCCGCGCAGCAACGGCAGCAGCCACTGTTCACGCTGCTCGGGCGTCGCGAACATGTGCAGCAGCTCCATGTTGCCGGTGTCCGGCGCGTTGCAGTTGAACACTTCCGACGCCCAGCCCACGCGCCCCATGATCTCGGCGAGCGGCGCGTATTCGAGGTTCGTCAGGCCCATGCCGGGCTCGTCGTCCTTCAGGTGCGGCAGGAACAGGTTCCACAGCCCTTCCGCCTTCGCGCGCTCCTTCAGCGCCTCCATGAACGACACGGGATACTGGCCCGCATGCACTTCCTCGTTCCACTGGCGGATGCGGGGCACGATGTGCGCGTCCATGAATGCGCGCACGCGTTCGCGCAGTGCTTCCACTTTCGGGGTGTAGCCAAAGTCCATGATCGACTCCTCGAGATTCCGTGTTCCGTTCGGTCAGAAGGCCGAGACACCGCCGTCGACGGCGACGGCCTGCCCGGTCAGGTAAGTGTTTTCCTTCGCGCACAGCGTCAGCATCGTCGCGACGATTTCGTCGGGGCGGCCGAGCCGCTTCATCGGCGAGCCCTGCGCGAGAAAATCCTGGCGGTCGCCGATATCGCTGTCGGTGACCATCGGCGTCGCGCTGTAGAACGGGCACACCGCGTTCACGCGGATGCCGTGGCGCGCGTATTCGAGCGCGGCCGTCTTCGTGAGCCCGACCACCGCATGCTTCGATGCCGCATACGCGGCCAGCTTCGGCGCGCCGCCGAGCCCGGCCATCGACGCGACGTTCAGGATCACGCCTTCGCGCTGCGCGAGCATCTGGCGGATCTGGTGCTTCATCCCGAAGAACACGCCTTTCGCGTTCACCGCGAAGCTCAGGTCGAGATCGGCTTCGTCGGTGTCGATCAGCGCCTTCATCGGCGGTGCGATGCCCGCGTTGTTGATGCCGACGTCGAGCCGCCCGAAGCGCGCAACGGCTTCATGCACCAGCGACGCGACGTCCGTTTCGACACGCACGTCGCAGCGCTGCGCGATCACGTCGGCGCCGGCCGCGCGCAGCGGCGCGGCCACGCGTTCGAGCGCGTCGCCGTTCAGGTCGCCGAGCGCGAGCCGCGCGCCCATCGCGGCAAGTTCGCTCGCGAGCAGCGCGCCGAAGCCGCTCGCGGCGCCGGTGATCATCACGGCCTGGCCGGCGTAGCTGTCGATGTTCATCGCGCGCTCAGATCGTCAGGCCACCGTCGACGACGATGCACTCGCCGTTCGTGTAGCTCGCCGCGTCCGACACGAGATACAGCACGGTGCCGGCCATTTCGCGCGGCTCCGCGTGGCGCTTCAGCGGGATCTTCGCCTTCCACGTCTCGTAGATGTCCTTGTCCGCGAACAGCGCGCCCGCGAACTTCGTCTTCGTGAGCCCCGGCAGCAGCGCGTTCACGCGGATGCCGAGCGGCCCGCACTCCTTCGCGAACGCCTTCGTCATGTTGACGACGGCCGCCTTCGTGATCGAGTAGATGCCCTGCCGGTCGCCCGGCTGCAGCGCGTTCACCGACGCCGTGTTGACGATCGCGCCGCCGCCGTGCTCCTTCATCAGCTTGCCGGCTTCCACGGACATGAAGAAGTAGCCGCGGATGTTCACGTCGACGGTCTTCTCGTACGCGGCGAGATCGGTATCGAGGATGTGCCCGAAATACGGGTTCGCGGCCGCGTTGTTCACGAGGATGTCGAGCCGCCCGTGCTTGCCGCGGATGGTCTCGAACGTCGCGGCGATATCTTCCAGACGCCCGACGTGGCACGCCAGCGCCTCGGCGCGGCCGCCCGCCGCGACGATCGCGTCGGCCACGGCCTGGCAGTCGTCGAGCTTGCGGCTCGACACGATCACGTGCGCGCCCTGCTCCGCGAGCAGCTTCGCGATTTCCTCGCCGATGCCGCGGCTTGCGCCCGTCACCAGCGCGATCTTGCCCGTCAGGTCGAACAGGTTCGTTGCCATGTTGCTGTGCTCCTCCATTGATTGGATTGTCGTGTCGCCGCCAGGCGGTCGGTGCGATCAGCGATGCGCGTCGATCACGCCGACCGCCAGTTCGGCCAGTCGGCCGGCCATTTCGCCGACGCGCAGCGCCTGCTCGCTCGAGGCATTGCCCTGCAGCGCGCGCGCCTTCACGCCCTGCGCGATCGCCGCGAGCCGGAAGAAACTGAATGCGAGGTAGAAATGCCAGTCGCGAATCGGCGCGATGCCGCGCAGTTCGCAATAGCGCGCGACGATCGCCGCTTCGTCGGGGATGCCGAGCGCCGCGCGATCCTGGCCCGCGAGCCCGCGCACCTGCCCGCCGGACGGCAGCCGCAGGCACATGCAGAAATACGCGAGATCGGCGAGCGGGTTGCCGAGCGTCGACAGTTCCCAGTCGAGCACGGCCTGCACGCGATAGCCGTCTTGCGCGAACATCAGGTTGTCGATCCGGAAATCGCCGTGCACCAGCGCCGGCCGGCCCGTATCCTCGGGGCACGCTTTCGGCAGCCAGTCGATCAGCGTCTCCATCGCGTCGAGGCGCCCGGTTTCCGCCGCGCGATACTGCTTCGTCCACACGCCGATCTGGCGTTCGAAGTAGTTGCCGGGGCGGCCGTAGTCGGCCAGGCCCACCGCGTCGACATCGACGTCGTGCAGCGCGGCCATCGTCTGCAGCAGCGCGTCGTAGCACGTCGCGCGATCGGCCTTCGGCAGTTCCGGCAGCGCGGGATCCCAGAAGATCCGGCCGTCCTCGAAGCTCATCACGTAGAACAGGCTGCCGATCACGTCGCGGTCTTCGCACAGGTGATACGGGCGCGCGACCGGCACCGCGGTGCCCGACAGCGCGGTCAGCACGCGGAATTCGCGATCGACCGCGTGCGCGGATTTCAGCAGTTCGCCCGGCGGCTGGCGGCGCAGCACGTAGCGGCCGCTCTTCGCGTTCAGCAGGAAAGTCGGATTCGACTGGCCGCCGGCAAACTTCTCCGTGTCGACCGGGCCTTCGAAGCCCGGCACGTGCGTTTCCAGATAGCGCGTGAGGCGGGCTACGTCGAGTTGCTGGGAAGGGTTCGTCATCGTCGCGATCGTTCGTGGGTCAGCCGTAGGTCCGCCATGCGTGCCGTTCGGGATCTTCCAGATGCGGGATGCCGTTGAACGACGCGAGGTGGAACGCATCGGCGTTGAAGAAAAACTGCGAAAGACTGCTGTTGCGGATCTGCAGGTTCAGCGCGATCGCGCTCGACGGCGGCGCCGCGAGCACCTGCTGGACGGTGACCGCGATCGGGCCGCCGGAGCTCACCGCGAGCACGCGCTGGCCGCCGCCGTGGCGGATCGCGGCGCGTGCATCGGCCACGCGCTGCTGGAAATGCGACCAGGTTTCGGGGGCCGCGTCGCCGAGCTTGTCCTCGGTCCACAGCTGCAGCACCTGCCGGAGCGCGCGGAAGTGCTCCTTCATCGAGCCGGCGGCAAGCCGTGCGATCTCCGGATAGTCGTGGGCGGCGGCCGCGAACAGCCCGTGGAAGTCGTATTCGTTCAGGCCGGGATGGCGGTCGACCGGCACGCCTTCGCGGCCCATCCCGCGCAGGATCGCGTCGACCGTCTGCGCGTGGCGGGTCATCGTGCCGCAGATCACGCGGTCGAACGTCAGCCCCTGCCGCGCGAAGTATTCGCCGAGCCAGACGCCCTGCTGCTCGCCGGCCGAGGAAAGCCGGTCGTAGTCGTCGGTGCCGAATGATGCCTGCCCGTGCCGTACCAGAAAGAGTTCAGCCATCGCATGCCCGCCTGAGTGAAGGATTCAGCATAGCCAGCCGGCGGGCATTTTTAAAATTTATTTGGTGAATGAGCGGGTATTCACCATGGGAATCCCCGATTCACCGCTCGTCCGCTTTATCCCGCCGTGTTGCCCGCGCGTCCAGCCTTTCCAGTCCGCTGACCGGCGCACGCCAAGGGGGATGGCTCGCCTCCGCTCGATTGACTTGGCCCTGCGGTAGTATGGCGACCTGATGGAACCCCGATGGACCTGAACGAGTGGCCATGCCCGAATTTTCTTCATCTCCCGGCGCCGGCCAGGGCGCGCAGGCGCTCGTCCTCATTGCCGAGGACGAACCCGAGATCGCCGAGATCCTGACCGCGTACTTCGCGCGCAACGGCCTGCGCACCGTGCACGCGGCCGACGGCCGCCGCGCGCTCGAACTCCACCTGTCGCTGAAACCCGACCTCGTGCTGCTCGACGTGCAGATGCCGCACGTCGACGGCTGGAAGGTGCTCGCCGAAATCCGCCATCGCGGCGACACGCCGGTCATCATGCTGACCGCGCTCGACCAGGACATCGACAAGCTGACCGGGCTGCGCATCGGCGCCGACGACTACGTGGTCAAGCCGTTCAACCCGGCCGAAGTCGTCGCGCGCGCGCAGGCCGTGCTGCGCCGGTCGATGGCCGGCTCGCGCCAGGAAGAACAGCGTGTGCTGCGCGCCGCGCCGTTCGAGATCGATCTCGAGCACCACGAAGCGACGGTCGAGGTCGGCGGCACGCGCCACACGCTCGTGCTGACGCTCACCGAATTCAAGCTGCTCGCGCAGCTCGCGCGCGCGCCGCGCCGCGTGTTCAGCCGCGCCGAGCTGATGGCCACCTGCCTGCCGGAAGGCGACGCGCTGGAGCGCACGGTCGACAGCCACGTCAGCAAGCTGCGCAAGAAACTGGACGACCTCGGCGTGCAAGGCATGCCCGCCAGCGTGCGCGGCGTCGGCTACAAACTGTGGAGCGGCGATTGAAACTCGACGGCCTGAGCCGCCAGATCGCGCTGACGATGGGCGCGATCGCATTCGGCATCACGGTGCTGATCGTCGTGACGGCCTACGCGTTCTACTACCTGCTGTACACGTACTCGCCCGAGTACTTCAAGCCGCAGAGCTGGCTCCCGAGCGGGCCCGAGTGGATATGGATCATCTCGACCACGCTGGTCGGCCTGCTGATCTCGGTCATCGTCGCGGTCAACCTGTCGCGCCGCATCCTCGTGCCGCTGAACTCGGTGACGGACAGCATCCGCCGCGTCTCGCGCGGCGATCTCGGTGCGCGCGCCGTCGCCGGCGACCGTTCGCTGCACGAAGCGGCGCTGCTCGCCGACAACTTCAACGCACTCGCGAGCGAACTGCAGCGCGTGACCGACGAGCAGACGTTCTGGAACGCGGCGATCGCCCATGAACTGCGCACGCCCGTCACGGTCTTGCGCGGCCGGCTGCAGGGGCTCGCCGAAGGCGTGTTCACGCCGAGCGAAGCGCTGTACCGCAGCCTGCTCGCGCAGGTCGAAGGGTTGACGCGGCTGATCGAGGATCTGCGTGTGGTCAGCCTCGCCGACAGCGGCCACCTCAGCATCGAGATCCGCGACACCGATCTCGCTGCCGACGTGCGCGCCGTGGTCGACGTGTTCGCGCACACGCTGCAGGCTGCCGGCCAGCATCCGGAACTCGATCTCGACCCGCGGCCTGTGTGCTGCGACCCGGTCCGCATCCGCCAGGCGTTGCTGGCGCTGCTGGAGAACGCACGCCGCCATGCGGTGCCCGGCACGATCCGGATCCAGACGCGGATCGAGAACGGCCTGTGCCGGCTGCGCGTCGAGGACGACGGTCCCGGCATCCCGGCCGATTTCGCGCCGCACGTGTTCCAGGCATTCCGGCGCGTCGACGAGTCGCAACCCGGCGGCACGGGCCTCGGGCTCGCCGTCGTCGCGGCAATCGCGCATGCGCATCACGGCGAAGCCCTCTGCGTGCCGACCGGCGCGGGCGGCACGCGATTCGAGGTGCAGTGGCCCGACACCCTCGTGCCGGCGTCCGACAGCGAACGGTTCCCGGCGTAACGCGCGCCTTTACACCTTTAAACCTTTACACCTTCACGCGCGCGGTTCGCGCCCGACCTGTTCGAGCGGCGGGCTGAACCCGAGCACCGTGTACGCCATCACGGACACCGTCCCTTTCCCGGCCGCGCCCTGCACGACCACCGCGCGCACGGCGCCGGCCCGGTCGAATTTCAGCACCGCGCCGGACACGTACACCGGCAGGAACACGAGCGCGATGAATCTCGGCGACGGCCGCCCGGTTTCCGCCCGACCGACACATTTTGTGCATCGCACGACCGACCCTGAGCAAAAAGTATCGGTTCGCGTTTTCTTTTGATGTGGTGCCCGCATCGCCGCCGTCACACCATGAGTCCTGCCGTCATCGACGGCATTCGAACAAGCAGAATCAAGGAGACACGGGTGAACAAGATGCGAATCGTCGCAGCCGGCTTGCTGCTCGGCGCCTGTCTGCCGGGCGTCGCGGCCGCGCAAGCCTGCTTGACCCGGCCCTTGGGATCGCCTTTATGCTGAACGCAACGAATCGACAGCGAAGAGGTGACGGATGGGTACGTCCACGCCCCGTTTGAACGCATCGGCGGCCGCCGCGCGGCTCGGCGTCTCGATCAAGGCGCTGCGGCTGTACGAGCAGCACGGCCTCGTCACGCCCGAGCGGACGCCAGCCGGAAGCGGCGTAGTCCGCCGTCAGGACTCCAGCCGCCCCATCCTGCGCGCCATCGCCGGGCTCACCGCATGCACGGGATCGAAGCCGAAGAATTCGAGCACGTGCCGCGCGACGTCGTCGCGGTCGTTGTCCGCGCAGATCATGTGATAGCTGTTTTCCAGCACGATCCCGCGCGCGTCGGGCATCGTCTCCAGCAGGAAATCGGCCGAGCGCAGGCTCGTCAGTTCGTCCTCGCGGGCATGCAGCACGAGCGTCGGGCACGGCGTGCCGGCCGCGGCCTCGAGCGTCCAGTCGCGCATCCGGTCAACCTGCCGCACGCACGCAAGCGGCACCCACGCATAGTGGAAACTGTCCTGCCGCTCGAACTTCTTCTTCACGATCGCGCGGATCGTCGCGTTCTTGATGCCGAACGGATCGCCTTCCTCGACGCGCATCCGCTCCGCGACACCCGGCACGCGGTACAGCACGTGCCGCAGCGACCGGTACCACGGCGTCGACCAGCCATCGATGAACACCGGCGTGGCCAGCAACGCGAGCCGGCCGCGCGCATGCTGCACACGATGGCACAGCAGCAGCGCGACCAGCGAGCCCATGCACATACCGGCGACATGCAGCGCGTCGTACTCGCGCTCCAGCGCGCGATACTGTTCGGTCACCGCGTCGAGCCACGCCTCCGCGCGCACGCCGACCAGGTCCTCGGGGCGCGTGCCGTGCCCCGGCAGCGTGATCATGTGCGTGTCGGCGCCCGCGCGCCGCATCGCCTTGTGCAGCGAACCGAGATCGTATTGCGTGCCGCCGAGCCCGTGGATCAGCAGGACGCCCGTGCGACCTGTCATGACACGTACCCGCTCATTCGTCCGCCGGCCACACGCGCTCGATCTGCCAGACCCCCGCGACCACCGTCACGTCGACGTTCGAATCGAGCAGCGGCGCGCCGTGGTCGGTGATCGTCTGCGTGCCGCCGTCGCGCAGCACGATGCGCAGCGACAGCGACGCGCGATCCTCGCCCGCGATCTCCGCGTTCCAGTAGTCGCTCAGTGCCTCGCGGTCGCCCGGCTGCACGCGTTCGAGCACGAGCGGCACGCTCGCGATCTGCGCGGCATCGACGCCGACGCCGAACACGCGCTCGACATCGCCGCTCCAGTCGATGCGGCCCGACTCCGGATCGAGCACGTACGCGATCTGGCCGGCGCTCGCGAGCGCGAGCTCCATGTTGTTCTGCAGCACCGCCGCGTGCTCGTGCACGCGTTCGCGCGTGGTCTTCAGCGTGCTGACCGTCAGCACCAGCAGCGACGCGACCGCCAGATAGAGCTGCGCTTCGAGCAGCGCGCTGCCGTAGTGTTCGTGGAACGACGAGAACGGGCCGTCGCCCTGCGCGGTCTGCTCGATCACGATCAGCGCGAGCACCAGCACCGACGACGAGCCCGTGCGGCCGCCGAGCAGCAGCGTCACCGCGACGGTCAGGAACAGCGGGATATACGTGAGCGCGAAGCCGGCGCCCGTGCCGAATTTCTGCGACGTGTCGCCGTCGAAGATCACCAGCGCGACGAGCGCGAGCAACACGAACGCGACGATGCCGAGCATCAGGTCGAAGCGCTCGTGGTCGCCCGAGCGGTGCGCGCGAAAGCGCGACCACGATGCGAGCACCGGCGTGACCAGCAGCACGCCGACGAAATCGGACGCGGCCCACACCGACCACACGTCGAAGAACGGCGCGCCCTTGACCGTCGTGTACCACGCCGCGCCGCCGATCGCGCCGACGACACCCGCGATCAGCCCGGCGAGGATCACCGAGCGCAGGAAGTACAGCCCCTCGAGCGAGAAGCGCACGCGCTGCACGAGCCAGACCGCGAGCGCGGCCGCGCCGACTTCGTCGATCGTGAACAGCACCGCGTTGACGAGGCTGCCGTGTTCGATCGCGGTCAGCGCGAGCTGGCCGACGAGGAATGCGCCGGCCAGCGTCAGCCAGTCGCGCACCGGCCGCAACATGAACGCGCCGACCGTCACGCCGGCCGGCAGCCAGATGTAGCCCGTCAGCCGGACGGGGCCGTTGAACTCGTGCGAGATGTAACCGGTCGCGAGATACAGCGCCGCCCAGAGCAGCGCGGCGACGAGCCCCGGCCGCGATCGTTTGGTGTCCATCGAGAATCCCTGTGTGCCGCGCCTGCGGCCTGCAGGTGCGCGATGTGCGAATGATATGCGGATGGGGTGGGTGGGGGAATACCGGGGCCGGAAGCGCGTTCGGGGCGCCGGCACGCCCGCAGGCTGGCGAGTGTGACCGGGGAAGTATCGGAAAAGTTCGTGGGTTGTCGGGCGCTATCGGGACACGTCCGCATGCCGTCTTGTCCGGATGGCCAAAATCGCGCGCAACCGGTCGATCGCCCCTACCATGAAAGGCATTCGAAAGCGTTCGTTCCCGTTATCGTCCACGTCTCCAGCCCGCATTCCCCATGACCACACGCAATGGAAACCGTCCCGGCCCGGTCGATCTCGGCCCCTTTGATGCCATGAGCCGATGTCGCGTCACGTACGACGGGCCCGCGCTCGAATCGTCCGAAATGGACGTGCGCGAACTCGCGCCCGCGCTGCTTGCATTCGGCGGCTTGCTCGACGCGTCGACACGTGCCCTGTGCGGCGATCAGGTTCGGCCGCAGGTGAACGTGCGCGGCCGCTTCAAGACCGGCAGCTTCGGCATCGACGTCACGCTCGCGACCTCGCTGCTCGGCCGCATGCGCGACATGCTGAGCGGCAACGAAAGCACGGCGCTCGCCAATGCGGTCACGATCCTGACCGCGCTCGGCATCGCCGCGCCCAGGGCGGGGAAAGGGCGCTTCGCCGTCCTCAAATGGTTGCGCGGGCGCGAGATCCGGCACGTGCGGATGCAGGACCACGCCGCGGTACTGCACGTCGATGGCGACGAACTCGAGATCGACCTGTCCGTCCTCACGCTGCTGCGCGACGTCCGCGTTCGCCACGCCACCGCGCAGGTCCTTGCGCCGCTCGCGCGCGAAGGCATCGGGATGTTCGCGGCCGGTACCATACGGAAGTGTTCGAGACGGTTGCCCGCCACGAGATCGCATGGTTTCACGCGCCCGAGCCAGCCGATGCG